>CBIFVM010000013.1:0-100650 GCA_966186235.1 uncultured Pseudomonas sp.
TTTCTCTTGGGCAAGCAAGAGAAAGTGACTCGCCCGTAAGGGGCGAAACCCATCATGCAAGGCGGCATGCTAATGGAGAGTGCCAAGCCGTCGGCAACGAACGCTTTATTGCCAGTCCGGTGCCAACCACGCTTCATCCTAAAAATGCGATAAACAAAAAAACGGGCCCGCTGGGCCCGTTTTTCATACACAGCAGTTGATCAGCTACGAATCAGGTGATCGAACGCGCTGAGCGAAGCCTTGGCGCCCTCGCCCACGGCGATGACGATCTGCTTGTACGGCACGGTGGTCACGTCGCCGGCGGCAAAAATGCCGGGCAGCGAGGTTTCGCCACGGGCGTCGACGATGATCTCGCCACGGTCCGACAGCTCCACCGAGCCCTTGAGCCACTCGGAGTTGGGCAGCAGGCCGATCTGCACGAAGATGCCTTCCAGCTCTACCGGGATGAACGCGTCGGAGTTGCGATCCTTGTAGACCAGGCCGGTGACCTTCTGGCCGTCGCCTTTCACTTCACTGGTCAGGGCGCTGGTGATCACCTTGACGTTGGGCAGGCTGTAGAGCTTCTTCTGCAGCACGGCGTCGGCGCGCAGCTTGCTGTCGTACTCGAGCAGGGTTACCTCGGCGACGATACCGGCCAGGTCGATGGCCGCTTCCACGCCGGAGTTACCGCCACCGACCACCGCCACGCGCTTGCCTTTGAACAGCGGGCCGTCACAGTGCGGGCAGTAAGCCACGCCCTTGTTGCGGTATTCCTTCTCGCCCGGCACGTTCATCTCTCTCCAGCGGGCGCCGGTGGACAGAATCACGGTCTTGGCTTTCAGGCTCGCACCGCTCTCGAACTTCACTTCATGCAGGCCGCCTTCGCTGGAAGCCGGGATCAGCGCGCTGGCACGCTGCAGGTTCATGATGTCGACTTCGTACTGCTTGACGTGCTCTTCCAGGGCGCGGGCCAGTTTCGGGCCTTCGGTTTCCTGCACCGAGATGAAGTTCTCGATGGCCATGGTGTCGAGCACCTGGCCGCCGAAACGCTCGGCGGCGACGCCGGTGCGGATGCCTTTACGGGCGGCGTAGATGGCCGCTGCAGCGCCGGCCGGGCCGCCACCGATGACCAGCACATCGAAGGCTTCCTTGGCGTTCAGCTTCTCGGCATCACGGGCCGAGGCGCCGGTGTCGATCTTGGCGAGAATCTGCTCGGCGTCCATACGGCCCTGGCCGAACAGTTCGCCGTTCAGGTAGATGCTCGGTACCGACATGATCTGGCGGGACTCGACTTCATCTTGGAACAGCGCGCCGTCGATGGCGACGTGGCGGATGTTCGGGTTGAGCACGGCCATCAGGTTCAGCGCCTGGACCACGTCCGGGCAGTTCTGGCAGGACAGCGAGAAATAGGTCTCGAAGTTGAATTCGCCTTCCAGGTTCTGGATCTGCTCGATCACCTCGGCCGCCAGCTTCGACGGGTGGCCACCGACTTGCAGCAGGGCCAGCACCAGCGAAGTGAATTCGTGGCCCATCGGCAAACCGGCGAAACGCAGGCTAATGTTGCCATTCGGGCGATTCAGTGCGAACGATGGCTTGCGGGCATCGTTGCCATCGGTTTTCAGGGTGATCTTGTCGGTCAGGCTGACGATATCGTCCAAGAGGCCTTTGAGCTCCTGGGACTTGTCGCTGTCATCGAGGGACGCGACGATCTCGAACGGCTGGCTGACCTTTTCCAGGTACGCCTTCAACTGGGTTTTAAGGGTTGCGTCCAACATATACGAGTCCTCAATGACGAAATTCGGGCAATAAAACGCCCGGACGGGTTACGCCCGGGCGTTCGGGCGCGCTTCCAGAATCAGCGGTTGATTTGGTCAGCGCGGAAAACGGATTGGGAAACGTAGCGAGCGGTGTCGAGGCAAGGCGAAATCAGGCTCGGGCGAGGAGTTTACGAGCTGTAAATGACGAGCCCGAGCCTGGTTTCAACGCCGCATCGACGACGCGCAGTAGTTTCCCGGCCGTTTTTAGATCTTGCCGACCAGGTCCAGGGAAGGAGCCAGCGTCTGAGCGCCTTCTTTCCACTTGGCTGGGCACACTTCGCCCGGGTGGGCAGCGGTGTACTGGGCGGCTTGCAGCTTGCGCAGGGTCTCGGCCACGTCACGAGCGATCTCGTTCGAGTGGATTTCGACGGTCTTGATCTGGCCTTCCGGGTTGATCACGAAGGTGCCGCGCAGTGCCAGGCCTTCTTCAGCGATGTGCACGCCGAAGGCGTTGGTCAGCTGGTGAGTCGGGTCGCCGATCAGCGGGAACTTGGCTTTGCCAACGGCCGGCGAGGTTTCGTGCCATACCTTGTGGGAGAAGTGGGTGTCGGTGGTCACGATGTAAACCTCGGCACCAGCCTTCTGGAAAGCTTCGTAGTTGTTGGCGGCGTCTTCGATCTCGGTCGGGCAGTTGAAGGTGAACGCGGCGGGCATGAAGATCAGTACCGACCACTTGCCTTTCAGGCTTTCTTCGGTGACTTCGATGAATTTGCCATTGTGAAAGGCATTGACCTTGAACGGCTGAACTTGAGTGTTAATCAAAGACATCTGTGAACTCCTTCGAGGGTTGAAAAATTTACAGGAGGGATAGTAGCCCTATGTGGACCAAAGAGCCCATTGATTGAAAGCATCAAACCAATAAGCTGAGTCAATCGAACCACATAAAAAACCTTTTAAAACAGTAATCTGAAAATTTCGTGCTCTGCAATGGGCGAACGTTCAGCATACCGCGAGCGACCGATGACCAGATTTCAGACCACCTACCGTTGCGACACCATCCTTTCCCGACTGGTTCGCCACAATCCGGCGTACCGGCTCGTCGTGGCGATCGCCCTGATGAGCGGCACCTGTCTGGCCGAGCAAGCCCCGCTGCGCTTCTCGATTACCGAAAGCGGCGTGATGCCGATGGTACTCATCAGCAACGGCGAAGCAGTCGACGGCATTCTCCATGACCTGGCCATCCAGGTGTCCGAAAAAGTCGGCCGCCGCGCCGACCTGCAGGTGATGCCGCGCATGCGGGTGCATCGCGCGTTGCTGAATCAGGAGATCGACGTGCGCTGCTACGTCAATCCGGCCTGGCTCGACACGCCCTACTCGGGTTACGTCTGGAGCGTGCCATTCATGCTGCAACGTGATCTGCTGGTCAGCCGTTCCGCACAACCTGTCGCTCCCGAACACCTCACCATGCAGTCGATCGGCACGGTTCTGGGCTTTCACTATCCAACCCTGGAAGCCCTGTTCACCGCCGGGCAGTTGCAACGCGACGATGCACGCACCCAGGGATTGGTACTGAGAAAACTGGCAGCCGGACGTTACGATTATGCGGTCACCAACGAGCTGGCCCTGCTGTGGTTCAACCGCGGCCGTAGCGAGCCTGAAAGACTTCACGAAGTGCACGAACTGACCCACGTCGAGGTCGCATGCCTGGTTCGTGATGCGCCTGACGTTCCCACCCAGGCACTGCTCGATGCGATGCGACAGATGCAGGAACGCGGCGAGTTCGCCGCCATCCTGCAGCGCTATCGCTGAAAGCTGCGCAGGTCACGGTGGTTTTCTCGGCCTGCCAATGTGTGAATAATGCCCCGCCTGATTCGCCGCACCCCATGAGGTAAACCATGAGTGGCTCCGCCCACGCCGCCCCGCGCCTGAGTGCCGGGGCGATCCTGCTGATCGAACTGGCCCTGGCACTTGGCGGCTTCGCCATCGGCACCAGCGAATTTTCCATCATGGGCCTGATGCCCAACGTGGCCCAGGATCTGGGCGTCAGCGAACCCCAGGTCGGCCATGTGATCAGCAGCTATGCCCTGGGCGTGGTGGTCGGCGCGCCAATCCTCGCGCTGCTGGGCTCGCGCCTGCTGCGCAAGCACCTGCTGTTGCTGCTGATGGGCGTGTTCGCGGTCGGCAACCTGGCCAGCGCCCTGGCGCCCGACTACCTGTCGCTGCTGGTGTTTCGCTTCTTCGCCGGCCTGCCCCACGGCGCCTACTTCGGCGTAGCCATGCTGGTGGCCGCTTCCATGGCGCCGCCGCACAAACGCGCCGCACAAACGCGCCAAGGCCGTCAGCCGAGTGCTGATGGGGCTAAGCGTGGCGATTCTGATCGGCAACCCGCTGGCCACCTGGCTGGGCCAGAGTGCCAGTTGGCGCTTCGCCTTCGCCCTGGTCAGCGTGATCGCCCTGGCCACCGTGGCGATGATCGCCCTGCTGTTGCCGCTGGATCGCAACGAAGTGCGCAGCAGCCCGATCAACGAGCTGCGCGCCTTCAATCGCGCACCGATCTGGCTGGCCCTGGGCATCGGTTCGATCGGCTTCGCCGGCATGTTCTGCGTGTTCAGCTACATGGCGCCGACGCTGCTGGAAGTCACCCGGGTCAGCCCGGGCATGATCCCGGTGGCCATGGCGGTGTTCGGCGTTGGCTGCATTCTCGGCAACATGGCCGGCGGCTGGCTGTTCGACCGCCTGCGTTTCAAGTCGGTGGCGTGGATCCTGCTGTGGAGCGCGCTGGTGCTTCTGGTGCTGCCAGTGGCCACGCAATCGATCTGGACGGTGCTGCCGGCGATCCTGGCCCTGGGCACCATCGCGGCGCTGTCGCCAGCCTTGCAGACCCACCTGATGGACGTGGCAACCGGCGCCCAGACCCTGGCCGCAGCCTCCAACCATGCTGCCTTCAACATCGCCAACGCCCTGGGCCCGTGGCTCGGCGGCCTGGCGATCAGCGCCGGTTTCGGCTGGACCTCGACGGGCTACATCGGCGCGGCGACCGCGGTCGCCGGCCTGCTGGTGTTTCTCTGGGCCTGGCGGGTGCAGAAGGCGCAAGCGCCGGTCTAAGCCGACGTCGGTTCCAGCACCGGCTCCGGCGCAGAGGGCTTGCGCCAGGCGTGCAACGGCGCTGCGCCCTTGCCCGAGAACAGCCAGCCGGTGCGCGCGCCGACCAGAGTGTTCACGGCATGCTGGCGGCCCATGGGCAGATGCCGCGCGACGAACAGCGCGCAGTCGCGCAGCACCGCCAGCACGCTGCTGTGCGACTGGAACAAAGGCGTCAGCAAGCGGCTGGCCTGGCGGTAATAACCCAGGTGAGCGCGGCGCACCGCGCCATAGGCGGCGAAGCAGGCCGCAGGATCGGCAGCCTGGCCGATTCCGCAAGTACCCAGGGCATCGCCCAGCGCCACGGCATCGACCAGCGCCATGTTGGCGCCCTGTCCCAGTTGCGGGCTCATGGCGTGGGCGCAGTCGCCGATGGCCAGCACGCGACCGTCATGCCACTGATGCATGCGCACGTCTGCGTAACTGGCCAGCATCAGCCGCTCGGGCGACTCGATGGCACGCAGGAAGGCCTCGGCCGGCTCGCCTGCCAGCTTGCGCACCGACTCCTTCCAGGCTTCCAGCCCGGCCTCTCGCCAGGCGCCGTGGCTGGCCACCGGCAGGCTCCAGAACAGGCTGCTCAGGCGCGTGTGGCGATCAGCATGGGTGCAGCCGGTCGGCATGATGCCGAACATCTGCGAGCAGCCGCGGTACCACTGGCGCAGGTCCGTGGAGTCGGCGCCTTCGGGTGTCGGCACGATGCTCCAGAGCGCGCCCCAGGGGTAGGCCTTGACCGCCTGACGCACCTGCATCTGGGCACGCAACTGCGAGCGGGTGCCGTCGGCGAGGATCAGCGCCGCGTGCTCGCCGAGCACCGACTCGTTGCCCTGGCCATCGTCGGTGAGCAAGCGCACGTGGCTGGGCGACTGAATGAAACGGGAGATGGTGACGCCGGTGCGGATCGTTACCCCGGCTGCGCGGGCGGCGTTGAGCAAGGCGGTCATCAGCACGCCACGGTGGATGCCGAGGCCAAAGGAGTCGGCCTGCCAGTGGGCGTAGCGGGTGTCGAGAATCACCCGCTGGGCGCAGGCCGAGGTACCGAACAGGCGGCTGACCGGCGCGCCGAGCGCGGTGCATTCGTCGAGCAGGCCCAGATGGCGCAGTGCCGCGAGCCCCGAGGGCTGCAGCAGAATGCCGGCGCCCACCGGCTGCAGGTCGGCGACGCGTTCGTAGAGCGTGACCGACCAGCCCTGGCGGGCCAGCAGGATGGCGCTGGCCAACCCTGCGGTGCCAGCGCCGACGATCGCGATGGGTAGATCCTTCACGGGCACATCCTGTGCGGTATCGAGTGAAGGACGATTCTACCTCGCCTGCTCGGGAAGAATGTCGAAACCACCACGGTTCTGGCTGACGATACGCAGATTGGCCACACCGCCGGCCTCGACCTTCACCGCCACTTCACGGTTGAGGCGGCCCTTGCCGCACAGGGTTTCATCTTCGCTATCAGCGGCGATGCCGACGATGCGGTTGCCCGCCGGCACCTGGAAACGCCCCCGCTCACCGACGGCGATACGCGCCGCCACCTTGCGGTCGACCAGTACGGCCACGTAGCAGCCGCCGCCCATCAGCCCCAGGTCACGGGTGACCACCACTTCACCACCGCCCTGCACCGGCTCCTGGTAGGCCCGCAGGCGCTCGCTCGGGATATCGGTGATCTTTTCGGGATCGGCCTGGTAGGACGAACAACCGGCCAGGACCAGCAGAGGCAATACGGCGAAGATCAGACGCATGGGTTCTCTCCAGAGAATCACGGGGATGGCGAGCGACAGGCTCTGCTCACAGACAAGCACATTGCCATAAGCGTGCAATAAATCCATCGCGCTGGCCTGCACCGAACGGCCACACCATAATGGCGCCCCACTCCCTTACGAGCGACCGGCATGGACACGCGCAAGAACATCGACGGTCTGGCCGGCGGCCTGATGGTTGGCCTGTGCATGATCTGGGGCATGCAGCAGGTGGTGCTCAAGGCTGCCGCCGACGACGTGGCGCCGGTGTTGATGTTGGCCCTGCGCTCGGGCATCGCCGCCCTGCTGGTGGCCGTGCTGATGCTGTGGCGTCGTGATGGGCTGGGGGTGCGCGCCGGTAACTGGCGGCCTGGGCTGGTGGTGGGTTTCCTGTTCGCCCTGGAATTCATGCTGGTCGGCGAAGGGCTGCGCCACACCAGCGCCTCGCACATGGTGATCTTTCTCTACACGGCGCCGATTTTCGCTGCGCTGGGGCTGCACTGGCGGCTGCCTGCCGAGCGCCTGCGGCCCTTGCAATGGCTGGGCATCGGCGTCGCCTTCATGGGCATCGTGGTGTCGTTCGCCGGCGGCTCCGGCGGCACGGAAACCCGGGACGCCGGGCGGCAACTGTATGGCGACCTACTGGGCCTGCTCGGCGCCATGGCCTGGGGCGCCACCACCGTGGTGGTGCGCTGCTCGCGGCTGTCCAACGCACCGGTGACGCAGACGCTGTTCTACCAGTTGCTGGGCGGCTTCGTGCTGCTGATCCTGGCTTGCGCGGTGACGGGCCAACTGGGATTCAACCCGACGCCGATCGCCATCGGCGGGCTGATCTTCCAGGCGCTGCTGGTGTCGTTCGCCAGCTTCCTGGCCTGGTTCTGGCTGCTGCGCAACTACCTGGCATCACGCCTGGGCGTGCTGTCGTTCATGACGCCGATGTTCGGCATCGTGTTCGGCGTGGTGCTGCTGGGCGAACCACTGGAGGTCAACTTCATCGTCGGCGCCCTGCTGGTGCTGGGCGGCATCCTGCTGGTCAGCGGCTACGAGTGGCTGAGCCAGTGGCTCAAGCGGCGGGTGCGCTAAACGAGACCGACGCCAGCCAATGGATTGACAGAACAGCGCGGCGCTCCTCGCCTCGTCCGCGGGCTGCGGGCTGCGGACGAGCTTTGTCCCGAGGCCGCCCTGTTCCGGCGGCCCGCGAACGTCGCTCAGACGCTCTGGAAGCGCTTCACCAGCCTGGCCTGCAGCTTTTCCAGCTCGACAGGGTCGGCCTTGCCGCTGGCGTGGTTCTGCAGCCCCTGCTCGGCGAAACGCGGAATCACGTGCATGTGGATATGGAACACCGTCTGCCCGGCGGGCGCGCCGTTGAACTGGGCGATCTGCACGCCATCGGGCTGCAGCTCGTCGGCCAGCACACGAGCCACCTTCTGCACGGCCAGGGTCAGCTTGGTCAGGCTGTCGGCATCGATTTCCAGCAGGTTGCGGGCCTCGGCGCGCTTGGGGATCACCAGCGTATGCCCGAACGACTGTGGGAACAGATCCAGGAACACCAGCACGTCGTCATCTTCGTACAGCTTGTAGCAAGGCATCTCGCCGCGAATGATCTTGGCGAAGATGTTCTGCGAATCGTAATCGCCGTAAAGGCTCATGGGCTTCTCCATCGCGTTGTGAACGTGCTCGCACCATACCGGCTCGGCCGGCTGGTGCGAAGCAGTCAGCTACTCAACGACCTTTGCGCAGCAGCGTCAGGCCGATGATCACGCCCACGCCGCACAGGGCGATCAGGTAGTACGCCGGGCCCAGCGGGCTCCATTTGACCAGCAGCGACACCGCCACCGGGGTCAGGCCGCCGAACACCGCGTAGGACATGTTGTAGGAGAACGACAGGCCGCTGAAACGCACCGGCGCCGGGAAGGCATGCACCATCACGAAAGGCACCGCACCGATGGTGCCGACGAACAGGCCGACCAGCGCATACAGCGGGAACAGCCACTGCGGATTGGCATGCAGGCCGCTGTAGAACAGCCAGGCGCAGACCGCCAGCGCCGTGCAGCCGACCACCAGCACCCGGCCGGCACCGATGCGGTCGCACAGGGCGCCGCTGAAGATGCAGCCGATGCTGAGCATGACGATGGCCAGGCTGTTGGCCTTCAGCGAGGTGACCGCATCGAAGCCGTAGAGGGTCTGCAGGAAAGTCGGCGTCATCAGGATCGCCACCACGATGCCGGCCGACAGCAGCCAGGTCAGCAGCGCGGAAATCGCCACGCTGCCGCGATGATCACGCACCACGGTTTTCAGCGGCAGCTCCGCGGCCAGGGCCTTGCGCTGCTGCATCTCGGTGAACACCGGGGTTTCGTGCAGCCACTGGCGCAGGTACATGGCGAACAGACCGAACACGCCGCCGATCAGAAACGGCACGCGCCAGGCCCAGTCGAGCACTTCCTGAGCAGTAAACACGCTGTTGATCAGCGTGGCCATCAGCGAGCCGAGCAGAATGCCGACCGTCAGGCCGCAGGTCAGGGTGCCGCAGGCATAGCCGATATGCCGAGCTGGCACGTGCTCGGAAACAAACACCCAGGCGCCAGGCACTTCGCCGCCAATCGCCGCGCCCTGGATCATACGCATGAGCAGCAGCATCAGCGGCGCGAGGATGCCGATCTGCGCGTAGGTGGGCAGCAGGCCCATGATCAGGGTCGGCACCGCCATCATCAGGATGCTCAGGGTAAACATGCGCTTGCGGCCGATCAGGTCGCCGAAGTGCGCCATGATGATGCCGCCCAGCGGGCGTGCCAGATAGCCAGCGGCGAAGATGCCGAAGGTTTGCAGCATGCGCAGCCAGTCGGGCATGTCCGGCGGAAAGAACAGCTTGCCGACGATGGTGGCGAAGAACACGTATATGATGAAATCGTAGAATTCCAGGGCGCCGCCAAGGGCGGACAAGGACAGAGTCTTGTAATCGCTACGCGTGAGGGGCCGACCGGATGCCGGCGATGCTGCAGCTTGCATGGGGGAAATTCTCGCAGATCCACAGAACCACGAGCCTGGCATAGCCCGCGGGGCGCTCAAGATAGCAAAATCCGCGCCTCGAGAGCAGCGCCGCAAGGCCCGTAATTCGGCCCTCTTAAGAAACTGTGTGCGCATATTTCAGCTTAGCGACAGGTTGCGATGGAGAAAATGGCGCCTCGCTGGGTCATACCTCGCAATCCCCCCCAATCGTTAGCTCCCTCATTAAGGAACTTCATGGACTGGCTACACCTGATCGTTCTTTCGCTCATTCAGGGCATCACCGAATTCCTTCCGGTTTCCTCTTCCGCTCACCTGATCCTGCCCTCGCAACTGCTGGGCTGGCCTGATCAGGGTCAGGCCTTCGACGTGGCCGTGCACATCGGTACGCTGCTGGCGGTACTGCTGGCCTTCCGTCAGCAGGTTGCGGCGATTCTCAATGGCTGGTTCGCCCACGTGCTGCATCGCCGCGCCAGCCAGGAAAGCCGCATGGGCTGGATGATCATCCTGGCGACCATTCCCGCGGGCCTCGCCGGATTGATCTTCGAGTCGATGCTGGAGGAATACACCCGCTCGATGCTGGTGATCGGCACCACCACCATCGTCTTCGGCCTGCTGCTGTGGTGGGCCGATGCCACTGGCACCCGCGACGCCGACATGAGCCGCATGACCTGGCGCCATGCCCTGCTGATCGGCCTGGCACAGATGATCGCGCTGATTCCCGGCACCTCGCGATCGGGCATCACCATGACCGCGGCGCTGATGCTCGGTTTCGACCGCAAGAGCGCGGCAAGCTTTTCCTTTCTGATGTCGATCCCGCTGATTCTCGCTGCCGGCGGCCTGAAAACCGTGCACCTGATCGATCAGGGCGATGGCGCCCACTGGGCCGATATGGCCTGGGGCATCATTTTGTCCTTCATATCGGCCTATCTGTGCATCAAGCTGTTCCTAGCTGCCATGGATCGCATCGGCATGCTGCCATTCGTAATCTATCGTTTGCTGCTCGGCGCCTTCCTGCTGTTCGTGGCGCTCTAAGCGCGGGTCGAGCGCAGCGACAGCAGGTAAGCTGTGTTGGACACCCGGCTACCCACTAACCCGACGTTACCTTCTCCTACATCCCGCATGCCGCGTTGCCCAGCGAAACGCCCGAGCGGGCGACGCCGGGCACGGGCATGCTTATTGCCTAATTCTCGGACCCGTTACGAGAAGGCGTGCCCCCATGCAGCACTCCCACCTGACCACCCTTCACGCCGTCGTGTTGGCCCTGGATACGCTCTGCCGGGACGGCTCCTGCATCGACGAACTGCTGGCCGGCAGCGGTATCGCTCCGGCCGACCTGCAGCGCCCGGAGATGCGCATCAGCATCGCTCAGGAGCGCCAGGTGTTTCGTAACGCCACCGCCCGCTGCCAGGATCTCGGCCTGTTGCTGGGCCGGCGCATGCATGTGTCGTCCTACGGGCTGCTGGGTTTCAGCCTGCTTTCAGCGGCGACGCTGGGTGAGGCGCTACAGGTAGCATTCAGCTTTCCAGCCTTGCTGGGCACCCTGTTCGAACTGCGTCTGCGCCGTGAGGGCGCGCAGGCGTGGATCGAAGCCAGCGCTTACCGCGACGCCGCGGAACTCTCCACCTTCAATACCGAGTTCTGCCTGGCCTCCCTGAAGCTGATCTGCGATGACCTGCTGGGCCGCCAGTTGCCCCTCGAAGCGGCTCATTTCAACCACCGCGCGCCGCGTTATCAGCGCCAGTACACCCGCGATTTCGGCTGCCCGGTGCAGTTCAACGCCGCCGCTAACGCCATTGTCTTCGACAGCCAGTGGCTGGACCGCCGCCTACCCCTGGCCGACCCGGTGACCCACCGTGACACCCTGGAACGCTGCCGCCAGCTGAACCGCGAGTTCCTCTCCCACCAGGCGCTGATCAGCCGCGTGCGCCAGTTGCTCGCCAGCCAATTGCCCGACTCGCCTGGGCTCGACGGCCTGGCGCGCCAGTTGCGTTGTTCGTCGCGCACTCTGCGCCGGCAATTGCAGGAAGTGGGCACCAGCTACCAGAGCCTGCTCGATGAGCTGCGCTTCGAGCAGGCGCGTCGCCTGCTGGGCGAGGAGCGCCTGCCCATCGCGCGCATCGCCGAAGCCCTGGGCTACAGCGAGACGGCCAGCTTTCGCCACGCCTTCCAGCGCTGGAGCGGCACCTCGCCAAGCCGCTATCGGCGCCCTGCCCTGGCTTGACGGCGGCGCTCGGAATTGCCGTCAACACGGCTGGCAGGCGCACCGATTCGGTTCGGCGATGCACGATCTGGTGGCCACATCTATCCCTTTTTGGCCGCTGCGCTCATTTCCCTGACGCAGGGATGCGACCAAGAATGCAGCTACCACAAGCGGAGGGCCGAGCATGCGCACGATCTATAGCGATGACCATCACCTGCACCATGGTCGCTGTGAAATCATCGACGGGGAGCTCAAGCCCTGCTTCGAAATGCCGTCACGGGCCGACCATGTACTGGCACGCGTGCGCCAGCAAGGCCTCGGCGAGGTTCTCGCCCCCCGCGATTTCGGCCGCGCACCGATCGAACGCATCCACGATGCCGACTACCTGCGCTTCTTCGAAGGCGCCTGGGCGCGCTGGGCGGCCATGGGCCGCGACGGCGATCTGATGCCCTTCACCTGGCCCGCCCGAACCCTGCGCAGTGTGGTACCGGACAACCTGCATGGGCAACTGGGTTACTACAGTTTCGACGGCGGTGCGCCGATCACCGCCGGCACCTGGCAGGCGGCCTGGAGCTCGGCCCAGGTCGCCCTCACCGGGCAGGCGCTGATCAGCGACGGCGCCAGCAGCGCCTTCGCCCTGTGCCGCCCGCCAGGCCATCACGCCGCCGGCGATCTGATGGGTGGCTACTGCTACCTCAACAACGCCGCCATCGCCACCCAGGCGTTTCTCGACGGCGGCTGCCAGCGGGTGGCGATTCTCGACGTGGACTATCACCACGGCAATGGCACCCAGTCGATCTTCTACGCACGCAACGACGTGCTGGTGACCTCGATCCACGGCGACCCGTCCTTCGAGTTCCCGTTCTTCCTCGGCTATCACGACGAGATCGGCGAAGACGCCGGCAAAGGCTTCAACCTCAACCTGCCACTGGCCGCCGGCAGTGGCTGGGATCGCTGGAGCGCCGCCCTGGAACAGGCCTGCGCACGCATCGCCGAGTACGCGCCCGATGTGATCGTGGTGTCGCTGGGCGTGGACACTTTCAAAGAGGATCCGATTTCCCAATTCAAACTCGACAGCCCCGACTACCTGCGCATGGGCGAACGCATCGCGCGCCTCGGCAAACCCACCCTGTTCGTGATGGAGGGCGGCTATGCGGTGGAGGAGATCGGCGTCAACGCGGTGAACGTACTGGAAGGTTTCGAGGGCGCCTGACCCCAAAAGCTGCCGACTACCCTGCATGCAACGGAGCACATAACGATGAAAAATCTCCACCGTCTGTTCGGCGCCACGTTCTGCGGCGCGGCCCTGCTGGCCGGCAGCGCCATGGCCGAGGCGCGGGAACTGCGCGTCTACAACTGGGCCGACTACATCCTGCCGCAAACCCTCAAGGACTTTCAGCAGCAGAGCGGCATCAAGCTGACCTGGGACACCTTCGAGACCAACGAGGCGCTGGAAGCCAAGCTGCTCACCGGCAACTCGGGTTATGACCTGGTGGTGCCGTCCAACATGTTCCTCGACACCCAGATCAAGGCCGGCGTGTTCCAGCCGCTCGACAAGAGCAAACTGCCCAACTGGAAGCACCTCGACCCGGCGCTGCTCAAGCTGCTGGAAACCAACGACCCCGGCAACCAGTACGGCGTACCCTACATGTACGGCACCGTGCTGATCGGCTACAACCCGGACAAGGTCAAGGCCGCACTCGGCGACGACGCGCCGGTGAACAGTTGGGACCTGGTGTTCAAACCCGAGAACATGGAAAAGCTCAAGCAGTGCGGCGTGACCATGCTCGATGCGCCCAACGAGATCCTGCCCATCGCCCTGCATTACCTGGGGCTGCCGCCGAACAGCACTAACCCGGATGATTACGAAAAGGCCACCGAACTGTTGATGAAGGTGCGCCCCTACGTGACCTACTTCCACTCGGCCAAGTACATGACCGACATCGCCAACGGCGACATCTGCGTGGCCATCGGCTATTCGGGCAGCTTCTACCAGTTCGCCAACCGCGCCAAGGAGGCCGGCAACGGCGTCAAGGTCGAGTGGCGCCTGCCCAAGGAAGGCGCACCGATCTGGTTCGACACCTTCGCCATTCCGAAAAGCGCCAAGAACGTCGAGGAAGCCCACGAGTTCCTCAACAACCTGCTCGACCCCAAGGTGATCGCGCCGATCAGCGATTTCCTCGGCTACCCCAACCCGAACAAGGATTCCATGCCACTGGTGGACAAGGCGATCAGCGAGAACGCCGACCTGACGCCAACACCCGAACTGCAGAAGACCCTATTCGGCATCCAGCCCCTGCCACAGAAGATCGAACGCATCCGCACCCGCGCCTGGACCAAGATCAAGAGCGGCAGCTGAACCGCCTCCCTCCCCCGACGACCCCGCGCCTGACGCGGGGTCTGCATTTATGGCCGCCGCTGCGGCACGGTTGTCTGAACCTGCCAGCGGCGCACTTGCTCACATGCAGTGAATCGCCCGGCTACGCTTGAGAGCGAGCGCTGGCTCAGCCGGCGCATGCAGGCAACACAAATAAATCTCTAATGACAATAGTTTTCATTAGCGTCGTTTTGTCGCTAGAGTGGCACCCCTGTCCGGGCCTCCCGCCCAACGCCATGACTGGTCAAGCCATACGAGGATAGAGATGTTCAATCGGATTCGCTTGCGCACCCTGCTCGCCGCTCTTCTGGTATCCCTGCTGCCGCAACTGGCCGCCGCCGAGGGCAAATTCAAGGTGGTGACCACCTTCACCGTGCTCGCCGACATGGCCCGCCAGGTCGCCGGCGATGCGGCCGAGGTCGAGTCGATCACCAAGCCCGGTGCCGAGATCCACAACTACCAGCCCACCCCGGGCGACATCCTCAAGGCCCGCGATGCGCAGCTGATCCTGCGTAACGGCATGAACCTGGAGCTGTGGTTCGAGCGCTTCCTGCAGCGCCTGCAAGGCGTGCCCGCGGTGACCCTCAGCGAAGGCGTCGAACCGATCGGCATCGCCGAAGGCCCCTACAGCGGCAAACCCAACCCCCATGCCTGGATGTCGCCGGATGCCGCGATGATCTACATCGACAACATCCACGATGCGCTGGCCAAGCACGACCCGGCCAACGCCGCCACCTACGAGCGCAACGCCGAAACCTACAAGGCGCTGATCAAGTCCACCATGGGGCCGATCCGCGAACGCCTGCAGAAGATTCCCGAACAACGCCGCTGGCTGGTGTCCAGCGAAGGTGCGTTCAGCTACCTGGCCCGCGATTTCGGCCTCAAGGAGCTGTACCTGTGGCCGATCAACGCCGACCAGCAGGGCACGCCCCAGCAGGTGCGCAAGGTGATCGACGCGGTACGCGCCAACAAGATTCCCGCGGTGTTCAGCGAAAGCACCATCTCCGCCTCGCCGGCCCAGCAGGTGGCCCGTGAAACCGGTGCCAGGTATGGCGGCGTGCTCTATGTCGACTCGCTCAGCGAGCCGAGCGGCCCGGTGCCGACCTACCTCGATCTGCTGCGCGTCACCTCGCAGACCATCGCCGACGGGCTGGCCGACTGATGCCCAACGCCCTGCACGAAGAAGACAGCCTGAACGGCATTCGCGTCGACGGCATCAGCGTCACCTACCGCAACGGCCATACGGCGCTGCGCGACGCCAGTTTCGGCAGCCCGAGCGGCAGCATTACCGCCCTGGTGGGCGTCAACGGCAGCGGCAAGTCGACGCTATTCAAGGCCATCATGGGTTTCGTGAAACTGGCCCAGGGCAGCATCAGCGTACTGGGCATGCCGGTGCGCCAAGCGCTGAAACGCAACCTGATCGCCTACGTGCCACAGAGCGAGGACGTCGACTGGAATTTCCCGGTGCTGGTCGAAGACGTCGTGCTGATGGGCCGCTACGGCCACATGGGCCTGCTGCGCCGGCCCAAGGCCGCCGACCGCGAGGCCGTGGACGCCGCCCTGGCGCGGGTCGGCATGGGTGAGTTGCGCAAACGGCAGATCGGCGAGCTGTCCGGCGGCCAGAAGAAGCGCGTGTTCCTGGCCCGCGCCCTGGCCCAAGATTCGCGGGTGATTCTGCTCGACGAGCCGTTCACCGGCGTCGACGTGAAGACCGAAGACGCCATCGTGCGGCTGCTCGGCGAGTTGCGTGACGAGGGCCGGGTGATGCTGGTATCCACCCACAACCTGGGCAGCGTGCCGGAATTCTGCGACCGCACCGTGCTGCTGGCGCGCACCGTGCTCGCCTACGGGCCGACCCAACTGGTGTTCACCCGCGAGAACCTGGAGCGCACCTTCGGCGGCGTGCTGCGCCACTTCGAACTGCCGGGCGAAGGCCAGCGCAGCTCGCCGCTGATCGGCATCATCACCGACGACGAACGCCCGCTGGTGCTGTACGACGGCAAATCGACCATCCGTGGCCGCGTCGACGAAAGGGATCAATAGTGCCCAGCCTGCTCGAACCCTTTTCCTATGGCTACATGGTCAACGCCATGTGGGTCTCGACCCTGGTCGGCGTGGTCTGCGCGCTGCTGTCGGTGTACCTGATGCTCAAGGGCTGGTCGCTGATCGGCGATGCCCTGGCCCATTCCATCGTGCCTGGCGTTGCCGGCGCGTACATGCTCGGCCTGCCCTTCGCCCTCGGCGCCTTCGGCGCAGGTACCCTGGCTGCCGGCGCCATGCTGTTTCTCAACCAGCGCAGCAAGCTCAAGGAAGACGTGATCATCGGCCTGATCTTCTCCTCGTTCTTCGGCCTCGGGCTGTTCATGGTGTCGCTGTCGCCCACCTCGGTGAACATCCAGACCATCGTGCTCGGCAACATCCTGGCCATTACCCCGGGCGATACCCTGCAGTTGCTGCTGATCGCCGGCATCACCCTGGCCGTGCTGGCGCTGCGCTGGAAGGACCTGATGGTGGTGTTCTTCGACGAGCACCACGCGCGCACCATCGGCCTGAGCCCGGCACGGCTGAAGGCGATCTTCTTCATCCTGCTGTCGGCCTGCGCCGTGGCGGCCATGCAGACGGTCGGCGCCTTTCTGGTCATCGCCATGGTGGTCACCCCGGGCGCCACCGCCTACCTGCTCAGTGACCGCTTCGAACGGCTGCTGCTGATCGCCGCCTGCATCGGCGGGCTTTCCAGCTTCATCGGCGCTTACGCCAGCTACTTTCTCGACGGCGCCACCGGAGCGATCATCATCGTCTTGCAGACCGGGGTATTCCTGCTCGCGTTCGTCTTCGCACCCAAGCACGGCCTGCTGGCGGCGCGCCGCCGCGCCGCCCAAGCCCGGCTGGAGATGTGACCATGGAAGCCTTGCTGCTGCCGCTGCAGATCGACTTCATGCAATACGCCCTGCTGATCGCCGTCCTGGTGGCGGTTCCGGCAGCGCTGCTGTCCTGTTTCCTGGTGCTCAAGGGCTGGGCGCTGATGGGCGACGCCACCGCCCATGCGGTGTTTCCCGGCGTGGTGATCGCCTATATCGTCGGCCTGCCCTACTCGCTCGGCGCCTTCGTGGCCGGCATGCTCTGCGCCATCGCCTCGGGCTATCTCAAGGAAAACAGCCGCATCAAGCAGGACACCCTGATGGGCGTGGTGTTCTCCGGCATGTTCGGCCTGGGCCTGCTGCTCTACACGCAGATCCACAGCGACGTGCACCTGGACCATATCCTGTTCGGCGACATGCTCGGCATTGGCTGGGCGGACCTGCTGGAGAGCGGGCTGATCGCCCTGGTCGTCACCGCCTTCATCGGCCTGAAATGGCGCGACCTGCTGCTGCACGCCTTCGACCCGGTGCAGGCGCGCACGGTCGGCCTGCCAGTAGGCCTGCTGCACTACGGCCTGCTGGCGGTGATGTCGCTGACCATCGTCGGCGCGCTGAAGGCCATCGGCATTGTGCTCACCGTGGCCCTGCTGATCGCCCCGGGTGCCATCGCCTTTCTGCTCACCCGCACCATGGGCGCCATGCTCCTCACCGCCGTGGCCATCGCCGTCGGCGCGGCACTGAGCGGCGTGTACCTGAGCTTCTTCATCGACAGCGCACCGGGGCCGACCATCGTGGTGCTGCTCAGCGTCCTGTTCGTCGGCGTGTTCATCTACTCCAACAGGCGCGAGCACAGGATCGCAGCCAAGCTGTAGAATCGCCGCGCGCTCACTTTCGGACAAGGAATGTCATGCTCAAGCCCTACCTCACCGTGCTGGTGGCGTGCCTGTCCCTGGCCGCCTGCAGCACGTCCAAGCTCCCTGCCGCGCCAAAAATGCCAATTCGCAATTCGTTCGTATCGCCATGCAGGCGGTGGCGGAGATGCCGGCCCGATCGTCCGAGCGACTGATTGAAACCACCCACCCCATATGGCATACCGAATACCAATAGTTTACGCTCAGCGCGTACGGAAAAATAGCAATAAGCCAGCACGCAAAATAAGCACGTAGCCTCCCGCTCTTTCTGACGACTTAACCCTAAAAACAACATCCTTGCCCGAGCAGGAACCACCGTGAACATCAAACAGAAGCTTACCTGGGGCTTTGCGGCCATCGCCTGTGTGCCCGTGGTGCTGGTCGCCATCGTGGTCGTCATCAATCTGCGCGAGCAGGCCCGGGACGATTTTCTCGACAGCAGCAGCAGGGAGATTCGCCAGATCGACAACGCGATGAACCAGTTCTTCGACGCCATCGCCCAGAACGTCGAATACCTGGCCAAGAGCGATCTGCTGCGAAACACCCAGAACCTGAAGAACTACACCGCAGCCGACGCCGCCCAGACGCCGCTACCGGCCAGCAACCAGGCGCTGCTGTACGGGCTGAACCAGTTCGCCACCAGCCACCCGACCACCGCCTACCTGCAGGTGGGCCACCAGAATGGCGGCTACCTGGTCTGGCCGGACGACCCCAAGCTCAACAGCTACGACCCGCGCCAGCGCCCCTGGTACAAGGCCGCCATGGCCGCGCCCGGCAAGATCGTGCGCACCCCGGCCTACTACTGGGCGCCCGATGACGTGGTGCTGATGGGCACCGTGCACACCGTCGACAACGCCCAGGGCCAGCCGCTTGGCGCCATCGGCCTGGACGTGTCGCTCAAGCAGCTCACCGATCTGGTCAAGCAGATCAAGCTGGGCCAGAGCGGTTACCTGATGCTGCTGGAGAACAGCGGCAACGTGCTGGTCGACCCGCGCGATGCAGCCCACAACTTCAAGCGCCTGGACGAACTGGGTGACGGCTACCGCGAATTGGCGGCCGTGAAGAGCGGCTTCGCCGAGGTCGAGCTGGGCGGCGTGCACTACATGGCCAACGTCTGGTCGTCGGAGAAGCTGGGCTGGCGCTTCATCGGTCTGATCGAGCGCAGCGAAGTGATGGCCAAGGCCACCAGCCTGACCTGGCAGATCGGCGTGATCGCCGCGGTGCTGGCCGTGCTGTTCGCCATCGTCGGCGCCAGTTTTGCCGGGCTGATCGTCAAGCCGATCCGCAGCGTGGCTGGCGGTCTGGAAGGCATCGCCCAGGGCGAAGGCGACCTGACCCGCAACCTCGACGTGCGCGGCAACGACGAAACCGCCCTGCTGGCGCGTTGGTTCAACCAGTTCCTCGGCGCCATTCGCACCCTGGTACAGCGCATCAGCAGCGCATCGGCGGACCTGCAGACCGCCTCGGACGCCACCACCCGCGTTGCTCTGGACATGAACGATGCGGCCGTGCGCCAGCGCGAAGCCGTGGAGCTGGTGTCCACCGCCTTCAACGAGATGGTCGCCACCGCCAATGAAGTGGCCCGCTCGTGCAGCCAGGCGGCCAGCTCGGCGGACTCCGGCCAGCGCCAGGTGCACGGCGGCCAGCTGCAGATCGACGAAGCCACCGGCAGCGTCACCCAGCTTAGCGAGAACCTGCAAAAGTCCGCCCAGGCCATGCAGGTGCTGGAGCAGGACAGCAAGAACATCAACGCCATCCTCGACACCATTCGCTCGATCGCCGAACAGACCAACCTGCTGGCCCTCAACGCGGCCATCGAGGCCGCCCGGGCCGGTGAGCAGGGCCGCGGCTTCGCGGTGGTGGCCGATGAAGTCCGTGCCCTGGCCAAACGCACCGCCGACTCCACCGGGGAAATCGACAGCCTGCTCGGCGGCCTGGCCAAGCGCACCCAGGACGTGACCAAGCAGATGCAGAGCAGCCTGAGCATGTCGCAGCAGAGCGTCGAGCGTATCCAGCAGGCCCGCGACAGCTTCGAGCAGATCCGCGCCTCAGTGGACGAAATCCGCGACCAGAACAGCCAGATCGCCACCGCCGCCGAAGAGCAGCATCAGGTCGCCGAGGACATCAACCGGCACATCGCGCAGATCCACACCGACGCCCAGCTGGTCGAGGAACTGGCCCACTCGGCGCGCAGCGACTCGCAGCGCCTGGAGACTCTCTCCGGTGAGCTCAACGGCCTGGTTCGCCGCTTCAGAACCTGATACGCCCTCTCCTGCATCCCGCCATTTACGCCTGCCCATCACGTGAAAAAACGTGATGGGCAGGCGCTCAAGTTTGCGCTCACCACGCCGACTCAGTGTTCATAACGACTACAAATTCGCCAACCAGCCTTTCTGCCTGCTTCTAAGCTGTAAAAACCCAACAAAACGCTTGCCGACTCTGCAGGAACTACCGTGAACATCAAACAGAAACTCACCTGGGCCTTCGCGGCCATTGCCTGTGTGCCCGTCGTTCTGGTCGCCGTCGTGGTGGTGGTCAATCTGCGCGAACAGGCGCGGGACGACTTCCTGGACAGCAGCAGCCGTGAAATCCGGCAGATCGAAAACGCCATGAACCAGTTCTTCGACGCCATCGCGCAGAACGTCGAGTACCTGGCCAAGCTGCCGGCGGTGCGCAATGCAGGCGAGCTGAAGGACTACTCGGGCGCCGATGCCGCAACGATTCCGCAGACCGAGGAAGGCAAGGCATTCCTAGAGATGTTCGGCCAGTTCGCCGCCAGTCACCCGAGCACTGCCTACCTGTCACTCGGCAAGGCCGACGGCGGCTACGCCTCCTGGCCGGATGACGCCAAGCTCAGCGGCTATGACCCGCGTGTACGGCCCTGGTACAAGGCGGCCATGGCCGCGCCCGGCAAGACCGTGCGCACCGCCGCCTACTATTGGGCACCCGATGACGTGGTACTGATGGGCACCGTGCGCACCGTCGATGGTCAGCAGGGCCAACCGAGCGGTGTAGTGGGCCTGGACGTGTCGCTCAAGCAGCTCACCGAACTGGTCAAGCAGATCAAGCTGGGCCAGAGCGGCTACCTGATGCTGCTGGAAAGCAACGGCAACGTGCTGGTCGACCCGCGCACACCGGAGCACAACTTCAAGCTGATCAGCGAGCTGGGCGATGGCTACGCAGAGCTGGCCGGCGTCGAGAACGGCCTGGTCGAGGTCGAGCTGGGCGGTGTGTCCTACATGGCTAACGTCTGGTCGTCGAAGAGCCTCGGCTGGCGCTTCATCGGTCTGATCGAGCGCAGCGAAGTGATGGCCAAGGCCACCAGCCTGACCTGGCAGATCGGCGTGATCGCCGCGGTGCTGGCCGTGCTGTTCGCCATCGTCGGCGCCAGCTTCGCCGGGCTGATCGTCAAACCGATCCGCAGCGTGGCCGGCGGCCTGGAAGGCATCGCCCAGGGCGAAGGCGACCTGACCCGCAGCCTGGATGTGCGCGGCAACGACGAAACCGCCCTGCTGGCGCGCTGGTTCAACCAGTTCCTCGGTGCCATCCGCACCCTGGTGCAGCGCATCGGCAGCGCCTCGGCAGACCTGCAGACCGCGTCCGACGCCAGCACCCGCGTGGCCCGGGACATGAACGACGCCGCCGGCCGCCAGCGCGAGGCCGTGGAACTGGTGTCCACCGCTTTCAACGAGATGGTCGCCACCGCCAACGAAGTGGCCCGCTCGTGCAGCAACGCCGCCTCGTCGGCCGACTCCGGCCAGCGCCAGGTGCACGACGGCCAGTTGCAGATCGACGAGGCCACCGGCAGCGTCACCCAGCTCAGCGAGAACCTGCAGAAATCCGCCCAGGCCATGCAGGTGCTGGAGCAGGACAGCAAGAACATCAACGCCATCCTCGACACCATCCGCTCGATCGCCGAGCAGACCAACCTGCTGGCCCTCAACGCCGCTATCGAGGCCGCCCGGGCGGGTGAGCAGGGCCGCGGTTTCGCGGTGGTGGCCGACGAAGTTCGCGCACTGGCCAAACGCACCGCGGATTCGACGGGTGAAATCGACGGCCTGCTCGGTGGTCTGGCCCGCCGTACCCAGGATGTGACCAAACAGATGCAGAGCAGCCTGAGCATGTCGCTGCAAAGCGTGGAACGCATCCAGCAGGCCCGCGACAGCTTCGAGCAGATCCGCGCCTCGGTGGACGAGATCCGCGATCAGAACAACCAGATCGCCACCGCTGCCGAGGAGCAGCACCACGTGGCCGAGGACATCAACCGCCACATCGCGCAGATCCACACCGACGCTCAGTTGGTCGAAGAGCTGGCCCACTCGGCGCGCAGCGACTCGCAGCGCCTGGAGTCGCTGTCCGGCGAACTCAACGGCCTGGTGGGGCGTTTCAGAACCTGATCGGCACCGTGGCTACGGCCCAATGAAAAGGGGGGATACGCTCGAGCGTATCCCCCTTTTCATTGGGCGCCCTGGCGTTTACTGAACGTCTTCGCTGCGCGGGCTCAGCTGCGCCTCGGCGTCCTTCAACTCCTCCATCGCTTCGTCGAGCTTGGCCTGGCGCTTGGCGATCTTCTGCGGGTCGCCCGCTAGTTCGGCTTCACGCAGGTCGGCCTCACGCTCGCGAATCTCCTCACGGGCCTCGTTGACCTTGGCTTCGAATTCGCGCATCAGATCGCGGTCCGTGCAGTTGTCGCGCACACCATCCAGGGCCGCGCTGAGCCCCTTGGCCTTTGCGCTATTGCCTTCGGCCCAGGCCGACTGGAGCTGCTTCTCGATGTTCGCCGCCTTCGCTTCGCACCGTGGGTTGGCAGCCGAGTCGGCCAATGCCGGCAGGGCAGCAGCGAGCAACAGGGTGGAAATCAGGGCTTTCATCACAACACTCCATTAACCGCAGGACAGCAACGCCGGACGGCGTGCCGGCATACAGACCGCGGATTATCCCGATGATTTCATGGGCCAGGCAAACGTCGCGGCCAGGCACACCGACAGGCGCTTAGCATGAACTTCAAGCCACCTCGCCTGCCGATTGAATACAGGCCGGACAATGCGGTTCGGCGTTGCAGAGGAGTTGATGAAATGCCCGATGCTCAAGGCAAGGTTCGTTATGCGGTCGTCGGCGGCGGCTGGATCTCCCAAGGTGCGTTCATGCCCGGCGTAGGCCAGACCGACAACTCGGTGATCACCGCACTGGTCACTGGCGACCCGATCAAGGCCGACAAGCTGGCCGAGTTCTACAACATCAAGAGCTATCGCTACGAGGAATTCCCCGCCCTGCTCGCCTCCGGCGAGATCGACGCCATCTACCTGGCCACGCCCAACTTCCGCCACCGAGAATTCGCCGAGCCGGCCCTCGACGCCGGCATCCACGTGCTGCTGGAAAAACCCATGGCCACCAGCGAGGAAGATTGCAAGGCCATCACCGCGGCGGCGGAGCGCTCGGGCGCCAAGCTGATGATCGCCTATCGCCTGCATTTCGAGCCGGGCACCGTGGAGATGATCCACCGCATCCGCGCTGGCGAGATTGGCGACCCGCGTTTGTTCACCGCCACCTTCACGCAGACCGTCGATCCGGCCAACCACCGCATGCAGAGCGGCTACTGGGCCGGCCCGGTGACCGACATGGGCCCCTACCCGATCAACGCCGTGCGCAACCTGTTCGATGACGAGCCCCTGGAAGTGCGCGCCGTAGCCGTGCAAACCCCGGGCCGTGAGATCAACACGCCCGATACCGTGACCGTGACCATGCGCTTCGCCGAGGAACGCCTGGCGGTGTTCACCGTGAGCTACAGCCTGCCGAGCACCGAGCGCCTGCAGGTGATCGGCAGCAAGGGCGAGTTCGAGGCCTCACCCTGCTTCGGCTTCGGCGAGGGCACGGCGATCAGTTACCGCGCCACCATCGGCGACGACACCACCGAGCACGCGCATCCGGTAGTCGACCAGTTCGCCGGGGAAACCCAGTATTTCTCCGACTGCATCCTGCAGAACCGCGAACCGGAGCCCGACGGCGACGAAGGCTGGCGCGACGTGCGGGTACTGGAAGCTATCGAGCGCGCCCTGCAAAGCGGCCAGCCGCAACGCCTCGATGCACTGCCCAAACGCCCTGGCGTCAGCGTCGAGCAGGCACGCCGCCTGCCGTTGGCCGAGGTGCCCGAGTACGTCAACACCAGCGAGCCGGTAAGCTGAGGCCCATCGAGCAGGCAACAAAAAGGGACGCCTCGGCGTCCCTTTCTGCATGCCACTAACGGGTGCGGATTACAGCTGCACCACGTCGAACTGGACGTCGGTAGCCACATCGGCGTCGTAGTCCACGTCGCTGCGCTCGAAGCCGAACAGGTTGAGGAACTGCTTCTTGTAACCGGCATAGTCGGTCATTTCGAACAGGTTCTCGGTGGCCACCTGTGGCCACATGGCCTTGCAGGCGTCCTGTACGTCGTCGCGCAGTTCCCAGTCGTCCAGGCGCAGGCGGGCTTTTTCGTCGACTGCGGCAGGAGCGCCGTCGGCGCGGTACAGGCGGTCACGGAACATGCGGTCGAGCTGGTCCTGGGTGCCTTCGTGAACGCCCTTTTCCTGCATGATCTTGAAGACCATCGACAGGTACAGCGGCATCACCGGGATGGCCGAACTTGCCTGGGTGACCACCGATTTGAGCACTGCCACGTTGGCGCCGCCTTTGACTTCACCGGCCAGCTTCTTGTCCAGGCGCAGGGCGGTTTCGTCCAGATCCTGCTTGGCCTTGCCCAGCGCGCCGTGCCAGTAGATCGGCCAGGTGATTTCCGTGCCGATGTAGCTGAACGCCACGGTACGCGCGCCCTCAGCCAGCACGTCGGCGCCAGCCAGGGCGTCGATCCACAGCTGCCAGTCCTGGCCGCCCATGACGGTCACGGTGTCGGCGATTTCCTGCTCGCTGGCCGGCTCGATGGACGCTTCGATGATCACGTCCTTGTTGGTGTCGATGGCGGTCGACTTGTAGGGCTGGCCAATGGGCTTGAGGGCCGAACGGACCACTTCACCGCTCTGCGGCAGCTTGCGCACCGGCGAGGCCAGGGAGTAGACGATCAGGTCGACCTTGCCGCCCATCTCGTTCTTGATCAGTTCGATGACCTTGGCACGGGCCTCGTCGGAGAAGGCGTCGCCGTTGATCGACTTGCTGTACAGGCCCTCGGCCTTGGCGAACTTGTCGAACGCTGCCGAGTTGTACCAGCCAGCGGTGCCGGCCTTGGTTTCGGTACCGGGTTTCTCGAAGAACACGCCCAGGGTATCGGCGCCAAAGCCGAAGGCGGCAGTGATGCGCGCCGCAAGGCCGTAGCCGCTGGAAGCACCGATTACCAGCACCTTTTTCGGACCGTCATTACGCACGCCCAGTTTGCGTGTCGCCTCGATCTGCTCGGCCACGTTGCGCTCGCAACCCAGCGGGTGGGTGGTGGTACAGATGAAGCCACGAACTTTAGGGTGAATAATCAACGCGTTTACCTCGTCATCGTTTTTTGGGCAGGCGACAGTTTACTGCCGATTTTACGCCTGAGAAAAAGGCTAATTAGACCTATTGGTCGCTCCAAAAGCCAGCCAGGCCACATTTTGCCAGGTAGTTGTGTTGTCGCTGGGGCTCGGCGACATCGCTATATACACCTGCAAGAGCCCTGGGTATCGCTTCGCTCAACCCAGGCTACAGGGGCATGGCTTTGCTCCGTAGCCCGGCGTAGAGCGCAGCGAAACCCGGGAAGCCAACTCGGGTCAGATCCCCGGCACTGGCCTTCGCGACGGCGATTCCTTACCATCGCAAGCCTTCCAATTCCAAGGCCGTACTGGCCGTATCGCGCCCCGCCTCCTGCCGGGCGTCCGTATTGCTCGATTCAGGTAACCCATGAAAATCGCCCGTCTGCGCGCCGATGTCCTGGCCGGTCTCACGTCCTCGTTCGCGCTGGTGCCCGAGTGCATCGCCTTCGCCCTGGTGGCCCAGGTCAACCCGCTGATGGGTTTGTACGGCGCGTTCTTCATCTGCCTGATCACCGCATTGTTCGGCGGCCGCCCGGGCATGATCTCCGGCGCGGCCGGCTCCATGGCGGTGGTGATCGTCGCGCTGGTGGTGCAGCACGGCGTCGAATACCTGCTGGCTACCGTGTTGCTCGGCGGCCTGATCATGATGGCTTTCGGCTTGCTGAAGCTCGGCAAGCTGGTGCGCATGGTGCCGTATCCGGTGATGCTCGGTTTCGTCAACGGCCTGGCCATCGTCATCGCCACGGCGCAACTGGAGCACTTCCAGCGCGACGGTCGCTGGATCGAAGGCAACGAGCTGTACCTGATGCTCGGCCTGGTGGCACTGACCATGGCCATCGTCTACATCCTGCCGCGCCTGACCAAGGTGATCCCGCCGGCGCTCGCCGCGATCCTCGGCGTCGGCCTGCTCACCTACTTCCTGCACCTGCCCACCCACACCCTGGGCGACATGGCGAAGATCGCCGGCAACCTGCCGGTGCCGGCACTGCCGCAGATTCCCTGGACCCTGGAAACCCTGAAAATCATCCTGCCCTACGCGGTGCTGATGGCCATGGTCGGCCTGCTGGAAACCCTGCTGACCCTCAACCTCACCGACGAGATCACCGAGAGCCGCGGCCACCCGGACCGCGAATGCGTGGCCCTGGGCGCGGCCAACATCGCCTCGGGCATGTGTGGCGGCATGGGCGGTTGCGCGATGATCGGCCAGACCATGATCAACCTCAGCTCCGGCGGCCGCGGCCGGCTGTCCGGCATCGTCGCCGGGGTGATGATCCTGCTCTACATCCTGTTCCTGTCGCCGCTGATCGAGCTGATTCCGCTCGCCGCCCTGGTCGGCGTGATGTTCGTGGTCGCCCAGCAGACCTTCGCCTGGGCCTCGCTGCGGGTGCTCGGCAAGGTGCCGCTCAACGACGTGCTGGTGATCATCGCGGTGACCATAATCACCGTGCTCACCGACCTCGCCGTAGCGGTGTCCTGCGGCATCGTCATCGCCGCACTGAACTTCGCCTGGCAGCACGCCCGCGACCTGCACGCCGAAACCCATCTTCAAGCGGATGGAAGCAAGCTCTACCTGCCATGGGGCACACTGTTCTTCGCCTCCACCACGCAGTTTCTCAACCAGTTCGACACCGCCAACGACCCCGAGCACGTCACCATCGACTGCCGCCACCTGAGCTTCGTCGACTACTCGGCCATCGCCGCCCTGATGACCCTGCGCGAACGCTACACCAAGGCCGGCAAGCACCTGCGCGTGGTGCACCTGTCCGAGCGCTGCAAGCAGCTGCTCAAGCGGGCGGGGATGCAGGCGGTTTGATGATTAGCCAAGGCTAGAACACAATGTCAGCGCTCTCCTGCGCCGTAATCTGCACGCCAAAGCTTCTGATGCTGGTCAACGTGGCGGTGTGGTGAGTAATGATCTCGGCTGCTTTCGCATGGGACTTGTCGTGGGTGGTATGGGCGTCGCTTACCACGATCACCTCGAAGCCCAAGCCTGCCGCGCGCCGCACCGTGGTATCGATACAGAACTCGGTTGCATAACCACAGACGACGAGCTGCGAAACGCCGGCCTGCTTGAGCGTTGCCTCCAGGTCGGTGCGCAGAAATGAATCGGGCGTGGTTTTACGCACGAAACTGTCTCGTTCATCCGTGACGAGGCCGGAAGCGAGCTGCCATGCCTCGCTCCCGTAGGTGAAGTGCTGCCCGGTCATGGCCTCGTGCTGAACGAAAATCACCGGAACGCCCTGCTGCCGGGCACGCTGAGTGAGCGTATTGATCCGCGCGATGATGTCGCTGGAAAAGGCGGGCTTGGGCTCAGGGCCAAAGAGCCCCTGCTGTATATCGATAACGATCAGCGCTTTCAAGCACTGCACTCCTGAATCGGATGCCGCTGCTGGCAGAACGAATTCGCTGAGCTATCGAAACGGCAGCGGGGCGAATTTTCCAAGAGGCGGATCATGCCAGCCTTTGCATACCCAATAACATCAACGAATGGTATTGCATACGAGGCATTACTCAGCGCCTGCGCGACGTCTGCCTAGGCTGCAGCGCATCGAGCGCCGGCGCATTGTCGCGGGCCCACCCGTAGATCATCTCGATAGGCTCGACCAACCGTTGGCCAAGCTCGGTCAGCGAATAGTCGACCGTGGGCGGTACGCTGTCGTGCACCTGGCGGTCGATCAGGCCGCTGGCCTCCAGTTCGCGCAGGGTCTGCACCAGCATCTTTTTGGAGATGCCAGGCAAGCTGCGGTGCAGCACGCCGGTACGGGCGATGCCGCCGTGGCGGACATGCAGGGTGTGCAGAATCATGCTCGTCCACTTGGTGGCGAACAGTTCGAGTACGCGTCGCGGCGCGCAGTCTTCACGCCATTGTTCATCGGGAGTGCCGGGGTGCATGGGGGTGGTTACCTTTTGGTGCCGTCTTGGTTTGAGTCTGCAGCGTCGCTATGGTGCCAATACTCGTTCTTGTGGAGGAATAGATTCATGGCACATCACGCACTGGTCGTCGGCGCCAGCGGTATCGTCGGCAGCGCCACATCGCGCCTGTTGGCCGAACAGGGCTGGCAGGTCACCGGCCTGGCTCGTAACCCGAACACGGCCGAAAACGTCACCCCGCTCGCCGCTGACCTGCTCGACCCGGCCTCGCTGGCAAGCGCGCTCGAAGGCCAGAAGCCGACCCACGTGTTCCTGACCACCTGGGCACGGCAGGCCACCGAGGCGGAAAACGTTCGCGTTAACGCGGCGATGGTCCGCAACCTGCTCGACGCCCTGCGTCCTGCCGGCAGCGTCAAGCACGTGGCTCTGGTCACCGGCCTCAAACACTACCTCGGCCCTTTCGAGGCCTATGGCAAGGGCGTGCTGCCACAAACGCCGTTCCGCGAGGAACAGGGCCGCCTGGACGTGGAGAACTTCTATTACGCCCAGGAAGACGAAGTGTTCGCCGCCGCCGAGCGTGACAATTTCTCCTGGAGCGTGCACCGCCCGCACACCGTCACCGGCGTGGCGGTCGGCAATGCGATGAACATGGCGACTACCCTCGCCGTCTATGCGTCCATCTGCAAGGAAACCGGCCGCCCGTTCCGATTCCCCGGTTCGGCCGTGCAGTGGAACAGCCTCACTGACATGACCGACGCCCGCCAGCTCGCCAAGCAGCTGCACTGGGCCGCGACCACCCCGGCAGCGGCCAACCAGGCATTCAACATCGTCAACGGCGACGTGTTTCGCTGGAAGTGGATGTGGCAGCGCATCGCCGAATGGTTCGGCATCGAAGCCGCGCCCTTCGACGGCGAACCCGCACCGCTGGAAGAACAGATGGCCGGTGACGCTGCAACCTGGCTGGAACTGGTCACCAAGTACGATCTGGACGAAGCCGACATCACCCGCCTGATCTCCCCCTGGCACACCGACGCCGACCTGGGCCGCCCCATCGAAGTGGTCACCGACATGTCGAAAAGCCGCAGGTTGGGCTTTCTCGATTACCAGGCTACCGACGATGCCTTCTTCGCGGTATTCGAGCAGTTGCGCGCGGCCAGGCTGATCCCCTGAACAAACGTCGCAACAATAAGGGAGCCCATGGGCTCCCTCCCAGACGCTCCGCGACGCATCTACCTGTCATCCAACGCTTGCAAAGGCGCCCCCAGCGTGTCGTTAACCTGAACCAACCCGCCCCTTCCCGCCCTAAGCAGAACCGCTGCAGGGAAAGGGAATCGGGCCATTGTGGCCGCTTGGCAGCGCAATCGGGTTTGGGAATTTGGGCGTATTGCCCTATCCTCGCGCCCCTTCGAAAAAGACGACCAAAGGAAGACGCCCGTGTCTGCGTTGCTCGATGCCTTCTCCGGCCTGCTCTGGACTTACCTTGCCATCCCCATGCTGCTGCTCAGCGGTCTCTACCTGACCTGGGTCTGCCGCGGCGTGCAACTGCGCATGATCCCGGAAATGTTCCGCGTGATCACCGAGCGCAACCACGGTGACCAGAAAGCCATTTCCTCCTTCAAGGCCTTCACCATTTCCGCCGCGTCGCGGGTCGGTACCGGCAATATCGCCGGCGTGGCCACGGCCATTGCTCTGGGCGGCCCGGGTGCGGTGTTCTGGATGTGGGTAGTGGCCCTGCTCGGCGGCGCCACCGCCTTCGTGGAGTCGACCCTGGGCCAGCTGTACAAGTCCGACAAGCACTACCGCTACCACGGCGGGCCGGCCTATTACATCCAGCGCGCGCTGGGCTGGCGCTGGCTGGCGATCACCTTCGCGGTGATGATCAGCATCACCTACGGCCTGGTGTTCAACTCGGTGCAGGCCAATTCGATCATCGACGTGATGCAGACCTCGTTCGGCGGCGAAGATGGCAACCAGAACCTGAGCTGGATACTGGGCGGCGTGCTGACCCTGCTGACCGGGGCGATCATCTTTGGTGGCGTGCAGATCATCTCCAAGGTCTCGGTGACCGTGGTGCCGGTGATGGCAGTGATGTACCTGTCGCTCGGCACCCTGGTGATCGTGCTGAACATCGGCCAGGTGCCGGCGATGATCGGCGAAATCTTCGCCCATGCCTTCGGCCTGCGCGAAATTGCCAGTGGCGGGGTCGGCGCGGCGATCATGATGGGTATGCGCCGTGGCCTGTTCTCCAACGAGGCCGGCATGGGCTCGGTGCCCAACGCCAGCGCCACGGCCTCGGTGTCGCACCCGGTCAAGCAGGGTCTGGTGCAAACCCTGGGTGTGTATTTCGACACCATGGTGATCTGTACCATGACCGCAATCATCGTGCTGTTGGCCGATCCCAGCCACGCTTACGGCGACGCTACCATGGGCGCCAGCCTGACGCAGTGGGCCCTGGCCGAGCAGTTGGGCAACTGGGCGTTGCACTTCCTGACCCTGGCCATTCTGCTGTTCGCCTTCACCTCGGTGATCGGTAATTACTATTACGGCGAATCCAACATCCAGTACATGTTCGGTAGCAAGCTGCTGCTCAACCTGTTCCGCTTGGCGGTGATGGCCTTCGTGATGATCGGTTCGGTGGTGCAGATGTCCGTGGTGTGGTCCATGGCGGACGTGTTCATGCCGCTGCTGGCGCTCACCAACCTGATCGCCATCGTGCCGCTGGCCGGCATCGTCGCCCGGCTGCTCAAGCATTACCGCGAGCAGCGCCAGCGCGGCGTGGAGCCGGTGTTCCACCGCGATGATATGCCGGATCTGAAGAACGTCGAGTGCTGGGACGGCAGCGATCACGTCACCCTCCCAGAGACCTACAGCGAATCGGCCAGCAAGGCGCTGAAGAACTAGAGACGAAACGCAGCTGCTCGAACGAACGCCGACCCAATCCAGGTCGGCGTTCTGCTATCCGGCGTCGTTGAAGGATGGCCGCCTAGGCGGCCCGCACCGCTAACAGCCGCACACCCAGGCCGATGAACAGTGCGCCCGTCAGCCGCTTGATCAGCGAAACCCAATAGGCGGCGCCAAGACGTTTGCTGAAGCGAAAGGCGGTATAGCAATACAGCGCATGCACGCTGACGACCACCGCAGCGATGGTCAGGTACATGATGATGAACTGCCCCGTCACCGAGCGATCTGCCTGCAGAAACTGCGGCAGGAAGGCGCAGAGAAAGATCATCGACTTGGGATTGCTGATCGACACCAAAAACGCCTCACCGGCGATCCGCCAACTCGCGACCGGGCTGGCCACAGGCACCACCACGCCTGTGCTGGCGCCTGGCCGGCGGCCGAGCAACTGGCGAATCCCCAAATAGATCAGGTAGCCGGCGCCGATGATTTTCAGGGCCAGGAACGCCGTGGGCATGGCAACCAGCAGCGCGCCAACGCCAAGGGCAACCCCGGTGACGACCAGAAGTTGAGCACCCAGGTTGCCCAGCAAGGTAGCGCCCATGGCGGTCGGCCCGTGACGCAACGCGTTGCGCACCACCAGCAGCACGTTCGGCCCCGGCGACAGCGTGGTAGCCAGATAGGCCAGGAAGAAGGTAAACCAGAGATGCAGGGCCATGGCGGCGGCTCGTAAGGGCTGACGAGCCTGATGCTATCAGTAACCGAATATTTCAGGCAGCGCCGAATTCGACCGAGGCGCGTTACGCCCGTTCCGAGCTGCTGACGGCGAATGAGCAGCGGCTCAGCCAGGCAAGCAGGTCGACCGCCTCCAGCGGCCGCGAGATGTAGAAGCCCTGGGCTTCCTGACAGCCCCAGTCGCGAATCACCCTGAGGGTGTGTTCGGTTTCGATGCCTTCGGCGACCACCCGCTGGCCCAGTTCCTTGGCCAGGCTGATCAACGCACGCACGATGTTCCAGTCTTTCTTGCCGGGCTGCAGGTCATCCATGAACGAGCGGTCGAGCTTGACCGTATCAGCGGGGATGTCGCGCAGGTACGACCAGTTGCTGTAGCCGCTGCCGAAGTCGTCGATGGCGATTTCCACGCCCATGGCCTTGAGCCGCTCGATCTGGGTGATCACCACCGAGAAATCGCCGACCAGCGCGCTTTCGGTGAATTCCACTTCCAGGCATGAGCCGTTCAACTCGTGGCGCGCCAGCAGGCGGACGATCTCGTCGGTCAGGTGATCGTTGTTGAGGTCTTCGGCCGAGACATTGATCGCCACCTTGAGGTCCACGCCCTCGCGGCGCCAGGCCTCGATCTGGCTGATCGCCCGGTTGACCACCCAGAAGCTCACGGCGTGGATCAGCGGCGTCTTCTCGGCCAGGGGAATGAATTCGGCGGGGCTGATCTCGCCCAGGGTCGGGTGCGTCCAGCGCAGCAGCGCCTCGACGGATAAGCACACGCCGGTGTGCAGATCGACGCGCGGCTGATACACCAGGCGCAGCTGGTCGTCGGCGCGCACCGCGTCGGCCAGATCGTTGAGCAGACGGTTACTGCGTTGCTGCGCTGCGTCCATCTGCTCGTCATAGTAGGCCCAGCCCTTCTCCGATTTACGCGCCTCATCGGCAGCGCAGACGATCAGGCGCATCCAGTCTTCGGGCACCGCACCCGGCTCCAGGCGCAGCACACCGATGCCGATCTGCGGCAACACCGGCAGCTCCTGGCAATGAATGGGCTTGCCGAACGCTTCGACCAGGGTGGCGAATACCGCCTTGGCTTGTTCCAGCTGGTCGCCGGGCACAGCACAGGCGAAGCGCAGCGCACTGATCTTGTACAGCTCCCAGCTGGCCGGCAGCAGGCTGCGCAGGGTGTTTTTCACCGACAGGGTGAAATCAGTCAGGAACTGGAAGCCCAATGATTTGAGCATGTCGTTCAGCTGCGCTGGCGACACCAGTTCGATCGCCACCGCCAATGGGTTGTCGCCCTTGTTGATCGCCTCGCTGATGTCCTCGTCCAGCTTGGCGTGGTTGTACAGCCCGGTGGTGCCGTCGATGAAGGCCGCGGTGCGCATCTCGTCCAGGCGGGTGACGGCCAGGCGACCGATCTGCTGCAGCATCGCCATGTCGGCGGCGGACATCGGCGGGCGCGGCTGGGTATCGATCACGCACAGGTTGCCGAGCACCAGTCCGCCTTCGAGCACCAGCGGCACGCCGGCGTAATAACGAATACCCGGCTCGCCGATAACCAGTGGGTTGCAGCGAAAGCGCTCGTCCTGCTGTGCATCGCAGACCTCGACGCTTTCACCGATGGCTACGCTGTAGGCGCAGAAGGAATCGGCGCGCGGGGTTTCCTGCAGGTCGGTGCCTACCCGCGCGCGGAACCACTGGCGCTTGCGGTCGAGAATGGTGATCAGGCAGATGGGGGTGTTGAAATACAGCGCGGCGATCTTCACCACCTCGTCGAGGAACGAGTCGCTGTTGCCTTCGATGAGGCACGGGTGTGCATCGATCAGGCGCTGGCGGTTGAGCTCGTTCAACGGCAAGGGTGGGTAAGGAGCCTGCATGGTCGTTCTCTCGGTTCTTGCGTAGGAAGCGGTTGCCGGAATCCCTTTCGCAGACCTTCCGACGGATGATAACTAAATGACATCACAGCCAGTAGAGAGTTGCGCAAATCTTTGCAACCGTTCGGCCGATGAGAACCCTGCGCGTTGGCGGGCTCACCGATATCAGACATCAGTCAAGGTATGGAGTGCGGTCAACGCGTACACTGGCCGCTCGACATGGATGTTCACGAGGTTCACATGGCACGTCGCCGCTTGCTGTACGGCTGCATAGTCATGGCCGCCCTGTGGTGCAAAACCGGCCAGGCCCAGAGCCTGTCGGGTGGCGCTGCACAGTGGCCGCCCTACAGTTTTCAGGATAACGATGGTCGCGCCACGGGCATCGCCGTGGATGTGATGCGCCAGGTCATGGCGCGCAGTGGCAACCAGATGGAGTTCGTCTTCCACCCGGCCAAGCGCCTCAACGCCCTGCTCGACCAGGGCCGGCTGGATCTGAATTACGCCGACTCGCCGGCCTGGAACGCCCCGGATTCCGCCCAGCGCTTCGTCTACTCGCAGCCTTATCTGCAGGTGCGCGAGTACCTGTACTTTCTCGACGACCATCCGGCCCGCCACCTGCCCATCGAGCAACTGCGCGGGCTGCGTATCGGCATGGTGCGCGGCTACACCTACCGCAGCCTGGACGCTGCGCTGGGCAGTGGCCAGCTGAGCAAGCTGGAAACGTCGCGCGACCGCGCCCTGCTCGACCTGCTGCTTCGCCGCCGGGTCGATGCCATCGCCCAGATCGACGACGTGTTCGACGATCAGCTCGCTGCACGGGGGCTCAGCGCCAAAGGCTTCGCCCGCGGCGCCAAACTCAGCGATGCGCCACTGGTGATCAAGCTACAACGCCAGCACGCCGACCAGTTGCCGCGCCTCAATGCAGCGCTGCAGGCACTGGTCAGTAGCGGCGAGGTCGAGCGCATCCGCCGTAGCTATCTGCGTGCCGCGCCCATCCAGCCCCGCAGAGCCACCGCGGAACGCTGAAAGCGGCGCGACAGGCGAAGCGGCACAGTGCACTGGTCGTCGAAAACGGCGAAATATGGCGGAACGCGGTGCCGTTTCGGCCGCTCTTAGCTAGTGCCTCGATTACTGCGCTCGCCTTGAAGATATGGATCAGTTGACCAAGCCAGCACCTCAAGAAACCTTTACCGAACGCCTGGCGTTCACCGCCAGCGGCGGGAAGATTGGCGACCTGCTGCGCCAGCTCGACGAAAGCACCTCACCGTTGGGCGCCCCCGCTGACTGGCCGACGGCTCTAAAGACGCTGATGAGCACCGTGCTGCCGGTGAAAGCGCAGATCGTGCTGTTCTGGGGGCCGCAATACATCGCGCTTTACAACGACGCCTACGCCCCGAGCATCGGCAACAAGCATCCTCGCGCCCTGGGCCGCCCGGCCGTGGAGAGCTGGTCCGAGCTGTGGGACGACCTCGAGCCACTGCTGCGCGGCGTGCGCGAAACCGGCGAAACCTTTTCAGCCAAGGACCGCCCCTTCTATATCGAACGCCATGGCCACGGCGAAGCGGTGTACTTCGATGTGTCCTATTCGGCAGTGCGTGAGGCGGACGGGTCGGTAGGCGGCGTGCTGTGCGTGGTCAGCGAGACTACCCAGCGTGTGCAGTTCGAGCGCCGCCAGGCGTTCCTGCTGGAGCTGGGCCAGGCGCTGCCGTCGGTCACCGAACCGGACCAGATCGAGGCCCTGGTGCTGCGCAGGCTGACCGAAGAACTCAACGCCTCACAGGTGTTCTTCGCCGAAAACTTCGACGGCGAGGCGGCGTCCAGCATTCGCCAGAACGTGGGGCCTCAGGCATCGTGCGGGCAACCGCTGCAGCCTTACAGCGTCGAACAGAACGAGGTGCTGCTGGCTGGCCGACCGCTGGTTCAGCAGGGCTCGGGCGGTGCACCTGCCGCCCTGCACGTGCCGGTGGTGCGCCATGGCGTGCTGGATGCCGTGCTGGTGATCGAGCATGACAGCGGTCACGTGTTCTCCGACTTCGAAGCGCACCTGGCCGAAGAAACCGCCAAGCTGGCCTGGGCGTGGATCACCCATGCCCGCGCCGAAGTGGCCCTGCGCCTGAGCTCCACGCAGTTGTCGGCGATGTTCGACCAGGCCGGTGCCGGTATCGCTGTGTGCGATGCCGGCATGACCCTGGTGCGCGTCAACGACCATTACTGCGAAATCGTCGGCCGCAGCCGCGAGCAACTGCTCGGTCAGAGCCTGTACGAACTCGCCGAGTCGGGTGAGAGCGCATCGGTCACCACGCCTTGTGAATACAATCTGCGCCACGGCCGCCCGTTCGAGAATACCCGCTGCTACAGCCGCGTCGATGGCAGCATGGTGTGGGTGCAGAATCACGTCACCCCACTGCTCGATGAACAACAGCGCGTCGCTGGCACCATCTGCGTGTGCGTCGACATTAGCGAACGGGTACGCGCTGAAGCGGAACTGCGCGAGCTGAACGAATCCCTCGAAGATCGCGTCGCCACCATGGTGGCGCAACGCGAGGCCGCCGTGGCGCAACTGCACGAAGCGCACAAGATGGAGATGGTCGGCCAACTCACCGGCGGCATCGCTCACGACTTCAACAACCTGCTGACGCCGATCATGGCCTCGCTGGAGCTGATTCGCCGACGCCTGCCGGACGAACGCTGCACCAAGCTGGCCGACGGCGCGCTGCAGGCCGCCGACCGCGCGCGGATCCTGGTGGGCAGGTTGCTGACCTTCGCCCGCCGGCAAACCCTCAAACCACAACCCGTGGCCCTGTGTACGCTGATTCGCAACATGCGTGACCTTATCCAGCGCTCACTTGGGCCGATGATCGAATTGCGCATCGATATTCCCGAGCGCATGCCCACCGTGTTCATCGACCCTCATCAGCTGGAGCTCGCGGTGCTCAACCTGGCCGTCAACGCCCGTGACGCCATGGGCGAAAGTGGCCGACTGAGCATCGCTGCCGAACTCGATGAAATGCCCGATGCGAACGCCGCGGGCTTGAGCGGCGGCCAATACGCCCGCCTGGTGCTCAGCGATTCGGGCTGTGGCATGGATGAGGAAACCCTGCGGCGCTGCGCCGAACCTTTCTATTCGACCAAAGGCGTCGGCAAAGGCACCGGGCTGGGCCTGTCCATGGTGCAGGGGTTGCTGGTGCAATCGGGCGGCGGTTTCGCCATCGATTCGTCGCCTGGGCACGGCACACGGGTCAGCCTGTGGCTGCCGACCACCGATGCACCAGTCGCCTGCGAGAAGCCCGAGCGCGATGAGGAAGTGCCGCGTGCGTTGCGTCCCACCCACATCCTGCTGGTCGATGATGAAACGCTGGTGCGCGATACCACCAGCCTGCAACTGCATGACCTGGGTTATGAGGTGACCGAAGTGGATTCGGCTGCCGCGGCCCTCAAGCTGATCGACGACGGCTTGCGCCCGGATGCGCTGGTCACCGATCACATCATGGAAAACAAGACCGGCGCCCAACTCGCCCAGGAACTGCGCCAGCGCATTCCCGAGCTTCCGGTGCTGATCATTACTGGCTACGCCAACCTGACGCCGACCCAGATCAGCAGTTTCGAGGTGCTGGCCAAACCCTTCCGCCGCCGGGATTTGGCCGATCGGCTGGCGCAGTTGCTGGAAACGGCTAGGTCAAACTGACGTTCAGGCGCCTTCCAGGCCTTGCTCGAATGGCAATGGCGGTAGTTTTACCACGCTGCCGCCGAGTTTCTCGACCAGCGACGGCGGCGCCTCATTGGAAAGCTCCACGATATGGCCGGCCAATGGACCTTCGCTTTCCGTGTCCGGGTAATCTCCGATCACCCATTGTTCGACCTCTTCCCGGCTGATGCCGAGTGCCTGGGCCAGCACATTGCTGCGTTGTTCGGCCCACAGGCTATCCATTGGCTCGTTGCTCATGATGCACCTCTCTCGGCGGGTGATGGAAATCACGCCACTAGGCCAGGGAACCGGTGTGCCGGGCTGGGCTCGCCTGCTCCTGCGTCGCCAGTTGCTGGCGCAAGCGCAGCACCAGTTGCGAGATGGAACGGGAGCTGGACAACTCGCTGCGCGGGATGCCATCGGCGCTGAATAGCAGGCGCTCACTGTCGGGCGAGCGGATCTCCAGGGTCAGGGTGTCGTCGGCTTCGACGGTGCAACGGCAGTTGAGGGGCAAAAAGGCGGATTCAATGATCTGCCGTTGTTCCAGGATGGACATCATCACAGCTCACCTCGAACGCGGGGCGCGTAGTTAAAGTAGTTAACAGGAAAGTTATTACTGCGCGCATCCATACACGCTCTAATAATGCCTGCATCAGAAGTGCCAAAAAGTTTTCCAACGAAAACAGCGGTGTTCAAAATATTCGTCATGCATAATGCAACGACCTGCTTTCCGCACACCGCATTTTGCACGCTAGCTTAAAGGCAAATAGCTATCCCAACATCTATTGAAGTTGCCGTTCATCATATACCCGCTGATTCATGTCGAACGAAAGTAACGGCACACAATTCGTATTTCCTGAGGTTTGCCTCATTCCCGAATAACAAGGAGACGAAAATGGCTCATCGCAATCCAGGCAACTTTGCAAACGATCCAACCAAAGCGGCGGAAGCCGGCCGCAAGGGCGGCAAGAAAAGCGGTGGCAACTTCGCCAACGACCGCGAAAAGGCTGCAGAGGCTGGCCGCAAGGGCGGCCAGAACAGCCATGGCGGCGGTGGCAAGCGCTCATCCTGATGAGGAAAGGAACCAGGCCTGCGTTTTGGGCCTGGTATCGTTTCTGTTTGATCAAACAACTTGGCAAGCGCTAAAGAATAATTAAAAGCTGTACACATTAGAAATCTGTACAACTTTAAACTCCCAAAGCATTCATATGCTGCACCTTAAAGTTATACAGGTGAGAAGCGCCCGAATAAGAAGCCACTGAATAACTCTCGTAAAAGCTATACGAACACCAAACAAATAATGCAGTTATCTAGCCTGTACAATAAAACCCAATAACTTTCTGTATAACGCCCTTACAACAAATAACACAGGGCTCAACCGAGCCCTGTCTCTGTCAGCTAAAGCGTTATTTATTTGCCGGTCAGCGCCGCGTAGCTGGTCATCAGGTTGCGGTAATCCGGGATGTGGTCCGAGCAGATCTTCGCCAGCCCTTCCACGTCGTTGCGCCAGTCGCGGTGCAACTCGCAGGCTACGGCGAACCAGTTCATCAGTTGCGCACCGGCGGCGGTCATGCGCTGCCAGGCCGAGTCGCGGCTGATCTGGTTGAAGGTGCCCGAAGCATCGGTGACCACGAACACATCGAAGCCTTCTTCGATGGCCGCCAGGGCCGGAAACGCCACACACACTTCGGTCACCACGCCGGCGATGATCAGTTGCTTCTTGCCGGTGGCCTTGATCGCCTTGACGAAATCTTCGTTGTCCCAGGCGTTGATCTGGCCTGGGCGGGCGATGTACGGCGCGTCCGGGAACATCTCTTTCAGCTCGGGCACCAGCGGGCCATTGGGGCCGGTTTCAAAGCTGGTGGTGAGGATGGTCGGCAGGTTGAAGAACTTGGCGATGTCGGCCAGGGCCAGCACGTTGTTCTTGAACTTGTCCGGGTCGATGTCGCGCACCAGCGAGAGCAGACCGGCCTGGTGGTCGACCAGCAGAACGGCCGCGTTGTCTTTGTCCAGGCGGTTGTAGGCGATGGCGTTGGTCATGGTGCGATCCTCTTTCTTGGGTAGGTTGCCGATTCATTCGGCTGATTCGTTTAGGTGGTTTGCAGTTGTCGCTGCATGTGGTGAAGATTAAATTCGACACCAATCTCGTACCAGACGGCAAAAATCGCCTCTAGCGTTCCATTTTTGAAACGATAAATTGGTTCGGCCCGTCATCGAGCACAGCCATACAAGACCGCCACCCGCCCCTCTCGCACAGTGAAGCCTTTGAAAAGGAGGCTTCATGAATACGGCAACCGCACTTCCCGCATCTACCAACGATTGGGCGCTACTCTTCCTGCGCGTGACCGGCAGCCTGTTGCTGCTGCTCGTGCACGGCGTGCCCAAGGTGCTCAACTTCCAGGCCGAGCTCGGCCTGATCGAGGATCCGTTCGGCTTCGGCCCGCACCTGACACTGAGCCTGGCGATCTTCGCCGAGGTACTGTGCCCGCTACTGATCATCGCCGGCCCGTTCGCCCGGCTGGCCACGCTGCCGGTACTGGCGGTGCTGCTGGTATCCCTGGTGTTCGTGCATCCGGAGTGGGGCCTGGGTGAAGGGCAATTCGCCTGGCTGCTGGCGATCATCTTCACCACGCTGCTGATCGCAGGGCCCGGCAGGTTCGCCCTCGGCAAACGGCTGCCGTGGCAATGAGGCGCCTTGCCGTGGTGCTGGCAGCCGGCACGGCGGCTGGCACGCCTGCCTGGGCGAACGATCAGCCGGGTTGGAACCTGCTCAGCCGCCACTACTTTCTGCACAGCGACACACGCAGCGGCTCGGCACAGCCGAGTTATCGCCAGGAATGGGCGCAAGGTTTCATCGGTGAGCTGCGTTCAGGCTACACGCCGGGCGCGCTCGGGCTGGGCATGGATGCCCACGCCTTCCTGGGCCTGAAACTCGACGGCGGGCGCGGCCATGCCGGCACCGGCCTGCTGCCGCGTAACGGAGACGGCCGCGCCGAACGCGACTACTCGTCGGCAGGTGCGGCGGTAAAACTGCGCTATGGCGAGAGCCTGCTCAAAGCCGGCGAGATGCGCGTCGCCACACCGGTATTCGCAACTGCCGACAAACGCCTGCAACCGGAACAGGCCACCGGCATCTGGCTCGACAGCGCCCTGTCGGACGTTTTGCAGCTGCAAGCCGGTCGTTTCACGGCGTTCCGAAACCAGGCAAACAGCTCAGGGCATGCCGACTTCAGCGGCTACGGCGCCAGTACCCGAGGCAGCGGCATCAGCCTGCTCGGCACGCGCTATGCGCCGCACGGGCCATTGTCGGGTGCACTTTACGCCGCCCAGCTGGACGACACCTGGCGTCAGGCCTACGTGAACCTGAACCTGGTCACTGGCGCTGTCACCGTCGATGCGAACCTGTACCGCACCCGCGATCAGGGCACCGGCAGAGCCGGCGCCATCGACACCCTGGCGTACAGCCCTCTCCACGCGCTATCGCTTCGGCGCCCAGAGCCTGATGCTGGCCTACCAGCGCGTAGAAGGCGACACGCCATTCGATTTCGTTGGCGGCGATTCCATCTACCTGGCCAATGCGATCAAGTACGCCGACTTCAATGGCGCCAACGAGCGTTCCTGGCAAGAGCGCTATGACCTCGACATGAGCGCCTTTGGCATCCCCGGCCTAAGCGCCATGGCGCGTTACGTCAGCGGTCGTGACATCGACGGCAGCCACGCCCCCGGCGGCGGCGCGTACAACCCCTACGATACGCGAAGCGGCGCCTACGTTCCTCAACAGGGCGCTGGCGGCAAGCATTGGGAGCGTGACGTCGAGCTGCGCTATCGGGTGCCCAGCGGCTCGGCCAAGGACCTTTCCATCGCCCTCTCCCATGTCGCCCATCGGGCCAACGCGGCGCAGGCTGGCGATGACATCGATCGTCTATATCTGGTGATCGAGTACCCGATCGGCGGCAATTTCTGAGCGGCACCAGCGCACCAAACAGCCAATTGACGGGCCAAAGCCGTGATCGATTCGACACACGGCAGGCGTTGTGACTGAAATCCCTTGTGCAAGCGTCTACAGTGCGATTATCAGGGTATCGAAAGTGACAGCTGAATCAGGAAAAACAGTCCGAACTTTTTGCCGTTCCAGCACCCTGTATGAACTCTGCAAACGATGCCCGGGAACACCATGATCAAATCCGCCAAACACCGCGCCACCGTCATCTGCCACCAGCAGGGCAAAGTCCTGCTGGTGCGCAAGGCCGACGCGAAATGGACGCTGCCCGGCGGCAAGATCGAAGCCCATGAGGGGCCGGCCGAGGCGGCGCTGCGCGAGCTGTGCGAGGAAACCGGGCTGGACAGCCAGGCGCTGGAGTTTCTCGCCCTGCACGAATTCGACAGCCGTCCCCATCACGTCTTCCGCGTATCGGTTCCGGACACCCTGGCCGCGCGCCCGCTGAACGAAATTGCCGATTGCCGCTGGTTCTCGACCGTGGACCTGGACAAGGCGATCAAGAAATCCGCGCGCAAGCTGCTCGAGCTTTACTTCCCGGGCAACTCCGGCGAGCCGGCCTGAGCGGTTGCAACGCCGGCCTCACGCTTGGCGGTCGCCCTCGATCATCTCGTGAATGCGGTTGGCGATCGCCTGCATGGTGAAGGGTTTGGTCAACAGGCGCATACCCGGCTCCAGGTGGCCATTGCCGATCACCGAGTTCTCGGCATAGCCGGTGATGAACAGCACCTTCAGCTCCGGCCGCTCCAGTCTCGCCAGGTCGGCCAGCTGTCGACCGTTCATGCCGCCGGGCAGGCCGACGTCGGTGACCAGCAGATCGATGCGCGCATCGGACTGCAGAATCCGCAGGCCTGACGCACCGTCACCGGCTTCCAGGGTGGTGTAACCCAAGCCTTCGAGCACTTCCATGACCAGCATGCGAATGGCCGGCTCGTCGTCGACGACCATCACGGTTTCGCGGCCGGCATTCTGCTCGTCGGCTTCCGGCTCGGCCGGTTCGGCGTCCGCCTCGTCACTGCCGTGCAGGCGCGGCAGGTACAGGCACATGGTGGTGCCCTGGCCCACCTCGGAATAGATGCGCACCTGACCCCCGGACTGACGCACGAAGCCGTAAACCATCGACAGCCCCAGGCCGGTGCCCTCGCCTATCGGCTTGGTGGTGAAGAACGGCTCGAAGGCGTGCTCGATCACTTCCTCGCTCATGCCGGTGCCGGTGTCCGTCACGCACAGCGACACGTACTGGCCCGGCGGCACGTTGCGGCCGCGCGCCGCGTAGTCGTCGATCCACTTGTTGGCGGTCTCGATGGTCAACCGGCCGCCCTGGGGCATGGCATCGCGGGCATTGAGGCACAGGTTGAGCAAGGCGTTTTCCAGCTGCGGGCCATCGATGAAGCTCGACCATAGCCCCGCAGCCAACACCACTTCAGTGGTGATGTGCGGGCCGACGCTGCGGCGCACCAGTTCTTCCATGCCGGTGACCAGGCGGTTGACGTTGGTCGGCTTGGGATCCAGAGTCTGCCGGCGCGAAAACGCCAGCAGCCGATGGGTCAGCGATGCGGCACGCCGCGCCGCGCTCTGCGCCGCACTGACATAGCGGTCGAGATCGCCGAGGCGCCCCTGGCCGAGGCGCATCTGCAGCAGCTCCAGCGAACCGCTGATGCTGGTCAACAGGTTGTTGAAGTCGTGGGCGATGCCGCCGGTCAGTTGGCCCACCGCTTCCATCTTCTGCGACTGGCGTAGGGCATCCTCGACCACCCGCAGGCGCTCCTGCTCCTGCAGGCGCTCGGTGATGTCGTAGACGAACTGGTAGGCGCCGATCTGTCGGCATTCGGTGTCGTTCAGGCGGCTGAAGTGCATCTCGAAGTGGCGGGTTCCCTGCTCGGTATCGAGCGGTACCACCACCTCGAACTCTTCACCGGCCAGCGCCCGCTGCCACGGACCGAGCACGGCTTCGAGGTGCTCGGGCTGATCCTTGAGGGCTTCCTGGAGGTTCTCGCCGATCTCCGGGCGGGCGCCGAACACCCGTTCGTATTCGCGCATGCCCGAGCCGTTGATGGCGATCCAGCGGTAATCGAAGCCCATGATGAAGATCAGTGCGTCGGCGCCGTCCACCACGCCAGCCAGCACGCGGCGCGCCTCGTTGGCATCACGCACCCGGGCTTCCAGGGTTTCGTTGAGCTGGCGCAGCGACTCCTCGGCCTGCTTGCGCTGGGTGATGTCCTGGAACAGCACCGCCACCTGCTTGCGGCTGGCGGGGCCGACGCGAAAGGCGCTGATTTCCAGGTGCCGGCCGGTGGCGATCAGCTCCTGCTCGAAGCGAATCGGCTCGCCAGTGTGCAGCACATGGGCATAGCGTTCGACCCAGCTGTCGGCCTCCTCGCCTACCATCTCGCGCAGCTTCTGGCCGACCACGTTGCGGATACCGGCGTGCTCGGCATAGGCCGGGTTGGCTTCGATGTGCACGTAATCGCTGAGCGGCCCGTGGGGGCCGTCGAAGAACTCAATGATGCAGAAGCCTTCGTCCATGGTGTTGAACAGGAACTCGTAGCGCTCGCGCTCCTGGGCGAAGGCATGCTCGACGCGGCGCTGCTCGGCGATGTCGATTTCCTGGATGAACAGGCCTTCGACCCGCCCCTGGGCATCGAACTGCGGCTGGTAGCTGAAATCCAGCTGCTGCCCGGGCCGGCCCGGCACCTCGAAATTGCGCGCGCGCACCGCACGACCGCGTCGGTAGGCTTCTTCGAGCAGGTCGATGAAGCGCCGCGCCATGCGCCCAGCGAGCACCTGGCGGGCCGGTTGGCCGATCACATCGCCCAGGCCCAGCAACCGCTGGTAGGCCGGATTGACGGATTCGAAGCGCAGCTCGTCGCCACGCAACACCGCCATCGCGGCCGGCGCCTGCTCGAAGATCTGCTGAAAATGTTCTTCGCCAGCCGAGGCCGGGCTAGCGCCGGTAGCTGCCGCCAGACGAGCCTTGAGAGCGGCATTCTCTGCCTCGAGCACGTGCAACCGCTGCCGAAGCGCATCGGCGTCATCAGATATCACGATAGAACCCAAGCCGGCAGAGAAAGGAGGCGGAGCGAGGCGCCATTGAAGCCTGCCCGATCGCTTTTTGCTACTGCCCGGCCATTTATATTCGCCATCCGAGCCGGCCACGCCTAGGCGCGCGGCGCCGGCATGTCAACCGCAGACCCGACGCATGAATGGCACTGCCAATGCGCAGGTGGCACTGTCCGCTATCCGGCGAGGCAAAACCACACCTTTTCCAGCAGCTCGTTCATCTTGAACGGCTTGACCAACAGCTCCATGCCGCTGCTCAGGAACACCTCGCGGTTGATCGCCTTTTCGGCATAACCGGTCATGAACAGGATCGGCAAGCCCTGGCGCAGGGCGCGCGCCCGCATGGCCAGTTCGCGGCCATTCATGCGCGGCAGGCCCACATCGGTGAGCAACAGGTCGATCTGCGCAGCGCTCTGCAAATGCACCAGTGCGGTTTCCACATCACCGGCCTGGGTGCAGCGATAGCCCGCCTCCTCCAGCACCTCGGCGACGAAGGCGCGCACCGCGGGCACATCCTCGACGATCAGCACATGCTCGCCGGCGCCACGGTAGTCCGTCTGCTCGGTGACGTCCTGCTCCAGCAGCGGCTCGCTGCTGACCGGCAGCAGGACGGTCACTTCCGTGCCACGCCCCGGCGCACTGCGGATGCCCGCGTGCCCCCCGGACTGACGGGCGAACCCATAGATGGTCGATAAGCCCAGGCCGGTGCCCTGCCCCACCGGTTTGGTGGTGAAGAAGGGGTCGAACACCTTGTCGATCAGCGCATGCTCGATGCCGGTACCGTCGTCGCGCACCGACAGGGCGATATAGGCGCCGTCGGCCAGATTGGGATCACCACTGGAATGGGCGGTGTAGGTGGTCACCCAGATGTGGCCGCCCTGGGGCAGCGCATCGCGGGCGTTGATCACCAGGTTGAGCACCGCGCTTTCCAGCTGGCTCGGGTCGACCAGGGCGATCGACGGCTTGCCGTTGAGTTCCAGGGTCAGGGAAATCTGCTCGCCAATGGTGCGTACCAGCATTTCTTCCAGCGAACGGATGCGCTCGTTGACGTCTACCGCGCGGTTGTCCAGGGGCTGCTTGCGGGCGAAGGCCAGCAGGCGATGGGTCAGCGCTGCTGCGCTCATCGCCGAGTTGAGGGCCGCATCGGTATATAGCTGCACGCGGTCCAGGCGGTGTTCGCCGACCCGCTTCTGGATCAGCTCCAGGCTGGTGATGATGCCGGTGAGCATGTTGTTGAAATCATGGGCGATGCCGCCGGTGAGGTTGCCCAAGGCTTCCATCTTCTGCATCTGCAACAGCTGCGCCTCGGTACGTGCACGCTCGGCCACCTCGTGGGCCAGCTGGTTGGTGGCATCGTCGAGCTGGGCCTTGTGCAGGCGCTCACGGCGGCGATGCTCGGTGACGTCCTCGACGAACACCAGGCTCAAGTGCGAGGCTCGGTAAGGCGACACCTGCCACTCGGTCTCGCGCAATTCACCCTGCACCTGCATGGTCAGCGAGCCCTTCCAGCGCTCACCGGCCGCCAGGCGCATGCGCAGCTCTTCGAGCATCGCCTCCTGGTCATCGGCGAAACACGCATGCAGCGCCTTGTTCGCAATGTCGCCCTGCACCAGCTGCGCAAAGGCATGGTTGCACTCATGCACCACAAGGTCGGCATCCAGCACGGCGATGGGGGCTGAGACGTTGACGAAGATTTCCCGAAAACGCGCCTCGCTAGCCCGTAGGGCATTCTCGGTATCACGTACCCGCAGCTGGGTGCGCAGCGTGGCCAGCAGCATATCGGGATCTACTGGATGCACCAGGTAAGCATCGGCCCCTGCCTCCAACCCGGTAATGATGTCACCGGTCTGGATCGACGCGGCGGACACGTGGATCACCGGCAGCAGCGCGGTACGCGGCTCAGCCCGTAGCGTGCGGACGATATCGAAGCCGCTCATGTCCGGCAGGTTGACGTCGAGGATCAGCGCGTCGATGGCCTCGCTGCGGATCAGCGCCAGGCCGTCGCTGCCGGTGCCGGCTTCGAGCACCTGGTAACCGTGGCGCTCCAGGCGCCGGCGCAGCGCATAGCGGGTGGCGGCATTGTCGTCGACGATCAGGACGCGGCTGTCAGTGTTCATCGGCGACCTCGGCGGCGATGGCCAGCGGGATGATCACCGAGAACACCGAGCCAACCCCCGGCTCGCTCTGCACACCCACTTCGCCCCCGAGCAGGGCCGCGAAACGCTTGCACAGCGACAGCCCCAGGCCGGTGCCGCGCAGGCGTTTCTGCAGCGGCGAATCGATCTGCGAGAAGTCCTCGAACAGGGCGTCGTGCAACTCGGGGGCGATGCCGATGCCGGTGTCGCTGACCGCGAACCGTATCCGGTCGTTGCCTTCCAGGCGCGCCGACACCCGCACTTCACCGCGGGTGGTGAACTTCAGCGAGTTGGAGATGAAGTTGCGCAGGATCTGCGCGAGCTTCTTGTCATCGGTGTACAGCCGCGGCAGGCCGACCGGCTCCTCGAAGATCAGGTCCACCGCGCGGGCGTCGACGATAGGGCGGAACATGCCGCGCAGCGCCGAGAACAGGTCGAGCATGTCGAACCAGGCCGGCGAGATGCTGATGCGCCCCGCCTCGATCTTGGCGAGGTCGAGCAGGTCGTCGACCATGTCGCTGAGCTCGCGCGCCGCCGTGCTGACGAAGGCGACCTGGCGGTGCTGCTCGTCGCTCAGCGGGCCATCGAGCTCGTCGCTGAGCAGGCTGGTGATGCTCAGGATCGAGCCCAGCGGGGTGCGGAATTCATGGCTCATGTAGGACAGGAAGCGGCTCTTGAGGTCCGATGCCTGACGCAGTTCCTCGGCTTGGTTATCGAGTTCGGCGTACAGGGCCAGCACGCCCTGGTTGGTTTCCTCGAGTTCTTCGCGCAGCGCGGCGCTTTCACTGCGCAATTGGGCGATCAGCGCGGCATGCTCGGCATGGCTGACGTTTTCGGGTTCAGCCATGAACGGCCTCCAACGCGATGACGACGACCGTGACATCGTCACGGCCGCGGCAGAAATCTCGGTGCAGCACGGCGGCGATCACCGCTGGATGACGATAGGGCAGCCCCGGGTAATCGTTCAGGTTCCAGCGCGACTGCAGGCCGTCGCTGTGCAGGATCAATAGCTGGCCGGTCACCTGCTCGAAGTCGAACGGCTGCGCCTTGCGGTACTGGCTGCCAACGATGCCGGGATGCGAGGCCAGGCCGCGGGACTTGCCGGCGCTGATCAGGTTGGCAGCGATGTTGCCGATGCCGACGAAGCGCAAATGGCCGCTGTCGAGCTGGGCCTGGGCGATGGCCACGGCGCCACCGCGAGTGCCGTGCATGGCGCGGTGCATGTCGTCGATCAACAGCAGCGGGTCATTGAACGGCCCCTGGGCGAAGGTTTGCGTACACACCTCGGCCGCTTGCTGCGCTTCTTCACCATGGCCCAGCCCGTCGATCACCAGCGCGCTGATGGCGCTCTCGCCGAGCACCAGATGCCAGCCGTCGCCGCAGGCCGGGTCGCCGTTGAGCGCGTGCTGGCTGACGCCGAACGGCAGGTCGGGTTTCTTGGCCGAACGTGGGTAGACGCGCGCCAGCAGCACGGCGCCGCGCGCATCGGCGTAGGCATCGAAGACTTCCGCCTGACGGCTGATCGCGCCGAGGCCGATGCCCTGGGTGCCGCCGGTGGAATAGCCATCGGTCAGGCAGGCGTCGAGGTCGAAACCGGCAGCGCGGTCCACGGCGACGATTTCCACCCCGGCGCCGTTGCCGCGCGGCAACACGCGCAGGTGCAGCTCGCCACGCCCGGCATGTTTGAGCAGGTTGCTGGCCAGCTCCGTGGCCACCAGCGCCACCCGCCCGGCGTCGGCCTCATCGAAGCCTTGAGCCTCGGCCAGCTTCTGCGCGGTGCGTCGGGCGTGGCCGACCTGGCTGTCGTCGTCGATGGGCAGCACCTGGGTGACGCTGCCGCTGATGCTCATGTCCATCGGGTAATCGTGATCCTGGTGCCTTTGCCCGGCTCGGTGTCCAGTTCGAATTCGTCGACCAGTCGCTTGGCGCCGGTCAGGCCGAGGCCCAGGCCATTGCCCGAGGTCCAGCCGTCGGTCATCGCCAGCTTGAGGTCGGGAATGCCAGGCCCCTCGTCGCGAAAGGTCAGGCGCAGGCCGACCCGCGTGCTGTCGTCGAGCACCTGCCAGTCCATGTCACCGCCACCACCATAGACCATGGTGTTGCGCGCCAGCTCGCTGACCGCGGTGACCAGCTTGGTCAGGTCGATCAGCCGCATGCCGCAGTCGGTGGCCAGCTTGCGGGTGGTCTGTCGGGCCAGCACCACATCCTGCTCGATGGCGATCGGCTGGGTACCACTGCTGCGTACGATCATCGCCGCGCCACTCGCTCGCGCAGGCGCTGCATGCCGCGCTCGACATCCAGCGCGGTGCTGACGCCCGGCAGAGTCATGCCCAGCTCGACCAGGGTGATGGCTACCGCCGGCTGCATGCCGACCAGCATGGTCTCGGCGTCCATGATGCGCGACAGGCCGGAGATGGTGCCGATCATCCGGCCGATGAACGAGTCGACCATGTCCAACGCGGAGATATCGATCAACACGCCACGGGCCGAGGTCTTGCTGATCAGCTCGGCGAGGTCGTCCTGCAGGGTCAGGGCCAGTTGGTCATGCATGTCGACCTGGATGGTCACCAGCAGGAACTCACCCATTCGCAAAATCGGAATGCGCTCCATGGGCTCACACCGCTTTGTCGAGGCTGACGCCCTGGCGGCTCAGCGCCAGCTTCAAGGCATCGGCCAGGTTGGCCTTGGTCACCACGCCCTGCAGGTCGAGCCCCAGGTGCACGATGGTCTGGGCGATCTGTGGGCGGATGCCGCTGATGATGCAGTCGGCGCCCATCAGGCGAATGGCGGTCACGGTCTTGAGCAGGTGCTGGGCGACCAGGGTGTCGACGGTCGGCACGCCGGTGATGTCGATGATGGCGATTTCCGAACCGGTGTCGATGATGCGCTGCAGCAGCGACTCCATCACCACCTGGGTGCGCTGGGAGTCAAGGGTGCCGATCATCGGCAGCGCCAGGATGCCGTCCCACATTTTGACCACCGGGGTGGACAGCTCCAGCAGTTCTTCCTGCTGACGCTTGATCACCGCCTCGCGGGATTTCTGGAAGGTGCGGATGGTGTGCATGCCCAGGTTGTCGAACAGCTCGGACACGTCCAGCAGCTGCTGGGCCTGCTCTTCCGGCTGGTCGCGGTAATGACGCTGCAGCAGGGCGAACAGCGGGCCCTTGAGGGCGAAGATGAAATTGGCGGTCTGGTGCGAGTCGTGCCCCAGCAGCGCGCGGCTGGCCGACAGGCGCTCGAGGAACTGGCGAACCTTTTCCCAGGCCGGCAAGGCGATGTTGGAGCCACCCTCGCCTTCCAGCGCGTCCAGGGTCAGTTGCAGGAATTCGGCGGTCTGCTGCTGCAGCTCCTGCTCCTTGATATTGCGGGTCGAGCCGCTGGCCTCGAGGCCCCTGCTCCACTCTCCCAGCAGTTGCGCCTGGTTGTTCTTGATCGCCTGGACGGTGCCGGTCTGCAGTGCTGCCATGAGCCAAAACTCCTAAACGGATACAGGCCGACTTTTCTGATCGGCGTGAGAAAGTGACAGTGAGGGGTGGCAATAGTTGGAGCAGGTTTTGGCCGCGAATAGTACGGGTAAACGGGTGGCGTACAGAAGCGAAAAACGCCGTTAAAGTGACATCACCCGCAACGCTGCGGACCGGCGGTCTGATGGCTCCTTCAAGCGTAGCTGGAAAATTTTCTACAACCCGCTCTACGGTGCAGTTTTACAGGCATTCGTACAACTTTCCGAACGGTCAGAAATGATGGCGCAGCAACCCAGAAGTGACCGTATACTGGCGCCACTCCAATGACATGGAACTAGACCCATGCGCCTCGACACGCTGACACTCAAGACCCGACTGATCATCGCAGTGGCCATCCCCTGCATCGCCCTGGTTCTGGTCGCGGTGACCAGCCTTAATAGCATGTCGAACATGCAGAAAGAGGCCAGCGCGCTCTACCTCAATACCTCTGCCCCGATGCGGGCGATGGCTGAAGCCGCCTCGCGCATCCCGCGCATGCGTGTGGGCATCGATATGATGCTGCTGCAGGAAACCGCCCTGCGCGACGAGCGCGGCGTCAAGACCCGGGTGCAGGAAGCGCTCAACGAGGACATTCCCGGCATGCGCGAGGCCATGCGCCGCGCCGTCGAGGCCCAGGTCAACCCCGAGCGCCGCGCCCAGGCGCAGCGTCTGCTCGACCAGTTCGAGAGCATGGTCAGCGGCGAGCTGACGCCGATGCTGCAGGCGCTCGACGCCAGCGACATGGCCCGCGCTCAGCAGATCTACCGCGATCAGTACGCCAAGAGCTACGGCGTGATGCGTAGCGGCGCCAACGAGCTGCTCGACGCCCTGCTGCAGCAGGCCGAACAGCAGAACCAGCGCAGCACCGACAACTATGAGCAGGGCCGTTTGCGCCAGCTGGCGATCATCGCCCTGGGCCTGTTGGTATCGTTCGTCGCGTCCTGGCTGATCGTCACCAACCTGCGGCGCCGGGTATCCACCCTGCAGAGCAGCCTGGGCAACGCCGCCGACAACCTGGCGCTCAATGCGCGCATCGAACTCAGCGGCAGCGACGAGCTGAGCGACATCGCCCAGAGCTTCAACCGTTTCCTGGAACGGGTGCACGGCATCATGCAGCAGCTGGCCGGCAATTCCCGCCAGCTCTCCGCCATGGCCCGCGATGTGGCCGAGCGCGCGCGCCTGACCCAGAGCAATTGCGTGGCCCAGAGCGACCGCACCGTGCAGGTGGCCACCGCCATCCACGAGTTGGGCTCGACGGTCAACGAAATCGCCGGCAACGCCGAAAACGCTGCCCAGGTCGCCCGCGAGGCGACCGGCTACGCCAACAGCGGACGCGAAGTGGTGGACCAGGCCAACCGGCAGATCGACGCGCTCAGCGGCGAGCTGGAACAGACCGCCAGGGTGGTCGGCGAACTGGCCGGGCAGATTGAGGCGATCAGCGCGACCCTGGGCACCATCCGCAGCATTTCCGAGCAGACCAACCTGCTCGCCCTCAACGCCGCCATCGAAGCGGCCCGCGCTGGCGAGCAAGGCCGCGGCTTCGCTGTGGTAGCCGATGAGGTGCGCACCCTGGCCAGCCGCTCGGGCGCCTCCACCGAGGAAATCCAGAAGGTCATCGACCGCCTGCAGGCCGAGTCGCGCTCGGCGGTCGAAGCCATGGCCAAGGGCCGCCAGCAGAGCGAACGAGTGGTCGAATACGCCGGCAAGGCGTCCGAGGCGCTGGAGCAGATCAACGGCCATATCGGCCAGATCAGCGATCAGAACATCCAGGTCGCCACCGCTACCGAGGAGCAGTCCGCCGTGGTCGAGGAGATCAACCGCAACGTCGAGCAGATCAATCAATTCACACAGGAAACCACGCAGATCGCCGACCAGCTGAACGACGCCAGCAGCAACCTGCAAGACCTGTCGCGCCAGCTCGACGAGCTGGTCGGCAACTTCAAGCTCTAAGTCCGTTGCCGCCGCCGGCGCGATGCCGGCGGTAGCGCTTCTCTAAGCCTTCGTCTCGCGCTCCGGCGCCAGCAGCCGCGCGCCCAGCACCACTGCCCCGCCCAGGTAAGCCACGGCGCTCCACGCTGCCATCAGAATGCCGCCGAAGCGCTGGTCATCGAGCTGTTCAAAGCCGAATGCGCCCAGGCACAGTTCCGCAGGGTAGATCAGTTTCGGCGCCATGATCAGCACCACGCCCAGCATGGTCATGTGCACGAACGTCAGGAAGAAGCCGAACATGGCCGCCGCCAGGCCACGGCGCGAATCGCTGGCGAACCCGAGCAGCCAGACGCCGAGCCCTACGGCAAGAAAGCTGGCCTGCTGGGCGATGAAGGCCCAGACGTTGAGCGCCGCTGCTTCGTGCAAGGGCGGTGCATGCCAGCCCCATACCACCGCCATTTCGGCCGCGAACACCAGCGAGAGCGCCGCACGGCTGTGGCGCAGCCGGTCCACCCGCAGCCCGGCACGCGCCAGGCCGATGGCCAGCAGCGGCGCGGCCAGCGCAATCACGCCCAGGTGCAGCAGCATGTGGGCGGAAAACGCCGTGCGACTCATCGCCGGCAACGGGCCCAACCAGCAGGCGGCCAACACCACGAAGCCGAGAATCAGCGGCCAGTTGCGCCCTGCAGCGCTTTTCCCGCGTCGCTCAACCATCGCCTCAGCGCCCCATCGCGCTGGCGATTTCCTGCACTGCATCGGCTGGCGCCATCTGCAGCGAAATCAGGCTGGCCAGCTCGCCGTCCGGGCTCATCAGATAGACCGAGCCGGTGTGATCGAGCATGTAGGTATCGCCCATTGGCACCTTGCGAAAATACACGCCATAGGCGTCCGCCACCTGCCGGACCTGCTCCGGGGTGCCGGTCAGGCCGACGATGCGGGGATCGAAAAAGCTCGTGTAGGCGGCCAGCACCTCGGGCGTGTCGCGCTCAGGGTCGAGGCTGATGAACAGCGGCTGGATGGCCGCAGTCCGTTCGCCAAGGCCATCGAGCACCTTGGCGATCTGCATCAACGTGGTCGGGCAGATATCGGCACAGCGTGTAAAGCCGAAGAACACCAGCAGCCAGCGACCTTCGAAGCTCTGCTGGGTAACGGCACGCCCCTGCTGATCATGCAGCTCGAATGGCCCGCCGATGCGCTGGCCGGCATCGACAGCGGCCGCCACAGGCGTGCGCGCCGGCCACAGCTGATAGGACAGCGGCAACGCGGCGAGCAGCAGCAACGCCAGGCCTGCGCTGATGGCCAGGGTGCGATTCACGTAAGCTGCCTCCTCGTCATGGTCGGCAGCGCCAAGTGGCTGCCTGCAGGTAGTGACCACGCCCGGTCAGGCAGAGTGCGACCTGTTAAAGGTAACCGCACGTCTCCGCATAGCGCTTCACACCTTGGCCGATGACGACAGTTGCAGCCAGACCGAAAACGCGCCCAGCCCAGCCCAGAAGATGGTGAACATCCACGGCGAGCGCAGGGAAAAGCGCAGGGACTTCAAATAACGCTCCTTGCTGGACTCGTGCTCGCTGAACAGCGGCGACTCGTCGTAGGCATGGCCGAACTTCGGCTCGCTCTGCAGCAATTGCTCCTGCTTGAAATGCCAGTGCGAGATGATCGCCGCCGAGGCACGAATGCCCGGCCAGGCATTGAGCGAGCTGACGATACCCAGCAGCGCCAGCAAGGTCGGTACCACCAGAGTGAACAAATCGCCCCAGTCGGGGTTGGCGTTGGCCATCGACGAGGCGTAGGCGATGACCAGAAACGACTGCGCCGCCAAGTAGGCGTTGGTGCGGTCGGCCATCAGGTTGGTTTCGTACTGGATTTCCCGGCGGTAGAAATCCAGGCGTTCCTTGGGCGTACCGAACATCAGCGAGTCGGATACTTCGCTGCTTTCGGCGGGGGGTTCGGGATCGGCGGAAATGATGATTCGGGACAATTCGAGGTTACTCGGCGGAGATCAGGGTTGGACGTGGCGCCTTGCAGCAGGCTGCAGGCGCCGTCATGCATTAACGCTTGGCTTGGGTGTCCGGTGCTTCCGAGCGGGTCAGGAAGGCATCGGTGAGTTCCGGCAGGTGACCCTTGATCCACTCGGCCATCGCTTCTTCCTGGGGCAGGATGGTTTCGCAGACCCGCTGGGTCTCCCGATCGCCCGCCGCCTTGGCCGCAGCGATCAGCACGGTGTAGGAAGCGATTTCGAGGTTTTCGAACACGTAGCCGCTCATGGCGCCCTTGATCACTTCATCGCTCATCACCGAGCCACCGACCGCCTGGCCGAAGGCAGTCAACTTGCCGGCGATATCCTTGAGCATCGACGGCTTCTCGCCGAGGCGCTCCAGGCAGCCTTCCAGCAATTCGCGCTGGCCCTGGGTTTCCTCGATGTGTTGTTCAATACGAGTCTTGAGCTTTGGATAATGCTCAAGGCGCGAGGCCTGTGCCTTCAACATCTGCTCGGCCTGCTGTTCCATCGCATGGGCATCACGCAGCCAGCTCAACAGGTTTTCGGTCTTGGTCGCCATGATCATTCGCTCCTGAATATGTTTGCGGATTCATTATTGGGAACGAGTCCAGCGCCAATACGTTCGCAATTAAGGACGAGCGGTTTATTTGAATGAACGAACAACTAACCGACATCATTTCTCTGGAAAGAGAATCCACTAAAAAGAACAGCGAATACTTATACACACAACCACTAAATCTACACACAAGAATTTAAATACAACTTCCTGTACAAGTTTATTGATTGCCTGTTTTCGATACCAATAAAAAACCCCGCAAAAGTGCGGGGCTCGATACCGGGCCAGCTCAGGCCGTTGGGCGTTGGCGACGGTCCAGATTACGGCGGGTCCACATCATCTTGGCGGCGGTCGGGCTCACCGGAGCGCCGGTGAAGGTTGGCAGCTGGCGGCGCACCCAGCGGGCGCCAGCGCCCTTCCAGGAAATCTCGCCGCTGACCAGTTTCTGGTCGCGCTCGAGCTCGTGCGCCAGGGCTCGCAACTCGTTCTGGTCGACCACGGTACGGCGTTCGATGGCGCGGCAAAGTTGGGTCGTGCCACCCTTGGCCACTGTCAGCAGAAATTTTCCATCCGGGCGCGGCGTCAGAGTGATTTCATGATCCGGCAGCGCAGACGCAAGCACTTCAATAGCAACAGCAGTCATTGGAAAACTCCCTAGATGAATGACGGTTTTTAACGTCACTCGATATTGCACACTGCATGCCAACAGAATGAACTTACGAAACACCTATAAACTGGGCACTTCGGTCAACTTTTCCAACAACCAACATTGCAATGTGCAAGATGCAACTTGCAGAGCACCGCATTTTGCACGCCATCAAAATACAACTATTCCAAATTGATTAACCGCCATATATCAAGAGCCACCTTCTAGTTAATTTACAAAGCTTACAAAATTAACAAAGCGCTTCTTTATAGAGGCAATAGCGATTACGCGAGGACCGCCCGCAGGCAGAGTCCTCGCTGCTACAACTCAAGGCCGCAGGATGACCTTGCGGCAATCGTCTTCCTGCTTGTCGAACAGCCGATAGCCTTCGGCGGCATCGGACAGGTTCATGCGGTGGCTGATGATGATCTCCGGCTGCAACTCGCCACCCTGGATACGTTCCAGCAGATCCGGCAGCAGGCCGTGCACATGGGTCTGGCCCATCTTGAAGGTCAGCCCCTTGTCGAAGGCGTCACCGAACAGGAACCCATGGATGAAACCGGCGTACACGCCAGGCACGCTCACCGTACCGCCGCGCCGGACCGCGGCGATGCACTGGCGCAGCGCCTTGCCACTGCTGCCCTCGAGCTTGAGTTGGGTAAGCAGGGTTTCCGTGGCACTACCCTTGGCTTCAAAGCCGACCGCGTCGATGGCCGCATCCACCCCGCGGTAGCCTTCGGTCTGCTCGATGATTGCTTCGGCCGGGTCATCGACCTTGTCGAAGTTGATCGGCACCACGCCATAGGTCGCCCGAGCGTATTCGAGGCGGTATGGCTGATTATCGACCATGAAGATCTGCCGGGCGCCGAGCATCCGCGCGCAGGCCGCTGCCATCAGCCCCACTGGGCCGGCGCCGTAGATCGCGACGCTGCTGCCCTCCTTCACCCCGCCATTGATCACCGCCTGGTAGCCGGTTGGCAGGATGTCGGTGAGAAACAGCACACGCTCGTCATCGAGCTCATCGGGGATTTTGAACGGCCCGGCATTGGCCTTGGGCACTCGCACCAACTCGGCCTGACCGCCGGGCATGCCGCCATACAGGTGGCTGTAGCCGAACAGCGCAGCGCCGGAGGGAATCTGCTTCTTGTTGAGGATCGCGCCGCGACCGTCGTTGGTGGTTTCGCAGGCGGCGTGCAGGTTCATGTCGCAGAAGAAGCAGCTACCGCAGGCGATCACGAACGGCACGATCACCCGGTCGCCTTTGCTCACGGCGGTTACCGCGCTGCCGACTTCTTCGACGATGCCCATGAACTCGTGGCCGAACACGTCGCCATGTTTCACCTGGGGAATCTTGCCGCGGTACAGGTGCAGGTCCGAGCCGCAGATCGCCGTCGCGGTCACCCGCAGGATAATGTCGTCCGGTTCCTGGATGACGGGATCGGGTACGTTGTCGACGCGAACGTCGTGGCTGCCGTGATAGGTCAATGCGCGCATGCTGCTCTCCAGAACGAAGGGTTGGGGTGCCTGTTCTAGAGTCCGAGAAAGCGCCGAATCCTTTAGTTCAGCCGCCAGGATGAGTGGCCGGCAGCCGCCGCTTACGCTTGTGGGGCGGGGGCTTTGCGGCATTTTTAAGATTCCGATGCTGGGCTTGCCAGGCACTACAGCCGGTGGCGCTGGTGACGGTCAGGCCTGCACGCCGTTGCGCGCCGCCAACGCCGGGCTTGCTACTATCGACCGCTGCATACACCGCCCGAGGACGACCATGAGCACTGACCGACCCACCCGCAAGCGCACGAGCCCGCCAGCGGGCAAGGCGCCGACCCTGGCAGACGTTGCCAAGGTGGCCGGGGTGTCACCGATCACCGTGTCACGTACCCTCAACCAGCCGGAAATCGTCCGCCCGGAATTGCGCGAGAAGGTCTTTCGGGCAGTGCAGCTGACCGGCTATGTGCCAGCCATGCTCACTGGCGCTGCCGAGCAGCGCAGCCGGCTGATCTCTCTGCTGGTGCCGACCGTGGCCAACTCGATCTTCGCCGACACCGTGCAGGCACTGATCGACACCCTCACCGAAGCCGGCCACGAAACCCTGATCGGCCTGACCAACTACAGCGCCGATCGCGAAGAGCAACTACTCGATACCATCCTGCGTCGCCGCCCCGACGGCATCGTGCTGACCGGCACCCTGCACACCAAAGCCAGCCGCACCCGCCTATCGCGCTCGGGCATTCCCATCGTCGAGAGCTGGGACTTGGCACCGCGGCCACTGGATATGCTGGTGGGGTTTTCCCACGAAGCGGTCGGGGCCGCCATCGCCCGTTACCTGGCAGCCAAGGGCCACCGCCGCTTCGCCGTGATGACCCTGGGTGACCCGCGAGGCCTCCGGCGCTGCGACAGCCTGGCCGAGGAGCTAACCAGCCTGGGTATCGGCACTGCACCCCGTGTCGTGCTGCCGGCACCGGCGACGGTCAACTTGGGCCGCGAGGGCCTGCAGCGCCTGCTAGCCGTTGGCGAGCGACCCGACGTGCTGGTGTGCAGCTCCGATACCCTGGCCCACGGCGCGCTGGTCGAGGCCGCCGAGCGAGGCATCCGCGTGCCGGAAGACCTGGCGGTGATGGGCTTTGGCGACCTGAACATCGCTGCGCACTTGCAGCCTTCACTGTCCACGGTACGCATCAACGGCGCCGAGATCGGCCTACAGGCCGCCCGCGCCCTGCTGCAGCGCCTCGAGCACCCCGATCAGGAGCCGGTGAAGGTACGCATCGACACCGGCTTCAGCATCGTCGAGCGGCAAAGTGCGTGAGCACGCCAGCTACCCGGCAAAGCGCAAAAACCAGGCGAATAACCTTTTTGTTGGCCACTCCTGCCAGCAGCGGCCGGAAAATCTATTGCTTTTTTTGACGCTCGCCCCTTTCATCATTCGGTCATCATTTTGTAGTCAAATCATGCGCATCTAGCGGTAGCCATCTATCATGGCTAAAAGCCACCCGAGCTATCCGATTCGCATAGAGATCCGTCATGACCGTCACCGAACAGTTGAGTTCGCTGGGCCAGATTCTCGCCCACGGCGACCTGCATAGCCTGTTCCAGCCCATCGTGTCGGTCGCCGAGCGCCGCATTCTGGGTTACGAGGCGCTGACCCGCGGCCCGTCCAACAGCCCGCTGCACTCGCCCCTGACGCTGTTCGCCGCCGCACGCCAGACCGGCATGCTCAGCGAACTGGAGTTGGCCTGTCGCAAGAGCGCCTGCCGGCGTTTCAGTGAGCAACAACTCGATGGCCTGCTGTTTCTCAACGTTTCCCCCGATTCGCTGCTTGACGCCAACCACCAGCCTGGCCGCACCCTGCAGTTGCTGCAGACCTACGGCATCGCCCCCAGCCGCGTGGTGATCGAGCTGACCGAGCAATCGCCCACCGACGATTTCTACCTGCTCGACACCGCCCTGCACCACTACCGCGACATGGGTTTCTCCATCGCACTCGACGACCTGGGTGCCGGCTACTCCAGCCTGCGCCTGTGGTCGGAACTGCGCCCGGACTATGTGAAGATCGATCGCCACTTCATCGACGGCATTCACCGCGATGCGGTCAAGCGCGAGTTCGTCGGCTCCATCCTGCAGATGGCCAAGGCCTCGCGAGCCAAGGTGATCGCCGAAGGCATCGAGCTGGAAGAAGAGCTCGCCGTGCTCTGCGAGATGGGCGTCGACCTGCTGCAGGGTTACCTGCTCTGTCGCCCTCAGGAAACGCCGCCTACCGACGCCCGCAAGATTTTGCCCGACATGGGGCAGGCGCCGACGTCGTTGGGCGATGAAGGCTGCGACCTCACCGCCCTGCTCAACGAGCAGCCGGCGGTGTTGATTTCCACGCCGACTGCCGATGTGCTGGAAGCTTTTCGCGCCCAGGCCAACCTCAACTCCCTGGCGGTGCTGGATGAAGCCCAGCGCCCGGTCGGTATCGTGCACCGCCACTCGCTGTCGGACGTATTGCTCAAGCCCTTCGCCACCGAGCTGTATGCGCGCAAGCCGATCAGCCGGCTGATGAGCAACGACTTTCTGGCCGTGGAGATCAGCCAGTCGCTGCAGCAGGTCAGCCGCCTGCTGACCAGCCGCGCCCGCCAGCGCATGGAAGAGGACTTCGTGATTACCGTCGAGGGCTGCTACCAGGGCCTGGGCCGGGTGATCGACGTCCTCAAACTGATCACCGAACTGAAGATCCAGCAGGCTCGCTATGCCAACCCGCTGACCCTGCTGCCGGGCAACGTGCCGATCCAGCAGTGCCTGGCGCGCCTGCTGCAGCAGAACCGCGAAGCGGCGATCTGTTATGTCGACATCGACAGCTTCAAGCCTTTCAACGATCTGTATGGATACGCCAAGGGCGACGAGGTGTTGCTGTGCCTGGCGCACTGCCTGAACGAGCGCATCGACCCCAGCCGGGATTTCGTCGGCCATATCGGCGGCGATGATTTTCTCCTGGTGTTCGGTTCCAAGGACTGGCGCGCCCGCCTCAATCATCTGCTCGAAGACTTCCAGAGCCAGTGCCGACGCTTCTACCTGGAAGAACACCTGGATGCCGGCTGTTTCATCAGCCACAACCGTCAGGGCCAGCGCGAGGAATTTCCGCTGCTGTCACTGTCGCTCGGCGTGGTGCATCTGCACCCCGAGCACTGCGCCCTGCTGGACGCCAGCGAACTGGCCGGCCTGGCTTCCGAAGCCAAGCGCCAGGCCAAGGCGGTGCCCGGTTACAGCCTACACGTGATCGACACCCACAATCTCCAGGGCACCACCCGGCAGGCGGTCTAGCTAGCGATGATCGGCCAGGCCTTCGAGATCGGCGCGCACCAAGGCACGAATATCGAGTTTGTCGCGCGCCGCCTGGGGCAGCTCGGTGTAGTCGATGATGCCGCGCTCGATCAGCAACGCGATGACGTCTTCCATCACGCGCAGCACGTCATGGTCGCTTTCACGCAACCAGTCGCGCTGGGCCTGAATGTCGCCACGGCGCAGCCACTGGCTGACCTCGGCGCTATGAAAGGCCAGGGTATCGTTCATGCCTTCGAAGGGCTGGTTATCCACGCGCAACAGGCGGCCATGGGCACCGCGGAGGGCGTAGACCACCGGTTTTTCCTCATCCACGCAGGCCTCCTTGGTGTTCGCCAATAATCAGGACAGCAGACTGATAACCGTAAAGCGGCTGATTGTAGCCTGAGCGACCAGGGTATCGGATACCGATGAGTAACTGCTGGCACTCTTGCGCATCAGGTTGTACACCGCGGCCACGTAATCGCCCGCCCAGCGCTGCTCGTCCTCGCCCAGCTGACGGGCCAAAAAGCTGCGAATCTCGTCCTGGCGCTGGCGCAGTTGCTCGCCCAGGTCCTGAATGCGGTCCAGCGCCTTGACCACCGTGTCGAGCATGCGCCGTATGTCACGCGGCTCATCCAGCTGCTCCAGCGCCCGGGGTTGCAGCATCTGGGACTCCACCGGGTTGAGTTCGGTGAAGCGCTGCGCGGCGAACAGGGTGCCTTCGCCCTTCACGCGAATGTGCTCGCGCAGGTTCTGCCAGTCGGCTTCGCGGGCCGAAAAGACCAACTCGCCTTCGGTGGTCAGCTCGCTGCGAATGCCAGCGGGGGCCAACCCAACGTTGAATCGGCGCAGGATCTGCTCTTCACTCAGCCCTTCGTCGAGCACTACCGCAACCGGCTCCTGACTGCTGCGCCCGATGCTGAACAGCAGGCTTTCACGCCCGGCCTGCTGCAGTGCAGGCAGCGATTCGAGCCCCGGCAGACTGAAGCGTGCGCGCGCCGGCTCGTTCAAATGCAGATTGAACTGGCCGTCCAGGCTACCGGCGCTGCGGCTGCTGCGCTGCTCGAGCAACGCCCGCAGCTCGCCCAGCTGTGCACCCACGCCCTCGCGATCCTGAACCCGTACGTTGCCCAGCTCACGGCTCAGGCTCAGCTTGAGCGGCACTAGGGTGGCGGACAACTGAGTCAGATAGCTGCTGGCCGACTGCATGGTGGTCAGTTGTTGATTGAGCTGCAGCCCGAAACCGGCGCTCTTGCGGCTCTGGGTTGAGCCGGCAGCCGCCGCGCCGCGTTCCGGCAGGGCCTGTTGCGCGGCATCGGCCACGGTGACGAGCGAGCGCTTGGGCGCCTGCCGGTCGAGGCCGCTGACGATCGGGGAATGCTTGTCGACCCTCATGCTCTGGCGCTCCTTAGAGCAGGTTGAACAGCGACAGCTCGCTTATCTTCAAGTAGGTCTTCTGCGTCGACTGAACGGCCAGCAGGTAATCGTTGAAGCGGATGTTGGCACTGGCGTAATCAACGCGCGACAGCTCGCCTTCGACGCGCTGGTTGACCAGGGAAACATCCTCGTTGCTGTCGTTGAGCAGGGTCAGGGCGTTCTGCCGGCCACCCAGTTCGGTGACCGAGGCCATCACCTGAGCGTGAGTCGAGTCCAGGGTATCCAGGGTGGTGGTAATCAACTGGCGGACTTGCGGGTCGGTACTGTCGAGCGCCGGGTCCTGCAGAGTGGTCACCAGCTCGCGCATCTGGTTGAGCAGGTCGACCGAGCCGCCGAACACATCGGCGGCGGTGACGTTCTCGGCTACCATCACGCCATTGGCGACCAGCACCTGGCGCTGCTTGTCATTCCCGCCAAGCTGGTAGCCGGTGGCCTCGTCGAAGCTGATCGATGGCTGCTCGCTCAGGGTGCCGGAGAACAGGTAGCGCCCTTCTTCGTCGCGCACGTTGGCAAAACTCAGAATCGACGACTCGATGATCTTCAGCTCACCGGCAATCGCGGCTAGGTCTTCGGAAGCATTGGAGCCGTTGGCAGCCCACAGCAGCCGATCACGGGCACTGAGCAAGGTGTCGGAAATCGACTTCAGGTTGGTTTCCTGCATCGACAGGCTGCTGCTCAACGCACCGATGTTGGTCTGAAACTGCTCCAGGCTCGCCTCCGAACGCTGGATGCGCAGCAGCCTGACGCTGGCGATGGGGTCATCGGAAGGCAACTGCAGCCGCTGGTTGGTCGCCATCTGCTGCATCAGCTTGGCCAGCTCGACGGAATTGCGGTTCATCGACCCCTGCATGGTGGCCGTGATCTGGGCATTGGTGATGCGCATGCGCGAAGGCTCCATGGCCGCGGTCAGAAGGCCGCGAGCAACTCGTCGAAAATCTGGTTGGCGGTGCTGATGACTTTCATGTTGGCCTGGTAGGCCTGCTGATAATCCATCAGGGCGATCGCTTCTTCATCGCGGTTCACGGCACTGACGCTGTCGCGCCGCGCCTTGGCCTGGGTGGTGACCCCGGTGGCGGTATCCAGGTCGCTCTGGTTCTGTCGGCTGGCACTGGCCACCTGGCCAAGCAGCGTGGCGTAGGCGTCGTTGAGGGTCAGGGTGTTGCCCGCGACCACCACGCCCTGGTCCTTCAAGGCGACCAGCTTGAGCAGGTTCTCGTTGTTGCCCTTCTCGCCAGCGGCGGAGGACAGCGCCAGATCGCCGGGCGCCAGCGGGTTCAGCACCAGCATGACACTGCTGTCGGGCTGGAAGGTGAACAACGGCTGGCCCGCGGCACCGTTCAGGTCGAAGCCGCCCGCCAGGGTCGAATTGACCAGCCCGGCGAGCGCCGACGCCATGTCCTGCAATGCCGTCTGCTGCGGACGCAACACGGCATATTCCGCTTCGTGCAGGCCGCCGAGGGCGCCGCCCAGGCTGTCCTCACGCAGCGCGAAGTCGGTATCGGCAAAGCGCAGTGCCATGGACTGGGTACCGTCGGCCTCGCGGGTCACGCTCAGGCTCGCGGCCCGGTTGCCGGCCACCAGCGGCTGGCCGTTGGTGAACGCCACTTCCAGTGCACCCTGGGCATCCTCGTGGATACGCAGGGCGGCATGCTGCGAGAGCTGCTGCACCAGCACGTCACGCTGGTCACGCAGGGCATTGGTATCGCCGCCACTGGCCTGGGCCTCGACGATGCTGCGGTTGAGCTCGGCGATGTTGCTAGTCAACCCGTTGACCTCCTGCACCATGGCCGAACGCTGCGCCTGCAGGCCATCGAGCTGCGCCTGCAGGTTGCCGCCCAGGCCGTTGAAGCGCTGCGCCAGGTTGCCCGCCTCGCTGATGATCTGCTGGCGCAGGGCGATGGAGTCCGGGGTCGCCGACGCACCGCTGAGCGCAGCGAACAGCTGGTCCAGGCCGATGCTGATGCTCGAGCCGTCGGATGCCATCAGCTGCTCCACCGCGGTGAAGTACTGCTGCGCGCCCTGGTGGAACTGCTGCACGCTGGTGGCGCGCCACAACTGCTGGTTGTCGAATTCGTTGGACAGACGACGGATCGAACTGACCTGCACGCCGCCGCCGGCACGCAGCGCACTGCTGCCGGCCAGCGACGAGAATTGCGTGTCCAGACGACTGAAGCCGGCGGTCTGGCTGTTGGCAATGTTCTGAGCGGTGGTGTTGAGGGCCACCTTGGCGGCGTTGACGCCGCTGTAACCAATCTGGTTGAGGATGCTCAAGGCTGCGACTCCTGACGCTCGGTGCGAATCGGTTGAGCGAATGCCAGCGACAGCCCCCGGTGCCCGTGGCTCGCGGCAGCACTGCGCTGCTGCTCTTGCAAGGCGACCGATGAGGACGGTGAATTAAGTGGTGCTGTCGAGGAAAGCGGAACCTCTGCGCCAACTACCCCCGCGCTGAGAATCCGCCGCGTGTAGGTGCGGGTTTCCTCGAAAGGAATGAGCTGGATCCACTCGCCCGTGCTCAGGTCGCCCTGACGCGGATCGCCATGACTCTTGAGCCACTCGTCCACCTTGCCCGGCCCGGCGTTGTAGGCGGCCAGCGCCAACGCCTGATGGCCGTCGTAGCGCTCCAGCATCTGCTGCAGGTAGGCGCTGCCCAGGCGCTGGTTGTAGTCGGCATCCTGGGTCAGCCGGCTCTCGTCATAGGGCACACCGAGGCGCGCGGCCACTTCCCGGGCGGTGTCGGGCATCAGCTGCATGAGGCCGCGCGCGCCTTTGGGCGACACGGCATCGACGCGGCCGCCCGACTCCTGGGCGATAACCTTGTCGACCAGCTGCGCGAAGGCCTTCGAGCCCTGGCTGACCAGGCTGTCGACCTGCCCCCAGGTGCGCTGCAGCGCGATGGCGAAGCCGCCACCGCCGACCGGCCCGGGCGCCGGCCCACGGCCATCCGCGGTAACGCGCTGGTCGGCACCGCCGGAGAGCTGTTTGACCAGCAATTCGGCGATGCCGCCCTGGCGCCGTTGTGACAGGCCATCGGCCAGCGCCTGATCGTGCAGGTCACGCAAGGTATCCAGATCGCGGCTGCGCGTCAGGCTGCCCTCGCTCAGCACGTCGCCGGCCTTGCGCATCTGCTTGAGCAACTGCTGCAGGAACAGCGCCTCGAATTGTTCGGCGGCCACCTCCAGCTGCGAGCGTGCCACGGGTTGCTCGCCAGCGCGGCTGGCCGGGCGTGAATTCAGGGAAATGACGTTCATGGCTCAGATCACGATCAGTTCGGCGTTCAGGGCACCGGCCTGCTCCAGGGCCTGGAGGATGCTCATCACATCATCCGGGGTGGCGCCCAGGCTGTTGACGGTGTCGATGATGCTTTCCAGGCTGGAGCCTTCCGGCCAGCGGAACATCGGATTGGCTTCCTGGGCGACTTCGACGTCGGATTGCGGCGTGACCACGGTCTGCCCTTGCGAGAAAGGTGCCGGCTGACTGACCTGGGGATTTTCCCGGATGGTCACCCGCAGGCTGCCATGGGAAACCGCCGCTGCCTTGACCCGCACGCCCTGCCCGACCACCACCGTGCCGGTGCGACTGTTGAACACCACGCGCGGGCGCACGCGCCCCTGCTCGACGTCCACCGCTTCGAGCAGCGCCATGAAACTGGTGCGCTGGCTCGGCGTCTGCGGCGCCCTGACGCTGACCCGGGTGCCGTCCAGGGCGCTGGCCAGGCCCGGCCCGAAGGTCGCCTCCAGGGCACGAACGATATGGGTGGCCGTCTGGAAGCTCGGCTGGCGCAGGTTGAGCATGATGTCCGGACGGGTGATGAAATCGCTGCCGATCATTTTCTCGATGGTCGCCCCGTTGGCGATACGCCCGCTGTTGGCACTGTTGATGGCGATGCTCGAGCCGCTCTGCCCTTCGGCCTTGAGGCCGCCGACGACCAGGGCACCCTGGGCCAGTGCGTAGGTTTCGCCGTCCACACCGAGCAGCGGAGTGAGCAGCAACTGGCCGCCGCGCAGGCTCTTGGCGTCGCCCAGCGACGACACGGTGATGTCGACCGTTTGCCCCGGGCCATAGGAAGGCGGTACTTCAGCGGTGACGGTCACCGCGGCGACGTTCTTCAGCTTGGGGTCGACGTTCTCCGGCAGATTGACGCCGAACTGCTTGATCATGTTGGTGACCGACTGACTGGTGAAGCGCACCTGGCTCTTGTCGCCGGTGCCGTCCAGGCCGACCACCAGGCCGTAGCCGATCAACTGGTTGCCGCGGATCCCTTCGACATCGACCAGGTCAAGCAACGGTACGGCCTGCACCAGCGGTGCGAGGCCGAGCAGCGCGACGGCGCACAGGTGGATAAGCGGGGCACGCATGGCAGCTCCTGTCACAGCGGGAAAATCGGATGGGTGAAGAAGCGCGTCAGCCAGCCCGCCGAATTGCTGTCGTTGAGCACCCCGCGACCGGCGTAGGAGATCTGCGCGTTGGCGACGTTCTGCGAGGAAATCTGGTTGAAGCGGTTGATGTCGCCGACCCGCACCAGGCCAGTCAGGCGGATGTACTCCTCACCCTGGTTGAGCCTGAGGCCCTTCTCGCCGCGAACCAGCAGGGTGCCGTTGGGCAGCACCCGGTGCACGGTCACGGCGATCGAGCCGCGCAGCGAGTTCTGCTGCGAACTCTGCGCCGAACCATTGAAGTCGCGGCTGGCTTCGGCGCTGCTCTCCAGGCGCTCGTAATCGCGCCCCAGCACGCGCGGCACGCCGATGCTCAGCCCGGACTCCTTGCCGAAGCGCGTGCCGGCACTCTTGCTCGACTGGGTGCTTTCCTGCAGCACCACGGTGAGTATGTCGCCGACGCGCAGGGCGCGCTGGTCCTGCAGCAGCGAACCGCCGTAGCCGTTGCGATACAGGCCGCCGGCCACCGTGGGCGGCAGGCTGTAGTCCAGCTCGGGCGGCTGATAGGCGGCGGAATCCTCGTCGGGCAGCATCTCGTTGAAACTCGCGCAGCCGGCCAGGCACAGCACGGCGAACAGAGGTAGCAGGCGCAGGCTCATGATCAGACGGTCTGGTTGAGGAACTGCTGCATGCCGGACGCCGCATCCAGCACCTTGGCGTTGGCCTCGTAGGCACGCTGGATGGCGATCATGTTGACCATCGCCTCGACCACCTGCACGTTGGAGCCTTCCAGCACGCCCTGCTTGAGGCCGCCCAGGCCTTCCTCGCCCGGCACGCCCTCCTGGGGCTCGCCACTGGAAACGGTCTCGCGGTACAGGTTGCCGCCCAGGGCTTCCAGGCCCGCCGGGTTGGCGAAGTTGACCAGGTTGATCTGGCCCAGCTCGGACGGCAGCGAATCACCGGCCAGCACCGCCGTGACGATGCCGTCGCTGCCCACCGTGAAACGGCTGGCGCCAGCCGGCACCTCGATGTTCGGCGTCAGCGGCAAGCCCTGGGCATTGACCATCACCCCTTCGGCGTTGAGCTGGAACTGGCCGTTCTCGGTGTAGTAGATGTCGCCGTTGGGCGCTTCGACCTGGAAGAAGCCGGCGCCGACGATGGCCAGGTCCATCGGTTGATTGGTGGTCTGCATGCTGCCTTCGGTGAACACCTTCTGGGTGCCGACCACCCGCACGCCGCTACCGAGCTGGATGCCGGACGGCACGGTATTGACCTGATCGGCCTGGGCACCGGGCTGCAGATCGATGGAATAGAATAGATCCTCGAAGACCACCCGATCGGCCTTGAAGCCGACGGTGTTGACGTTGGCCAGGTTGTTGGCCACCGCCGACAAGGCAGTGTCCTGGGCCGTAAGGCCGGTCTTGCTCACCCACAATGCAGAACTCATTTCACGCTCCTGTTAGCCCTGGCCACGAATCAGCCGGTTGCCCGCCTCGGACAGATTTTCGGCAGCCTTCATCATCTTCACCTGGGTCTCGAACAGACGTCCCAGGCTCATGCTCTCCACCAGTTGCTCGATGGACGACACGTTGCTCGATTCCAGAAAGCCGGACACCAGGCGCACGCCTTCGTCCGCCTCGGCCTGTACGCCATCGGCGCGGATCAGCAGGCCGCTTTCGTCCTTGCGCAGCGCGTCGGCGGGTTCGTTGACCAGCTTGATGCGCCCCACTTCGGCGGTGACGAAGTCGCCGCGCGGCACCACCGAGACGATGCCGTCACGACCGATGTTGAGGCTGTCGTACTCAGGCAGCACGATCGGCCCGCCCTCGCCCACCACCGGCCTGCCGTGCAGGGTCAGGCGCATCTCGGCGTCGACCACCAGGTTGCCGTTGCGGGTATAGAGCTCGCGGCCCTCGCCGTCCTGCACGGCGATCAGGCCAGGGCCCTGGATGGCGAAGTCCAGCTCGCGGCCGGTGGCCATCATCTGGCCCTGGCTCAGGTCCACACCGTTGTCGCGCACCCGCGCCAGGTAACGGCTGGCATAGCCGTAGCCATCCACGCTGGAGGCCTCGGCCTGTTCCAGGTCGGCGCGAAAGCCGCTGGTGTTGACGTTGGCCAGGTTGTTGGCGCGCACCTGCAGGGAGGTCATGGTGCGGCTCGCCGCGGTCATCGCGGTGTATCCCAAACGATCCATGGATCAGCCTCAGATTGCGTTGAACAACACCTGGGTGAGTTCCTTGTTGGTGGTCAGTACCTTGCTATTGGCCTGGTAGTTGCGCTGGCCTTCCATCAGGCTCACCAACTGCTGGGTCAGGTCGACGTTGGAGCTCTCCAGCGTGCCGGCCGCCAGGGCGCCGAAGGAGCCAACACCGGGAACCCCGAGCAGCGCCTGGCCGGAATCGGCGGTCTCGCTCCAGGCGGTGCCGGTTTCGTTGCGCAGGCCCTGGGCGTTGGCGAAATTGGCCAGCACCACCTGACCCTGCAGCATGCGCTGGCCGTTGCTGTAGTTGGCGTAGATCATGCCGTTCTTCTCCACCGCCATGCCGATCTGCTCACCAGCGGTATAGCCGTTGGCGACGTTGGTGGTGACCACGAAGGGCGAGCCGAACTGGGTACTGCCGGTGTAATCGATGGCGATGGTGAGAGCCTCGGCACCCGGCACGTTGGCGGTCAGCGTGGTTGGCGCCGTCGGGGCGGTCAACACCCCGGCGGTGGAGAAGTTCAATGGGGTCGGCGCGCCGGCGGCGGTGCCATCCACGTAGTAATGACTCTGCCAGGCATTATCGGCCGTCTTGACGAAGTACTGGGTCAGGGTGTGTTCGCGGCCCAGCGAGTCATAGACTCGAGAGGTGTAGGTGGAGTTGAAGCTGTTGCTGTCGGCCGGATCGAAGACGGCGACCGTTGGCACCTTGTCGTTGGCATTGAGGTTGGCAACGAAGCCCAGGCTGTCGCTGGCACGCGCCGGCAGGTTGGCGCTGCTCAGCTGGAGATCGCCGACCGCACCGACCTGCAAATTGCCGGCGGCGTCCACCCCGTAGCCCTGCACGCGCCCGCCAGCAGGGGTAGTGACGAAGTTGTCCTTGTCCGGCCCGAATACCCCGGCGCGGGTGTATTGCAGCTCGCCGCTGGCGCTGCGTACAGCAAAGAAACCATCACCGGCGATGGCCAGGTCCAGATTCGAGCCGGTACCGACCAATGCGCCGCGCTGGCTGATGCTCTGGGTGGTGGCCAGTACTTCCACACCCATCATCTGGCTTTCCGAATACACGCTGCCGAACTCGGTGCGCGACGACTTGAAGCCGGTGGTGCCGGAGTTGGAGATGTTGTGGCTGATGGTGTTGAGCTGCTCGTTGACCGCGTTCAGGCCACTCAGGGCGATATTGAAACTCATGGAAAACCTCTGCGTGAAAGACGGATCAGAACAGGCCCGCGGTGCGGGACTGGCCGAACTCGGTCAGGGTGTAGAAAGGCACGGAACCAACGCCGTCGATATCCAACATAGGGCCGCTGTCGCCGACCCGTACCCGCGTGACCACACCGGCGACCTCGACAGTGGGCACCTCGCCGCTGGCCGTAACCACCGCCACCTTGTAAGTACCGGGGCGCAGCCCGAGCGCCGCCGGGTCGATGGTGAACGGCACATCGCCCGGTGCCTGGCTGCCCAGTTCCACACGGGTGACCACGCCATTGCTGTCGGTGAGCTCCAGCTGGGTCTTGGCCGAGGCGTGTTCGAGGTTGAACGAGCCCTTCACGGGCTCGCCGTCGAGGCTCAGCGACTCGACCGCCACCTTCACTTCCTGGTTGACCAGCCCGGCGGCGGTCAGGGTCTGCAGGTTGTCCAGCAGCACCAGGTTGCTCTGGCTCATGGCCGCCATGTTTTCCAGGCTCTTGACCTGGGACATGGCCGAAAACTGGTTGAGGAACTCGGTGTTATCCACCGGGCTGGTGGGATCCTGGTTCTGGATCTGCGCCACCATCAGCGAAATGAAGGTGTTTTCCATCTTCGCCGCGTCGCTGAGGTTGACCGCGCCCTTGATCTGATCGGAGGAATCGGAGCCGTTAGCCGACAGGCTCGTGCCGGTGACCACGGCCATCAGTTTTCACCCAGTCTTAGCAGGCCCTGCTGCATGCTCTTGACCCGGTTAAGCACCTCCACGCCCGTTTCGAAGCTGCGGGTAGCGGACATCATGTCGGTCATTTCCTCGATCTGGTTGATGTTGGCGTAGTAGACGTAGCCCTGACCATTGGCCAACGGATTGCCCGGCTCGTAACGGCGCACCGGCTCACGTCCGGACGGCACCACGTCGAGCACCTGCACATGAGCGCCGCCCATGCCGGCACTGCGCGTCAGTTGGCCGTTCTCGTAGATGGCGGCGAATACAGGCTTGCGCGCCTGGTACACGTCAGCCGGGTCGGCTGCGGCCGACTCAGCATTGGCCAGGTTGCTGGCTACGGTATTGAGGCGCACGGTCTGTGCGTTCATGGCGGTACCGGCGATGCGGTAAAGAGAATCGAACGACATGCTCAGCGGCCCTCGATGGCTTTCTTGAGCCCCTGGAACTTCATGCTCAGGAACGTCAGGCTGGTCTGGAAATCCATGGAATTGCGCGAGAACGCGGCCTGCTCCACCGCCAGCTCGACCGTGTTGCCGTCCAGCGAAGGCTGCATGGGCAGGCGGTACTGCAGGCCCGCATCGGCGCTGCGGCCCAGCGCCGAAAAGGCCGAACCTTCGAGCTGCCTCATCTCACTGGCGAAATCGATGTCACGGGCCTGGAACCCTGGCGTATCCTCGTTGGCCAGGTTGGCCGAGAGGATTTCGCTGCGCTGCATGCGCAGCTCGAGGGCACGCACATGTACCCCCAGGCTTTCCTCGATCCGTATACTCATCGCACGCTCTCCCCCCGCGGCCCATCGCTATTGCCGCTAACAGAGCAGAAATCGTGCCCACTCCAATCAATCAAATAAACTACTGATTTAAATGGATTTTTTTAGAAAGCCAGCGACGCATCGAACAGCAGCCCTTCCGCTTTTACGGGAAAGGCTGGCGACAAGCGGAAAGCGCGCTTCCGCCACCACGCTCGCTGCGGCGCTACTGGCTGCCGCAATCGGCCAGGCCGCCGCTGCACCTACCGACGCCGGGCAACAGATTGATGCGCAGATTCGTAACTACCTGGCCAGCCAGCTCGACGACTATGCCGACCAGCAGGGCTGGCAGAATCCGCACATCACCTACAAGAGCACCGCACTGGGCAGCAGCCGCCCGTTGCCGAACTGCAACGCGGCCCTGCAGCTTGAGCGTCTCGACGATGGCCGGGGGCTGCTAGAACGCCAGCGCCTGCAACTGACCTGCCCCGGCGAGGGCGGCTGGCAACAGGTCAGCCTGGTGACGCCCAGCGTGCTGCTACCGGTGCTGGTCGCCAGCGCCGTGACGGATCGCGGCGCGACACTGGCAGCCGAGCAGTTTCAGTTGCAGAACCAGGATATCGCCAGGCTGCCCCGCGGCTTCTATCAGGACGCCGATGAGGTGACCGGGCAGATCGCCAAGCGACGCATAAGAACGGGCCAGGTACTGACCCCCAACCTGGTGGCGCCAGCGCTGCTGGTAAAGCGCGGGCAGACCGTGACCATGATCGCGCGCCAGGGCGATATCCAGGCCAGCACCGCCGGCACAGCTCTGGAAGGCGGCCAGATGGGCCAGATGATCCGCGTGCGCAACCAAGCCAGCGACACGGTGATCCGCGCCAAGGTCAAGGCCAAAGGCGTGGTGGCGAGCCAGCGCAACTGAGCGCTGGCTGCGGCGTTCGATATCTGGCGCCATTTTTTTTGCAGAAACTATTTAAGTCCCTGACGACAGCTGTCGCCTTCACCGGTTAGCAGGCGCAAAGCCAGCTCCCAACCAACCGTCAGAAGGACGATTCGAAATGGCTCTGTCGATCCACACTAACTACGCTTCCCTGGTCACTCAGTCGAACCTGAACAAGACCAACGGCAACCTGTCCACCGCGCAACAGCGCCTGGGCACCGGCTACCGCGTCAACAGCGCCGCTGACGACGCCGCTGGCCTGCAAATCGCCACTCGCCTGAATGCCCAGTCCCGCGGCATGGACGTTGCCTCGCGCAACACCGGCGACGCCATCTCCCTGCTGCAAACCGCAGAAGGCGCCTTCACCGAAATCACCGACATCACTCAGCGCATGAAGGACCTGGCGACTCAGGCGGCGAGTGATACCAACAGCGATGACGACCGCACTGCGCTGCAAAGCGAATTCGACGAGCTGGCCGCGGAAATCACCAACATTTTCAACAACACCACTTACGCGGGCGCCAAGCTGTTCGACGCCACCGATGGCAAATTCACCGAAGCAGTGAATTTCCAGATCGGCGCTACCACAGCCGAAACACTTGCATTCGATCCTTCAGCTAAACTGGGCACGCTGGACACCATGCTCAACACCACGCTGACGGGCCTCGACCTGACAGCTGGCGCCAATGCGGCTATCGACACCATCGCTGGCGCACTGGACGACATCAGCGGCCTGCGCGCCGACTTCGGTGCGACCATCAACCGCCTGAACCACACCGCCAACAACCTGGCCAACATGAAGGACAACACCGACGTAGCCCGCGGCCGCATCCTGGACGCCGACTTCGCCTCGGAAAGTGCCAACATGACCAAGAACAGCATGCTGATGCAGTCTGGTATTTCCATGCTGCGTCAGTCCGGCCAGATGCCGAGCATGGTCATGTCGCTGCTGGGCTAAGCCCGCCTACGCGACATACCTTCCAACGCCCCCGCCTTCGTGCGGGGGCGTTTTCGTTTGTACGAAAAATGGCCTGGACTGCCCGTGATCAGTGACCGAGTAGTCAATTTTCAGCATCCCCACTCGACAAATTGTCACCAGCGAGCTCCTAAAAAGGTTGCAGCGACGGGTTTACAGCGCCAATATGCCGACATTCACGGATGTCGTACATCTCGAAATGGATAGTTCAACTTTTACGATGACGTTTTCTACACCCTTCGACACTGACCTCGATAGCCCCTGCTTTCGCTTGCAACTTGGCGGCGCGGGCGGCGAAGCCGTGTTTCAACCTGCGCGCTACCTGCTCACCCTGATAAACGGTGACGAGCACAAACGTGTTGAACTCGGCTATTCGGGCAGTCGCCTGCTGGAGCGTCTGCTGCAGGCGCCGGGCGAAGTGATCGCCAGAGAAGAGCTGCTGCAATACGCCTGGGCGGAACGCGTGGTCGGTCAGGGCAGCCTCAACCAGCAGATCTACACGCTGCGCCAGTTGCTAGGCGATGAACAGAAGCGCGACATCATTCAGACCCTTCCGCGTCGTGGGTACCTGCTCAATTCCAGCGCGCTGCTGGAAACCCTGCAGCCATCGGCTACCGAGCCAGCGCCACCGGCTATCGCGATCCAGCGCGAGCCGACGCCGCGCCGCCGGCTGCAATGGCGCTGGCCGGCCGGCTTGCTGGCTGCCGGACTGTTGTTGCTGTGCGGCCAACTGGCCAGCGACAGGGAAACCGATTTGCAGCTGTACGCCACCCTGGGCCAGTTGAGCGTTCTTTATATGGCGCAAAATCCTCGGCAACTGACCCAGCTGCAGCACTTGGCCGAATCTGCAGTCAACGGTCTGGCAGAACTGAGCGAGCAGCCGCGAGTGGTCACGATTACCGGCACCGGAGAATTCGTGCAGATGCTCTGCCGCAACCCACAGAGCCGACAAACCCGCTGGCTGGAAGTCCATCAATCGCAGCTGGATACGGTGCCGGAACAGCACCTGCGTAGCTGCCTGCTATGACCTTTGGAAAAAAACTCTGCTTGCTAACCGGCGCGCTGGCGATGGCTCTGGTCACCCTGTCGCCATGGTCAGCGCAGAGCTGCCTGCAGGGTCGCTATAGCAGCCAGGGGACGCTGCTGCTGGCCGACGGCAGCAGCACCCAAGTCAGCCATGCGATGCAATTCAGCGACCAGCGCTTCTATGGGCTCAGCCGTCAGCAGGGCATGGTCGTGGAGTTCAATGGCCGGGTGGAGAAATACCAGAAGGGGCACTACCAACTGGTGGTCGAAAAGGGTAACGCCCGGGAGCTGGATGCCCGCGCCGACGACTACAGCCTGTTCACCCACCTGTTCACCCGTCGCGAAGGCTCGGTGATCAACCTGACCGCGATCGACGACTGTCTGTACGCCACCGAAACCAGCCAGGTCTATTGCCGCGATTGAACCTTACAGCGCCTTGGCGTCGCGCTGCGCATCACCGGCGCCGAGCAATTGCGAGCCCTGCTCGCTAACCCGCGCCCGCAACGCCGTGCTGTCGAACAACTGCCGATACAGCGCCTCGGCCTGATCGGTCAGCAGCAGGATTTCCACACGGCGGTTGGCGCCATCCTCCGGCTGATCCGGCCGGATGGGCATGCCATCGGCATGGGCCGTGACCTGCAGAACGCGCGCCACTGCGATGCCTTTCTCGACCATCACCCGGCGCGCCTGCAGGGCACGGTCGCCGGATAGATTCCAGTTGTCGTAGCCGGTAATGCTGCGAAAAGCGGTCGAGTCGGTATGCCCACTGATGATCAGCTTGTTGTCGGCACCGGCCAGGACCGACGACAAGCCCCCCAGCAGCGCCAGAAAATGCGGATCGATCTTGGCGCTACCGCGGGCGAACATGAAGCGTTGCGCGTCATCCTTGAGAACGATGCGCAGCCCCTGGGGCACGATTTCCACCTCCAGGTTGGCTTCGGCATCGAGTTGCCGTTTGATCTGCTCCAGCAGGGTGGCCAGCGACTGCATGTCGTTTGCGCTGCCGTAGTGCCGCACGGGCTGCACCTCACCGGACTCGCCGGTCTGCGCCTGGCCACCGGCGTACTCGTCCGAAGGCCTCTCGGGCTGTGGCCGAGGCACCGACACGCCGTCGAACTCCAGCGGCGTTCGGCTGGTACCCTCGAATACCCCGGCACCGCCGTCGACCAGCGGATTGGTGAGCATGTCGCCCTGAGATGGGCTGGTCATTTCGTTACGCGGGTTGACGATCCACAGCACCATGAACAGGGCCATCATCGCCATGGTGAAATCGGCAAAGGCCACCTTCCAGGCGCCACCATGGCCCTCGTCATGGCCTTTGCGAGAACGCCGTTTGATGATGATCTCATGGCCCTGTGCGGCCCCACGCTTGCTCATGCGGCGTCCCTTTGGTCCTCGAACTGGTTGACCCAGATCTCCAGCTGCTTGAATGCCGGTTTGACGTCCTGCTCGATCAGCTTGCGACCGGCGTCCACTGCCAGCAGCGTCGGCTTGCCGGCGACGTGGGCGACCAGCGTGGTGCGCGTGCATTCAAGTGCTGACAGCTCGGTCTTGATGCGCTGCGACATGGCATGGGACAGCGGCTCCATCAGGCAGTAGCACATGAAAATGCCCAGGAAAGTGCCGACCAGCGCCGCCGCCACGTGGGCGCCGACCTCGGCCACCGAGCCGCCGATGCTGCCCATGGTGATGATGATGCCCAGGATCGCGGCCAAGATGCCGAAGCCCGGCATCGCTTCACCGATCTTCTGCAGCGAGCGCGACGGTTGCAGCAGCGCATGTTCCATGGCCTCGAGTTCCTGCTCGAGAAAGCCTTCCAGCTCGTGGGCGCTGATCTTGCCCATGGCCATCAGCCGGAAGTTGTCGGCGATGAAGGCCATCAGGTTGTTCTCCTCGAGAATCAGCGGGTAGCGGGTGAACAGCTCGCTCTGCTCCGGCTCCTCGATGTGCTCGTCGAGCGCCTTCAGGCCACCCTCCTCGACCGTTTCCAACAGTTCGTAGAGCAGCATCAGCAACTGGCGCTGAAACTCCTCGCCGCGCCGCTTGAGGACGAACACGCCCTTGATCTGATGGCACATTTCGATCAGCACCTCCTTGGGATTGGCCACCACCAGACTGCCCAGGCCGGCGCCGAGGATGATGATCACCTCCGCCGGTTGCCAGAGCATGGCGATATCACCATGGGCCATGGTGTAGCCACCCAGCACGCAGCCGATGATGATCAGCGAGCCCAGGATCTTCTGCATCGTTTCAGTTCTCCGTGAGAAAGCGGCAAGCCTTGGCGATCGCCTGCTTGCTCAGTTGACAGACCCTGGCGTCGCTCACTTCGAGCACCAGGGCGATTTCCTTGAGACTCAGCTCGTGCAGGTAATACAGGGTGAGCACCAGGCGCTCGCGCTCATCCAGGCGCGCCAGGGCCTGGGTCAGCAGGCGCTCGCGCAGCACCTGGTCCTCGGCGCTGCGGCTGCTGCCGGCCAGGATTTCCTGGCCGTCCTGCAGCAGGCTGTCGAGGCTTTCGATGGCTTCGCTGGTTTGCGCCATCAGGTGATCCTGATAGCCCTGGGCGTCCAGACCGGTGGCGGCCAGGATCTCGCTCTCCTGGGGCTCGCGACCCAGCTTGCGGGTCAGCTCACGAATGCCGTCGCGCACCCGATGCGACTGTTGCCGCACGGTACGCGGACGCCAGTCGAGGCGGCGCAGCTCGTCGAGGATCGCGCCGCGGATGCGCAAGCTGGCGAAACGTGCGAACTGCTCGTCCGGCTCGCCATAGCGGCGCAGGCTGTCGAGCAGGCCGAGCAGGCCGATCTGTTCCATGTCTTCACGATCAAGCACCTGGCTGGCCTGCAGGGCCAGTTGACGCACCACCCGTTTGACCAGCGGCAGGTAGCGCAGCAGCCACTGTTGTTCGGCAGCCGCCGACAGCGGCACGAAGGCCGCCGGCGCTTCGGCATAGTGGTGGTCCAGGGCAGGCTGAGCGCTCATGGGCCGGCCTATTGCACGATCAGCTTGCTGACCAGCAGATTGCTGAACGGCACGCTGATGTTGCGCGCCGCCAGGTCTTCACGCAGCACGCTCTCGAGTTTCGCCTGCAGGTCGCTGACGGGCAGTTGGCGTAGCGCATCGAACGACAGCGCGGAAAGATGAGACACCACCGAATTGCGCACCATGGGCTCCAGGCTCTCGAGCTGCACCTTTTCGGTTTCCTTGCCGGCCTGCAGCGCCAGGTCGAGCACGAAGTAATGCTCGCGCGCGGTGCCGCGAACACTGACGATGATCTTGTCGATGGGGAAGAACTGGTACTCGGACGCCGCCACTTCGGCCACCGTGGCCGCTTCGGCTGCCTCACCGGCCGGCGCGCTGGCTGCCTGCACGCCCGCGCGCAGCATCCAGTAGTTGGCACCCACGCCGCCCAGGGTGATGAGCAGGTTGAGGACCAGAATGATCAGCATCAGGCGCGGCATCGTCATGTTCGATAAATCTCAGTTCACGGAAATTGCGGGTAATGGGGTGGGCAATGGCTGAGCTATACGGTGATCAGTACATCGCTGCGCGAGCCCTTGGTCTCTGCGCCGTGGTCTTCGTCCAGTTGCGCGGCCTGGGTTGGTGATTCGTTTATCCAGGCGGGCGGCGCCTGACGGCCACGCCGGTCATGCTGGGCATCGGCGCCGACCTGCACGCTGACATCGACGAACGTCTGCCCGACCAGGTCCTGGCGCAGCCGCTCGCTGGTCTGCTGCAGCAGGCGAACCACGTCCGCCTGGCCGGCCTGGATCTGCACCTGCAGGCGCCCTGATTCATGACTCAGCTGGATTTCCACACGCCCTAGCTCGGCCGGATCGAGGCGAATGGTGGCCTGCTGCAGACCGTTGCGAAATTGCAGCTCGACGCTGTCGCGCAGGGCGCCGATCATGCGCTCGCCCCATTGCGCCTGGGGCACCTGGGTGAGGCTCAAGGTGCGTTCTGCCGGCGCTGCGGTCGCAGCAGCCGCCACTGGCGCAGCGCCGCCAGACACCATGGTCAGAGCCGCCACTGCAGGGGGCGGCGCACCTCGGACAGGCTCGACGGCGCTGGCCTCGGCCTTGTGCAGCAGCGCCGCAATACCGATGTCGTCGGCCTGCGCGGGGCGCGTAGCATTGGCCTGGCTGACCAGTTCCGGCTGCGGCTCGAGCCGGGGTACGGCGCGCTCTTCGCCTGCAGCGCTGCCGCGCAGCGTAGGCATGGCGGGCTGGGCAACAACCTCCGACGGCTCCGGAGCCTGAGCGGCGCCGCTACGCGGCACCTCGCGCACTTGCACCTGGGCTTGCAGCTGGCCGAACATGCTGGCCAGCCACTGTTCTGCCTCGCTACCAGGTTCCTCAGGTGCATCGCTGACTGCAGGCAGCTCGGCTTCCGGTGCCCTGGGCGCCTCTTCGGTCAACAACTCAGCATCGATCAGCGGCTGCGCAAGCAGCTGCTCGGCGTCGATCACGAAGGTCGTGCCGTCCGCTTGCGCCGCCAGGGCGTCGCCACTCAACAGCTCGGCAGCGGCCAGCGGGGCGTCGGCGGATGCAGGCGCCGCCCCGCCCGGCAAACCAGAAAGCACCGGGTTCATCACACGCCCTCTCCCCATAACTGGCTCTGCTGGTAGGCGCTGCGCCCTTCGGCGCGCTCCAGGTAATCACGTAGCCGGCTGCGCAGCTGCTCGCACTGTGCAGCGCAGTGCTGGCGCGCCTGGCCATGCAGCACCTGCAGACGCAGGCGGGCTTCGGCATGGCGCGGATCCAGCGGGCGGCCAACGGCGCCGCTCAGGTAGGTGGCGATGTCGCGGTCGACCTCGGCCAGCGCCGGCCAGTCCTCACGGGCCAGCACATCGGCCAGCGCCTCGTACAGCCGGCGCAGGCGCAGCAGGTCGTCGCCACTGTCAGCCACGCTTGGCATTCACACCCTCCCAGCCTTCGCGCAGCACGCCAAGCAGGCCGGTCACTTCGTCCAGCCCTTCGAGCGAAAGGGTCACGCTGACGTCGGAAATACGGTAGATGCAGTAGTCATACAGCCGGGCCAGCCCTTCCACCACCTCGCCACCGTTGTCGTGGTCGAGGGCGCCGTTGAGGCCATTGAGGATCTGCAGGCACTTCTCCAGCGACTGGCCCTTCTGCTGGTAGCGCCGCGCCTGGATATGCCCACGGGCCCGGGCTAGCTCGTCGAGCAGACCATCGAAAAGCTGAAGCACCAGTTCATAGGGCGACGCGGAAGCGGCGCGAGCATGCAGGTCAACGGAGCGATAGCTGTCGTAGCTGTCGTCGAAGGAATAGTGGTTCATCAGAACATTCCGCCGGTCTGTTCCATGCTGATCTGGATCTGCATGAGGTTGGTGTACTGCTTCAGGTAGCGGTTGTAGTACTGCTCGTACTGCCGGTCGATGTCCTCGAACTGCTTATCGACCCGCTTGATGGCCGTGCTGACGTTGTCCTTGCGCGCCTTGAGCAGGCCGTTGCCGCTGTTGGTGTATAGCGCGACGGTTTTGTCGAGGCTGTCGATCAGGTTGTCCTTGCCGGTGAACAGCTTGTCGAAGGCCTCCGGATCAGAGGTCACCGCCTTCTGGAAGCGTCCGGCATCGAGGGTCAGCTTGCCATCACGGTCGGCGCTCACGCCAAAGTCGATCAGGCTCTTGCCGTCAAAAGCCGTACGCATCAGCTGATTCAGGGAATTGTCGATGGCGCGCACCGTGGAATCGCTCGCCAGCGCACCACGCTGGCCTGCCTCGCCACCACTGCCGGTCAGGCCGTCGATGACGCCAGCCAGGGTGTTGTAGGCATCGATGAAGGTCTGCATCTTGGCCTGGGTGGCGTCGCTGTCGCGGTCGACCGTGAAGCCCAGTGGTTGCTCGCCACTGGCGTGAACCTGGTTGAAGGTGATGGTCACCCCCTCCATCAGGTTCTCGAAGGTGTTGCTAGCGTTCTGCAGCAACATGCCGCCCTCGCCGCCCATGCGCACCTTGGCATCGCGGGCCACCGACAGCTCCTGGCGACCATCAACCGCCGTCTGCAGCGCGGCATTGCCGTTGGCAGAGAGTGAAATGGCGTTGGCTTCACCGCTCTTCTCACTGCTCAGCACCAGCGTCACTTCGCCGTTGCTGCGCACCAGCGTGCTCTTCACGCCGGTATTGTCCGAGGCGGCATTGATCGCGGCGGAAAGCTCGGCCAGGGACACCTGACCGTCGCCGTCCTTGTCCGCGGCGGCGAGGTCGATGGCGAATGACTTGCCATCCTGACCCAGGGTCAGCGAACCGGCAGCGCTCAGATCGCCATCCTTGAGCTGGGGAAACGCCAACTGGTGGCTGCTGGCCAACTGCTCGACGAAGAACTGATAGTTACCCGGCGCTGCCTTGCCGCCCAGGGTGGCCGTGGCCTGCTCGGGCTTGCTGAAGGTGCCGCCGTTGATGACCATGCTCGACTGGTTGGATTTGAGACCATAAACCGCCGACTTGAAGGTCTTGAGCGCCGAGTCCAACGACGTTAGCGACGACAGCTGCGTGCTGTAGTTGGTCTTGTTGCGCTGCGCCCGACGCTCCGCGCCCTGGACCTCATAGGTCGCCAGTTGCGTTGCCATCTGCTGTACGTAAGCTGAGTCTATAGCCATGTTCAAATCTCCACTGAAAGCTGTTTAGCAATTCCGGTGCCAGGGCCATAACCCCCGTAGTACGCGGGTTTGCACCGAACGAGAGGTGAAACGATGCTTCCGCCCGGGCAGCCGGACACATCCGGCGGAAGCACTGCTTCCTTCCGCCTGCACGAAGGGTTGGTTGATCAGTAGGTGGGTGGGGCGTAGAAGCCGTCGCCACGCCGGGGCTCGAGTAGCTGACTGAGAATGTCGTGCTGGCTGGCGAGCAGTTGGCCATTGACCTCGTTGAGGCGCTGGCACTGCTGGGCGATCTGCCCGAGCTGCGTCCACAGCGCCTGCATGTCGCGCCCGCGCGCAGCCGGATAAAGGGCGATGAAGGCCTGCATGCCGGCCTCGTCGAACGCCAGGCTGACGGCCTTCAATACCTTGACGCGACGCCGGGCACGCCCCTGCGCACTGCCAAGCAGCAGCTGGATACGCTCGTTGAGCAGGTGCACGCCGTCGGTGTCGCAGCGCATCAGGCCTTGACGCAACTCCTGCATCAGGCCGCGCAGGTAGACGTAGTCATCCAGATCCTGACGCAGATCCTGCTCCATGGCATCGAGCAGGCGTTCGCGCTGGCTCACGCCTCGCGAATCCCGTGGTAGATCAGAATGCCGCTGGCCAGGGCACCGGCGCTGCTGTCCAGGCTGCCTTCGCGCAGGGCCTTGCGCAGGCTCTCGACCTTGTCCAGGTCGACCTCGGGCAGCGCACGCAGCGCATCCTGCAACTGCTCGAGCGGGCGAGCGTCGGCGCCGCCTGGCGCAGCAGGCGTGGACGTTGCCTCACGGGTACCGCGGCTGGCAGCCGCCGGCTCGCTGACGGGCGTCGGCGTGAGGTTCAGGTGGCGGTTGATTTCCATGTGATCGGTCCAGGTTTTCCGCTGTTATCGAGTAGAGGCGACTGGCGATGAAGGCCACTTAAGCCGGCAGACAATTTTTTTACCGGGCAGTCACGGCGCCTGGTTGCGCCACCAGGCCTGGGTGGCCAGGCCGTCCTGAATCTTCTGTTCCTGCTGCGCCAATTGCGCCTGCCATTGCTGCAGCTTGCCATCGAGCACCTGGGCCACCACCTTTTCGCTGCGCATGGCCGCCAGCAGTTCGCTCTGGATGCGCTGCAGCGCCTGCTCGGCCACATCCAGCTCGCGGCGTTGCAGCTGCAGCATCTTGTGCAGGGTCAGCTTGTACTGTTGCTGATTGCTGCGCTGCAGCAGCGTATCCACGCGAACCTCGAAGCCGCACAGCCGGTCGAGGCCACTGATGTTGTTGCGATAGCGCTGGCACAGGTTGCGCTGGTAAGCCACACGGCCCAGCACCTGGCGCACCTGATTGCCGCGCAGCGCGGCCAGGCGCTGCAGCACCTCGACCTGCTGCTTCATCGGATCAGCGCCTGCAAGCGGCCCTGGCTGTCCGCCAGGTCGGCGCCCTCACCCACTTCCTGACACAGAAAGCGCTGGATGGCCGGCGCAATCTGCACCGCTCGATCGGTCCTGGCATCCATGCCCGGCGTGTAACCGCCGAGGGGAATCAGTTCGCGAATCTTCTCGAAGGCGCCGTACAGTTCCTTGAGCTGCAGGGCCGCGCGGCGCAGCTCCACCGGCACCACCTGGGACATGCAACGACTCACCGAGGCGGCAATGTCGATAGCCGGATAATGGCCGACGTCCGCCAGGCGCCGCGACAGCACGATGTGCCCGTCGAGAATGGCCCGGGCGCAGTCGGCGATGGGGTCCTGCTGGTCATCGCCCTCGGCCAGCACGGTGTAGATGGCGCTCAGGCTGCCGCTGCCGGCCTCGCCGTTGCCGGCGCTTTCGACCAGCTCCGGCAACAGGCCGAACACCGACGGCGGGTAGCCCTTGGTGGCCGGCGGCTCGCCCAGGGCCAGGGCGATTTCCCGCTGGGCCATGGCGTAGCGCGTCAACGAGTCGACGAGCAACAGCACGTCCTTGCCCTGGTCACGAAAGTAGGCGGCGATGCTGTGGCACAGCTCGGCCGCCTTCAGGCGCATCAGCGGCGATTCGTTGGCTGGCGCCACGACCACCACGGCCTTGCGCAGCCCTTCCTCGCCCAGCGAATGCAGAATGAATTCCTGTACCTCACGGCCGCGCTCGCCGATCAATCCGACCACCACCACATCGGCCTTGGTCTCGCGGGTGATCATGCCCAGCAGCACGCTCTTGCCCACGCCGCTGCCGGCGAACAGGCCGACGCGCTGGCCCTTGCCGAGGGTCAGCATGGCGTTGATGGCGCGTACGCCGACATCCAGCGGTTCCTCCACCGGGCGTCTGCGCAGCGGGTTGACGGTCGGCAACTCCTGGGACAGCAAATCGCGCCCGGTCAGCTTGCCCAGGCCGTCCAGGGGTTCGCCCAAGCCGTTGATCACCCGGCCAAGCCAGGACTCGTCGATCTGCAGCGACGCCTCGTCGGCGGCGGGAAACACCCGCGAACCCGCGCCGAGGCCCACGGGTTTCTTGAACGGCATCAGGTAGGTGATATCACGGTTGAAACCCACCACCTGAGCTTCCAGCAGGCAGCCGTCGCCCTGTTCGATGTGACAGCGCTGGCCGGTGGTGCGCTGGCACCCCAGGCTTTCCAGCAGCAGCCCGGATACCTTGACCAGGCGCCCGCTGACCTTGGCCAGGCGCACGCCGTCGAGCGAGCGCAGGGCTTCATCGAGCTTGAATTCACCCAGCTGCGCCATGGCCTCAGTCCTCGGTCAGTTCGAGGTGCTCGGCCAGGGTTTCCAGGCACGAGTCCAGGCGCTGCTGGCAGCCGATGTCCGCCTCGGCCTGGGCGGTGACCACACGGCACTCGCCCAGCGCCAGGCGCTCGTCGGCGACCAGCCGCCAGGTGGCCGCGCGCTCGGGGGCGAGATCACGCAGACGCGCGTATTCATCGGGGTTGAGCAGCACCTTGACCTCGCCCTGCTCGCCCGGCATGCCGGCCAGGGCTTCTTCGGCGAGCGTCAGCAGTTGGTCCGGGTGCAGGGTCAGCTCGCAGCGAATCACCTGGCGGGCGACCTTGCCCACCAGCTCCAGCAGTTCTTGGCGACGCTTGCGTTCCTGCTCGGCGGCGTGCTGCTGCAACTGCGCGTACAGCGCATCCAGCGGCCGGGCGGCCTCTTCGAAGGCCGTCTGACCATGGCGGCGGCCTTCTTCGCGGCCCAGGCGCAAGCCCTCTTCGCGGCCGAGCTGCAGACCCTGCTGGTGACCGGCATCGTGGCCCTGCTGCAAGCCCTCCTGGTAACCCTTTTCGATACCCTGCTGAAAACCGTCGCTCATGGCGCGCTGCACGCTGGCCGCGTCCCCGCCCGACTCGAGGATGTCCGGGCAGCGTGGCGGAAAGCGGTACGCCCGCCAGGCCTTGTCGTGGTCTCGACTGACTTTCACGCTCATGCCGTTCTACTCCACCGTCTGTTCGCGGAACAACTGCAGCTGGATGTCGCCCTGGGCCGCCATGTCGCGCACCACGGCCATGATGTCCTTGCGCACCTGCTCGATGCGGCTCATCGGCACCGGGCCCTGGCGCCGCTTGATCGACTCCATCTGCTGGGCCTGGCGCTTGGGCATGACCGCCTGGATGGCCTTGGTGAGCGCCGGCTCGGCGCCCTTGAGCGCCACCACCCACTCTTCCATGGGCACGGCTTCGAGCAAGGCGGACAGCACGTCCGGGGTCTGCCGCGAGAGGATGAAGAAGTCGTACATTTCCTCCTCGATGCGGCCCACCAGTTGCTCGTCGTGGGAACGCAGCAGCTCGAACATCTGGCTGCGGTCACCCTTAAAGCGGTTCATGATGTCGGCCGCCTGCTTGAGGCCGCGCACCTGGGAGCCCTGGGCGGACAGCACCGACAGGCTGCGGTCGATCAGTTGCTCCAGTTCGGCGATCACGTCGCCGTTGACCTCGTTGAGGTTGGCGATGCGGTACAGCAGCTCGTCCTGGCGCTCGGCCGGCATGCACTCGAGCACGTCGCAGGCCATGCCAGGCGGCAGGAACGCCAGGAACACCGCCTGCATCTGCGCGTGCTCCTTGGCCAGCATGGCGGCGAACTGCTTGGGATCGAGCCACTCCAGGCGCGCCATCTTGGCGCGGATTTCCTCGCCGTAGATGCTGTCCAGCAAATTGCGGGTGATCTCGCTGCCCAGGGCCTTGCCGAGCATCCCGGAGAGGTAGCTGCGCGACGCCCCCTTGATGTTGCTCTGCTCCTTGTAGTCGTCGAAGAACCGCCCGATGACGTCGGAAACCGTGGCCAGTTTGATGTTCGACAGGCGCGCCATGGTCTGGCTGATGCTGATGATCTCCTCGCGCGAGAAGTGCCGCAGCACCCGCGAGGAAATGTCGTCGCCCATGCTCAGCATGAGGATCGCCGCCTGCTCGGTAGAGCTCAACGCACGCGCCCTCGGTTTGAGCTCGCCAGCCTTGCTGCTGGCAGCCTTCTCAACCGGCTGCACCGAGTTCTTTGTCATTGCGCCCTACCCATTGTTTGATGACTTCCGAGACGCGCTCGGGATCGTTCTCGGCCAGCATCCGCAGGTGTTCGATCTGGTGTTCCAGGCCCGAGCCGGGAGCCGGCAGGCGAATTTCCGACAGCGGATTCAACTCGCTGAACAGCTTGGCCGGATCACGCTCGCCGCCCACCCGCGCGAGCAGGCGCCCGGCCTGCTCGCTGGCCAGCATCGCCGGCAATTCGCCTTCGCCCTCTTCCCCTGCATCCGCGTTTTCCGCCTCGCGGTTCGGGCGGGCGATCAGCCCGCGCACCGCCGGGCGAACCACCAGCAGCACCAGCAGCAGGCTGATCAGCGCGAACACGGCGATCTTCACCCACTCGTGCACGTTGGGGTTTTCCCACCAGGCGAGGCCGGCGTTGGCCGACTCGTCCGCCGCGGCGGGGGTGAACGGCAGCACGCTCAGGGTCAGCACATCGCCGCGCGCCTGGTTGAAGCCGACCGCACTCTTGACCATCGCTTCCAGCTCGCTGCGCGCCTCGGCCGTCCAGCCACCTTCAGGGGCGGCCTGGGCGTTGAGCACCACGGCCACGCTCTGCTGCTGCAGGCGATAGGGTGCGTGGCGCACGTGAGTGACGCTCTGGTCGTAATCGAGCTGACGATTGGATTCCTTGCGCAGCGACGTCGCGGCCTTGTCCTCGGGCGGTGCCGGCTGCGCGGCCTGGCCACCCTGGGCCGCCTGGCGCTGGGCCTGGGTGTTGGCCGGCGGCGTGTTGCTCAGCGAGCCGGGAACACCCAGGGCCAGTTGGTCGAGCACGCTTTCGTCGCGGGTCACCTCGTTACGCAGCCGCGGCTCCTGGCCGTAGGTCTGCAGGGTTTCCTCGCGCTGGCTGAAGTCGATATCGGCGGACACGCTGAGGCGGTAATTGTCACGGCCCAGCACCGGAGTCAGCACTTCCTCGACATTGAACGCCGCCTTGCGCTGGTAATCCTCGATCACCTGCCAGGTGCGCTGCGGGCCGCCCCAGCCTTCCAGGTCACGGGACAGCAGCGTACCGTGCTGATCGACGACGCGCACGTCCTTGGCATCGAGCTGGGGCACGCTGCCGGCCACCAGGTTGACCACCGCGGACACCTGCTCCGGCTCCAGGCGATAACCCGGCGCCAGCTGCAGCATCACCGATGCCTTGGTTGGCTCGCGGCGGGCGATCACGAACGAGTTGTTCTCTTCGCGCGCCAGGTGAACCCGCGCCTGCTGCACGCCCTGCAGCGCCATGATGGTCTGCGCCAGCTCGCCCTCCAGGCTGCGTTTCAGGCGCACGTCCTGCATGAACTGGCTGGTGCCCAGTGGCTCGTCCTTGTCGAACAGTTCGTAGCCCGCCGGCAGCGACACCTTGACGCCCTTGGCCGCCAGCAACAGCCGAGCCCGCGCCACCTGCTCGTCGCTGACCAGCACCTGGCCGCTCTGCGGATGCAGGCGATAGGGAATGCCCTCGCCTTCCAGCAGGGCGATCACCTCGGCAGCGGGAAAGCGCTCACCGGCGCCGTACAGCGGGCGCAGGTTGTCCTCGCCCTTCCACAGGTAGTAGACGACGCCCATTGCCAGCAGCGCAGCGATGGCCGCCATGCCTGCCAGGGCGATACGCGGATCGGCCCTGAGGCGCTCCAGCAGCGGATTGCTTCTGATGGTTTTCAGTACGCGTTGCGGCACCTGGCCTCCTTACAACGGCATCTTGATGATGTCGTCGAACGCCGTGCTCAGCTTGTTGCGTACCTGCAGCAATGCAGAGAACGCCACACTGGCCTTCTGGCTGTCGACCATGGCACCGACCAGGTCATCGCTCTGCCCACGCTCCACGGCGGTCACCGCCGAACTCGCCTGGTGCTGCTGGGCATCGATGGCCCGCAGGTTGGCGGCGAAGCTGTCGGTGAAGCCCTGGGGCTCGGCCGCCGGGCGAATGCCCGCGCCCTGGCTGAGGCCCTTCATGGCCTCCATGCGTGCCAGCATGTCCTGGCGTATCGAATCGATCGAATTCATCCACGGCTCTCCAGCGGCGATCAGAACGGAATGTGTACGCCCTGCTCGCGCATGGCGCTCAGGCGATAGCGCAGTGCCCGGGTACTCATGCCCAGGCTCTGCGCGGCTTTGGTCTTGTGGCCGTCGAAGCGGCGGATGGTATCGAGCACGTGTTGGTACTCGGCCCACTTGCCACTGGCGCGCAGCGCCGCGCGGCCATCCTCACCCGCATCCGGCTGCATCGCCGCGGCGATGTGGATGCTCGCTGCCGGCACGCTGCCCGGCACCTCCAGGCCAAGGTCGGCAGGCTGGATGAACAGGCCATTGCGCAGCACCAGCGCGCGCTGCACGGTGTTCTCCAGCTCGCGCACGTTGCCGGGCCAGTCATGGCCGAGCAGCGCACGGCGCGCCGAATCGGTGAGCAGTTCTTCGCCTTCGCCCGGCGCGTGGCTGGCGATGAATCGGCTGACCAGCGGCAGGATGTCGTCACGCCGCTCACGCAGCGGTGCGATGTGCAGGGGCAACACGTCCAGACGGAACATCAGGTCGGCGCGAAAACGCCCGGCGGCTACTTCCTGCTGCAGATCGCGGTTGGTAGCAGCGATGATGCGCACGTCCAGCGCAATTTCCCGGCGCCCGCCAAGGCGCTCCACCCGCTGCTCCTGCAGCACACGCAGCAGCTTGGCCTGCAGCGCCAGGGGCAGTTCGCCGATTTCATCGAGCAGCAGCGTGCCGCCGTTGGCCTGTTCGAACTTGCCGGCCTGCGCGCTGACGGCACCGGTGAAGGCGCCACGCTCGTGGCCGAACAAAATGGACTCGAGCATCTGCTCGGGGATCGCCGCGCAGTTGACCGCGACGAAAGGCGCTTCCGGGCGCCCGGAGCACCGATGGATATAGCGCGCCATACGCTCCTTGCCGGTTCCGGTTTCGCCGCTGATCAGCACCGGCGCACGGGTCAGCGCCACGCGCTGGGCCATGGCCAGTAGGCGGCGACCGGAAGCCGAATGGCAGACCAGTTCGTCGCCGCTGCTGTCGGCGAGCGCCTGGCGCTGCAACAGCGTGGCGACCTGCTGCTCGCTGAACGGCGACAGCAGGTAATCGACGCAGCCGCCTTCGAGCAGCAGCGCCGCCTTTTCCTGGTCGGCGTAGTCGACCACCGGAATCAGGGTCAGGCGCGGATACCGCAGCAACCAGCTCCGCACCTGTTCGCTCAACGCCTGGGCGCAGCCCATGGAGGCGAACAGGAAGACCAGGCTAGCCCGTTCCAGGTGGGCGGCCTGCACGCCGTGAAGGTCGGCGCAGCGCTGCACCTGACAACGCTGGGTTGCCAGGGCATCGAGCAGCGCGCCGTGAAATGCCCCCTGGCCAACGACCAGAACACGTCGACTGTCCGTGGCGGCCGCGAACACGAGAGGTTCGCAATGACTGACTGGACGATTCATTTCAATCCCTCCCTGCTGGCGGTGGTGAAAAAAATTTCGTGGTGCGTGAACCAATGACTTAATCGCCGATCAGAACAGGTCGCCCTCCTACATTTGGGCGCCCTGCCGTTCGGGCGGAAAGCAAAATTAGCCAATTGCCCGCCAAGCGCTGAATCAGTTCCCGTCAAAACCCGTCAAGCGGCGCCAATAACGCCTCAAGACGTCTTTTGATATCTCTTGATTTAACCTCAAAGCCCCGTCGCTCCTAGACTCGCCCCTCACTTCAGGTATGCCGCCTTGGCCACGTCAAAGGCGCCGGCAACTCCGTGCCCAGGCATGTGATTGCTGCCCTGTCTCTCCGATTTTTTGGAAAAGTGCGGTTTGGCAGATGCTCGGTAATTCGAAAATCCACCACGATGTTCAGCCTGATCAGTTGCTGCGGCTCAAGCCGCACAAACTCGGTCGGCACTATCACCGCATCCCGAATTACATCCGGGAAACGTCGGGCAAATACCCGCGCCTGGTCAGTGACTATTTCCTGCGCAACTACCGCATCAACCTCGAGTTGCAGGGCGTCGACGTGCTCGAGCATTTCAAGTGCCCGGCCGAATGCACCTATCGCAGTGCCCACGGCAAGGTCGGCTTCGCCATCGAGCGCAGCCTGCTTACCGAAGCCCTGGAGTGTTACTACGGCGGCACGTCGCTGCCGGGTGGCGAGATGCCCCCGGAAAGCTCGTCCGAGCAGCGCATGCGTGATCGCCTCGGCAGCGACGTGGTGCACCTGTTGCTGCGCGCGCTGCTCGCCGGCGAAGACCCCGGCAAGCTCAGCCACCACGACAGCACCTATGACGAGGTGCAGTGGGAGTACCAGGCCGAGTTTCGCTACATCAGCCATATCACCGGCACCCAGGCTTCGCTGTACCTGTATCTGGATGCCCAGCTGGTCGACGAACTGACGCGCCGCAACAGCCCGCCCCCGGCGCGGCTGAATGGCAATCCTGCGCAGCACATCCAGCAGTTGCCGGTGCAGCTCGATTGCGTGCTGGCGCGCCTGCGCATGCCGCTGTTGCAAGTGCTCAACCTGAAGCGCGGCGACATCCTGCCGATTCGCCTGGCGGAGCGCTGCGATATCGAGATCAACCAGCAGAAGCTGTTTCGCGGCACCGTTTTCGAGGAAGACGGCGCCCTTTTCCTGACATCCCTCGAGAGCGTGCAGACCCCATGAGCGGCCCGATTTCCGACAGCGAACTGGACAACCTGATCAACGACGACCTGGCCGGCGCACCGGCAGAGAGCGGCGCTCCCGCCCGCGAGCTGGGCCAGGACCTGAGCTTCTTCGGCAAGATCCCGGTGGACGTCAGCCTCGAAGTGGCTTCTACCCGGGTGTCGCTCAAGGAACTGATGGAGGTCGATACCCACAGCGTGATCGTGCTCGACAAACTGGCCGGCGAGCCGCTCGACGTGAAGGTCAACGGCGCGCTGTTCGCCAAGGCCGAAGTGGTGGTGATGAACGGCAATTACGGCCTGCGCATCGTCGAGTTGTGCGGCAATGGCCTCGACGACCTGGCTCCATGACCGCATCCCGTGTCGCCCGCCTTGGCGGGCTGGCCCTGGCGCTGCTGCCCCTGAGCGTGCAGGCGGCCAACGGTGACATCACGCTCTTGAGCCTGAACGACACCGAGAACGGCCAGGACCTGAGCGTCAAGGTACAGATCCTGGTGCTGATGACGCTGCTCGGCCTGCTGCCGGCCATGCTGCTGATGATGACCTGCTTCACCCGCTTCATCATCGTGCTGGCCATCCTGCGTCAGGCCATCGGCCTGCAGCAGAGCCCGCCGAACAACGTGCTGATCGGCATCGCCCTGTGCCTGACCCTGCTGGTGATGCGCCCGGCCTGGCAGGAGTTGTACGAGAATGCCTACCAGCCCTTCGAGACCGACCAACTGACGCTGCCCGAGGCGCTGGACAGCGCCAAGGGCGTGATGGCGCGCTTCATGCTCGCGCAGACCAACAAGAACTCGCTGGTCACCATGGTCGAACTGGCCGGCGAGACCATGCCCGAAGATCCGACCACCCTGGATTTCTCGCTGATCCTCCCGGCGTTCGTGCTCAGCGAGCTGAAAACCGCGTTCCAGCTGGGGTTCATGATCTTCATCCCGTTTCTGGTCATCGACCTGGTGGTGGCCAGCGTGCTGATGGCCATGGGCATGATGATGCTCTCGCCGATGATGATCTCGCTGCCCTTCAAGCTCATGGTGTTCGTGCTGGTGGACGGCTGGACACTGATGATGGGCACCCTCGCCACCAGTGTTCAACCCTTCTAGGTTGCCGCCATGCTGACGCCCGACACCGCTGTTTCCATCGTAGCCAACGCCGTGCACATCACCGCCCTGGTGGTCTGCGTACTGGTCGTGCCGAGCCTGCTCGGCGGCCTGCTGGTGAGCATTTTCCAGGCGGCCACGCAGATCAACGAACAGATGCTGAGCTTTCTGCCGCGCCTGCTGATCACCCTGGGCATGCTGGTGTTCGCCGGCCACTGGATTCTGCGCACGCTGAGCGAGCTGTTCATCGAGAGCTTCCAGCAGGCCAGCCGTCTGGTCGGGTAGACGTACGTGCCCGCCGAAGCCTCCGTCTACCAGTTGTCGCAACTGCTGCTGACCCTGCAGGGCTACTGGGCACCCTTCTGCCGGCTGCTGGCGTTCTTTGCCGTGGCGCCGATGTTCGGCCACCGCGCCCTGCCCGTGCGCGCCCGGGTCGTGCTGGCGTTGCTGGCCAGCATCGCCCTGGCCCACAGCCTGCCGCCGCTGGACTACTTCGAGCCGCTGTCGGTGCGCGGCTTGCGGGTGGCCTTCCAGCAACTGGCCATCGGCGCCCTGCTGGGCCTGTCGATGCAACTGGTGTTCACCGTGTTCACCCTGGTCGGTGAAATCATCTCCACTCAGATGGGCATGAGCATGGCGCGCTACAACGACCCGGTGAACGGCGTGTCGTCGTCGTCCATCGTCGCCCAGGTGTATTTCATCCTGCTGCTGTTCCTGTTCTTTTCCATCGACGGCCACCTGCTCGGTATCAGCGTGCTGTACCAGAGCTTCGTGCACTGGCCGATGGACGAACCCCTGCCCTACGCCGGCTTCATGGCCTTCGCCCAGTCGCTGAGCTGGATGATCGCCGCCGCGACCCTGTTCACCCTGCCCATGGTGTTCTGCACCATGCTCGTGCAGTTCTGCTTCGGCCTGCTCAATCGCATTTCGCCGGCGATGAACCTGTTTTCCCTGGGCTTTCCACTGTCGATCATCACCGGCCTGCTGTGCATCTACATGACGCTCGCCGACGTGCCCCAGCACTATCTGCACCTGACCCGCCGCCTGCTCGATGACCTCGGCACCCTGATGGGAGGCGGCCTGACATGAGCGACCAGAGCAGCCAGGAAAAAACCGAACAGCCCACGCACCAGAAGCTCAAGAAGACCAAGGAAGAAGGCCAGGTCGCGCGCTCCAAGGACCTGTCCACCACCATTACCCTGCTGGCCACCCTGCTGACCCTCAAGTACAGCGTCGGCTGGTTCTACACCGGCCTGCAGGACAGTTTCGCGCGTACCTTCGTCAACCTGCAGCCGGGCCAGCTCGGCCAGGACGACCTCGAGCAGTTCCTGGCCCATAACCTGATGCTGTTCGTCATGCTGCTGGTGCCCCTGGGGCTGACCAGTCTGCTGGTGGTGGTGTTTTCCATGATCCCTGGCGGCTGGGTGTTCGCCAGCAAGAACTTCGCCTTCAAGGCCTCCAAGCTCAACCCGCTCAGCGGCCTGAAGCGCATGTTCTTCTCGGCGCAGAGCTGGACCGACCTGTTCAAGTCCCTGGGCAAGATCCTCGTGCTGGGCCTGCTCGCCGCCTACCTGGCGCGCGACGTGGTGGCGCAACTGACGACCCTGCAGCGCAGCGACGTGTACACCGCCATCGCCGGCGCGTTGAACCTGGCGATGAACACCGCACTGATCCTGCTGGTGGTGTTCATCCTCTTCTCGCTGATCGACATTCCCCTGCAGCGCCTGTTGTTCCATCGGCGCCTGCGCATGAGCAAGCAGGAGATCAAGGAAGAGCACAAGAACCAGGAAGGCCGCCCCGAGGTGAAGGCGCGCATCCGTCAGGTGCAGAAGCAGATGCTGCACCGCCAGATCAGCAAGGTGATCCACGAGGCCAACGTGGTGATCGTCAACCCGCAGCACTATGCGGTCGCCCTGCGCTATGACAGCAGCAAGGCCGAAGCGCCCTACGTGATCGCCCGCGGCAACGACGACACCGCGCTGTACATCCGCGAGCTGGCCCAGCGCCACGGCCTGGACCTGGTGGAGATTCCGCCCCTGGCCCGGGCCATCTACTTCACCACCCAGGTCAACCAGCAGATTCCCACGGCGCTGTACAAGGCCGTCGCCCAGGTTCTGACCTACGTGCTGCAACTCAAGGCCTGGCGCCAGGGGCGCCGTCGTCGCCCCGAACTGCCGGGCAACCTCCCGATACCCGAAAGCCTTGCCAACAGAGGCCTGTCATGAAACCACTGCAACACGCCGCCGCGACACTGAGCAACGGGCGCCTCGGCATTCCCGTGGTGATCCTCTCGATCCTGGCGATGATCATCCTGCCGCTGCCGCCGTTGCTGCTGGACATCCTGTTCACCTTCAACATCGGCATCGCCGTGCTGGTGCTGATGACCAGCCTGTCGTCGCGCAGCCCGCTGGACTTCTCGCTGCTGCCCACGGTGATCCTGGTCACCACCCTGATGCGCCTGTGCATGAGCGTGGCCTCCACCCGCGTGGTGCTGCTCGATGGTCACACCGGCTCGGGCGCGGCGGGCAAGGTGATCGAAGCGTTCGGCCATGTGGTGATCGGCGGCAACTTCATCGTCGGCATGATCGTTTTCGTGATCCTCACCATCGTCAACTTCATGGTCATCACCAAGGGCGGCGAGCGGATCTCCGAGGTCACCGCGCGCTTCACCCTCGACGCCCTGCCCGGCAAACAGATGGCCATCGATGCCGATCTCAATGCCGGCCTGATCGACCAGGCCGAAGCCAAGAAGCGCCGTGTCGAAGTGGGCAAGGAAGCGGACTTCTATGGCGCGATGGACGGCGCCAGCAAGTTCGTGCGCGGCGACGCCATCGCCGGCATCCTGATTCTGCTGATCAACCTGTTCGGCGGCCTGGCCATCGGCGTGTTCGTCCATGGCCTGGCCGGCGGCGAGGCCTTCCGCCTGTACGCGCTGCTGACCATCGGTGACGGCCTGGTGGCGCAGATCCCGGCGCTGCTGCTGTCCACGGCGGCGGCGATCATCATCACCCGGGTCAACGAGAGCGCCGAGATCACCAGCCTGGTGCGCCGGCAGATGCTCGCCTCGCCCCAGGTGCTGTACACCGTGGCGGCCATCCTGTTCATCCTGGCATTGGTGCCGGGCATGCCCTTCGTGGCCTTCGGCAGCTTCGCCGCGCTGATGGCCTTCATCGCCTGGCACGTCTCGCGCAACGCCCCACCGATCGAGGGCGAGGTGCTGGAGCAGACCCAGGCGCTGAGCAAGGCGATGGCCACCGAGCGCGCCCAGAACCTGGCCTGGGAAGACATCCCGCTGGTCGAGCGACTGTCGGTGTCACTGGGCTACAAGCTGGTCGGCCTGGTCAACGAGGAAGGTGGCGCGCCGCTGGTCCAGCGGGTGCGCGGCGTACGCCAGACGCTCTCGGAAAGCCTCGGTTTCCTGCTGCCGGAGGTGAACATCCGCGACAGCCTGCGCCTGAAGGCCAACCAGTACCAAATTCTGGTCAACGGCGAGCGGGTGGACAGCGGCGAGCTGCATGCCGACCGCCTGATGGCGATTCCGGCACCGGAACTCTATGGTGAAGTGGACGGCATTCTCGGCACGGACCCGGCCTATCGCATGCAGGTCGTGTGGATCCAGCCGGCGGACAAGTCACGCGCCCTCAACCTGGGCTATCAGGTGATCGACTGCGCCAGCGTGATCGCCACCCATTTGAACAAGGTGATCCGTGAACACCTGCCCGACCTGTTCAAGCACGACGACGTCGAGCACCTGATGCAGCGCCTGACCGTGCAGGCCCCCAAGCTGGCCGAGAACATCAAGGCGCAGCTCAGCTACAGCCTGCAGCACCGCGTGTTCCGCCAACTGCTGCAGGAGCAGGTACCGCTGCGCGATATCGTCAGTATCACCTCGACCCTGCTCGAATCCAGCGAGACCACCAAGGATCCGTTGCTGCTAGCCGCCGATGTGCGCTTCGCCCTGCGTCGCAGCATCGTCTCAGCCATTGCCGGTGAGCGTCAGGAACTGGCCGTGTTCGTACTCGACAACAGCCTGGAAAACACCCTGCTCAGTGCTCTGTCCATCGCCCAGCAGGCCGGCCCGGTCAGCCTGGACAACATCCCGGTGGAGCCCAACCTGCTCAACCAGTTGCAAAACACCATGCCGGTGGTCAAGGAGCGTCTGCGCAAGGAAGGCCATCCGCCGATCCTCACCGTGATGCCACAGCTGCGCCCGTTGCTGGCTCGTTATGCGCGAGTATTCAGCCCCGGCCTGCACGTGCTTTCGCAAAACGAGATTCCCGAGCGCGTCGGGGTGAACATCCTCGGCACCCTGGGGTGAGATATCAGGGCGACGTGGCCGGAATACCGCGGTCGACGCGCAGGCGCTCGACGAACGCCACGTAGTCATGACCGGGCTGCAGCAATTGCAGCCCGAGCTCCTGATGACCACTCTGCGGATTTTCCCGCACCCACAGGCAGGTGGCGTTGAGCTCCACCTGGCTCATGCTGCCATCACCCGCGCGCATGCGCAGACTCAGGCCGAGCTGTGCACCCACCTCCACCGGCAGGTCGCAGATCAGCCGCAGACCGTCTTCGCAGACGTCACGGGCGTAACCGATGAGCTTGCCGGAGTGGCGGTCGCTGACCTTCACCCGGAACAATGAACGAAACATGATGCGGCTGTATTGACGCATGGCCCTGCCAACGTATGGGAGTCAGCCATACAGAGCGACCCGGCCGCCCCGAAACTTAAATACCTGAGCAGAAGATGGCGGATCGGCAGGTTGGTCAGGGCGTATCGGGATACTCGAACTCGAACACCCGGGCCACTTCCGAAGCATGCCAGGAGGCGGCGGCGACGCCGTCGGGGGCGCCGTCGAAACGGCCCAGGCGGGTGACGCACTCGAAGAACCCGGTGCGTGGCAGGCGGCTGGCGCCCTGGCTGATCACCAGAGCGCTGCGCAGCGGTCGATCACTGCGCGCATCCAGTGCGGCCAGGTGTTCGAGCGCGGCGGTGAGGGTCTGCATGGCGGGCGCCGGCAGCGACAGGCGCTCGATCAGTGCGCGATAGGTCAGCAGGTGGCGCTGCCTGCGGGCGTCGTCGAGGGCCGTCAGCAGCGCGTCCCAGTGTACGCGGCTGATGCGCACGCTCATGCTTGCCAACCCGAGATACCCAGCACCCAGGCCAGCGCCCGCAAAATGGCCACATCGGGCTGACGCTCGCCGCTCTCGATCATGCCCAGGTAATGGGGGCTGATGCCCACCGCCCGCGCCAGCTCGTCGCGGCTCAGGCCCTTGGCTTCGCGCAACGCGCTCAGTTCGCTCAGCGCTTTCGGCGCATCGACATCCTGCTGGGTCGGCGCAGCCTCCGGGCGCTTGCCGGCCGCCTGGAGCAGCGCCTGATAATCGGCCCACGGCAACACCGCGTATTCCGGTTCGCCGTCACGCTCGATCACTTGTACGTTCATGCTTGGTTTCTCCGCGAGGCGCAGCGTCCCTCTGCGTAATCCGGCTCAGGGCCACAACATGAGGCGCATACTACCAGCCCGCCGGCCTGTCGCACTCATCAGACGTCACCGCGTATGACGACTACCCTCAGGTCGCCGCCCCGTGCATGAAGAACGTTTGCAGCGATGCTCCCATGCTGGCCCGCGCGACCCGCCCACGGCGTTCACCGTCCACCAGGCCGAACAGCAGCGAAGCGAACAGTTCGGTCAGTACCGGCGCGCCGATGTCGATGCGGAATGCGCCCTCCTGCTGCCCCTTCAGAAAGAACTGATCCAGCGCGTTGGTGTACGGCAGCCAGCGCGCCTCTTCGCCGCACTCGTGCAGGGAGTCCGGGCGCCACTGGAACATCAGGAAAACCAGCAAATCACGGTGGACCAGATGCCCGTCCACCAGGCGTTGCAAGGCTTCGGGCACCGGCGCATGCTGCAGGTCGGCCTCGGCGATGACCTGGTTCATCACTTCGGAGCCGTAATCGAAGAGCATTTCGATGAGGTTGTCGCGCGTACCGCAGAAGCGATTCAGGGTTGCCTTGCTCACGCCTGCCGCCTGGGCGATTTCCTTGAAGGTGCCACGCGGGTGCTCGACCATGGCCACGGCCAGGGCTTTGAGCAGTTTTTCTTCAGCGACAGGTCTTTGCATCAATCGGTTCTTCTCGGGGCTCATCGGCACGGCGCGTCATTGTGCAGGAAAACCCCTAATGTTCAAAAGGACTGCCAAGTTTAGTCACAAAAAATGCAAATGAGACAATATTGACTCACATGCATCTTTAAACGACCATTCGCGCCTTTCGAGGACTAACTGGATTGGGCATCGCCCCAGGTGAAGCATGAGCAGGATTCGTACCCAACACGTCGTATCGGCGATCACCCTTTCAATCGTCATCAGCCTGGCCGGCTGTGACAAAGGCGAACAAGGTTGGGGCGAAGCACCGCCGCGCGAGGTGGACGTCCTCACGATCAAGACCGAACCCTTCACCGTGGTGGCCGAATTGCCGGGGCGCATCGAACCGGTACGCGTCGCCGAAGTGCGTGCCCGGGTTGCCGGCATCGTGCTCAAGCGCACCTTCGAGGAAGGTGCCGATGTAAAAGCCGGCGACCTGCTGTTCCAGATCGACCCTGCCCCATTCAAGGCCGCGCTGTCACGGGCCGAGGGCGAACTGGCCCGCGCCGACGCGCAGCTGTTCCAGGCCCAGGCCACGGTCAAGCGCTATGAGCCGTTGGTGAAGATCGATGCGGTCAGCCAGCAGGACTTCGACGTGGCCCGCGCCACCCTGCGCAGTGCCCAGGCCGACAAGCGCTCGGCCCAGGCCAACGTGGAAACCGCCAAGCTGGATCTGGGCTATGCCCAGGTACGCGCGCCCATCGCCGGGCGCATCGGCCGCGCCCAGGTGACCGAAGGCGCGCTGGTCGGCCAGGGTGAAACCACCCTGCTCGCCCGTATCCAGCAGCTCGACCCGGTGTACGCCGACTTCAGCCAGCCGGCTGCCGATGCCCTGCGCCTGCGCGCTGCCATCGCCGACGGCAAGGTTTCCGGCGACGGCGACAAGACCCTGTCGCTGCGCGTCGACGGTACCGACATCCAGAGCAAGGGCACCCTGTTGTTCACCGACATTTCGGTGGACCGCAGCACTGGGCAGATCGCCCTGCGCGGGCGCTTCGACAACCCGCAGGGCGTGTTGCTGCCCGGCATGTACGTGCGCGTCGGCACACCCCAGGGGCTCGACCAGGACGCCATCCTGGTACCGCAGCGCGCCGTACAGCGCGCCGCCGATGGCAAGGCCAGCGTGATGCTGCTCGGCGCAGACGATACCGTGGAGGCGCGGCCGGTCACCACCGGCGCCATGCAGGGTGCGCGCTGGCAGATCACCGACGGCCTCAAGGCCGGTGACAAGGTGATCACCAGTTCACTGACCGCCATCCGCCCCGGCGCCAAGGTGGTTCCGCGCCAGCCCGGCGCCGAAGCCCAGAACGCCACCCCATCCCAGGCGCAATAAGCCGGAGCACCCGACATGTCCTTGTTTTTTATCCGGCGCCCGAATTTCGCCTGGGTGGTCGCGCTGTTCATCACCATGGGCGGCTTGCTGGCCATCCCGTTTCTGCCCGTGGCGCAGTATCCCAACGTGGCGCCGCCGCAGATCACCGTTACCGCGACCTACCCCGGCGCGTCGGCCCAGGTGCTGACCGACTCGGTCACCAGCGTGATCGAGGAAGAGCTCAACGGCGCCAAGAATCTGCTGTATTTCGAGTCCACCAGCAACGCCAATGGCATCGCCGAGATCACCGTGACCTTCCAGCCGGGCACCGACCCGGAGCTGGCTCAGGTCGACGTGCAGAACCGTTTGAAACGTGCCGAGGCGCGCATGCCCCAGGCCGTGCTGACCCTTGGCATCCAGACCGAACAGGCTACCGCCGGCTTTCTGCTGATCTACGCCCTGAGCTACAAGGACGGCAGCGCCAACGACGACACCACGGCCCTAGCGGACTATGCGGCGCGTAACATCAACAACGAGATCCGCCGCGTAACCGGTGTCGGCAAGCTGCAGTTCTTCGCTTCCGAAGCGGCCATGCGCGTATGGATCGACCCGCAGAAGCTGGTCGGTTACGGGCTGTCCATCGATGACGTCAACAACGCCATTCGCGCCCAGAACGTGCAGGTGCCGGCAGGCGCCTTCGGCAGCACGCCGGGCAGCGCCGAGCAGGAGCTGACAGCGACCCTGGCGGTCAAGGGTACCCTGGACAACCCCGAGGAATTCGCCGCCATCGTGTTGCGCGCCAACCAGGACGGCTCGCGCCTGACCCTGGGCGACGTCGCGCGTATCGAAGTCGGCAGTCAGGACTACAACTTCGGCTCGCGCCAGGACGGCAAACCGGCCGTGGCCGCCGCCGTGCAGCTGGCGCCAGGCGCCAATGCCATCCAGACCGCCGAGGCGGTCAAGCAGCGTCTCACCGAGCTGTCCGCCAACTTCCCGGACAACGTGCAGTTCTCGGTGCCCTACGACACCTCGCGGTTCGTCGACGTGGCCATCGAAAAAGTCATCATGACCTTGCTCGAAGCCATGGTGCTGGTGTTCCTGGTGATGTTCCTGTTCCTGCAGAACGTGCGCTACACGCTGATTCCATCCATCGTGGTGCCGGTGTGTCTGCTCGGCACACTGACCTTCATGTACCTGCTGGGCTTCTCGGTGAACATGATGACCATGTTCGGCATGGTGCTGGCCATCGGCATCCTGGTCGACGACGCCATCGTGGTGGTGGAGAACGTCGAGCGGATCATGGCCGAAGAAGGCCTGGAGCCGGTGCCGGCGACCATCAAGGCGATGGGTCAGGTGTCCGGGGCGATCCTCGGCATCACCCTGGTGCTGTCGGCGGTGTTCCTGCCGCTGGCGTTCATGGCCGGCTCGGTGGGGGTGATCTACCAGCAGTTCTCGCTGTCGCTGGCGGTGTCGATCCTGTTCTCGGGCTTCCTGGCGCTGACCTTCACGCCGGCACTGTGCGCCACCATTCTCAAGCCGATCCCCCAGGGGCATCACGAGAAAACCGGTTTCTTCGGCTGGTTCAACCGCAAGTTCACCGGGCTGACCGGCCGTTACACCAAGCTCAACAGCAAGCTGGTACCGCGTGCCGGGCGCTTCATGTTCATCTATCTGGGCATCGTGGTGCTGATGGGTTTCTTCTACCTGCGCCTGCCGGAGTCCTTCGTGCCGGTCGAAGACCAGGGCTACATGATCGTCGACATCCAGCTGCCGCCCGGTGCCACGCGCGAGCGTACCTCGGCGACCGGCAAGCAGCTGGAGGAATTCCTCGCCTCCCGCGAAGCCGTGGCGACCTCGTTCCTGGTACTCGGCTTCAGCTTCTCGGGCATGGGTGAGAACGCGGCCATCGCCTTCCCGCTGCTCAAGGACTGGTCCGAGCGCGACTCGGAACAATCGGTCGAGGCCGAGACGGCAGCGGTCAACGGCCGCTTCGCCAACCTCGACGACGGCGCGATGATGGCCGTGCCACCACCGCCGATCGAAGGCCTGGGCAACTCCGGCGGTTTCTCCCTGCGCCTGCAGGACCGCGGCGGCCTTGGTCGTGAAGCGCTGCTGGCGGCTCGTGACGAAGTGCTCGGCAAGGTCAACGGCAACCCGCTGTTTCTCTACGGCATGATGGAAGGCCTGGCCGAAGCGCCGCAACTGCGCCTGGTCATCGACCGCGAGCAGGCGCGCGCCCAGGGCGTCAGCTTCGAGTCGATCAGCAATGCGCTGTCCACCGCCTTCGGCTCCTCGGTGATCAACGACTTCGCCAACGCCGGTCGCCAACAGCGCGTGGTGGTGCAGGCCGAACAAGGCGCGCGGATGACGCCGGACAGCGTGCTCAAGCTGCACGTGCCCAACGACAGCGGCAGCCTGGTGCCACTGAGCGCCTTCGTGAGCACCCAGTGGGAAGAAGGCCCGGTGCAGGTCGCCCGTTACAACGGCTATCCGTCGATCCGCATTTCCGGCGACGCCGCGCCGGGAGTCAGCACCGGTGAGGCCATGGCCGAGCTGGAGCGCATCGCCGCCGAGCTGCCGGATGGCATCGGTTACGAATGGACCGGCCTTTCCTA
>CBIFVM010000014.1:0-99788 GCA_966186235.1 uncultured Pseudomonas sp.
GCTGTACCCACGTTGCCAGCGGCGTCAGTGGTGGTGATACGAGCGCTGACCGTTCTATCGGTGTCGGCAGCCAAGTCGCTCCCCGGAACGCTGATGCTGAAGGTCTTATCAGCCTGAACCTGACCGGTAAAGGTTTTGCCATTGACAGTCAAGGTAACGATGTCACCCGCTTTGGCATCGCCACCGACAGTGCCGGTAATGGGGATTTGTTGGTTTAGCTCGTCGGCGGTGATGGTGTCGTCAGCAGTAATATTGGCATCGAGCGCGATGGTGGGAATCGGTGCGGTGGTGTCGATAGCGCCGCTGTCATTGGCTACGCCGATGTTGCCGGCTGGATCAGTGACCGACGCCTCGACGGTGTACGGACCTTCAATCAGCGGCTGAGTCAGCTCGACGCTGTAGGTACCACCAGCCAGAACTGGCGTGGTCACGGTAAAGGTGTTGGCACCTTGAGTAATGGTCAGCGTAACGACACTGCCCACTGGTGCATCGGTGGTGCCGGTGATGGTCGGCGTAGTGTCGTTGGTGATGGCTGGAGCATCGACGGTGATCAGTGGCGCTGTGGTGTCGACGCTGTAAGGTCGGTTTGCCGTGGCGGTGCCGACGTTACCCGCCGCATCCGTGCTGCTAACCGTTGCGCTGATGTTGCTGAAGGTGCTGAGATCAGCGCTGCTGACCGGAATGCTGAAGCCCAGCGCTCCATTGCCGAGTGCGATGACCGTACCGCTATAGACGTTACCACCCAGGTTCAGCGTGATTGCATCGCCAACCCGGGCTTCGCCGCCGACCGTGCCGGTGATGTTCACCGTGGCGGGGCTAAGCTCTGCACTGTTGAGCACGTCATCGCCAGTGATCGGGTCGATGCTGATGGTCACCACAGGCGTGGTGGTGTCAGGCGCAGTGGTGGCCGTGGCCGCCGCGGCAGTGAAAATGGCGGGGTCGTTATCTTCGATCAGGTTGAAGGCCGGAGTACCTAGGCCGGTAGTCTGGAAACCGATCGTCGGATCGACTCGCTGCGCCGTCTCGCTGAGCATTACCGCACTATGGCCGCCACCTGCGCTGCCACCACCGCCACCTGCGCCGGGGCCTGCAGCGGTCGGTTCGAGGTCGACGGTGGGGTCCATGCCCGCGGCAAGCGCCTGTTCGAATTCGCTCATAGGCGCCTGCGCCGCACCAGCTGCAGCGTCTTGAGTGTCGGGATTGCCTGCCTGCCAGGAACTGTTGGCGCCGAGCTTGACGGTTTCACCGTTCGCCATCTCAAGCGTCACGGAGCCACCGTCGGCCGTGGTGACCTGCTCGCCAGCGAAGATACGATCCCCCTCAAATACCTGACGCCGAATTCCGTCGACCGAGGTGACGAAGACTTGGCCAATCAAAGATTTGATGACGGCGGCGAAATTGCTCATAACCAGCTCCATGCGCATGCGCGAGGTAAAATCTGTGAAATGCGTCTATACCGATTTATAGCGGATACTGCTGAGAATGCGTCGTCATATAATTGGCGTAAATTTATTGCTCTAGGGTTTTCGCCAGACTATTGACCCTTCGGGTCTGATCATAAACAATCAGCCCCATTGATGTCACTTTGATATTTTCAGCTGTTTTGTCTTCCGCCAAACACTGAAGTTCAGTGGCAATGATAGTCTTCGGCCGGTTGCTCGGCGACTTGATCTATACCGATAAAACATGTCGGCTTTAACAGGGAATTTACTGACCATGCGTTTCATTGCCATGCTTCCTCTTGCCCTCGCCATTTCCGTTTCAGCCCAGGCGCAGACGTTGACCGAGGCGATGCAGAACGCACTCACCGTGCATCCTGAAATCCAGTCCGGCATCAATGCGCGGCTGGCAGTCGAAGAGGACATGAAAGCAGCGCGTGCAGGCTACCTGCCGCGTGTCGACGTGCAGGCCGGTTATGGCCGTGAAGGCACCGAGAACAATAGCACTCGCGCTAGCGATGACCGGGGTTACCGAACACTCAATCGCTCCGAGTCCAGCCTGACCGTTCAGCAGATGCTATTCGATGGTTTCGCCACTCGTAACGAGGTCGCGCGTCAGCGGGCCACCGTTAATGCCCGTGCCTATTCGCTGCTGGCCAACTCCGAACGCACTGCGCTGGAAGTGGCCCAAGTGTATCTGGATGTTTTGCAACGCCAGGAACTGGCGCGCTTGGCAGAAGAGAACCTGCGAAGCCACGAACGTATCTACGATCAGATTTCCCTGCGCAGCGAACGCGGCGTGGGTCGCATGGCCGATCTCGATCAGGCCGAGGCACGACTGGCCCAGGCGCGCAACAACCTGCTGACCGAACAGACCAACCTGGCCGATGCCCAAGTCACCTACCTGAGCGTGGTGGGCCGCGAGCCCGCCGATCTCAGCATGCCGGATAGCATGGGCGTGCACCTGCCCGAAAGCCTGACAGCTGCCCGAGACGAGCTGCTGGCCAATAACCCCAACATCAGTTCGGCCGAGGCCGACGTCAAGGCCACCGAGGCGCAGTACGCTGCGGCGAAAAGCACTTACTACCCACGCTTCGACGCAGAAGTGTCTACCGGCCTCAACAACAACGTCGATGGTGTGGACGGCGAAAACAAGGAATGGCAGGCCATGGTGCGCATGCGCTACAACCTGTACGCAGGCGGCAGCGACAGCGCCAACGTGCGTTCCAGGGCGTACCTGAGCAACCAGGCCATGGACATTCGCAACAATGCGTTGCGCGTGCTCAACGAGGAAGTCGGCCTGGCCTGGAACGCCTTGCAAAACGCCCGCGCGCAGTTGCCGATTGCCCAGCAGTACGTCGACCACAGTTCCCGGGTGCGCGACTCCTACCAGAAGCAGTTCGGCCTGGGCGAGCGCACCCTGCTAGACCTGCTGGACAGCGAGAACGAGTACTTCACAGCGGCCCGCCGCCTGCAAGAAGTGCGCTTTACCGAGCTGTTCACCCATTATCGTATCAAGGCGACCACCGGTACGCTGCTCAAGAGCCAGGGAATCTCGGCGCCGATGGCCTCCGTGCCGCTGGATACCGTCAAGACTAATGTGCAACTGCCCAACTTGAACTAGAGTTCGGTTTTTTAGGTAAGGGTAAATGTGCAGTGGCAGTAGAACCTGATCCATCCCAGCCACGTAATGATCCTCGTGACCGTTACGACGATCCTCTGCTGGATAGTTTGCTGTCGTTGTGCAGTCTCCATCAGAAGTCCGTCAGTCGGGCGATGCTCACTGCCGGGCTGCCGCTGCCAAAGCAGCGCCTGAGTGCCGAGCTGTTGCCGCGGGCTGCGGCCCGTGCGGGTCTTCAGGGCCGCTGGTTGCGTCGCAACTTGGACAAAATTCCCGAGCTGGCTTTGCCTGCGCTGCTGTTGCTGCGCGACGGCCGCAGTGCGCTGCTGCTTGGCTGGGAGGCCGATGGGCAGGCGCGCATCATGCCCAGCGAAACCGAAGGCGGCGAGGTGCGGGTCAGCATCGAAACCCTGGCCGAGGATTACAGCGGCCGGGTGTTCTTCGCTCAGCCTCAGCACAAGTTCGATTTCACCCGTGGCGAGCTCATTCCCCGCGCCAGCTCGTGGTTTAAAGATACCCTCAAGCGCTCGCGCTGGCTTTACATCGACGCCGTCGCCGCCAGCCTGCTGATCAACCTGATTGGCCTGGTCACCCCGCTGTTCGTGATGAACGTCTACGACCGCGTCGTGCCCAACCAGGCCGAGGCCACGTTGTGGGTGCTGGCGATCGGCATCTGCGGGGTGTTCATCTTCGACCTGTTGCTCAAGACGTTACGCGGCCTGTGTCTGGATCTGGCCGGCAAAAAGACCGACATGATCATCTCGGCGACCCTGTTCGAGCGCATCGTCGGCATGGCGATGAAGCACCGCCCGGCGCGGGTCGGCAGCTTCGCCCAGAACATTCACGAGTTTCAGAGCCTGCGCGACTTCTTGGCGTCGCTAACACTGGCCAGCGTCATCGACCTGCCGTTCACCATCCTGATCCTGGCGGTCATCGCCTACCTGGGCGGGCACCTGGTGTGGATCCCCATCCTGGCTTTCCCGCTGGTCGCGCTTATCGGCTGGGCGCTGCAAAAGCCGCTGGCCAAGACCATGGAACGCAGCATGGCCCTGGCAGCCGAGCGGCAGTCCGGGCTGATCGAAAGCCTGGCCGGCCTCGATGCGGTCAAGGTCAATAATGCGGAAAGCGAGCGCCAGTACATCTGGGAGCAAACCATCGGCACTCTGGGCCGCTTCGAGCTCAAGGCGCGAATGCTGTCGAGCCTGGCGATGAATTCGACTCTGCTGCTGCAGCAGCTCGCCGGCGTGGTGATCATCGTGCTGGGTGTGTACCAGATCATCGCCGGCAACTTGAGCATGGGCGGCCTGATCGCCTGTTACATGCTCAGCTCCCGAGCGCTCGGCCCGCTGGCTCAGGTGTCCGGTTTGCTGATCCGTTACCAGCAGGCGCGCGTGACGCTGGATTCGGTCAACCAGATGATGGAGCTGCCCCAGGAGCGTCAGGCCGACGAGCGCCCGCTCAAACGCCAGACGCTGCAGGGCGGTATCGAATTCCGCCAGCTGGATTTCCATTACCCGGACCAGCAGCAGGCGGCGTTGCAGAGCGTCAACATGGTAATCCGCCCCGGCGAGAAGGTCGGCATCATCGGCCGTAGCGGCTCGGGCAAGAGCTCCCTGGCCAAGCTGATCGTCGGGCTCTACCAGTCTGATGCCGGCAGCCTGCTGGTCGACGGCATTGACGTGCGGCAGCTGGATGTCAGCGATGTACGCTACAACATCGGCTACGTGCCGCAGGATATCCAGTTGTTCGCCGGAACCCTGCGCGACAACCTGGTCTCGGGCGCCCGCTACGTCGAAGACGAATTGGTGCTGCAGGCTGCAGAACTGGCTGGCGTGCATGAATTCGCTCGTTTGCACCCCAATGGCTACGAGCTGCAGGTGGGGGAGCGTGGCCAGAATCTCTCCGGCGGCCAGCGCCAAAACGTGGCCCTGGCCCGTGCGCTGTTGCTGGATCCACCGATTCTGCTGCTCGATGAGCCTACCAGTGCGATGGACAACACCGGCGAGGAGCGTCTCAAGCAGCGCCTGGCTGCCATCAGCAAGAACAAGACGCTGTTGCTGGTTACCCACCGCGCTTCGATGCTGAGCCTGGTGGAGCGCCTGGTTATCGTCGACCGCGGCCGGATCATCGCCGACGGTCCGAAAGAAAGCGTCATGGAGGCGTTGAAGAAGGGGCAGATCAGTGTCAGTTAAGGGCTCCATTCAGCGCTTCATGCGTGCTGCCGCTTCCTATTTCGGCCCCCGTGACGAGGTCGGCGACGAGCCGTTGCCAGAGGTGCGCAAGGCGCTTATCGAGGATGCGCCGCGGGTGATGCGCCTCACGCTCTGGGGCATCATTGCCTTCGTGGTGTTCTGCTTGTTATGGGCCAACTTTGCCGAAGTCGACGAAGTGACCCGCGGTGACGGCAAGGCCATTCCATCCTCGCGTGTGCAGAAAATCCAGAACCTGGAAGGCGGTATCGTTTCCGAGCTATTCGTCCATGAAGGGCAAGTGGTCGAGGCCGGTACGCCCTTGCTGCGGCTGGACGACACGCGCTTCGCGTCGAACGTCGGTGAAACCGAGGCCGATCGTTTGTCGCTGGCCATGCGCGTCGAGCGCCTGAGTGCAGAGGTCGAAGGTCGCGAGCTAGCCATTCCCGAGGACATCGCTGCCAAGGCGCCAGGCCTTGCACAGAGCGAAAGGGCGCTGTTTCTCAGCCGCCAGCAGCAGCTGCAGGACGAGATCGCCGGGCTGCAGGAGCAATTGACCCAGCGTCGCCAGGAAGTGCGCGAATACGCGTCCAAGCAGGGCCAGTTCCGTAATAGCCTGGAGTTGCTGCGCCAGGAAATCCGTATGTCCGAGCCGCTGGTGGCCGAAGGCGCCGTGTCGCCGGTCGAGGTGCTGCGCCTCAAGCGCGCAGAGGTCGAAGCCCGTGGTCAGCTGGAGGCGACCGGTCTGGCCATCCCGCGTGCCGAGGCAGCGATCAAGGAAGTGGAGCGCAAGATCGACGAAACCCGTGGGCGCTTTCGCAGTGAGGCGCTGACGCAGTTGAACGAGGCGCGCACCGACCTCAGCAAGATCGAATCCACCGGCAAGGCACTGGAGGATCGGGTCAACCGTACCCTGGTCACCTCGCCGGTGCGGGGGATCGTCAAGCAACTGCTGGTCAACACCATCGGCGGCGTCATCCAGCCAGGCAGCGACATGGTGGAAATCGTGCCCATCGACGACACCATTCTGGTCGAGGCGCGCATTCGTCCGCAGGATATCGCCTTCCTGCATCCGGGCCAGGAGGCCGTGGTCAAGTTCACCGCCTACGACTACACCATCTATGGCGGCCTGAAGGCCAAGCTCGAGCAGATCGGTGCGGACACAGTGACCGACGAGGAAGGCAACAGCTTCTACCTGATCAAGCTGCGCACCGAGAAGAGCCACCTCGGCAGCGAGGAGCGCCCGTTGCTGATCATTCCGGGCATGGTCACCTCGGTGGACATCATCACCGGCAAGAAGAGCGTGCTCAGCTACCTGCTCAAGCCGATCATTCGCGCTCGCGCCGAGGCGCTGCGCGAGCGCTGATCGGTCAGTTCAGATCGGCCAGGGGGTGATCGTCGAGCGGCACGAAGTGCGCGGCGATCACCTGCTCCGGCACTTGATTTACGTCCGGCCAGTGCCAGCGCGGGGCGTGATCCTTGTCGATCAGCCTGGCACGCACGCCTTCGGCGAACTCCGGGTGACGGCAGCAGTTCAGGCTCATGCCATATTCCATCCGAAATACCTGGGCCAATGACAGATGCCGTGCGCGCCGGATCTGTTCCCATACCAGGTGACCGGTCAACGGGCTGCCGCCAAGCATGGTCTTGGCAGCCTTGGCGAGCAGGGCGTCGTCATCGTTTTCCAGACTGGCCAATGCCTGCCAGCTCAGCGCCAGGTTGACCTGGTCGAGCAGGGCATCGATGCGTTCGCGGCGCGGTAGCCACTGGGCGGCCGGCAGCTCGGCGCGGGCCTGCTGCTCGAGCGCCTTGAGCAGGCTGTGCAGCTGCAGATCCAGCTGATCGCGCCAGTTGAGCTGAATCAACCCGTCGATCAGGGCCTCCTGCTGCGTGTCCAGCAGGAAGCGGTCAGCCAGGTTCAGGTCGAGGGCATCCCGAGCGTTCAGGGGGCTGGCCGTCAATCCGAAGAACAGCCCCAGCTTGCCTGGCAGGCGAGACAGGAAGTGGCTGCCGCCCACGTCCGGAAACAGGCCGATACTGATCTCCGGCATGGCCAGGCGACTGCTCGGCGTGACGATGCGAATCCCCGCGCCCTGTAGCAAGCCCATGCCGCCGCCCAGCACGTGCCCATGGGCCCAGCAGATCAGCGGCTTGGGGTAAGTGTGCAGGTAGTGATCGAGGCGATATTCGCGAGCGAAGAAGCGCTCAGCGAGTTCGGACGCTTCGCCGGGGCTGTCCAGGCATTTCTTGGCCAGCTGCACCACATCGCCGCCGGCGCAGAACGCCTTGCTGCCGTTGCCGCGCAGCAGCACGCAGGCGATATCGGCATCTTCGGCCCAGATGCGCAGGCGATCCTGCAACGCATCGATCATCGGCAGCGATAGAGCGTTGAGGCTCGCCAGCGCATCCAGGCTAGCGATGCCGATGCGATAACCGTGCAGGCTGGGGCGTTCTTCGAAGGTGACATTCATAAGCATTTCCAAAGGCTGTTGCCGGTGAGCATCATTGATTGCGCCAGTTGGCCGTGCGTTTTTCCAGGAAGGCGTTGACCCCTTCGCATGTATCGGCAGCGTCGAATAGGTCGACGAAGCGCTCGCGTTCGGCAGGCAGCCAGGTCGTCGGCGCGCGTTCACGGGCGCCCTGGATCAAGGGTTTGATGGCGCGTACCGCCACCGGGCTCTGGCTGGCGACCTTGGCGGCCAGCAGCAGGGCGTGGCCGCGGGCTTCGCCGGTATCGACCACCTGTTCTACCAAGCCGATGCGCAGCGCGGTGTCGGCGTCGACCCGTTCGCCGCAGAGAATCATCCGTTTGGCCCAGCCTTCGCCGACCAGCCAGGGCAGGTTCTGGGTGCCGCCGGCGCAGGGCAACAGGCCCACGCTGGCCTCCGGTAGGGCCAGCATAGCCTGGCGCTCGGCAATGCGGATGTCGCACGCCAGGGCGCATTCCAGGCCGCCGCCCATGGCATAGCCATTGATCGCGGCGATGGACACACCCCGAAAGAAACTGAGACGTTCGAAGGCCTCGCCGAAGCGGCTGGCCATCTCCCGAGCGCGGGCCTTGTCGCCGTCGGCGAACAATTTTAGGTCAGCCCCGGCCGAGAAGAACTTGCCGCCCTGGCCGGTGATGACCAGCGCGTAGATGTCGTCGTCGCGGTCCAGGTGGTCGATGAGCTGCTTGAGGCCGATCAGCGATTCACGGTCCCAGGTGTTGGCAGGCGGGTTGTTGATGGTGATCAGCGCAGTGTGGGCGTGCTTTTCCACCGTAAGCTTGTGGGTCAGGTCGAAGATACCGGGTTTGTAGGGTTCCAGTGCCGTACTCATGGGGCCTCCTCGTCAATGGCGGTATCTTTACTGTAGCGCCAAAGGTTGCCCGGCGTTACGCCGCTCGCTCTGCCACGTGGCCAGATCGGGCAGGCCGGTGCCGCCTTCCAGGCGCCCTACGATTTCGAAGTAATCCTGTTTCAGCGGATCCTTGAGCACCTCGGCGCGCGGTTTGACCTTTACGGCATAGACCGTCTGCACGTTCTGGTGATCGAAGCTGCGCCATTGCTGACGATCCTTGAGCAGCGTGTAGCTATGGCCTTCGAGCGCCTTGATCAGCGCTTCGCTGTCCAGGCTGTTGGCACGCGTGGCCGCATTAGCCCATTGCTGGACGATGCTGTAGGCCGAGGCTGCGGAGCTGGAGGGATACATGGCATAGCGCTCGCTGTACGCCTTGACGAAGGCTTTGCCTGCGGCCGAGTTTTCCAGCTCCGGCACACGCCAGGTCCAGGGTTCGGTGCCGACTACGCCCTCCATCAGGCCCGGACCGGCCTGCTCGACGATGCTTTGGGTGAGATTGGGGGCGACGATCTGCATGCGCGAGGTGAGGCCCAGGTCATGGGCAATGCGCATCGCCCGTACCAGGTCTTCGCCGAACAATACCAGAGCCAGAACTTCGGCATTGCTGGCAGAGGCCTGAGTCAGAGCATTCTGGTAGTCGGCCAGGTTGGCGCCGGGGAAGGGCACCTTGAGGCCGGCGTGCTGGGCAGCGTCCTGGGTATCGGTGGCCTGGCGCAGCGAGCTTTCGGTGGTATGGCCCCAGGTGTAGTCGGCCGTCACGTAGAAGTAGCGCTTACCCGATAGCTGCTTGTTAAGGTACTGGCCCAGCACTTGGGCACTCATCCACGCGTTGTTGCACTCGCGGAACATGTGCCGGTGGCCGTCCTTGCCGGTGGTGTCATTGGAGTAGGTGAGGGTGCCGAAATACAGCAGGTCGTGTTGCGCGGCGCGCTTGCCGGCGGCGATGGCCACCGCACTGGAGGCGCCTCCGAACAGCATGGCCGCGCCTTCCTTGGCCAGCTTGTCGACGTTGCGTTCGGCCTTGTCTGGCTTCGAGGCGTCATCCAGGCTGGACAGGCGCAGGCTGCGGCCCAGCACCCCTCCCTGAGCATTCAATTCGTCAATGGCCAGCAAGGCGCCACGCATTTGCGCCAGCCCTTCTTCCTTATAGCTTCCGGTACGCGGGTAGCTCAGTCCCAGCGTGATGGGGTCGGCGGCCTGTACACAGGCGCTAGCCGCTGTGCACAGTGCCAGAAACGCAAGCAGTCGCTTCATGGTGCAATCCTTGTTTTTATTATGGTGTTGGCGGCTCTGTTTTACGCTTTTCTTGAAGCTTCGTGTGATTCCCTTTTGGTCTAACAAGTGATGATTTGCAGCTGCTTTTGTTTGGCTGAGCCACTCCTCCTGCCTTGACTTGTCCTGGGGCGTTGTCTAGCTTGCCGCTTTCATTGAATTATCGGGAGCAGGCATGTCCGCCGCAGACAAGGTCAAACTGGAGGCCGGCTGGAAACAGGCGCTTCACGACGAATTCGACAAGCCCTACATGAGCGACCTGGGTGATTTTCTGCGTCAGGAAAAGGCCGCCGGCAAGGAAATCTATCCGCCGGGCCCACTGATCTTCAATGCCCTGGATTCCACGCCGCTCGATCAGGTAAAGGTTGTGATCATCGGCCAGGATCCTTATCACGGCCCCGGCCAGGCCCATGGCCTGTGCTTCTCGGTGCAGCCGGGTGTGGCCACGCCGCCGTCGCTGGTGAACATCTACAAAGAGCTCAAGCGCGACCTCAATATCGACATCCCCAACCACGGCTACCTGCAGTCCTGGGCGGAGCAGGGCGTGCTGCTGCTCAACACCTCGCTAACTGTCGAGCGCGCCAACGCCGGCTCCCACGCTGCCAAGGGCTGGCAGCCGTTTACAGACCGGATCATTTCAGTGGTCAGTGAGCAGCGCCCGCACCTGGTGTTCCTGCTGTGGGGCGCCCATGCGCAGAGCAAGGAGCGTTTGATCGACACCAGTAAGCATCTGGTGCTGCGCTCGCCACACCCGTCGCCGCTGTCGGCGCATCGGGGCTTTATCGGTAACGGCCATTTCAGCCGCACCAACAAATTCCTTGAGCAGCACAGGCTGGCCCCTATCGACTGGCGCCTGCCGCCGGTTCAGGGCTGATCAGCCGGCGCAGATCTCTCCAGCCAGATCGGAGCGTATGGACGCCAGGCGCTGGTTCACCTGGCCACGCTGGCTGTCGTCGGCTGCAGCCAGCAGGTCGCTGAGCAGTGCGGCCATGGCCTGGCGCGACTGTTCGTAAGCCTGGGTGGTCTGCTCGTCATGGCCGCCACGGCGGTTCTCCAGCACATCGCTCATGCGCTGAGCGAATTCCGGGGCGTGGCGATCATCCAGTACGCGGCGAAACTCGCCCTGCCAGCGTGCGCGGTTCTCCATCCATAGTTGGTTCTGATCGCGGCGCTCGCTGGCCCACTGAGCGACGCGTACCCGCTGCGCCTCGTTGAGGCTGCCGAACCAGGGTTTCAGGCGTTTTTCCAGGCGTTCGGCGCGCTCGCGGATCTGGGTTTCCAGCGGCGGTTCGAGAAACTTCTGATGGTCTTCGCGATTGTCCTTTTCCATACGGGCGTAGAGCCGGTCGACCTGTTCGGGGCGCAGGTTGGCGAGCAGGGCGACCGCCGTGGGATTGGTCTGCTGCACGATGGCGTTGAATGCCTGCTCGGCCTCGATCATCTGCATTTCCAGTTGCCGGGCGTCCGGCTCGGGCGTCTGGACCAGTTGCTCGGTGCGCTGTAGCCAGTCCACGTAACGTGGCAATTCGTTGCTGCAATGCCAGGTGAGGTGTTCCTGCAGCCTGGGCTTAAACCAGGCCTTCTGCTGCGAATCGAGATCCAGGTACTGATTAACCCGCCAGGAAACCACCCAGTCCAGGTTGCGATAAGCCATGCCGGCCTTGCTACAAGCACTGACCAGCAGGCCGAGCGATATCAGCAGGCACAGGCTTTTCAGATAACCGGACATGTCGCCTCCTTTTGGTTCGCATGCTGGCAGAGAGTACGCCAGCCATATCGACATCAGGCATTTGGACATATCCGCTAAAAAAAGCCCGGCGCAAAGCCGGGCTAGAAAGGTCAGGGCAGCGGCGAGTGTCGCTGCCAGAGGCGGAACAGCGGTTCCGCCAGAAACATCACCAGAAACAGACGCAGAACCTGTAGCGCCGTAACCAGCGCCACTGATAACTGTAGGGCTTCTGCGGTCAGGCACAGTTCGGTAATGCCGCCAGGCATCATGCCGAGCATCAGCGACACCGCGTCGATACCGCTCAGCCACCCGATTGCTGAGCCGAGCCCGACCGTCACCATCATCGCCAGCAAGGTGAACAGCACCACGCGGGCCAGAAAGCCCGGTGCGCTGCGAAAGAACGCGCGGTCGAAATGACAGCCCAGGGCGCAGCCGATCAGCCACTGGCCGAGCTGACCGAGCCAGCCGGGCATGCCGATATGCAAATCGAAGGTCACACTGGCCGCGGCGCATAGCGTCAGCGGGCCGAGCATCCACGGGTTGGGTTGCCCCAAGCGTCGCCACACCAGCGCCAGCAAGGCGCCGACAGGTAGCAGGATCAAAAGCCAGAACCAGTCCACCGGCATGGCTGGTGCGGGGTCGACGGGCGGCAGGCTCCAGGTAAATAACGCGGGAATCAGCAGGATGACCATCAGCAGCCGTACGCTGTGGGCGGCTGCGATGCGTGCCGGCTGGGCGCCGTGGTGGCGGGACAGGTTGACCATTTCGCTGGCCCCGCCCGGCATGCTGGCGAAGAACGCTGTGGCCCGATCCACGCCAGCGCGGCGCAGACCGGCGATGCCGATGGCGCTGAGCGCCAGGGTGGCGAAGGCGCCGATCAGGATGATGGTCAGGTTGCTGAGCACCTGCTCGAGCACTTCGCTGGTGAAGTGCAGGCCGATGCCGGCGGCCACCAGCCACTGGCCGACCTGGCGGCCACCGGGTATTTCCTGGCTGAGCAGGCCGCTGCAGCGCAGCAGGATCACCGCCAGCAGCGAGCCGATCACCCAAGGTAAAGGCCAGCCGACAAGGCTGGCCAGATAACCACCCGCTGCGCCAACCAGTGGCGTAAGCCACCAGTTGCGCAGGTGCCTGGGGGCGACGCTATCAGGCATTGGCCGCATCGGCCTTGCGCTGATTGCGTTGGCGCCAGTTGCGATAGAACGGTAGGGCAATCATCGCTACGATCAGAACCCACACGGCCCAAGTGATCGGGCTGGCAAACAGGATGCCCAGCTCACCGTTGGAGATCGACAGCGCCCGGCGTAGGTTCTGTTCCATCAGGCCGCCGAGGATAAAGCCCAGCAGGATCGCCGACAGTGGGAAGTCCATCTTGCGCAGGATGTAGCCGGCGATGCCGATGCCGATCATCAGGTACAGATCGAACGCCGTTGCATGCACGGCATAGACGCCGATCGAGGTGATGATGGCGATGGCCGGCACCAGGGCCCAGTAAGGCACAGCGAGAATCCGGGTGAACACCTTGATCATCGGCACGTTGATGATGATCAGCATGATGTTGGCCACGAACAGCGAGGCGATCAGGCCCCAGACGATATCCGGCTGGTCGCGGAACAGCAGCGGGCCGGGGGTGATGTTGTACAGCGTCAGGGCGCCGAGCATCACCGCGGTAGTGCCCGAGCCGGGAACGCCCAAGGTTAGCATCGGTACCATGGAGCCGCAGGCCGCCGCGCTGTTGGCGGTTTCCGGAGCAGCCAGGCCGCGCAGGTCGCCGTTACCGAATTTATTGTCCTTCACGGCCAGGCGCTTCTCAGCCATGTACGACACCGCGCTAGCCAGGGTCGCACCGGCACCGGGCAGCACACCCATGACGAAGCCCGTGAAACCGCTGCGCAGGTTGGTGGCGAGCACCGACATGCCTTCCTTGGCGTTGAACAGCATGCGGCCGCTGGCATCTAGGGCCTTCTGGCCGTGGTGGGTGCGCTCGAGCAATACGAGAATCTCGCTGACCGAGAACAGGCCAAGCACCAGCACCACGAACTGGATACCGTCGGCCAGGCCCAGGCTACCGAATGTAAAACGGTACACGCCGCTGTTGGAGTCGATACCGACGCACGACAGGAACAAGCCAATACAGGCCGCGATGGCGGTCTTCATTGGTTTGTTGCCGGCCATGCCCGCGAGGCAGACGATGGCAAATACCATCAGTACGAAGTATTCGGCCGGGCCGAAGGCCACCGCCCATTTGGCCAGCAGCGGCGCGAAGATCACCACGCCGCAGGTGGCGATCAGGCCGCCAACGAACGAACTCCAGGCAGAGATCGACAGGGCCACGCCAGCCTTGCCCTGACGGGCCAGCGGGTAGCCGTCCAGGGTGGTCATCACGGCAGAGGCTTCACCCGGGATGTTCAGCAAAATGGAGGAAATACGGCCGCCGTATTCGCAGCCCAGGTACACCGCTGCGAGCAGGATCAGCGCAGTTTCCGGTGGCAGGCCAAGGGCGAAGGCGATCGGAATCAGCAGGGCCACGCCATTGATCGGGCCCAGGCCCGGCAGCAGGCCGACGACGGTGCCGATCAGGGTGCCGCACAGCGCGGTGAGTAGGTTGTAGGGGCTCAGAGCAACGCCGAAGCCCTGACCCAGGTAGCTAAAAGTATCCACGGATCAGATCTCCAGAGAGGACAGGATGCCGAGTGGCAGCGGCACATCGAGGGCTTTGTCGAACAGCAGGTACAGGCCGATGGCCAGCAGTACGCCCGAGATCATGCTGGTCTTCCAGGTGCCGTCGTACAGGCGCGCCATGGCGATACCGAATAGCAAGCTGGCAGGAATGAAGCCCAGCGGTTCGAACAGTGCGGCATACAGGATAAAGACCACCACACAGCCAGCCACCTTGCGGATTACGTGCTTGTCCAGTGGTGGCTCGTCGCTGGGCTCACTGGCGCTGGCCGGCTTGACCAGCAGGTAGATGGCGCCTAGCCCCATGAGGGTCAGCAGCAACATCGGGTAGGCACGCGGGCCCACCGGTTCATAGGAGAAGGGCGCGTGGTAGCCCCAGGCAACGATGCCCAGCCCGACACAGGCGAGCAGCAGCACGACGCCGAAAATGCGTTGTGACATTGAGGAAGTCCTCGTTTGAGCATGGCAAAGACACCCTTCGGGCAAGGCCCGGAGGGTGACGGTGGTTGGAGGCGTGTTGGCGTTACTGCTGGATCAGGCCGAATTCCTTGGCCAGTTCCTTGTACTGCGCAACTTGCTTCTTCACGTAAGCATCCAGTTCGTCACCGGTCATGGCGAACGGATACAGCTCGCGGCTCTCACGCAGTTTGGCGAAGTCTTCGGAGGCCAGCAGTTGGTCGAAGGAGTTTTTCCACCAGGTGTAGGCTTCATCGCTGACTTTCGGGCCAACGTAGAAGCCGCGAATCACCGGCCATACCACGTCATAGCCTTGTTCCTTTGCGGTCGGGATGTCCGCTACATTAGCGCCCGGCAGACGCTCTTCGGAAAAGACGGCGAGGATGCGCATGTCACCGCTTTCGACGTGCGGCACGGAGTCGGAAATGTCGGTACTGGCGACCTGGATGTGGCCACCGAGCAGCGCGGTGGCCAACTCGCCGCCGCCTTCCATTGCGACATAGCGCATTTCGCGCGGGTTGATGCCGGCTGCGCGGGCTACCAGAGCGGTCTGCATCCAGTCCTGGCTGCCGACGGTGCCGCCGGAGCCGATCACCACCTTGCCCGGGTTTTCCTTGAGAGCCTTGACCAGGTCATCGAGATTCTTGAGCGGCGAGTCCTTGCGAACGGCCAGCGCACCGTAGCTGGTGCCAACGCCGGCCAGCCATTTAACGGCGTTTTCGTCGAAGCGACCGAACTTGCCCTGGGCCAGGTTGAGCAGCGAGCCGCTGGAGAAGGCGGTAATGGTGCCTTCTTCGGAGGGACGTTGGGCAACCACCGCGTTGTAGGCCACGGCACCGACGCCGCCCGGCATGTAGGTCACGCGCATCGGCGACTTGAGCAGCTTGCTTTCCACCAGGGCGCTCTGCGCGAGTTTGCAGGTGAGGTCGAAACCACCGCCGGGCGCTGCCGGCGCGATGCATTCGGGGCGGCGCGGCTCATCGGCCAGGGCCTGACCGGCCAGCATCAGGCAGGATGCGGTTAGCAGAAGGGTACGCATGGATGTCTTCATCGGGTCTTCTCCATTGGAGTCTTTATTGTTAACAGCGATGCACCTGCCCTCGCAGGGTGCAATACGAGTGCGCCGCGCACGGAGGCGCGAGCCCTCGGCTGATCGAGTCTAGGCGTCAGCTCGCAAGGCCGACCTGCAAGCGGGTGCTTGCGGGCCAGACAAGATCGCTGTGTGCCGCGTACTTCAATTCGACGTTGCGTTCCCTGCGCCTGTCGCCAGCGGCATCCGTTACTGCAGCGCGAGCGCTGGGTATGCCGTGGTGGGTGTAGCGCAGGCTGGGAACGCCGAGCGCTTTGAAGTCGTGGCGCGCCTGCCACCAGCCCGTTAGAGGCTCGGCAAGATCGATGATCGGAGAAAGACTTGAGACGGCGCGGCTCTGGTTGTGGGCTGCGCCATGGCCTGCTTTGCCGGGAGTCGGGCGCAGCAGACGGGCGGGAGAGAGGTCATAGGCCTGGGGCGAGCGAAGCACGGGGCTCGAAGAAGGCTCGCTGGCGGTAAAGGGATCTTCAGCGGCGGCCGGCTTCTCAGCGTCAATCACCGCGGGATTGGCTTCGATCGCTGTCGCCGAGGCGGCGGAGGCCTGTTCGGTGTTATTCCGGGCCGAATCTGGGCGCACTTGGAGAAGCAAGCTGTCTTCCCAACTGTCATTGGCTGCGGGGCGGGCGCTTTGGCGGACGACACGGCTGGCGGGAACTGTGCGTTCTTCCAGGCTGGCAACAGAATCAGGAATGCTCGCCTGGGCGAGGGAGGCTAACAGGGCACCCGGCAGGGCGAGGCTCAAAAGGCTCGTATACGAGATAGCCTGGCGCACGGCAATCGGCATGCGGGTACTCCATTGTTATTGTTGTCACGGCCGTACAGATGTCGGTCGTTTGAGGGCGGATCCAGCCACCCGTGTGTTGATCCTAAAAGCGCAACCTTTCACCAACCTTTCAGTACGAAAAGTTGTTACAACGGCCGCCCTTTACACGCCGTCACTGCCAAGTCTTCGCGCGAACGGTAAACTCTTGCCACACAGGGCGGTCAAGTCCATGGTTCGTTGTGGAGGTTGCAGTGCGAATTCTGCTGGTCGAGGATCATCCGCAATTGGCGGCGAGCGTCAGTCAGGCGCTCAAGAGTGCTGGCTGGACGGTGGATCTTCTGCATGATGGCGTGGCCGCGGATCTGGCGCTCGGTAGCGAGGATTACGCCTTGGTCATTCTGGATGTCGGCCTGCCGCGCCTGGACGGATTCGAGGTGCTGGCCCGCCTACGCGCCCGTGGCAAAACCGTCCCCGTGCTAATGCTCACCGCGCGTGGCGAGGTCAAGGATCGCGTGCACGGTCTTAACCTGGGCGCCGACGACTATTTGGCCAAACCCTTCGAACTGAGCGAGCTTGAGGCGCGGGTCAAGGCCTTGCTGCGCCGCAGTATGTTGGGTGGCGAACAGCAGCTGCGTTGTGGTGATCTGGTCTATGACCTGGATACCCGGCGTTTCACCCTGCTCGATGAAAGCCTCAACCTGACCTCCCGCGAGCAGGCCGTGCTCGAGGCGATGATCTCCCGCCCGGGGCGCGTGATGAGCAAGGAACAACTGGCCTCCCAGGTGTTCGGTCTGGACGAGGAGGCGAGCGCCGACTCCATCGAAATCTACGTGCACCGGCTGCGCAAGAAGCTTGAGCGTGGTGCGGTACGCATCGTCACCTTCCGCGGCCTGGGCTACCTGCTGGAAGCCCCGAGTGGATAGCCCAGGCAGCCTGCGTGGTCGGCTGATCCGTCGGCTGGCGGTGCTGTTCACGGTCATACTGTTGGTGAGCAGCGTGACGGCCTACTGGAGCGCCCGCCACGCTGCCGATACCGCCTACGACCGCACGCTACTGGCCTCGGCGCGGGCCATTTCCGACGGACTCTACGCCGTTGAGGGCATGCTCAGCGCCAATGTGCCCTATATCGCCCTGGACACCTTCGCTTACGACAATGCCGGGCGCATCTACTATCAGGTGCTGGGCCCAAAGGGCGAGCTGGTGTCCGGTTACGAAGATCTGCCGGCGGCGCCACCCGATACACCGCGAACCAACGATTACCCAGCCCTGGCCAAGTTTTACAACGGCGAGTACCGCGGGCAGGGCGTGCGCGTGGTCAGCTTTCTGCAACCGGTCAGCGAGCCCGGTTATAGCGGCATGGCCGAGATTCGCGTGGCCGAAACCCAGGGTGCGCGTGAACGCATGACCCGCGAGCTGCTACTTGGCACGCTGTGGCGCATGGGGTTGCTGTCACTGAGTGCGCTGCTGCTGGTCTGGCTGGCGGTCAGTGCCGGGTTACGGCCGCTGGAAAGCCTGCGCCGTGCGGTGGCGGTGCGCAGCAGTGATGACCTGAGCCCCTTGCCGGATGCCGACATGCCACGCGAGTTGCGGCCGTTGGTCAATGCGCTGAACCAGTTCAACGACCGACTGCGCAGCCTGTTCGAGCGGCAATCGCAGTTCATCGCCGATGCGTCACACGAGCTACGCACGCCTCTGGCGGCGCTCAAGGCCCAGGTGGAGCTAGGTCTGCGCGATCAGGACCCACGGGTCTGGCGCGCAACCCTGGGGGATGCCGCGCTCAATGCCGATCGGCTGACTCACCTGGCCAACCAGCTGCTGTCGCTGGCACGGATCGAAAGTGGCGCACGGGCAATCGCCGAAGGGGGTGCCTTGCGTCTGGATCTCAGCCAGCTGGCCCGCGAGCTGGGTATGGCGCTGGCGCCCCTGGCCCATTCGCGCGGCATCGCCCTGGCGCTGGAAGCCGAGCGGCCGGTGTGGATTCGCGGCGAACCAACCTTGCTCAACGAGCTGCTGTGCAACTTGGTCGACAACGCCATGGCTTATACCGGCGTCGGTGGCAACGTGATTCTGCGGGTGTTGGAGCCGGGTGTGCTGGAGGTCGAGGACGATGGCCCTGGGATTCCTGAAGAGGATCGCGAGCGGGTGTTCGAGCGTTTCTATCGGCGCCAGGCCCAGGGGCTGGGTGCAGGTCTGGGTTTGGCGATCGTCGGTGAGATCTGCCGCGCACACCGCGCCGACATCAGCCTGGATCAGGCCACCCCCCATGGGTTGTTGGTGCGCGTTGTGTTTTGCGGCGAGGCCGGTTAGTTGAAAGCAGGGCGAGCCGAAACTCGCCCCGTCAGCGGTTATTGCAGCATGGTCATGGCAGCGTCCATGGCAGCCGACAGATCTTCGTCGGCATGCATGTCCAGGTCCGGCTTGATGCCAAGCTTGGCGAACGCCGGAATCTGGTTCCAGTCCAGCTGAGTGTAAGGGTGCGGCGTGCCGAGATGGCTCTGCAGGGTGGCCACCTGCACGATGTCGACGTAGTCGACCTTGCCGCCGTCGCGGCTGAAGTTCAGGTACTGGCTCGGGATGCAGGCGATCATTTCCGGGAATTCCCAGGTGCGCAGGATCTTGTCGCCAATGATCGGGTGGATCTGCTCGATCACGTGGTTGAGGCTGATCGAATCGGACAGCAACTCGCTGTGCTCTTCGGCATAGGTCAGGATCGGCAGCACGCCGATCTGGTGCACCAGGCCGGCGAGGGTGGCCTGGTCCGGCATCAGGCGCGTGTAATGGCGGCACAGCACGTGGCAGATGCCAGCGATCTCGGTGCTCTTGGTCCACACTTCGCGCATCTTGCGGTCGACCACATCGGTGGTCGCCTGGAACATCTGTTCCATGGCCAGGCCCGTGGCCAGGTTGCAGGTGTAGTTGATGCCCAGGCGGCCGATGGCCATCTGCAGGTCGGTGATTTCCCGGTTGGTGCGCAGCAGCGGGCTGTTTACCACCTTGATGATGCGTGCGGTGAGCGCGGCGTCATTACCGATCACCTTGGTCATCTCGGGGATGCCCACGTTGGGGTCTTCCGCCGCCTCGCGAACTTTTAGAGCGACCTCGGGCAGGGTGGGCAGCACCAGTTCATCGTTGTCGATGGCCCTGGTCAGATCCAGCAGGACTTTCTCGGCGAGTTTGCTCATGAAATTCTCGTTATTGGCGGAGTGATGGCAGACGCTACGCAGTGTACGTCAGCGCTGGATTTCGCGGTTGCTGTCCAGCGTATACGGCAGGTCGAGCAGGTCGAGCGGTAAATCGTCTAGGCTGCCCAGGTGGATATTGCCGTCGAGCGCCGCGTCTTCCTGCACGACTGCCAGCAATTCGACGTCGCCGGTGCTCGCGGCGGCCAGCACCACTTCGCCCACCGCACTGCGGTGCACGGGCGAGAACAATTCGGTACCCGGCGCGGGCGGTTGGTCGCCAGCCAGGCGCAGGCGGTAAAGGCGGCGCTTGAGCTTGCCCAGGTACTGCATGCGGGCGACGATTTCCTGGCCGGTGTAGCAGCCCTTCTTGAAGCTCACGCCGCCTACGGCCTGCAGATTGATCATCTGCGGGATGAACAGCTCGCGGGTGGTGCCGGTCACCTGGCCAATGCCGGCGCGGATCTGCGCCAGCAGCCAGTCGTTGAGGGAAGCTTCGCCGAGTTGCTCGCCCAGGCGTGCGCGCAGGGCTCGGGCCTGATCGGCCGGCGCCCACAGCTCGGCGCGGCCGTCGCTGAGACGAATGGCCAGCAGTGCGTCGGTGCTCGCCACGCTGTCAGCTTCGGCTGCGAGATCCAGCCCCAGGCCTTGCAGGATGGCATCCGCGCCGCTCAGGCCAAAGCGAGCCCAGGCAGCGCTTTCGTCGCTCAGCTTGGCCTTGGAGAACACTGCGTATTTCTGCAGTTCGGCAAGTTGCGCCTCCAGCAGCTCCTGGCTCATGGCCAGGAGAAAACCGTCGGCCACACTGAGGATGCGAAAACTCGACAGCATACGGCCCTTCGGCGTGCAGCGAGCACCCAGACTCGAGCCGCTGGCACCGAGGTAGTTGATGTTGCAGGTGATCTGGCCCTGCAGGAACTTGCCTGCATCAGGGCCGCGCACGGCAAGGATGCCTTCGTGGGTGAGCGGGCAAAAGAAAGCGCTATCGGCCATGGTCGAGACAATCGTGGGCAAAGAATGAGGTTGCCATGATAAGAGCAGCGGCGAGCGTCTAGCTACAGGCAAAGATGCCGTCCGGCGTTTCGCCTCGCGACGCTGATGCGAGCAGCGGCTGTTGGTATACTGCCGGCCTTTTTCCGAGGAGCACTTCCATGGTCGATGCCACTGAACTCAATCGCCTCTTCTGGCACAGCCGGCGCGGCATGCTGGAGCTGGACGTGTTGCTGGTGCCTTTCGTGCAGGAGGTTTACCCCACGCTCGACGAGGATGATCGTGCCCGCTACCGCAAGTTGCTCGAGTGCGAGGATCAGGACATGTTCGGCTGGTTCATGCAGCGCGGCGAGCCGGAGGATGCCGATCTGCGCCACATCGTTCGCATGATCCTGGATCGTGTCCAGCCCAAGTAAACGGTTCGAGTGCCACTGGCGGCCGTCACGGCGGCTGCTGGAAATCTACCTGTGTGCCCAGGCCCTGGCGCTGCTGACGTTATCGCTCGTCGATATTCCGCTCTGGGCGCGTCTGCTAGGCGCGCTGAGTTGTGCATGCCATGCCGGCTGGGCACTGCCCAGGCACGTGCTACTGACCCACCCGGCCGTGTTCAAGCACCTGCGTCACGACGATGAAGGTTGGCAGGTGGCGAACCGCGAAGGGCACTGGCAGCCCATCACCCTGCAGCCGGACAGCATGGCGCTGCCGTGGCTGGTGATTGTGCGTTTCCGGTTGCCCGGCCAGCGGTTCACACGCAGCCTGTGCATCGTGGCCGACGCCATGCCGCCGGACATGCACCGACGCCTGCGCGTGCGTCTTAAATTCAGCCGTCAGCGTTGGCGGGTTGCAGAATAGTGTCGCGTGGCTCCGGCAGCAGGTCGGGGTAATCCAGCGTGTAGTGCAGGCCGCGCGACTCCTTTCGCGCCATGGCTGAGAGAATCATCAGTTCCGCCACCTGGGCCAGGTTGCGCAGTTCGATCAAATCCCGGCTGACCTTGTAATTGCTGTAGAACTCGTCGATTTCATCGAGCAGCAGGCGCACGCGGTGCTGGGCGCGTTGCAGGCGCTTGGTGGTGCGGACGATGCCTACGTAATCCCACATGAAGCGCCGCAATTCGTCCCAGTTGTGGGCGATGATCACATCCTCGTCCGAGTCGGTGACCTGGCTGGCGTCCCAGGAAGGCAGGTTGGCCGGCATCGCCACGCGATCCAGGTTGGCAACGATGTCGGCGGCAGCCGAGCGGGCATACACGAAGCATTCGAGCAACGAGTTGCTGGCCATGCGGTTGGCGCCGTGCAGGCCGGTGAAGCTGGTTTCACCAATGGCGTAAAGACCCTCCACGTCGCTGCGCCCGGCCTGGTCGACCAGCACGCCGCCGCAGGTGTAGTGGGCGGCGGGCACCACGGGAATCGGCTGGCGGGTGATGTCGATGCCGAATTCCAGGCAGCGCTGATAGACGGTCGGGAAGTGGTTTCTGACGAAATCCGCCGGCTTGTGGCTGATATCCAGGTAGACGCAGTCGACACCCAGGCGCTTCATCTCGTGGTCGATGGCGCGGGCCACGATGTCCCGTGGCGCCAACTCCTCACGCGGGTCGAAACGCGGCATGAAACGCTCACCATTGGGCAGGCGCAGCAGGGCGCCTTCACCGCGAAGGGCTTCGGTAACCAGGAAACTCTTGGCTTGCGGGTGATAAAGGCAGGTGGGGTGAAACTGGTTGAATTCCAGGTTGCCGACCCGGCAGCCTGCACGCCAGGCCATGGCGATGCCGTCACCGCAGGCGCCATCGGGATTGCTTGTATAGAGGTAGACCTTGGCCGCACCGCCGGTCGCGAGTATCACGAAACGCGCATGGTGGGTGTCCACCTCGCCGCTGCGACGGTTCAGCACGTAGGCGCCCAGGCACCGTTGGCCGTCCCGACCCAGTTTGCGTTCGGTGATCAGGTCCACCGCCACCCGCTGTTCGAGCAGCACCACGTTGTCTCGCTGGCGCGTGCGTTCGAGCAGGGTGTTGAAGATGGCTGCGCCGGTTGCATCGGCGGCGTGGATAATGCGGCGGTGGCTGTGGCCGCCCTCGCGGGTCAGGTGAAATTCGAAGCCGCCGTCTTCACGGTCATGCTCGTCGTCGCGGGTGAAAGGCACGCCTTGCCCGATCAGCCAGTCGATCGCTTCGCGGCTGTGCTCCACGGTGAAGCGCACGGCATCCTCACGGCATAAGCCCGCCCCGGCATTTAGGGTGTCGTCCACGTGCGAGTCGACGGTATCGCTGTGGTCCAGCACGGCAGCGACGCCGCCCTGGGCCCAGTAAGTCGAGCCATTGGCCAATTCACCCTTGCTCAGCACGGCGATGCTCAGATTGTCGGGAAGCGTGAGCGCCAGGGTAAGGCCGGCGGCGCCGCTGCCGATAACCAGAACATCGTGCTGAAAGTGTTGGCTCATTGTTATGGATTCCGCTGGGTGGCGTGCAGCAAAAAAGGGTGCGCCTCGTGAGTCGCCTGGTGTGGAGGGGCATCTCGTATGCATTTGCCGTGAGGCAGTGTCAGGACCTCGTCTTAGAGAGGTGCGCAGCGCTTCCTAGTATATAGAGGGGGGCAGCGGCACAATAGCCGGCCCAGTAGGTTGTCCGGCGCAGAACGTGTATCGTATCTGGATGGCGATATGCCTGCGTGTCTGGCCGTCATTTGGAGCTGCATTTCTTCCGCTGAAACCTGTATGAACTTTGTCCTGGCGCAAGGTTCTATAGCGGAGTCGCCCCGGAGAGGGAATGTGTCTGGCGAATCGATGAGCGAAGCAGTTGCTCGCTTCGAAGCGCTTCGTCAGGTGATCTAAAGACAATTCGCGCAGCAGGCAGTGGCCCTGGTGCGTGGTTTCGTGCAAAACCAAAAATGTTTTGTGGGAAGCTTGTTCGTAGGGGAGAGAACTTTTGCATATGACTCGAGTCTATTTCGGCAGATCGATCTTCTGGCAGGCGCAAACCTCCTACGGGCTCAACGAGGAGTATTCATGCTAACCCAGGAAGAAGATCAGCAGCTGGTCGAGCGCGTTCAGCGCGGCGACAAGCGAGCATTCGATCTGTTGGTGCTGAAGTATCAGCACAAGATTCTCGGGTTGATCGTGCGATTCGTGCACGACACCCATGAAGCTCAGGATGTCGCCCAAGAAGCTTTCGTAAAAGCTTATCGGGCACTGGGAAACTTTCGCGGTGACAGTGCGTTCTATACATGGCTGTACCGCATCGCCATCAACACGGCGAAGAATCATCTCGTTTCTCGTGGCCGCCGGCCGCCGGACAACGATGTAAGTGCAGAGGATGCCGAGTTCTACGATGGCGATCACGCCCTCAAGGATATCGAATCTCCCGAGCGAGCCCTGTTGAGGGATGAAATCGAAGCCACCGTGCATCGGAGCATCCAGCAACTGCCAGAAGATTTACGAACGGCGCTAACGTTACGTGAATTTGATGGTCTTAGTTATGAAGACATTGCGAGCGTCATGCAGTGTCCAGTTGGTACCGTGCGTTCGCGAATCTTTCGGGCGCGTGAAGCCATCGACAAGTCCCTGCAACCCTTGTTGCAGGAAGCCTGAGACAGCGGCGACAGCCAAGAGAGGAACCGCTATGAGTCGTGAAGCCCTGCAGGAATCGCTGTCCGCGGTGATGGATAACGAAGCGGATGAACTTGAACTTCGGCGTGTGCTCGGTGCGAGCAACGATGTCGAACTACGTGCCACCTGGTCTCGTTATCAGGTAGCTCGCGCCGCGATGCACAAGGATCTGCTCGTGCCGAAACTGGACATCGCTGCAGCCGTTTCCGCGGCTCTGGAAAACGATGCCACTCCAGTTGCGCAAGAGAAGGTCGTGCGTGGTCCGTGGCGTAGCCTGGGACGTGTAGCTGTTGCTGCAACCGTGACGGTTGCTGTACTGGCCGGTGTACGTTTCTACAACCAGGATGACGTTTCTGGTGCCCAATTGGCGCAGCAGGATCAGCCGTCCATCACGCTGCCACAAGCTCAGGGTCCGGCCATTCTGGCTGGCTTCAAGACTTCGGATGAGCAGCCTGCGGTAGAAACCGTCTCGGCCGAAGGTGAAGGCTGGCACGAACAGCGTCTGCCTGAGTACCTGCGTCAGCATGGTCAGCAGTCCGCTTCTGGTGCTGCTGAAAACGCACTGCCGTTCGCACGGTCTGCGAGTGTAGAAGAGCGTTAAGAACGACGCGTATGCGCTCCATTCTCGTCACCTCCCTGATGCTCGGCGGTATATTGGCAACCCCTGCCATGGCCGCCGATGCACAGGGATGGTTGCAGCGGCTGAGTCAGGCCGAAAGCAAGCAAAGCTTCCAAGGCACCTTCGTTTACGAACGCAACGGTAATCTTTCCACTCACAGCATCTGGCGTCAGGTCGAGCCAAGTGGTTCTGTGCGTGAGCGATTGCTGCAGCTCGATGGCGCGCCGCAGGAAATGTTGCGCGTCAATGGTCAGGCGCAGTGCGCCAATGGCCCGATTGCCTCTGCTGTCGTCAATGATCAGACATGGCCTGCTATCGGTCTCGATGCCAAACAGATAGAACAGTGGTACGAGCTGCGTTTGAGCGGCGAGTCCCGTGTGGCCGGACGCTCGGCCGTGGTGCTGGGCCTGGTGCCGCGTGATCAGCACCGTTATGGCGTGCAGCTGTACGTAGACAAGGAAACCGGGCTGCCACTCAAGTCGCTGCTGGTCAATGACCGCGGCGAGTTGCTAGAACGGTTTCAGTTCACTCAGCTCGAAACGGCGGACACACAGCCTGCCGCTGTGTTGCAGCCCTCTACGAATTGCGCGCCGGTACGTGTCGTCACAGCGCGTACGCCTTCCGCAGAATCCTGGCGCTCCGAGTGGTTGCCGCCTGGTTTTAATCTCAGTGCGGTGACCCAGCAGCCTAGCCCGGTATCCGCTGATAGCGTCGATTGCCTGGTTTATGATGATGGGCTGGCGCGTTTTTCCGTTTTTCTGGAGCCCCTGCACGATGCCGTGGTGGCGGATGCGCGCAATCAGCTCGGGCCTACCGTTGCCGTGTCTCGACGCCTGATAACCGACGAAGGAGATGTCATGGTTACCGTGGTGGGGGAGATTCCATTGGGGACGGCGGAGCGTGTCGCCATGTCGATGCGCCCTGCAGATATGCATGCTGCTCGGTAGCTTTCGACAAAACGAATCATGGCCGATGTGCCGCCCTTATGTTGTACCAATGGCCCCCCAGGGGCCTCGTTTGTTCTGGATGGGGAAGAAACTGCAATGTCGATGCCTAGCCTGAAAAAATACGCTGCCGCGTTGTTCGCGGTGTTTCTGATGGGGCAGTCGGTGGCGGCGCATGCGCAGCTGCCTGACTTCACCCCGTTGGTCGAGGCTGCTTCACCTGCCGTGGTCAATATCAGTACGCGGCAGAAGGTGCCGAATGCCGTTGCCAGCAACGGCGGGCTTTCCGTGCCTGATCTGGAAGGGCTGCCGCCGATGTTCCGCGAGTTCTTCGAGCGCAGCATTCCCCAGCAGCCGCGTGCGCCAGGTGGCGGCGGTCGTCAGCGTGAAGCGCAGTCGCTCGGCTCGGGCTTCATCATCTCCAAGGATGGCTACATCCTGACCAACAACCATGTGGTGGCCGATGCCGATGAAATTATCGTGCGCCTGTCCGATCGCAGTGAGCTAGAAGCCAAGCTGATCGGCACCGACCCGCGCAGTGATGTGGCGCTGCTCAAGGTCGATGCGACTGATCTGCCCACCGTGAAGCTGGGCAATTCCGACAACCTCAAGGTCGGTGAGTGGGTGCTGGCTATCGGTTCGCCATTCGGGTTCGATCACTCGGTGACCGCCGGTATCGTCAGCGCCAAGGGCCGCAGCCTGCCGAACGAAAGCTACGTGCCGTTCATCCAGACCGATGTGGCCATCAATCCGGGTAACTCCGGCGGCCCGCTGTTCAACCTCGATGGCGAAGTGGTCGGTATCAACTCGCAGATCTTCACCCGTTCCGGTGGCTTCATGGGCCTGTCTTTCGCCATTCCGATGAGCGTGGCGATGGATGTGGCCGACCAGCTCAAGGCCAGCGGCAAAGTCAGTCGTGGCTGGCTGGGCGTAGTGATTCAGGAGGTGAACAAGGATCTCGCCGAGTCCTTTGGCCTTGAGAAGCCGGCAGGTGCATTGGTCGCTCAGGTTCTTGAGGATGGCCCGGCTGCCAAGGGTGGCCTGCAAGTGGGTGACGTGATCCTTAGCCTGGATGGCAAGCCGATCATCATGTCCGCCGACCTGCCGCATCTGGTTGGCGCCCTGAAACCGGGCACCAAGGCCAATCTGGAAATCGTTCGTGAAGGTTCGCGCAAGACGCTGAAAGTCGCGGTCGGCACCATGCCTGCCGATGACGGCGACGAAGCCAGCGAAGGCGCGACGCCCGGCGCCGAGCGCAGCAGCAACCGCCTGGGCGTCAGCGTCGCCGAACTGACCGACGAGCAGAAGAAAGCGCTGGATCTGCGCGGTGGCGTGGTGATTCGTGAAGTTCAGGATGGGCCGGCCGCACTGATTGGTCTGCGCCCGGGCGATGTGATCACTCATCTGAACAACCAGGCCATCAGCTCGGCGAAGAACTTCACTGAAGTGGCGCAATCGCTGCCGAAGAATCGTTCGGTGTCGATGCGCGTACTGCGCCAGGGCCGCGCCAGCTTCATCACTTTCAAACTGGCCGAGTAAGGTTGGCCGAGTGAAAAAGGGCGACGAAAGTCGCCCTTTTTTGTGCCTGTGCCGTCGTTGTCCCATCAGCGTCTACTCAGCAAATTCCGGCTTTTGAAGGTGGGTAAGCCAAGCGGGCGCTCAATTACCGCACTCGCGCGCTTGTCCTGACGTGACGTGGGGGCAACCACTCGGGTAAACTTTGCGGCTATTTTCGGCAGGCATTCGCCTGCGCCCTTTTTCGAGTGTTGTCCTGTGAGTGACCTGAGTCATATCCGCAATTTTTCCATCATTGCCCACATTGACCACGGCAAGTCGACGCTGGCTGACCGTTTCATCCAGATGTGCGGCGGCCTGACCGCGCGCGAGATGGAGGCTCAGGTTCTCGATTCCATGGACTTGGAGCGTGAGCGCGGCATCACCATCAAGGCCCACAGCGTCACCCTGTACTACAAGGCGAAGGACGGCATTACCTACCAGCTGAACTTCATCGACACGCCCGGTCACGTCGACTTCACCTACGAGGTGAGCCGCTCGCTGGCGGCCTGTGAAGGTGCGCTGCTGGTCGTCGATGCGGGGCAGGGCGTGGAAGCGCAGTCGGTCGCCAACTGCTACACCGCCATCGAGCAGGGCCTGGAAGTCATGCCCGTGCTGAACAAGATGGACCTGCCGCAGGCCGACCCCGATCGCGTCAAGGACGAGATCGAGAAGATCATCGGTATCGATGCCAGCGACGCCGTCGCCTGCAGCGCCAAAAGCGGCATGGGCGTGGATGAGGTGCTCGAGCGTCTGGTGCAGGCGATTCCGGCGCCGACCGGCGAGATCGAGGCGCCGCTGCAGGCGCTGATCATCGACTCCTGGTTCGACAACTACCTGGGCGTCGTGTCCCTGGTGCGCGTGCGCCATGGCCGCGTCAAGAAGGGCGACAAGATTCTGGTCAAGTCCACCGGCAAGGTGCACCTGGTCGACAGCGTCGGGGTGTTCAATCCCAAGCACACAGCTACCGCCGACCTCAAGGCCGGTGAAGTGGGCTTCATCATCGCGAGCATCAAGGACATTCACGGTGCGCCGGTGGGCGACACCCTGACCTTGAGTTCGACGCCCGACGTGGAAATGCTGCCCGGCTTCAAGCGCATCCAGCCGCAGGTATACGCCGGCCTGTTCCCGGTCAGCTCCGATGATTTCGAGGACTTCCGCGATGCCCTGCAGAAACTGACCCTCAACGATTCGTCCCTGCAGTATCTGCCAGAAAGCTCCGACGCTCTCGGCTTCGGCTTCCGTTGCGGCTTCCTGGGCATGCTGCACATGGAAATCATCCAGGAGCGCCTGGAGCGCGAATACGACCTGGACCTGATCACCACGGCGCCGAGCGTTATTTTCGAAGTCGTGCTCAAGACCGGTGAAACCATTTACGTGGACAACCCGTCGAAGCTGCCGGATGTGTCCTCGGTCGAAGATTTCCGTGAGCCGATCGTACAAGCCACGATCCTGGTTCCGCAGGAACATCTGGGTAACGTCATCACCCTGTGCATCGAAAAGCGCGGCGTGCAGCGTGACATGCAGTTCCTCGGCACCCAGGTTCAGGTTCGCTACGACCTGCCGATGAACGAAGTGGTGCTCGACTTCTTCGACCGTCTGAAATCCACCAGCCGTGGCTATGCCTCGCTGGATTATCATTTCGATCGTTACCAGTCGGCCAACCTGGTCAAGCTGGACGTGTTGATCAACGGCGACAAGGTCGATGCGCTGGCACTGATCGTGCACCGTGACAACGCCCACTACAAAGGGCGTCAGTTGACCGAGAAGATGAAGGACCTGATTCCTCGGCAGATGTTCGATGTGGCGATTCAGGCGGCCATTGGCGGCCAGATCGTTGCACGAACCACTGTCAAGGCATTGAGAAAGAACGTTCTGGCCAAGTGCTACGGCGGCGACGTGAGCCGTAAGCGCAAACTGCTGGAGAAGCAGAAGGCCGGTAAGAAGCGCATGAAGCAGGTGGGGAACGTGGAGATTCCACAGGAAGCCTTCCTTGCTGTACTCAAGTTGGATAGCTAGGGCCTATGTCATTCAATTTTCCGCTGTTGCTGGTCATTGCCGTCGCCGTGTGCGGCGCCCTGGCCTTGTTCGATCTGGTATTCCTGGCGCCGCGGCGTCGTGCAGCGATCGCCAGTTACCAGGGCAAGGTCGAGCAAGTCGACGACGCAGTGGTCGAGAAGCTCAACAAGGAACCCTTGCTGGTCGAATACGGCAAGTCGTTCTTTCCGGTGCTGGCCATCGTGCTGGTACTGCGCTCCTTTCTGGTCGAGCCCTTCCAGATCCCGTCCGGCTCGATGATTCCGACCTTGGAAGTGGGCGATTTCATTCTGGTCAACAAGTTTGCCTACGGCATCCGCCTGCCGGTGCTGGACACCAAGGTGATCGAAGTGGGTGATCCGCAGCGCGGCGACGTCATGGTGTTTCGCTACCCGAGCGACCCCAACGTCAACTACATCAAACGCGTCATCGGCCTGCCGGGCGATCACGTGCGCTACAGCAGTGACAAGCGCCTGTTCGTCAACGGCAACGCGGTCGCCGAGCAGTTGATCGGCGAGGAGCCGGGCAGCCTGGGCAGCGCCACGCTGTACAGCGAGCGCCTGGGTGAGATCGAGCACCGCATCCGCAAGGAAATGACCCGCTACCGCGCCGAGCCCGGCAAGGAGTGGACCATCCCTGAAGGACACTACTTCATGATGGGCGACAACCGCGACAACTCCAACGACAGCCGTTACTGGAACGACCCGAATATCCCCAAGGACGTACTGGGCATGGTTCCGGATCGCAACATCGTCGGCAAGGCGTTCGCCATCTGGATGAGCTGGCCGGATCCTAAGTTCAAGACCCTGCCGAACTTCTCCCGTGTCGGGCTCATTCACTGATCTGATGAAAATTTGCGGCGCCGTTCAATACGGCGCCGCCAGCTATCTATAGTCTTGTCATGCGCGCGACGCGCATCGGACTATCTGGATACTTTTGGGGATGAACATGAAATTCGCACGCTCGCAGCAGGGCTTGTCGATCGTCAGTTGGCTGGTGGTACTGGCTGTCGTGGCGTTTCTGGCCAGCACGGCGTTCAAGGTGGTGCCGCATTACCTCGACTACATGTCGATGGAAAAGATCATCACCTCCGTGGAAACCGACCGCCTGCAGGAAGTCAGGACGGTGGGCGATTTCTACAGCCACGTCAGCCGTGGCATGACGGTCAACAGCATCCGCGATCTGAACATGCAGGACGTGCTGAAGGTGACCCAGGATGGCAACGAGTTTATTGCCCACCTCAAGTATGAAAAACGTGAGCACCTGATCGAGAACATCGATCTGGTGGTTAATTTCGACAAAGAATTTCGTGTGCGTATGCCGTGAGTGTTTCGTTGACCCGCCTCGAGCGCCAGCTCGGGCATAGCTTCAAGGACCAGGATCTGATGATCCTGGCCCTGACCCATCGCAGTTTTGCCGGACGCAACAATGAGCGTCTGGAGTTCCTCGGTGATGCCATCCTCAATTTCGTCGCTGGCGAGGCGCTCTACGAGCGCTTCCCCCAGGCCCGCGAAGGCCAGCTGTCGAGGCTGCGCGCGCGGCTGGTGAAAGGCGAGACTCTTGCCGTACTGGCGCGTGGTTTCGATCTTGGCGAGTACCTGCGCCTGGGCTCCGGTGAACTGAAGAGCGGTGGTTTTCGCCGCGACTCGATCCTGGCCGACGCTCTGGAAGCCCTGATCGGCGCCATCTACCTGGATGCCGGCATGGACGTCGCCCGCGAACGCGTGCTGGCCTGGCTGACCAACGAACTGGACGGCCTGACCCTTGTCGACACCAACAAGGACCCCAAGACCCGTCTGCAGGAATTCCTGCAGTCGCGTGCTTGCGAGCTGCCGCGTTACGAGGTGGTCGACATCCAGGGCGAACCCCATTGCCGGACATTCGTGGTCGAATGTCAGGTCAATCTACTCAATGACAAGACCCTGGGCCAAGGCGCCAGCCGCCGGATCGCCGAACAGGTCGCGGCCACTGCCGCGCTTATCGCCCTGGGTGTGGAGAACGGCAATGACTGATTCGCCCGTAACGCGCTGTGGCTATGTCGCCATCGTTGGCCGGCCCAACGTGGGCAAATCGACGCTGCTCAACCACATTCTCGGTCAGAAGCTGGCGATCACCTCGCGCAAGCCGCAGACCACTCGCCACAACATGCTCGGCATCAAGACCGAGGGTGACGTGCAGGCGATCTACGTCGATACGCCCGGCCTGCACAAGAACAACGACAAGGCGATCAACCGCTACATGAACAAGAACGCCTCGTCGGCCCTCAAGGATGTCGACGTGGTGATCTTCGTGGTCGATCGCACCCGCTGGACCGACGAGGACCAGATGGTGCTGGAACGCGTCCAGTACGTCGAAGGCCCGGTGATCCTGGCGGTCAACAAGACCGATCGCCTGGAGGACAAGGCCGACCTGATGCCGCACCTGCAGTGGCTGGCGCAGCAACTGCCCAACGCCGAGATCGTGCCGGTGTCGGCGCAGCACGGGCACAACCTCGATGCCCTGGAAAAGCTGGTGGGCGAGCGTCTGCCCGAAGGTGTGCACTTCTTCCCGGAAGACCAGATCACCGACCGCTCGGGGCGTTTCTTCGCGGCCGAGCTGGTGCGCGAGAAGATCATGCGTCAGCTCGGTGCCGAGCTGCCGTACCAGATCACCGTGGAGATCGAGGAGTTCAAGCGCGAAGGACGGATCATGCATATCCATGCGCTGATCCTGGTCGAACGCGACGGTCAGAAGAAGATCATCATCGGCGAAAAGGGCGAGCGCCTCAAACGCATTGGCCAGGAAGCGCGCAAGGACATGGAGTCGATGTTCGACACCAAGGTCATGCTCAACCTCTGGGTCAAGGTGAAGAGTGGCTGGTCCGATGACGAGCGCGCCCTGCGTTCGCTCGGTTACGACGATATCTGACCCGGCATCCGCCGCGCTGCGGCTGGCTAACCCTGCGAGTCTCCTCCCATGCTTGCGCTCAGCCAGCCCGCCTATGTCCTGCACAGCCGCGCGTACCGCGAGAGCAGCGCGCTGGTCGACTTCCTGACCCCGCAAGGCCGTTTGCGCGCCGTGTTGCGTGGTGCGCGGGGCAAGGCTGGCAGCCTGGCGCGGCCGTTCATTCCCCTGGAGCTGGAAACCCGCGGCCGCGGCGAGCTGAAGAACGTCGGCCGCCTGGAAGCCGCTGGCATTCCCAACCTGCTCACTGGCGAGGCGCTGTTCAGCGGCCTGTATCTCAACGAGTTGCTGATTCGCGTGCTGCCCGCCGAAGACCCGCACCCGGTGATTTTCGAGCATTACGCCATGAGCATCCTGGCGCTGGCCCAGGGTCGGCCGCTGGAGCCGATCTTGCGCGCGTTCGAATGGCGACTGCTGGATGAACTCGGCTATGGTTTCGCCCTCGACAGCGACGTGCAGGGCAATGCCGTGGTCAGCGACGGCTTGTACCGGCTCGAGGCCGACAGCGGCTTTCTGCCCATCGGCCATTGGCAGCCCGGGGCCTTTCTCGGTATCGAGCTGTTGGCCATGGCCGATGCGGACTGGAGTACGCCCGGTGCCCTGGCCGCGGCCAAGCGCCTGATGCGCCAGGCACTCGCCCCTCATCTTGGCGGCCGACCTCTGGTCAGCCGCGAATTGTTCTTGACGCTCAAGGAGCCGACTCGTGACTGAAGCCAACCGTGTTTTGCTGGGTGTGAATATCGATCACGTCGCCACGCTGCGCCAGGCGCGCGGCACCCGCTATCCCGATCCGGTAAAGGCCGCGCTGGACGCCGAAGAGGCGGGTGCCGATGGCATCACCGTGCACCTGCGTGAAGATCGTCGGCATATCCAGGAGCGCGACGTGCGCGTGCTCAAGGAAGTCATGCAGACGCGCATGAACTTCGAGATGGGCGTGACCGACTTCATGCTCGACTTCGCCGAGGAGATACGCCCCGAGCACGTGTGCCTGGTGCCGGAAACCCGCCAGGAACTGACCACCGAAGGTGGCCTGGACGTCGCCGGCCAGGAAGCGCGGATTGCCGCGGCGGTAACGCGCCTGGCGGCCGTTGGCAGTGAGGTTTCGCTGTTCATCGATGCCGACCCGCGGCAGATCGAGGCGAGCAAGCGCGTCGGTGCACCGGCCATCGAATTGCATACCGGGCGGTATGCCGATGCGCACACGCCGCAAGAAGCGGCTGCCGAACTGCAGCGCATTCGAGAAGGCGTCGCCCTGGGCGTGTCGCTGGGGCTGATCGTCAACGCCGGCCACGGTCTGCATTACCACAACGTCGAGCCAGTCGCGGCGATCCCCGGTATCAACGAGCTGAACATCGGCCACGCGCTGGTCAGCCACGCGCTGTTCGTCGGCTTCAAGGAAGCCGTGCGTGAGATGAAGCAGCTGATCCAGAGCGCTGCAGCACGTTAACGCTTTGCGCCTGCCGCGCAGGCGTACCGGGCGGCATTCGGTTCGCGAAGCAGTCCGCCGTTGCAGGCGTGCGGTTCATGCCGATGGGGCGATGGCAGACTGTTCGCGGGCGTCATGAGCGGCTGGCGTCCCGGTCCGCCCCACAAGCTCCCGGGTATCGCTTCGCTCAACCCAGGCTACCCAGCGACGTTATCAGGGCTTGCGGGCGACCATCACGGCGCGGCGCGGTGCCGGCAGGCCCTCGACGGTGCGGCGATGGTCCAGCGGGTCGAGGAACTCGGGCAGCGATTGGTAGCGCATCCACTCGGTGCTGCGCTGTTCCTCGACCGAGGTGACGCTGACGTCCACGCAGCGCACGTCAAGGAAGCCGGCGCGGCGCAGCCATAGCTCCAGCGCCGGCACCGATGGCAGGAACCACACATTGCGCATCTGCGCGTAGCGGTCTTCCGGGACCAGCACCTGTTGGGCGTCGCCTTCCACCACCAGGGTTTCCAGCACCAGTTCGCCGCCCTTGCGCAGGCAGTCCTTGAGTTCGAGCAGGTGGTCGATGGGCGAGCGGCGGTGATAGAGAACGCCCATGGAAAACACCGTGTCGAAGCCCAGCAGCTTCGGTGGCAGCTCTTCGATACCCAGCGGGAGGTGCCAGGCGGGCATGTCCGGTAGGTAGTTCTTCATCGCCAGGAACTGGCAGAGGAACAGCCAGTTCGGGTCGATACCGACCACGCTGCGGGCGCCGGCGCCGAGCATGCGCCACATGTAGTAGCCATTGCCGCAGCCGACGTCGAGCACGCGTCTGCCTTTGAGGTCCAGATGCGGGGCGACGCGCTGCCATTTCCAGTCCGAGCGCCATTCGGTGTCCACGTGCACGCCGAAGGTATGGAAAGGGCCTTTGCGCCAGGGAATCAGGCCGCGCAGGGCACTGTCCAGCGCGGCTCGGGTGGCGTCGTCGCAGGGGCCATCGAGGCGGAAATCCTCTCGGAGGTCGATTTGCTCGGCACTCAGTGCCGGTAAGGCTTCGACCGCGGCGTACCAGCGCTGCAGGTCGCCATGACCGATGGCCAGCTTGGCGTCGATCTGCGCGGGCAGGTCGGCGCTCCAGTCCTGCAGAGGCGTGCCGGCGAGCTCGGTCTGCAGGGCGTCCAGATCCATGCGGCGCATCATGGCAAGGCCACCAGGGACGCGAAGTTCAGGCACTGGAACCACGGCACCACCTTGCTGAAGCCGGCGGCCTGCAGGCGTTCGCGATGCTGTTCGAGGCTGTCGGGCAGCATGACGTTTTCGATGGCGCTGCGCTTCTGGGCGATTTCCAGTTCGCTGTAGCCGTTGGCCCGCTTGAAGGCGATGTGCAGGTCGGTGAGCAGGGCATGTTGTTGCTCGTCTTCGAAGCGCAGTTTCTCGGAGAGGATCAGCGCACCACCGGGCAGCAGGGTACTGCGGATCCGGCTCAGCAGTTCCAGGCGGTTTTCCGGGGCGATGAACTGCAGGGTGAAGTTCATCGCCACCAGGGAGGCAGGCTGCCAGTCCATGGCGAGAATGTCGGCTTCGATGACCTCGACCGGCAGCAGCTCCTGGAACATGGCGTCCTGGGCGTGCAGGTACTCGCGGCAGCGCTCGACCATGGCGCTGGAGTTGTCCACGGCGATCACTCGGCAACTGTCCGCCTGCACGTGGCGGCGCAGCGCCTGGGTGACGGCGCCCAGCGAGCAACCCAGGTCATAGAGCAGGCTACCGGGCTGGGCGAACTGGCCGGCCAGCACGCCGATGTTCTCGACGATGGTCGGGTAGCCCGGCACCGAGCGCTTGATCATGTCGGGAAAGACCCGGGCCACGTCCTCGTTGAAGACGAAATCCGGCACCTGATCCAGTGGCTGGGCGAAGAGTTGGTCGGGCTGTCTGTTCACGGTCGGTCTGCATGGCGCTGGAAAGGCGCGCATTTTAGCCAAGTCCGGCGATTAGCCAAACCTCGTGACGAGACTGATGCGATGGTCGGCCTGGGTTTGGCCGTGCAGCCGCATCCTTAGCGCACGCGGATCTGACAATCGAAGGTGTCGGCAGGCGCTGCGCTGGCATCCCAGGGTTGGGCGTAGGTCAGCAGCAACTGGGCTTCGCCCGCCTCGGTGGCCTGGAAGCGCCAGGTGGAGTGGCCGTCGCCGCCGACCAGGTCGGAATCTTCGGCTGCGCTGTAGACTTCTGGGCCAAGGGCCTTGAGCACCGCGGCCGCGTCTTCCTGCACCGTCCAGCGATAGCCCGTCGTCGGGTTGCTCGGCAGGCTGAGGATCAGCTGCTGGCCCGCGTGCAGGACGATCGGGCACTGGCTCTGCTTCTGCACCTGCAGGGTTTTCGATGGGCTGGCGCAGGCACCCAGCAGAACCAGGCCGGCGATAACGGGCAGACGGTAGGCATTGATCATGACGGGCTCCAGGCGCGGAAATCGACCGCCAGCATAACGGCAGAACGGCGAGGCTGTAACCCGTCGGTGGCGCGATTCAGTCGACGATGAACAGGCGAGCGCCGGTGCTCGTCGAGCTGCGGTGCGCCTCGGCGCCGTCGGCGACCTGGTAGCTCATGCAGGGGGTCATCACGAAACGGCGGCCGTCATCGAGTTCGGTATGCAGCTCACCTTCCAGGCAGAGCAGGATGTGGCCCTTCTTGCACCAGTGGTCGGCCAGGTAGCCTGCCGTGTACTCGACCATGCGCACGCGCAACGCGCCGAACTGGCAGGTGCGCCAATAGGCCGTGCCGGTTTCGCCGGCGTGTTCGGTAGGCTGGATCTGGCTCCAGTCGGTGACGCCAAAGGGGATATCGCTGATGTTCATCGCAGGTCTCTGTAAGGGGAAGTGAGGCACTATTGCCGAGCGACGCTGACGCCTTCGAGGTTGGCGAACGAGGTGTCCTTGGCGGTGAGCAGGAAATCACGCATGAACGGCGCATCGAGCATGTCGGTGCGCACGCCGGCGTAGAGCGTGGCGAACAGACCCTTGTCGCCGAGGCGCCTGGCGGTCACGTAGCCCCGTGAACTGTACTCGTGCAGCGCCCAGTTGGGCAGGCCGCAGACACCGCGACCGCTGGCCACCAGCTGCATCATCATCACCGTCAGCTCGGAGGTGCGTACCTGGGCCGGCTCGATGTCGGCGGGCTCCAGAAAACGGGTGAAGATGTCCAGGCGATCGCGCTCCACCGGGTAGGTGATCAGGGTTTCCTTGAGCAGGTCTTCAGGGCGGATGTAGGGGCGGGTGGCCAGTGCGTGCTGGTTGGCTACCGCGAGCATGGCTTCGTAGGTGAATAGCGGCACATAGGTGATGCCGGACAGCTCAACCGGGTCCGATGTCACCACCAGGTCGAGATCGCCCCGGGCCAGGGCGGGCAGCGGCGCGAAGGAGAAGCCCGAGGCCAGATCGAGTTCGACCTCCGGCCAGGCATCGCGGAACTGGTCGATGGTCGGCATTAGCCATTGAAAGCAACTGTGGCACTCGATCGCCATGTGCAGGCGGCCGGCCGTACCACCGGCAAGACGCGACAGATCGCGCTCGGCACTGCGCAGCAATGGCAGCACGGCGTCGCTCAGCTGGAGCAGGCGCAGGCCGGCGCTGGTGAAGCGCACCGGCTTGGTCTTGCGCACGAACAGCTGCATGCCGAGGCGCTCCTCGAGCTCCTTGAACTGGTGCGACAGCGCCGATTGTGTCAGGTGCAGGCGGTCGGCGGCTTCGACCAGGCTGTCGGTTTCCCGCAGGGCGTGGAGCGTTTTCAAGTGACGAATTTCGAGCATCAGGTTACCTGCAAGGTATTCAACTGCTCAGCCAGGAAGATGAGCAGTATTCATGTATAAGAGTGTCGCCCATGAGCCGGTCTGCTGTCGAGTCGCGCCTCGTTCGTCCGTTTGGCGGGTTTCATCAAACTGTCACCGTTGTGTGGCAGCGCGCCGTGGTCCTTCACTGCAACACTTGTCTGCTATTCGCCCTTTCGCTCGTGGAATTCATCATGCGCATCGTCATCTTTCTGGCTGCCCTGCTGGGCAGCCTGTCGTCCCTGGCGGCTGAACCATGCAAGGTCGGCACGGACGTCGAGCGCGTGTCGCTGGGCGAGGTGAGCCTTGCGTACCAGAGCATCGGGCGTAGCAGCGACCCGGCCCTGCTGTTGGTCATGGGCCTCGGTGGACAGTTGATTCACTGGCCGGATGACGTTGTCGAGCAGCTTTGCGAGCAGGGCTTCAGGGTAATCCGCTTCGATAATCGCGATGTGGGGCTGAGTCGCTGGAATACCCAGGCACCGGAGGCCAACCTGGCCTTCGAGGTGCTGCGCTACCGGCTCGGGCTGTCGGTTGGCGCACCTTATCGGCTGCGCGATATGGCCGGCGACGCTCTGGGCTTGATGGATGCGCTGGGCATCGAGGATTTCCACCTGCTCGGCGCCAGCATGGGCGGAATGATCGCCCAGCATGTCGCCGACATGGCGCCCCAGCGGGTGCGTAGCCTGACGCTGGTAATGACCAGTTCGGGTGCCCAGGGATTGCCGGCGCCCAGCCCGGCGCTGCTGCGCCTGCTGGCGCGCCGCGAGGCGCCGAGCCGTGAGGTGGCGCTGGAGCAGCAGGCCGACCTGTTGGCTGCGCTGGGCAGCCCTGCCGTGGTGGATGACCGCGCCATATTGCTGCACCAGGCCGAGGTCGCTTATGACCGCGCCTTCAACCCGGCGGGCGTGGAACGCCAGCTACTGGCGATTCTCGCCGAGCGCAGCCGGGTCGATCTGCTCAATCGTTTGCAGGTGCCTACCCTGGTGGTGCATGGCACCGCCGATCCGCTGCTGCCGGTGATGCACGGCGTGCACGTGGCTGCGCATATTCGCGGCAGCGAGTTACGCCTGATTCCCGGGCTCGCCCACCGCTTTCAGGAGCGTTTCAAGGCGCCGTTGCTTGCCGCGGTGCTGCCGCATCTGCAAGCGCATCGGCTGGATGTGCAACTGGTGCAGATGTAACCAGCGTAGGTGCGGCGGGGGCCAGGTAGGCTTCCAGTCGGCTGCGCTCGGCAGCGGACAGAAACAGGCCCAGCTTGCTACGGCGCCAGAGGATATCGTCCACCTCGGTGGCCCATTCCTGCTCACGTAGGTAGTCCACTTCGCGGGCGTACAGGTCGTGGCCGAAGTGTTCGCCCAGGTCGCTTTCGTGCTGCACCTTGTCGAGCAATTGCCAGCTGCGGCTGCCGTAGGTGATGGCCCAGCGGCTCGCCAGCTCGGCGCTCAGCCAGCCGTGGCGGGCGCGCAGGGCTTCGATCAGGCTTTCACGGCTTTGCATGTTCTCGCCACCCGGCAGCGGGGCATCGGCCGTCCAGCGCGCCTTCATATTCGGGAAGAACGGCGCCAGCTGGGCCAGAGCGGATTCCGCCAGCTTGCGGTAGGTGGTCAGCTTGCCGCCGAATACCGACAGCAGCGGCGGTTCGCCGCCTTGGGCCGACAGCGACAGGGTGTAGTCGCGGGTGATGGCCGAGGGCTCGTCGGACTCGTCGTCGCACAGCGGGCGCACACCGGCGTAGCTGTGGAGGATGTCCTCTCGGCTGAGCGATTTGCGGAAGTGATCGTTGACCACTTTCAGCAGGTACGTGGTTTCTTCCTCGCTGATGCTCACGGTAGCCGGGTCGCCCTGGTATTCGCGGTCGGTGGTGCCGATCAGGGTGAAGCGATCCAGATACGGAATGGCGAACACGATGCGGCGGTCTTCGTTCTGCAGAATGTAGGCTTCCTTGCCCTCGAACAGGCGCGGTACGACGATATGGCTGCCCTGAATCAGGCGGATGCCGTACGGCGACTTCTGCTGCAGGTCGTCGCGGATGAAACGCGCCACCCAGGGGCCAGCGGCATTGACCAGCGCTTTGGCGCGGATCGAGAAGCGGCTGCCATCGGCGCGTTCCAGATCCACTTCCCAAGCACCCTTGCTGCGGCGTGCGCTGACGCAGCGCGTGTGGGTATGCACGTGGGCGCCGTGCTCGCGGGCGGCCATGGCATTGAGCACCACCAGGCGGGCATCGTCGACCCAGCAATCGGAGTATTCGAAACCTTTGCTGATCTCGGCCTTGAGCGGGCTGTTGGCGCCGAAGCTGAGGCCGCGCGAGCGCGGCAGCGCCTTGCGCTTGCCGAGATTGTCATACAGGAACAGGCCGGCGCGGATCATCCAGGCCGGGCGCAGGTGCGGGCGGTGGGGCAGGATGAAGCGCATCGGGCTGACGATGTGCGGCGCCTTGGCCAGCAGCACTTCACGCTCGGCCAGTGCTTCGCGTACCAGGCGGAACTCGTGGTGCTCCAGGTAGCGCAGGCCGCCATGGATCAGCTTGCTGCTCGCCGACGAGGTGTGACGGGCAAGATCATCCTTTTCGCACAGGAATACCGACAGGCCACGACCCGCCGCATCACAAGCGATACCGGCGCCATTGATGCCGCCGCCCACGACGGCAATATCGTAAACCTCGGACAGCGGGCTGTTGGACAGGCTGGATGTGGACATCGTCGGGGCCTCGTATAGCGTTTTCATTTTCAAATCGAACATAAATGTTCATTTCCGAAAATACTAGCGCATGATTAGAGGCGCATCCAGTGGTGTTCGATCAAAAAACGCCCTGGAATGCGCTGGAATGAAAATTCACGAATATGCATTAGGATGCTTGGGGGGCTGGAAGGTTCGCCCGATGTTCGAATAGGAATAAAAAATGACACGCACCCGAGTCGTGGGCGTGTTGCCCAGGGCTCGGGTGGAGAGGAGAGGGGTCAGACGACTTCGAGGCGGATCTTGTGCTGGTCGAGCAATTGGCAAAGGCCGGCGACTGGCTGCTGGTCGGTTACCAGGCAGTCGATCAGGCTGATCGGGCCCAGGCGGATCATCGCGTTGCGGCCGAACTTGCTGGAGTCGGCGGCCAGGATCACCTTGCGGGCGTTGGCGATGATCGCCTGGGAGACGCGCACTTCCTGATAATCGAAATCCAGCAGGCTGCCGTCTTCGTCTATACCGCTGATGCCGACCAGGGCGAAGTCGACCTTGAACTGGTTGATGAAGTCCACGCTGGCCTGACCCACCAGGCCACCATCACGGCGCACGTTGCCGCCGGTGAGCAGCACGTCGAAGTCGTCCTTGGCGGCGAGCATCGAGGCGACGTTGAGGTTATTGGTGATCACCTTCAGGTGGCTGTGGTTGAGCAGCGCCCGGGCGATGGCTTCGGTGGTGGTGCCGATGTTGATGAACAGCGAGGCATGGTCGGGAATCTGCGCGGCCACCGCTTCACCGATGCGCTGTTTTTCCTGGCGCATCTGGTCGGCGCGCATCGCGTAGGCGGTGTTCTCGACGCTGGAATCGTAGGCGGCGCCGCCGTGGTAGCGGCGCAGCAGGTTGGCATCGGCCAGCTGATTGATATCGCGGCGGATGGTTTGCGGGGTGACGACGAACTGAGTGGCCAGCTCCTCGATGCTGACGTAGCCGCGTTCGCGGATCAGATCGAGGATTTGCTGCTGGCGAGGGGGCAGATTCATTGAATGTCCTTCGGGCCGCACGGAATTGCACCATGATGCCGCACGAATCTGCTCACTGCCAGTGACAGCCGGGCCGTAGCCCGGCTGGTAGCTCACTGCTGGTCTTCGTGGGGCTGCCAGTCGCGGGTGCGATCCACGGCCTTTTTCCAGCCGGCGTAGAGCTTCTCCTTGTCTGCATCGGCGAGCTGCGGCTCGAACTCGCGCTCGATCACCGCCTTGCCGCGCAGCTCGTCCAGGCTGCTCCAGAAGCCGGTGGCCAGGCCCGCCAGGTAGGCAGCGCCCTGGGCCGTTGTTTCACGCATTTGCGGGCGCTCCACCTGGGTGCCAAGGATGTCGGCCTGGAACTGCATGAGGAAATTGTTGGCTACCGCACCACCGTCTACGCGCAGGGACTTGAGGCGTTCGCCGGAATCCTGCTGCATGGCGTCGAGCACGTCGCGGGTCTGGTAGGCGATGGACTCCAGGGCCGCGCGGATGATGTGGTCGATTTTCACGCCGCGGGTCAGGCCGAACAGGCCGCCGCGTGCGTAGGGGTCCCAGTAGGGGGCGCCGAGGCCGGTAAAGGCCGGGACCAGGTACACGCCATTGCTGTCCTTGACCTTGCCGGCGAAGTACTCGGTGTCGTAGGCGTCGTTGACCAGCTTCAGTTCGTCGCGCAGCCACTGGATTGTGGAGCCGGCGTTGAAGATCGCGCCTTCCAGCGCATAGGCCGGCTCGCCGCGCGGGCCGCAGCCGATGGTGGTGAGCATGCCGTGCTGGGAGTGGACCGCCTTGTCGCCGGTGTTCATCAGCAGGAAGCAGCCGGTGCCGTAGGTGTTCTTGGCCTGGCCCGGCTCGACGCACATCTGGCCGAACAGCGCGGCCTGCTGGTCGCCAGCGATACCGGCGATGGCGATGCCGCTCTTGGTGTGGCCATAGACTTCGGACGAGGATTTGACCTCCGGCAGCATCTCCCGGGGGATATCCAGCACCTCCAGCATCTTGGCATCCCACTCGCGGGTGTGGATGTTGAACAGCAGGGTGCGCGAGGCGTTGGTGTAGTCGGTGACGTGCACCTTGCCGCCGGTGAATTTCCAGATCAGCCAGCTATCGATGGTGCCGAACAGCAGTTCACCCTTGCGGGCGCGTTCGCGGCTGCCTTCGACGTGGTCGAGAATCCACTTCAGCTTGGTGCCCGAGAAGTAGGGGTCGGTGACCAGGCCGGTGGTCTCCTTGATGTACGGCTCCAGGCCGTCGCGTTTGAGTTGCTGGCAGATCTCGGTGCTGCGGCGGCACTGCCAGACGACGGCGTTGTGGATCGGTCGGCCGGTGTTCTTGTCCCACACCACGGTGGTTTCACGCTGATTGGTGATGCCGATGGCGGCTACCTGATCATGATGCAGGCCAGCCTGGGCAAGGGCTTCGACCATCACCGCGCTCTGGGTGGCGAAGATTTCCATGGGGTCATGCTCGACCCAGCCGCTTTGCGGATAGTGCTGGGTGAATTCCCGCTGGGCGATGCATACCACGTTGGCGTCGCGGTCGAAGATGATCGCGCGGGAGCTGGTAGTACCCTGGTCGAGGGCAATGATGTAGTTCTTGTCGGTCATGTCGATTGCCTTGAGGTGAGCGGAGGACAAATTGGGCATGCGGGTCGAGCCGATCCGCACGCCGTTGAAATCAGGATGCTTTGACGTCGCGGTCGACGGCGCGTTCTGTCACCGGTGTCTCTACCGCGCTGGGCAGATGCCGCGCGACCAGGGTGCGATACGCCGCGGCGCCGATGCAGGCGCCCAGGATCGGCGCGAAGATCGGTACCAGGAAGTAGGGAATATCGCGGCCGCCGGTCAGGGAGATCTCGCCCCAGCCCATGATGAAGGTCATCAGCTTCGGCCCGAAGTCGCGCGCCGGGTTCATCGCGAAGCCGGTCAGAGGGCCCATGGCGCTGCCGATCACGGCGATCAGCAGGCCGATCAGCAGCGGCGCCATGGGGCCGCGCGGCAGGCCATTGTTGTCGTCGGTCAGGGACATGATCACGCCCATCAGAATCGCGGTGATCACCACTTCGACCATGAACGCCTGACCGGTGGAGAGCACCGGATTGGGGAAGGTGGAGAACACCGAGGCCAGTTCCAGGCTGGCCTGGGAGCCACGGACCATCTGGTTGGCCTGTTCGAATTCGGCGAACAGCCCGCTGTACAGGGTGTACACCAGCAGTGCGCCGCAGAAGGCGCCGGCGATCTGGGAGACGATGTAGAACGGCAGTTTGCGCTTTTCGAAACCGGCGAACAGCCAGAGCGCAATGCTCACCGCCGGATTGAGGTGCGCGCCGGATACGCCTGCGGTCAGGTAGATGGCCATGCTGACGCCGACGCCCCAGATGATGCTGATTTCCCACAGGCCGAAACTGGCACCTGCCACCTTGAGGGCGGCGACGCAGCCGGTACCGAAGAAGATCAGCAGGGCCGTGCCCAGGAACTCGGCCATACATTGGCCCGATAGCGTGGGTTGTTGTAGCGCAGTAGTCATGAGGAAGCCTCGTTTTTGTTGTTGTTGGCGCTGGTGTCAGGTACGGCGGCCCTCTGCTGGGTAGGGCGACCTTTGCACCATTGCCATCGGGTAAGGATCTCTGGATGTTCGTAATCGAAAAAACTAGATGTGGTTTGCGCGTATTGTCAAAAATCGAACCGTATAAGCCGTAGATATTTTCGATATCAATCGCGCGTACAGTTCAATAGGTCAATTTAGCGGGTGATAGGTTCCGTTGTGAAACAAGTTTCCTTGGCGGCCTCAGATTGGCGCAGCGTTTCGCTGGCAGCAGCGCTAGAATCCGAGGTCTCTTCTCGCAGTCGGAGCCTTCATGACACCCGCATTGAATCTGTTGAAGAAGGCTGGCGCCGTGCATCGAATTCACAGCTATGAGCATGACCCCAAGGCCGCTTCCTACGGGCTTGAAGCCGCCGAGAAGCTAGACCTTGAGCCGGCGCGGGTGTTCAAGACGTTGCTGGCGGCCAGCGAGAAGGGCGAGCTGCTGGTGGCGGTGGTGCCGGTGGTCGGCAGCCTCGACCTCAAGGCCCTGGCCCAGGCCGCCGGCGTGAAGAAGGTGGACATGGCGGCAGTCGATGCCGCGCAGCGCGCGACCGGTTATCTGGTCGGTGGTATCAGCCCCCTGGGCCAGAAGAAGCGCCTGCGCACCTTCATCGATGGCAGTGCGCGCGATTTCGCCACCGTTTACGTGAGCGCCGGGCGGCGTGGGCTGGAGGTCGAGCTTAGCGCCGAGATTCTGGCCGAACACACTCAGGCGCAGTTCGCCGATATAGGCCGCTGATCCGCTTGACGCCGTAAGTCGGCGTCTGATGATTGGCTGCGTGCCAGGCTTGAAGCGCCGGCCAGACACTGGCACTGTCGGCATCGCTGCCGCCTTTGCCTGCCCGGCCGGCGCGGCGTAGCAAAGGACGGGGCGACAATGGCGCGCGCATCAGTAGCAGGAGGCTAGGCAAACGGTGAAAGGTGTCGGTTGGGTGGCAAGAAGTCTGTTGGCGGCTGTGGTGCTGAACACCGCCTGCGCCCGGGCGGAAACCCTGATCATGGAGGCCGACGTCTGGTGTCCGGTCAACTGCGCGCAGGACGCCGAGCGCCCCGGCATCTTCGTCGAGTTGGCCACGCAGATCTTCGCCGAGGCCGGCATTCAGGTCGACTACCGCGTCACCAACTGGGCACGTGCCGTGCAGGACGTACGCAGCGGGCGCGCCAACGCGCTGGTCGGTGCCGGTGTGCGCGACGCGCCGGACTTTCTCTTCGGTAAATCGGCACCGGGCATCTCCCGCAACTGTTTCTACGCCCGGGCCGACAGCACCTGGCGATACACCGGGCTGGATTCGCTCGCCAAGATCCGCCTCGGGGTGATCAACGGCTATAGCTATGGCCAGGAGCTGGACGACTACATCAGCCGCTACCAGAAGGAGCACGACCGCCTGCAGCTTGCCGCCGGTGAGCAGGCGCTGGCATTGAACGTGCGCAAGGTCGAGCTGGGGCGCCTGGACGCGCTGCTGGAGAACACCTGGATCATGGCCATGTACCAGGACCAGCACGGCAATCTCGATGATCTGGTCGAAGTCGGCTGTCGGGTGCCGGACGTGCCAATCTACATCGCCTTTTCCCCCGTGCTGTCCTCCAGTGCCCGCTATCGCGATATCTTCGACGAAGGCGTGCGGCGATATCGGCAGGACGGTCGCCTCGACGCCCTGCTGCAACGCTACGGCATCCATACCCAGCCCTGATCGCACTGTTGCGCCGTATTGGCGCCGCGCTGTATCGCAGCCAGGCAGCGCGGTGCAGGCATGCTGAGCCATCCGTCATCTTCAAGGAAAATCCCGATGTCCCTGCCGTTTCACCAGATCGACGCCTTCAGCGACAAGCCTTTTGCAGGCAACCCGGCGGTGGTCTATCGCCTTGACCGTTGGCTAGACGATGCGTTGATGCAGCAGATCGCCGCCGAGCACAACCTGGCCGAAACCGCCTTCGTGGTCAAAGAGGGCGCGGCCTGGCGTATCCGCTGGTTCACGCCGACCACCGAAGTGCCACTGTGCGGGCACGCTACCTTGGCCAGCGCCCATGCCTTGTTCGAGTGCCATGGCGAGGTGGGCGAGCGCATCGATTTCAATTACGTGGATGGCAGCCTGTCGGTGCGCCGCGAGGGCGATCGTCTGGTGCTGGATTTCCCGTGCAATGCGCCGACGCCAATCGCCGAGCCCGAGGGCCTGGCGAAAATCCTCGGGCAGACGCCCGTTGCCGTGCTGGATGCCCCGCAATTGCTGGTGGTGCTCGAGTCCGAAGCAGCCGTGCGTGCCTGCACTCCGGATTTACGTGCGCTGGCGCAGTTGCCTTGGTCGGCGGTGATCGTGACTGCGCCAGGCGAGGCGGTGGATTTCGTGTCGCGTAACTTCGCCCCGGCCGTGGGCATCGACGAGGATCCGGTCACCGGCTCGGCGCACTGCATCCTCACGCCGTACTGGACACAGCAACTGGCCAAGCCGGAACTGACCGCCTACCAGGGCGGCAAGCGCGGCGGCTTTCTGTGGTGTCGCCTGAAAGGGGAGCGGGTAGAACTCGCTGGGCAGGCCCGAGTTGTAAGCAGCGGCCAGCTATTTCTCTAATCCGCCCGTTCCAGCGTCGAGGGCGCCGCCACGCTGCCTGGCGCGGCGAAGGCCACCAGATGGTCGGCGGCGATGCGGATGCCCACCTGTTCACCGGGCTGGTGATCGGCATGGCTGGGGAACAGGGCTTCCAGCTGGCTGCCGGTGGGCAACTGCAGGCGATACAGGGTGGCGGCGCCGAGAAAGCTCTTGCCGACGATCTTGGCCTTCTGCGCGCTCTCGGGGTCGTGAACGATATCGTCCGGGCGCAGCAGTACATCCACGGCACTGCCGACGGGCCAGGAATAGGCACGGTTGCCACGGATCAGGCCCAGCTCGGTTTGCACCTCATCGGGCGCAAGCAACTGGCCGCGAATGAAGTAACCCTGGCCGATGAAGCTGGCGACGAAGGGCGTCTGCGGCTCGTGGTAGAGGTTGAACGGCGTGTCCCATTGCTCCAGATGCCCGGCCTTGAACACGCCCACCTGGTCGCTGACGGCGAAGGCTTCTTCCTGGTCATGGGTGACCAGAATTGCGCTGGTGCCACGGGCCTTGAGAATGTCGCGCACCTCATGACTGAGGCGCCGGCGCAGCTCGCCGTCGAGGTTGGAGAACGGCTCGTCGAGAAGCAATAACTGCGGGTTGGTGGCCAGCGCGCGGGCCAGGGCAACGCGCTGCTGTTGCCCGCCAGACAACTCGTTCGGGTGGCGCTTGCTCAGGTGGTCGAGCTTGACCAGCTCCAGCAATTCGCGGGTCACCTGCTCGCAGTCGGGCTGCTTGCGAATGCCGAAGGAAACGTTCTGCGCCACGCTCAGGTGCGGGAACAGGGCGTAGTCCTGAAACACCATGCCGATGCGGCGCTTCTCGGGCGCCAGGGTGAAGCCGGGGCGGGAGATGACCTCGCCGGCCAGGGCGATTTCACCTTCGAGCACCGGCTCGAAGCCGGCGATGGCGCGCAGCGTTGTGGTCTTGCCGCAGCCGGAGGGGCCGAGCAGGCAACCGATTTCCCCGGCGTTGAGGTGCAGGTTCAACTGCTGCACGATGCGCTGGTCACCGTAGCCGCAACCCAGATTGCGCAGGCTCAACAGCATCGGCTGGCTCATGCGTGGTGATACGCCGGTTCGACCAGGAATTCGAGCAGTGCTTTCTGCGCATGCAGGCGGTTCTCCGCCTGGTCCCAGGCGGCCGAGCGTGGATCGTCGAGCAGGTCGACGCTGATTTCCTCGCCACGGTGCGCCGGCAGGCAATGCAGGAACAGCACGTTCTCGTCGGCGGCATCGAGCAGCGCGCGGTTCACCTGATAGGGCGCGAACAGCTTGTGGCGCTCGGCGATTTCTTCTTCCTGGCCCATGGAGGCCCACACGTCGGTGGTCACCAGGTGCGCACCGGCGACTGCCTCGCGCGGGTCGCGGAAAATCTTCACCCGCTCACCAGCCTCGGCCAGCAGGGCGGCGCTCGGCTCGTAGCCTTCCGGGCAGGCGACATGCAGGGTGAAGTCGAACTGCATGGCCGCTTCTATATAGGAGTTGCACATGTTGTTGCCGTCGCCGATCCAGGCAGCCGTCTTGCCGACGATGCTGCCGCGGTGTTCGAGGAAGGTCTGCATGTCGGCCAGCAACTGGCAGGGGTGCAGATCGTCCGACAGGCCGTTGATCACCGGCACGCGGGAGTTGGCGGCGAACTCGGTCAGGGTGCTGTGGGCGAAGGTACGGATCATGATCGCATCGAGCATGCGCGACATGACGATGGCCGAATCGGCGACCGGCTCGCCACGGCCCAGCTGGGTGTCGCGCGGCGACAGGAAGATGGCCTGGCCGCCGAGCTGGATCATGCCGGCTTCGAACGATACGCGGGTACGGGTCGAGGCTTTCTCGAAGATCATGCCCAGCACGCGATTGCGCAGGGGTTCGAAGAGCACGCCGCTGTTGCGCAAGCCTTTCAGCTCCATGCCGCGTCGGATCAGGCCCACCAGTTCATCCGGTGTGCAGTCCTTCAGCGAGAGAAAGTGTCTTGCGCTCATCGTTAACTACCTTTTGACATACAGGGCGCAGGTTGTTTTTTCGAGGAAAAACGGGAGAACCTGCGGCTGGGGGCCGCACAGTGCGACGAAACGGGAAGCCGCCGATCTTATAAGTAAATGACGCCTAGGCGCAAATTTGCCCGGATTGCCAGATGTGACGCGCCTTTCCGGCCTCTACGCCGGCCTGATGCATGGCCCTGATGGCCCACGATTCACGGCATCGAAGCTGCTGGCAGGCTGCCGCGTCGGCGCCCATGATGGCCCTTCAACAACAAAGCGAGGCTGGCCATGACCACGACCCTCCATCACCGTGCGTGCCACCTGTGCGAAGCCATCTGTGGGCTGACGCTGGAAGTCGAGCAGGCTGCCGACGGGCAGCCCCAGGTGCGCTCCATCAAGGGCGACCGCGACGATCCGTTCAGCCGCGGCCATATCTGCCCGAAGGCCGTGGCCCTGCAGGATATCCAGAATGATCCGGACCGCCTGCGCCAGCCCATGCGCCGCAGCGGCGATCGCTGGGAGGCCATCAGCTGGCAGGAGGCTTTCGAGTTCGCGGCCAGCCGCCTGGCTGCCGTGCAGGCAGCCCACGGGCAGAACGCCGTGGCGGTCTACCAGGGCAACCCCAGCGTGCACAACTACGGGCTGATGACCCACAGCAACTACTTCCTGGGCCTGCTGAAAACGCGCAATCGCTACTCCGCCACGTCGGTCGATCAGTTGCCCCATCACCTGACCTGTCACCTGATGTACGGCCACGGTTTTCTGATTCCCATCCCCGACATCGACCATACCGATTTCATGCTGATCCTGGGCGGCAATCCGTTGGCGTCCAACGGCAGCCTGATGACCGTGCCGGATGTGGAGAAGCGCCTCAAGGCCATCCAGGCTCGTGGCGGCAAGCTGGTGGTGGTCGATCCGAGGCTTACCGAAACCGCAGCTATCGCCGATCAGCACCTGTTCATTCGCCCCGGGCAGGATGCCGCCTTGTTGCTGGGCATGCTCAACACCCTGTTCGAGGAAAACCTCGGGCGGGCCAGTCATTTGCCAATCGCCGGGCTGGATGAGTTACGCGGCGCGGTCGCCCCGTTCGACGCTGACCGCATGGCCGCGCGCTGCGGCGTGCCGGCAGGAACGATCCGGCAACTGGCCCGTGACTTTGCCGCGGCCGAGCGCGCTGTTTGCTACGGGCGCATGGGGGTTTCGACCCAGGTATTCGGCACCCTGTGCCAATGGCTGGTGCAGGTGATCAACCTGGTGACCGGCAACCTGGATCGCGAGGGCGGGGCGCTGTGCACCGAGCCGGCGGTGGATCTGGTGGGGGCAACGTCCGGCGGGCACTTCGACCGCTGGCAGAGCCGCGTATCCGGCCTGCCGGAATACGGCGGCGAGCTGCCGGTCAGCGCTCTGGCCGAGGAAATGCTCACCGACGGTGACGGCCAGGTGCGGGCGCTGATCACCGTGGCGGGCAACCCGGTGCTGTCCACGCCCAACGGCCGTCAGCTGGAACGCGGGCTCGAAGGGCTGGCGTTCATGCTCAGCGTGGACCTGTACATCAACGAAACCACTCGCTACGCCGATCTGATCCTGCCATCGACCGCACCGCTGGAGCACGATCACTACGACACCACCTTCAACCTGTTCGCGGTGCGCAACGTTACCCGCTTCAACCAGGCCGTACTGCCCAAGCCCGCTGGCGCACTGGATGACTGGGAGATCTTCGTCGGCCTGGCGCAGGCCTTTGCCGCACAGACCGCCGCGACTCTCAAACCGACACAGCCGCCAGCGCAGATGATCGACTTCGGCCTGCGCATGGGACCGTACGGCGAGCGCTCGCCGCTCAACCTGTCGCTGCAGACGCTGCTGGATCATCCCCATGGCCTGGATATCGGCCCGCTCAAGCCCAACCTGGCGGCGCGTCTGAAAACCCCTGACGGCCAGGTGCAGATCGCGCCAACGTTGTTGCTGGACGACTTGCAGCGTTTCGCGGCGCAGCCGGCATTGGTCGAGGGCCAGCTGTTGCTGATCGGCCGCCGTCATGTACGCAGCAACAATTCCTGGATGCACAACTATCACCGGCTGGTGAAAGGCAAGCCGCGCCATCAGTTGCTGATGAACCCCGAGGACCTGGCTCAACGCGGGCTCAGCGATGGCCAGCGGGTCAGTGTGCGTTCGCGGGTCGGTATGCTGGAGGTCGAAGTACTTGGCTGCGCCGAGATGATGCCGGGGGTGGTCAGCCTGCCCCACGGCTGGGGCCATGGCCGCCCGGGCGTGCAGATGAGTATCGCCCAGGCGACCCCGGGGGCGAGCGCCAACGACCTGACCGATGAGCGTCTGCTCGATGCGCTGTCCGGCAATGCCGCGCTCAATGGCGTTCCCGTGGAGGTGGTGGCGGCCTGATGGTGCGCGTTCAGCATGGCTGAGCATTGCGCTCGGCTTTTGGTTACAATGCGCGCACCGTATCGACTCACGAGTCGGATAGTCCAGTTCTGAGGTGCCTAATGGATATCATCGAAACCATCAAAGAGCAGATCGCCAACAACACCGTTCTGCTGTACATGAAAGGCTCGCCGAATGCGCCGCAGTGCGGTTTTTCCGCTCGCGCGTCCCAGGCGCTGATGGGCTGCGGCGAGAAGTTCGCCTATGTCGACATCCTGCAGAACCCGGAAATCCGCGCCAACCTGCCCAAGTACGCCAACTGGCCGACCTTCCCGCAACTGTGGGTAGCCGGTGAGCTGGTCGGCGGCAGCGACATTCTGCTGGAAATGTACGAGAAGGGTGAGCTGCAGACCCTGATCAAGGACGCCGTGCAGAAAGCCGGCGCCTGATCGACTGAAGATCGAGAATCCGCAGCCAGCGATGGCTGCGGATTTTTTTCGTCTGCAAAAAAGAGGCGCTGGCCGTTGCCGCGGTCGTCTGCAGGATTTTCCTGGGTATCGCTACGCTCAACGCCAGGCTACGGGGGTAGCCCGTGGTTGAGCGAAGCGATACCCGGGGCGGTCGTGCGGATATTCCAGGTGCGAGATGCTCGGTGAGCTACTCCGCCTGCACATCCAGCACGCGAATAGAGCCTTCCTGCGGGTAATGCCAGTGCACATCCACATCCCACAGCCGTACCCCGTAGCGGCGTTCCGGCGCAGGCTGCTGATAGGCCGGGCGCGGGTCCTGGGCCAGGCATTGCTCGATCAGCTCCACCAGCGGCTCGCCCAGGCGCAGCGCGTGGTGTCGGGCGCTGGCCAGGGCGTCGTCCTGCCAGAGCACGGCGATCTGCGGCGGGGCATCGGTGGCGATCTGGTTGTGGGCGCCTGGCACGCCGTCGGCGTAGGGCACGTAGGGTTTGATGTCGAGCACCGGGGTGCCATCGAGCAGGTCGATGCCTGACAGCCACAGGCGATCCCTGTCGACCTTGTCCAGCTTCACTACCGACTGGCCGATGCCGTTGGGGCGGTGGGTCGCCCGGGTGGCGAACACGCCGATGGCGCGGTTGCCGCCCAGGCGCGGCGGGCGCACTTTCAGGCGTGGCTTGTCTTCCAGCGCTTGGTGAAACAGGAACAACAGCCACACATGGCTGACCTGCTCCAGGCCCTGAACGGCGTCGCCGCTGTCGAATGGCGGGCACAGTTCCAGCACGCCACGTGCGGCAGGCGCCAGCTGCGGCTGGCGGGGGATGGCGAACTTCTCCTTGAAACAGGAGCGCACGTAGCCGATGGGCGAAACCTGATGGTTCATGCTGCTCAGCCGCGCAGGCGCTGGGTCAGGCCCTTGAGGAAGTTGCGTAGGAACTGATCGCCGCAGGGGCGATAATTGCTGGTGCCGGCCTTGCGGAACAGTGCGCTCATTTCCGGCTTCGACACCACGAAATCGACGCTGCGCATGATGGCGTGGATGTCGTCTTCCTTGAGTTCGAAGGCCACGCGCAACTTCTTCAGCACCTGATTGTTGCTCACCGGCAACTCCAGGGCGGGCGCCGGGCGGCTGTCGTCCTTGCCGCGCTTGAAGTACACCAGGCCATCGAGAGCATGGGCCAGCAGTTCGTCGCTGCATGGCTGGAAGCCTGGCTCGTCGTCCTTTTTCAGCACGGCGGCGATCTGCTCATCGCTCACCGCGTAACCGCCGAGTTCGACGATTTCGGCCAGTTGCTCGTCGCTGATGTCGAGCATGTAGCGCAGGCTGCGCAGTACATCGTTGTTGATCATGGGTATTCCTGATGACGGGCGCGCCAGCGTGGCGCAACCCTGTGAAAGGGAGGGGCGTGGCTCAGAAGCGTTCCTTGGCGCCCAGGTAGCGCCACTGGCCCGCTGGAACCTTGCCCATGGGCACGCCGCCGATGCGGATGCGCTTGAGGCCCAGCACCTTGAGGCCGACGCTGTTGCACATGAACACCAGTTGGCCGGGCAGCGGGTTCTTCAGGGCGAAGCGCAGGCGGGTTTCGTTCTGCCAGCTGACCTTGCATGGCGCCAGAGGCGTGCCGTTGAACACCAGGCCGTGGTTGAGGCGCTTGAGGTCACGTTCCGACAGCTCGCCGCTGACCTCCACCACGTACTCCTGTTCGAGCTTGGCCAGGTCCTCGCGCAGCTTGCGCTCGGTGCGCCAGTCCTGGGTCAGCACGTGCAGGCCGTCGGCGCCCGCCTGCAGGGGAATGCAGGGTGTCAGGCGGGCAAAGTGTCCTTTGAGGGTACGTTGCTCGGCGCGATCGTCCGGCCAGCGGCTGTCCGGGCCGATCTCCTCGGCGGCGCGTTCGGGAAAACGCCCGCTTGGAATGTGCAGCAGCAGGGTAACCGGCAGCAGCGGTTCGGCAACGGCATCGGGAAGCAGGGCGACGGCTTCGTCGGTGACCTTGCGCTGCGGTTCGTCGACGACCGCACCGTCAACCGTGACCCAGCCGCCCTCGATATACAGTTCGGCCTCGCGGCGCGAGCAACCAGTGAGTTCGATCAGGCGTTTGGAGAGGCGAAGGGGAGCGGTCATGGCAGAGCATCGTCAGCGAAGTGATGCCCATTGTAGCGTTGCGCGCAGGCTCATGCGCGCTGCATGAAAAAAGCCGGGCAGGGCGCCCGGCTTGCAGATGAGGGTGATCAGAAGATCAGTGAGAAAATGCCGATAACCACCAGCAGGCCGATCAGGAAGATGATGCCGATGGTGCTGCCCAGAAACTTCAGCATGGTGCGACTCCAGTTTAGTCCGTTCAATATTGGGACTGGAGCGCGCCGGGCATCGTTCAGGGTAAATGTCCTCTGCTCGTACAGATGTACGAAAACGTAGGCGAGGCAGCCAGCGCAATACCGATGGCGGCCCCGCGAAAGCAGGCTAAAAAGCGGAGTGTACGAGCTGTACATGAGCATTTTTAGCCTGCTTTCAACGCAGCGATGGCAACGTAGGTAGTTTTCTAGCCGCCCAGGTAGGCGTCACGCACCTTCGGATCATTGAGCAGGTCATGCCCGCTGCCCTGCATGACGATCCGCCCGTTCTCCAGCACGTAGCCGCGGTCGGCGAGCTTGAGCGCCTGGTTGGCGTTCTGCTCGACCAGGAACACCGTCACCCCGTCCTTGCGCAGCTGTTCGATGATGTCGAAGATCTGCTGGATGATGATCGGTGCCAGGCCAAGAGACGGCTCGTCGAGCAGCAGCAGCTTGGGCTTGCTCATCAGCGCGCGGCCGATGGCGAGCATCTGCTGTTCGCCGCCGGACATGGTGCCGGCGCGCTGCACCAGGCGTTCCTTCAGGCGCGGGAACAGGTGCAGCACCTTGTCCAGCTGCTCCTGATTGTCCGCCTTATTGCCGAAGAAACCGCCCATGGCGAGGTTTTCCTCGACGGTCAGGCGGGCGAACACGCGGCGGCCTTCCGGCACCACGGCGATGCTCTTGCGCATGATCTGCGGGGTTTCCATGCCGACCAGCTCTTCACCCTGATAACGGATGCTGCCGCTGGTGGCCTGCGGGGTGCCACACAGCGTCATCAGCAGGGTGGATTTGCCGGCACCGTTGGCACCGATCAGGGTGACGATCTCACCCTGGCGCACTTCCACGCTGACACCGTGCAGCGCCTGGATCTTGCCGTAGAAGGTGGAAACGTTGTCGAAATACAGCATTACGCTTCCCCCAAGTAGGCTTTGATCACGTCCGGATTGTCGCGGATCTGTTGTGGCGTGCCGTCGGCCAGGGGCGTGCCCTGGTTGATCACGAAGATATGGTCGGAAATGCTCATGACCAGCTTCATGTCGTGCTCGATCAGCAGCACGGTCACGTCATGCTCGTCACGCAGCACGCCGATCAGCGCTTTCAGGTCGTCGGTTTCCCGCGGGTTGAGGCCGGCAGCCGGTTCGTCGAGCATCAGGATGCTCGGCCGGGTCATCATGCAGCGGGCGATTTCCAGGCGGCGCTGCTGACCGTAGGCCAGGGTGCCGGCCGGGCGGTTGGCGAATTCGGTCAGGTTGACCTGTTCCAGCCAATGCGCGGCGTAATCCATGGCCTCGCGTTCGCTGCGGCGAAACGCCGGGGTCTTGAACAGCCCGGAGAGGAAGTTGGTGTTGATGTGGCGGTGCTGGGCGACCAGCAGGTTTTCCACCGCGGTCATTTCCTTGAACAGGCGAACGTTCTGGAACGTGCGTACCACACCCTTGCGGGCGATTTTGTGGCCCGGCAGGCCTTCGATCTGCTCGCCATTGAGGCGGATGCTGCCAGAGGTCGGCTTGTAGAAACCGGTCAGGCAGTTGAACACGGTGGTCTTGCCGGCGCCGTTCGGGCCGATCATCGACACCACCTGTTTTTCATTGACCGAGAGGCTGACCCCGTTGACGGCCAGCAGGCCGCCAAAACGCATGGACAGGCCGCTCACTTCTAGAATCGGGCGGCTCATCGTTGTTTCAACTCCAGGTGTGGGCGCTGCATGGGCATCAGGCCCTGCGGACGCCAGATCATCATCACGATCATGGTCAGACCGAATATCAGCATGCGGTACTCGTTGAAGTCGCGCATCTCCTGCAGCAGGGTCATCACGATGGCGGCGAATATGATGCCGAGCTGCGAGCCCATGCCACCGAGCACGACGATGGCGAGGATCATCGCCGACTCGATGAAGGTGAACGACTCCGGCGTCACCAGGCCCTGGCGGGCGGCGAAGAAGCTGCCGGCGAAACCGGCGAAGCTGGCACCGATGGTGAAGGCCGAGAGCTTGACCGTGGTCGGGTTCAGGCCCAGGGCGCGGCAGGCGATTTCGTCTTCACGCAACGCTTCCCAGGCGCGGCCGATCGGCATGCGCATCAGGCGGTTGATCACGAAGATGGCCAGCAATACCAGCAGCAGGGCGATCAGGTAGAGGAAGATCACCTTGTAGGTGGAGTTGTAGGCGATGCCGAGGAAATCGTGCAGCGTCTGGCCGCCATCCGGCGCGCGGCGATCCAGGGACAGGCCGAACAGTTCCGGCTTGGGAATCGAGCTGATGCCGTTCGGGCCGCCGGTGATGTCGGTGAGGTTGCGCAGCATGATGCGGATGATCTCGCCGAACCCCAGGGTAACGATGGCCAGGTAGTCGCCACGTAGCCTGAGTACCGGGAAACCCAGCAGGCAACCGAAGGTGGCGGCCATCAGGCCCGCTATCGGCAATGCCGTCCAGAAGCCGAACCCGGCGTACTCGGCGAGCAGCGCGTAGGTGTAGGCGCCCACGGCGTAGAAGCCGACGTAACCCAGGTCGAGCAGGCCGGCGAGGCCGACCACGATGTTCAGGCCGATGCCCAGCATCACGTAGATGAGGATCAGCGTGGCGATGTCCACCGCGGCGCGGGAGCCGAAGAACGGCCAGGCCAGGGCCACCACGAACAGCGCCAGCATGATCCAGCGCTGCACGCTGGGCAGGGTCAGGGTGTCCTTGAGGTTCGCCGGAATGCTCGGCAGTGCGCCCTTGAGCTTTTCACCGCCGAGCAAGCGGTCACGCAGCACCAGGTGCCAGACGAACAGCAGTGCAGCGGCGATGCCGATGGTCCACAGGGTCTGGGCGCTGGCGCCGCTGACCTGCAGGCTGATGCCGACGACGCTGAGCTTGAGGCCCAGGATCGGGTAGGAGATCAGCAGCAGCAGGATGCTGCTGAACAGGGCGGTCTTGAGGTTCTTGCTCATACCTTTTCAACCTCCGGACGGCCAAGGATACCGGTCGGGCGGAACAGCAGCACCAGGACCAGCAGGCTGAAGGCCACGACGTCCTTGTACTGGTCGCCGAAGATGTCGGCGCCGAAGGCTTCGGCCACGCCGAGTACCAGGCCGCCGAGCACGGCGCCCGGAATGCTGCCGATGCCGCCGAGAACCGCGGCGGTGAACGCTTTGATGCCGGCCAGGAAGCCCAGGTGCGGGTTGATCACCCCATATTGCATGCCCAGCAGCACCGCCGCGACGGCCGCCAGGGCGGCGCCGATGACGAAGGTCAGGGCGATGATGTTGTTGGTGTTGATGCCCAGCAGGTTGGCCATCTTCAGGTCCTCGGCGCAGGCGCGGCAGGCGCGGCCCAGGCGGGAGCGGGAGATGAACAGGGTCAGGCCGATCATGGTCAGGAAGGTGACCACGAAGATCAGCACCTGCATGTAGGAGATCACCACGCCGTTCATGGCGCTCTCACCGAACACGAAGTTGCCGGGCAGCGGGTTGGTGATGGCCTTGTCCTTGGAGTCCTGGGAAAGCATCACGGCGTTCTGCAGGAAGATCGACATGCCGATCGCCGAAATCAGCGGGATCAGCCGGTTGCCGCCGCGTAGCGGCCGGTAGGCGACCCGTTCGATGCTGTAACCGAAAGCACTGGTGACGATGATGCTCGCCGCGAAGGCGCAGATCATGATCAGTGGCAGGCTGTCGAGGCCCATCATCGCCAGTAGGGTGATGGCGATGAAGGCGACGTAGGATCCGATCATGTAAACCTCGCCGTGGGCGAAGTTGATCATGCCGATGATGCCGTACACCATGGTGTAGCCAATGGCGATGAGGGCATAGGTACTGCCGACGGTCAGGCCGTTGAGCAGCTGTTGCAGGTAGTGATAAAGATCAGGCATTGCCTAACTCCTGGGTTTGCGCGCACGGCAGCGCTTGTGGCGCAGCGCGAAACCGGAATTCTTTCTAATAAACAAAGCCCACTGCGTTTGCAGTGGGCTTTAGGCTCAGGCGGGGGAGTTACTTGGCTTCGGACTTGGTGCCGTCCTGGTGCCATTCGTAAACCACGAAGTTGAAGTTCTTCAGGTCGCCTTTCTCGTCGAAACCGAGGGTGCCGGTCGGGGTTTCGAAGGTGTTGGCGCGCAGGGCTGCGGCTACTTCGGCGGTGTCGGTGCTACCGGCTTTCTCGATGCCGCCGGCGATGACCTGAACGGCAGCGTAGGCCGGGAACACGAACGGACCGCTCGGGTCTTCGTTCTTGGCCTTGAAGGCCTCGACCAGCGCCTTGTTCTTCGGATCCTGGTCGAAGGATTGCGGCAGGGTGACCAGCAGGCCTTCGGAAGCCGGGCCGGCGATGGCCGAGATTTCCTTGTTGCCTACGCCTTCGGGGCCCATGAAGCGAACGTCGAGGCCTTTTTCCTTGGACTGACGCAGCAGCAGACCCAGTTCCGGGTGGTAGCCGCCGTAGTAGACGAAGTCGATGCCCTGCTGCTTGAGCTTGGCGATCAGCGAGGAGAAGTCCTTGTCGCCAGCGTTGATACCTTCGAACACGCCGACTTTCACGCCCTTGGATTCCAGGGTCTGCTTGACGGCGCTGGCGATGCCTTCACCGTACTGCTGCTTGTCGTGGATGACGGCGACGTTCTTCAGCTTGATGTGGTCAGCGATGAAGTTGCCGGCGGTCGGGCCCTGCAGGCTGTCCAGGCCGATGGTGCGGAAGATCAGCTCGTAGCCACGGGCGGTGATTTCCGGGCTAGTGGCAGCCGGGGTGATCATCAGGATGCCTTCGTCTTCGTAGATGTCCGAAGCCGGCTGAGTGGAGCTGGAGCACAGGTGACCAACGACGAACTTGGCGCCATCGTTGACGATCTTGTTGGCTACGGCCACGGCCTGCTTGGGATCGCATGCGTCGTCATAGACCACGCCTTCGAGCTGAGCACCGTTCACGCCGCCGGCCTTGTTGATCTGCTCGATGGCCATCTTGGCACCGACGAACTGCATTTCACCGTACTGAGCGACGGCACCGGTCACCGGGCCGGCCATGGCGATCTTGATGGTGTCGGCGGCGACCGAGTAGCTGGCGCAGCCAGCCAGGGCCATAGCGGCGAACAGCTTGGAAATCTGCTTAGTAGCGTTGTTCATAGTGCTCCACTCGTTGTGTTTTGTTGTAGTTCTGGTAGCCAAAGCTGCAGAACCGGAGTCGACTTCCGGCCATATCCCCGGCAACTGTACCGATACAGTGTAGAGCGCAGATTTGCGCCTTGGAAAGTCGGCAGTCGAAAGAGATCAGTAAGAATGTCGCGTAATTGCAAGAAATGTATAGAAAAACGGCTAGTTCCTGACCGCCGGGCGGTTGACAGTCCCTTGTCTGCCAGCCGTCCGTCGTTATCATGGCGGCCGTCAAAAAACGGCCATCGAAATACGGAACTGCCATGAACGAACAACCAAGCACCCTCTATGCCAAATTGCTCGGCGAAACCGCCCCCATCACCTGGCAGGAGCTGCAGCCGTTCTTTGCCCGCGGTTCGCTGCTCTGGGTCGACAGCGATCAGGACCTGATCGAGGTAGCCGAAGCGGTTGCCGAGAATCGCAAGGTTGAGGTTGCTGCATGGCTGGATGCCGGGCGAATCGCGGTGTTGGACGATAGCCGTGCGCAAGATCTGCTCGCCCGCGATCCAGCGTTGTGGGCCGTGGTCGTCGCACCCTGGGTACTGGTGCAGGAGCGCGCCGAAAAGAAGCACTGAGTTCAAACGAGCGTATCAAGCCCTCTGCCATGGGTATTTGCAGTGCCAGACGTGTGTCGAATATGCCCACTATTGGTGCCTGATGTGCGCTTTTGTGGTGCGCGCTCAGGTTCGCATCATCATGCGCCGCGACGGTCTATGTTGAGGAGTCCGATGCCGATCATGGTTTCGGTCGATTCTTCAGCGCAGGAGACAGCACATGTTCGAGCCTGGCCATTTTCATCGCAGTAACAGCGTCGCGACTGGTGACGTTCCGGTCTACGCCATCGACCTGCATTACGACATTCGCCAGGATGCGGCCGAGGGGCCGATGCTGCAGATGTCCATGAAGGGCGAGATCAACGGTAAGGCATTCGAGGAGGCCTTCGAGCTGCACCGCGATACCGCCTTCAACTTCGCCAGTGTGGTGAGCCGCCTGGCTCATAAGCATGGCCTGCCCACCAGCGTGGTGCTGATCAGCCATGAACACGAGGCGTTCGACCAGATGTTCGAGGACATCCGGCATCGCCTGGATGCCCACAGTGGTGATCCAGTCGACCTTGATCATCTTGAAAAGGACGGCCTTTAGAGCCGTCATCCACCGTTGTGCCGTTTCCGAGAATGGCCAGCCCCGAGAAGTCGTGCATGAAGCTATCCGCCAATCTGACGATGCTGTTCACCGAGCGGCCCCTGCTCGAACGCATCGTGGCAGCCGCCGCGGCGGGTTTCGATGGCGTGGAAATCCAGTTTCCTTACGAGGTGCCGGCGTTGCGCCTGAAGGACGAGCTGGAACGGGCAGGGCTGCCGCTGGTGCTTATGAATTTCCCAGGCGGCCACTTTCTTGCCGGCGGGCCTGGACTGGCGGCGGTACCGGCGCGCCAGGCCGCATTCGACGAGGCGCTCGACGCCGCCTTGACCTACGCGGCCATGGTGCGCCCGCGGCTCGTCAATGTGTTGCCCGGTCGCCTGGCGGAGGGGCTCGATCGCGAGCAGGCGCTGGATACTCTCGTCGGCAACGCGCGCAAGGCAGCCGAGGCCTTTGGGCTACTGGGCATCGGTGTGGTCAGCGAGGCGATCAATCCCCTCGACATGCCGGGCTTTCTGGTCAACACGCCGCAGCACTTGCAGGCGCTACTGGCTGCCGTCGACCACGACAATTTCCGGGCGCAGCTGGATATCTATCACATGGCGCGGCAGGGGATCGATCCGGTGATGGCGGTGCAAACGCTGGCCGGGCGGATCGGCCACGTGCAATTCGCCGATTGTCCGGGGCGCGGTGCACCTGGCATGGGAAGCATAGATTTCACGGCTGTGCGCAATGCACTGGAGAGCGCCGCCTACGACGGCTGGCTGGGCGCCGAGTACCGCCCCGAAGAAGGCGATACCCGTGCCAGCCTGGGCTGGATGACCGCGTGGCGGTCAGTTGACCAGGGGTGAGGCGCTGCCAACCGGCGCCAGCTTGAGCGCCTGGTTGTCATGTCTTGGCTGGACCGGCGCACTCTGGTTGTAGGCATGGCGCCACAGCGGATGCTGTTCGGCCTGTTGCCACAATTGCGCGTGCAGGCGCGCCAGCAGCACCGGGTCGCTCAGCAGCGTCAGCTTGCGCTTGCCGTCGAGCTTTTTCGGACCCAGTTCCAGCGCCTCGCTCAGCGCACGCTGACGCGCCTGTTCGAGCAGCGGTGCCTGGCCATGACGCGCGGTGGCCATGGCGCAGGCCAGTGCGTTGGGGAAAGGCCGCAGCACCGCTTCGATGAAGCCGTTTTCCATGGCGTGCTCGCGGTTGTGCCGCGTGTAGGCGTAAGTGGACAGCAGCTCCTGGGGCGGGTTGGATTCCTCGGGAATCAGGAACAGCTTGGCCTTCTTGCTACCCAGGCCCAGGCTCAGGCGGCTGGAGAACACCGACACCGGGATCGACAGCATCAGCGACACCACGATAGGCGACAGCCACCACAGGAAGTTCGGGTCGAGCCAGGCCACGCCGGCCATCCAGGCCATGCCCAGCAATGCCTGCCAACCATGACGGCGCGTGGCGTCACCCCAGGTGGTGATGCCGTTATCGCGCTGCGGGGAATTCCAGGTGGCGGACCAACCCAGGAACGCAGCGGTGACGAACATGGTGTGGAACAGCATGCGCACCGGCGCCAGCAGCACCGAGAAGAGCATTTCCAGGAGCATGCTCAGGGTTGCCTTGAAGGCGCCGCCATAAGCCTTGGCGCCCTTGATCCAGATGAGGATCACGGCAAGTAGCTTGGGCAGGAACAGCAAGGTCAGGGTGGTGGAAAACAACGTCACCGCCAGCTGGGGATTCCAGCGCGGCCACACCGGGAACAGCTGGCCGGGCACCAGGAAGTACTGCGGTTCCATCAGCGTGTGAATGGCCAGCAGGGCGGTGGAGAGCAGCAGGAACATGAACCACAGCGGCGCCGACAGATAGGACATCACGCCAGTGAGGAACACCGCGCGGTGTACCGGGTGCATGCCCTTGACCAGGAACAGGCGGAAGTTCATCAGGTTGCCGTGGCACCAGCGCCGGTCGCGCTGCAGCTCGTCGATCAGGTTGGGCGGCAGTTCTTCATAGCTGCCCGGTAGATCGTAGGCGATCCAGACGCCCCAGCCGGCGCGGCGCATCAGCGACGCCTCGACGAAGTCGTGGGACATGATCGCGCCGGCGAACGAACCCTTGCCCGGCAGCGGTGCCAGGGCGCAGTGCTCGATGAACGGCTGCATGCGGATGATCGCGTTGTGCCCCCAGTAATGGGATTCTCCCAGCTGCCAGTAGTGCAGGCCGGCTGTGAACAGCGGGCCGTAGGCGCGGGTGGCGAACTGCTGCAGGCGTGCGTACAGGGTGTTCATGCCCGCGGCTTTGGGCGAGGTCTGGATGATGCCGGCCTGGGGGTTGGCTTCCATCAGCCGCACCAGTTTGGTCAGGCATTCGCCGCTCATCACGCTGTCGGCGTCGAGTACCACCATGTAGCGGTAGTCGCCGCCCCAGCGGCGGCAGAAGTCGTCGATGTTGCCGCTCTTGCGCTTCACGCGGCGGCGGCGGCGGCGGTAGAAGATATTGCCGAAGCCTTCGGCCTCCTGGCACAGCTCCAGCCAGGCGCGCTGCTCGGCCACGGCGATATCGGCATCGCCGGTGTCGCTGAGCACGAAGAAGTCGAACTGGTCGAGCTCGCCGGAAGCTTTCACCGACTCGTAGGTGGCGCGCAGGCCGGCGAACACCCGGGGCACGTCCTCGTTGCAGATCGGCATGATGATCGCGGTGCGGGCTTTCGGGTCGATCGGCTCATCGCCCGCGCTGCTGCCGGAAATGCCATAGCGGTCATAGCCGCGCAGCAGCTCCCAGAAGCCCATCAGGGCCGTCCAGAAGCCTGCCGATACCCAGCAGAACAAAAGCGAGAACAACGCCAGGATGCTGCCCTGCACGAGGTAGGGCAGCACCTGGAAGAAGCTTTCCTGCCAGCCCTGTTCCATCACTTCCTGCAGGTTGATCAGCGCCCAGCCCTGGTAGGGCAGGATGCTGTTCATGTACCAGGTAGCCACGGCGGTCTGGCCGAGCATCAGAAACAGCAGCACGTAGCGACGCAGCGAACCGACGCGACGCCAGCGCGCCGGCTCCAGCTCGCGCTTGGGTGGGCGTGGCGGGTTGCTCTTGCCGAACAGCGACCGGAAGCCGCGGGTCAGCAGGTTGGTGCGCCACGGCTCGGGGGTCATCTTGGTGCGATTGAGCGGCGGCGCAGCCCTCAGGATCGGCCGCCCGGCAGCATCGAGCGAGAGCAGGCCATTGGCTTCCAGGGGCTCGCCCGCGCCGAGTTCGATACGGCGGATGGCAGATTTATGCACGGCCTCTTCGGCCTCTGCCGCCGGCACGCCGCCGAGGCGGCCGTGCAGCTCGGTGAAGTCGCGACAATCAGCCAGCGCTTCGCGCTCGGTGGCACTCAGAGGCAGGCTGTCCAGGTACTCGTCCAGGGCGGACTGCTCGGTGGTTTTCATTGGGGGGCAACCGTATTGGGCGGGAGTTGATAGCTCCAGGTCTCGCTGAGGGTCTTTTCACCCTCGACCAGAGCCGCGCGCATTTCCACCGCTTGCTTGGGATCCTTGACCTTGAAGCGCACCGTCATGCGCCAGCCTTTGGTGGCCTTGTTGTACTGCAACTGGTTGTCCAGTACTTCGGCGTTGTCGTTGATGCTGAAGTTGCTGGCGACTGCGGCGTCGGGCTTGAGCGCTTCCAGGGACGGGCCTTCGAAGTCGACCAGCAGGGCGATGCTGCCATCGAGCTTGCGGGTCAGGTTGGGCTGCTTGACCTCGCCGGCGCTGCGCATGGTCTGCTTGACCCAGGCGATGTCCTGGCCGAGCTGGGCGCGCTCGTCCTTGGTCCAGTGCATGCGATAGTCGAACTCCATCGGCTCGCCTGCCTTGGGCTGCTCGTCGGGTGTCCAGAAGGCGACGATGTTGTCATTGGTTTCATCCGGGGTGGGGATTTCCACCAGCTCAACCTTGCCCTTGCCCCATTCGCCCTTGGGCTCGATCCACACGCTGGGGCGTTGTTCGTAGTGATCGTCCAGGTCTTCGTACTGGGCGAAGTCGCGGCCGCGTTGCAGCAGGCCGAAACCTTTCGGGTTCTGCACTTCGAAGGTGCTCACCGCCAGGTTCTGCGGGTTGTTGAGCGGGCGCCAGATGTGCTCGTCGCTGCCGGTGTGGATCGCCAGGCCATTGGCGTCGTGCAGGGCAGGGCGGTAGTTGGCCTTGGCGGAGCGCTGGTTGCTGCCGTACAGGAACATGCTGGTCAGCGGGGCGACGCCCAGCTTGGTGACGTTCTCGCGCAGGAACACCTTGGATTTGACGTCGACCACCGAATCCTTGCCCGGGCGCAGGATGAAGCGGTAGGCACCGGTGGCGCGCGGCGAGTCGAGCAGGGCGAAGATCACCAGGTGCTTGTCGCCGGCTTTCGGGCGCTCGATCCAGAACTCGCGAAAGTAGGGAAATTCCTCGCCGCTGGGCAGCGCGGTGTCGATGGCCAGGCCACGGGACGAGGTGCCATAGACCTGATCCTTGCCGACCACACGGAAGTAGCTGGCGCCGAGCAGGCTCATGATTTCGTCGAGCTTGTCCTTCTCGTTGATCGGGTACATGACGCGGAAACCCGCGTAGCCCAGATCCTTGGTGGCGTCCTTGTCGACCTTGACGTCGCCGAAGTCGAAGCGCTCGGGATCGTACTTGATCTCGTTGACGCTGGTGGCGGTCACTTCGTTGATCTTCACCGGGGTCTCGAAGTGCATGCCCTGGTGATAGAAGCTCAGCTTGAAGGGCGTCTTGCCGTCGGCCCATTCGTATTTGTCTTCACGCGCCTTGATCTGCTGGTAGTCCTTGAACGGCAAGGTGCGCAGTTCGCTGGGCAGGTTGCTGGCGGGCGCGGCGTAAGGCTTGTCCAGCAGGCCCTTGGCTTGCGAAGCCACATCATCGAGGGAGAAAGCCAGCACCTGAGCACTGAACAGCGAGGTGGTGCAGGCCAGGCACAGCGCAGCTGGAAGCATGCTGTGGCGGACAGATGCCTTGACGGTTTTGAGGATCACGGATCCCTCCAGAAAACAGTAAGAAACAGCGGCACGGTCGGCCGAACATCTCCTTCCGACCGTCGCCGTTGCAGATGATTCCTGGGAATTTCCTTCCGTTTTCCTCAGGCTGTGCTACGCCGCACGGGCAGCCACTTGAGCAGCCGTTTGCGGGTCGGCACCACGGCGTTCTCCTGAGCCCAGACGCAGAGGATCACCGTCAGCAGCAGGAACAGGGGGTAGAAGACGATCGACAGGTTCTGCTCGCCAGCGCGCACGGCGCATTCGGCCCAATTGGTGAAGCATTCGCCGGACGCCACGCTCAGCAGCTTTTCCGAACGTGAGAACAGGGTGAAGGCCGGAACGTGCAGCACGAACAGCGGCAATGAAGCCGCGCCCAGTCGCTGCGACCAGCGCCACAGCCGCTGGTTGTCCGGCGAAGGCGCCAGTGCGCAGAGATAGATCAGCATGATCTGCGCCGGCAGCAGCAGGCCGTTGTGCAGCAGGTAATACCAGAACTGCGGGCCTTCGATCAGCCAGGCGGTGCCGAGGAAGCAGCCCAGCACGAAGGCGACCATCAGCCCCACACCGCCGGCACCCGGCGTGCGCCCGGCGTCCTGCAGGTCGCGGAACAGGCCGTAGGCGAGGATGCCGGCGAGAAATTCGGGCAGGCGCACCAGCGGGTTGCGGTGCAGGATACCGGTGAACGGCATGCCGTAGTCACCGTTGAGAATCACCAGTGCCGGGGGAATCAGGTAGATCAGGGTGATCACCCCCAGCCACAGCACCTTGTGCTTGAGGCGCGCCAGGCGCGGCGCCACGAAGGGAAAGGTGAGGTAAAAGAAGAACAGCGTGGAGATCGACCACAGCGGAGCGTTGAACGTCAGGTAGAAGGGGTTCCAGGCCTGCAGCATGGTCAGTTGCAGCAGGCTGTTGAGGGCCAGCTCGCCGTTGCTCATGAAGTGCTCGAGGGTGTCGCGCGCGATCTGGCTCCTGTCCTCGTTGGTGTCGTACACCACGAAGCGGATGCTGGCCTTGGTGTCGTCCGGCGGGATGCCCAGGTTGCTGATCACGAAGATCACCGTGATGGTCAGCAACAGCGAGAAGATATGCAGTGGGTACAGGTTGGCGAAGCGTCGGCTCCAGAAGCTCACCGCCGGCTCGCGCATCTGGCCGCGCTGGCAGTAGACGTGGGCGAGCAGAAACCCGGAAAGCACGAAGAAGGTACTGGTGGCGAAGAAGCCGGCACCGCTGAGCTGCTTGATGATCGGCAACTGCTGTTCGGGGTAGTTGTGCAGTGTGTGAAAGACCACGATGTACAGGCCGAGTATGAAACGCAGCCACTCGAGCCCGATGAAATGTTCCTTGTCGGTGCGGGGCATCCCCGTTCTCCTTATATCGACCATCGCCCCGGAACGGATCGACCTGCACGGGCGGGCCTCACGGCAGCCGGGTCAGGTTCTGACAGCAGCATTCGGGTTTCGATCTATCGATTTGCCGGCAGAGCGGCAGAGGAGAACCGACCGGCTGCCAGGCCTGGCAGCCGGTCGGAGGGGCTATCAGTCGAACAGCACCTTGGCGACGTCGCTGAAGCGTTTGGCGAAGTGCACGGTCAGGCCCTGCTTGAGGTAGTCCGGCAGCTCTTGATAAGAGCCACGGTTGGCCTCGGGCAGGATCAGTTCGTGGATTTTCTGGCGGCGTGCGGCGATGACTTTCTCGCGCACCCCGCCGATGGCCAGCACCTGGCCGGTCAGGGTCAGCTCACCGGTCATCGCCACACCTTTTTTCGGCGCCTGGTTACGGGCCAGGGAGAGCAAAGCACTGGCGATGGTGACGCCGGCGCTCGGCCCATCCTTGGGCGTGGCACCCTCGGGCACGTGCATGTGCACGAAGGCCTGATCGAAGAAGGTCGGGTCGCCCTTGTAGGTCTTCAGGTTGGAGCTGACGTAGCTGTAGGCGATCTCCGCCGACTCCTTCATCACCTCGCCGAGCTGGCCGGTGAGCTTGAAGCCGCGGTTGCGGGTGTGGATGCGCGTCGCCTCGATCGGCAGCGTGGCGCCGCCCATGCTGGTCCAGGCCAGGCCAGTGATCACGCCGACGCCGGACAGCACCTGCTCGCTGCGGAACACCGGCATGCCCAGGTAAACTTCCAGATCCTTGGCGGCGATCTTGACCTTGGTTTGCGGGTCTTCGAGCAGCTTGACCACAGCCTTGCGCACCAGCTTGCCGAGTTGTTTCTCCAGCTGGCGCACGCCGGCTTCGCGGGCATAGCCTTCGATCAGGGCGCGCAGGGCGCTGTCGCTGATCGACAGCTGCTTGCTCGAAACCCCCGCCTTGTCGAGCTGCTTGGGCCACAGGTGGCGCTTGGCGATGGCCAGCTTTTCCTCGGTGATGTAGCCGGACAGGCGTACCACTTCCATACGGTCGAGCAGCGGGCCGGGAATCGAATCGAGGGTGTTGGCGGTACACACGAACAGCACCTTGGACAAGTCCAGGCGCAGGTCCAGATAGTGGTCGAGGAATTCGACGTTCTGCTCCGGGTCGAGGGTTTCCAGCAATGCCGAGGCCGGGTCGCCCTGGAAGCTGCTGCCCATCTTGTCGATCTCGTCGAGCATGATCACCGGGTTCATCACCTCGACTTCCTTGAGCGCCTGCACCAGCTTGCCGGGCAGGGCGCCAATGTAGGTGCGGCGATGGCCCTTGATCTCGGCCTCGTCCCGCATGCCGCCCACCGAGAAGCGGTAGAACGGCCGGCCCAGGGATTCGGCGATGGACTTGCCGATGCTGGTCTTGCCCACGCCCGGCGGGCCAACCAGCAGCACGATGGAACCGGCGATCTCGCCCTTGAAGGCGCCGACGGCGAGGAATTCGGTGATGCGCTGCTTGATGTCATCCATGCCGGCATGGTGATCGTCGAGCACCTTGCGCGCGTGCTTGAGATCGAGCTTGTCCTTGCCGACCACGCCCCAGGGTACGCTGGTGGCCCAGTCCAGGTAGTTACGGGTAACGGCGTACTCCGGCGAGCCGGTCTCCAGCACGGAGAGCTTGTTCATCTCCTCGTCGATGCGCTTGCGCGCCTGCTCGGGCAGGGTCTTGCCTTCCAGGCGTTGGCTGAACTGCTCGGCGTCGGCGCTGCGGTCATCCTTGGTGATGCCCAGTTCCTGCTGGATGATCTTCAGCTGTTCCTTGAGAAAGAACTCGCGCTGGTGCTCGCCCACTGAGCGGTTCACCTCGTCGGAGAGCTCGTTCTGCAGGCGCGCGACCTCGACTTCCTTGCGCAGCAGCGGCAGCACCTTTTCCATGCGCTTGAGAATCGGCACGGTGTCGAGCACTTCCTGCAGCACCTTGGATTGCGCGGTGGTCAGGGCGGCGGCGAAGTCGGTGAGCGGCGAAGGGTCATTGGGGCTGAAGCGGTTGAGGTAGTTCTTCAGCTCTTCGTTGTACAGCGGGTTGAGCGGCAGCAGCTCGCGGATCACGTTGATCAGTGCCATGGCGTAGGCCTTGACCTCGTCGCGTCCGTCGTTGGGATTGCGCGGGTAGTCGACTTCGGCCAGGTAAGGTGGGCGATGGTGCTTGAGCCAGCCGCGGATGCGCACCCGGGTCAGGCCCTGGGCCACGAACTGCAGCTTGCCGTCATCGTTGCTGACATGGTGCACGCGCACCACGGTGCCGTGCTCGGGCAGGCTGGAGGTGTCGAAATGGCGAGGGTCGGTGACCGGCTTGTCGACGTAGAACAGCGCCAGGGTCTTGTGCTCGGTCTTGCTGACCAGCTCCAGGGTTTCCGCCCAGTGCTCTTCGTTGACGATCACCGGCAGCACCTGCGCCGGGAAGAAGGGGCGGTTATGAATCGGAATCACATAGAGTTTGTCCGGCAGGTTCTGGCCGGGCAGCATCAGGCTGTGGCTGGTTTGCTCCGAAGCGATCTCGATATCGTGCGGGTCGTTCATGCGGCACCTGTCCATTGACGTTGAAAGTTAGATGGGGCGCCGCCGGCTTTTTTCAACATTTCTTCATGTGTCGGGCGTTTCGCTTGTCAGCCCTGCGGATGCGGCGCTTTCCCGCCATCAGGCCTCCTGTCGCCACCCATACAGTTTTGCCCGGCAACGCGGTAGAGTGCGCGCGTTGCCCATCGAGTTGCGAATCATGCTCAACGCCCGCCTCATGCGCCTGGACGACCAGGCCCACGAACACACCCATGACCATCACCAACTGGTGATGTCGGTGTCCGGGCGCGCCGAATTCGAGGTGGTCGGGCGTGGCGGCGAGGTGTGCCGCATGCGTGCCTGCCTGGTGCCGGGCGATGCCGACCATCAGTTCGCCGGCATCGGCGACAACCGCATGCTGATCGTCGACCTCAACGAGCAGGACATGTCCAGCGAGGACCTGCAACTGCTCGGCCACCTGTTCGACACGCCGCGTTACCCGCAACTCGATGCCGACTTCCAGCACCTGCTCTGCTATGCCGGCGCCGAACTGGAGCGCTACGGCAGTGACCCGCTGCTGGCGCGGTCGCTGGGCGGCGTGCTGCTGCGCGCCCTGCACCTGCGGCTGTTCGGTGAGCAACCCAGCCGCGGTCACGGCTCGCTGAACGTGCAGCGCCTCGATGGCTATATCGCCGACAACCTGGCGCGGCGCATCAGCGTGGCCGAGCTGGCCCATGTCGCCTGCCTGAGCCCGAGCCATTTCCACGCCCAGTTCAAGGACAGCGTCGGCCTCACGCCCCATCAGTACCTGCTCAAGGCACGCCTCGATCGTGCCACGCGCCTGTTGCGTGGCAGCGGATTGCCGCTGGTGCGCATTGCCGAGGAATGCGGCTTCTCCAGTCAGAGCGCGCTGACCACCGCCATGCGTCGTTATCTGGGGCTCACGCCAAAGCGTCTGCGCGGCAGCGAATAGCACTCAAGGCCCGGTTTCGAAGGCTTTTCATCCGATAGTGGCGTTTTGCCTTTTTTCCTCGTCATAAAAGCTCGAACTTATCCCATCGGGCAGCTACTCTTTCCCGCAGACCTTCCTGATCGGCGAAGAGGCCCGAGCGGCCTCGCGGCAGGGCTGAGCGGCCCTTGACGAGCTCTTATGAACAAACGTTTTTTTCTCGCTGCACCTCTGTACCTGATCGGCGCGCTGGGCGTCGCCGAGGCGGCCAGCCTGCGGGGCGACGTGGTGGACGCCAAGGGCGCGCCGCTGGCCAATGCCGTGGTGACGCTGCAGGGCCCGGCCACTGGCTCAGCTGCGCCCGGCAAAGCGGTGATGGACCAGCAGGAGATGCGCTTCGTGCCCGGCGTGCTGGCCGTGCGTACCGGCACGGCGGTGACCTTTCCGAACCGCGACGACATCCGCCATCAGGTCTATTCGTTCTCGCCGGCCAAGCGCTTCGAGCTGCGCCTGTACCAGGGCACGCCCAGCGCACCGGTGGTGTTCGACAAGCCGGGCCTGGTGGTGCTGGGCTGCAACATCCATGACTGGATGGTGGGCTACATCTACCTCACCGATGATCCCTGGTTCGCCGTCAGCGACGCCCAGGGCAAGGTCAGTTTCGACAATCTGCCGACCGGCGATTATCGGGTGACCCTCTGGCATTCGGCGCTGCCCGACATGCAGCCGCAGCAGGGCGAAGCGTTCAAGGTCGAGGGCAGCGCGGTGCAGCAGCGTTTCGCCCTGCCGGTCCAGGCCTCCGCTGAAGCCGAGCCGCCGGGCGCGCCGCCCAGCTCCTTCGGTGATGCCTTCAGGAAAGCCGTGGAACATGGTTCGCACTAGTTTCCAGGCGCGTATCGCCAGTGTGCTGATCCTGCTGTTGCTGGTGGTAGTCGGCGCGCTGTACTTCGCCGTGCAGGCGGCCACCACCGCCTCGATCCGCACCCAGGCGCGCGAGCAGCTCGACGTCGGTACCGGCGTGTTCGGCCAGTTGCTTGATGTGCATGCCCGGCAGCTGCGCGATGCGGTGCAGGTACTGACCAGCGATTTCGGTTTCCGTGAGGCGGTGGCCAGTGGCGACGAGGCGACCATCCGCTCGGCGCTGTTCAACCATGGCGCGAGGATCAACGCCGGCGTGGTGATGATGTTCGACATGGACGGCAAGCTCAGCGCCAGTACCCTCACGCCGATGTCGGCGCCGCGGGCCGAGCAGATCAACGCGCAGCTGAGCCGGCAGGGGCAGAGCGTGCTGATGCCCTTCGATGGCCGCATCTACCTGCTGGTGCAGGCCACTGTCAGTGCGCCGCTGCCCATCGCCCGGCTGGTGATGGGGTTCGCCATCGACGAAGGTTTCGCCCACGAGCTGAACCAGCTGACCCACCTCGAACTGACCCTGACCGGCAGCATGGACGGGCAGCCCGACGTGCGCGTGAGCACCCTGGACGACATGCCGATGATCACCTTCGACGGTGACAGCGGCGAAGTCATGCATGGCGACGAACCCTTCCTGGTGCAGCGCCTGGTGCTGGCCAGTGGTGACGGCTTTCGCGTGCAGGCATTGCTGCAGCGCTCCCTCGAACAGGCCAGGGGCTCGGTGGCCGTACTCAACAAGCAGATCCTGCTGATCGCCGTGGCAGCCCTGGCGGCATCGCTGCTGGGCGCGCTGTTGCTGGCGCGCAGCCTGTCGCGGCCGATCCGCCGCCTGGCCGGTGCGGCAGAGCGGGTCGGCCAGGGCGATTACGAGGTGCCGCTGGCGCTGGACCGCTCGGACGAGCTCGGTAGCCTGGCCAAGGCCTTCCAGAGCATGCAGCACGGCATCGCCGAGCGTGAGCGGCAGCTGGCTCACAACGCCCTGCACGATCCATTGACCGGCCTGCCCAATCGCAACCTGGCGCTCGAGCGCCTGAGCAGCGCGATCATGGCCGAACGGCACATTGCCTTGCTGTACCTGGGCATCGGTAATTTCCGCACGATCACGGAAAGCTGCGAGGCCGGCGGTGGCGATCGCCTCATGCAGCAGTTGGCCAACCGCCTGCAGGTGGCGCTGCGGCCGTCCGACAGCCTGGCGCGGCTGCATGGCGACGAGTTCGTGCTGCTGCTCGATGGCGCCGACGTTGACAGCGCGGTAGCCACCGCCGACCGGGTGCAGCAGCTGTCCATGAAGCCGTTTCGTATTGATAACGTGGACATCGCGCTGGATTGCCGCATTGGCATCGCCGGCTATCCCAGTGACGGCGTGACGCCGGAAGAACTACTGCGTCGCGCCGGTATCGCCATGCAGGACGCTGGTCAACTGCCGGGGCGCATCCAGGTTTACGAAAGTGGTCGTGACGCTGCCCAGCAACGTCAGGTACAACTGATCCGTGACTTGCGTCACGCCGCTCAGCGCGAGGAACTGCTGCTCCACTACCAGCCCAAGCTGGACGTGCGTAACCCCTCGCGCATCCAGGCAGAGGGCTTGCTGCGCTGGCAGCATCCGCAGTTCGGCATGGTTTCGCCTGGGGAATTCATCCCTATCGCCGAGCGCACCGGCAGCATTCAGATCTTGACTGCCTGGGTGATCGAGGAGGGGGTGCGGCAACTGCAGGAATGGCGTCAGCGCGGGTTGGTGGTGCAACTGTCGCTGAACATCTCCACCGACGACCTGATCGATACCGAACTACCCTCCCGCGTCGGTCGGATGCTGGCGCATTATCAGGTTCCGGCCGCGCAACTGATCTTCGAGATCACCGAAAGCGGCGTGATGCTCAACCCGGCGGCGGCCTTGCAGGTGCTGCACGGGCTGCGTGAAAAAGGAATCGGCCTATCGGTGGACGACTTCGGCACCGGCTACTCTTCACTGGCGCAGCTCAAGCGCATGCCGGTGCAGGAATTGAAGATCGACCAGTCGTTCATTCGCGAGCTGGACGACACCAGCGAAGACGCGGTGATCGTGCGTTCGACCATCGAGATGAGCCACAGCCTGGGGCTCAAGGTGGTGGCCGAGGGCGTCGAGCTGCAGCGCAGCCTGGATCTGCTCGACCGCTGGCAGTGCGATAGCGTGCAGGGCTACCTGATCAGCCGACCGCTGGCGGCGCAGGCGTTCGAAACCTGGATGCAGCGGCCATTAACTTCTCCCGTTTCTCTGGTGCATTGACCATGTGGCTACCTCAATTGACCGGCGCCCTCCTGTTGGGCATGTTCACCTCGGCGGCTCTGGCCAGCGAAGGCCGTCTGCTCGCCACCGGCGGCGCCAGCAGCCTGGAAGGCGCTGCTGGCGGTGGCATCACGCCCTGGGCGGTACTGGCCGGCTATGGCGAGAAGGGCGAGTGGGGCGCCGACGTGTTCGCCACCCGGGTGGAGACCGGCGACTACCGCCTAGATGTCGCCGGCATGGCCGTGGCTTACGACAACCGCATCGAACTGTCCTACGCGCGCCAGCGCCTCGACCTGGGCAACCTGGCCCGTAACCTGAGCCTGCCGGAAAACAGCCTCAGCCAGGACATCTTCGGCATCAAGGTGCGCCTGTTCGGCGACCTCATCTACGACCAGTTGCCCCAGGTGTCCCTGGGCATCCAGCACAAGCGCCAGAAGGACTTTCTCATCCCCAGCCTGGTCGGCGCCCAGCGCGACGAAGACACCGAAGGCTACCTGACCGCCAGCCGGCTGATCCTCGGTGGCGCCTTTGGCTACAACCTGCTGCTCAATGGCGGCGTGCGCTACAGCCGCGCCAACGAGCTGGGCCTGCTGGGTTTCGGTGGCGACCGCCGCGACCGTCGCTCGGTACTCAAGGAAGGCTCGGTGGCCGTGCTGCTCAACCGCCAGTGGGCGGTGGGCGTCGAGTACCGGGAAAAACCGGACAACCTCAACTTCGCCGGCGAAAGCGACTGGGCCGACCTGTTCGTCGGCTATTTCCCCAACAAGCACTTGGCCATCGTGCTGGCCTATGCGCGCCTCGGCGAGATCGCCACGCTGGATAACCAGAACGGCGCCTACCTGTCCGTGCAGGGGAGTTTCTGAGCATGCTGCGTTCATTTTGCGTTGCGCTGCTGGCGCTGGTGTTGATCGGCTGCGCGCAGCAGCCGGCCAAGGATGACAGCCTGTACCGCGACCTGGGCGAGAAGCCCGGTATCACTCGTATCGTCGAAGGCATGCTGATCAACGTGGCAGGCGACCCGCGCATTGTGCAGTTCTTTGCCAAGGTCGACATCGCCGGGCTGCGTGACAAGCTGGTCGACAAGTTCTGCGTGATCGCCGGCGGGCCCTGCGTGTACACCGGCGACTCCCTGGAGGAAAGCCACAAGGGCCAGAACCTGTCGCCCAGCCACTTCAATGCGCTGGTCGAGAACCTGCAGGCCTCGATGGACAGCCAGGGCGTGCCGACGCCCGTTCAGAACCGCCTGCTGGCGCGTCTGGCGGCCTTGCGTGGGCAGGTGATCGAAAAGTAGATCGGCGGCGGCCATGACGAAACGGGGGCGAAGCGGGTAGAGTCGCCGGCTGTCCCCGAACCTCCAACCGCGAGCCGATCATGTCCGTCACCTGGCATTGCAAACACCACACCGAGCTGACCAAGACCGAGCTGTACGCCGCCCTCGCGCTGCGTACCCAGGTATTCGTGGTCGAGCAGAATTGCCCGTATCTGGAAGTCGATGGCCGTGACCTCGAAGGCGACACCTGTCACCTGCTGGGCTGGCGCGGCGAGGAACTGGTGGCTTACCTGCGCCTGCTCGACCCGGCGCTCAACGACGGTGAAGTGGTGATCGGCCGCGTGGTGACCGCGGCCAGCGCCCGCGGTACCGGCCTCGGCCACGGCATGATGGAGCAGGCGCTGCTGGCCTGCGGTCTGCGCTGGCCGGGCTTGCCCGTGTATATGTCCGCCCAGGCGCACTTGCAGGGTTATTACGGCCGTTATGGCTTCGTGGCAGCTACGGACGTGTACCTGGAAGACGATATTCCGCATATCGGGATGCGGCGGGTGCTGTAACAGCAGCGCTGCGCGGGGTCTGTCCAGCCCGTTGCAGTTATCACTTTGCGAGAGCGTCGACTATTCAGATGTATGAAGCGGCTACTGCATTCTTTTTGTAGGCGCGGCTGGGCGGCGATCCGCTTTAGCCGCGATACTCCGTGAAGAGCTTGGGGCTAAAGCCCCTCCCACGATTCAGTTTCGTAGCCCAGGTCGAGCGCAGCGGCACCCTGGGTATGGCTGCGCTCAACGCCAGGCTAAAGGCGTGTATTCATCAGTCGCGCTGCACGCTCGCCGGGGTGCGGCGCATCAGCACTTCACCATGACGCACCGAAACCAGCGCATGGCCCTGGGCGCGAATCATCTCGTAATCGTCGGGCGCCGAAAGAATCAGCAGGTTGGCCGGGCGACCCACTTCCAGACCATAGCGCTCACCCAGGTGCAGGGTGCGGGCGCTGTTGTCGGTGATCAGGTCGAGGCTGCGTTTGATGTCTTCGTAACCGAGCATGTGGCAGATGTGCAGGCCGGCCTCGAGAATGCGCAGGATGTTGCCGTTGCCCAGTGGGTACCAGGGGTCGACGATGGAATCCTGGCCGAAGCAGACGTTCATACCGGCGCGGTCGATCTCCGCCACGCGGGTCAGGCCCCGGCGTTTCGGGTAGCTGTCGAAGCGCCCCTGCAGGTGAATGCTCTCGGTGGGGCAGGAGACGAAGTTGATGCCCGACATCTTCAGCAGGCGAAACAGCTTGGAGCAGTAAGCGTTGTCGTAGGAGCCCATGGCCACCGTATGGCTGGCGGTGACCCGCGCCCCCATGCCCCTTACTCGGGCCTCTTCGGCCAGTACTTCGAGAAAGCGCGATTGCGGGTCGTCGGTCTCGTCGCAGTGCACGTCCACCAGGCAGCCGGTGCGCTCGGCCAGGTCCATCAGGAACTTGATCGAGCTGACGCCCTGGTCGCGAGTGTTCTCGAAATGCGGAATGCCGCCCACCACGTCGGCGCCCAGTTCCACTGCCTGTTCCATCAACGCGCGGCCACCCGCGTAGGACTCGATGCCCTCCTGGGGAAAGGCAACGATCTGCAGGTCGATCAGGTGGCGGGTTTCCTCGCGTACTTCGAGCATCGCCTTGAGCGCGGCCAGGGTCGGGTCGGTGACGTCGACGTGGGTGCGCACGTGCTGGATGCCATGGTCGACCAGCATGTCGATGGTCTTCTTGGCGCGGGTCTTGGTGTCCTCATGGGTGACCAGCGCCTTGCGCTCGGCCCAGCGTTCGATGCCCTCGAACAGCGTGCCGCTCATGTTCCAGGCCGGCTCGCCGGCGGTCAGCGTCGCGTCGAGGTGAATGTGCGGCTCGACGAAGGGCGCGACCACCAGATTACTGGCGGCGTCGAGATCGCCTGCGGCGGCGCTGACAACTGCCGGCTGTTCGCTGATGGCGGCAATCTGCGAGCCGTCCAGTGCAATGTGGAAAAGACCTTCGCGGCCACGCAGGCGGGCGTTGACGATGTTCATGGGGTACTCCTTGGCAGGCTATGAGACGACAGGCGACGGATCAGCAGGGCAATGCTGATGTTCAGCCGGTCGTGAGGATCATCGAACGAGCAGCCGGTCAGCGCTTCGATACGTTGTACACGGTAGCTCAGGGTATTGCGGTGTACGCCCAGGCGTTGCGCGGCCAGGGCCAGGTTGGCGTTCTCGAAGAACCAGGCTTCCAGGGTGGGCATCAGCACCGGCTCGTGGCGTGAATCATCGCCGATCAGCGGGCCCAGGGTGCGCTCGACGAAGCGCTCGAGCAGGCTGCGGTCGCGGATCGCGGCGAGCAGTTCGATCACCCCCAGTTCGTTGAAGCTGCACAGCCCCAGGCGTTCTGGAAATGCCTGGGCGGCGACCAGCGCCTGGCGGGCCTGGCCGAGCGCCCGGGCAAAATGCTCGGGGTGATGATTGCCGCTGCTCAGGCCGAGAAACAGGCGCTGCGGTTGCAGGCGTTCATCGAGCTCGCCGAGCAGATCCATCAATGCCTGGCGGTTGCATTGCTCGTCCTGGCTGCCGGTGCAGGGCAGCAGGGCGATCCAGTGCTCGCCCTGGCTGATCAGTGGCAGGGCTGCGCCCAACTGCTGCAGGCATTGCTCGAGGCGCTGCTGCAGGCACTGGCGGTTGTCGCGCAGCAGGCGCTCGCCGCTGGCCGCTGCCTCGCCGTCGAACAGCTGCTCGCTGTTCTGCAGGCGCAACAGGGCGACCTGGCGCGGCACGCCCAGCGGCAGGTCGAGGCTGGCAGCGCGTTGCAGCAGCACATCGAGGGACTGGTAATCGCCTTCCAGCAGTTGCTCCAGCACGTGCTGGCGCGAGCTGCCGAGCATCTGCTGCTGTACCAGCGCCGTGCCGATGGCCTGGGTGACCACAACCATCTTCAGCCCGTAGGGCTGCTCCAGCAGCGGCAGGCCCAGGCGCTCGGCCTCGGCGATCACCGCCAGGGGAATCGCCTGGATGTATTCGGCGCCGGTGAGAATCACCAGCCCGGCGGTGGCCCGTTCGACCGCCTGGCGCACCAGGAGCAGCAGGTTGGCTTCGTCGCGCGGGTGGTTGATGCCTGTGACGAACACCAGTTCGCCACCCATCACCCAGGCGGCGATGTCCTCGTTCTCGGCCACGTAGGGCCAGCGCACCGGATTGCCCAGCGCTGCCTGGCCAGCGCGCAGGCGCAGCTCGTGCAAGCCGGGCAGGGCCAGTACATCGGCCACGCTCAGGCTCATGCGCGGGCGACCTGGCCACGGGCGGCGAGGACCTTCTTCGCTTCGAACAGGACGATGTACACCACCGCCGCGACGGCGATGCCCACCAGCGGCGCGACCCAGGGCGAGAAGTAGGCGCACAGCGAACCGACGCCGTAAGCGCCGAGGCCGATCCAGTTGAAGGCGGGGATGCGCGCCTCGGCGAGCAGCGGGTAGCGGCTCTTATGGCCGTAGAAATAGTCGGCCATGATCACACCACCGATCGGCGGGATGATCGAACCGAGCAGGATCAGGAACGGAATCAGCATCTCGTACATGCCGCCGATGGCCAGCAGCGTACCGATGCCGGCGCCCGCGATCGTTACCGTTTTGCGGCGCTCGGTGCGCAGCAGGTTGCAGCCAGCGGCGGCGAAGTTGTAGATGGTGTTGTCCTGGGTGGTCCACAGGTTCAGGAACAGCATCACCACGGCCGCCATGGACAGGCCCTGCAGCACCAGTACTTCGACGACGTCCGGCTGCTGGTAGACGATGGCGCCGTAGGCCCCGGCGACGATCATCAGACCGTTGCCGATGAAGAAGCCGAACAGGCTCGACAGCACCGCAACGCGGCCGCTCTTGGCAAAGCGGGTCCAGTTGGTGGCTTGGGTGGCGCCGCTGACGAAAGTGCCGAACACCAGGGTGATGGCCACGCTCATGCTCATGGTCTCCTTGGGCTCGACCGCCAGTAGACCTGCCAGGCCGCCGATATCACGGGTGGCGATCCACAACGAGACTACCAGCAGTCCCAGCATGGCCGGCACGGCGATGCGGGAGAGAAGGTCCAGGCCCTTGTAGCCGATGAAAGCGGTGAGGCAGAAACCGAAGCCGAAAATCACCATCAGCGGGATAGTCAGGCCTTCGGGCAGACCGAGAATCTTCACCAGCACGATGGCGATGGTCGCCGTGCCCCAGGCGTACCAGCCGATCTGGGTGAAACCGAGCAGCACGTCGGAGAGCTTGCTGCCCACTTCGCCGAAGCAGAAGCGGCCCATCAGCACCGAGTTGAGGCCGCTGCGGCAGGCGATCAGGCCGAGAATTGCAGCGTAGGTGCCGAGCAGCAGGTTGCCGATCACCGCGGCCCAGATCAGCGTCTTGAAATCGAACGCCATGCCGATCTTGCCGCCGGCAAACATGGTGGCGGTGAAGAAGGTAAAGCCGAACAGCAGGATGGCGGTGGAGAACAGCCCCTTGCGTGCGCCGGCCGGCACTTCGCTCAAAGGGTAGTCGCTATCGGTGGTGGGATGGGGCATGGCCTGGCTCCACAGGATGAGGGAAGCCATGGCTATAGCAGGCGACGTGCCAACCGCTGGCTTAGGTGTCGCGTACAGTGTCGGTTGTGCGAAGTGCACAATTAGGTACGGTTTTTTAGCGGGTAGGTGGGTTTTGTTTGTGGGTTTTCACCATTTCTGACCTGTCTTGGTGCGCTGCCGGGCGGGCATGCACCAAGAGGTCACGGGCGACCAGGACCTGATCACGATCTGGCGAGCCAGAGACATGTAAGGCCTAGGTGGCCCCACAAAAACAAGCGAGGAAGCGGTCGGAGTCGCGCTCGACTTTACGAACTGTAAATGAGCATTCCGACCGGGCTGGCGACCCCGCTTGTTTTTAACCCAGCGGGGCCAACGCGCAGCAGATCGTGAATAGGTTCTCAGCGGGTGCCGAGAAAGTCGCGCTTACCCAGCTCCACGCCATTGTGGCGCAGGATGGCGTAGGTGGTGGTGATATGGAAATACAGGTTGGGCAGCACGTGATCGAGCAGGAACGCCTGGCCCTGGAAGTGGGTTTCCTTGTCACGGCGCTTGAGCGTCACGGTGCGGTCTTCGCTGCCGTCGAGCTGTGCGGCGCTGATGCCCTGGACGAACTCCAGGGTCTTGGCGATACGTGCTTGCAGCTCGGCGAAGCTGGTTTCGTCATCGGCATGGCTCGGCGCTTCGACGCCGGCCAGCAGGGCCGCGCCGGATTTCACCGTGTCACAGGCGATCTGCACCTGGCGGCTGAGCGGGAACATGTCCGGCGCCAGACGCGAGGCGAGCAGCACGCTCTGCTCGATCTTGCGGGCTTCGGCGTCGGCGGCAGCGATGCCGAGGATGGTCGACAGGTTGGTTAGCTGGCTGGTGAACACCGGGATGGAAATGGAATGCATGGAAAGAGGCATGGAGGCTCCAGAAAGCAGTAAACCTTAGGATATGAAACGAACAGGCGATTGAAAAACGTAGGCGAGGCCGCCAGCGCATACCGATGGCGGCCCCGCAAAAACAGGCGAGAAAGCGACCGGGGTCGCGATCGACTGTACGAGTATTACATGAGCATTTTGAGCCTGTTTTTAACGCAGTGATGGCAACGCAGGTAGTTTTTCATCAGCCTGTCAGCCGATGCTGATCGGCGGCAGAGTGGCCAGCTCGACGGTAACGGCTTTGCGTGGCGCGATGATTTCAGCTTCGCCGTCGACCACCAGTTCGTCGTGCTGGTTGAACACGCGGGTGGCGATGCGCACGCGGAATTTCGGCAGCTTCTCGAGGATTTCCAGGCGTACGGTCAGGGTGTCGCCCAGCTTTACCGGTTTCTGGAAGCTCATCTGCTGGCCCACGTAGATGGTGCCGGGGCCGGGCAGGGTGCAGGCCACGGCCGCACTGATCAGCGCGCCGCTGAACATGCCATGGGCGATGCGCTCCTTGAACATGGTGGTGGCGGCGTACTCGGCGTCCAGGTGTACCGGGTTGTGGTCACCGGAAACTGCGGCGAACAACAGGATGTCGCGTTCTTCAACAGCCTTGCTGTAGCTGGCGGTCTGGCCGACTTCCAGGGCCTCGTACGGGGTATTGCTGCTTTGCGTCATAGGTCAGGTTCCTGAGGGTTTGATGGTCGCTGCCGGGGCTCTGCGAGCGTCTGTTCCAGCCAGTCGATCAGGTCGCGGGTGACCTCGTCACGGTTCGTTTCGTTGAGCAGTTCGTGGCGGGCCCGTGAATAGCATTTCAATGTGGTGCCGCTGTGCCCAGCTTGCTTCAAGGCATCGGCCAGGCGTTGCAGACCGCCGCCTCGGCTAACCGGGTCCTGGTCGCCACCGATGATCAGGATCGGCAACTGCGGGGCGATCTGTTTCAGCGACGCGGGCGGGGTGATGCGTTGCAAGCCTTCCAGCAGGTCGAGCCATAGCCCGTTGGTGCCGCGAAAACCGCATAGAGGGTCGGCAATGTAACGGTCGACCTCGGCCTTGTCACGGCTGAGCCAGTCGAATGACGTACGCGCCGGCGCGAAGGCCTTGTTGAAGGCACCGAACGACAGCCAGTCGATCAGCGCGCTGCGTCCGGTCGCGCCCTGTCGCCAACGCTCGAAGCGGGCGACCAGTGTGGCGGCGCGGTAGGTGCCCAGCTTGCCGTAGTTGGAACCACTGAGAATGGCGCCCTGCACGCTGCTGCTGTGGTGCATCAGGTAGGCGGTGGCGATGAAGCTGCCCATGCTGTGGCCAAGCAGGACGATCGGCGTCTGCGGCCGCTGGTGGCGGATATGATGGTTGAGCGTGGAGAGGTCGCCGACCACATGGTTCCAGCCGTTCGCGTCGGCGAAGTGGCCGAGCAGGCCATGCTGAGCGGTCTGCCCGTGGCCGCGGTGATCGAGAGCGTAGAGTTCGAAGCCGGCGGCGACCAGCGCCTCCCCAAACCTTGCATAGCGGCCGCTGTGTTCGGCCATGCCGTGGGCGAGCATCACCACGGCCCTGGGCTCATGCTGGGCGTGCCAATGGTTGACGAACAGGGGCACGCCATCACTGCTGTCGAGCCAGAAGCTGCGGTGCTGCATGGCGAGATCCTTTAGCCGCCGGGTGCCGTGCATTGTAGACCCTGCAGGTGCTGAAATTCACGGTATTGATTGTGGCTTTGCCAGGCTGTGGCCGGCTGCTAAGTTCGTGCGGGTGATATCACCGTCGGAAACCAAGGGATAACAACAATGCAGCCCGATTTCTGGAATGATAAACGCGCCCCCGGCGTGACCAACGACATCGACATGGATACCTACCAGTCGGTGATCGAGGTGTTCGAACGCTCCTGCAAGACTTTCGCCGACCGCCCCGCGTTCAGCAATCTGGGCAGAACCCTGACCTATGGCGAGCTGGACAAGTTGTCCGCCGCCTTTGCTGCCTACCTTCAGCAGCATACCAACCTCCAGCCCGGCGACCGCATCGCTGTGCAGATGCCCAACGTGCTGCAATACCCGATCGCCGTGTTCGGCGCGATGCGCGCCGGGCTGATCGTGGTCAACACCAACCCGCTGTACACCGCCCGCGAGATGCGCCACCAATTCAAGGACGCCGGCGTGCGCGCCCTGGTGTACCTGAACATGTTCGGCAAGCTGGTGCAGGAGGTGCTGCCCGACAGCGAGATCGAGTACCTGATCGAGGCGCGCATGGGCGACCTGTTGCCCACCTTCAAGGGCTGGCTGGTCAATACGGTGGTCAAGAAGGTCAAGAAGATGGTGCCTGCCTACCATCTGCCCCAGGCGCTGTCGTTCAAGCAGGTATTGGTCGATGGCGCGCGGCTCGGCGTGCGGCCGGTCAGCGCATCGCAGGGCGACATCGCCGTGCTGCAGTACACTGGCGGTACCACGGGCGTGGCCAAGGGCACCATGCTCACCCACGCCAATCTGATCGCCAACATGCTGCAGGCCAATGCCTGCATGTCGCAGCACGGTCCTGATGGTACGCCGCTGATGAAACGCGGCCACGAGGTGATGATCGCGCCGCTGCCGCTGTACCACATCTACGCCTTCACCATGAATTGCATGTGCATGATGGTCAACGGCAACCACAACGTGCTGATCACCAACCCGCGGGACATTCCCGGCTTCATCAAGGAACTGGGCAAATGGGAGTTTTCCGCGCTGCTGGGGCTCAACACGCTGTTCGTGGCGCTGATGGATCACCCGGATTTCGCCAAGCTCGACTTCAGCCACCTCAAGGTCACCAACTCGGGTGGCACGGCGCTGGTCAAGGCCACTGCCGAGCGCTGGAAGCACCTGACCGGCTGTACCGTGGTGGAGGGCTACGGGCTGACCGAAACCTCACCGATCGCCAGCGCCAACCCCAGTGGCGACCTGGCGCGCCTGGGCACCGTCGGCATTCCGGTGCCGGGCACGGCATTCAAGGTCATCGATGATGACGGCAACGAACTGCCGCTGGGCGAGCGCGGCGAGCTGTGCATCAAGGGCCCGCAGGTGATGAAGGGCTACTGGAATCGCCCGGACGCTACCGCCGAGGTACTGGAGGCCGAGGGCTGGTTCAAGTCCGGCGATATCGCGGTGATCGATGAAGAGGGCTTCGTGCGCATCGTCGACCGCAAGAAGGACATGATTATCGTCTCCGGCTTCAACGTGTACCCCAACGAGATCGAGGACGTGGTGATGGCCCACAGCAAGGTGGCCAGTTGCGCGGCCATCGGCGTGCCGGACGAGAAGTCCGGGGAGGCGGTCAAGCTGTTCGTGGTCAAGCGCGACGACAGCCTCACCGCCGAGGAGCTGAAGGCCTACTGCAAGGAAAACTTCACCGCCTACAAGGTGCCGCGGCAGATCGTGTTCAGGGAGTCGCTGCCGATGACCAACGTCGGCAAGATCCTGCGCCGTGAGCTGCGCGACGAAGCGTTGAAGGCGGCTAAGACCCAGCCCGTGACGTGAATCGGCGACAAGTGCTCTGCACCATGTTCGTTGCACTTACCGTCCGGCGTACTCCCCTCATGCAGTACGTCGTGACGGGTATGGCAGCATGCTCGTGCCGAGCGCAGTTTTCCGTGTCGCTTCGCTCGACCCTGGCTACAGACACGTACCGGCGTCGCCAGGCGCCGGCCCCTATCACCTTCTCCTGTTGCCAATCCGGCCCGGCGAAAAAGACTGAAGGCGTCTATCATGGGCATTGCCTGCCGATTGGCAATCGATGCCAGCCGGTTTCACACGCAAACTGCCTTGTGACCAATTTATTGAATATGGTCACTTCCAATACTGATCGGACTTTTCGGGCTCTGGTCGGTATCCGGCAACTCTGCTAATCTCGGCCCGCTTTGCGCTCCTCAGGGGCGAACAGCCAGGCATACATACAACAAACAACCGCCTCGGCGGTGACGACAAGCTGTTGCTTAGGAGTGGGTGTCCATGACCGAAAACTTCTGGACGGACAAATATCCCGAGGGGGTCGCGGCCGAGATCGATCCCGACCAGTACCCCAACGTTCAGGCGGTGCTGAAGCAGTCCTGCCAGCGTTATGCCGACAAGCCCGCTTTCACCAATTTGGGCAAGACGATTACCTACGGCCAGCTGTACGAGCTGTCCGGTCACTTCGCTGCTTACCTGCAGCAGCACACCGATCTCAAGCCCGGCGACCGCATCGCCGTGCAACTGCCCAACGTTCTGCAATACCCGGTGGCGGTGTTCGGCGCCATGCGTGCCGGCCTGGTGGTGGTCAACACCAACCCGCTGTACACCGCCCGGGAAATGGAGCATCAGTTCAACGATTCCGGCGCCAAGGCCCTGGTGTGCCTGGCCAACATGGCGCACCTGGCCGAGCAGGTGGTGCCCAAGACCGGCGTGAAGCGGGTGATCGTTACCGAAGTCGGCGACATGCTGCCGCCGCTCAAGCGCCTGCTGGTCAACGCCGTAGTCAAGTACGTGAAGAAGATGGTGCCGGCCTACAACCTGTCGGGCTCCGTCAAGTTCACCGACGCCCTGAGCCAGGGCCGCGGCAAGGCAGTCAGCGAGGCCAGCCCCGCGTCCCAGGACGTCGCCGTGCTGCAGTACACCGGCGGCACCACCGGTGTGGCCAAGGGCGCCATGCTTACGCACCGTAACCTAGTCGCCAACATGCTGCAGTGCCGCGAGCTGATGGGCTCGAACCTGGGCGAGGGCAGCGAAATTCTCGTCGCGCCGCTGCCGCTATACCACATCTACGCCTTCACCTTTCACTGCATGGCGATGATGCACTGCGGCAACCACAACATCCTGATCACCAACCCGCGTGACTTGCCGGCGCTGGTCAAGGATCTGGCCAAGTTCCAGTTCAGCGGTTTCGTCGGCCTCAACACGCTGTTCGTGGCGCTGAGCAACCATGAGGGTTTCCAGAAGCTCGACTTCTCCAAGCTCAAGGTCACGCTGTCCGGTGGCATGGCCCTGCAGCAGGCGGCCGCCGAGCGCTGGAAGCAGGTTACCGGCTGCGCCATCTGCGAAGGCTACGGCCTGACCGAAACCAGCCCGGTGGCCTCGGTCAACCCGGTGACACGCAACCAGATGGGCACCATCGGCATCCCTGTGCCGTCGACCCAGTTCAAGGTCATCGACGATCAGGGCAACGATCTGGCCATGGGCGAAACCGGCGAGCTGTGCATCAAGGGCCCGCAGGTGATGAAGGGCTACTGGCAGCGCCAGGAGGCCACCGACGAAGTGATCGATGCCAACGGCTGGTTCAAGACGGGTGACATCGGCATCATCCAGCCCGACGGCTACATTCGTATCGTCGACCGCAAGAAGGACATGATTCTGGTGTCCGGCTTCAACGTCTATCCGAACGAGTTGGAAGAAGTGCTGGTGACCCTGCCGGGCGTGCTGCAGTGCGCGGCCATCGGCGTGCCGGACGAGCGCTCGGGCGAGTCGATCAAGGTGTTCGTGGTGGTCAAGCCGGGCATGACCCTGACCAAGGAACAGGTCATGCAGCACATGCACGACAACCTCACCGGCTACAAACGACCCAAGCAGGTCGAGTTCCGCGAGAGTTTGCCGACCACCAACGTCGGCAAGATCCTGCGCCGCGAGCTGCGCGACGAAGAGCTGAAGAAGCTCGGCAAGAAGTAACTGCCGTCATGTCGCATGGAAGGGCCCTGCATTGCAGGGCCTTTTGCGTTGTGGGGCGCAAACCTCCGCCTCCCGTGGCCTGGGGCGAGCCCAGCGATACCCTGGCTTTTTCCCTCCGAACAATATGCCTACAATTGCGCTACATGCACTGATCAGCGCTGGAGGCGTGCCTGTGATGCAATTACCCGATCTCAACCTGCTGGTCGCCCTCGATGTGTTGCTGGAGGAGGGCAGCGTGGTCGGCGCCGCCCGGCGCATGCACCTCAGCCCGCCAGCCATGAGCCGCACCCTGACGCGTATCCGCGAAGCGGTGGGCGACCCGATACTGGTGCGTGCCGGCCGTGGTCTGGTACCGACGCCACGGGCCCTGGAGCTGCGCGAGCAGGTGCGCGATCTGGTCGAGCAGGCCAGTGGCGTGTTCCGTTCCCAGGACGTCGAGCTGGCCAGCCTCGACCGGGCGTTCAATATCCGCACCAACGACATCTTCATGGTTTGTTACGGCGGGCGGCTGGTCGAACTGGTGCGGGAACAGGCACCCAACGTGATGCTGCGCTTCGTGCCGGAAATCGACGGTGACGACGATGCCATGCGCGCCGGGCGCATCGACCTGGCCATCGGCGCGTCGCTGCAATTGCCGCCGGAAATCAAGCATCAGGGTCTGTTCATGAGTCGCTTCGTGGGCCTGGCGCGGGCCGATCATCCGATCTTCGACGAAATGATCAACGCCGAGCGCTTCGCCGCCTTCGACCAGATCAGCGTGTCACGCCGTGGCCTGGCTCGCGGGCCTATCGACAAGGTGCTCGAACAGCAGGGCCTGTCGCGCCGCGTGGTCACCGTGTCGCCAAGCTTCTTCTCCGCGGTTCTGGCGCTGCGCGATTCGGACCTGATCCTGCCGATGCCCAACCCGGTGGTCGCCGTTTGCAACCAGCTGGGCCTGGCCTTGCGCAGTTTCGAGATCCCCTTGCCGCTGTCGCCGGTACGGGTCCATCAGTCCTGGCACCCACGTTTCGACAACGACTCGGCTCATCGCTGGCTGAGGGGACTGATCAAGCGCTGCTGCGAAGAGAATGCGCTGGGCGTCTGATAACTGCGTTGCACGCAATCATTGATTAGAAACATTGCAATTTTCGGTAATGGTTGTTTTCCCTAGACTGCCGGGCTAAACACGTTACTGGATATTTCTGCATGCCTGGCTCTCTCCATGTGGGCGGGTGCGCATCGTCATGAACGCACCTGCGCACGCTTCTGCGCCCCTTGCCGCGCCTCCCGGTCCTCAAGCCGCGCCGATGCAGGCGACCCCGTTCGGGCTGCGCATCGTCGTCGGTCTGCTCGGTGTGCTGCTGGCCGTGCTGGTTTCGGGCTTCAACGAGAACGTCACCAAGATCGCCCTGGTCGATATCCGCGGTGCCATGGGCATCGGCCACGACGAAGGCAGCTGGCTGCTGGCGCTGTACATGGCCGCCTCGGTCAGCGCCATGGCGTTCGCGCCGTGGTTCGCGGTAACCCTGTCGATCCGTCGCTTCACCCTCTGCGCCATCGGCGCCTTCATGGTGCTCGGCCTGCTGTCGCCGCTGGCGCCCAACGAGCGCGTGCTGATGCTGTTGCGCGCGCTGCAGGGGTTGGCCGGCGGGGCGCTGCCGCCGATGCTGATGAGCGTGGCGCTGCGTTTTCTGCCGGCCAACATCAAGCTCTACGGCCTCGCAGCCTATGCGCTGACGGCGACCTTCGGCCCCAGCATGGGCACGCCGCTGGCTGCTTTCTGGGTGGAATATGCCGGCTGGCAGTGGGCGTTCTGGCAGATCATCCCCGGCTGCCTGCTGGCCATGGCCGCCGTCGCCTGGGGCTTGCCGCAGGATCCGCTGCGCCTGGAGCGCTTCGCCCAGTTCAACTGGCGCGGTCTGCTGCTCGGCTTGCCGGCGATCAACCTGCTGGTCATCGGCCTGCTGCAGGGCGAGCGCCTGAACTGGCTGCACTCGCCGCTGATCGTCGGCCTGCTCGGCGGCGGCTGCCTGTTGCTGGTGCTGTTTCTGCTCAACGAATGGCGCCACCCGCTGCCGTTCTTCAAGCTGCAACTGCTCAAGTCGCGCAACCTCGCCTTCGCGCTGTTCACTCTGGCCGGGGTGTTGCTGGTGTTGTTGGCCGCCAGCCTGATTCCCTCGTCCTACCTGGCCCAGGTGCAGGGCTACCGGCCGCTGCAAACCGCGCCCATGCTGCTCTGGGTGGCCGTGCCGCAACTGCTCGCATTGCCCTTGGTGGCGGCGCTGTGCAACCTGCGCCAGGTCGATTGCCGCTACGTGCTGGCGGCTGGGCTGGGAATGATGGGGCTGGCCTGCGTGCTCGGCTCGCAACTGACCTCGGCGTGGATTCGCGACGATTTTCTGCTGATCCAGCTGCTGCAGATCTTTGGCCAACCGATGTCGGTGCTGCCGCTGCTGATGCTTTCCACCGGCAGCATCCAGCCGATCCAGGGGCCGTTCGCCTCGGCCTGGTTCAATACCGTCAAGGGCCTGGCCGCCGTGGTGGCCACCGCGGTTCTCGATCTGCTGACCACCGCGCGCCTGCACCTGCATTCCAGCAACCTGGTCGACCGCCTCGGCAATCAGCCGCTGCTGCCCGACGGTGCCGCGAGTCACCTGGCCAGCCGCCTGCATCAGCAGGCCCTGGTGCTGACCTACGCCGACCTCTACCTGTGCGTGGCGCTGGTCGCCTTCGCGCTGATCCTGATCATTCCCTTCGTGCCCACGCGCATCTATCCGCCGCGTGCCGCCCACTGAACCGATGGACACCACCATGAATACCCTGCGCAAACCCGCTCTGCTGATCGGCCTGCCCGTCGCCGGCCTGCTGGTCTGGGGCGCCTGGCAACTGCTGTTCGCCGAGCACTATCAGCAAAGCACCAACGACGCCTTCATCAGCGCCGATTTCACCCTCGTGGCACCGAAGATCGCCGGTTTCGTCAGCGAGGTGCTGGTCGAGGACAACCAGCGCGTCAAGGCCGGGCAACTGCTGGCGCGCATCGACGACCGCGATTACCGTGCCGCGCTGGATGTGGCCAAGGCCGGCGTGGCCAGCGCCGAGGCGCAGCGGGTGAATGCCGAGGCCAGCGTGCAGCGCCAGCAGTCGGTGATCGACCAGGCGGCCGCCACGGTCAAGGCCGATCAGGCCGAAGTGCGTTTCGCCGAGCACGAACTGCAGCGCTACAAACACCTGGCCGGGCAGGGCGCCGGCACCCTGCAGAATGCCCAGCAGGCGCAGAGCCGTTTCGATACCGCCCTGGCGCGCCAGCAGCAGAACCAGGCGGCACTGGCCGCCACTCGGCAGCAGACGGCGATCCTCGTCGCCCAGCGCGATGCGGCCGCCGCGGCGGTCGAGCGGGCTGCCGCCGAGTTGCAGCGTGCCGAGCTGGATCTGTCGTACACCGAGCTGCGCGCGCCCATGGACGGCATGGTCGGCCGCCGCGCCCTGCGCGTCGGTGCCTACGTCAGCCCCGGCAACGAGCTGCTGGCGGTGGTGCCACTGGAGCAGGCCTTCGTGGTCGCCAACTTCCAGGAAACCCAGCTCGATCGCGTGCGTCCGGGCCAGCCGGTGAGCATCAGCGTCGACAGCTACCCGGACCTGCAACTGCGCGGCCACGTCGAGAGCCTGGCACCGGCCACCGGGGTGACCTTTGCCGCCGTGGCGCCAGACAACGCCACCGGCAATTTCACCAAGGTGGTGCAGCGCATCCCGGTGAAGATCGTGCTCGATGCCGACCAGCCGGTGGTGGGTTATCTGCGCGTCGGCATGTCGGTGGAGGCGATCATCGACACCCACCAACTCGATGACCGGCAGCTGGCGCAGGCGCACTGACATGAAACGATTTCATCGACTGACGCTGCTCGGCCTGAGCGTGGCCCTGAGTGCCTGCACCCTGGGGCCGGATTTTCGCAGCCCCGATGCCCACCTGCCCGACGCCTGGGCCTTGCAGCAAGGCCCTGTACGCAGCCAGCCCGAGGCGGCCAGCGTGCAGGCACGCTGGTGGGAAAGCTTCGCCGATGCGCAACTCTCGGCTTTGCTGCAGCGCGCCGTGGCCGGCAACTTCGATCTGCAAATGGCCGCCAGCCGCGTTCGGCAAAGCCGCGCCGTGCGCCTGAGCAGCGGCGCCGCCCAGGTGCCGAGCCTGGATGGCGAGGCCGGTTACAGCCGTGCCCGTAACAGCGAGGTGGGCCTCAACGATCCGTCCGGCAACGCCGGCAAGGACGACTACAGCCTTTGGCAGGCCGGCCTGGGCGCCAGCTGGGAGCTGGACCTGTGGGGCCGTGTGCGCCGGGAGGTGGAGGCGGCCGATGCGCAACTGGGCGGCAGCCAGGCCCTGCGCGATGGCGTGGCGTTGTCGGTGCTGGCGGAAACCGCCAGCGACTACATCCAGCTGCGCGGCACCCAGCAGCTGCGGCTGATCACCGAGCAGAACCTGCAGATCGCCCAGCGCAGCCTGACCCTCAACCAGACCCGCCTGGACGACGGCGTGGCCACCCACCTCGAAGTCGCCGAAGCGGCCTCACGCGTGGCGTCACTGGAGGCGCGTCTGGAGCCGCTGCGCCTGCGCGAACGGCGGCTGGGCAATGCCCTGGCTATGCTGCTCGGCCAGGCGCCCGGCAGCCTGCAGGCGGAGTTGGGCGCGCCGGCCGACATCCCCCAGGGACCGTCTCGCGTCCCGATCGGTCTGCCCAGCGAACTGGCCAGCCGCCGCCCGGACATTCGCCAGGCCGAAGCGCAATTGCATGCGGCCACCGCCAGCATCGGCGTGGCCGAGGCGGATTTCTACCCGCGCATCACCCTGTCCGGCGATCTCGGCCTGCAGGCGTTGCAGCTCAGCGACCTGGACGGCTGGTCCGCCCATCGTTTCGCCATCGGCCCGGCGATCAGCGTGCCGTTGTTCGATGGCGGGCGCCGGCGCGGCACCCTGCAATTGCGTGAAGCGCAGCAGCAGGAAGCGGCCATCGCCTACCAGCGCACCGTGCTCGGCGCATGGCACGAAGTGGACGATGCCATGGCTGCTTACCAGGCCCAGCAACGCCGTCATGATCGCCTGGGCGAAGCGGTCGAGCAGAGCCGCGTGGCGCTCGACAATGCCGAGCTGCAATACCAGCAAGGCACGGTGGATTACCTCAACGTGCTGAGCGTGCAGCAGGCCCTGCTGAGCAACGAGGAAGAACTGCTCGACAGCCGCCAGGCAACCGCTCTGGCGCTGGTCGGCCTGTACCGCGCGCTGGGTGGCGGCTGGGAACAACAAGACGAGGGTGCCTGAGCCGGCATAGGCCGGATCGTGCGAGGCGATACTTGGGGCGATCTTCTGGGCAACTGAATCGATCCGACCGCACCGGATAAACCACTGTCTACGTGTGGGAGCCCCGACCCGGGGCGAATGGTCGACGCACCTCGCTATCGAGGTTGCCGAGCCAATCGCCGCTGCTCCCATAAGTCGGTGAGTGAGGCGGTGCCGAGTAGCGCCTGGCGTCGACTCAGGCGTTGTTCAGATAACGCTCGTAGAACTCCACGGTCGCCACGTTCTTGTCCTTGGACTCGAACATGATGTCGAAGCGATCCAGGAACTGCAGCACGTAGCGGTTCGTCCATGCGTTCCACATGCGTGCGCTGTGGGCGTACAGCTCACGTTTGGGCACGACCTTCAGCACCTCGGGCATCTCCAGCTTCTGCTCGGCGCTCAGTCCCAGCTCCTGCAAACGCTCCTGGGGTTGCGACAGGTGCATGGTCGGGCGGACGCCGCGCCAGCTGTCGATGATCCGCGCCACGCGCTCGCTGTGCGGGTCGATGTAATCGTCCTCGTGGATCCAGCAGTGGTGCACGTCGAGTACCACCGGGGCGAGATCGGCCAGTGCCAGGCAGGCATCCACGCCGTAGGTCTTCTCGTCGTTCTCGAAGGTGATGCACTGCCGCGCTTCATGGGACAGCCGCGGCCACACCGCGCGAATGCCATCGCCGCCCAGCTTGCCGGCGATATGCAGGTTGCACTTGAAGTCCTGGAAGGTGCGGCCGTAGCCCATCATGCGGATCATGTCGGCGTGGTATTCGAACTCGGCGAGGCTGTTCTCCACCACGTCGGGGCGATCCGAGCCCAGCACGCAGTACTGGCCGGGGTGCATGGACAGGCGAATGTTGGCTGCACGCGCCACTTCGCCGATGGCTGCGAAGCCTTCGATCAGGCGCTGCTGCATCTCGGGTCGCTGGTAGAACGCGGCGACTTTCGGGTGGCTGTAGAACGGCAGCAAGTCGCTGCTCAGGCGCAGCATCTGCAACGGTTCGGGCAGGGTGACCACATAGGCGAGCAACCGTAACTGGGCCAGCAGGTTGTGCTCGACGATCTCCGCGAGCTTCTCATGGGCCACGGCCGGCGCAACGCTGTCCATCCAGCGCAGGGTGGTGGTACGCGGGTTGAAGGCCGCCTCGATGGTTTTCAGCTCGCCGGCCGACAGGCTGCGGTCGGGGTGGCGGTACTGGCAGGCGAAGCCAATGCGGGGTGTGGACATGGGCGAGTCTCGGAATCAGCTGTGCAGGGAGTTTCAGACCGCGGCCAGCGCCCCTGCGCTCCCGGATTAATTGCGCACCCAGCGTTGGCATGCCCAGCCGCTGAGGGCGTCCACTGCCAGTACCAGCAGCAACATGGCGAGGATCACCGTGGCAGCCTGGGCTTCCTGGAACAGGCTCAGGCTCACGTAGAGCATCTGCCCCAGGCCGCCAGCGCCGACGAAGCCCATGATCGCCGCCATGCGGATGTTGTTCTCCCAACGGTACAGGCTGTAGGCCAGTAACTGCGGCCACAGCGCCGGCAGGGTGCCGTAGCAGAATGCGACCCAGGCGCCGCCGCCCTGCAGGCGAATGGCGTCCGCCGGCTGCGGCGGGGTGTTCTCCAGGGCCTCGGCGAACAGCCGGCCCAGCACCCCAGCGGTGTGCAGCGCCAGCGCCAGGGTGCCGGCATTGGGGCCCAACCCGGCAGCCAGCACCATCAGCACCGCCCACACCAACTCGGGAATGGCGCGCAGAGCATTGAGCAGCAGCCGGGTGGCAGCTTGGGCGAGGGCACCCAGGCGACCGGCCGCCGGCAGCGCCAGCAGCAGGCCGAGCAGGGCGGCGAGCAGCGTGCCCACGGCCGACATCGCCAGGGTTTCCAGAGCGCCACGGGCGGTGGCCTGCAGGTGACTGGCGGTGAAGTCCGGGTCGGAAAAGCGCGCGGCGTAGCTGCCCATCTGCCCCAGGCTGTCGGCGCCGAACAGACCGGCCAGGTCCAGGCCCAGGTAGGCGAAGGAGCCGATCACCGCCGCGGCGATGCCCAGCACCAGCAGCAGATTGCCCAGGCGCCTCATGTGAACCTCGCACGCAGCAGCCGGCTCAACTGATCGGCCAGCAGCACCAGCACCAGAAAGGTCAGCAGCATGCTGGCCACTTCAGCGCCCGCGAACATGCGCATCGACAGGTCGATCTGCTGGCCCAGGCCGCCGGCGCCGACGAAGCCCATCACCACCGAGGCGCGCACCGCGCATTCCCAGCGGTACACCGTGTAGGAGGTCAGCTCCGCCGCGGCGGCCGGCAGCACGCCGTAGGCGAAGGCGGCCAGGCGGCCGCTGCCGCTCTGCAGCAGGGCGTGTACGGGGCGTTGGTCCACCGACTCGAAGATTTCCGCGTAGACCTTGCCGAGCATGCCCGCGTAAGTGATGGCGATGGCCAGCACCCCGGCGGTCGGGCCCAGGCCCACGGCGCGCACGAACAGCAGGGCCCAGACGATCTCAGGCACGCTGCGCAGCACGATCAGCAAACCGCGCACCGGCCAGCGCAGCCATCGGCCCAGCACGCTCGGCTGGCCTTCGCGCGAAGCTGCCGAGAGCGACAGCGCGCGGCTGGCCAGCAGGCTCGCCGGCACCGCCAGCAGCAGCGCCAGGGCCATGCCGGTGGTGGCGATGGCCAGGGTCTGCAGGGTGGCGTCGACAAGCAGGGCGAGGAATTCGCCACTGTGGGCCGGCGGCCAGAAATCCTTGAGAAAGCCGCCCATGGACTGGCCGCTGTCCGGGTGCAGCAACACGCCCAGATCCAGCTCGGCCAGGCGCATGCCCGGCCACAACAGGACGATGGCCAGCAGCGCGAGCGCCAGGCGCGGCATGGCAGCGGGGTCGCGGTGGTCGCGTTTCAGCATCGCGCCGCCCAGGCCCCCGGCGCAGGCTCGTCAACGCGGGCGGGGCTCAGCTGTTCGTTGGCGTACAGCGCCTGCAGGCGCTCGGAGTCGACTTCGCCGGCCGGCAGGTCGAAGGCGATTCGCCCGTCACGCACGCCGACGATGCGCGGAAAATGCGCCAGGGCCAGCTCCACCGTGTGTAGGCTGGCGACCAGGGTCACGCCGCCGGCTTCGGCATGGCCGACCAGCAGCGACAGGGTGTGATCGGCCAGGCGCGGGTCCATGGCCGAGACCGGCTCATCGGCGAGCAGCAATCGTGGGCCCTGATACAGGGCGCGGGCGATACCGACACGCTGCAACTGGCCGCCGGAGAGCTGGCCGCAGCGGGCGAACAGCTTGTCGCCGAGGTCGAGCTTGTCCAACTGCGCTCGCGCACCGGGGATGTCCAGCGGATACAGCAGGTTGACCAGGCTCCTGGCCAGGCTCCACTGGCCCAGGCGTCCGGCCAGCACGGCGGTGACCACCCGCTGGCGCAGGGGCAGAGGCGGCGCCTGATGGATCAGACCAATGCGCGTGCGCAGGCGTTGGCGCTGGCGGCTGGAAAGCTGCCACGGGCGTTCGCCCAGTACCTGCAGCTCACCCGTGCTTGGCGCCAGAGCGGTGGCCAGCAGGTTGAGCAGGCTCGACTTGCCGGCCCCGGACGGGCCGATGATCGCCACCCGCTCACCCTGTTCGACCTGCAGGTCGATGCCCTGCAGCGCCTGCACGCCATTGCCGTGCCTGAGCCCGACGGCGGTCAGGCGCAGGCTCATTTGAGCAGGTCGGCAGCGCGGGCAGCCTCTTCGATGCCCTTGTAGTTCTCAGGCTTGGTCTCGATGAAGCGGCTGGCCGCCTGCAGGTCGAGAATCGCCTTGTGCTCCGGGTTGGCTGGGTCGAGGGCCAGGAAGGCCTGCTTGATCTTCTCGGCCAGCGCCGGGTCGAGGGTGCCGCGCACGGTCCAGTTGTAATCGAAGTAGGTCGGCGTGGTGGCGAAGACCTTGACCTTGGCGGTATCGACCTTGCCGCTCTTGACCAGTTTGTCCCACACGCTGGAGTTCAGTACCCCGGCATCGACCTTGCCGGCCTGCACCCAGGCGGCGGTGGCGTCGTGGGCCCCGGAGTAGGCGACGCGGCTGAAGTAGCTTTCCGGCTTGATGCCGTCCTGCAGCATGAAGTAGCGCGGCATCAGGCTGCCGGAGGTGGAAGAAATCGAGCCGAAGGCGAAGGTCTTGCCTTTCAGGTCCTTGAGCGATTTGATCTGCGGATCGGCGCTGATGAACGTGCTGGTGAAGGCCGCGTCCTGCTCACGCTGCACCAGCGGAATCGCGTTGCCGGTCTTGAGGTTCACCTGCACGAAGGTGAAGCCGCCCAGCCAGGCCATGTCCAGGCGATCGGTGGCCAGCGCCTCGACCACTGCCGGGTAGTCGGCAACCGGTACGAACTCGACCTTCATGCCCAGTTGCTGCTCCAGGTAGGCGCCCAGCGGCTTGAACTTGCGCAGAAGCTCGGTAGGCGCTTCATCGGGGATCGCCGAGACGCGCAGGGTTTCGGCGGCATGGGCGGTGAGGGCGGCGGCGGACAGGGCAAGGCCGGCGACCAGCGACAGGGTGCGCTTGAGCATGGTGAGTTCTCCGGTTCAATAGCGGAAAAAACGACAGCAGCGCCACGGTGGGCGCTGCACGGGAATCTGGTAAGCGCGGCGATTATAGGAGGCGCCGCGAGAAAGGCCAGCTTTGCTAGAATCCGCCGCCTGTTTTCCAGATGACGAGAGCGTTGCCATGAGTGAGCCGATCCGCCTGACCCAGTACAGCCACGGAGCCGGCTGCGGCTGCAAGATTTCCCCCAAGGTGCTGGAGGTGATCCTGGCGGGCAGCGGTGCGCAGAATCTCGACCCCAAACTGTGGGTCGGCAATGCCTCGCGTGACGATGCGGCGGTCTACGCCCTCGATGAAGAACGCGGCGTGGTGTCGACCACCGATTTCTTCATGCCCATCGTCGATGATCCCTTCGATTTCGGCCGCATCGCCGCCACCAATGCGATCAGCGACATCTACGCCATGGGCGGCGACCCGCTGATGGCCATCGCCATTCTCGGCTGGCCGGTCAACCTGCTGCCGCCGGAGGTCGCCCGCGAGGTGATTCGCGGTGGCCGTGCGGTGTGCGATGCCGCCGGCATTCCGCTGGCCGGCGGGCACTCCATCGACGCACCCGAGCCGATCTTCGGCCTGGCGGTGACCGGCGTCGTCGACAAGCAGAACATGAAGCGCAACGACACCGCCCAGGCCGGCGACACCCTGTACCTGACCAAGCCCCTGGGCATCGGCATCCTCACCACCGCCGAGAAGAAGGCCAAGCTGCGCGCCGAGGACGTGGGCCTGGCCCGCGACTGGATGTGCACCCTGAACAAGCCGGGCAGCCGCTTCGGCAAGCTGACCGGCGTCAACGCCATGACCGACGTCACCGGTTTCGGCCTGCTCGGCCACCTGGTGGAAATGGCCGACGGCGCCAGCCTCACCGCACGCCTGGATTACGCCGCCGTGCCGCGCCTGCCGGGCGTCGAGCATTACCTGGCCGAAGGTTGCGTGCCCGGCGGCACGCTGCGCAACTTCGACAGCTACGGCGAGCGCATCGCCGCCTTGAGCGACTGCCAGCGCGACCTGCTGTGCGACCCGCAGACCAGCGGCGGCCTGCTGATCGCCGTCAGCGAGGCGGGCCAGGACGAGTTTCTGGCCGCGGCGGCCGAGCTGGGCCTACACCTGGCGCCGATCGGCGTGCTGGTGGAGCGACAGCGTCACGCCGTCGAGGTGTTCTGATGCGCGACGATGCCCGCGATTTTCGAATGATCTTCCTCGATGGCGTGCCGATGATGGATACCCGCGCGCCGGTGGAATTCGCCAAGGGCGCGTTCCCCGGCGTGGTCAACCTGCCGCTGATGACCGACCTGGAGCGGCAGAAGGTCGGCACCTGCTACAAGCAGCACGGCCAGGACGCTGCCATCAAGCTCGGCCATCAACTGGTCGGCGGCGACATCAAGGCCGAACGCGTCGCCGCCTGGGCGGCCTTCGCTCGCGCCAATCCGAATGGCTACCTGTACTGCTTTCGCGGTGGCCTGCGCTCGCAGATCGTCCAGCAGTGGCTGCGTGAGGCGGGCATCGATTACCCGCGCATCACCGGCGGCTACAAGGCGATGCGCACCTTCCTGCTCGACACCATCGACGAGGCTGTGGCGCAGTGCCGTTTCGTGGTGGTCGGCGGCATGACCGGCACCGGCAAGACCGACGTGCTGGCCCAATTGCCCGATGGCCTGGATCTGGAAGGCCACGCCAACCACCGCGGCTCCAGCTTCGGCAAGCGCGCCACTGGGCAGCCGGCACAGATCGATTTCGAGAACGCCCTGGCCGTGGACATCCTGCGCAAACGGGCAGCGGGCATCGAGCGCTTCGTGATCGAAGACGAAGGGCGCATCGTCGGCAGCTGCAACGTGCCGCTTTCGCTGCACCAGGGCATGCAGGGCTACCCGCTGGTGTGGCTGGAAGACGGTTTCGACGGGCGTGTGGAGCGCATCCTGCGTGACTACGTGATCGACCTCTGCGCCGAGTTCATCGCTGTAAATGGTGAGGTGCGCGGCTTCGATCTGTTCGCTGCGCGGCTGCTGCAGAGCCTGGACAACATCCATAAGCGCCTGGGCGGCGAACGCCACCAGCGCCTGCGGGCGATCATGGTCGATGCCCTCGGCGCCCAGCAGCACAGCGGCGCTGTGGATCTCCACCGCGACTGGATCGCCGGGCTGCTGCGCGAGTACTACGACCCCATGTACGCCTACCAGCGCGACAGCAAGGCCGAGCGCATCGTGTTCGCCGGCGACGAGGCCGCGGTGGTCGCCTACTTGCGCGAGGCGCGCTGACCTATCAGCGGGTGCGAAAATGCCCGCTGCCCGGTTTGAAGCGCGCGGCCATGATCATCAATAGCAGCGTGGCGGCGGCCATCATCAGCCAGCTCAGGCGCAGGTCGTTGGTGTACTGGCGCAGCAGGCCGGCGAGCAGCGGCGAGGTGGCGGCGATCAGGTAACCGCCGCCTTGTACGAAGGCCAGCAGGTCGCCGGTCTGGCGTGGATCGTCGAGATGGTCCTGAGCCACCACCAGCGACAGTGGAAACAGCGCGCCGATACCGATGCCGATCAGCACGCAGATCACCGCCACCAGCGCCAAGGGGGCGACCACCAGGGCGATCAGCCCGAGCAGCAGGCACGCCAGTACGAAACCCAACAGCAGGCGGCGATCGGGGCAGCGTGCCAGCAGGCTCGACGCCAGCAGGCCGGCTGCCACTTCGCAGAGCGTCAGGGCGGCCAGCAGCAGGCCGCTGGATTCGGCGCTCCAGCCCAGCGATGTGTAATAGGGCGGCAGCCAGGCCAGCACCAGCGTATAACCCGCGGTACCGACCCCGAAGAACGCCATCAGCAACCAGGCGCGCGGCGAGCGCCAGGGGTTGAGCGGCGCGGCCGAGCTGTTCGCGGTTGGCTCGTCCGCCGGCGCGGCGCGCTTCCACATTGTGCAGGCGACGATGGCCGGCACTGCCCAGGCCGCCAGTGCCCAGGCCCAGCCCAGCCACTGGGCCAGCCAGGGTGTCAGCGCGGCACCGAAGGCCGCACCGCCCATGATCGCGCAGCTGTAGAAACCGATCAGCCGGCCAGCATCGTGGCTGAAGCGCGCCTTGATCAACCCAGGCAGCAATGCCTGTACGAAGGCGATGCCGGCGCCGGCCAGCAGGGCGCTGACCAATAACGGCGTGGCGCCCGGCAGCAGGCCGCGGGCCAGGCAGGCGAGGGCGATCAGCAGGGTACCCAGCAGAATGCCGCGTCGCTCGCCGAGCCATCCACGCAGAAAGGTCGCAGCCAGGGCGCCGAGGCCCATGATCGCGATCGGCAGGCTGGTCAGCAGGCTGGCACCCACATGCCCCAGGTGCGTGTCCAGCTGGATGCGGTCGAGCAGCGGGCCCACCGCCGCCAGTACCGGGCGTAGGTTCAGGCCGAGCAGGATGATCGCCAGCAGCAACAGGGTTTGCCGTTTCATTGCGCTTTCCCCTGGGCACCGCGCCAGGCCACCAGCAAAACGCCGATGACGATGCACAGCGCCGCCAGTGCCAGGCTCAGGCTGCCTTGTTCGCCGAGCAGGCCGATGGCCATGGCCGCCCCCGTGATCGCCGCCACCGAGCCGATCTGGCTGAGAAATACCGTGCCCGCCAGCTTCTGCAGGATGAAGAACAGCGCATAGACCGCTGCGAACAACAGCATCTGCACCAGCATCAGGCCGACGGCCAGGGGACTGTTCAAGTTGGGCGAGAAGTCCACGCCAAACAGCGCCGTGAGCCCCAACAGGACCGCGCCGCCCAGCAGCATTCCGGGCGCCAGCGACAGCGGCGTGGCGCCGCTGGGCCAGTATCGGGCGCGGTAGATATTGCCCAGCGCCAGGAATACCGGCACGCACAGCGCCGCCACCACCCACAAAGCCGGGCTGTCGCCGCCGTGCAGTTTGCCCAGGGCCAGCAGCAGGCTGCCGGACAAGCCGATGCAGATGCCCAGCAAGCGGATGCGGCTGAGCGCTTCCATGCGCAGCGCCAGGGCCAGCAGGTAGGTGAACAGGGGCGGGAAGGCCAGGCACATCGAGGCGAAACCGGCGCCGACATGGCCGATGGAGCTGAACAGCAGGCCGTTCGGTACAGCGATGCTGAGCAGGCCCGAGGCCAGGTAGTAGCGTTGTTGCGACAGGCTCATGCCGGGCCGCTCGCCCCGCCACCAGGCGAACAGCAACAGCAGCAGGCCCCCGCCCAGCAGGCCCCACAGCAGATAGGCCATCGGCTGCCAGCCGGCACTGCCGGCCACCTTGACCAGAATGCTGGTGAGCCCCATCAGCGCGCCGACTGTGAACAGCAGGGTCAGGGCTAAAACGGGTCGATGCTGCGTGCCTGCCATGCAGGTGCCTCCTTGGACTGGATACGCTAGGATGCGAACATTCTTTTTGAAAAGTATCTTGATGGCAAGATAAATCGAGGGCGATATGCAGGATCGAGCACAACTGGCCGCCGAGCAGTGGCGTGAACAACGCCCGGATCTGGACGGCTTTGCCATGGCAGTGATGGGCAGGTTGGGCGAACTGACCCAGGTGCTTAGCCGCGACCACTTGCTACCGTTCTTCGCCAGCCACGGCCTGCAGGCCG
>CBIFVM010000015.1:0-96135 GCA_966186235.1 uncultured Pseudomonas sp.
CCTCCGCTGACGCCCCTGGTTCTGCATTTCTGACGGGCCCGCCCACCCTTCCCGCGGAACCTAGGCTCCATGCCATAATCCAACGCACTCACGCCAGGAAGATGAAGCGAAACCATGCCCAAAGGATTGCGCCGCGCCGCCACTGCCCTGTTGATCGCCCTGGGGCTGTATAGCCTGATCGGCTTCCTGATCCTGCCGGGAGTTGCCCTGCGCATCGCCAATCAGCAACTGGAGAACTACGCCACCCAGCCGGCGCGGCTGGATCGCCTGCAGCTCAACCCCTTCACCCTGGAACTGAAATTGTGGGGCCTGCACCTGGGTGAGCCCGGCAAGGAACAGGTGGCCTTCGAACACCTGGCCGTCGACCTGCAACTGGACAGCCTGTGGAGCGGCGCCCTGCACCTGGCGAACGTCAGCCTGGTCAAGCCGCACACCGAGGTGCGCTTCGACAAGGACGGCACCCTCAACCTGGCGCAGCTATTCAAGCTGTCGCCCAGCGAGCCCAAGCCCGATGAGCCGAGCGAGCCATTCCCGCTACGCATCGACCGTATCGAACTGCTGGGCGGCAACCTGCGTTTCCAGGACCTGCGCCCGCAGGATGCGATCGACATCCACTACGACGACCTGAGCCTCGAGCTGCACAACCTCAGCACCCTGCCCGACGACAACGCCGACATGACCCTGGTCGCCACCGGCCCGGCAGGCGGGCGCATCGACTGGAGCGGCGAACTGAGCCTCAGCCCGTTCAGCTCCAGCGGCACCCTGAAGATCACCGACGAGCCCATGCAGGCATTCTGGCCGTACGTACGCGACGCCGTGCCGCTGGTGCTCGAACAGGGCGTGGTCAACCTCAGCACCGACTATCGGCTGGACCTGCGCAAGGGCACCGAGCTGACGCTCAGCAACGCACGCATCAAAGCTGCACCGTTCGCCATGAAAACGCCGGACGGCAAGCCACTGGTCAAGCTGCAATCGCTGGAGGTCAGCGAAACCTCGCTGGATCTGGCCAAGCAGCAGGTGGTAATCGGCAAGGTGCGTGGGCAAACGCTGGAAGCCTGGGGGAGCCGTGAAAAGGATGGCGAGCTGGGCTGGCAAAAGCTGTTCGCCGGCGAGCCGCAGCCAGCGCCAGCGCAGGCGTCAACGGACGACGGCAAACGACCGAGTGCCGGCGAAAGCGACAGCCAAGCCCAGCCAGCCGCCAAGCAGCCGGCCAAGCCCTGGCAGGTGCAGGTCAAGGACGTGCAACTGCGCGACTACCACGCTCACCTGGTGGACCGCGTGCCGGACGACGAAGTGGCCGTCGAACTTGGCCCGCTCGATCTGGACATGCAGAACTTCGACAGCCTGGGCACCTCGCCCTTCACACTCAAACTGGATACCGGGGTCGGCAAACAGGGCAAGCTGCAGGCCGAGGGCCAGGTGCAACTGAGCCCGACCACCGCTAGCCTGAAGGTCGCTACCCGCAATATCGACATGCGCACGGCCCAGGCCTACATCAGCCCGTTCGTGCATCTGGAGCTGCGCAGCGGCCTGCTGAGCAGCGACCTCGACGTCGCCCTCACCGGCACCGAGCCACTGGCGCTGCGCGTACAGGGCAAGGCGCAAGTGACCCAGTTGCATACCCTCGACACTCTCAAGGAACGTGACCTGCTACGCTGGAAGCAGCTGGACCTTGGCGGCATCGACTACCGCCACGGCGAGCGCCTGGACATCGAGCGGGTGAACCTGGAACAGCCCTACGCACGCTTCATCATCAACGAAGACCTGACCACCAACGTCAACGAGCTGATCATCAAGCAACCAGCCGGCAACGCCTCGCAGGCGAAGGCGTCTGCCGATGCCTCTGCGGACAAGCCGCTGGCGATCCGCATTGGGGAGGTCAGCCTGAAAGACGGCTCGGCCAACTTCGCCGACTTCAGCCTCCGGCCCAACTTCGCCACCGCCGTGCAGCAGCTCAACGGCCGCATCGGCACCCTCGACAGCACCGCCAACAAGGCCGCACCGGTGAACATCACCGGCAAGGTGGATCGCTACGCGCCAGTCAGCATCAAGGGCAGCCTGACGCCGTTCGACCCGCTGCAGAGCCTGGACATCGCCACCCAGTTCCGCCAGGTCGAGCTGACCACCCTGACGCCCTACTCCGGCAAATTCGCCGGCTACCGCATCCGCAAGGGCCGCCTGAACCTGGACCTGCACTACCGCATCAACGACGGCAAGCTCAACGCCGAGAACAAGGTGCTGGTCGAGCAATTGCAGCTGGGCGAGAAGGTCGACAGCCCGGACGCCGTCGACCTGCCGATCCGCCTGGCCGTGGCCTTGCTCAAGGACACCCAGGGGCGCATCTCCCTGGAACTGCCGCTGCAGGGCAACCTCAACGACCCGCAGTTCAGCGTCATGCCGATCGTCTGGCAGACCCTGCGCAACCTGGTGCTGCGCACCGCCCAGGCACCGTTCAAGTTCATCGGCGGGCTGGTCAGCGGCGGCAGCGACATGGACCTGAGTACCGTGCTGTTCGCCCCCGGCAGCGCCGAGCTGGACGGCCAGGCGCGCCAGGCCCTGGACACCCTGGCCAGCGCCCTGCGGGAGCGCCCGGCCCTGCGCCTGGAAATCGAAGGCGCCGCCGCCCAGAGCAGCGACGGCCCGCTGCTCGCCGAGCGGCGGCTGGAGCGCGAGTATCAGAACTACCTGTACCGCATCATGCAGCGCCGTGGCGATCAGGTGCCGGCCAGCGCCGAGGCGCTGGTGGTGCCGGACGACGAAAAAGCCCCGTTGCTCGAAGGCATCTACCGCGCGCGTCTGAAGCTGCAGCCACCGGCAGAATGGGCCAAACTGAGCGATGACGAACGCACCGCCAAGCTGCATGCCGCCGTGCTGGCATCCTGGAGTGACAGTCGCGGTCTGCAGCGCCAGCTCGCGCAGCAGCGCGCGGCGGCGATCAAGGATTATCTGGTGGACCACGACAAACTGGCGGACGAGCGCATCTATCTGCTCGACGTCAATCTCGGCCAGGCCGAACCCGATGGCCGCGTGGCCACTCCCCTACACTTGGGCAGCGAGTGATGAGCATGAAACGACTGGGTCTGTTGCTGGCGCTCTGCGCCAGCCCGCTGCTAAGCCACGCCGACACGTTGCGCTGCGGCAGCAAGCTGGTGAACCTTGGCGATCGCACCTTCGAAGTGATGCAGAAATGCGGCGAGCCGGCGTTCCGTGACCCGGTCGGCTATACGGTCGGCCCTTACAACCGGCGCGAAACCAGTATCGAGGAATGGGCCTACGAGCCCAGCAACGGTATGTTCACCATCCTGACTTTCGAGAGCAATCGGCTGACGCGCATCGAGCGCAAGCGCCGACAATGACCATGATCAAGACACTGATTTCCTGCACCCTGCTGGCGCTGCTGGCCGGCACCGCCAATGCCTCGACCTGGCGCTGCGACAGAGCCATCGCCAGCACCGGCGACACCACGGCCGAGGTACAGGCCAAATGCGGTGAACCGAAAAACCGTTCCTTCATTGGTTACAAGGACCAGACCGATCGCTACGGCTTCACCCATGAGGTGCAGATCGAGGAATGGAGCTACGGCCCGCGCAACGGCATGAACTACTTTCTGCGTTTCGAAGGCAATCGCCTGGAGCGGATCGACAGCAAGCGCGGCGACTAGCCTGCTGTTCTGATCCGCGAGGCGATGACAGGAGGTCGCCGCCGGTGAGCGCTTGGCTTTAGTAGGAGGGGCTTTAGCCCCGAGCTCTTTGTTGCTTTGACAAAAAAACTCGCGGCTAAAGCCGCTCCTACGCAATCGCTGAGTGTTCGCTTTTACCTAGTAGCAGCCTCTTTCATATCGACTGAGAAGATCCTGAACAGGTTCTTAGCCGCGGGCGGCTTTGACTGCCTCGATGTAGGCCTCGGCATTGCGCTGATCCTGGATCAGGGCGACGAAGTCGTTGCCGTCGGCGTCCTTGGCATCCAGGTCATAACCGGCCTCGACGAAGAAGCCCAGGAAACGCTCGAAGTCGTGATCACGCAGGCCGCGGTAGGCTTTCACCAGTTTGTGCAGCGACGGCGGCGTGGCATCGGCCGGTTCCACGGCGAGAAACAGCTTGATCTGCTCATCGCCGATGTCGTCGCCAATCACCTGCTTCTTGTCTTTACGCATCGCTCACTCCAGCTAACCACTTCACGGGGCCGGCAGTGTAACTCCGGCGCTGCACGCGCTCAACGAAGGCCGCGGCTATCGGCGCAGCCGGCCCCTGTAGCATCCGCCCAGCGCGAGCGGTACGCGACCTAAGTCAACACGCAGGCACCAGGCGCCGCTCTATACTGGCGGCATTCCTTCCAGGAAGCGCCGCCATGCCCACCCTGTTCGCCGCCTGCCGCCAGATCCTGCGTAGTGGCTATTCCTGGGCCAACCTGCGCGGCGACCTGGCCGCCGGCCTAACGGTGGGCATCATCGCCATTCCCCTGGCCATGGCCCTGGCGATCGCCGTTGGCGTGGCGCCGCAACACGGTCTGTACACGGTGCTGGTCGCCGCCCCGCTGATCGCCCTGTGCGGTGGCTCACGCTTCAACATTTCCGGCCCTACGGCGGCTTTCGTGGTGATTCTGCTGCCGATCACCCAGCAGTTCGGCATCGGCGGGCTGTTGCTGTGCACGGTGATGGCCGGTTTGATCCTGATCGCCCTGGGCCTGCTCAAGGCTGGAAGACTGATCGAGTTCGTGCCCTACCCGGTCACCCTGGGCTTCACGGCCGGCATCGGCATCGTCATCGCGACCATGCAACTCAAGGATCTACTCGGCCTGCAACTGGCCGGGCAGCCGAGCCACTACGTGCAGCAGATCCAGATGCTCTGGCTGGCCCTGCCCGGCATCCAGCCTGGCGATACCCTGGTGGCACTGGCCTGCCTCGGCGTGTTGCTGGTGTGGCCGCGGCTGGTGCCGCGGGTGCCCGGGCACCTGGTGGCGCTGACGGTCGGTGCGCTCTTGGGCCTGGTACTGGAACACGGTGGCTTGCCGGTAGCGACCCTCGGCGAGCGCTTCAGCTACAGCGTCGATGGCATCAGTTATCCGGGCATTCCGCCGTTTCTGCCGAGCTTCGCCTGGCCCTGGCAACTGCCAGGCGCCGATGGCCAGCCACTGGTGCTGTCGTTCGAACTGATCCGCCAGTTACTGGCGCCGGCCTTTGCCATCGCCATGCTCGGCGCCATCGAGTCACTGCTTTGCGCGGTAGTGGCCGATGGCATGACCGGCAGCAAGCACGACCCCAACGCCGAATTGCTCGGCCAGGGTATCGGCAACCTGGTGGCGCCGCTGTTCGGCGGCATCACCGCCACCGCGGCCATCGCCCGCAGCGCCACCAACGTGAGGGCCGGCGCCCGCTCGCCATTGGCCGCCATCATCCATGCCGGCGTGGTGCTGGCGGCGATCCTGTTTCTCGCCCCGCTGTTCAGCTACCTGCCGATGGCCGCGCTGGCCGCGCTACTGCTGATGGTCGCGTGGAACATGAGCGAAGCCCATCACGTGGCCCATACCCTGCGCATCGCGCCGCGCAGCGACGTGCTGGTGCTGCTCACCTGCCTGCTGCTGACGGTGCTGTTCGACATGGTGCTGGCGGTGGGCGTCGGCCTGCTGCTGGCCGCCGGGCTGTTCATCAAGCGCATGAGCGAGCTGACCGATGCCAGGCGCCTGCCGAGCGACGGCCATCAGGCCCTGAGCGACCTGCCTGAACACGTGCTGGCCCTGGCCATCCGCGGGCCACTGTTCTTTGGCGCAGCGCAGCGCACCCTGGAGGCGCTGCGCCGGCTTGACCCGCATATCCGCGTGGTGATTCTGGATATGAGCGCGGTGCCGATGCTCGACATGACCGCCCTCGCCGCCTTGCACAGCACCGTGCTCGAATACCGCAAGCAGGGCATAGCCCTGATCGTCAGCGGCGCATCGCCGTCGTTGCGCCTGAAGCTGCGCCGCGCCGGCCTGCAACGCACCCACGGGCGCCTCAGTTACGCCCGCGATCTGCCCCAGGCCCGGGCGATCTGCGAAAGCTGGCCAAGCGACGCCTGAACCGCGTGCCAGCCAGCCGAGGGGTTTGGAAGCCATTCACGATCTTTCGGCTCGATTTCAGCGCTTGCCTGCAAATGGCGGGAGAGGCCGTAGGGTGGATGACGCTTTTTTCATCCACCGTTGCGCTTGCAGAGCGGTGGGCGGGTGAAGCGTCGTCCACCCTACGAACTGACCGCGCGCCAGCCAGCCGAGGGGCTTGCGAGCCATTCACGATCTTCGGGGCGATTTAAGCGCTTTGCCTGCAAAGTGGCGGGAGTGGTCGTTATCCGATCCACTGTGGGAGCCGCGACCTCGCGGCAATTCGATCAGGCACCGCCGATAGGCAGTCAAGCTGCAATCGTTTCGCCCCGAGGTCGGGGCTCCCACAGGTTGGTTTGAGCGGCCGCTATTACCTTGTAGCCGCCTCTTCATGTCGCCAAAAAGACCGTGAACAGGCTCTCAGAGCCCCTTGACCGCGAAGATGCCCGGGGCGTTGCGCCAGTAGCCCTTGTAATCCATGCCATAGCCGAAAATATAGCGGTCGATGCACGGCAGGCCGACGTAATCGGCTTTCAGGTCCGGGCGTGCCTTGCGGTCGTGATCCTTGTCGATCAGCACCGCGGTGTGCACGTTGGCCGCACCGGCGTGGTGACAGAAATCGATGATCGCGCCCAGGGTGTGCCCTTCATCGAGGATGTCGTCGATGATCAGCACGTCGCGGTCGATGAACGACACTTCCGGCTTGGCCTTCCAGAACAGCTCGCCGCCGCTGGTCTGGTTGCGGTAGCGGCTGGCGTGCAGGTAGCTGGCTTCCAGGGGGAAGTCGAGCTGGGTCAACAGCTTGCCGGAGAAGATCAGCCCGCCGTTCATCACGCAGAAAACCACCGGGTTGCGCTCGGCCAGGTCGGCGTTGATGGCGGCGGCGACGCGGGTGATGGCAGCTTCCACGTCGGCTTCGCTGTACAGGCAGTCGGCTTCGGCCATGACCTGGCGGATGTGGGCGAGATCGGCAGACATATCGTGTCCTCGTAGGCGGGCCGGCGTGGCGCCGCATGGGTGGCCCCGGCGCAGGAGCTGATCACCGGGTCAGAAAAAAGCCGGCAACGTTACGCATCCGCCCGACAAGGCGCAAGCACCGCCGTCGACACGCGACAGGTGGCATAACCGTTGCTCGGTGATTATAAAAAGTTCCACATCCGCAGCGCCAAATTGCAACGCAATGCTTTAATCTAGCGTGTTTTTTGCCCATTTTTGCCGGAGACCCTGCAATGCCCGTCCTCGAGATCCGCCACCCGCTGATTCGCCACAAGATCGGCCTCATGCGCCGCGCGGATATCAGTACCAAGAACTTCCGCGAGCTGGCCCAGGAAGTGGGCGCCCTGCTCACTTATGAGGCGACCAAGGATCTGCGCCTGGAAACCTATGAAATCGAAGGCTGGGCCGGCCCCGTACAAGTCGAGAAGATCTCCGGCAAGAAGATCACCGTGGTGCCGATCCTGCGCGCCGGCATCGGCATGCTCGACGGCGTGCTCAGCCTGATTCCGGGCGCTAAGGTCAGCGCCGTCGGCGTGGCCCGCAACGAGGAAACCCTGCAGGCGCACACCTACCTGGAAAAACTGGTACCGGAAATCAACGAGCGCCTGGCGATGATCATCGACCCGATGCTCGCCACCGGCAGCTCCATGGTCGCCACCATCGACCTGCTGAAGAAAGCAGGCTGCAAGGAAATCCGCGCCATGGTGCTGGTCGCCGCGCCCGAAGGCATCAAGGCAGTGAACGAGGCGCACCCTGACGTGCAGATCTACACCGCGTCCATCGACCAGTGCCTCAACGAGCACGGCTATATCATCCCGGGCCTCGGTGATGCCGGCGACAAGATCTTCGGCACCAAGCAGAAGGACGCCTGATCGATGCGCGACGAATTCAACGATCCGTTGTGGCGGCAGGTGCTGTCCGGCGCGCAGATGCTCTTCGTGGCCTTTGGCGCGCTGGTGCTGATGCCGCTGATCACCGGCCTGGATCCCAATGTGGCGCTGTTCACTGCAGGCCTGGGCACCATCCTGTTCCAGATCGTCACCGGTCGCCAGGTACCGGTATTCCTGGCCTCGAGCTTCGCGTTCATCACCCCGATCATTCTCGCCAAGGGCCAGTTCGGCCTGGCGGAAACCATGGGCGGCGTGGTCGCGGCGGGCTTCGTCTACACCTTTCTCGGCCTGGCCGTGAAGATCAAGGGCACCGGTTTCATCGATCGTCTGCTGCCGCCTGTGGTGATCGGCCCGGTGATCATTTCCATCGGCCTGGCCATGGCGCCGATCGCCGCCAACATGGCCATGGGCAAGGCCGGTGACGGCAGCGTGCTGCTGCCCTACAGCACGGCGATGTGGATTTCCATGCCGACCCTGCTGACCACCCTGATCGTCGCCGTGTTCGGCCGTGGCATCTTCCGCCTGGTGCCGATCATCTCCGGCATCCTGGTGGGCTTCGCCCTGTCGATCTATTTCGGCGCCCTGGACCTGAGCCACGTGGCCGACGCGCCTTGGCTGGCGGTACCGGCGTTCACCGCGCCAGCATTCAACTGGCAGGCGATCCTGTTCATCGTACCGGTGGCCCTGGCGCCGGCCATCGAGCACATCGGCGGGGTGATCGCCGTAGGCAGCGTGACCGGCAAGAACTACCTGAAGAAGCCGGGCCTGCATCGCACCCTGTTCGGCGACGGCCTGGCCACCTCGGCAGCCGGCCTGTTCGGCGGCCCGCCCAACACCACCTACGCCGAAGTCACCGGCGCGGTGATGCTGACCAAGGCCTACAACCCGAAGATCATGACCTGGGCGGCGATCTTCGCCATCACCCTGGCGTTCGTCGGCAAGTTCGGCGCCATCCTGCAGAGCATTCCGGTGCCGGTGATGGGCGGCATCCTGTGCCTGCTGTTCGGCTCCATCGCCGCGGTGGGCATGAACACCCTGATCCGCCACAGCGTCGACCTCAGCGAAGCGCGCAACCTGGTGATCGTCTCGGTGACCCTGGTATTCGGCATCGGCGGCGTACTGATCGGCACCGGCGACGGCCCGGACGACTTCGGCCTCAAGGGCATCGCCCTGTGCGCCATCGTCGCCATCGCCCTGAACCTGATCCTGCCCGGCAATGACGGCTGGAAGAAGAAGAGCGCCGACGAAGCGCCCGATATCTGAGAAAGAAAAATGCCCGGTTGTAACCGGGCATTTTTTTACACGCTCTGCGGGGCTCGCTCGCAGAGCCGCTTGAGCGCCGCTACCCAGCTCGGGTGATCGTTCAGGCAAGGCACCAGTTCGAGGCTTTCACCGCCCGCTTCCTGGAACTGCTCGCGGCCACGGTCACCGATTTCCTCCAAGGTCTCGATGCAATCGGCCACGAACGCCGGGCACATGACCAGCAGCTTCTTCACGCCCTGGGCGGCCAGCTCGTCGAGACGCGCCTCGGTATAGGGCTCGATCCACTTGTCCTTGCCCAGGCGCGACTGGAACGACACCGACCACTGCTCCGGACGCAGGCCCATGCGCGTCGCAAAGGCTTCGGCGCTGCGCATGCACTGGGCGCGGTAACAGGTGGCGAGCACCTCGGGCGACGCCGTGCGGCAACAGTCGGGCCCGCGCAGGCAGTGGCCGGTCGGGTCGAGCTTGCGCAAGTGGCGTTCCGGCAAACCGTGGAAGCTCAGCAGCAGGTGATCGAAATCCTTTTCCAGATACGGCCGGGCGCTATCGGCCAGAGCCTCGATGTAATCCGGGTCCTGGAAGAACGGCGGCAGAATCGAGAAGCGTATCGGCAGCTTGCGCTCGCGCACCACGCGCTTGGCCTCCTCGATCACCGTGGTGGTGGTGCTGTCGGCGAACTGCGGGTACAGCGGCGCCAGAGTGACCTGGGTGATGCCCTGCCCGGCCAGGCGGGTCAACACGGTATCCAGCGACGGCTCGCCGTAGCGCATGGCCAGTTCCACCGGGCCCTGGGTCCATTGACTCTTCATCGCTTCCTGCAGGCGTTTGCTGAGCACGATCAGCGGCGAGCCCTCCGGCCACCAGATCGAGGCGTAAGCGTGGGCCGACTGTGCCGGCCGACGGATCAGGATCAGCGAAACCAGCAAGCGCCGCAGTGGCCAGGGCAGGTCGACCACGTAGGGGTCCATCAGGAACTGATTGAGATAACTGCGTACATCGGCGACTTCGGTGGACGCCGGCGAGCCGAGGTTGACCAGAAGCAAGGCGTGATCGGTCATGCAATATCCCTTGAAGGTGTCGCGATCAGGACCCACCCGGATCGCGAACAGGTGTTAATGAAGGCTCAACAGGTCGACCAGCGCCACATCCAGGCGGGTGAAACGGAACTCGAAGCCCGCTTCCTGCGCCCTGACCGGCAGCGCGTGCTGGCCACCGAGCAGCAACAGCGACATCTCTCCCAGCCCCGCGCGCAGGGCAAAGGCCGGCAGCAGCATGAGGGTCGGCCGGTGCACGGCGTGACCCAGCTCCTTGACGAATTCGGCGTTGCGCACCGGGTGCGGCGAGCACGCATTATAAGGACCGCGCGCCTGCTCATGCTGCAAGAGAAAATCAATCAGGGCGATTTGGTCGGCAATGTGAATCCAAGGCATCCACTGGCGTCCGCTGCCGATGCGCCCACCGAGGCCGAAACGGAATGGCGTGGCCATGCGCTTGAGCATGCCGCCGTCCTTGGCCAGCACCAGGCCGGTACGCAGCAGCACCACGCGGATGCCCAGCGCCTCGGCCTGCTGGGCGCTCTCCTCCCAGGCGATGCACAGCTGGGCGGCGAAATCGGCGCCGGGCTTGGCCTGCTCGTCGACGATGTGCTCGCCAGCGTCCCCGTACCAACCGACTGCCGAGCCGGACAACAGCACCGACGGCTTCTGCTCGCGGCCCTGCAGCCAGGTCACCAGGCGCTCGGTAAGCCCGATGCGGCTTTCCCACAGCAGTTGCTTGCGTGCCTTGCTCCAGGGCCGGTCAGCGATGGGCGCGCCGGCCAGGTTGACCACCGCATCGAGGGACTCGTCGCCGATATCCTCGAGTCGCGCGACGCCCCGCACGGCGGTGCCGCACAGCACCGGCACCTGCTCGGGTCGCCGGCTCCACACGGTCAGCTGATGGCCTTGTGCAGCCCACTGGTGGCAGAGCGCCTGGCCGATGAGGCCAGTGCCGCCGGTGATCAGAATATGCATGGCAGACTCCTCGTTATGCTGTGTCTAAGAACCTGTTCACGATCTCGCGAGCTAGAGCCATACAAGGCCTAAGCGGCCCCACAAAAACAGGCGAGGAAGCGGAGTTTACGAGCTGTAAATGAGCATTCCGAGCCTGCTTTTAACGCAGTAGGGCCGACGCGCAGCAGATCGTGAGTAGGTTCTGAATGTTCGACACGTGTCGGGCAACCTTGCTCAAGAACAATCCGCGCCTCGCCGCCAGCCGACACAAACGGGGGAAACTATTGCCGTGCGCGCCTATTCTGAAGAGTAGATGCCCTGGCTGCAGATACTGCCGGCGCCCATGCATGGACTGTACATTGTCTGGGTGATGTTCGAGGCGTAGCCTGAGGCCCAGCGAGTCGACGACAGGCAGTCACGGCGACTCGACAGCAGGTGAGGTAAACATGACCAGCACAGCCCCCATCGCCATCATTGGCACCGGTATCGCCGGCCTGTCCGCCGCCGAAGCGCTCCACGCCGCCGGTTTCCCCGTACAACTGTTCGACAAGAGCCGTGGCAGCGGCGGCCGCATGGCCAGCAAACGCAGCGACGCTGGCGCGCTGGATCTCGGCGCCCAGTATTTCACTGCCCGGGATCGGCGCTTCGCCGCCACCGTGGCCCAATGGCAAGCCCGCGGTTGGGTCGAGCAATGGACGCCCAGCCTTTATCAATATGCCAATGGCGTGCTCAGCCCGTCGGCCGACGAGCAGGTGCGCTGGGTCGGCAACCCGCGCATGAGCGCCATCACCCGCGCCATGCTCGACGACTTGCCGGTGAAGTTTTCCTGCCGCATCACCGAGGTGTTCCGCGGCGAGCAGCACTGGCATCTGCTCGATGCCGACGGCGAAAGCCACGGCCCGTTCGCCCAGGTGATCATCGCCACCCCCGCGCCCCAGGCCAGTGCGCTCCTGGCCACGGCACCGAAGCTGGCCGGCACCGTGGCGGGCGTGAGCATGGAGCCGACCTGGGCGGTCGCTCTGGCCTTTCAGGAGGCGTTGAGTACGCCGCTCGAAGGCTGCTTCGTGCAGGACGAGGTACTCGACTGGACCGCGCGCAACCGCAGCAAGCCCGGCCGCGATGCCACCCTGGACACCTGGGTGCTGCACGCCAGCAGCAGTTGGAGCCGCCAGCACCTGGACCTGCCCAAGGAGCAGGTGATCGAACGGCTACATGGCGCCTTCGCGGAGATGATCGGCTGCGCCGTGCCCGCCCCCGTGTTCAGCCTGGCGCATCGCTGGCTGTATGCGCGCCCGTCCGGCGCCCATCAGCTGGGCGCCCTGGCCGACGCCGACCTGGGCCTCTACGTGTGCGGCGACTGGTGCCTGTCCGGCCGTGTGGAAGGCGCCTGGCTGAGCGGCCAGGAAGCGGCGCGCAAACTGATCGCCCATAACCAATGAAAGGCGCCAGGCATCGGCTGACGCCGCGCAAACTGCTGCTGTCGAAGTGGACCGCCGCCAGGCCGCAGAACCGCGAAAAGCACTTTCTGGTTACCGAACTGTTTTGCGATGAAGAAGGCACCGTGCTGGAAGTCGAACTGCAGGCAGTGCTCAGCAAGCGCTCGCAGCGCCTCGACTGGCGCCAGCTGCAGGATGCCGAGGAATGGCTGATGGGATGGCGTTGAACCAGTGGGCGCCGACCCGCTCTATGGTTGTAGCCCTGTACACGAAATTTGACTTGTACAAGATCAGGCTTAAGATGAAATAACCCTGTACAGAACCAAATCCTTGTACAAGGTCATTTTTGAAGGTGTGCCATGCTCGTCAGCCCGCTCCACCGCAGAAAACCCACGCTCGGCGTCAGCGCCTGTCTGCTGGGTGCCGAAGTTCGCTACAACGGCGGGCACAAGGCGTCCAGGTTGTGCCTGGATCAGCTGAGCGAGTATTTCGACTTCGTACCCTATTGCCCTGAGGTCGCCATTGGCCTGGGTACGCCGCGCGAGCCGATTCGCCTGGTGGGCGACCCCGTCGCGCCGCGTGCAATCGGCACCGTGCACCCCGATCAGGATCACACCGACGCCCTGGCAGCCTACGGCGAACAGGTCGCGGCCGAGCTGCCGGCCATCAGTGGCTACATCGTCATGCAGCAGTCGCCATCCTGCGGGCTGGAGCGGGTCAAGGTCTATCAGGACAACGGCCATCCCAGCGAGCCGAAGGGCCGCGGAATCTTTACCCGAGTGCTCGCCGAACGGCACCCGAACCTGCCTATCGAGGAAGAAGGCCGGCTCAACGATCCGGTGCTGCGCGAGAACTTTCTGACCCGCGTGTTCACCTATTCGCAGTGGCAGGCGCTGTGCGAGTCGGGGCTTACCCGCGGCAAGCTGCTCGAATTCCACGCCCGCCACAAGTACCTGCTGATGGCCACCGACCCTCTGCGCTACAAGCGCCTGGGGCGGTTGCTGAGCGATCTCTCCGCGGAGGATCTCGACGACCTGGCAACCCGTTACATCGCCGAATTGATGACCGCCCTCAAGCGCTGCGCCACCCGCGGTACCCACAGCAACGTGCTGCAGCACCTGAGTGGCTACCTCAAGAGCGCTCTCAGCGCCGAGGAAAAGCAGGAAATGCAGCAATTGATCAGCCAGTACCGCAAGGGCATCGTGCCGCTGGTGGTGCCCCTGACCCTGCTCAAGCACCATTTCCGCCTGCACCCTGACCGCTATATCGCCCAGCAGGTCTACCTGCAGCCGCACCCGGAAAACCTCAGCCTGCGAAACGCGCTATGAGCCGGTCGACCCCCAGCGAGCCGGGCGCCAGCACCCCGCAGGAGCTGGTCACCGCCGGCTACCGACCCATTCGCGACGTGGCCAGCATCACCGGCGTCAACCCGGTGACGCTGCGCGCCTGGGAGCGCCGCTACGGGCTGATCGTGCCGCACCGCACCGCCAAGGGCCACCGCCTGTACTCCCCGGAACAGGTGCAGACCATCCAGACCGTACTTGGCTGGCTGAACCGCGGGGTCTCCGTCGGCCAGGTGAAAAGCCTGCTGCGCGCCGACCAGCCGCTGCCCGCCGAACAGGCTTCGCAGTGGCAGGAGAAGCGCGACCGCCTGTGCGATGCCATCCATGCGCTGGACGAGCGGCAGCTCGACGAACGCTTCAACGCCGAACTCGCACTCTATCCGGTACAAATCCTTTGCCAGCACCTGCTGCTGCCGCTGCTGGTGACCCTCGAAGCGCGTTGGCCACAACAGCCCGGCGCAGCCACCGAGCGTCTGTTTCTGCATAGCTGGTTGCGCAGCAAGCTCGGCGCACGGGTTTATCACGACAACCGCCAGCATCAGGGCCAGCCGCTGATGCTGATCAACCTGTGCCAGTCGCCGATGTCGCCGCAGTTGTGGCTGTGCGCCTGGCTGATCGGCACCGCCGGCTGCCCGGTGGACGCCTTCGACGGGCCGATGCCCCTCGATGAGCTGCCGCTGGCCATCCGTCGCCGTCGCCCGCGGGCCCTGTTGCTGTTCTGCGAGGCCGACTCCAACACCGGCGCCCAGTCCACGCTGCAGCACTGGCTGGGCGACCATGGCGTGCCCTGTGTGCTGATCGGCATCGAGGACCAGCAGGAGGCCGAGCAACTGGTCGCCCGCGCGCCCGCCTCGGCGGATGTCACCGTGGTTGCCGACCCGCTGGCGGCACTGCAATACCTCGCAGATCGTCATCTGCTCGAATAGGACGTCCCATGCTGCAACTGATGTGGTTTCGAACCGACCTGCGTGTCACCGACAACACGGCTCTGGCCGCCGCCATGCAGGCCGGGCCGACGGTCGCGGTATTCCTGCTCAGCCCTGGCCAATGGCAACAGCATGACGATGCGCCGTGCAAGGTGGATTTCTGGCTGCGCAACCTGGCTGAATTGAGCCGCGAACTGCAACGCCTCAACGTGCCGCTGCTGGTTCGCGAAGCGGATGACTGGAGCGCGGCGCCCAAGGTGCTCGGCAAGCTGGCCCAGGAACTGGACGCCGCCGCCGTGTATGCGAACGAGGAGTACGGGGTCAACGAAAGCCGTCGCGACCAAGCCGTTGAGGCGTCGCTGGACGAGTTGGGGATCAACTTTCACAGCCATCTCGACCGCCTGCTGTTCAAACCGGGCAGCGTACTGACCCGCACCGGCACCTACTTCAAGGTCTATAGCCAGTTCCGCGGCGTTTGCTACCAGCGGCTGCATACGGCCCTGCCCGCCCTGGTGGCGCTGCCAAAGGCGCAAGGCAAGCTGGAGATCACGGCCGACAAGCTGCCCGATCAGGTCAAGGACTTCGAGGCGCCCAGCCAGACGCTGCGCGATGCCTGGCCTGCCGGTGAGCAGGCCGCTCGTGAACGCCTGCAGCGCTTCGCCGACGAGTGGATCGAGGATTACCACGACAACCGCGACTTCCCCATCCGGCCCGGCACCAGCCAACTGTCGGCCTACCTGGCGGCTGGCGTGTTGTCGCCCCGCCAGTGCCTGCACGCAGCGCTGAACGCCAACAGCGGCGAGTTCGAAAGCGGCAGCCAGGGCGCCGTCACCTGGATCAACGAGCTGATCTGGCGCGAGTTCTACGCCCACATTCTGGTCGGCTACCCGCATGTTTCCATGAGCCGTGCCTTCCGCCCGGAAACCGAAGCATTGCCCTGGCGCAACGCCGCCAAGGATCTGCAGGCCTGGCAGGAAGGCCGCACCGGCATTCCGATCATCGACGCGGCCATGCGCCAGTTGCTGGAAACCGGCTGGATGCACAACCGCCTGCGCATGGTGGTGGCGATGTTCCTGACCAAGAACCTGCTGATCGACTGGCGCGAAGGTGAGCGCTTCTTCATGCGCCACCTGATCGATGGCGACCTGGCCGCCAACAACGGCGGTTGGCAGTGGAGTGCCTCGACCGGCACCGACTCGGTGCCCTATTTCCGCATCTTCAACCCGATCAGCCAGTCGCAGCGCTTCGACCCTGACGGTCGCTTCATCCGCCAATGGCTACCCGAACTGGCTTCGCTGAGCGACAAGGCGATTCACGACCCGCACGCTGGCAGCAAGGGCCAGGCCAACCTGTTCGGCGGCGGCGTGGACTATCCCAAGCCGATCGTCGATTTGCGCGCCAGCCGCCACCGTGCGCTGGATGCCTTCAAGAACCTGCCATCGGCCAGCGAGGCGTCATGAGCGCGTTCAGCCGGCGCATCTGGCTGACCGGAGCCAGCAGTGGCATCGGCCACGCCCTGGCCGAGCGCCTGCTGAGCGACGGCCATCGTCTTGCCCTGAGCGCTCGCCGCGAGGAGCCCCTGCAGGCGTTGGCCGAGCGCTTTCCCGGCCGAGTGCTGGTGCTGCCGGGCGACCTGGGTGAAGCCAGCGAGGTGGACGCCATCGCAGCCCAGCTCACCGAACGGTGGGGCGCGCTCGACTGCGCGATACTCAATGCTGGCGTCTACGAACATGTCGACGCCAGCAACTTCGAAGCTGACGCGCTAGCGCGAGTAATGCGCGGCAACCTGTTCTCGGCCAGCCACTGCATCGTCGCGGCCCTGCCGCTGCTGCGCCGTGGCCAGTCACCGCACCTGGTCGGCGTCGCCAGCGCGGTCACCTATCTGCCGCTGCCAGGCGCGGGTGCCTTCGGCGCCTCCAAAGCGGCGCTGCGCTACCTGCTCGAATCCCTGCGGGTGGATCTCGCCCAGGAAGGCATCGCCGTTACCGTGGTCACTCCAGGCTTCGTCGACACGGCGCAGTCGGAAAGCAGCGGCTTCTCCACCACCATGCGCTGGTCCGCGCACAAGGCCGCCCGCCATATCGCCAAGCGGCTCGACGCCCGCCCACTGGAAATCGCCTTTCCAGGCCCGTTCATCGCCGCACTCGGCCTGTTGGGACGGCTACCCGCTCGCCTGCAACTGGCCTTGGGCAGGCGCCTGGCCCGTGGCGAGCGGGACATGTCCTGACACGCCCCAGGCTTGCGCCGGCGTTACCCGCCCAGGCACCATCGGCGCCCTTTGTCTGTCGCCACCGGATGCCGCCCAGTGTCTAGAAACCTGCTCAACGCCCTGCTGTTCATCGCTGGCTGGCTCGCCTGCCTGCTCGGCGGCGGTCTGTGGCTGTGGGGCGTAGCGGCAGCACTGCTGGTGCACCTGATCTGGATCGGCAGTTGGCAGCGCGAAGGCAAACTGCTGATGAGCGCCCTGTTGTTCGGCAGCGCGGTGGAGAGTTTTCTGCTGCAGCTTGGCGTCTTCGACTTCGGCGAGGCACGCCAGCTGATTCCACTGCGGCAGGCGCTCATCTGGCTGCTGATCGGCACCACCCTGTGCCATTGCCAGGCCTGGGCGGCCCGACCCTGGTGGCACGCCAGCCTGCTCGGCGCCGCACTGGCGCTGCTCACCTACGGCGCCAGCCTGTGGCTCGGCCTGGTTCGCCTGCCCTACGGCAATGCCGTCACCCTGGCGTTACTGGCGGCGACCTGGGCAGCCATGCTACCGCTGTTGCACGGCTTCGCCAGGCTGTATACCGCCCGCCCGGCTTGAAATCCCTCGGTGGCGAGCCCGCCTGGCGTAGACTAGGTGGATGAGTAAAGACACCCATATTCCCCACACCCAGCTCGCCGATGATGCCCCCGTCACGTGCAGCACCTGTGCAGCCTGCTGCTGCCAGCTGGAAGTGATGCTGATCACCGATACCGGTGTGCCCGAACGTTTCATCGACAGCGACGAATGGGGCGCAGAAGTGATGCGCCGCCTCGACGACGGCTGGTGCGCCGCGCTGGACCGCGACACCATGCGCTGCACCATCTATGAAGTACGGCCATTGATTTGTCGCGAGTTCGAAATGGGCGCGCCCGAATGCCTGGAAGAGCGCCGCGGCCTCGGCACGATATATCGCTAAGTCCACTTATACATACATGGAACCATGCATAAAAAAACCGGGCCACGGCCCGGTTTTTTTAGATGCGCCTAACTTAAAAGTTCAGGCGATAGTGCAGCGAGTAAGCTTCGACGCCATCGTTGGGCTGCTTGATACCGGCGTTGGAATAGTGGATCGCACGGATACCCACTTCATGACCACCGGCGAAACGCAGGCCAGCACCGATGCGGTCCTCGAACTGGAACGACGACCCCAGATCGTTGGACTCCAGGCGCGTGCTGGAGAATGCCGCGACCCCGATCCCGGCTTCCAGATAGGGTTTGACGGTTTGCCCGGCGAATTCGTAGACGAATACCGGCGCGAAGGAAACGCTGTGATTGGTGGCGGTATCGTCGCCCTGCCAGTAGGTGTAACCGGCATCCCAATAGCCCCCCAGGTGACCGACACTGCTTTCGAACCAGCGGCTGTTGAAATCGAACTGCGCACCAAGGCGATAAACCATGGTGGAATCACCAGACTGACCCACGGAAAAGGTCAGGCCCGTTGCCTGAGCGGCTGTAACCGATCCAAGAGACAACGCAACTGCAGCGGCCAAGCCCATCAGCTTCTTCATTGGAGCATCCTTGTATATAGGAACTTATTAGTTTTTAAGTGCGGCATGGTGAAACTCATCGTTACAGACTTTAGACAAGTTCCGTTGGTTCTAGAAATATTTAATGGCGTATGGGCGATTAAATATTCTCGACCAATGAATTCACCTGCTCGGCACTGCCCCACAGCTGCGGCAACACACCTTGCATGGCGGATGGCTCACCGCTGCACCAGAACCCATCGGCACCACGCGGCCCGGCAGCCAGCAAATCGCGGCTGGCCAGCAGCCGTTGCAGCTGCCGGGCGACCGCCGCGCCGGTGTCGATCAGGCTGATCGACGGGTCCAGCCACTGGTCGAGCAGCGGCCGCAGGAAGGGATAGTGCGTGCACCCCAGAATCAGCGTGTCGCAGCCCTCGGCCAGCAGAGGCTCGACGTAACCGCGCAGCAGGCCATGCAGGGCCGGGTCGTTCAGGTCCCCGGCCTCGATCAGCTCGACCAGCCCAGGGCAAGGCTGCGTAACCACGCGAACATCGCTGGCGAACTGATCGAGCAAGGCGGCGAAGCGCGCACTCTTCAACGTCCCGGTGGTGGCCAGCACGCCGACCACGCCAGAGCGCGTCGCGGCTGCTGCTGGCTTGACCGCGGGCTCCATGGCCACGATCGGCAGCTGCGGGTAGAGCGTGCGCAGTTCGCCGACCCCAGCCACCGTCGCTGTATTGCAAGCCAGCACCAGCGCCTTGGCACCGCGGGCGAGCAGAAAGGCAGCGATGACCCGACAGCGCTCGCGAATGTACTCGGGGCTTTTCTCCCCATAGGGCACGTGGCCACTGTCAGCCACGTAGAACAGCCGTTCATCGGGGAGCAAGGCGCGAATTTCCCGCAATACCGTGAGCCCGCCAACGCCGGAATCGAACACCCCGATCGGCGCGTCACGCATCGGCGGCACTCCCGCACACGGCGCAAGCCGGGTCGCGCTTGACCCGTAGCTCGCGGAAGCGCGAGCCAAAGGCGTCGATCAGCAGCAAGCGGCCGACCAGGGGCTCACCGAAGCCGGCGAGCAGCTTCAGCGCTTCCAGCGCCTGCAGGCTGCCCACCAGGCCAACCAGCGGCCCGACCACGCCGGCTTCGCTGCAGGTCAGCTCGGCTTCGCTGCCATGGCCGTACAGGCAGTGGTAGCAGGGGCTGTCTTCGCGGCGCGGATCGAATACCGACAACTGGCCTTCCAGGCGGATCGCCGCGCCACTGACCAGCGGCCTACGCGCAGCCACGCAAGCAGCGTTGACGGCTTCGCGGGTGGTGAAGTTGTCCGAGCAGTCGAGCACCAGGTCTACTGCCGCAACGGCTGCGGCCAGGGAGTCCGCATCCAGCGCCTGGCGATTGGCGCGCAGCGTTACCTGGGGGTTGAGCGCGCCGAGCCGCGCCAGTGCCGAGTCGACCTTGCTCTGGCCGATGCTCGCGGTGTCGTGGGCGACCTGACGCTGCAGGTTGCTGAGATCGACGCTGTCGAAGTCCGCCAGGTGCAGCTCGCCCACACCGGCCGCCGCCAGGTACAGGGCCACGGGGGAGCCGAGGCCGCCAAGGCCGACGATCAGCACGCGGCTGCCCTTGAGGCGCAGTTGCCCGTCTACATCGATCTGCGAGAGCAGAATCTGCCGGCTGTAGCGCAGCAGCTCCTCGTCGCTCAGGTGTTCATTCATGTGGCCACCGCCCCAGGCTGATGCGCTCATGATCGGCGAGATCACGGCGGCTGTGAACCTCGACGAAACCGCGCTGGCTCAACAACCCGCGCACCGCCTCGGCCTGGTCGAAACCATGTTCGAGCAGCAGCCAGCCCGGCGCTGCCAGATACGCCGGTGCCTGCTCGATGATCAGGCGGATGTCGTCCAGCCCGTCGACGCCGGAGACCAGCGCGCTGCTCGGCTCGAACCGCACGTCGCCTTCGCCCAGATGACGGTCGTCGCTGGCGATGTAGGGCGGGTTGCTGACGATCAGCCCGTAGCGCTCGCCAGCCAGCGCCGCGAACCAGTGGCTCGGGCGAAACGAGGCATTCGCCAGGCCCAGCCGGGCGCGATTTCCGTCGGCCAGGGCCACGGCTTCATCCACCCGGTCGACGCCAGTGACCTGCCAGGCCGGCCGTTCGCTGGCCAACGCCAGGGCGATGGCGCCGGTGCCGGTGCCCAGGTCGAGCACCCTGGCCGGGCCACCGGGCAGCAGCGCCAGCGAGGTTTCCACCAGCAGCTCGGTGTCCGGGCGCGGGATCAGGGTGTGGGGCGCAACGTCCAGATCCAGGCTCCAGAACCCCTGACGACCGAGGATATAGGCGACCGGCTCACCGTTACGCCGACGCGCCAGGCTGGCGTTGAATGCTTCGGCGGCTGCGCTTTCCACCTCATGGTCGGCCCAGGTACGCAGGTAACTGCGCGATTTGCCCAGAGCGTGGGCCAGCAGCAGCTCGGCGTCCAGGCGCGGCGTGGGCGAGTCGGGCAGCGCGGCGCTGTTGAGCAGGGATTCGATAGTGACCATGGCTAGCTTCCTGGGCGGATCGGGGCGCTGGCAGCGTGGGTGGATAAGAAGCCGGCAGCGACGCGCCCCGCTCCACCCAATTTTCCGTTCAATCGCTCAACGCAGCCAGCTGATCGGCCTGGTACTCGGCGAGCAGCGGCTCGATCACCGCATCGACGCCGCCGGCAATCACTTCGCCCAGGGAATACAGGGTCAGGTTGATGCGGTGGTCGGTCACCCGGCCTTGCGGGAAGTTGTAGGTGCGAATGCGCTCGGAGCGGTCGCCCGAGCCGACCAGCAGCTTGCGGGTGTCGGAGATTTCCTTGTGGGCTGCCGCGTCCTGCTGGTCCTTGAGCTTGGCCGCCAGCCAGGCCATGGCCTTGGCGCGGTTCTTGTGCTGGGAGCGCTCTTCCTGGCACTCGACCACGGTGCCGGTGGGAATGTGGGTGATGCGAATCGCCGAGTCGGTGGTGTTGACATGCTGACCGCCGGCGCCGGAGCTGCGGTAGGTGTCGACGCGCAGATCGGCTGGATTGATCTCGATGGCCATCTGCTCGTCCGGCTCGGGCAATACCGCAACGGTGCACGCCGAAGTGTGGATACGGCCCTGGGACTCGGTTTCCGGCACGCGCTGCACACGGTGTGCGCCGGATTCGAACTTGAGCTTGCCGAACACGTTGTCGCCCTCGACCCGGGCGATCACTTCCTTGAAACCGCCGTGCTCGCCTTCGTTGGCCGACAGCACCTCAACGCGCCAGCCCTGCTTCTCGGCGTAACGCGAATACATGCGGAACAGATCGCCAGCGAAGATCGCCGCCTCGTCGCCGCCGGTGCCGGCGCGCACCTCGAGGAACACGTTGCGCCCGTCGTTGGGGTCCTTGGGCAGCAGCATGCGTTGCAGGCTGTCTTCCAGCTCGGTCAGGCGCGCGCGGGCAGTGTCGACTTCTTCCTCGGCCATTTCGCGCAGGGCCGGGTCGCTGTCCTTGAGCAGCGCCAGGGCACCCTCGAGGTCGGCCTGCACCTTGCGAAATTCACGAAACGCCACGATCACCGGCTCGATCTCGGCGTATTCCTTGGAATAGGCGCGAAACTGCGTCTGGTTGGTGATCACCTCGGCGTCACCGAGCAGCGCCGTGACCTCTTCGAAGCGGTCCTGCAGCAGGTCGAGTTTATTGATCAGCGAAGCTTTCATTGCATGCCTTTAGTGGACGACGCGCCTTCGTCGAGGGCGAACAGCTCCTGAGCCACGCCCAGCGCATCGATGCGCCCGGTGGCGGAGAATTTCTTCAGTTGCACGCTGGGCGCGTGCAGCAGCTTATTGGTCAGGCCTCGGGCCAGCTGGGCCAGTACGTCTTCGGCGGCAGCGCCATTGGCGAGCATGCGTTGGGCCCGAGCCAGTTCGTCGTCGCGCAGGCGCTCGGCCTGCTGGCGATAAGCGCGGAGCACATCGACGGCGGCCAGCTCGCGCAGGCGCGCCATGAAATCGTCGGTGCCGGCGGCGACCAGTTCCTCGGCGGCCTGGGCCGCGCCCTGGCGACTCTTGAGGTTTTCGGCGATGACTTCGTGCAGGTCATCGACGGTATAAAGGTACACGTCATCCAGCTCGCCGACCTGGGGCTCGATGTCCCGCGGCACGGCGATGTCGACCATGAAGATCGGCTTGTGCTTGCGCTGCTTGAGGGCGCTTTCCACCGCGCCCTTGCCGAGGATCGGCAGCTGGCTGGCGGTGGAGCTGATGACGATGTCGCTGTGCACCAGCTCCTGGGGAATGTCGGAGAGCAGCACGGCGTGGGCGCCGAACTGCTCGGCCAGGCTGCTGGCGCGCTCCAGGGTGCGATTGGCGACCACGATACGCTTGATGCCTTGGTCGTGCAGGTGGCGGGCCACCAGGCTGATGGTCTCGCCTGCACCGATCAGCAGCGCCTGACTGCGATGCAGGTCGGCGAAGATCTGCTTGGCCAGGCTGACGGCGGCGAAGGCCACCGACACCGGGTTCTCGCCGATGGCGGTATCGGTGCGCACGGTCTTGGCGGTACTGAAGGTGGCCTGGAACAGGCGCCCCAGCAACGGGCCCAGGGTGCCGGCCTCGCGGGCCACGGCGAAGGCGGACTTCATCTGGCCGAGAATCTGCGGCTCGCCGAGCACCATGGAGTCGAGGCCGGAGGCCACGCGCATCATGTGACGAACGGCCGCATCGTCTTCGTGAATATAAGCGCAGGCACGCAGCTCTTCGACGCTCACATGGTGGTAATCGGCCAGCCAGCCGAGCACCGCCTCGACGCCCGGGCCGTCCTGTTCGAGGTACAACTCGCTGCGGTTGCAGGTCGACAGGATCGCCGCTTCGCGGCTCGGCGTATCACGGCAAAGCAGCTGCAACGCCTCTACGAGCTGCTCTGGAGTAAAAGCCACGCGCTCGCGAACATCCACCGAAGCGGTCTTGTGGTTGATACCGAGGGCGATAAAGGCCATGCACGTCGCTGACAGGGGGTTGGAAGCCGACAATTGTCCTACTTCGGCCGGTGCAGGACAACCATCCCCCCGTGCATCGCGCCGATAGCCATGACCGATGACCGGCAATCAGAACGACTTTTCCGGCACCACAAGCGTGCACCTGGATTGGATGCAACCCACCCGGGCTCCGGCAGTCCAACCTCACATCGCCAGGACACACGGGCTGCCCCATGGGCTTGCCCAACGGCTTGTGTCATGATGGCCAAAACCGCAGGTTAGTCGCATTTCCTCTTATGAATAGACCCATCGCGTTGCTCACCGCCCTGGCCTTGCTGGGTGGTTGTCAGACTTTTGCGCCGTCCGCACCGGACGGCAGCGTTCCCGTTGAGGAACCGGGCACCGAGGCAACCGCCAAGGCGCCGGAAACCTACGGCTCGTTCAGCCAGGAAACCCTGCTGGCGCTGCTGACCGCCGAGCTGGCCGGCCAGCGCAACCGCTTCGACATCGCCCTGAGCAACTACGTGCAGCAGGCCAATGCGACCCAGGATGCCGGCGTCGCCGAGCGCGGCTTCCGCATCGCCGAATACCTGGGCGCCGAGCAGGAAGCCCTGGAAACCTCGCTGGTCTGGGCCAAGAACGCGCCCGATGACGTCGATGCCCAGCGCGCCGCTGCCGTGCAGCTGGCCCGCGCCGGCCGCTACGACGAAGCCATGACCTACATGGAGCGCGTGCGCCAGCGCCAGGGCAATACCCATTTCGATTTCCTCGCGCTGTCTGCCGCGGAAACCGACCCCGATACCCGTGCCGGCCTACTGCAAAGCTTCGACCGCCTGCTCGGCAAGTACCCCAACGACGGCCAGCTGCTGTTCGGCAAGGCGCTGCTGCTGCAGCAGGACGGCCGCGCCGAGGAAGCGCTGAAGCTGCTGGAGACCAGCGAAGCCAAGCAGGACCAGTCCGCCCCGCTGCTGCTGCGCGCACGCCTGCTGCAGAGCCTGGGCCGCGGTGAGGAAGCGCTGCCGTTGCTCAAGAAGGGCATGGAGCGCAACCCGAGCGACAAACGCCTGCGCCTGACCTACGCCCGCCAACTGGTCGAGCTGGGCCGCATGGATGAAGCCCGCGGTGAATTCTCCTCGCTGCTGCAGCAATTCCCCGAAGATGACGACCTGCGTTTCTCCCTGGCCCTGGTGTGCCTGGAGGCCGAAGCCTGGCGCGAAGCCATCGTCTACCTGGAAGAACTGATCCAGCGCGACGCGCATGTGGATCCCGCCCAGTACAACCTCGGCCGCGCCCACGAAGCCCTGGGTGAAGTGGACGAAGCGCTGCTCGCCTACTCGATGGTCGGCGGCGGTACCGACTACCTGCCCGCCCAGGCACGCATGACCGACCTGCTGGTCGCCAATGGCCGCGGCGCCGAGGCATCCCGGCATCTGGCCGAAGCCCGTGACAGCGAGCCGGACTACGCCCTGCAGCTTTATCTGATCGAAGCCGAGTCGCTGTCCAAGCAGAACAAGCCCGACCAGGCCTGGGATCTCATTCAGCAAGCGCTCAAGCAGTACCCGGGCGACATCAACCTGCTTTACACCCGCGCCATGCTAGCCGAGCCACGCGGCGACCTGAAGCAGCTGGAACGCGACCTGCGCCTGATCCTCGAGCGCGAGCCGGACAACGCCATGGCCCTCAACGCCCTGGGCTACACCCTGGTCGACCGCACCGATCGTCATCAGGAAGGCCTGGAGCTGATCCAGAAAGCCCATGACATCAACCCGGAAGACCCGGCCATCCTCGACAGCCTGGGCTGGGCCAACTATCGCCTCGGCAACCTGGCCGACGCCGAGAAGTGGCTGCGCCAGGCGTTCGAACGCTTCCCGGACCACGAAGTCGCCGCCCACCTGGGTGAAGCGCTGTGGGCCCAGGGCAAACAGCGCGAAGCCCGCAAGATCTGGCGCGACGCCCTGAAAGAACAACCCGAGAGTGAAATTCTGCGCAGCACCGTGCAGCGCCTGACCGGATCGGAGAAACCTTGATGTCGCTTCGCCCCCTTCTCGTACTCGCCCTCGTCACCCTGCTGGCCGGCTGTTCCGGCCTGTCCACCCGCGAAGCGGTGGAACAGGGCCTGGGCGACCCCGCTCGCTGGCAGGCGCACAAGCAACAGATCAGCACCCTCGATGGCTGGCAGATCAACGGCAAGGTCGGCATCCGTGCCCCACGCGACTCGGGTAGCGGCACACTGTTCTGGCTGCAACGCCAGGATTACGCCGATATCCGCCTGTCCGGCCCGCTCGGCCGCGGCGCGGCGCGCCTGACCGGTCGCCCCGGCAAGGTCGAGCTGGAAGTCGCCAACCAGGGTCGTTACCAGGCCGAGTCCCCGGAAGAGCTGCTGCAGCAGCAACTGGGCCTCAACCTGCCCGTCTCGCACCTGCTGTGGTGGATTCGCGGCCTGCCCGCACCGGACAGCAAGAGCCGCATCACCCTGGATGCCGACAGCCGCCTGGCGCAGCTGAGCCAGGATGGCTGGGAAGTCAGTTACACCCGCTACGCCGAACAGGATGGCTATTGGCTGCCCGAGCGCCTGCGCCTGGAAGGTCACGATATCCAGGTGACCCTGGTGATCAAGGACTGGCAGCCGCGCCACCTCGGCCAGTAATCGCTCCCGCATCGCGCGGCTTTCATACTCGCATTTCCGCGCCGTAGCCTGCGGTTGAGCTCAGCGATATCCGGGACCGAATTCCTGGGTGTCGCTGCGCTCGACCCGGGCTACGGGCTGCGCTAGCCTGCGCGACTCACTTATCCCCTCTGCCAGCCATTGCCCAATGACGACCCACGCTATTTCCGCTGACGCCGAGCTGATCCTGCCGGCACCGGCCAAGCTCAACCTGATGCTGCACATTCTCGGGCGCCGCGACGACGGCTATCACGAGCTGCAGACCCTGTTTCAGTTTCTCGATCACGGTGACGACCTGGGCTTCAGGCGTCGCGAGGACGGCGTGATCCGCCTGCATACCGAAATCGACGGTGTGCCCCACGACAGCAACCTGATCGTGCGCGCCGCCAAACAGTTGCAGCAACAGAGCGGCACTCGCCTGGGTGCGGACATCTGGCTGAACAAGTGCCTGCCCATGGGCGGCGGCATCGGCGGTGGCAGCTCGAATGCGGCGACCACCCTGCTCGGCCTCGATCACCTGTGGCAACTGGGCTGGGGCGAGGATCGCCTGGCCGCCCTGGGCCTCGGCCTGGGCGCCGACGTCCCGGTCTTCGTGCGCGGCCGCGCGGCCTTCGCCGAAGGTGTCGGCGAAAAACTCACACCGCTCGAGCTGCCGGAGCCCTGGTTTCTCGTAGCCGTACCGCAAGTGCTTGTCAGCACAGCAGAAGTTTTCTCCGACCCTGAGTTGACACGCGATACGCCGCCCATTAAAGTTCGCAGCCTTCTTGAGGGGGGTGGTCGTAACGACTGCCAGCCGGTCGTCGAGAAGCGTTACTCAGCTGTTCGTAACGCGCTGATCTTGCTGAACAAATTTGTTCCAACAAGATTGACCGGCACTGGAGCTTGTGTGTTTGGGAGCTTCCCAAGCCGGGACGATGCTGATAAAGTCGCCCGCCAACTTCCAGCCACACTGCCAAGTTTTGTTGCGCAGGGTGCCAACATTTCGATGTTGCACCGCAAGCTGCAAGAACTGGCCAGGAAGTGAATGCGTAGCATCGGTTATACGTTACAGGGGCGTCGCCAAGCGGTAAGGCACCAGGTTTTGATCCTGGCATGCGTTGGTTCGAATCCAGCCGCCCCTGCCATAACCACCCAAGGGTGGCTCGTACTACCGAATTGAGCAGCATTGCGTCACACACGATACAGGGGCGTCGCCAAGCGGTAAGGCACCAGGTTTTGATCCTGGCATGCGTTGGTTCGAATCCAGCCGCCCCTGCCATTTTTATACTCATCCAGGTTACCCTCAGCCGGCAGGTACTGCGCGTGTCCAAGATGATGGTCTTTACGGGGAACGCTAACCCCGATCTGGCGCGACGTATCGTTCGTCAGCTGCACATTCCCCTCGGTGATGCCTCGGTCGGTAAATTCTCCGACGGCGAAATCATGATCGAAATCAACGAGAACGTCCGCGGTAAGGACGTTTTCCTGATTCAGCCGACGTGCGCGCCAACCAATGACAACCTGATGGAACTGGTGGTGATGGCCGACGCCTTCCGCCGCTCCTCAGCGACTCGAATCACTGCAGTCATCCCCTACTTCGGCTATGCCCGCCAGGATCGCCGCCCGCGCTCCGCTCGCGTGGCAATCAGCGCCAAGGTAGTGGCCGACATGCTCACCGTGGTAGGCATCGACCGGGTTCTCACCGTCGACCTGCACGCGGATCAGATTCAAGGCTTCTTCGATATTCCGGTCGACAACATCTACGGCTCGCCCGTACTGGTCGACGACATCGAAGATCAACGCTTCGACAATCTCATGATCGTTTCCCCCGACATCGGCGGCGTGGTGCGTGCTCGCGCCGTGGCCAAGAGCCTGGGCGTCGATCTGGCGATCATCGACAAGCGTCGTGAAAAGGCCAATCACTCCGAAGTGATGCACATCATCGGTGACGTGGAAGGTCGTACCTGCATCCTGGTCGACGACATGGTCGACACCGCCGGCACCCTGTGCCACGCGGCCAAGGCTCTGAAGGAACACGGCGCCGCCAAGGTGTACGCCTATGCCACGCACCCGGTGCTGTCGGGTCGTGCCATCGAGAACATCGAGAACTCGGTACTGGACGAACTGGTGGTGACCAACACCATCCCGCTGTCCGCCGCCGCGCAATCCTGTTCGCGTATTCGTCAACTGGACATCGCGCCGGTTGTCGCTGAAGCGGTACGCCGCATCAGCAATGAAGAATCGATCAGTGCGATGTTCCGCTAACCCGGAACGCCCCTGACGAAACATGCCTGGCCACCTGGCCAGGCCTTTCACCGAACCGCCCCGCCGCTGGTCGCAAGCGTAACGGGCGGTTTGGTTATTCTGGAGAAGTGAAATGACTGCTGAATTTACCCTGAATGCCGAAGCGCGTTCCGACCTGGGGAAAGGTGCGAGCCGCCGCCTGCGTCGTAACGCCAGCCTGGTTCCTGCCGTGATCTACGGTGGCGACAAGGCTCCCCTGTCCATCAGCCTGGTTGCCAAGGATTTCGCCAAGCTGCTGGAAAACGAAGCAGCTTTCAGCCACGTGCTGAACCTGACCGTTGACGGCAAGAAAGAAAACGTTCTGATCAAAGCCCTGCAGCGCCACCCGGCCAAAGGCTTCGTTCTGCACGCTGACTTCATCCGCGTGGTTGCCGGCCAGAAACTGACCGCACACGTTCCGCTGCACTTCATCAACGAAGCTACCTCCGTTGGCGTGAAGCAGAAAGGCGGTGAAGTTCTGCACTCGCTGAACGAAGTTGAAGTCTCCTGCCTGCCGAAAGACCTGCCGGAGTTCATCGAAGTCGACTTCGCCAACGTTGATCTGGACCAGACCGTTCACCTGTCCGACATCAAACTGCCGAAAGGCGTTGAGCTGGTTGCTCTGGCCCACGGTAGCGATCTGCCGGTTGCCAGCGTTCACCTGCCGCGCGTTCGTGCAGAAGACGCAGCCGAAGGCGAAGGCGAAAGCACCGCCGAGTAATTCCGGCTCGCTACGCCTGCTTCAAGAAAGGGCTCCTGTATGACTGCCGTACAACTGATCGTTGGCCTGGGTAACCCGGGCCCCGAATACGACCAGACCCGGCACAATGCAGGGGCCCTTTTCGTTGAGCGCCTGGCGGACAGCCAGCGCGTCAATCTCAGCGTTGATCGCAAGTATTTTGGCCTGGTGGGCAAGTTCAATCACCAAGGCCGCGAAGTTCGTCTACTCATCCCCACCACCTTCATGAACCGCAGCGGCCAGTCCGTGGCGGCGTTGGCGAATTTCTTCAAGCTCAAACCCGAAGAAATCCTAGTGGCCCACGACGAACTCGACATGCCTCCCGGCGTCGCCAAACTCAAACAGGGTGGCGGGCACGGCGGGCATAACGGGCTGCGCGACATCATTGCCCAGTTCGGCAACCAGAACAATTTCCACCGCCTGCGGCTTGGCATCGGCCACCCCGGGCACGCCAGCATGGTCTCCAACTTCGTACTCGGCCGCGCGCCGCGTGGCGAGCAGGAGCTACTGGATACCAGCATCGGCTTCGCCCTCGACGTCCTCCCGGAAATACTCGCCGGTGACTGGACGGTAGCGATGCGCAAGCTGCACAGCCAGAAAGCCACTCTCTAATTTCATCTACCGCCATTGGCGCGAGGGATACACCATGGGATTCAACTGCGGCATCGTCGGCCTGCCCAACGTCGGCAAGTCCACCCTGTTCAATGCCCTCACCAAGTCCGGCATCGCCGCTGAGAACTTCCCGTTCTGCACCATCGAGCCGAACAGCGGTATCGTGCCGATGCCCGACCCGCGCCTCGACGCCCTGGCCGAGATCGTCAAGCCCGAGCGCGTGATTCCCACCACCATGGAATTCGTCGACATTGCAGGCCTGGTCGCCGGCGCCTCGAAAGGTGAAGGCCTGGGCAACAAGTTCCTCGCCAACATCCGCGAGACCGACGCCATCGCCCATGTGGTGCGTTGCTTCGAAGACGAGAACGTCATCCACGTCGCCAACAGCGTCGACCCCAAGCGCGACATCGAGATCATCGACCTCGAGCTGATCATGGCCGACCTCGACAGCTGCGAGAAGCAACTGCAGCGCGTCGCCCGTACCGCCAAGGGCGGCGACAAGGAAGCTGTGGCACAGAAGGCGCTGCTGGAAAAGCTCATCCCGCACTTCACCGAAGGCAAGCCGGCGCGCAGCCTGCTCAAGAACCTGGGTGACGACGAGAAGCGCCTGGCCAAGACCTTCCACCTGCTGACCACCAAGCCGGTGATGTACATCGCCAACGTCGCCGAAGACGGCTTCGAGAACAACCCGCACCTGGACGTGGTGAAAGCCATCGCCGAGGAAGAAGGCGCCATCGTCGTGCCGGTGTGCAATAAGATCGAAGCCGAGATCGCCGAACTGGACGATCTGGAAGAGATGCAGATGTTCCTGGAAACCATGGGCATGACCGAGCCCGGCCTGAACCGCGTGATCCGCGCTGGTTACTCGCTGCTCAACCTGCAGACCTACTTCACCGCCGGCGTGAAGGAAGTGCGCGCCTGGACCGTCAAGGTCGGCGCCACCGCCCCGCAGTCCGCTGCCGCCATTCACACCGACTTCGAGAAAGGCTTCATCCGCGCCGAAGTCATCGCCTACGACGATTTCATCCAGTACAAGGGCGAAGCCGGTGCCAAGGAAGCGGGCAAATGGCGCCTGGAAGGCAAGGAATACACCGTCAAGGACGGCGACGTGATGCACTTCCGCTTCAACGTCTAAGCCTCTGCCGTAACGAACAAAGCCGCGTGATCAACGCGGCTTTGTTGTTTCTGAAGTGCGATAGTTGTACACGGACATTCACGATACGGCTTTTTGCCATCATCGCACTATGCATTGCGCGGCGCAGCAGTATACTGACCCAGCCCTCCCCAGCAGGCGCTGTATCGTGAAACCCGACCACGCGTGTTCTGCCCCTGGATCGTCAGTATCAACGCGCCTCGATGCGCTACTGCGCCTTGCCAGGCGCTTCTCCGGTTTCAGTCTCTGCGGCGTTGCCACCTTTGGTAGCAGCGATGAGCCAATAAAGCTCGAGCCCGCCCAGCCCGGCAACATTCAGGATACCTTGTCGCTGCTGATCGCACGCACTCGGCTCAGCCGGTCACCCCTGCTGATTCAGGAAGCAACGCCCTGCCCTGAGCCGCTGAGCTGCTTTGCCGGCTACCCGCTGCGTGCCGATACGGACGAGTGTCTGGGCGTGTTCTACGTAGCCGACACCACGCCGCGAAGCATCGATGCCGACCTGCACCTGTCACTGCAGGACATTGCCGACAGCGCCGCCCAGATACTCACCCTGGCTCACGCCAAGGCCGAGGAAACGCTCCTGGCGCTTGCCATCCAGGGCAGCGGCACAGGGGGGTGGGATCGCGACCTGAGCACGGGAAGGATTCACTACACCGCCGCCTGGAAATCCATGCTTGGCTATGCCGCCAGCGAGGTAAGCAACCGTATCGAGGAGGCCTTCGCGCGCATTCACCCTGACGAACTCGACCAGGTGAAGCAGGCGATGCAAGCGCACATCAGCGGCCAGACCGAGCAGTATCAGGTCGAGCATCGCCTGCGCTGCCGAGACGGCAGTTACAAATGGGTATGCAGCCGCGGCAAGGTGGTCAGCCGGGACGCAAGCGGCAACGCCCTGCGCATGCTCGGCATCACCAGCGATATCAGCACATTGCGCACCCTGTCCGAGCGCCTGCAACACAATGTCGAGCTGATCACCCAGCTGACCGATCAGGTGCCCGGCGTAGTCTTTCAGTTCTGCAGTCAGGCGGATGGCAGTGGCCACTTCACCTACCTCAGCGCCGGCGTCCGCGACCTGTTCGAAGTGCCCCAGGAACAGCTGCTACAGAACCCGACACTGCTCGACAGCTGCGTGCACCCGGATGATCTGGAGGTATTCAACCAGTCCCGCGCACAAGCACTGCGCGATGTCTGCATCTGGCACATCGAATACCGCGTGCAACTGCCCGTGCAAGGTCTGCGCTGGCATCTGGGCGAAGCTCGGCCACAGCGTAAAGCGGACGGCAGCGTGGTTTGGCACGGCATGGTCACCGACATTACCGAGCGCAAACGCGTCGAGCGCGAGCTGCACGCATTCGCCTCCATGGACGCCCTCACTCAGCTGTCCAACCGCCGCGTGTTCATGGACTATCTGGAAACCGAACAGGCGCGCGTGCAGCGCCGCGACGTGAGCGTGTCGAGCCTGCTGATGTGCGACCTGGATCACTTCAAGCTGGTCAACGACCGCTGGGGCCACGGCATCGGCGACCGCGCCCTACGCCATTTCAGCGACATCCTGCGCAGCCAGTTGCGCACCAGCGACCTGGCCGGCCGCGTCGGAGGCGAAGAGTTCGCCGTGCTGCTCAGCGGCGCCGGCAGCTTCCCTGCCCGCGACTTCGCCTGCCGCGTGCAACACGCCCTGGCGAGCCAACCGCTGCGCGTCGACAGCGAAGCAATCCACCTGACCCTGAGCATCGGCCTCACCCAACTGAGCCCCCAGGACGCAACCCCGGACAACGCCCTCAGCCGCGCCGACAAGGCGCTCTACCGCGCCAAGCAGAACGGTCGCAATCGCGTGGAAATCAATTGAGCGAGCCGCAGCAGGAGAAAAACCGAGCCAGGCGCCTAAGCGGTTGAAAGTTCGTAAATTTATTCTGCATCAGGGCTTGACACCCCGCCGGCAGATAAGGAAAATGCGCGCCACTCGGCTACGTAGCTCAGCTGGTTAGAGCATAGCATTCATAATGCTGGGGTCCGGGGTTCAAGTCCCTGCGTAGCCACCAAACAAATCAAGGGTTTACCGAAAGGTAAGCCCTTTTTTGTTTGCGCCGGTGACTACAAAGTGACTACAGCGTGTCCACTACGATCAATCGACCCAAGGGTTTATGACGCTAACCCCCAGGTGATCGAAGTGCCGAAGATTACGCGTAGCAACAGGCGCATCGTATAAAGCCGCAATGGCAGCGATCTGCGCATCGGCCATATCTGCCACTCTTCCCTTCGCCTCACTGGCTGCAGCCAAACTGGCATAGCGAATCGCCGCGTCGGTATCGAACGGCAGAATTCGTCCCGCAAAATCTTCATCGAACATCAGCTTCGCCAAATCGGCGAAAGCAGTCTTGCGCTTTCCATCCGGCAGTCGAGCGATGCCATAGAGGATTTCAGCCACGGTGATGGAGCTTATATAAAGCTGCCCTGCAGGCTGCTGGTCGATCCATGACAGAACTTCTACCGCTGGCTTCGCTTTCATCAGCTCCGAAAGCACGTTGGTATCAATCAGGATCATTCGTCGAAGCTCGCAGCCCTGGCTTTAGTGTTTCGCTCAGGCACTTCAAGGTCGGCACCACCCACCGCAGAAAAACGGGCATGGATGCGACTACCTAAGCCACCTTTCTTATCTTGCTTGGTCAGCGCTTGGCGAATGATCAGTCTCGCCTCTTCTTCCATGGAACGCCCGTGGCTGGCGGCAACGACGCGAAGCATGGCCTTCAGGTCATCATCCAGATTTCGAATCGTGATAGTTGCCATGAGGCCCTCCAAATGAAATCAATGCAGTCATTGCTATCATACGTGCATGCATGTGGACATGCACCCATGTTTACAAGCCAATGGCGTAGCTGCTCTGCTGCAGCGGCGACAGACGAAGGGCCGAGGCCAAGTGATCAGGCGATAGGTGCGCATACCTCATAGTCATTGCAATGGACGAATGCCCCAGGATGCGCTGCAGGCTGAGAATATCCCCTCCCCCCATCATGTAATGACTGGCGAACGTGTGGCGCAGAATGTGGGTTAGCTGTCCCGGTGTGTGGAAGCCACAGCGCTGATACGCGCTACGGAAAGCAGCCCTGCAGGGCATGAACAGTCGGCCAGATCCTGGCATCGCAACCGATAGCGCGGCCTCCTCAACTTCCTTCGGGATTGGCACCGAACGGGACTTCCGGTTCTTTGTACGGTGGAAGTGCGCCTTACCGCCAAACAGGCTAGCGCGACTCAGGCTTTCGGCTTCATCCCAGCGGGCACCAGTAGCCAAGCAGATCAGGGCGACTGGGTATGTATGGTTGTTCGTTGACTTGCGGCACTCATCAAGCAGCAGGCCGACTTGATCCAGGGTCAGAAACGTCAGCTCGGTTTGGTCGGTCTTGATCTGGCGAATCTTGGCCAGCGGGTTAACGCCATGCCATGCGCCGAGGCGGATCAGCTCGGAGAAAACCGCCGACAGGTAGCGCTGTTCGTGGTTGACCGTATGGGGCGAAACGTCCTTCAGACGAGCCTGCCGATAACGAGCCCAGGCCAGCGCATCGAACTGAGAGGCCAACGGGTTACCGAGGCGCTCAACGACAGCCAGGGTGCGAGAGAGTCGGCCCTTCACGTCCTTGAGGCTACTACCATGCAGTGAGTGCCACAGGGTCACCAGATCAGACAGGCGATCATCGATTGGCCTGCCGGTGTCCTGCAGCGAGGCGAAGTAATCCGACTCATAGCGCTGTGCTGCAGCCTTGGTCTTGAAGCCCTTTTTGCGGATGCGACGCCCTGCCCGGCCATTCTCATAAAAATCAGCCGTCCAAGTGGTGCCGTCTTTGCGTGCCGTCATACCGCCCTACCCCACCGCACGTGACGTTCCTGCAGCAGATCCTTGATGTGTTTGTAGAGATCGTCCTGGGTCATTTCCTTGGCGGCGTAGTGATCGCGGATGACCGGCCAGCAGTCCCATTGCTGCAGGGTCTTAAACGCCTTTTTTGCGCCCACCTTTTCCCTTGCCAGCAGGCTTACGAAGTTTCCCAGGAACAGCTCCACGTTCTTGCCGGAGAAGCCACGCGAAGTCTTGTAGTAACGCTTGTATTCGGTGTCATCGAGCAGCGAGTCCACAGGCAGATCGACGCGCACGTCGTCGCGGATCAGTGTCCAGATGGGCTCGAAATAGCCAGGGCGGGCCAGCAGCTTAAATTGACGTAGGCCATAGCGCCACAGGCCGTCCAGATGCCCCGCGAAGGCGGCAAAGGAGCTGGTGTCGATCAATGCGCCGGACTTCAGGTCGATTGAGCCACTGGCGAACTGCTGGATGACGGAGTGGTGGTAGCGCAGCTCTACGCGCCACACGTCAGCGTCCGGGTCGTAGTTATCCGGGTCTTGCGGGTCGAAGCTATCGCGGCGCTTCCACACGCTTTCCCAGTAGTCGAGCTTGTCGGTTGCCCGGGCTTGCTCGGTCTTGTTGTAGATCGCCAGTTGCACGCCGCTGGCCGAACCGAACATGAAGGTTTCGCCACGACCGTAGGTGCTGGATTTGGTGGTCCAGTTGATTTCGTTGATGCCAGAGATATCGCGCTGGGTACGTGCACGGCAGTGCATGCGGGCCACCAGATCCACGGGCGGTTTCCAGCCCTGCAGGTCTAGTGCGAGGTGAACGGCGCACTGGTTGATTTCCCGGTGGGTGAGCACTGCCGAGGCGTAGTAGTCCATGCGGTCTTGAAGGCGCTCAGGCGACAGCGCGTCGATGGCATGGGGCGAGACTTCGATTTTCAGGTGGGCGCCAATGGCGTCGATCTTGGCGTTGAAGTTCTTCACCAACAGGATGATGCCGAGGTCAGCGTTCTGGAGCTTGTACTGATAGCCAGAATCTTTGCTGACACGGCCCGAGTGCCAGATCTGGCCGGCGAATTCGACCATGGTGCCGGGCTTTTCGAACAGGCACATGATGTCGGGACGGATTAGCCCCCGGTACAACTGGCGCACAGTATCGACGCCACAGCGCAGCAGGCGTACACCCGACAGATCGACGAAACCCGAACAGCCGGGATCAACAAAAAGCCGGCTTGTGTCGCTGACCAGACCCGTTTCGATATCAAGCCGGGTGAAATCCTTTGCTCTGCTCATTTGTGTATCACTCTGGTTTTGTCTGGTTATCTACGTACGTTTATCTGACGTGTTACAGGGACGTCACCGGGCGCCCGTCGCGCGCCCGGCGGTGTCACGGGCTGCGCCCAAACCACCGCCGGGCAACGCGCCGAACGAAAGATCTATCCACGGCCCCGCATCAGCCGGCATCAGCTCGTTGTGATCCAGGGCCTGTATTCGGGCGGTTAGGAGCACCACAAGGTTGGTGGTGCGTACGCGGCTGGATTCATAGCGGAAGGCGCGCCCCAGGTAGGGGATATCGCCGAGGATGGGCACCGAGCTGGTAGATCGGTCGGTCTGTGTTGATCGCAGCCCACCCAGGAGCACCCCCTGGCCATCCTTGAGCTGCACCTTTGTGAGGATGCGGCGCGTGTTGGTGATGATGTCGGCGGCGGTGTTGTCGTCGGAGACGCTAGAGGCCGACTGGCTGACCTGCAGCTCTATCGCGTCGGCTGGCGTGATGAACGGGGTCACCTGCAGGGTTACGCCCACATCCTGGCGCACGATGGTTTGAAACGGATCTGATGCCGGTGTGGAGCCGCTGGTGGTCTGGCCGGTGATAAAGGGGACGTTCTGGCCGACGACGATGGAAGCCGGTTCACGGTTGAGGGTCAGCAACTGGGGCGTGGATAACAGGTTGCTGCTGGAGCTGGAGCGCACCGCCTGCAGAAAGGCCGAGATGGTCGGCCCGGAGAACGTGAGGCTGAAGCCCAGGTCGGAGCGATCCGAAGAACGGATGGTGCGGCCCGACAGATCGAGGCGGTTTGAGCCGGCAGCGGCATTGAGGCCCAAGGCTTCGAAGTCGTTATCCGAGAGCTCAGCCACGACCGCGGTGATCTGCACTTGCCGCCGCGGTCGGTCGATTTCGGTTACCACCTCTTTGATGGCGTCGAGCTGGGGGCGCGTGGCAGTGACGATCAGAGCGTTCGAGGTGGGCGAAGGCGTGACCAGTACTTGGCCGGTGGTGTTGTTCTCGGTACTGCGGTCGGCGCGGGAGGCCAGCACATCGCGGACGGACTGTTCGGCGAAGTCGGACTGCAGATGCTGCAGCTGAATCACCTCAGTGACCAGGATGGGCGATTCCTGAATGGGCTGCGCGCTGATGCGGATCGCGTTGGGGCTTTTGGAGTAGTGAAAGCCCGAGGACAGGACGGCGTTTTCCAGTAGCTGCTCCAGTTCCTGGGGGCCATCGAAGGTGGCGAAGATGGAGATCGGCGCGGAGCGGATATCGGAGCCGACCACCACCGATTTATTCAGCATCACGGCGGCCCACTCGACGAAATCCTGCAGGGTGGAGTCGTAGAGTTCGATCTTCTCCACGGCAGCGCGGGTAAGGGTTGAAGTGAGGGCGAGCGGCAGCAATGCCAGAGAAAGCCAACGTTTCATGGCCGATTACCTGTAGACGGTGAGGGAGTCGGTACCACGCAGCAACCGCACTTCTCGCGGCCCCCGTGGATCGATGGTGATAGCGCGGGACAACAGATCCTCGGAGCGGATGCGCTTGCCGTCTGGATCAACGAACACATAGCGGGACTGACCCGACATCAGCCCATAGGAGGCGATGCGATAGCCGTCGAACTCTTCGGCCAAGGTGGCCTTTTTCTCTTCTTCTACAGCGGCTGGTTTTTCCTGTACGGCGACGCCCGGCGTACGAATCCAGGCAATAGCGGAGAACACCGGCAGCGAGACAAACAGGGTGATCAAGCCGCCCAGGAAAAAGGCGTTCACCACCCGAGTACGGCGGAAGAAGATTTTGGTGGTGCGCATGAGAAACCCCAGGTCGCGAGGTGATGCAGGGAGGCGGCGACGCCAGTAGCCGGGCGGGAGCATGGAGTACGAGCCTTTGTCGTAGTCCTTGTTGTATTCCTGGGTGGTGTCGTAATAGCTGTAGAACTCTTTGCCCTGGTAGAACCAGTCTTCCACCTTGGGCGAGTTGAACTTGGCGCCGTATTTCACGATGGCCTGATGCAGTTTCGGCAGGTTGCCTTTCCACATGCCCAGGCTCAGGACGCGCAGCGGCAGGCGGAACACGAAGGGGATCTTCAGCTTGTCCCAGCGGTTGATGTACACCACGTGCTCAGCGATGGATTCGCGGATCTGCTTATCGATGACGTTGACGTTTTGCACGCAAAGCCACAGATCCCAGCGGCGTTTGCGCAGGAACAGGAAGAACTTCAGGAGGTCGGTACGGCCACCAGAGTTCCAGTCGCGGGAGTTGAGCCACACGCCGGCTTCGTCGAGGAAGATCCCGCCGAACATTTCTTCATCGTAGGTATCGTGACCAAATCCCAGGCCGGTCAGGTCTTCAGCCGATGGCAGGTCAGGCAGGCGGACAAGGCGCGAGTACTTGTTATCGCCCCGGCACAGCTTGTCCATCTTCACATCGACGTTGACGGCAACGCGGCGGCGGGCCTTGAGGTATTCCAGAATCTTGAGAATGCACAGCAGGGTTTTGCCAGCACCCAGCTTGCCGGTAACGATATAGACGGCCACGGGCGATCCTCAGGTGTGGATAAACTTTTCGGTGAGGCGATGCGCCCACATGAAGATCAGCGACTGCAGCCGAGCGAACAGCAAAATGGTGATGCCCGCGCTGAGGTTGGAAGGCAAAAACATGCGTCCGAAACTGATCAGGTCGGGCGCCATGGCGTTTACCAACCCACCGGCAATGCCGTTGATAGCGGCGGCGAATGCCATCAGCAGAACGCCGATTGCCCCGACAATCGCGATGAACAAGGCGACCTTGCGAAAGAACTTGGTGATGAACTCGAAAAACGGCGCAATCAGCGGCGTGATAAAAGCCAGCAGCCAGCCATTGAGGCGCTTGAACAGATTGGGGAAGAACTTGCCCAGCCAACCGGTAATCCAGCGAAGCCCGAACATCAGAAGCCTCCTTTCTCAGCTTTAGCGTTTTCCAGCCGCAGACCGGCATAGGCGATGCGCCACACGCCGATAAGGGTCAGCATCCAGATAATCCACTCGAGTAGTGGCTTGATTCGGCTCAGCTCGCAGGCGTCGAGGCGTAGGTTGGTGTGCAGCTTCCCGGCATCGATCTTCACGTCGAAGGGCGAACACGAGGTGCTGCGAGGCAATACGCCGTCGATGATGTAAATGGCCTTATAGGCAGCGGTGCCGGGGCCAAACCACTCGTTATTAACGATGTTGGAGATGTCCGCCAGGGTGGCAATATCAGACGCTTCCTGTGCCGCGAGCGTGTCCGTCATGCCCTGGCCGAAGGCACCGGCAAAATTGCCGGCCAGTCCTGCAGCCGCATCGCCGATGCTCTGTTCGTCGCCTTCACCTTCGCCGTCGTACTTCTCGCCCAGAACATCCTCAGCAAACTCTTTGAAAGCATCGCCCAGGTTGCCCAGGGCCTTGCTGATGCCATCGAGTAGGCTGTTGGTCTTGTCGATTTTCGGGCCAAGCTTTTCTTGGTCGCCGTCACCGTCGCCGCCAGGCTCATTGGGATCACCATCGCCATCACCTGGGCCGTTACCGTCGTCGCCTGGGTTATCAGGGTCGGTCGGATCAGTGGGGTCAGTTGGATCGGTCGGATCTGGTGGTGGGCAGACTTCGCCCGTGGACGGGTCGCAGGGCTTGGGCGGGTCTTTTACGCAGGTAGTACCCGACCAGCTGTAGTCAGGGCCGCAAACCGGTGGTGGATCAGTAGGATCTGGCGGCTCGGTTGGGTCCGTGGGATCAGTTGGCGGGGTGGTCGGGTCGGTTGGGCCAGTCGGCGGATTACCGAGGCCGGACGGCGTGTCACCGCTTTGGCAAATCTGCCCGTTGTAGGTGGCAAGGCCCCAGCATGCTGAGGTGCCTTGATCATTGGTGCCGCATTCGCCAGACCACGCAGCACGGCAGCCCTGTTGGCAGATGTACTCACCGGGGAGGCTGGAGCCACCGTTGGGAACGTTGGCGAAGAAACTGAATCGCTGACCGGTAAGCGGCTCGCAATTTGCCGGAGGTTGTACTGGAGGTACACACTCGCCATTAGAGGGATCGTATACATTGGAAGTTGGGCATGAATCGCCGTGCCTAATAACCTCACCAAAATTATAAGGGCCAGCGCCATCAGAGAAATAACCAAGGCAACGACCATTAGTTTGACTAGTGAGTGATAAAACGAATCTAGAATAAGATGTCTGAGCAGAGTGCTTTGCACTGCAAGCTGAAGACGGGCTGGAGTACTGACCAGCGAAGCCGGTAACAGTCCAATAGTAGTCAACCGCAAAAACAAACTGCCCCCACCCCATAAGGGTGAGAGCAAGTAGCAGGCGGAGGCCGAAAGCCGTACGCATCAGTCGACCCCCAACCCTGTTTAGGCGCCCGCAGCGCTGAACACGCGACCGGCGATCTTGAACAGGGCCACACCACCACGGATGACGCCGAACAGCACGGCACCGGCAGCCATCAGGGTGCCGAACGCAATAGCCAGATCGGTAAAGACATCCAGCAGCTCAGACGGGACGGTGATTGCAGCATTGGCGGAACCGGCAGTCAGCGAGGCCGCACCGGCGGTGATCAGAGCGAGCGATTTGCCGCCCAGTGCTTTACCGACACTGGCCTCGTTCTGTACGAGCTGGCCGCCACGAATGGCAGCTTCTTTTTTGCTTTGGTACATGAGTTGTTTCCTCAGTTGGTTGAAGCGTCGACGATTTCCTTCCAGCCCAGCCGGAAGGCCCCCCAGGACACGCCAATCCCGAGAGCACCCACAAAGAGCCCAGCGATAACGAGGTACTGCCCCCAGGTGAAAGCCATAAACCGTTACCTCTGGTGCCCGTGGATAAGGCCAAGGGCGGCGATGGTCACCACGCCTTGAATGAACTGCAGGGCCCAGAGATCACCCAGGGTGACGTTGGCCAGATAGGCGTCGATTCCCATGCGGTGAACTCCAGGCGGTCAGGGTTAGGCTTTGGCCGGGTCGGCAGGCTTGCCGGTGTTGGCAGCAGGCGCCGGGCTCGCCGTGGTGCGGGCTTTCGAATCGACGGACTCGATATGCAGGCAGCGGTTGTTTCCCTTCTGCTTACCAGCGCGGGCCACTTCGAAGGTGATCCGGACTTTTTCGAGCGGGTCGAACTTGGCCCCAGCCGCGAATACTTCGTCGGCGACTTCCAGAGGAACATCCATGCTGACGATGGACAGGCCGTTTTCGGTTTCGCCGTCCGGCTCATCGCCATAGAACACTTTCACGATTTTTACGTCGTTGCCGTTTTGGCTGAACGCAAGTTTCTGAGTGCTCAGGAATGCAACTTCCATAGTCGAACGTGCCATTGGGTATTTCCTCTTTAAGTTGCGCGTTATTGCGCTGTTTAGTCTTTTGCAGGCCGAACGATGCCGCGCAACTAAAGCGGTATATTTCGCTATAGTTACCGGAGAACTCGACTTGCTAAGGGTTTACGGGTGTATTTATACGCGATTTGCTAGTGATAATTCCGTGGATAGGCAAATATCATATTGCTGTGAAACAGTGCGGATTAATGTGGGTTTAACGATTACTTCAAACCCCCTGTTATTACTTCAACCTATCAACACCAAGGGCCTTGCCCTTGTCATCCCATTTCGCCACCGTCGCCCGCGACTGGCGGTGCACGCGGTGAACTGGCCGGGTGATCGCGTTGGCCAGTCACGGACGCCGGAGGCGACTTATTCGGATGCCCACCACGGCGCGGGCAGAACTCACGGCGCAGCAGCAGGAAGGCGAACAACAGGCCGAGCGTGAGGAAGCACAGAACCAGCAGGCAGTACGTGATAACAACGAACAGCTCAGGCGACATAAACCACCCCATGAACGATTGGGCCTTGCAGGGCTTCTACGATTTCCTGCCATTCATCCACACCCCAGTTTTCCGGGATGCCTTTCTCGTTGGCAGCGTCCTGTTGGTGCTGGATGCGGCCCAACTGCTGGCTGGCCAACGGCAACAGCTCAGCGGCTTGGGCGACGGTCAGGACGATGCCGGGCATTGCTCAGACTCCAGCTCGAACAGATCCCAGCGCGGGACGTAGGGCGTTGGCTTGCCGATGTTTTCCACCACGTACCAGTACCGAGGTGGGCGCGGGGTTGGTAAGTACTGGGGACAGGTAAAGCCCGAGACCCAGCGGTAGGTACTGCTCACGTGCAGCCAGTGCCCGTTCACCAGCCGCATTTGGCCAACGACCGGAAAACAGCGAACGGGGCGGCATTGGACGCAGCGTGGCGACAGGCTGATAGGCCCCAGTCTTTTGACATAGCAGACAGAGCAGTCGCAGTCCGGCGCATGCGGACGGTGCAGGTACTTTTGCATTGATCATCTGCCCTCCCCCATGGCAACGCGGAAACCGATAGCGATTGCACCGATAGAAGCGGCCACGATTGCGGCGATTGCCTGTACCGGCACATCGACAAGCAGAGCCCAAAGACTCTTAAACAGGTGGCTGAACAGCATGCAGAAGGCCACGTAAGCCGAAAGCCAGAACAGCCAGACGCAGAGGTCTTTGAATTGCTGAACAGAGAACAGGGCAGGTGCTTTCATACGGAAGCCCTGACGCCACGGACGCGGAACAGATCCAGGGCACGTTCAGGGCGCCAGTGGGCGTACATGCTGGCAATGGTGCTACCCACGTAGGCGTGGCAGTCCATGAGGGACGGGCCGGTGTGCACGCGGTGCCAGCGGCGTTGCTTGGTTGGGCCGTGGAAGGTGCAGGTCTCGACAACATAGGTCTTAGTCATCGCCGTAGTCCCCCGCACAGAACACGGTCTTGCCCCGTTCCATGTCACGGCGGATGCGGTGCAGGTTGATGACGCGGTGACGGCCAATCTTGGCGGTCGGGACGGTGCCGGATTCGATCCAGCCGCGTACGACATCCTCGGTAATCACATCGATGCCCAGCAGCTTGGCGAACACGTGCTTTGAGCAAAACGGCGCATCACGCAGGTCGTTGACGCGCTCCGGGTTTCCCTGTGTGTCGAACCCCACTATTCCAGACTGTTCCATGGTTTTGCCCTATAATCGTCCAAACGTTCGACCCAGATACTTGAGTCAAAATAGTTGAACAAAGGATATGAATCCCTTGCTCGAAATTCAAATTATTTGATCAAAATACTTAGACGAAATGGGCGCAATAAACGATCGGGTTAGAACGGTTGCATCTATGGCAGGCATGGATCGACTGGTGCGGGAGACGCCTATCGGCTCGAATCGATGGAGAACAGTTCTGTACAACAAAGACGTGCGGATCAGTACAGACGAAATTGAAGCCCTAGGAGAGTTATACCCAAACTATCGCTGGTGGATGGTGAGCGGGGAAGTAGCGCCGGAGATCGGTCAAACAAGCCCTGAATATGATGAAGCCAACCGAAACTTGCTCAGTCCAAACGCGGGATAGCGATAACCAAAATAGTAGCTAAACGTTGGTATGCCCGTGCCGAACATGAGCAGTCATAGCTGCTGAAAACCTCGGAAAATTCGCATGCCACTAAGAGCACATCTTTAAATCAAGAGTTATTGAGAAAGAGAACAGAATGGACTCAGTACATACAAAGCCGTTGATACTTGATTTATTTTGTGGGTGCGGCGGTTTTTCTTTAGGGGCAGAGTTAGCTGGATTTCATTCAATAGCAGCTATAGATATCGACCCGACTTTGCAGTCTGCTTATAAAAGAAATTTCCCCAGCACGAAAGCTGTAGAGGGGAATGTTGCTGAAATTCATGTTAACGATTGGCGCCAATTAATAGGACAAGCAAGACCTACAGGCATCATCGGCGGCCCGCCATGCCAAGGTTTCAGCCGTATAGGGAAACGACAGAAAGATGACCCAAGAAACAACCTAGTTCATCATTTCTATCGGCATGTAAGAGAGTTGCGCCCAAAGTTTTTTGTTATGGAAAACGTGCAAGGGCTTCTAGATGAAGAAAATATCGATACATTAATGACAGGTATCGATCAGGTTTCCGATACATATACGATACTAGGCCCTTTTGTAATCAACGCTGCTAGTTATGGAGCCGCAACTAACAGACTACGGGTAATTGTTGTTGGATATGACAAACAGGATGTCGACACGATAGTTATAGATGATCTTGTCGGGAAAAAGAAACCATCGAGTATCGCAGATGTGATTTCTGATCTGCCTTCTCCTATTCCTGACCTGAAAGACCCAAACAATTTTGGCTGGGCACAATACCCTGAATTACAAACAGCCCTTAGCTCGTATGCGAAGTCTATGCGTAAGCTACCTCCGAAAGGTCTTGGTGGCCGGGAAGCGATAGAATATCTAAAGCAAGGATATGTGTCGGGTTTATTTGAGACGAAACATACGACAGCTGTAGCAGAACGATATAAGAACACTGCAAATGGTAAAATTGACCTAGTAAGCAAATCACATAAGCTCAGCTGGAGCGGAGTGAGCCCAACATTAAGGGCAGGTACAGGCTCGGACAAAGGCTCATTTCAAGCAGTTAGGCCTCTCCATCCTGAAGAAGGAAGAGTCATAACAGTTAGAGAAGCGGCAAGAATACAGGGCTTCCCGGACTGGTTTACGTTTCACCCGACCAAGTGGCATAGCTTTCGAATGATAGGGAACAGTGTATCCCCAATCGTTTCACGCGCAATATTAGGTCAGATAAAGAAATCTTTAATGGAAGAAGTAGCACTATCAGTTGCATAGGGAGGGGGGCATAATGAAACAAGAAAAACTTTCTGTAGACACAAGACCAAGCAAAGAAGTAGTAGTAAATAGTCTCACCAGAGACATTGCCATTGATGCATGTATATTCGACCTTATAGACAATTCCATAGATGCTGCGAGAGACACAATCTTCAAGCTCAACGCTGGCATGGACAAAAAAGCTCCGCCAGAGAGCTACGAGAATTACAAAATCACAATAGATATGGATGGCACCAGCCTGCGCATATCAGATAATTGTGGCGGCATTCCCTCGGAGCTTTTAAAAGCCTCAGCACTACGCTTTGGGGAAAAGTCTTCGCACAACTTAGGCATCGGAGTTTTCGGCGTCGGGCTAAATCGAGCCATATTCAAAATAGGAAAGTCGACTGAAATTGAAACTGACACTGGCAGTGAGCGGTGTCATTTGGAAATCAAGACCGATGAGTATCTGAAATCCGCAGACTGGTCGCTCCCAGCAGTTAAAATGCCATCCCAGGGCAAAATTGGAACGCTGATTAAAACCACGGAATTATCCAACGAAACTTCACACCTATTTTCGGATAGTGAGTGGGTGGATAAGCTGAGGCAAGAAACAGGCATTCGGTATGGAAAGATAATAGCTAAAGGTCTTGAAATAAAAATCAATGATGAAATCATTGACTCGCATGTAGTAGAACTGCGACAAGACAGTCCATACGGCAATGAGTCTAAATTCTTCAGAATCTCTAACACCACAGTTTATATTGAGGCCGGCCAGCATAAGAAGCATAGATTTTCAGCCGAGCCAGGCTATGATAAAGATGCAAACGCAGGTTTAACAAATGAGTATGGCTGGACGATATATTGTAACGAACGAGCCATAGTAATTTCCGACAAATCATGGAAAACCGGTTGGGTTAAAAAATTCCATACCGAATTTTATGGCTTTGTGGGCAATGTATACTTTACTAACCCGAATCCTTCAGAGCTCCCTTGGAACACAACTAAGACAGACGTCGACCTGAATAATCCAGCATATCAATATGCACTGGATGACATGAGAAAATTTGTCGACAAATGGCGCGCTAATGCTGGCGATGCAAAAAGAAGAAAGAGCAAAGACGAAACATTAGTGGTGCCACAACCAGGAAGTGACAAGGGTAGTAATACTCAAGGGGCCGAACAAGGCTCAGGTAAGAAACCTACAGCAGCGCAAGCACCAGGTGGCAAAACCAATACGCCTCCGGTGAAAAAGCCTCCTGTCACAAAAATCGACCACAATACCTTTTCGACAGTATTGCCGCAGGATATTGATGAATTGCATTGCGATGATAAGCACTTGGCTTTAGTACACGAAGCAAAGCGACTTGACATCAACGTAATGACATATACCGCGCTTGTGCTTATTCGGATGCTATTTGAAGCGAGCACCATCAAATTTCTGATGAGAAAGGAGAAATATGATGACTTACTGGCGGAAGTTGTAAAGGATCGAAATACAGCAAGAACGAAAAAAAATCAGTCACAGCTGAGTGCAAAAGAGATCTCCAACCTAGAGCCCGATCTAGAAGAGCTGATTAACTTCTTAGTTTCTCACGACGAGGTATGGGACGGAGCAAGGAAAAATAAAATACAGCACTGCCTTAGGAAGTTTCTGTCGCACAAAAAACTGCTTAACAGTGCCGCGCATAATACATTCCAGACAATAAACAAGGTTGTTGCGTTTGAAATCAGGGATGACATACTTCCTGCGCTAAGGTATCTGATAGAGGAATAACTCTATTTTACTAAGTGACTACATTAGTAAAAAACTCTGAAAGGTAGTGGTTTAGCCAGCATGACGCGAGATAGAAACCCTTGATTTATGAAGCGTTCTGGGTAAACGGGACGCCTCTTAGAGGATTCATAATGCTGGGGTCCGGGGTTCAAGTCCCTGCGTAGCCACCAAACAAAATAAGGGTTTACCGAAAGGTAAGCCTTTTTTGTGCGCGCTCGTTTTAAGACATAGGGACTATGACTAGCCCGTTACGACTCTCAGACCGGAGCAGTGGTAGATGCTGGGCCCGTAATCTCCCTTACAAGCGTTTGGTGGCACTGCCATAAACCTTGCTCCGCTCTCGCCTGCCGACAGCGATGACCGTGACAACCAGACGGTTGTCGATCACTTCATAAACCAAGCGGTAGCCAATTGAGTGCAGTTTGATCTTGTAGCAGTTGGGCATATCCCGAAGCTTATCGGCCTCGACCCTGGGATTATCGAGGCGCTCCTTGAGCTTCTTGGCGAACTGCAACTGGATGGTGCTGCCAAGCTTGCCCCACTCCTTGAGCGCCTGGGCGTTGAACTCCAGGGCGTACTTAGTCGGCTTCGCCGGCTTGCGCGATGAGGTCATCGATATCTACTCGCACAGTAGGTTCACCACGTCGCTCACGTACGGTTTCAGCCAGGCGCAGATCATCGATGAGCTCCAGCATGGCTTCATAGCGTGCGGGGGGCACGGCATAGAACACTGGCTCATTTCGATTGAGGATCACGACCGTTTCACCGTTACCTTCGCGGATAGTGCCCATTGGGTCTTTTTTAAGGTCTGTCACCGACGCCGCAACGTCAGCCAGCACCGCGTATGTCATCGCCATAGCCACCTGTTCTCTCTATCTCTAAATGCGCCTGAGCTCTCTGTACTGGCCAGCCATCGGGCCTCGTTGGGCCTATCCGGGCTTTCGTCTCTATGGGCCGAGCTATCTATACACGACTTGTCTTCATATGGGTGTGCGAACACGGGGTAAGCACCGGCACAATAGCACGCTTAAAAACACCTTTAAAAGCACCACTAAAAATACATATAAAAGCTTTTTAAACTCAATCGCTTAGGTCGAAAGGGTGCAATCGCTTGGCTTCGCCTCACCACTTCGTGCGGGCATTTAGCTGGGCAACCTAGCGGCACCACTGCGTCTCACAGGGCACCCCGTCATTATTGCCGTCCATCTTCACGCCCGGGCAGTTGCGCAGAAAGAAGGTCGCTTCTTCGCAGGAGCGCATTTGCGAGCAATAGGTGCGGCCATCGCAGCGATAGCTGGCGGTGGGCTTGGGGGCGATGCCGAGCCGCGGAGAGGTCTCGCTGCTGGCGAACGTGGGGATGAAGCGTTCGAGGGAGAATGCCGGCGCCGGTTGTTCGATAACGGGGTTGCTGAGTACCGCGCCATCGGCGCCGATATTGGTGATCACCGGGCTGGCGGGAGGCTTGAGATAGAAGTGCCAGAAAGCAAAGCCCAGTGCCGCTATGACGATCAGTTTTTTCATCGCTGCATTCCATTGCCCGCAGGCGGCAGTCGCCTGATGGAGCGCAGCATACCCTGCCGTTACATCAATGGATGCGCGCGACCAGGCGCATAAAGCAAAAAGGCTTATCACCCGGTAAGCCTTTCATCGTGAATGCCTTGTATCTAGACCACCAGAAAACCCGCAACGATCAGCGCCGCAATGGTTACCACACCGAGGATAAGCAGTATCCGGCGGGTGCCTGTGTTTTCCGGGCTATCGAGTAGCGGCTGGTTGGGTAATGGCAGGTAGGGTGGTGTGTTGGCGAGTTTGAGGGGGCGCTGGATGCGCAGAACGTTGCCGCCCTTGGGATCGGGCTTGGCGCTGAAGTTGTCCCATGAGGCGTTGTGCCCCTGCTGTCGGCGGCCTTCGCGCCACCACTCTCGGTCTTCCGGTCCCATGATTCGCCCTCCTGGCTGGTGTGATCTGATCCATCAGAGCTGCATCGGCAGCTGCAAGTTCAGTGTACGCCCGTAAACCGTTTCGCATGGGCGATATATGCACCGTCAATCGGCTGGTATTCGGCAGAAGTCGGGCACGCCGGCGGGCGCGGTTGCGCAATCCGCTTTTCCCTGCACGCCCCACTTCTGCCGTGAACGCCCTCGCCTCGCCCTCCCTGCAACGCGGGATCATCGACGGTTGGGGGTAGTACCACGCCGGTGCAGGCAATCTCGCTGGCTTAACCTTAATTAACATTACGCAACTCGCCGCCACCGCCCCGCTCTTCAACAATCCCTTCTGCCCCGCGACACCCGGTCGCTCGCCGCGCTGCCAGGCGCCAGATGGGATATCGACATGAAGGCCGTCCACCATTGCCAACAGTTGCAAGCTGCCGCCGGCAAACTCGCCGACTGGCAGGAAGCGATCGCCAAAGAGCTGATGCTGGCCAACCTGGATGCCGGTATCTCGGTCGCTGAAGTGGCCGAAGCCTGCGCCCTGTCGCGCAGCCACTTCACACGCAAATTCAAGGAGAGCACCTGCCAGTCGCCCCATGTCTGGTTACGCCAGCAGCGGGTGGACAAGGCCATGGAACTGCTGCGCCATTCGCCGTTGTCACTGACGCAGATCGCCATGGAGTGCGGGTTCTTCGACCAGGCGCATTTCTGCCGGGTGTTCGCCCGCAGCCAGGGCATGACGCCGCTGGCCTTCAAGCGCCAGCATCAGGGCCAGCCAATGGAGTTGCAGCACGTCGCTTGCTAGCCCGTGCCTAGGCCAGCGCCGGAGTGTCCCAGGTGCTGGCGAGCGCCGCCTCGCGCGCTTTCTCGCGGGCAAAGGCGCGGGTGCAGCTGAGCATGTGGTAATAGACCTGCCCGCCGTCACGGCGCAGGCCAATCAGCGAAAGCCCCACCAGCCGGGCCAGTGCGGCGCAACGTGCACTGTCGCTGATCTTCAGGCCGCAAAGCGCCTGCTGCACATCGGCCACCGTGAAGTACGCATCGCAACACGCCAGGCCCTGCAGGCAACGGCGCTCCTCGGAGCTGAGCAGCGCGTAGCTCCACTCCAGGGAGGCCAGCAGGCTGGCATGACGGGCTGGCGTGCTGCGGCGCCCGAGCAGGCTCAGGTAACTGTGGTTCTCCAGTTGAGCGAGGATGCCGTCCAGGCTTTGTACATCCAGCTGCGCCGCGGCCAGTTCGATGGCCAGGGGCAGACCATCGAGTCGCCAGCACAGTTCGGCCACCCGTGGCACCTCGCTTTCCAGCAGGCGGAAGTCCGCCTGGCGCGCCCGCGCCCGACGCACGAACAGCTTTACCGCCGGATAACGCAGGGCGGCGGCCAGGCGCAGATGGCTGCCCAATGGCGGCGATTCCAGAGGCGCCAGCGGTTGCACGTATTCCTCGGCGGTGCGCAGCGCCTCGCGGCTGGTGGCCAGGATATGCAACCCGGGCGCGGCCTGCAGCAGCGCTTCGCTGAGTGCGGCGCAGGCATCGACCAGGTGCTCGCAGTTATCCATCAGCACCAGCATGTGCCGGTTGGCCAGGGTCGCCAGCAGGTGGGCCTGGGCGTCGACGCCCTCGGGCACCGCGATGCCCATTTCCGACGCCAGGGTGGCGGCCAGCAGCGCCGGCTCGCCAAGCGTCGCCAGGTCGGCGAAGCGCACGCCGTCGGTGAAGTGGCCAAGCTGCTGCTGGGCGACGCGCAGCGCCACGGTGGTCTTGCCCACTCCTCCGGGGCCGATCAGGGTGATGTGGCGGCGTGAGTGCAGGCGGCGCGTCAGTTCGTCGATCAGCTTGTCGCGGCCTTCGATACGCACCGGCCTACCCGGCAGGCTGGGCGGTTCGCTGGGCGCCAGCGCCATCTCGCTCGTGGCCTGGCCGACCTGCTCGACATGGGCGACGAAGCTGTAGCCACGTTGGCGCACGTTGGTGATGTAATCCCGCGATTGCGGGCACACGCCAAGTACCCGGCGCAGGGCGGAGATGTGCACGCGCAGGTTGATCTCTTCGACGAAGGTCTTCGGCCAGACCCGGGAGATGATCGCCTCCTTGCTGACGATCTTGCCGGCGCTTTCCACCAGCACCAGCAGGATGTCCAGGGCGCGGGCGCCGATAGGCAGCGGGCGGTCGCCGTCGAGCAGCAGGCGACGCTGGGGATGCAACTCGAAGCGGCCGAAACGCAGGACGGTATCGCTGCCAATGGGTTCGAGATCGCGCATGACCTGTTCAGCATCCCGCCATGCCGGACGTCACCCATCGGGTCTCGGCTGTTCGGCGCTCTGCCGCTCCTGTTCTGATAAGAGAATCATTCTCTACCGTTCGTCTGCCCGGAGACATCGCCACGGGGGGACGGATTCGGCCATTGGAGTGCGCAACTCGGACAAGCGGTGAGACGCTCTAGCGCGGGCATCGTGGCCCTTTGCCAGCTGATCAGCCGAACTGGTGGCGGTATTGCACCGGGGTCAGGCCCAGACGCTTGTCGAACATCTGCCGCATGTGCCGGGTGCTGCCGAAGCCGCTGCGAAAGGCCACGGTCTTCAGCGGCAGGTCGGTGCTTTCCAGCAGCGAGCGGGCGTGGTCGACACGGGCGTTGAGCACGAACTCCATGGGCGTCATCTGCAGCTCGCGGGTGAATACCCGGGCAAAGTTGCGCACGCTCATCGCCGCCAGCTCGGCCAGTTGCTCGACGCTGAACGGCTCCTGAATGTTTTCCAGCACGTACTGCTGCACACGGTCCAGCGGCGTAGCGCCCTGGGTGCTCGGTGGCAGCAGCGGGCTGAACTGAGCCTGGCCGCCCTGGCGCTTGATCACCACCAGAAGCACCTTGGCAACGTCCAGCGCGAGCTTCTTGCCGTGGTCGTCGGCGAGGATCGACAGCGCCAGGTCGATACCTGCCGTCACGCCGCCGGAGCTGAGCAGCTTGCCGTCCTTGGTGAACAGCTGATCGGTTTCCAGCTGCGCCTTGGGAAAGCGCTTGGCCAGGCGATCCAGGTAATGCCAGTGGGTGGTCACGCGATGGCCGTCGAGCAGCCCCGCCTCGCCGAGGATGAAGGCCCCGGTACACACCGCGCCATGCCGGCGCGACGCCTGGGCCGCCTCGCAGAGCCAGCCATGCAAGTGCGGGTGTTTGTGGTTGTAGGCACCTGGCCCACCGGGCACCAGCAGGGTGTCGTAGGCCACTGGCGCTTCGACAGCCAACTGATCGGCCTGCATGACGATACCGTTAGAGGCGCGCACGCTAAGCGACTCGACGCCCAGGGTGACGATGCGATAGTGATCGCCCTCGGGCAGGTAACGGTTGGCGACCGAGAACACCTCGATGGGGCCGGCCACGTCGAGCATCAGGACGTCGGCGAAGAGCAGAATCGCCACGGTTTTGGTGGTCATGCGGAATCTCGGAGCACGCAAGGAAAGATGCAGCGGCCCGGGCGTGCGGGCGGCTGTCAATTTTGTAAATCCTAGCGTCGATTATCCCCGCATGACAGCGCAGCCGCTTCAGACGGCCATGAACCTGAGAATCTGCTCGCGCAACCAGCGCTCGGCCGGGTCCTGATCCTGGGCGGCGCGCCAGACCATGGTCAGCTGCGCCGGCACGATCTCGAACGGCGGCTCTTCCATCACTAGGCCGCCGCCCTGCACCAGCGCCTCGGCGGCGTAGTCGGGAATGGTGGCGATCATGTCGGAGTTGCGCAGCAGCGCGCCCAGGCCGTTGAAATGCGGCACCGCCAGGGCGATCTTGCGGCTGCGCTCGAGGCGCGCCAGGTCCTGGTCGATGTTGCCGCACAGGTCGCCAGACATCGACACCAGCGCATGGGGGCGCGTGCAGTAATCGTCCAGGGTCAGTGGCGGCGTGCCGTCGGCGGCGCGAATCACCATGGCGCGGATGTCGCGCAGGCTACGGCATTTGGCATTGGCCGGCAGTTGGGTGGTGTAGCTGATGCCAATGGACACCTCACCGGTGGCGAGCAACCCGGGCAGCAGCAGGAAGTTGGCATTACGCACCACCAGCACGCATTCGGGCGCCTGTTGGCGCAGGTGGGCGAGCAGCTGGGGCAGCAAGCCGCATTCGACGTCATCGGACATGCCGATGCGAAACACCGCGGTACTGCTGCTGGGGTCGAAGTCACGCACCTCGCTGATCGCCTGGGAAATACCATCCAGGGCAGCCGGCAGGCGGCGGAAGATTTCAAGCGCGCGGGGCGTGGGCTCCATCTCGCGACCGTTGCGCACCAGCAGCGGATCGTTGAAATAGTCGCGCAAACGGGTCAACGAGGCGCTGATCGCCGGTTGGCCGAGGTAGAGTTTTTCCGCCGTGCGCGTGAGGTTGCGCTCGTGCATCAGGCTTTCGAACACGACCAGCAACTGCAGGTCGACTTTGCGCAGGTCGTTGCGGTTCAAGATGGGCTCCGGGGAATGGCTGCGCCGAAAAATAAGCGGCAGCGAGCGGGAAAACCTGCCGCTGCCCGCTGTCGCTCGACAGGTGGGCGGACAAGACGCCGCCCACCCAGGCCGAGGCTTTAGCTTACTTGCCTTCGGTCAGCGCCGCGTAGCTGGTCATCAGGTTGCGGTAGTCCGGGATGTGGTCCGAGCAGATCTTCGCCAGCCCTTCCACATCGTTGCGCCAGTCGCGGTGCAGCTCGCAGGCCACGGCGAACCAGTTCATCAGTTGCGCGCCGGCGGCGTTCATGCGCTGCCAGGCCGAGTCGCGGCTGATCTGGTTGAAAGTGCCGGAAGCATCGGTGACCACGAACACATCGAAGCCTTCTTCGATGGCCGCCAGCGCCGGGAACGCCACGCACACTTCGGTCACCACGCCGGCGATGATCAGTTGCTTCTTGCCGGTGGCCTTGATCGCCTTGACGAAGTCTTCGTTGTCCCAGGCGTTGATCTGGCCAGGGCGGGCGATGTACGGCGCGTCCGGAAACAGTTCTTTCAGCTCGGGGACCAGCGGGCCGTTGGGGCCGGTTTCGAAGCTGGTGGTGAGGATGGTCGGCAGGTTGAAGAACTTGGCGAGGTCAGCCAGGGCCAGCACGTTGTTCTTGAACTTGTCCGGGTCGATGTCACGTACCAGGGACAGCAGACCGGCCTGGTGGTCGACCAGCAGAACGGCGGCGTTGTCTTTGTCCAGGCGGTTGTAGGGCTTGCTCATGATGAAACTCCGGGTGGGGTGGGAAAACGAGAATCGACCGCTCGCGGCTCGGGCACGCCGAGCAGATGGCGGATGCGTACCGGAACGCCTTCGCGCTGGTACTGGCGGGCGGCGGCCTCGATGCGTTGCTCGGCCACGGTGACGCGGCCGTGATGACGCAGGTGTTCGAGCCAGGAGGCGTCGAAGAAGAATTCCTGCCAGAGGTGCGGGTTCTCGCTGTCCTGCAGCAGCCCCCAGGACAGCGCGCCGTTGCGCCGGCGCATGGCGCGCACGGCGAGCATCGCGTGGCTGAACGCCTCGGCGTTCTCCCGGGGGATGTCGTATTCCAGGGTGACCATCACTGGGCCGCGCTCGCGATCCAGGTCGGCGCTGAGCACCGGGGCCGGCCAGTGCACGGAAGGCGCCAGGTCCTCGGCATCGGTGACCGGCAGGCGGAAGCGCCAGGACAGCAGCACGCCGAGCACCAGCATCGCCCCGCCGCCGGCCAGGGCCACGCTCAGCGAGTACTCGCTGGCCAGCGAGCCCCAGACGATGCCGCCCAGGGCGCTGCAACCGAAGAACACCAGGATGTAGACGGCCAGGGCGCGAGCGCGCACCCAACTCGGCACGGATGTTTGCGCGGCGACCTGCAGGCTCGACAGCACGGCGATCCAGGCAGCGCCGCTGACCAGCATCACCGGAATCAGCAGGGTGAAATCGCGAATGAAGGCCAGGCCGAACAGCACCGCGGCATAGGCGAGGCTGGCACCGGCGACGATCAGGTCACTGCGCAGCCGCTCACGCAATTTGGGCAGGAACATCGCCCCGCCAATGGCGCCAGCGCCTACGCAGCCCAGCAGGATGCCGAAGTCCGCCGCCGTACCGTGCAGCTCGCGGCGCACCAAGAGCGGCAGCAGCGACATGCCGGCACTGGCGCCAACGAAGAACGCGAAGGTACGCGCTAGCACGGCCTGCAGGGGTTTGGCGCTGCGCGCATAACGCACGCCGAGACGCACCGCACCGAACAGCCGCTCCGCGGGCAGGATGCTCACCGTAGGCGTGCGCTTCCAGGCGTACAGCGCCGCGATTACCGCGAAGAACGATACGGCATTGAGGGCGAAGGTCAGCCAGGGGCCGCTGAGGCTCACCAGCACACCTGCGATGGCTGGGCCGATGGCCCGCGCCACGTTCATGCCCAGGCTGGACAGCGCCACGGCAGCCGGCAGCTCGCTCTTGCCGACCAGCTCGGGCGTTAGTGCCGACCAGGCCGGCATCATCAGTGCGGTACCAATGCCCATGGCCAGGGTCAGCAGCAGGAGCAGCGGCACGTTCATCAAACCCAGCAGCGTCAGGCCGGCGAGCAGCACCGCCACGGACGCCATCCACAGTTGCACGGTCAGCAGATAGCGACGCTTGTCGACGATATCCGCCAGGGCGCCCGCGGGCAGCGCCAGGAAAAACATCGGCAGCGCCGCCGCCACCTGAACCAGCGCCACGGCGAGCGGGCTGGCCGACAGCGAGGTCATCAGCCAACCGGCACCGACCTCGTGCATCCAGGTGCCGATGTTCGAGGCGATGCTGGCCAGCCACAGCCAGCGGAACACCGATGTGCGCAGTGGGCTCCAGGGGCCGGCGGTGGTTTGTGGGGTGGCGCTGGTCATGGGTTATCTCGTTAAAAAGCAGTCGGTGTTGGTAAAAAATGGGCACAGCGGTGCCCAAGGTGGCGGAGAGTCGCCGATAAAAAATGTGTGTTTTATTTCAGGGAGCCCGGACGCCTAGTCCGCGCAGGAGAACGCAATCTTCCTGTGGGAGCGTCGCCATGCGCGCGAATCGCGGGCATGGCAGAACCAGTCGCTCTCAAGCTCCTCGTAGGTTCCTTAGCTCGCTAAACAGGCCTCAGAACGCGAAGCACGAACACCCGAACGCGCCCCAGAAACCGGCGTAGTCGCTCACCGGCACTTTGCTCTGCCGCGCTCGCTCATGGCTGTGGGCGTGCACCGCGCAGGAGCCGACGCACTGGTGCACGGCGGCCTGCAGCGGCGCAGCGGGCTTCCAGTGCCCCGGCACCTTGGCCACCGGCGACCAGTCCGGCAGTACCGGCAACGGCGGGTTGCCGTGCTTGTCGAACTCGTCGGCGCCGTAGACCACCTTGCCGCCTACCACGGTGAGCACCGACTCCAGGTACTTGATGGCCTCTTCGGACACGCTGAAATAGTCCTGGGAAAGCACCGCCACGTCGGCCAGCTGACCTACGCGAATCTGCCCCTTCTTGCCCTGCTCGTTGGAGAACCAGGCACTGCCCTGGGTGAACAGTTGCAGCGCGACTTCCCGCGACAGCCCTTCGGGGTACAACGCGGTGCCGCCCACGGTCTTGCCGCTGACCAGCCAGTACAGCGAGGTCCAGGGGTTGTAGCTGGCCACGCGGGTGGCGTCGGTGCCGGCGCCGACCGGTACGCCCTCGGCGAGCATGCGTTTGATCGGCGGGGTACTTTCCGCCGCCTGCTTGCCGTAGCGGTCGACGAAGTATTCACCCTGGAACGCCATGCGGTGCTGGATGGCGATGCCTCCGCCCAGCGCCCTCACCCGCTCGATGTTCTTCGGGGTGATGGTTTCGGCGTGGTCGAAGAACCACGGCAGGCCGTTGAACGGGATGTCGCGGTTGATCTTCTCGAACACGTCGAGCATGCGCGAGATGGATTCGTCGTAGGTGGCGTGCAGGCGAAACGGCCAGCGGTGCTCGACCAGGTGGCGCACCACCGGCTCCAGGTCGGCTTCCATGTTCGGCGGCAGGTCCGGGCGCGGCTCGAGGAAGTCCTCGAAGTCGGCGGCCGAGAACGCCAGCATCTCGCCGGCGCCATTGTGGCGGAAGTAGTCGGTGCCCTGGCCGTAGGTGACGGTCCTGGTCCACTGCTGGAAGTCGGCCAGTTCTTCCTTGGGCTTCTGGGTGAACAGGTTGTAGGCGATGCGTACGGTCAACTGGTCGTTGTCGGCCAGCTCCTGGATCACCTGGTAGTCGTCCGGATAGTTCTGGTAACCGCCGCCGGCATCGATGGCGCTGGTCAGGCCCAGGCGATTGAGCTCACGCATGAACTGGCGGGTCGAATTGACCTGGTATTCGAGGGGCAGCTTCGGCCCTTTGGACAGGGTCGAGTAGAGGATCATCGCGTTGGGGCGGGCGATCAGCATGCCGGTGGGTTCGCCATTGGCGTCGCGCTGGATTTCGCCACCGGGCGGGTTGGGCGTGTCCTTGGTGTAGCCGACCACCCGCAAGGCGGCGCGGTTGAGCAAGGCGCGGTCATAGAGGTGCAGCAGGAACACCGGGGTGTCCGGCGCCGCCTGGTTGATCTCGGCCAGGGTCGGCATGCGTTTTTCGGCGAACTGGAATTCGTTCCAGCCCCCGACCACGCGCACCCATTGCGGGGTGGGCGTGCGGTCGGCTTGATCCTTGAGCATGCGCAAGGCATCGGCCAGCGACGGCACGCCTTCCCAGCGCAGCTCGAGGTTGTAGTTCAGGCCGCCGCGGATCAGGTGCAGGTGCGAGTCGTTGAGGCCGGGAATCGCGGTGCGCTTGTTGAGGTCGATGACCTTGGTGGCGGCGCCCTTGGTGGCCATGGCCTCGGCGTCGCTGCCGACCGCGATGAAGCGGCCATCCTTGATCGCCACGGCGCTCGCATGCGGGCGCTCGGGATCCACGGTGTGGAATTTGCCGTTGAGCAGGATCAGGTCGGCGTCGTTCATGTTGGCTCCGAATGCATAGCCGGCACCGCCGGCAAAGGGTAAGGCGGACCACAGCGCGCCAGCCGCGCCGAGCAGGCCACCGGCAGCAACGACCTGACGGCGTTTCGGGTCTCTGGGATCATTGGTCATGGCTGGGCGCTCCGGTCGATCAGCGGGACACGAAGGCCAGCAGGTCTTCGTTCAGACGCTGCTGATGGGTCACGGCGAAGCCATGGGGCGCGCCTTCGTACACCTTCAGTTCGGCGCCCTCGATCATCTGCGCGGCGAGGCGGCCGGTGGTGTCGAACGGCACGATGGCGTCGGCGTCACCGTGGATCACCAGGGTCGGTACATCGATCTTGGCCATGTCCGCGCGGAAATCGGTTTCCGAGAAGGCGGTCACGCAGTCGACGGTGCCCTTGAGCGACGCCAGCAGCGCGATGTTGAGGGTCTGGGTGAGCACGCCATCGGAGATCGCGTGGCCCTTGTCGATGCCATAGAACGGCGTGGCGAAATCGCTGATGAACTGCGCGCGGTCCTTGAGCAGTCCGTCCTTGATGCCGGCGAATACCGAGGCGTCGACGCCCTCGGGGAAATCCGCGGCCTTGCCGAAGATCGGCGTAACCGCGCCGAGCAGCGCCAGCTTGCTCACCCGCGAGGTGCCATGGCGGCCGATATAGCGGCTGACGTCGCCGCCGCCCATGGAAAAGCCCACCAGGGTCACGTCATGCAGGTCGAGGTGCTCGATCAGCTGGGCGATGTCGTCGGCGAACGTGTCGTAGTCGTAGCCCGTCCACGGCTGGCTGGACCGCCCGAAACCGCGACGGTCGAAGGCGATGGTGCGGTAGCCGCGGCTGCTCAGGTACTGCATCTGGTATTCCCACATGTCGGCGTCCAGCGGCCAGCCATGGCTGAACAGCACGGGCTTGCCGCTGCCCCAGTCCTTGAAATAGATCTCGGTGCCGTCACGGGTCGTGAATGTGCTCATGGAAATTACCTCTCGGGTAGGAACGTAGGGGGAAGTCAGCGGGCGCTCAGCCAGCCGGCGCTCCAGCGGGTGACCGCCGGCATGATCCAGAACACCACCGGCACGACGATGCACAGGGTGATCAGCAGGTTGCTCGGTACCACGCCCGCCAGCGCCGGGTACTGCTGGAACAGCGGCTGCCACAGCAGCGGGATGATCATGGTCAACGGGCAGATGACCAGGTAGGTCAGGACCGCCTGTTTCCACTTCGGCGGCTGGGGTGCCTGGGCATGTTCGGGGGTGAACCAGAATTCGTGGTCGCGGCTGACCTGGATCTGGTCGCCGCCTTCGAGCAGCGGCAGCACTTCGTCGATCAGCAGACGCCGGCGATCCGAGGCGATCCACTCGTCCAGTTGCCAGCCCTCGGCGAAGCGCAGCACGGTGGTAAACGCATCGCCCTGCCCATCCGCGCGGATCACGTTGACGCCCAGGTGGCCGGGCTGCTGTTCGGCAGCGGCCAGGGCACGCTTGAGCCAGGCCTCGTAGGCAGGCAGGCAACCAGGGCGCACCTTGTGCTGGATGACCAGGGTCACCACATCGCTCGGTTGAATGGCTGGCATCGAAGAGGCGTCCCTGGCGGCGAAATCGATCCGCAAGGCCATGGCCTGCGGCGTGACGATCAGCAAGCCCGTGGCCATGGCCGACCGTGCAGCCACTATGCCGCTGCGTCGAGCGGCGTTATTGGACGTATGTGCTCAATGGTCGCAGCCACCTTGGCGACGGCTGGAAACGGTCGGCTAGTTGAGCACCAGCTCGACCAACAGGAAGATGCCAGCGATGCCGCACAGCAGCACGCCCAGCCAGAAGAACGAGGCGCCGCGCTGCACCGGGGTGTCGATCACCGCACGCTTGGGGAAGGCCGGGTCGTAGCGCACCGCCACCGGATCGCCTTTGCGGTAGTGGCGCCAGCTGCTCATGCTGCTCTCGTGCATGTGCAGGTTGCCGTGCTCGTCGCGCCATTCGAAACGCGGGTAACGACTCGGCGTACTGAGCCCCCAGTCGCTGGCGATGATGCGCCCTTGTGCGCACAGCCAGTCGCGGCTGACGCGACGCCGGGAAAGGCCGATGCCCATGAGTACAGCGCCGACGCAGCCGAACACCAGGGCAAGAAAAACAGCAACAGGCATGGGTCACTCGAATCAGGTACGTGATTAAGTAGTGCCCCCTGCAGCCCGAAGGTTCACGGAAAAAACCTGCCGTTCGGCGGCGTGCGCAGAAGTGTCGCCGGCAACGCGGTATAAGAGGACGACAGGCCGGTAGGTGACGAAAATTTAGGTTGAGTTTTCCGCAACCTGATCCTGTCCATTCATATGGACACGGATTAAGGAGAGTCACATGAAAACCACGCATACCCTCAGCATCTTGTTTGGCGCCCTGCTGGTCAGCGGCATGGCCCATGCGGCCGACCCGGCCGAGCAGGAACCGGCCCGTGAGGTCTATCAGGATCAGGTGCTCAAGCAGCAGCCGGACCAGGAAGATCCGCAAGCCAAGGATCCGATGCACATCGGCGATCTCAAGGAAGGCACCCCGGCACCTCACAAGTACTGGCGTGACGATTACGCGATCAAGGACCTGAAAAAGCACAACCTGCCGGAGCCCGAAGACAAGGAGCACGAGCACTGGGTGAAGATCGGTACCGACTACGTGTTGCTCAACAACAACACCGGCACCATCCAACGCATCATCAAGGGCAAGTAACCGCTCTGGCACGCTGCACCGACACGGAAATAAAGCTCAACGACGCCGCGTAAGTGGCTATCATTCACGCAGGTTCCGCCATGCCTCGTGTCGGTTCTTTCTCTTCTAGGGACGGATGATGAAAGTTTCAGCAAGCAAGCCCAAAAGCCCGCGCAGTGATTTCGCGCGCAGCGCCCTGGCGGTGGCCATTGGCGCCGCGCTGGCTTATGGGGCCGCTCATCTGTTCGCCCGCTTCTATCCGGCGCAGCAGCAGGCGGCTCCAACCACCATCAAGGTCAGCCCGGCTCCGGCTGCCGCCCCCAAGGTTGCGCCGGTAGAGCCAGTGGCGCCCGGTGAAGACCCCTGGTGGCGTGGCGACACCGAGTTCTGGCAGGAACAGGCGCGCCTCAACAGCGCTGCGGTAGCGCCGCAATACCGCGAGCTGCAATTCGCCTGGTCGGAGCGCATGGCCGCCCTCGCCAAACAGCGCGCCCAGCAGGACGGAAGCAAGCGCGACCCGTCCACCCTGCAGGCCAAGGACGCACAAACCACCGAGCTGCATATCCAGTCACGCAGCAAGCAATAACTCTCGGCCTTCTGGCCACGCTCGCCCCGCCTACGTTCATCGCGCCGCGCTCACCGCAGGGAACGCTTGCAGAGCCGAGGGCTCAAAACCCTGCCTTAGCCTCGCGCCTTCGCACGCCGATGCGAGCATAATGCCGCCCCCAAGCAACCCGCCCGGATCGTCATCGGGCTGCCCTATCGTTGGAGCCCTCGATGGAATTCATTCACCTGGTTATCGATTTCATTCTGCATATCGACCAGCACCTGGCGGCCCTGACCGCTCAATACGGCACCTGGATTTACGCGATCCTGTTCCTGATCGTGTTCTGCGAAACCGGCCTGGTGGTCACGCCGTTCCTGCCCGGTGACTCGCTGCTGTTCGTGGCCGGCGCCATCGCCGTGCACGGCACCATGAACGTGCACCTGCTGGTGCTGCTGCTGATCACCGCAGCGATTCTCGGCGACGCGCTGAACTACACCATCGGCCGCTTCATGGGCCAGAGACTGTTCCGCAACCCGGACTCGAAGATCTTTCGCCGTCGCCACCTGGAAATCACCCAGCAGTTCTACGCCCGCCACGGTGGCAAGACCATCATCCTGGCGCGCTTCGTGCCGATCGTGCGCACCTTCGCACCCTTCGTCGCCGGCATGGGCCGCATGAACTACGCCCACTTCGCCGCTTACAACGTGGTCGGCGCGATCCTGTGGGTCACCCTGTTCACCTACGGCGGCTACTTCTTCGGCAACCTGCCGGCGGTGCAGAGCAACCTGCACTACCTGATCATCGGCATCATCATCGTGTCGATCCTGCCCGGCGTGATCCAGCTGATTCGCCACAAGATGAGCAGCTCGGCGCGCGTGCAGACGCCGCAGTGAGAACCTGACGCCCAATAAAAAACCCCGCGATCGCGGGGTTTTTTATTGGCTGATCGCAACCGATCAGGACTGCGGTGCGGCCGCGGTGGCCGGTGCAGTCTGGGTACGCTCGTTCCAGCCGCCACCGAGCGCCTTGTACAGGTTGATCTCGCTGGTGAGCTGCGACAGGCGTACGCCGATCAGTTGCTGCTCGGCGCTGAACAGCTGGCGCTGGGCATCGAGCAGGGTCAGGTAGCTGTCCACACCGGTACGGAAACGGCGGTCGGCCAAGTCGTAGTAGTTCTCGGAGGTTTCCACCAGGCTGCGCTGCGCCTGCAATTGCTCTTCGAAGGTACCGCGCGCGGCGAGGCCATCGGAGACTTCCTGGAAGGCGGTCTGCACCGCTTTCTCGTAGTTCGCCACCTGGATGTTCTTCTGGATCTCGGCGTAGTCGAGGTTGGCGCGCAGGCGACCGGCCGTGAAGATCGGCAGGTTGATCTGCGGCTGGAACAGCCAGGTACCCGAACCGCCGTCGAACAGGCCCGACAGCTGGCGGCTGGCGGTACCGGCGTTGGCGGTCAGGCTGATGCTCGGGAAGAACGCGGCACGCGCGGCGCCAATGCTGGCGTTGGCGGCAAGCAGTTCACGCTCGGCCTGCAGCACGTCGGGGCGGCGCTGCAGCAAGTCGGACGGCAGGCCCGCCGGCACGTCGGCCAGCAGTTGCTTGTCCAGCCCCTCGCCCTGCGGCAGGTCGGCCGGCACCGGGCCGCCAAGCAGCACGCCCAGGGCGTTGCGATCCTGGGCGACCTGGCGGGTGTACTGCGCCAGGTTGGCCTGGGCGGTCTGCACCGAGGTACGCGCCTGGCTCAGGGACAGGGCATCGGTCACGCCGACGTCGAAGCTGCGCTGGGTCAGTTCCAGGCTGCGCTGGAAGGTGCCGAGGGTTTCGCGGGTCAGCTTGAGCAACGCCTCGTCGGCCTGCAGCGTCAGGTAGGCATTGGCCACGCTGGCGATCAGGCTGATCTGGGTGCTGCGCTGCGCCTCTTCGGTGGCGAAGTATTGCTGCAGGGTCTGCTCGTTGAGGCTGCGCAAGCGACCGAAGAAGTCCACTTCCCAGGCATTCACGCCCACGGTCGCGCTGTACTGGCCGCCGACCGTGGAGCGGCCGGTCTGCGACAGGTCAGCGGGAGTACGCTGGCGGGTACCGCTGCCATCGGCCGAGATGTTGGGGAATAGCTCCGAACGCTGGATGCGGTACTGGGCCTGGTAAGCCTCGACGTTCAACGCCGCCACGCGCAGGTCGCGGTTGTTGTTCAGCGCGGTTTCCACCAGGCGCTGCAGGGCCGGGTCACGCAGGAACTCGCGCCAGCCTAGATCGGCCGCCGCGACCGAGCCCTGCACGGCGCTGCCCTGGTACGCCTGGCCCTGGGGCCAGGCACTGTCGACCGGCGCAGCGGGGCGCTGGTAGTCGGGGATCATGGTGCAGCCGCTGAGCACGATGCTCGCGACGGCTAGAGACAACAGGGACTGCCTCACTGGACGGCCTCCTCATCGTTGAGTTTTTTGGCGCTCTTGTCCTTGAACATCGAGCTGACCACCACGTAGAACAGCGGGATCCAGAAGATCGCCAGCACCGCAGCGGTAAGCATACCGCCGATCACACCGGTACCGATGGCATGTTTGCTGCCGGCACCCGCGCCGCTGGAAATGGCCAGCGGAACCACACCGAGGATGAACGCCAGGGAGGTCATGATGATCGGGCGCAGTCGCATGCGGCACGCCTCGACCGCCGCCTCGAGATGGCTCATGCCCTGCTCGTGCAGCGACTTGGCGAACTCGACGATGAGGATCGCGTTACGCGCCGACAAGCCGATGGTGGTGATCAGGCCGACCTGGAAGAACACGTCGTTGGACAACCCGCGCCCCAGGGTGAACAGCAGCGCACCGAGGATACCCAGCGGCACTACCAGGATCACCGAGAACGGAATCGACCAGCTCTCGTAGAGTGCTGCCAAGCAGAGGAACACCACCAGCAGCGACAGCGCATAGAGGGCCAGGGTCTGCGAACCCGCCAGACGCTCCTCGTAGGATTGCCCGGTCCAGTCGAAACCGACGCCCTGCGGCAACTCGGCCGCGATGCGTTCGACTTCGGCCATCGCCTCACCCGAACTGTGGCCCGGCGCCGGCGCACCGAGAATCTCGATGGCGCTCACCCCGTTATAGCGCGACAGCTTGGGCGAACCGTAGGTCCACTCGCCGGTGGCGAAGGCGCTGAACGGCACCATCTGGCCTTGGTCGTTGCGTACGTGCCACTTGCTCAGGTCTTCGGGGTTCATGCGCGAGTCGCTCTGCCCCTGCAGGTACACCTTCTTGACCCGGCCCTTGTCGATGAAGTCGTTGACGTAACTGCCGCCCCAACCGATCTGCAGGGTGGTGTTGACGTCCGACAGGGACACACCCAGGGTGCGCACCTTCTCGTCGTCGATCAGCAGCTTGTACTGCGGCTCGTCGCGCAGGCCGTTGGCGCGCACGCTGCTGAGCACCGGGCTCTGGTTGGCCAGTTGCAGGAACTTGTCACGGGCTTCGTTCAGGGTGGCCTGGCCGACGCCGGCGCGGTCCTGCAGGAACAGGTTGAAGCCGGTGGCGTTACCCAGCTCCATGACCGCAGGCGGGGCGAAGGCGAACACCATGGCGTCGCGGAACTCGCCACCGAAGAAGCGGCCCTGGGCACGCTGCGCCAGTTCGGCGACGCTGGTGCCGGCAGCGGTACGCTCGGACCACGGCTTGAGCATGATGAACGCCATACCCGAGCTCTGGCCGCGGCCGGCGAAGTTGAAGCCGGTTACGGTGAACACCGAATTGACCACGTCCTTCTCGTCTTCGAGCAGGTACTTGCGCATGTCGTCGACGACCGCCTGGGTACGCTCGGCACTGGAGCCGGACGGCGTCTGCACCTGGGCGAACAGGACGCCCTGGTCTTCCTCGGGCAGGAACGCCGACGGGATCAGCGTGAACAGCCAGCCTGCCACCGCCACGATGATCGCGTAGATGATCAGGAACGGCGCCTTGCGTTTGACCACACCGCGTACACCACGCTCGTAGCCGTTGACGCTACGCTCGAAGGTACGGTTGAACCAGCCGAAGAAACCGCCCTTCTCATGGTGCTCGCCCTTGGCGATAGGTTTGAGCATGGTGGCGCACAGCGCCGGCGTGAAGATCAGCGCGAGGATCACCGAAAGCACCATGGCCGAAACGATGGTGATCGAGAACTGCCGGTAGATCACGCCCACCGAGCCGCCGAAGAAGGCCATCGGCAGCAGTACCGCCGACAGCACCACGCCGATACCGACCAGCGCGCCCTGGATCTGTCCCATGGACTTTCGCGTCGCCTCGAGCGGCGACAGCCCCTCTTCGCGCATCACCCGCTCGACGTTCTCGACCACCACGATGGCATCGTCCACCAGCAGGCCGATGGCCAGGATCATGGCGAACATGGTCAGGGTGTTGATGCTGTAGCCGAATACCGCCAGCACGCCGAAGGTGCCCAGCAGTACCACCGGCACGGCCAGGGTGGGGATCAGCGTAGCGCGGAAGTTCTGCAGGAACAGGTACATGACCAGGAAGACCAGCACGAAGGCTTCGACCAGGGTCATGATCACGCCATGGATCGACTCCTGTACCACGGGCGTGGAGTCGTACGGCATCACCACTTCCATGCCGGCCGGGAAGAACGGTTTCAGGTCTTCGATGGTGGCGCGGATCGCCTTGGCGGTATCCAGGGCATTGGCACCGGTGGCCAGCTTGATCGCCAGACCGGAGGCCGGGTTGCCGTTGAACTGCGCGCGGATGTTGTAGTTCTCACCGCCCAGCTCGACCTTGGCGACATCGCCCAGGCGCACCTGGGAACCGTCGCGATTGACCTTGAGCAGGATGTTGCGGAACTGCTCGGGGGTCTGCAGGCGGGTCTTGCCGATGATGGTGGCGTTGAGCTGCTGGCCGGGGCCGGCCGGCAGGCCACCGAACTGGCCGGAGGAAATCTGCACGTTCTGCGACTGAACGGCGTCACGGACATCGGTCGGGGTCAGCTGGAAGTTGTTGAGCTTGGCGGGGTCGAGCCAGATACGCATGGCGTACTGGGCACCGAACACCTGGAAGTCACCAACGCCCGGCGTCCGGGAAATCGGGTCCTGCATGTTGGCGACGATGTAGTTGGACAGGTCCTGGTTGGTCATGCTGCCGTCGGTGGACACCACGCCGATCACCAAGAGGAAGTTCTTCACCGCCTTGGTGACCCGCAGGCCCTGCTGCTGGACTTCCTGAGGCAACAATGGCGTGGCCAGCTGCAGCTTGTTCTGCACCTGAACCTGGGCGATATCCGGGTTGGTGCCCTGGTTGAAGGTGACGACGATTTCCATGCTGCCGTCGGAGTTGCTCGCCGAGCTGATGTAGCGCAGCCCGTCGATACCGTTCATTTGCTGCTCGATCACCTGCACCACGGTGTCCTGCACGGTCTGTGCGGAGGCACCCGGGTAGTTGACCTGGATGCTCACGGCAGGCGCGGCGATGCTCGGGTACTGGTTGACCGGCAATTTGAGGATGGACAGGCCGCCGGCCAGCATGATCACCAAGGCGATCACCCAGGCGAAAATCGGCCTGTCGATGAAGAAATTCGACATCGTGTAATCGCTCCTTAGCGGTTCTCAGCCTGGTCAGCCGCCTGTTGCGGCGCGGCCACGTTCTTCGCTTCGGTGGTTTTCACCTCGGCCCCCGGCTGCACGAACTGCAGGCCTTCGGTGATCAGCTTGTCGCCGGCCTTCAGGCCATCGAGCACCACCCAGCGGTTGCCGTCGGTGCGCTCGGCCTTGAGCTGACGCAGCTCGACCTTGTTCTCGGCGTTGACCACCAGCGCAGTCGGGTCACCCTTGGCGTTGCGGGTCACGCCTTGCTGCGGCGCGAGGATCGCTTCCTTGTTCACGCCAGCCGGCAGCCGCGCATGCACGAACATGCCCGGCAGCAGGGTGTGATCCGGGTTGGGGAACACCGCGCGCAAGGTCACCGAGCCAGTGCCTTCATCGACCGACACCTCGGAAAACTCCAGGGTGCCTTCGTGCTTGTAGGTGCTGCCGTCTTCGAGGCGCAGCTGCACCTTGGCGGCGGTATCGCTGGCCTTCTGCAGTTGGCCGCTTTCCAGCTCGCGGCGCAGACGCAGCAGGTCCTGGGTCGGCTGGGTCACGTCGACATAGATCGGATCGAGCTGCTGGATGGTCGCCATGGCGTTGGTCTGGCCGTTGCTGACCAGCGCGCCCTCGGTGACTGCCGAACGGCCGACACGGCCGGCGATGGGCGCCAGCACCTTGGTGTAGCGCACGTTGATGCGTGCCTGCTCCAGCGACGCCTCGGCCTGCAGACGCGAAGCCTGGGCTTCGTCATAGGCCTGGCGGCTCACCGCTTGATCGGCCACCAGGCTCTTGTAGCGCTCGGCCAGTGACTTGGCCGACGCCAGCGTCGCCTGGGCGCTCTTGGCGGCTGCTTCATAGACGGCGGCGTCGATCTGGTACAGCTGCTGACCGGCCTTGACCTCCGAGCCTTCCTTGAAAAGGCGCTTCTGGATAATGCCGTCGACCTGCGGGCGCACCTCGGCGATGCGGTAGGCGGCGGTTCGGCCCGGCAGCTCGGTGGTCAACGTGTAGGGCTCAGCCTGCAGCGTGACGACGCCGACACTCGGTGCCTGCTGCGGCGGTGGCGCTGCGTCGTCTTTGCAGCCGGCGAGCGTCAGCGTAGCCAGAGCGATAGCGGAAACCATAGCGGCGAAGGCTGGCTTCTTCTGCATCTGAAAGGACCTCATGTCTTAGTGATTCGAACCGCGGGGGCGGTCACCCGGCAGATAGCCGAGATGGATGCTGGGAAATAGAGCGCAAATATACTTACGTTCGAGAATGTTTGTAAATGGATCTTTTTGTGTGACACTGCGCGCCTGTGTGACCCCGGCAGGGGTTTTGATCCGAATTTTTTACGCCTGGAAGCCGCTTTATGGCCAGACGCACCAAAGAGGAAGCCGAAGAAACCCGCGCGCAGATTCTCGATGCCGCTGAGCGGGTGTTCTATGCCAATGGCGTGTCCGGCACCTCGCTGGCGGACATCGCCAGCGCGGCTGGCGTCACCCGTGGCGCGATCTACTGGCACTTCCAGAACAAGGTTGACGTGTTCCAGGCCATGCTCGACCGTCGCCTGCTGCCCCAGGAAGAGCTCGCCCGTGCCTGCGAAAGCGAGGACGAACCTGACCCACTGGGCAACATGCGCCAGCTGCTGGTGCAGTTACTGCTGCGCATGCACGCCGACAGCGGATGCCGGCGGGTCGGAGAAATTCTGCAATACAAATGTGAATACAGCTCCGAGCTCGGCGGCCTGCGCCAGCAGATGCAGGTGTTCCAGCAAGAATGCGACCAACGCATTGCCAGAACATTACGTAATGCCGTCAAGCGCAACCAACTGCCCGCCAACCTCGATTGCCAGCGCGCGGCGATCTGCCTGCACGCTTACATGGACGGCCTGCAGGCCCACTGGCTGCTCAACCCCGACGCCTACGACCTGCAGGCCCATGCCCACGCCATGGTCGATGCGATGATCGACATGCTGCAACACAGCGAAGCGCTGCGTACCTGCTGATCGACTTAGACCTTGTGCCCATGGCAGCGCGTGCCGCGGCCATGTTTAGATCCGCTCACGCGTCCAATAACAAGATCTTCCGCCGCCAGACCTGCACGAGAGGATGGCCATGCCTGCCCGTACCCTGCTTCTCACCACTGCTGCCATGCTGGCGTTCGCCGGCAACTCGCTGCTCTGCCGCCTGGCCCTGAAAACCACCGAGATTGACCCCGCCACCTTCACCAGCCTGCGCCTGGCCAGCGGCGCCTTGATGCTGGCCCTGTTGCTACGCATGCGCCACGGCTCTAAGGCGATGACTGGAAGCTGGCGTGGGGCCATGGCGCTGTTCGTCTACGCCGCAGCGTTTTCATTCGCCTACGTGAGCCTCGACGCAGGCGTTGGCGCGCTGCTGCTGTTCGGCGCCGTGCAGATCAGCATGGTGCTCTGGGGTTGGCGCCAGGGCGAGCGGCCGGGCCCCATGAGCCTGGCCGGCCTGTTGCTGGCCTTCGCCGGCCTGCTGGCCCTGCTGCTTCCCGGCGCCAGCGCCCCGCCTCTGCCCGGCTCACTGCTGATGCTGGTCGCAGGCGTCGCCTGGGGCGCGTATTCGTTGCTGGGTCGCAGCGCCAGCGATGCACTGGCGGCCACCACCGGCAACTTCGTGCGCAGCCTGCCCCTGACCGCACTGCTCAGCCTTGCGCTGCTGCAAACCATGGAGTGGGACGTAAGCGGCGTGCTCTATGCCCTGGCGTCCGGTGCCCTGGCCTCAGGGCTCGGCTACGCCATCTGGTACATGGCCATCGTCGACCTGAAAGCCATCCAGGCCGCTACCGTGCAACTGAGCGTGCCGATCATCACCGCGCTGGCTGGCGGGCTGTTGCTGGGCGAAGCTCTGAGCTTGCGCCTGGGGTTGAGTTCGCTGGCCGTATTGGGTGGCATCGCCTTGGTGCTGGCAGCCAGACAACGCGCGACGGCCTGAGCCGATCGCCCCCGGCTGCGGTCTCAACTGCACGATCAACGTTGCCGGAGAATTGCCATGCGCCCGACACTGCGCCACCTGAGTGCCCTGCTGCTGATTGCCGCGCTGGCCGGCTGTGCATCCTGGGCACCGCGCGATCCGCTGCATATCGACCTGGTCGGGCTGGAGCCGCTGCCGTCGGAAGGGCTGGAGGCGCGTTTTGCGGTGAAGTTGCGGGTACAGAATCCCAATGAAAGTGCCATCGACTTCAATGGCGTATCGCTCGCCCTGGACATCAACGACCAACCGCTGGCGCGCGGCGTCAGCGACCAGCGCGGTCAGGTACCGCGCTTTGGCGAGACGGTGATCAGCGTGCCGGTAACCATCTCCGCCTATTCGGTGCTGCGCCAGGCCTGGGGCGCCAGCGCTCATCAACCGGGCCAGAGCCTGCCCTATCAACTGCGCGGCAAGCTCGCCGACGGCCTGTTCGGCACCCGCCGCTTCAGCGACAGCGGCCAACTGACCTGGCCGCCTGAGCCGTCGCCCGTCAGGTAGGCTCGTTTTCCGGCAACACTTCCTTCTCGCCCGGCTCCTTGCCTTCGTTCGAATAATGCTCGATGACCGCGTTGAGCTCAGCGCCGAACAACAGCACCGCACAGGAAATGTGCAGGTACAGCAGGAAGATGATGATCGCGCCAATGCTGCCGTAGGTGGCGTTGTAGTTGGCGAAGTTCTGCGCATAATAGGCGAAGCCGACAGAGGCCGCGATCCACACCACTACCGCCAGTACCGAGCCCGGCGTAATGAAGCGGAAGCGCTGCTCCACATCAGGCGCCACGTAGTACACCACCGCCACCACGATCATCAGCAGAAACACCGCCACTGGCAGGCGCAACCAGTTCCACAGGGTGACCACGATCTGCTCGATACCGATCTGGTGCGCCAGCCAGTTCATCACCTGCGGGCCGAGCACCATCAGTGCCGCCGCGGTCAGCAAGGCGGCGGCGATACCGATGGTGTACAGCAGCGACAGCGGAATGCGCTTCCAGGGCTTGCGCCCCTCTTTCACGCCATAGGCCTTGTTCATCGCGTCCATGGTCGAGCGCACCGCCGACGAGGCCGTCCACAGAGCGACCACGATACCGATCGAGAACAGCCCGGCTTTCTGGGTCTGCAACTGATCGATGACCGGGTTGACCAACTCGACCGTGGACAGCGGCAGCAGCAGTTCGGCCTGCTGACGCAGCCAGTCGAAGAACGGCTGCAGGTCGAGCAGGCTGATCAGCGCGACCAGAAACAGCAGAAAGGGAAACAGCGAAAAGAACATCTGGAATGCCAGGGCCGAGGCATAGGTGGGCAGCTCGTCGTCGATGAAGTCGGTGACCGTCTTCTTCATCACCTGGAACAGGCTGACACCCGGCAACTGGGGAAAAAACATAGCGCCTCCACTGGCTATGGCGGGCCGCTCACGGGCAGCCCAATACTCATCGGCAGATGCAGCGCTCGGCACGGGCCGAACCACCACTCTCGTTTGGAGACAGCGAAGCCGCGATGAGTTCGGGCTATCCGCGCTTGCCCCGCACAACTGGCAACAGTCTCGGCCTGGCTGGCCGTGGGTGCAACGCTAGACTGGCGGGCTGTTTCTGATGGAGCACGCATCGATGCACAGGCACACACTCAATCCCGATTCGGTATTCGACACCCTGCAGTACGGCTTCAGCCAGGCGGTGATCAGCCAGGGCGGGCGGCGCATCCACCTGTCCGGGCAGATAGGCGTGGACGAGCACGAACGACTGGTCGGCGCTGACCTGGCCAGCCAGACCCACGCGGCGCTGGATAATGTGCGCAGGATCCTTGAAGCCGCCGGAGGCGACCTGCAGCACGTGCTGATTCTGCGCATCTACATCGTCGCCCAGGTGCGGAATGAACAGGCGCATATCGTCGATGCACTGCGCAGTTTCTTCCCCGAGCGGCCCCCGGCCACCTCCTGGGTGGTGGTCACCGGGCTGTCGGAGCCCGAATGGCTGATCGAGATCGAGGCGGAGGCACTATTGCCTGACGCCTGACACCAACCCCCGGCAGCGTGTAAAACCCTATATAATCTGCGGACTTTTTCTCCACGGCTTCAGAAGGATACCCCGTGAGCACGCTGCCACCCTGCCCCGCCTGCAACTCCGAATACACCTACGAAGACGGCACCCAACTGGTGTGCCCAGAATGCGCCCACGAATGGTCGTCCACCGACAACGAGGCGGCGGGCGATTACGCCAAGGTGATCAAGGACTCGGTCGGCAACGTGCTGCAGGACGGTGACACCATCACCGTGATCAAGGACCTCAAGGTCAAGGGCTCCTCGCTGGTGGTCAAGGTCGGCACCAAGGTCAAGGGCATTCGCCTAGTCGATGGCGATCACGATATCGACTGCAAGATCGATGGCATCGGCGCGATGAAGCTGAAATCGGAATTCGTCAGAAAGGTCTGAATCGGTCGCGCGCTGGCGATGGGCGCCTACTGCACCGGCAGGAAGTTCAGAAATAGCAGGCTGTGGGCGTAATTCACGCCGATACGCCGGTAGCGCTCGTCGAGCACGTCGCTCAAATAATCCAGGCGGGCGACGATCTTGCTGAACTCCACCGCGAAGCTCAGGTTGCGTGCGTCACCGGACAGCTCATTGGAAAGCAGCAACGGATTGCCCTGGGCGTCGCGCCGCGTGGCCAGCAGCCAGGTGGCCTTCTCGATGTTGCGCGCGGCGTTGTGCACGAACTGCGCGTCGATTGAGTCGGTGAGATAGAACTGGGTCCGCCCGCCGTGGGCGGTGACCACCATGCTGCCGATGGCGTAGATGAAGGCGCCGACCCGATCGCCCTGGAACTCGGGGCTCAGTGCATAGCTGAGCGCCACGATGTCCTGCCGGCCAGCCAGTGCCGGCGGCGGTCGGCCTTGCTCGATCGCCTGCTGCACCGACTGCGCCGCCACCTCGCGGCTGCCCAGCCCGGTCTTGCGCCACTCCCGCGGGTTGCGCTGGTAGAGCTTGTCCATCAGGCGATAGAGGCTGTTGAGGTTGTTGCGCATGCCGATGGTGGCCAGTCGATCGGAATGGGTCTGGAACAGTTCGCTGGGGCTGGCCGCGGCACTGTTGCTGGTGAAGGCGCCGTTGGCCTGATTGCGTATGCAGCCACTCAGGGTGGTCACCAGCAACACCAACATCATGGCCCGCCAGCAGGCACCACGAAGCGACGGATACCCGGCCGTCAGCCTGCGCGAGAGCGCCGTTTCACGAGTTAGAGAGACGTGCGAGTAATCCATTAACTCACGACCCTTCCTTCTGCAGATGGCATAACACTAGCAACTGAATCGCCTTCGTGCCCGTTACGGCGTTAGCAACGTATTGCTGACACCAGCCAACGGCATAGACCCCCGTGCATCCTGTAAAGTTTTCCGACAGGAGCAAATTAGCCCTACATTGCTCAAGGAAATGCAGTTGCGGGTATGGTAGCAGTCTGGCGTTTGCAAACTTTACCAATTGAGAAAGCTTCTCGATCAGCTTTGAGTGCTATGTTCCCTGGCCCTCAGGATTGCGGCATTCGGCTGCGAACCGAACAACCAAGGAGCTCGATCAGGTGAACAAGGCCGCACTGTTTTCTCTTCTGGCGTTGGCACTGGCTGGCTGTAGCCATGACGCCCGACAATCTTCCGCCACCCTCAGCATCGACTAGGCGGGCCAGCAGGTCGAAGTCGCTCGCGATCCCCAGCGAATCGTCAGCTTCGATTACGGCAGCTATGACAGCCTGATCGCCCTGGGTGCCGGCGAGCGGGTGCTGGCCGTACCCGGCAACGTACCGCCGTACCTGGCAGAAAAAGCCGGTCACACTCAGGACGCCGGCAACATGAAAACGCCGGACATCGACGCCATCGCGGCATTGAAACCGGATCTGATCCTGATCACCGGCCGCCAGGGCGAAAGCCGCCAGGCCTTGCAGGCCCTGGCTCCAACGCTGGACAGGGGCATTGGCGGCGACGACTACTTCGCCAGCATCGCCCACAACGCCGGGTTGCTCGGCCAACTGGTCGGCAAGCCGGCTGAAGCGCAGCAGGCGCTGTCCGCGCTGCAAGGCAAGGCCGACCAAGCCCGGCAGCAAGTCGCCGCCTCGAAGCAGCGCACCCTGGTGCTGACCCACAACGACGGCCGCTTCGCGCCGACCGAACAGGCCCTGATCTACTCCCTGCTGCAGGCGCCACGCGCCCTGCCCGCGCCGGCGCCTCAGCCCGCAGGCGCACCTCGCCAACGCCCGCAGCCACTGGACGCCGATGCCATCGCTGCGGCCCGGCCCGACGTGATCTTCATCATCGACCGCAGCGCGGCCATTGGCGCCACGCCGCTGAATGTCGCCACCCTGGCCAACTCGCCACTGGCGCGTACGCCGGCGGCACAGGCCAAACGAGTGGTCTACCTGGATCCCGCGCTTTGGTATCTGTCCGGCGGCGGCCTGCAGAGCGTCGATCTGCAGATCGATCAGGTGCTGGCAGCCTATCGCCGATAAAACAACGCCCTCGCAAGAGGGCGTTTTCAGTTCATGGCAGGCCGCAGCCGGGGCATTTCAGGCCGCCGCCCGCTGCGAGCGCTTCGGCAAGGTGGCCAGCAGCAGCCCGGCGAAGATCATCGCCCCGCCGAACCAGTGGAACAACTGCAGCGCCTCGCCGAGCAGAACCCAACCCAGGATCGCGGTGAACACGGGCATCAGGTAATTGCCCATCGCCGCGGTCGAGGCGCCCAACACCTTGACGCCATTGTTCCAGCCCAGATAGGCGACCAGGGAGGCGAACACTGCCGTGTAGGCGATGGCCGAGAGATTGGCCGGCGTGGCCAGCAGCTGGGCGCCGGCGGACAGCTCGTACAGGTACAACGGCAGGATCATCGGCACGCCCAGGAGCATGAAGATGCCCAGCAGGGCCAGCGGCGGGATCGGCGACAGGTACGCCGACCAGCGCCTGAGCAACACGGTGTAGAGCGCCCAGTCGAGCACCGCCAGCAGCATGATCAGATCGCCATGGTTGAAGGCCATGCCTGCAAGGGTCTGCCAGTCGCCACGACAGATCAGCACCAGCAGCCCGGACACCGCCAACGCCATGCCCCACCAGGCGCGCCGCGCCGGCCAGTCGCCGAGCAGCAGGCCGGCGAAGATGAACGTCATCAACGGGATGCAGGTGTTGACCAGGGTGATGTTGATCGCTGCGGTGGTTTGTGCCGCGCTGTACAGAAAGGTGTTGTAGCCGGCGATACCGAAGGCGGCGATCACCAGCAGGCGCCAGCCGGCATGGCGCAGCGCCACGCGATGGCGCCACAGCGGCAACGCCACGAACGGCAGAATTAGGACCAGCGCCAGGCTCCAGCGCCAGAACGCCAGGGCGAACGGTGGAATTTCACCGGCGAAGGCACGGGCCACCAGGGCGTTACCCGCCCAGCACAGCACTGCTATCAGCACACCGGCAATCGCCAGCTGACGCGAAGGTTTGTTCATGCTCATCCCTGTGGTGGGCGCAGACGGTACTGCTCGGGTAACTGGTCGGCGCCGCTGACGGTCACATCCAGATCCTTCCAGCGGCCATCCTTGAGGCCGTAGATGCAGCCGTGCACCGACAATTGCTGGCCGCGATGCCAGGCGTTCTGAACGATGCTGGTACGGCTGACGTTGCCGACCTGCTTCATCACGTTCAGCTCGCACAGGCGATCTACACGCGCCTCCTCGTCGGCCAGTGCGGCCAGTTGCGCGTGCTGCTCGTAATAGAGGTCGCGGATATTGCGCAGCCAGCCATCGATCAGGCCGAACTGCGCATCGTGCATGGCTGCACGCACGCCACCGCAGCCATAGTGGCCGGTGACCAGAATGTGTTTGACCTTGAGCACGTCGACCGCGTACTGGATCACCGACAGGCAGTTGAGATCGGTGTGCAGGACCACGTTGGCCACATTGCGGTGCACGAACAGCTCGCCAGGCAGCAGGCCGACGATGTCGTTGGCCGGCACTCGGGCATCCGAGCAGCCGATCCACAGGTACTCGGGCGTCTGCTGGCGAGCCAGGCGTGGAAAGAAGTCCGGGTCGTTCTGGGTGATGTTTTCGGCCCAGCGTTCATTGTTGTCGAACAGGTGCTTGAGATCGCTCACGGCGGCGGCTCCCGAGAAAGGTCGATGCGCACCATACGGATGCACTGACCTTTTTGACAAGGCGATTCGCACCCCGAACGACCCTACGAATCAGAGGGTTGAAGGCCGAAACGGTGAATCTTTCAGGGCCCGAGGGCGTCCATTGCCTAGAGCCAATGACCGATCTGGAGTTCGTCATGACTGACAAGACGCCACCTGCCAGCCGCCAACCGGCCATCGAGCAACCGGCGGAGCCGCCCATTCTGCGCGATGTGGTGGAGCCGTTGGTGCCGCGCAAACCGGGCCAGGCCGCTGCACAAAAAACTGCGCGACCGAGCGATGAGCCGAAACAAGCGGATGAACCGGAAGGCGATGAGCAGTCTCAGGAGTTTCTCGACAAATACGACCTGAGCCAGGTCGAGGAAGAGCGCCGCGAACGGCGCTGGGCGCGCCGCTAACTCATTCCACCAGCGTGCAGGCCATCACCAGCGCGTCTTCACGGCCGCCCGGCGCAGGGTAGTAATCGCGCCTGCGGCCGATCTCGTTGAAGCCATACCGCTCGTACAGGCGATAGGCCGCCTGATTGCTCGAGCGCACTTCCAGAAAGCACTCGCCGGCCTTGAGCTCGGCGGCGCGGGCCATCAGATGTTCGAGCAGACGCAGGCCCAGGCCGCGGCCCTGGCTCTCCGGCTTGACGGTGATGTTGAGTAGGTGCGCCTCGTCGATGATCACGTTGATCACGCCATGGCCGACCTGCTGGCTGCCTTCGAACATCAGCCAGACTTCGTAGGATTTCAGGCTGTCGAGAAAGATGCCGCGCGTCCACGGATGGCTGAACGCCGCGTACTCGATCTTCAGCACCGCATCGATATCCGCCTCGGTGGCCCGGCGGAAGCTGATCGCGTCACTCATGCCGAGGCCTCCAGCCAGCGTCGCCGCACGCGCTGCATGGCGTGCCAGAGGTCGCGTTTGCGCTGCGGTTCGTCCATCAGCAATTCCAGGCCCGGCAGCGCCCAGGCGGCGCCCAGCTCCTCGACCTGCAACTCGCGGTTGTAGGCCTCGGCATCGGCGTCACCGGCGAAACGAATGGCCGGCAGGCCGATCAACCACAGGCAGGCGCAGGGCTCCTGTTCTTCCAGGCGGGCGCCGATGAAGCTCTGCACGAAATCCAGTGCGGCCTGCGGCCCCTGATCCATGTTGCCGCGCACCAGCAGCGGCCAGCGCACCGGCTCGCCGATGATCTGCGGGGCATCTGGCAGGCCGGCAGCGCGCAGCAGATCCTTGAGCAGCAAGTAAGCCGGGTCGCGGCTCTGGAACGGCTCGCCGGTGGGCAGCTCGACCAGCAACGCGCAGCTGCCGGCACGCAGCAATTGCAGGGCGAAACGCGGCGGTGGCGTTGGCCGTTCGCGCGGTGTCGGCGCGGCACTGGCCTCTTCGGCGGCAGGCTCGCTGGCCTTGCTCGCGGTACCGGGCTTGGGCACTTCGATGCGCGGTCGCTCACGCGCCACCACCTCACTGACCACCGGCGCCACGGCCTGTGCAGGCTGTTTGGCGTGCACCGGTGGCGGCGCCATGACCTCCGATTCCTGCTCGAAGGCGACCAGCAACTCGGGTCGCGATGGCGCCGCGAATGGCAGTTCGACGCGCGGCAGCCAACTGGCCACTTGCATGGCATCCAGATAGGCGCGGCGGCGCAGCTCGGTGTTCAAACGTCAGGTACCCGGCACATCGATTTTCGAGGGCGCTGATTGTCGCGTGAATCGACTGCCACGGGTAGCCCCAAACGTCAGCCGTAGCTACAGGCCAATGGCTTCGGCCTGCTGCTTGAGCAGGCTGACGAAGGCCTGAGCCGGCGGGCTCAGGTAGCAGGGTTTGCGTTGCAGCACGCCAATGCCACGGGCCGGCGCCATCGGCAACGGATGCACGGCCAGGCTGCCATCGCCGTTGAAGGTGCCCGCCACACTGGCCGGCAGCAGCGCATAACCCAGCCCGGCCCGCGCCAGGGCGGCAGCGCTGCTCATATAGGCGACCTCATAGGCGGGTTCGCGCAGCAGGGCCATGCGCGACAGCGTCTCATCGGCCATGGTGCGCAGGCTGGTATCGCGGGTGGTGGCCACGTAATCCAGATCCTGCAGGGCCGCAAGCAGCTTCTTGCCGCGCACACCAGCCAGGCCGCGCACCAGCAACACCAGGCTGTCGTCGTAGAGCGGCTGGAAATCCAGCACACCGGGCTCGTCCGCCACTGAGGTGATGGCGAAATCCACTTCGGCGTTGTTCACCCACTGGCGAATCTCTCCGGCGCGGCCATCGCGCAGGCTGATCTCGATGCCCGGATAACGCTGTCGGTAGTCGACCAGTACCCGCGGCAACGGCTCGATGGCCACCGACGGCAGCACGCCGATGCGCAGCGAACCACTTTGCAGGTGCAACTGCTCATGGGCATCGTGCACTGCGTGGTGCATGTCACGCAGCAGGCGCCGGGCCTGTTCGAGAAAGCGCGTGCCGGCTTCAGTCAGCTCCACGCTGCGGGTGTTGCGGGCGAACAGCGACAGGCCCAGGGCTTCTTCCAGCTTGCGCAGGCTGTAACTGAGCGCCGGCTGGGAAAGATGGATCTGCTCGGCAGCGCGACTGAAGCTGCGCTGTTCGGCAATGAGCACGAAGGCCTGAAGCTGGCGAAAACTGATATCCATGACGGGCGCTTTTATAGAATTGTTTTATCAATTGATATCACATTTCGAATTCACAACTAAATCAGGAAGTCGCACCCTGCCGGCAGACCTCGACCTGGATCATAACGATGACAACAGTCCATATCGGTTGCGGGGCAGGCTTCGCCAATGATCGGCCCGATGCCGCCGTGGCATTGGCCAATGACCTCGCTGCACGCGATGGCCGGCGCTTCCTGTTCTTCGAACTGCTCGCCGAACGCACCCTGGCCGAAGCGCAATTGCGCCGCCTGGCCAACCCCGACAGCGGCTATGCCAGCCGGCTGTTCGACTTCCTCGAACCGGTGCTGGAAACCTGCCTGGCCGCCGGCATCCCGATCATCACCAATGGCGGCGCCGCCAACCCCAGTGCGGCCGCCCGTCGTCTGCGCCAGCAGCTACAGGCCGGGCGCTTCGCCTGCGCGCGCATCGCCTGCGTGCTCGGTGACGACCTGCTCGACTCCCGCTACGCCGTGCAGCGCTGGCTGCCCGACGCGCTCGACGGCGAGGTGGTGTCGGTCAACGTCTACACCGGTGCCGATGGCATCGTGCAGGCACTGGATGAAGGCGCCGATATCGTGCTCTGTGGCCGTGTCGCCGATCCCAGCCTGGCGGTTGGCCCACTGCGGCATGCCTTCGGTTGGCAGGCCGATGACTGGGATCGAATCGCCCTGGCAACCACGGTGGGCCACCTGCTCGAATGTTGCACCCAGGTCAGCGGCGGCTACTTTGCCCACCCGGGCCTCAAGGATGTGCCGGATCTGGCCAATGTCGGCTGCCCGATCGCCAGTATCGAATCCACCGCCCGCGTGACCATCGGCAAGGCCGCTGGCACCGGTGGCTGCGTCACCGAGCGCACGGTCAAGGAACAGCTGCTCTACGAAGTGCACGACCCGGCCGCCTACCTGACGCCGGACGTGACCCTGGACTTGAGCCAGGCTCGCGTTCGCCAGGTCGGCCCTGACCTCGTCGAAGTCGAAGGCATCCGTGGCCATCCACGCCCTGCCGACCTCAAGGGCCTGATCGGCCTGCGCGGCAACTGGTTCGCCGAGGCAGAGATTTCCTATGCAGGCCCCGGCGCCCTGGCCCGCGCCGCCCTCGCCCGTGACGTGCTGCTGCAGCGCTGCGCGCGCCTGGCGCCGCAACTCACACCGTGGATCGACCTGATCGGCGTCGCCAGCCTGTTCAACGATGCACGCGGCGAGTGGCTGCAACAGCGCCTGGCCAGCACGCCGGATGCGCAGGACGTACGCCTGCGCATCAGCTTCGTCGACCGTGACAAGGCCCTGCTGGAAAACCTGCTGCTCGACGCCGAATCCCTCTACACCAACGGCCCGGCCGGCGGTGGCGGCGTGCGCCGGCACCTGACCGAATCCATCGGCACGGCGAGTTTCTTCATCCCCCGCACCGCGGTGCAGCAACAGGTGGAGTGGTTCTGATGAGCGACGTTCTGCTTTGCGACTACGCCCACGCCCGCGCGGGCGACAAGGGCAACATTCTCAGCGTGGCAGTGTTCGCCTACGAACCGGCGCACTATGCCTGGCTGGCCCGCGAGCTGACCGCCGAGCGCGTGGCGGCCTGCCTGACCCACCGCCGCATCGGCACGGTGCGACGCTTCGAGCTACCGAACCTGGGCGGCCTCAACTTCGTGGTGGAAAACGCCCTGGAAGGCGGTGTGAATGCCAGCCCCGGCATCGATCGCCACGGCAAGAGTCTGAGCTATGCACTGCTCGACCTGAGGCTGCCCGCACCTTCATAGCACCTACCCAGCCAACCTCGCGACTCCAACAAGAATAAGATCGGAGAGTTCGACATGATTACCGCCCTCGGCTTCACCCTGATGTTCACCATCGTCGCGCTGATTCTCATGCGACGTGTCACGCCCCTGGTTGCCTTCGTCACCCTGCCGGTGATCGCCTGCGTGATGGCCGGTTTCGGCCTCGGCGAAATCGGCAAATTCATCACCGAAGGGCTCAAGGCCGTCGCGCCAACCGCCACGCTGTTCATCTTCGCCATTCTGTATTTTGGCGTGATGCGCGAGCGCGGGCTGTTCGCTCCGCTGGTGACCTTTCTGCTCAAGAGCACCCGCGGCCGTCCGTTGGCAGTGGCGATGGTCACCGTGGCGGTGACCGCCGTCACCCACCTGGACGGCATCGGTGCGGCGACCTTCCTGCTGGTGATTCCCGCCCTGCTGCCGCTGTACCTGCGCCTGGGCATGCGCCGCGAAATGCTGCTGTGCCTGGTAGTACTCAGCGCCGGGGTAATGAACATGGTGCCCTGGGGCGGTACCACTGCCCGCGCTTCCGCGGTGACCGGCATCGAAGCCTCGCAGCTGTGGATCTCGCTGATTCCCATCCAGGTGGTCGGCCTGGTGCTGGTCATGGCCCTGGCGTTGTTCCTGGGCCTGCGTGCCCAGCGCCAGCATGCAGCGCAAGGCGTGATGGCCGGCCAGGCGCCAGCCGAAACGTCGCCTGCCGATGAAAGCGGCTTGCAACTGAGCCCCGGCGACTGGCGCTACTGGGCTAACCTGGCGCTGACCCTGGCCATTCTGATCTGCCTGTTCACGGGCGCCTTTCCGCTGTTCGCCTGCTTCATGGTCGGCCTGGGCGTGGCCCTGGTGATCAATTATTCGAGCCTGGATCAGCAGAACAAGGCGGTGCTGCGCCATGCCAGCGATGCCATGCAGATGGCTCTGGTGATGCTCGCCGCCGGCATCCTGCTCGGTGTGTTGTCGGGCGCTGGCATGTCCGAAGGTATGGCGCACTGGATGATCAACATCCTGCCCGAAGGCTCGGCCAACTGGCTGCACGTGATCATCGGCGCCTTCGGTGTGCCACTGGGCATGCTGTTCTCGCCGGACGCCTACTACTTCGCCCTGCTGCCGGTAATCCGCGATGTAGCTGTGGCGGCTGGCGTCGACCCGGCCTCGGTGGCCAACGCCATGCTGATCGGCGAGAACACCGGCTTCGGCGTCAGCCCCGTAGTGCCCAGTGTGTACCTGGCCATCGGCCTGGCAGGCGTCGAGCTGTACAAGCACATCCGCTACACCGTGTTGTGGGCCTGGGGTATCAGCCTGATCATGCTGGCCTCGGCGGTGCTGCTGGGCGTGGTAACGGTCTGACAGCACACGTGGCCTGAAACGAAAAAGGATCGCCTCGGCGATCCTTTTTTCACGTTCGCCAGGCGACGCGATCAGGGTTTGATCGGAAGGATCTCGATCCACAGTGCACCATCGCCGGACTTCGCCTCGCTCACTCGGTCGAGGCTGCCCTTGTCACCAATACGGTAGCTGCCGATGGTCTGGCTTTTCTCGCCGGTCACCAGTAGCCACTTGCCGTTGGGGAAGAAGGCGATGTTGCGCGGCTGCTTTTCCTGCACCGGGTAATTGCCGAGAAACTTCAGGCTGCCGTCCTTCGTATCGACCTTGAAGGCCGACACCGAACTGGTGGTGCGCTCGGTGATGTACAGCAGCGAACCGTCGGGCGACAAGCGAATATCGGCGGCCCAGATGCGCGGCGTCGGATCGTCCTTCAAGTCATTGTTGGCGGCGCTGCGCGCCTCACCATGGGCCAGCCCGAGTGATGCGGGAATGCCGCTGGCTTCGCTCACCTGCTTGAGTGCGCCGGTCTGCCCATCGATGGCGTAACCGGTTACGGTGCCGCTCAGTTCGCCCACCACGTAGAGGAACTTGCCATCGGGCGAGAACGCGATATGCCGTGGGCCAGTTTTGGCGGTGGTGCTGGCGAAGCCATCGCCGATGGGGGTCAGCGCACCGCTCTGCTTGTCCTGGCTGAACTGCAGCACCTTGTCGGCGCCCAGGTTGCCGGCATACACGAAGCGGTCGCTCAGATCGGTGCGAATGGAGTGGGCGAACGGGCCGGTCTTGTAGGTCTGGATTTTGTCCGACACCTGGCCGTCCTTGTCGATGGCCTGCACACTGAGCAGTGCGCCGCCGTAGGAGGCGCCGAACAGGAACCGTCCGCTGCGATCGGTCGACAGGTAAGCCAGGCTTTCTGCCAGTGGCGCCTGACCACGTTTTTCCAGGTGCCCGGTACGCGCATCGACGCTGTATACCAGTACCTGGAACGGCGCGACCCGTTGCGCTGCATACAGGGTTTTACCGTCCGGCGAGAGCGCCATCGGGTTGACTTTGTCACCGGCCTGGGTCTGCTCGACCAGCTTCAGGGCGCCATTGCTGTCGTCGAGCTGGTACTGAGAAATCAGCCCGTCATTGGGGCTGGAGATGTAGGCAAACGAGGTAACCGCGTGGGCCGAGGTAATGAGGGTGGAAGTCACTGCGATAGCGAATGCGAGCGGCTTGAACATGGGAGATACTCGTTTTGTGATTATTGTGGTCAGTCATCCTATGACTCTGTAACTATTTATTGCAAGATTCATCTGCAGTACCGCCTCAAGCACCCGCCTCGAAAGCCGATACAGGCTCAGACAAGAAAAAATAACTGCCTTCCCAGAGGTCTTCTCATGCTTCTACGCAACTGGAACATCGCCCCGCGCGCAGCCTTCGGGTTTGGCCTGATCGCCCTGATGGTGGCGTTCCTTGGAATCTTCTCGCTCGCCACTATGACCAGCATCCGCGAGCGCGCCACCGTCATCGAAACCGATTGGGTGCCCAGCATTCAGGCGGTCGGCTCGATCCGCGAGAACATGCTGCGCATCCGCACCATTTCCCTGCGCGTGGCGCTGGACCCGGATCCGGCCAACGTCGATACCTATGTGGGCCAGTACGAAGCGCGCAACAAGGTGCTGGAGCAGAACATCCGCGACTTCGAGCCCTTCGTGGATACTCCGGACGAGCAGCGCATTTACGATCAGTTCCGCAAGGACTTTGCCGCCTATCAGCGCGGCATGGCCGATTCCTTCGTGCTGGCTCGCCAGGGCCAGCGCGATGCGCTCAACAAGCTGCTGCTGGTCGACATGAAGCCGGTGGTCGACGGCACTGGCGCGCAGTTGGCCGAACTCGGCGAGATCTACAACAAGGGCATCGCCCAAGAAGGCGCGGTATCGGCGGACGAGTACGCCAGTTCACGGGTGATCGTCATCACCGTGATCGTGCTCGCTGCGCTGATCACCGTTCTGCTGGCCTGGCTGCTGACCCGCAGTATCGTAGCGCCACTGAAAAACGCCGTGCAGGCCGCCCAGCACGTGGCCGATGGCGACCTGACCAAAGTCATCCCGGTCGACGGCCACGATGAAGTCAGCCAGTTGCAGGCCGCCCTGGCGCAGATGCAGCAGCGCCTGCGCGAAACCCTGGCGGAAATCTCCGGCTCGTCCACCCAGCTCGCGGCCGCCGCCGAAGAGCTCAACGCGGTGACCGACGAAGCCGGACGCGGACTGCAACAGCAGAACGACGAAATCGAACAGGCCGCCACGGCGGTCAACCAGATGAGCGCCGCCGTGGACGAAGTGGCGCGCAATGCGGTCTCCACCTCGGAAGCCTCCAAGTCGGCCAATCACTCCGCACAGCAGGGCCAGGCCCGTGTGTCGGAGACCATCGCCGCGATCAGCGACCTGTCCGGTGAAGTGGAAAGCACCTCCAGCCTGGTGCAGCGCGTGGCTGAACAGTCCCAGGAAATCGGCAAGGTGCTAGACGTGATTCGCGCGATTGCCGAGCAGACCAACCTGCTGGCGCTCAATGCCGCCATCGAGGCGGCGCGGGCCGGTGAATCCGGGCGCGGCTTCGCCGTGGTGGCTGATGAGGTACGGGCATTGGCGCACCGCACGCAAAACTCGACCCAGGAAATCGAGCAGATGGTCTCCGGCATGCGCACCGGTGCCAGCCAGGCGCTGACCTCCATGCAGGCCAGTACTCGCCAGGCGCGCGATACCCGCGAGCTGGCGCAGAGCGCGGGCGACGCCTTGAACGAGATCACCAACGGAATCGGCGAGATGTACGAGCGCAACCTGGTGATCGCCAGCGCGGCGGAAGAACAGGCCCAGGTGGCTCGCGAGGTGGACCGCAACCTGGTGAACATTCGCGATCTGTCGGTGCAGTCGGCCACCGGTGCCCACCAGACCAGCGCCTCGAGCCACGAGCTATCGCGCCTGGCAGCAGACCTCAGCCGCCTGGTGGGTCGCTTCAGCGTCTGAACCCGGCGCCCGGAAACGAAAAAGGATCGCCGAGGCGATCCTTTTTCATGGTGAAGCCGCGCAGGCCAGTCTTACAAGGACTGATCCCACGGACGATCACCATGCTCATCCTTGATACGCGTGGGCAGGCCCATCACGTCGAGGAGCTTGAGGAACGGCTCGGCCGGCAGTTCTTCGACGTTGACCATACGTGCTGCATCCCACTCGCCACGGGCCACCAGCAGTGCAGCGGCTACCGGCGGTACGCCGGCGGTGTAGGAGATGCCCTGGCTGTCGGTCTCGGCGAAGGCTTCTTCGTGATCGGCCACGTTGTAGATGAACACTTCGCGGGCCTTGCCATCCTTGGTGCCCTTGACCAGGTCACCGATGCAGGTCTTGCCGGTATAGCCCGGCGCCAGCGAGGAAGGATCCGGCAGCACGGCCTTGACCACTTTCAGCGGCACAACTTCGAGGCCTTCAGCGGTTTTCACCGGTTGCTCGCTGAGCAAGCCGAGGCTGTTCAGCACGGTGAACACGTTGATGTAGTGCTCGCCGAAGCTCATCCAGAAACGCACGTTGGGCACGTCCAGGTTCTTGGAGATCGAGTGCACTTCATCGTGGCCGGTCAGGTACAGGTTCTGCGAACCCACGACCGGCAGGTCGTCAGTGCGCTTGACCTCGAACATGCGGTTGCTCGTCCACTGGGCGTTCTGCCAGCTGTAAACGGTACCGGTGAACTCGCGGAAATTGATTTCCGGATCAAAATTGGTCGCGAAATACTTGCCGTGGCTGCCGGCATTGACGTCGAGGATGTCGATCGACTCGATCTTGTCGAAATGCTGTTGCTGGGCCAGGGCCGCATAGGCGTTGACCACACCCGGGTCGAAACCGACGCCGAGAATGGCCGTGATGTTCTTCTGCTGGCATTCCTCGAGGTGTTTCCACTCGTAGTTGCCATACCAGGGCGGGGTTTCGCAGATCTTGCCCGGTTCTTCGTGAATGGCGGTGTCCAGATAGGCCACGCCGGTATCGATGCAGGCACGCAGCACCGACATGTTGAGGAAGGCGGAACCGACGTTGATGACGATCTGCGATTCGGTCTCGCGGATCAGCGCCTTGGTCGCCTCGATATCCAGTGCATTGAGCGAGAAGGCCTGGATGTCGGCGGGTACCTTGAGGCTACCCTTGGCCTTTACGCTGTCGATGATGGCCTGGCATTTGGAGATGTTCCGTGACGCGATGGCAATACGACCGAGTTCGTCGTTGTGCTGCGCGCACTTGTGGGCCACCACCTTGGCGACACCTCCTGCACCAATGATAAGGACGTTCTTCTTCAATTGTTTCACCTCCAGGGTACTGCGCTCGTTGAGAAAGGTGCTGCGGTATTACGACAGGCTCGACAGGTAATCGTCGAAGCCGAATTCACGAACCACCTCGACGCTGCCGTCGAGCTGCTTGACCACGATGGCGGGCATCTTCAGGCCGTTGAACCAGTTCTTCTTGACCATGGTGTAACCAGCCGCGTCGACGAACGACAGGCGGTCGCCGATCTGCAGCGGTTTCTCGAACGGGTATTCGCCGAAGATATCGCCGGCCAGGCAGGATTTGCCGCACACCATGTAGGTGTGCTCACCCTCGCTGGGCGCCAGCTTGGCGTTGAGGCGATAGATCAGCAGGTCGAGCATGTGCGCTTCGATGGAGCTGTCCACCACTGCCAGGTGCTTGCCGTTGTAGAGGGTGTCGAGCACGGTGACTTCCAGCGAGGCGCTGCCGGTGATGGCCGCTTCGCCCGGCTCCAGGTAGACCTGCACACCATATTTCTCGGAGAAGGCTTTCAGGCGCGCGCAGAAGGCGTCCAGCGCATAACCTTCACCGGTGAAGTGAATGCCGCCACCGAGGCTGACCCACTCGACCTTGTGCAGCAGGTGGCCGAAGCGCTCTTCGATGTGGCTCAACATCTTGTCGAACAGGCCGAAGTCGCCGTTCTCGCAGTTGTTGTGGAACATGAAACCGGAGATCTGATCGATCACCGCTTCGATCTTTGCCGGGTCCCATTCACCGAGGCGGCTGAACGGGCGCGCGGGGTCGGCCAGCAGGTAGTCGGAGCTGCTGACCTGCGGGTTGACGCGCAAGCCGCGCACCTTGCCTGCGGACTGTTCGGCGAAACGCTCGAGCTGCCCGATGGAGTTGAAGATGATCTTGTCGCAGTTGGCGAGCATCTCCTCAATCTCGTCATCGGCCCAGGCCACGCTGTAGGCATGGGTTTCGCCAGCGAACTTCTGGCGGCCGAGCTTGAGCTCGTACAGCGAGCTGGAGGTGGTGCCGTCCATGTATTGCTGCATCAGGTCGAAGACCGACCAGGTGGCGAAGCATTTGAGGGCCAGCAGCGCCTTGGCACCGGAGTGTTCGCGCACGTAGGCGATCTTCTCCATGTTGCCCAACAGCTTCTGTTTGTCGATGAGGTAGTACGGCGTTTTGATCATTGCGCAGTCCGTAATAAAGGTCGGCCAACAGGAGCCCGCCAGCCTCCTGAAAAAAGCGGACGCGAATTGTGCCGACAACGGCCACAGATCGAAAGGCCGTTGAGCATATTTTGTCCATATCGGGGTATTTCGACGCGTTGCCCGGCCCGACTGCCGCCGAGCATGCCCGCCCGGCGTGACCGGTACATGACAATGTGTCGCTGCCCTTAAAGGTCAGGCTCCGTTTCCCGTACAATCGGCGTTTTTTCGCAAGCGAGCGACCGTCCCGCGATGATCGACCCCAAACGCGTATTGCGCGCCCTCGCCGAGCACTGGGCCCTGCTCGAACCGCTCGGTGAACGCTTCGATGCCGGCACCCTGAGCCTGGTAGAGCTGCGCAACCAGCTGACTGCCCAGTTACCACCGCAAAGCACGGCGGTGGATGTCACCGCCCTGCTCGACCAGTGGATCCGCCTGGACATCCTGGTGCCCGTGGCCAAGAGCCCCAACCGCTTCGAGCTCAACGCGCAGATCCACGACTTCCTGTCGTACCTGCGCCGCGAGCACCGCCTTGGCCTGTGCCTGGAGATCGAAGCCTACCTGCGTCACCTCGAGCGCCTGGCCGGCTACATCCAGGACGCCTTCGAAGTGCGCGACGGCAACGACCTGGCCCGCCAGCTGCGCCTGCTCGACATGCGCGTGCGCGATGTGTTGAAAAAGCTCAATAACGACGAGCAGGCGCTGATCGGCGTGGCCGAGCGGGCCAAGACCAGCGACCGGCAGATTCCCCTGCGCCAGCGTTACGCCGAAGTGCTCGCCACCTGGGACGAGTACGTCGAGCCGATGATCCAACTGGTCGCCGCCGACGGCGCCTTCGAGCAAGGCGTGCGCCGCGTCGAGCAGGTGCTGCTCAAGCTGCTCGGTGAACAGCAGCGCCTCGGCCAACTGGTCGACGACGATCTGCTGCTGCGCACCCACGCACGCATTCTGGAAATGCAGACCAGCGCCCAGCTGACCCTGCGCAAGGCCCGCGAACTGCTGCTGCCGCTGCGCGAGGAAGCCCGTCGCCACAACGCCGTGACCCGTGGTGCGGCGCTGGCCCTGTCGGTAATCCGCAAGAAAGGCATCGACGCCGTGCCGCAGGCCGCCATGCCGCTGTTCACCCGGCCGCAGAGCAACTTCCTGGGCAGCGCCTCTCAGGTCGAGGCCTACGTCTATGCCCTGGCGCGCTTCGAGGCCAAGCCCAACCACTTCCCGAAAGCCACCGGCAAGCGCAAGGGTGACAACCCGCGTGCGCCGAAAACCGCCCGGGAGATGATCGACCGTTGCGAGCAGTCGCTGCCACTGCCGGATCTGATGACCTGGCTGCTGGAGCAGGAGCCCGAAGGCGCCACCGACGAGTTGCTCTACTGGTTCTCGCGCCTGTCGCGCGAGTCGCGCTTCCAGCGTGACCGCCTGGAGCGTCAGACCTACCTGACCCGCGAGCATGAGATCAGCATCAGCTCCTATGCCCTGGTGGGCCGCCCCAGTGCCTAGGGTCTGTTCCTGTTTCAGCGCGAGCCGCGTTGCTGCGAGAAATGGCCTCCGGTTAGGCGCAGGACGCAGGGAATGGTCGTTCCCTTGCCAAGTCCTGCAACGACAGCGGAGGTCATTTCCCGCGCAACCCGGAGGGCCGGGCCAGTTCTTGCGCGATGCGGCGTTACTCGATGGCTCATTTGGCCTGCCAAACTTCGCATCTCGTGCCTTGCCTCGCGCAAGAATTGGCTCCGGCGCGGCCGTGCGTGAAACGGAAACAGACCCTAGCACCGTCGCCCCTCATGAACTCTCGGTAGCAGCCCAGGCTGCCGCCGCCAACGAGCGTCCGCTATGAATATCGACCTGAAAGAAATGACCCAGCTCGCGGCCGCGTTCCGCGACCTGTTCAAGGGTTACCACATCTCGCGCAGCGAGCCCGAGTGCTACGCCCAGCTGTCCAGCATGCAGGATCAGTATCGCGCACTGTTTCGCGCCCTGGGCTTCGAGCTGGTCTGCGACCCGCGCGGCTTTTACTACTTCGTGCCCGAGCAGGCCGCGCCCCAGGTCAACAAGACCGCCCAGCGCCTGGCACTGTTCACCTTCATCCTGGTCGAGCATCTGGCCGACCAGGGCCGCGATCCGCTCTCCGTACTCGACGGCGGCACCATCGGCCGCGACGAGCTGCCGGCACTGCTCGACAAGTACCGCGACCTGTTCCTGCAGGCCGAAGTCACCACCCACGAAGAGCTCGAAGACAAGGTCATCCGCCGCCTGACCCAGCTTGGCTTCGCCGAAGACAGCAACGGCGTGTACCGCTTCCTGCCGCCGATGCACCGCTTCCTCGACGTGTGCCTGGCGGTGCAGCACGACCGCGACCTGGCCGCCAGCCTGCACAGTACCGACCTGCCGCTGCCGGCACCGGTGCTGATCGACGACGACAGTGGTGACCCGATCATCACCCTCGACGACGCTGCAGAAGAATCCGAAGAAGACGCCATGGCCGAAGAGCGCGCCGCACAGGAGCAAGACGCATGACCCAGGAACGCTACGGCATCCGCCGCTTCGCCCTGCTCAACACCGCCGGCTACAGCCTCGGCCTGTTCCCGCTGGAGAACCCGCTATCAGTGTACGGCGCCAACAACCTCGGCAAGTCGGCGTCGATCAACGCGCTGCAGTTCCCGATCCTGGCGCGGATGTCGGACATGAGCTTCGGCAAGTACAGCCTGGAGCAGTCGCGCAAGTTCTACTTCGCCACCGACACCAGCTACATCCTCGTCGAAGTCGCCCTGCCCCACGGCCCCCATGTGATCGGCGTGGCCGGTCGCGGCCCGGGCGGCGGTTTCGGCCACCAGTTCTTCGCCTACCAGGGCGAGCTGGACCTGGATCACTACCAGCAGAACGGCACCTGTCTGCGCCAACGCGAGCTGTTCAAGAACCTCGGCCAGGCCGGCATCACCGCCTACGAGCTCAAGCCCGACGAACTGCGTCGTCTGCTGGTCGGCGGCCACACCAGCATCCCGCTGGACCTGACCCTGATCCCGCTGCGCTCGACCAGCGAGCAGAGCCTGAAGACCTTCCGCGCTCTGTTCATCAACCTGCTGCACATGCGCGAGATCACCGCGGCGAAGCTCAAGCAGTTGTTCCTCGATGCCTTCGAGCACAGCCTGCGCTCGGGCAGCGTCGATTACATCGCCGCCACCGAGGAAGCCTTCCGCGACGTGCGCCGCATGGAGCAGGACTACCAGGCGCTGGTCACTGCCGGCCCCTTGATCGAAGCCCTGGCATCCGGCGTCACCCAGCGCGAACAGCTGCGCGGCAAGCTGCACCGCCTCTCGCCGCTGCTCGACAACCTGCTGGGCACCTGGCACGACTACGCCGATGCTCGCAAGGAAGAGCTGGTCATCCAGGCCGAGCATTATCGTAACGAGCAGGACAGCCTGCAGAACGACCAGCGTGGCGGTACCCAGGAACTGATGCGCATGGAGCGCGAGATCAGCGAGATCCAGCGCTGGCTGGGCGAGCTGGCGGTACTGAAGAACCGCTTTGCCCTGGTCGACGACGTCAAGGTTCTGGAAGCCCAGTTGCTGGCCGCCAAGGATGCCCACGACGAACTGGCCGGCGCCCTGGCGCAGTCCCGTCAGTTCTCCAGCGAAGACCTGGACGAGCGCCTGCGCGACCTGGAAAAACGCCTCAAGTCGGTCAAGCAGCAGCTCGACCACGCCGACAACAACAGCTACTCGCGCCTGCGTGAAGAGTTCTCCCAGGCCGATGTCGATCGCCTGATGCGACTGTTCAACGGCCAGCTGTTCAGCCTGCCGCTAGGTGAGAAAGGCATCCAGCTCGACGAGGGCGACCTGTGGGTGAAATCCCTGGAAGCCATCCTCGACGGCTTCAAGGGCGAGCGCTTCCAGGTGCCCGGCCTGGACATCGACCTGTCCCACATCGAGCCGCCGGCCCTGCAGGCCCTGGCCGATCGCGCTGCCCTGCGCGACCAGAAGGATCGTCTCGACCGCGAGCTCAAGCAGCTCAAGACCCAGCAATCGGTCGCTGCCGACCGCGCCGCCAGCAAGGCCCAGGCCGAGCAGCTTTATCAGGCGGTTCTGGATGCCCAGAAGGCCCTGGAAGACTTCCGCAAGAGCCAGACCCTGGCCGCCGAGGAGCCGCAGAAGCTGGAGAAGCTCGCCCAGCTGGAAGCCGCCCAGGATGAGCTTAAGCGCGCCAGTGACGCCTTCACCGAACGCGTCCAGCAACTGTCCGCCAAGCTGCAACTGGTCGGCCGGCAGATCGCCGACCTGGAGGCCAAGGAGCGCACCCTCGAAGATGCCCTGCGCCGTCGCCAGCTGCTGCCCGCCGACCTGCCGTTCGGTACGCCGTACATGGAGCCGGTCGACGACTCCCTGGACAACCTGCTGCCGCTGCTCAACGACTACCAGGACGCCTGGCAGGGCCTGCAGCGCGTAGACGGGCAGATCGAGGCGCTGTACGCCCAGGTGCGCCTGAAGGGCGTCGCCAAGTTCGACAGCGAAGACGACATGGAGCGCCGCCTGCAACTGCTGGTCAACGCCTACGCGCACCGTCAGGACGAAGCCCTGACGCTCGCCAAGGCGCGCCGCGCAGCGGTCACCGACATTGCCCGTACCCTGCGCAACATCCGCAGCGACTACGACAACCTCGAGCACCAGTTGGCGCTGTTCAACCGCGAGATCAACAAGCGCCAGGTCTCCAACTTGCAGAGTTTCCGCATCGTGCTGGCACCGAACAAGGAAGCCCTGCGGCATATCGACCAGATCATCCACAGCGCCGGCCAGTACGAGGAAGGCGAAACCCTGTCGGTGTTCGACCTGACCCAGAATGCCGAGCAGGACGCCAGGAACGAAGAAGCCAAGGACTACCTGTCACGCTTGGTCGCCGCCAACGGCAACCAGCTGGGCCTCAAGGACCTGTTCGAACTGGCCTTCGAGATCACCAAGGTGCACGGCCAGCCGGTGATCCACACCGACATCGACGGTGCGGCGTCTAACGGCACCACGATGACTATCAAGGCGCTGACCAACATGTACCTGCTGCTGCACCTGATGGACCGCGACCTGGCCGGCCGGGTACGCCTGCCCTACTACCTCGACGAGGCAGCGGATATCGATGAGCGCAACCAGCAGGCGCTGATCGAAACCAGCCTGCAGCTCGGCTTCGTACCGATCCTCGCCTCGGTGAAACCCCAGGTCTCGGCCACTGTGGCCATCGACCTGGAAGGCGGCAGCGGCCCGAACGGCATCTACATCGACGAAGCGGACTGGAAGTACATCAAGCGCCGCGAGCAGGCTGCAACGCCTGCCAGCAGTGAACAGGATGCGGCCGAACTGGCGTGATCCTGTCCCTGTAACGCAAAAGGCCCGCGGAGTACGCGGGCCTTTTCGTTTCACTGCATTGGAAAGCTTATGAGCTAGTGGCCGGTTGTCTTCATCACTTGGGCAAGGCGATCTTCGGCGCCCACTGCAACCACTCCGGCTGCGCCTCGTCGAACAGTGCAAAGGTCTGCCCAGGTCGTGCCGCGTTGCCCGTCGGATCAGGCGTGGCGAAGGCCACACCGCCGGCGACCAGGGTCTCCACCGACTCGGTACGTACCTGCACGCCCTTGAACAAACCGAAATCGACACCGAACCCGGAGCTGTTCCAGAAGCGGCTGCCCGTATGTACCAGCCCGGCATAGCGGGGCTCGATCAGGATGTGGATCAGCACGCGGTCGGCGGTGGCGCCCAGCTCGTACCCCGTGACCTTGCCGACCTGTATTTCGCGATAGGTCACGGGTGAGTCGGCTTTCAACGAGCCCCGCCGCGGAGCACTGAGCACCAGCCGCAAGCCTGGCTCTTCGACCACCTGCTCGGGCGCCTGCTTGAGCGCCACGAAATCGGTCTGTCGACCGCTGCCCTGGTTCGACGGCTGCACTTCGATGTACTGCCCGCCAATCAGGGTATCCAGATTGGCGGCGCCGGTCAGGCCGATCTCGGGCTTGACCACCCAGAAGCGCGAACCGGGGCGCAGCACCTGTTGCGCAGCGGTGGTGATACGGCCATGCAGCATCACCGCCTGTAGGTCGCCAGTCAGCTCGACCCGCTCGATCTTGCCGACCTGCAGGCCCTTGTACCGAATCTCGGTGCCAGGCGAGAGCCCGTCGCCACGCTCCACCCGAATGCTCAGCGCATCACCGCTCTTCAATGAGGCCTCGCGATCGGCATAGAGATCGAAGCGCAGCACACGCTTGGCATCGGCGGGCGCCTTGAGGTCATCGGTCTCGAAAGCGATGCCGCCGGACATCAAGGTCTGCAGCGACTCGCTCTTGACCTCGATGCCGGACAACCCACCCTTGAGGGTGATACCGCTGACATTCCAGAAGCGCGTGGTGCGGTTCACCAACCCGGCATACTCGGGCTCGATATGCACACCCAAGACCACCTGTTTATTGTCGCGGGAAAGCTGGAAGCTCTGCACCGAACCGACCTTCATCTGCCGGTAGAGAATCGGGCTGCCGACATCCACCGAACCGAGCGTGTCGCTGAACAGCACCAGGTGCAGACCTTCGGCGCCAAGATCCAGCGGCGGCGCCTTGGCGCGGGCGACGAAATCACGACGTGGCGGCCCGCCCAGCTCGCCTGGGCGAATGGCGATGTAGTTACCCTTGACCAGCGCCTCCAGCCCAGTGATGCCGGCCAGGGAAATCGACGGTTTGACCACCCAGAACTGGCTGCCTTCAACCAGATAGTCTTCGGCCAGCGGGTCCATGGCCAGCTCGGCGGTGGCGCTCTTCAGATCCGGGTCGACCTTGAGGTTCTTCAACAGACCGGCCTGAATGCCCTTGTACATGACCGGCGTGCGCCCGGCCTGCAGGCCCTCGAAATCGGTGAGCTTGACCATCGCCTTGATGCCGGCCTGGGCGGCGTCGAAGTCTTCATAGAGGCGGAACGGTTTGCTGGGATCGGTTGGCGGGCTGTCCTTGCGATGCTCCGGCGTGGCGAAAGCGATGCCACCGGCCACGATGCTGGCCAGGGACTCGCTACGCACTTTCACCCCGGAGAAATCCGCGTCGACACTGATGCCGCTGGCGTTCCAGAAGCGCGTGTGCTTGCGCACCAGATGAGCGTAGGCGGGCTCGATGAATACCTTCACTTCCACCGAAGCCTGATCGTCGGCAAGCTTGTAGTCCTTCACACGCCCCACCTGGATCTGCTTGAAGAACACCGGGCTGTCACGGTTCAGCGACCCCAGTCGTTCGGCCTTGAGGGTCAGGTGCAAGCCCGGCTGTTCGTCGGACAGCGGTGGCGCTTGTGCCAGGGCCTTGAAATCGTAAGCGGGCTCGCCAGCGCCGGGGCTGAAGGCGATGTAGTTACCGGAAACCAGTGTCTCCAGCCCCGTGATACCGGCCAGGCTCACGCTGGGTTTGACCAGCCAGAAACGGGTCCCCTTACGCAGCTGATGCTCGATGTCCTTGTTCATCTCCAGCGTGGCGATGACGCCGCGCTGCTTGTCACTCGTGTCCAGCGTCAGGCTGGTGACCTTGCCGACCGACATGCCCTTGAAGACCACTTCGGTCTTGCCGGCCTCGATACCTTCACCACTGGCGAAGACCACCTGGATCTCGATGCCGGCTTCGCTGTAGGCACGCCAGGCAAGCCAGCCGCCGATCAGCAGCGCAATTAGTGGCAAGACCCATATCGCGGACCAGTTGGAAGCCGGACGCGTCCTGGCGGTGGGCAGATCATTCATGGTCGTCATCCGATTCCGTGTTATCCCAAATCAACCGTGGGTCGAAGGTCAGTGCTGCCAGCATGGTCAGGATCACCACACTGGCGAAAGCCACCGCTCCCACACCCGGTTCGACGCTGGCCAGGCTGCCGAACCGCACCACCGCCACGAGAATGGCGATGACGAAGATATCCAGCATGGACCAGCGCCCGATCCATTCGATGAAGCGGTACATCAAAATGCGCTGCCGGGCCGACATCGGCTGATGCCGTTGCACCGAATACAGCAGAAGGCCGATGCCGACCAGCTTGAAGGTCGGCACCAGAATGCTGGCGACGAACACCACGATGGCGATCGGCAGCATGCCGTTGTCGACCAGCGTGATGACGCCGGACATGATGGTATCGGGCGCTCCCTTGCCGAATGAATTGACCGTCATGATCGGCAGCACGTTCGCGGGAATATAGAGGATCGCCGCGGTGATCAGCAGCGCCCAGGTGCGGGCCAGACTATTGGGCCGACGCTCGTGGATGCGCCCACCACAACGCGTACAGAACTGCCGCTTCAAGTGGGGCTGCTGGCGGTTGAGCTGGTGGCACTCGTGACAGATGATCAGGCCGGCATCAAGGGCGCGCACGGGCGTCCTCCCCAGCCAAGGCTTCCCAGATCTGATGGGGGGACATCGTCACTTCCAGCCAGACCTGCACCAGGAGCAGCGCAATGAAACAGAATAGCCCGAAGCCGACGGACAGCTCGGCGATATCCGCCAGCTTGACGATTGAAACCAGAATGCCGATCAGGTACACCTCGAGCATGCCCCATTCACGCATGTGGTGATAAATGCGGTACAGCAGAAACCCATAACCCCGACCGACCTTCAGGCAGATGCTCAGGAGCACCAGCAACTGACAAAGCAGTTTGAGCAACGGCACCGCCATACTGCACAGAAACACCACCACGGCGATGCTCTGCATACCAGCGTCATACAACCCCAGCACACCGCTCCACACCGTGTCGTGGGATGTTTGCCCCAGCATGGTCATCTGCATGATCGGCTGGAAGTTGGCGGGTATGTACAGAAGCAACGCGGCAAGCACCAGGGCCAGACTACGGCGTATCACCTGTGGTCGGTGACTGTAGAGCTCATAGCCACAACGCGGGCACTCTACGCGCTCGCCATCGGCTATCTCCGGCCGACGCATCAGCAGATCGCATTCGTGACAGGCGACCAGCTCCGTCAGAGGTACTTCAGCTAATGACTGTTGAGTGGCCGACTCGGGCATGGGTGGAGTTCTCGAAAAATACCGACCATTCTAAATGAGACCCTGAAAGCAACCCACAGTTATACCGATTATCTGGGCGACAAACATTACCTGAGTATTACGTCGCCAACCGACCCTGCTCCGATACCGCTATTTCTTCCGTCGTGCCGTGTATAAGCAGCACATCGTTGAGCGCCATCTCCCCAGGCTATGCCATCTGCTAACCCATGCTACGAGAGTTCTATACGCACCGTGGCAGACGCCTCCCCCTTCCGTAGCCTGCGGTTGAGCGAAGCGATACCCAGGTCAGCGTGCTGCATGTTCATGCCCGCTGGCCTGGCAGACCGCGGGGCATTAGCCTCTTGAATTTTCCGGCCCAAAAAGACGAAACCCCAGACCTCTGACGAGATCTGGGGTTTCTTATAGAAGCTTGACGATGATCTGGCCGGCACTCCGGTGGCCGGCACCCCGGGACTCTCACAGCCACACCATCATTCGAGCCAAAAGAGAAAGCCCTGATCAGTTACCTGATCAGGGCTTTCGGGTAGAAGCTTGACGATGACCTACTCTCACATGGAGAAGCTCCACACTACCATCGGC
>CBIFVM010000016.1:0-82294 GCA_966186235.1 uncultured Pseudomonas sp.
CAACGGTGGCTGGGAAATGCCCAGCTGGTACGACATTCTGGCCATGAGCCCGGCCCGCGCCATCGACCGTGCGCAACTCGAACAGTCGGCCCAGCAGGTCATCGACCTGATCGAGGTGCAGCGCGATGACGGCATCGACCCGGCACGCATCTTCCTGGCCGGCTTTTCCCAGGGCGGCGCCGTGGTGCTGCACACCGCCTTCCTGCGCTGGCAAGGCCCGCTGGGCGGCGTGCTGGCGCTGTCGACCTACGCACCGAGCTTTGCGGACGAGCTACAGTTGAGCGATGCCCAGCGCGCGGTTCCGGTCTACTGCCTGCATGGCAATCAGGATGGTGTGGTGCTGCCGAGCATGGGCCGCACTGCCCACGACTGGCTGCAAAGCCGTGGTGTCTCCGTCACCTGGCAGGAGTACCCGATGGCTCACGAAGTGTTACCGCAAGAAATCGCCGATATCGGCGCCTGGCTCGCAAGCCGTCTGTAATGCGGCTTTCGGCGGCGCGCCTGTGACGGCCTTCACAGTCCCCGCGCCGCCGGTCGTCGGCACGACGCAAGACGATTGTCAGCCCGCCTGACGGCGGATACTGTCACGGCAATGAGGCTCGTTCGTCGATCACGAACGCGGTCATCGATCCATGGGAGCGTTGGCGATGCCGATCGTTGAGCGTTTTCAAGCAAGGATGCACATGCCATGAAGGCGGCCCACTGGCAAACCGACCTGCAGCAGCTTCGTCAGCTGCGCTTGTTCGACAACGTCGCGCTCGGAAGCCTCAACCGATTGCTCGACGCCTTTCGCCCCTGCGAACTGGAGGCGGCCGAAGTGCTGCTCTCGCCATTCGATCGCAATCAGTACCTTTATATAGTCGTCACCGGCAGCCTCAAGGTGTACCTGGGCTCGCTCGACAACCAGCCGGTCACCACCCTGGGCCCGGGCGATTGCGCCGGCGAGATCAGTTTCCTCGACAACGAGCACCCCAGCGCCTACGTGGTGGCCACCGAGCCCAGCAACGTGCTGCGCCTGCACCGCGACGCGGTCACTTCGCTGTTCCAGCAATCCCCGCAGATGATGCACAACCTGCTCAAGGTGCTCTGTGATCGCGTGCGTCAGGGCAACCGGCAGTTGATCAACAGCGAGCAGAACGCCAACGTCGACAAGCTCACCGGCGCCTTCAACCGCCGCTGGCTGGAGCACGTATTCGAGCGCGAGCGTGCGCGCTGCGTGATCGACAAGCAGCCGCTGTGCCTGCTGATGCTCGATGTCGACCATTTCAAGGACTACAACGACCAGCACGGTCACCTCGCCGGTGACTACGCGCTGTGCCTGGTCGCCCACACCCTGCGCCGTCAGCTCAGGGCCCGGGACAGCCTGGTGCGCTTCGGCGGCGAGGAGTTCGTGGTGCTGTTGCCCGAACTGGCGCTGCAGCAGGCCGCCGATGTGGCCGAGCGTCTGCGCGAAAGCCTGGAACGGATCGGCTCCTTCTATTCACCGCTGGGCGCCCAGCCGGGCGTGACCATTTCCCTGGGCCTGGCCCAGATGGCCGCCCGTGATGGCCTGGCCGGCCTGATCGCCCGGGCCGACAAGGCCCTGTACAAGGCCAAGAACAGCGGCCGTAACCGACTCTGTCATTGAATTGCCGTGAGCCTGTGGGAGGCTAGCGCCTCCCCCGCCCCCCCTGGAACTCGCCATGCGCAAGCGCCTGCTCGTCATCCCCATCGTCCTGTGCGTGGCTGCCGGGGTGTTCTTCACCCTGCCCAGCGTGCTCGACCGGCGCATGAACAGTGTCGAATCGCCCGCCCCCTATCCGGCGGGCCAGGCCGCCACGCGCCTGCACGACACGCTGTTCATCGCCGACCTGCACGATGATGCCCTGCTCTGGGAGCGCGACCTGCTCAAGCGCTACAGCTACGGCCACTCGGACCTGCCGCGCATGCTCGACGGGCGCGTCGGGTTGCAGGTGTTTTCCACCGTCACCAAATCGCCCCGCGGGCTGAACTACGAAAGCAACGGCGCCGACAGCGACACCATCACCCTGCTCGCCATGGCCCAGCGCTGGCCAAGGGCGACCTGGAACAGCCTGCTCGAGCGCGCGCTGTACCAGGCCGAGAAACTGCGCAGCGCCGCAGCCGGCAGCGAAGGCCGGATGATGCTGATCAAGACCCGCGCCGACTTGAGCACCTTTCTCAAGGCCTGGAATCAGGATCCGCGCCGCGTCGCTACGCTGCTGGCCACCGAAGGCCTGCACCCACTGGAAGGCCGGCTGGAAAACCTCGACCGCCTCTACGACGCCGGTTTTCGCATGGCCGGCCTGACCCACTTCTTCGACAACGAAGTCGGCGGCTCGGCCCATGGCCTGAGCAAGGGCGGCCTGACGCCTCTGGGCCGCCAGGTCATCACGCGCCTGGAAGAGAAATCCATGCTCATCGACCTGGCCCACGCCTCGCGCCCGCTGATGGACGACGTGCTGGCCATGGCCACGCGCCCGGTGCTGGTGTCCCACGGCGGCGTCGAGGGCACCTGCCCCGGCACCCGCAACCTCAGCGACCGGCATATTCGCGCCATCGCCGCGACCGGTGGGGTGATCGGCATCGGCTATTGGGACACGGCGGTGTGCGCCACTTCGGTGGCGGCCATCGTCAAGGCGATTCGCTACACGGCCGACCTGGTGGGCGTCGAGCACGTGGCCCTGGGGTCGGACTTCAACGGCACCATTCATGCGCCCTTCGACGTCACCGGACTGGCCCAGCTGACCGAAGGCCTGCTCGGCGCCGGTTTCAGCCACGCCGACATCGCGGCGATCATGGGCGGCAACGTCCAGCGCCTGCTACTCGCCAGCCTGCCTGCGGACTGATCGACGGCCACCCAAGACGGCGGCGGCAGGGTACTTCGCCCTGCCCGCGTCTTGCTTTACACTGGCCAGCGTTCATTCCTTAATCAATCGACGAGATGACCGTGCTCAAAGCACTCAAAAAAATATTCGGCAAAGCCGAAAATGAGCCACACAGCTCAGTCTCCCCAACCCTCGAAGCCACTTCGCCTCCCGCCGCAGCTCCCCGCGAGGAACGCCAGCCGCGCCCGCCGAAAGAAGCCGCCAGCGCCGAACAGAAGCCCCAGAGCAAACCCGCCAAGCCGCGTCGCGAACGTGCGCCCAAGCCGGTCGACACCTGGAAGCTCGAGGATTTCAAGGTCGAACCCGCCCCAGGCAAAACGCGCTTCCACGACTTCAAGCTGTCGCCGGAACTGATGCACGCCATCCACGACCTGGGCTTTCCGTACTGCACGCCGATCCAGGCCGGCGTACTGGGCTATACGCTCAAGGGCCAGGACGCAATTGGCCGCGCCCAGACCGGCACCGGCAAGACCGCGGCCTTCCTGATCTCGATCATCACCCAGTTGCAGCAGACGCCGCCGCCCAAGGATCGCTACATGGGCGAGCCGCGCGCGCTGATCATCGCGCCGACCCGCGAGCTGGTGGTGCAGATCGCCAACGACGCCAAGGAACTGACCAAGTACAGCGGCCTCAACGTGATGAGCTTCGTCGGCGGCATGGACTTCGACAAGCAGCTCAAGCAGCTGGAATCACGCTTCTGCGACATCCTGGTAGCCACCCCAGGCCGCCTGCTGGACTTCAACCAGCGCGGTGAAGTGCACCTGGACATGGTCGAGGTGATGGTGCTCGACGAGGCCGACCGCATGCTCGACATGGGCTTCATCCCCCAGGTTCGTCAGATCATCCGCCAGACCCCGATGAAGGGCGAACGCCAGACCCTGCTGTTCTCCGCCACCTTTACCGAAGACGTGATGAACCTGGCCAAGCAGTGGACCACCGACCCGGCCATCGTCGAGATCGAGCCGGAAAACGTCGCCAGCGACACCGTCGAACAGCACGTCTACGCCGTCGCCTCGGCGGACAAGTACAAGCTGCTCTACAACCTGGTGACCCAGAACGACTGGACTCGCGTGATGGTGTTCGCCAACCGCAAGGACGAAGTGCGCCGTATCGAGGAACGCCTGACCCGTGACGGCATCAGCGCGGTGCAGATGTCCGGCGACATTCCCCAGCACAAGCGCATTCGTGCCCTGGAAGGTTTCCGCGAAGGCAAGATCCGCGTCATGGTCGCCACCGACGTGGCCGGCCGCGGCATCCATGTCGACGGCATCAGCCACGTGATCAACTTCACCCTGCCGGAAGACCCGGACGACTACGTGCACCGCATTGGCCGTACCGGCCGCGCCGGCACCAGCGGCACCTCGATCAGCTTCGCCGGCGAGGACGATGCCTTCGCCCTGCCACCGATCGAAGAGCTGATCGGCCGCAAGATCCAGTGCGAGATGCCACCGGACGAACTGCTCAAGGCCGTACCGCGCAAGCATTGATCGACTACGCCCAGGCGCAACGCCTGGGCACACCGCTGCGAGTTCAAGCAGCGGCACCAAGACAGGACGTCCACCCCATGAAGCTGACCATAGATTCCAGTGACCTCAGCCGCGCCGTCCAGGCCGGCGTCCTGCAACCCGGCCAGGATCAGGCCCTGCTGGCCTTTCTGCAGCAGACGCCCACTGAGCGCCCCAGCTTCCAGCCCTCCCATATCGCCTATTACTTCGGCGCCCTGCTGATCATGGGAGCCATGGGCTGGTTGCTCACAGAAGCCTGGATGAACATCGGCGACCTGGCGCTGCTGGTGATCAGCACGGCCTACCTGCTGCTGTTCCTGCTCGGCGGGCGCAGCCTGTGGCGCCGCGGCCAGCCGATTCCCGGCGGCCTGCTCGGCACTGTTGCGGTGAGCCTGACGCCGCTGGTGGTGTTCGCCGCACAAAGGCTGCTGGGCCTGTGGCCCCTGGATGACGCGCAGGCGGACTACGTCGACTACTACCGCTACGTGCAGGGCGGCTGGCTGGTCATGGAAGTGGCGACGGTGCTGGTCGGCCTGCTGGTACTGCGCCTGCTGCCCTTCCCGTTCATCGTCATGCCGATTGCCGTGGCGCTGTGGTTCATGTCCATGGACCTCAGCGAGCTGCTGCATGGCGAATACTTCAGCTGGGCGCAGCGCCGCGAGGTGTCGCTGTGGTTCGGCCTGGTGATTCTGCTCGCCAGCCTGCTGGTGGACGGCCGCAGCAGGCGCGATTACGCCTTCTGGGGTTACCTGGCCGGGTTGACGGCGTTCTGGGGCGGCCTGAGCCTGATGGACAGCGGCAGCGAACTGGGCAAGGCGCTGTACTGCCTGATCAACCTGGGCCTGATCGGTCTGTCGATATTGCTGCGCCGCCCGCTGTTCATGGTCTTCGGCGCCCTGGGCGTGGCCGGCTATCTCGGCTACCTGGCCCACGACGTATTCGAGGATTCGCTGCTGTTCCCGGTGCTGGTCAGCCTGATCGGCCTTGGCGTGATGGGCCTCGGCCTGCTCTACCAGAAGCGCCGCGAGGCGATGAGCGAAGCGTTGCGCCGGCAGTTGCCGGCGAGCCTACTGGCGTTCTTGCCGGCACTGCGACGCTAAATCGGCTCAGACTGAACAGCGCCGAGCCCACGCCTTGTGGCCGTGCCTGTTACGTAATAGCGAACACTGTTGCGGCAAGGCAGCCGCGGCGAGATAGACGCCATCAATGGGCCAGCCTTGGCAAACGCCAGCGAGCCGGTATGATGCGGCACTTTTTAGGAAAGCCGCATGCCGTTTCGCAGCATCCTCGCCCTGCTGTGCCTCACCCTCTGCACCTCCCTCCAAGCCGCTCCACCACAGAGTTTCAGCCAGGCCAAGAAGATCGGCTGGACGCTCTACGAACGCCAGTCGGTGGAGTTCTATTGCGGCTGCAGCTTCAAAGGCAATCGCGTCGATCTGAAAAGCTGCGGCTACACGCCACGCAAGAACGCCAACCGCGCGGCGCGCATCGAGTGGGAACACATCGTCCCGGCCTGGCAGATCGGCCATCAGCGCCAATGCTGGCAGCATGGCGGGCGCAAGAACTGCAGCAAGAACGACAGCGTATTCCGCCGCGCCGAGGCCGACCTGCACAACCTGGTGCCGGCGATTGGCGAGGTCAATGGCGACCGCAGCAACTACGACTTCGGCTGGCTGCCACAGAAGCCGAGCCAGTATGGCGCCTGCCCGACGGTAGTCGACTTCAAGGCGCGCAAGGTGATGCCGCGCCAACAGGTACGCGGCATGATCGCGCGCACCTATCTGTACATGAGTGACCGCTACCAACTGCGCCTGTCGAAACAGAACCGCCAGCTATTCAACGCCTGGAACAAGACCTACCCCGCCGAACAGTGGGAGCGCCAACGCAACCAACTGGTCGGCTGCGTGATGGGCTGGGGCAACCCTTACGTCGGCCAGCTGGACAAGCGGCTTTGCCAGCAGGCGCCGGTGGCGGCGATCAATCGTCGGTAGATCCGAGTAGCGCCCCCCACTGGAGCCGATCAGCATGTCGTAGCCCGGCGTAGAGCGCCGGGTGCAATCCACGAAAGATTGCTCACCGCTGAACAAGACCTGGGTATCGCTGTGCTCCACCACAGGCTACGGCAACGCACTGCTTAGCCATTCGCAGCCGCCCTGAAAAAACAAAAGGCCGGCACCTCTCGGTGACCGGCCTTTCGCCTTGCGGCACTGTCGCTTAAAGCGGCTTGCCGCGATTGCCGTGCGCGGCGACGAATTGCTGCACGGTCGGCAGGTCGTTAGCCAGTACGGTGCAACGCTCTTCGCGCTCGAACAGATCAGCCAGATGCGCCGGCAACGCTGGCGACTGATCCACGGCGGACTTCTCGATGGCCTCCGGGAACTTGACCGGATGGGCGGTGCCCAGCACCACCATCGGCACGGACAGGCTGCGACGGCACTCGCGGGCGGCACGCACACCGATGGCGGTGTGCGGGTCGAGCAGCTCACCGGTGGCGGCGTACACCTCGGCGATGGTCTGGCAGGTCTGCTCATCGCTCACGGCGAGGGAATCGAACAGCTTGCGCGCCTCGGTCCAGCGATCGTCTTCGACGGTGAACCCGCCGGTCTGGCGGAATTCGGTCATCAGCGCGGCGATCGACGGGCCGTTGCGACCGTGCAGGTCGAACAGCAGACGCTCGAAGTTCGACGAGACCATGATGTCCATCGACGGCGACAGGGTCGGGTACAGCTCGCCCTTGGCGTACTGATTGCCGCTCATGAAGCGGTGCAGGATGTCGTTGCGGTTGGTGGCGACGATCAGCTGGCTGACCGGCAGGCCCATGTTGCGGGCGAGATAGCCGGCGAAGATGTCGCCGAAGTTGCCGGTCGGCACCGAGAAGGCCACCGAACGCGCCGGACCGCCGAGCTGCAGGGCCGCGTGGAAGTAGTAGACGATCTGGGCCATGATCCGCGCCCAGTTGATCGAGTTGACCGCCACCAGGCGCGTGCCCTTGAGGAAACCCTGGTCGGCGAAGCTGGCCTTGACCATCTCCTGGCAGTCGTCGAAGTTGCCCTCGATGGCGATGTTGTGGATGTTGTCGCCGAGAATGGTGGTCATCTGCCGGCGCTGCACTTCGGACACCCGGTTGTGCGGGTGCATGATGAAGATGTCGACGTTCTCGCAGGCCTTGCAGCCTTCGATGGCAGCCGAGCCGGTGTCACCACTGGTGGCACCCATGATCACCACGCGCTCGTTGCGCTTGGCCAGCACGTAGTCGAGCAGGCGGCCGAGCAGCTGCAGGGCGAAATCCTTGAACGCCAGGGTCGGACCATGGAACAGCTCGAGCACCCACTCGTTGCCGTTCAGCTGACGCAGCGGCGCGACGGCCGAGTGCTCGAACACGCCGTAGGTGTCTTCGAGGATCTTCTTGAAGTCGGCATCCGGAATGCTGCCGGTCACGAACGGGCGCATTACCCGGAAGGCCAGCTCGTGATACGGCAGGCCCGCCCAGGAGGCGATCTCTTCCTGACTGAAGCGTGGCAGGTTTTCCGGCACGTACAGGCCGCCATCGGTGGCCAGGCCGGCCAGCAGGACGTCTTCGAAATTCAGGGCCGGTGCCTGGCCGCGAGTGCTGATATAGCGCATGGTCTGCAAACCTTCGGTTTGGGGCGTCGCGCCGCGAGCAGGTCGCGGCGCGCGACGAAATTAGCTGAGTTGTTCGACGCGGATGCGCACCACGTTGCCGACGACGTCGGCCAGCGCTTCCAGGGCAGAAATGGCGTCGTTCATGCGCTGCTCGGCAACGCGATGAGTGACCAGGATCATCGGCACCAGGCCGTCCTGCTCCTCGACTTCCTTCTGCATGATCGATTCGATGTTGATGCCGCGCTCCGACAGGATACTCGCCACCTGGGCCAGCACGCCCGGGCGATCCTTGGCCTGGATGCGCAGGTAGTAGGCACTTTCGCAGGCGGTGATCGGCAGGATCGGGTGGTCGGACAGCGAATCCGGCTGGAAGGCCAGGTGCGGCACGCGATTGGTCGGGTCTGTGGTCAGTGCACGCACCACGTCGACCAGATCGGCCACCACGGCCGAAGCGGTCGCTTCCATGCCAGCACCCGCGCCGTAGAACAGGGTGCTGCCAGCAGCGTCGCCATTGACCATCACCGCGTTCATCACACCATTGACGTTGGCGATCAGACGGTCGGCCGGGATCAGCGTCGGGTGCACGCGCAATTCGATGCCGGCGTCGGTACGACGTGCCACACCCAGGTGCTTGATGCGATAGCCCAGCGCCTCGGCGTAGTTCACGTCGGCAGTGGTCAGCTTGGTGATGCCTTCGGTGTAGGCCTTGTCGAACTGCAGCGGAATGCCGAACGCGATGGACGCCAGGATGGTCAATTTGTGGGCGGCGTCGATGCCTTCGACGTCGAAGGTCGGATCGGCTTCGGCGTAACCCAGGGCCTGAGCTTCGGCCAGCACGTCTTCGAAGGTACGACCCTTCTCGCGCATCTCGCTGAGGATGAAGTTGCCGGTGCCGTTGATGATACCGGCCAGCCAGTTGATACGGTTGGCCGACAGGCCTTCGCGGATCGCCTTGATCACCGGAATGCCACCAGCCACCGCCGCCTCGAACGCGACGATCACGCCCTTCTCGCGGGCGCGAGCGAAGATCTCGTTGCCATGCACGGCGATCAGCGCCTTGTTGGCGGTGACCACGTGCTTGCCATTCTCGATGGCCTTGAGGACCAGCTCACGGGCAACGCTGTAGCCGCCGATGAGCTCCACGACGATATCGATCTCGGGGTTGCTGGCCACCGCGAAGACATCGTCGGTCATGGTAATGCCGGTCGACTGGTACTGGGGCTTGGGTGTGCGGGTGGCAATCTGCGCCACCTCGATGCCACGCCCGGCACGACGCGCGATTTCCTCGGCGTTGCGCTTGAGCACATTCACGGTACCGCCACCGACGGTACCCAGCCCACAGATGCCTACTTTGACCGGATTCACACTAGACTCCCCAACTGCACTGCGTAAAACGGCCGACGCGGGCGCCAGCCGTGGAAAAAGAGCCGCACATTACGAAGCGGCTGTCTGATAGTCAATCGAGCCGGATCACTTGGCTTCCAGGGCCAGTTTTGCCAGCTGCGCCGCCGGCTGATAACCGGGAATCATCTTGCCGTTTTCAAGAATGATCGCTGGCGTGCCGTTGACGCCGATCATCTGCCCCAGCTGGTACTGCTGGGCGACCGGGTTATCGCAGGTGGCCGCCGGGACCGACTCGCGCGACTTGGCCTTGTTCATGGCCGCCTGGCGATCCTTGGAGCACCACACGCTGGCCAGATCCTTGGCACCTTTACTGCCCAGGCCCTGGCGCGGGAAGGCCAGGTAACGCACTTCGACGCCCAGCTTGTTGAGCTCGCCCACTTCACTGTGCAGCTTCTGGCAGTAGCCGCAATCGGTATCGGTGAACACGGTGATGTGCGCCTTCGGCTCTTTCGGCGCGAAGACCACCATGTCCTTGGCCGGAATGCCGTTGATCTGCTTGGCGATGGCCTTGCTTTCTTCCGCTTCGGTCAGGTTGATGGCCTGGCCATCCTTGAACTGAAACAGGTAGCCCTGCATCACGAACTGCCCGTCGGCACTGGCGTACAGCTGGCGACCGCCCTTGAGCTGAACCTGGTAGACGCCGGGCATCGGGCTCTCAGCAATGGCCTCGATCGGCAGATCGGGCTGGATGGAAAGCAGGTTCTTGCGGATCGCCTGATCCGGGTCGGCGGCATGGCCGAGAGTGCTGACCAGGCCGAGAGCCATGGCCGCGACGATGCGGGTCACACGCATGAATACTCCTATCGAGCGACGGGGTGACAGGGAAAGGACAGAGACTACCATAACCAGGGCCCCAGGCTGCGGGCAGCAGACGCAAAGCGCGAACTGGAGACAGCCGATTCAGCCACGCGGATGGTGCTGGGCATGCAATGCCTGCAAGCGGGCGCGGGCGATATGGGTGTAGATCTGCGTGGTGGACAGATCACTATGGCCCAGCAACATCTGCACTACGCGCAAATCCGCGCCGTGATTGAGCAAATGGGTCGCGAACGCATGGCGCAGGGTGTGCGGCGATAGCGACTTGGCGATGCCCGCCACCTGGGCGTGATGCTTGATGCGGTGCCAGAAGGTTTGCCGGGTCATCTGCTCGCCGCGCAGGCTGGGGAACAGCACGTCCGCGGGCCGACCAGCCAGCAGCGCAGGTCGCGCCTCACGACAATAGCGCTCGACCCAGCCGATGGCTTCCTCCCCCATGGGCACCAGGCGCTCCTTGCTGCCCTTGCCGAACACTCGCAGCACGCCCTGGCGCAGATTGACCTGCTCGAGCGCCAGCCCGACCAGCTCGCTGACCCGCAACCCGCAGGCGTACAACACCTCGAGCATGGCGCGATCACGCAGGCCGATGGGATCGCCCAGATCCGGCGCGGCCAGCAATGCCTCGACATCCGCCTCGGACAACGATTTGGGCAGCGGCCGCCCAAGTTGCGGCATGTCGACCTGCAGCGTGGGATCGGCGTCGATGATCCCTTCGCGCAACAGGAAGCGGTAGAAGCCGCGCATGCCGGAGATCAACCGCGCCGTGGAGCGCGCCTTGTAGCCTTCGTTCATGCGCCAGGCCAGGTGATCGAGCAGCACTTCGCGCCCCACGGCCTGCAGCTCCACGTCACGGGCCTGCAGCCAGCCGTTGAGCAGCGCCAAATCGCTGCGATAGGCCGCCTGGGTATGGGCGGACAGGCCCTTCTCCAGCCACAAAGCCTCGATGAAACGCTCGATCAATGGATGGTCGACAGCGGACATGGGGTCAGATCTGCACTACGCAAAGAATTCATTATCAACACAATCAAAAGCAGATACTGCACTGCTTTTGTGAGAGCGGGCCATGCCTGCGATTCCGCGCGCATGAGCTAGGCGCCCCCGCCCGCTCCCACAGGCGGCTCGCGAAACGGCTGCCAGCCCACCAAACGCCAGAAACGAAAAAAGCAGCCGAGGCTGCTTTTTTCGAGGGGGAAAGCTGGATTAAACCAGTTTTTCCTTGATGCGAGCTGCCTTGCCGGACAGGTCGCGGAGGTAGTACAGCTTGGCCTTGCGAACGTCGCCGCGACGCTTGACTGCCAGGCTGTCTACCAGCGGGCTGTAGGTCTGGAAAGTACGCTCGACGCCAACGCCGCTGGAGATCTTGCGCACGGTGAAGGCGCTGTTCAGACCACGGTTACGCTTGGCGATTACCACACCTTCGAACGCCTGCAGACGCTGACGGTCACCTTCCTTCACTTTCACCTGAACGACTACGGTGTCGCCCGGGGCAAAGGTCGGGATCTCTTTGCTCATCTGCTCAGCTTCGAGTTGCTGAATGATCTTGTTGGTCATGCTGCGCTCCTAAGACGGGCCGTCAGGCCGGCCATCGATATTAGTTATCGTCCCGCTGGCGGATGTATTCCTCCAGCAGCTTCTTCTCTTCTCCAGAAAGCGAGCGGCTATCCAGAAGATCGACACGGCGTTCCCAGGTGCGTCCCAGGGACTGCTGCAAACGCCAGCGCCGGATGTGTTCGTGGTTGCCGCCAAGCAGCACCTCCGGAACACGCTTATCCGCATACACCTCCGGACGGGTGTAGTGCGGGCAGTCGAGCAAGCCATCCGTGAAGGAGTCTTCCTCGGCCGAATCTGCATGACCCAATGCACCAGGCAAAAGGCGCGTTACCGCATCGATCAGCACCATGGCTGGCAACTCACCGCCAGACAGGACGTAGTCGCCGATCGACCATTCCTCGTCGACGTGCGTTTCGATGAAACGCTCGTCGACGCCTTCGTAGCGGCCGGCAATGAGGATCAAACGCTCCTCCTTCGCCAGCTCGCATACCGCCGCCTGCGTCAGCGGGCGGCCCTGCGGCGACAGATAGATCACCTTCGCCGCAACGTCGCTGGCCTGCCTGGCATCGGCCAAGGCATCTTCCAGCGGCTTGATCTTCATCACCATGCCGGGACCACCACCGAAGGGGCGGTCGTCAACCGTGTGATGACGATCCGTGGTGTAACTGCGTGGGTTCCAGCAGGTCAGCTGCAACAGCTCCTGCCTCACCGCACGACTGGTGATGCCGTAATCGCCGATGGCGGCGAACATCTCCGGGAACAGCGTAATGACATCGACGCGCAAGCTTGGCATGGCGTCAGAAATCCGCGTCCCAATCGACCTGCATCTCGCCAGCCTCGAGGCTGATCGACAACACGCACTGCTGCGTATAAGGCAGCAATCGCTCACGATCATCGAGGCTGTCAGCGCAGGGCTTGACCACCATCACGTCATTGGCACCGGTCTCGAACAGATGATCGATCTTGCCGAGCAGTTGCCCCGCCTGATCGATAACCTTCAGACCTTCCAGCTGATACCAGTAGAACTCGCCGTCATCGAGCTCCGGCAGCTGGCTGCGAGGAACGCAGATCTCGAAGCCCGCGTAGGTACGCGCCACTTCACGATCATCGAGCCCTTTCAGCCTGGCGACCAGAACCTTGCCCTGCAAGCGTCCACCAGCCAGTTCAACCTGTTTCACCTCACCGTCGCGCCGTAGCGTCCAGCGAGGGTAATCGAGCACGTTATCCAGCGGGTCGGTAAAGGAATACACCTTTATCTCACCCCTGACGCCATGCACCGAAACGATCTTGCCGAGAACCAGAAGATCCTCGGCGGGGGCCGGCGTCGTGCTCATAAGAAGTGCTTAGGCAGCAGCCTTGGCAGCTTCTTTCAGCAGCTGAGCAACGCGCTCAGACGGCTGGGCACCCTGGCTCAGCCAGTAAGTGGCGCGCTCTTGATTCACGGACAGCTTGACTTCAGCACCCGAGGCGATCGGGTTGAAGAAACCGATGCGCTCTACGAAGCGACCGTCGCGCGCATTGCGGCTGTTGGTCACGGTGAGGTGGTAGAAGGGGCGCTTTTTGGAGCCGCCACGAGCGAGACGAATAGTTACCATGTGAACATCGTTCCTGTAGTCGGTGCTAACTTGAGGCACACATCAAAAATGGGCCTAGGCCCGAAAGGCCGCATATTCTAAGGATTATGCGGCTGTTTGCAAATCTCTTTTTCCAAAGGCCGCCAGGCGGCCTGCCAGAGCCATCAGAACTTCGGCATGCCGCCGCCCGGCATCATGTTGCCCATGCCGCGCATCATCTTGGCCATGCCGCCTTTGGCACTGAATTTCTTCATCATCTTCTGCATCTGCTTGTGCTGCTTGATCAGCCGGCCGATGTCCTGCACCTGGGTACCGGAACCCATGGCGATACGGCGCTTGCGCGAGCCGCTGATGATGTCGGGGTCGCGGCGCTCGGCGGGCGTCATCGAGTTGATGATCGCCTCCATCTGCTTGAACTGCTTTTCCGCCGCGCCCTGGGCATTGCCCATCTGTGCGAGGTTGACGCCACCCATTTGCGGCAGCTTGTCCATCAGGCCGCCGAGGCCGCCCATGCTCTTCATCTGCACGAGCTGGTCGCGGAAGTCCTCGAGGTCGAAACCCTTGCCCTTCTTGAGCTTCTTGGTGAGCTTCTCGGCCTTCTCGCGATCGAGGGTCTGCTCGGCCTGCTCGATCAGGCTGAGCACGTCGCCCATGCCGAGGATGCGCGAGGCAATTCGCTCGGGGTGGAACGGCTCGAGCGCTTCGCTCTTCTCGCCCATACCGATGAACTTGATCGGCTTGCCGGTGATGGCGCGCACCGACAGCGCGGCACCGCCACGGGCATCGCCGTCGACCTTGGTGAGCACCACGCCGGTGAGCGGCAGCGCATCGTTGAAGGCCTTGGCGGTGTTGGCGGCGTCCTGACCGGTCATGGCGTCGACCACGAACAGGGTCTCTACCGGCTTGACCGCGGCGTGCAGCGCCTGGATTTCGGCCATCATCTCGGCATCGACGGCCAGACGACCGGCGGTATCGACCAGCACCACGTCGATGTACTTGAGCTTGGCTTCGCGGATCGCCGCCTCGGCGATGGCCACTGGCTTCTGGGTGATATCGGACGGGAAGAAGGTCACGCCGATGTCGCTCGCCAGGGTTTCCAGCTGCTTGATCGCCGCCGGACGATAGACGTCCGCCGACACTACCATCACGCTCTTCTTGCGCTCCTTGAGCAGGCGCGCCAGCTTGCCCACGGTGGTGGTCTTACCGGCACCCTGCAGACCGGCCATCAACACCACCGCCGGCGGCGTGGTGCTCAGGTCGAGGTCTTCATTGGCGGCGCCCATGAGGCTTTCCAACTCCAGACGCACGATCTTCACGAACGCTTGGCCCGGGGTCAGGCTCTTGGACACCTCGGTGCCGACCGCGCGATCCTTGACGCGGGCGACGAAATCCTTGACCACGGGCAACGCCACGTCGGCCTCGAGCAACGCCATGCGCACTTCGCGCAGGGTGTCCTTGATGTTGTCCTCGGTCAGCTTGGCTTTGCCAGTGACGCTGCGCAGAGTCTGCGAGAGGCGATCGGTTAAGTTTTCGAACATGCGCGTTCCTTTCGGGCCGTCTGGCCGGGATGGGCTGGCAGCAAACGGCGGATTATAACGAAGACCGCGACGCTTTCGAGGCTTGTTTGTCGGCGCCGCTGCGACATATGAAAGCGGATACCGCTTGCAGTCTTTTTGCGACAACGGTTGTGTGCCACACTCAGCGCCTTTGAGCCCGCGTATCCAGGATCTATGCACCCTCTGTTGCCCAGCCTCGCCGCCGCCATCCTCTATTTTGGCGCTGCCAGCTATCAAGGCCTGCATCTGGCCCGTCGCAGCACGCCCAGCCAACCCGTGTTGCTGCTGGTGGGGCTGGTCGCCCTGCTGTTTCACGGCGGTAGCCTGTTCATGCAGATGTACGATGCTGCCGGGCTGAACCTGGACTTCTTCAATACCGCCAGCCTGATCGCCTTCACGGTGATCGTACTGATCCTGCTGGCCTGCCAGCGCATGCCGGTGCACAACCTGTTGCTGTTTCTGTTTCCGCTCGGCGGGCTGACGGTGCTGTGCGCGCAGTTCATGCCCAGCGGCACCAGCCAGCCGATAGAGGAAGGCCCCGGCATCCTCGCCCATATCCTGCTGTCGATCGTGGCCTACGGCCTGCTGACCATTGCCATGTTCCAGTCGCTGCTCCTGCTGGTGCAGGATCACCAGCTCAAGCACAAGCATCCATCGGGACTGATCCGCAACTTCCCGCCGTTGCAGACAATGGAAAGCCTGCTGTTCGGCTTCCTGTGGGGTGGCTGGGCACTGCTCTCGCTGTCGCTGCTATCCGGCGCGGTGTTCATCGACAACCTGTTCACCCAGCATCTGGTGCACAAGACCATCCTGTCGTGCTTCGCCTGGGTGGTGTTCGCCGTGTTGCTGTGGGGCCGCCACCAGCTCGGCTGGCGCGGTCACAAGGCGATCCGCTGGACGCTGGCCGGGTTCTGTCTGCTGATGCTGGCCTTCTTCGGCAGCAAGCTGGTTCGTGAATTCATCCTGCACATCTGAGCCGTGGACACGCCCTCACCGCTTTTCCAGCTGGCCCTGCTGCTGACCCTGCTGGGCTGCACCACCTTCTTCATCTGCGCGCGCACCGTGGTGTTCGGCCTCAACCGCTATCGACTGCGCTATCGGGCGCGCCAGGGCCATCGCGCCGCCGCTCGGCTGATCGCCCTGCTCGACCAGCCACAGCGGCTGTCGGCCACCCTGCGCATCGGCACCATCTGCAGCACCATGGCCGCCTCGGTGGCCGCCACCTTGTTGGCCTTGCGACACGGTGCGCCCGGCAACCTGGCGCCATCGCCGTTCATCCTGACGCTGGCCGTGCTGATGCTGGCCCATCCGTTCGGTCGCCTGCTGGCCATCTTGCCGCCGCCGCTGTTCGCCTATCCGGCCAGCGCACCGCTGACGCTGGTCAGCCTGGCGCTGTCCCCACTCACCCGACTGCTGATGACCATCGGCCAGGGGCTGCGCCGGCGCATCGGCAAGGCTGACCAGAGCACCGAACCCGATGATGCGCCGAGCCTCACCGAGCTGCGCGACGCGCTGCAAGCCGACGACCTGCCGCTGCCCGCCGAGCGTCGCGCCATGCTGCTGGGCGTGCTGGAGCTGGACAAGGTCAGCGTCGAGGACGTGATGATTCCGCGCCACGAAATCAACGGTATTGACCTGCTCGGCAGCACGCCGTTGCTCGAACAGGTACGCGCCGCCTCGCACACCCGCCTGCCGGTATACCGCAACGGCCTCAACCAGACCGAAGGCATCCTGCACATGCGCCGCCTGGCGGGTCGCAGCGAGTTGGACGAAGCGGCGGTACTGCAGGCCTGCGATGCCGCCTACTTCGTACCGCAAGGCACCACGCTGGCGAACCAGCTGGTGAACTTCCAGCAGCACAGGTACCGCACGGCCGTAGTGGTCGACGAGTATGGCGAGGCCATGGGCATCGTCACCCTGGAAGACATCCTCGAAGAGATCGTCGGCGACCTGAGCTCGGTGGAAACCGCCCATCCCCGTGAGTTTCACACAATGGGCGACGGCACCTGGTCGATCCAGGGCAGCGCCTATCTGCGCGAGGTCAACCGGGCACTGGGCTGGCAACTGCCGGTCGACGGGCCGAAGACGGTCAACGGCCTGGTGACCGAAGTGCTGGAAAACATCCCGGACTGCGCGGTTTGTTTGCAGGTAGGCCGCTACCGGCTGGAGATTATCCAGGCCAGCGGTAGCCGCGTGCTGGAAGTGCGGGCCTGGGAGGCCCAGCAGCACTGAAGCATGACCAGCGGCACGACGTCGCTGGTGCCGAGAAACTGTTCACGGCCGCCCGTAACCGAGAGCTCGCACTCCTCATGAGGCGACGGGAAGAAGGCAAGAGCGGCCGTTCGCGTAACGCGTAGGAGGGGCTTTAGCCCCGAGTTTTTTATCAAGGCAAACAAAGAGCTCGCGGCTAAAGCCGCTCCTACAAAAGTGTTCTGCTCAACGACCGCTTTCGCCACGTTGCGGCCGTTGCGCTAGCTAAAAAAGCTCGAGCGTTACAGCTCGACCTTGACCGCCCGTGCCGAACGCAGCGCCTTGGCGCGGGCTGCTTCCAGCGACTCGTCGCGGGCCAGTGCTACGCCCATGCGGCGCTGACCGCTGACCTCCGGCTTGCCGAACAGGCGCAGGGCGGTGTCCGGCTCGGTGAGCGCGGCGCCGAGGCTGCCGAAACTGACCTGCGTGGATTCGCCCTCGACCAGAATCACCGCCGAGGCGGACGGGCCGAATTGGCGGATCGCCGGGATCGGCAGGCCGAGAATGGCCCGTGCATGCAGGGCGAATTCGGACAGATCCTGGGAGATCAGGGTGACCAGGCCGGTGTCGTGCGGGCGCGGCGAGATTTCGCAGAACCACACCTGATCGCCCTTGACGAACAACTCGACGCCGAACAGACCACGACCACCGAGCGAACCGGTAACGGCCAGGGCGATACGCTCGGCCTCGGCGCGAGCGGCTTCGCTCATCGCCTGGGGCTGCCAGGATTCCTGATAGTCGCCCTTCTCCTGGCGATGACCAACCGGCGCGCAGAAGGTGGTGCCACCGACGTGGCGCACGGTCAGCAGGGTGATTTCGTAGTCGAAGTCGATGAAACCCTCGACGATCACCCGGCCCTTGCCGGCACGACCACCGGCTTGGGCGTAGTCCCAGGCTTTCTGCACGTCATCGGCGCCCTTGAGCACCGACTGGCCCTTGCCCGACGAACTCATGATCGGCTTGACCACGCACGGGAAGCCGATGGTGCCCACGGCCGCCTGGAACTCTTCGAAGGAGTCGGCGAACTTATAGGGCGAGGTCGGCAGGCCGAGTTCTTCGGCGGCCAGGCGACGGATGCCTTCCCGGTTCATGGTCAGCTGCGCAGCGCGGGCGCTGGGGATCACGGTGTAGCCTTCGTTTTCCAACTCGACCAGCGTGGCGGTGGCGATCGCTTCGATCTCCGGCACGATGTAGTGCGGCTTCTCCTGCTCGATCACGGCACGCAGCGCCGCGCCGTCGAGCATGTTGATCACGTGGCTGCGATGCGCCACCTGCATGGCCGGTGCGTTGGCGTAGCGATCGACGGCGATCACTTCCACACCGAGGCGCTGCAGCTCGATGACCACTTCCTTGCCGAGCTCGCCCGAGCCACACAGCAACACACGGGTCGCGCTGGGCGACAGGGGGGTTCCGATACGGGGCATAACAGGATCCTTGGGTAGCAGGAGAATTCAGGCGGCGATTTTAATCACGCCCGGCCGCGACCGCGACCAAAATCGGCAGACCGACCGACGCGCAGTGCTTTCGTCATTATCCAGATGGCTGCCCACTGGACCATTATTGATCCCGCGAATTGCCTTGGATCAGCCCCGACGCCCAGCCACTGGACTACGCTCAAGGTGTAGGCCACCGCTGCATTGCAGCCTAGGCAGCGGCGCAGCTCATGGCACGCGACACTTGCGAGGAGGCTTCGCCATGGACGCTTTCCACATCATGATCGTGCTGTTGATCAGCGGCTTTCTGCTGCTGGGCATCGGCTTCAACAACCGCGAACAGGAATGGGGCATCTGGCTGACCGGACTGGGCGCGCTGTCGATGTTCGCCCCGCTGTTCTTCAAGGTATTCATCGAGTTCGGCTGAAAAGCCCTTCAGCTATCAGCCTGCCAGCGCCGGGCGGAGGCCTGATCGCTGTCGCGCCCCTCGACCCAGCGCGGGCCACTGGGGGTGTCTTCCTTTTTCCAGAACGGCGCGCGGGTTTTCAGGTAGTCCATGATGAACTCACAGGCCTGAAAGGCCGCCTGGCGGTGGGCGCTGGCCACACCGACGAAGACGATCGGCTCGCCCGGCTCCAGCCGCCCGACGCGGTGAATAACCTCGACGCCCAGCAATGGCCAGCGCTCGCGAGCCTGGGCCTCGATGCCTGCCAGGGCCTTTTCGGTCATGCCGGGGAAATGCTCGAGAAACATACCGGCCACATCCTGGCCGTCATTGAAATCACGCACGTAGCCGACGAAGCACGCCACGGCGCCAACGCCGGTGTTGGCGGCATGCACGGCGTTGGTTTCCAAGCCGGGATCGAAAACGGCCTGCTGGACGCGAATGCCCATCTCAGCCTCCGGTGACTGTGGGGAAGAACGCCACCGCATCACCGTCGACCAGCGCCTCGCTCAACGCGCAGAGTTCTTCGTTGCGGGCACACATCAGGCCGCGCTCGGCAAGCACCTCCCAGGCGCCACCGCGGGCCAGCAAGTGCAGGCGCAGTTCATCGAGGGTCGCGAAATCGCCTGGTAGCTCCTCGGCATCCAGGCCCAGGGTTTCGCGATAACGGGCGAAATACTGCACGCGGATCATCGCTCGCCCTCGCCTGCCAAGAAGTGGCCGCTCTTGCCACCGAGCTTTTCCAGCAGGCGCACCTGCTCGATGACCATGCCGCGATCCACCGCCTTGCACATGTCATAGATGGTCAGCGCTGCGACACTGGCGGCGGTCAGCGCTTCCATCTCCACGCCGGTCTGGCCGGTGAGTTTGCAGCGCGCGCGGATCAGCACGGCGTCGTCGCCGTCGGCCTGCAGCTCGACCTTGACGCTGGTGAGCATCAGCGGATGACACAACGGAATCAGATCGGACGTCTTTTTCGCGGCCTGGATGCCGGCGATACGCGCCACGGCGAAGACATCGCCCTTGGGGTGCTCACCGTCGACGATCATCTGCAACGTGGTGGGCAGCATGCGCACCCGGGCCTCGGCCACGGCTTCACGCACGGTCTGCGCCTTGTCGCTGACGTCGACCATATTGGCGCGCCCCTGGGAGTCGAGATGGGTCAGCACGGGCAATCTCCAAGTAGAAAACCTGGCGATTGTAGGCCCCGCACCGCCCCCTGCAAACCATGGGCGCCGCAATGAATGCCCGGAGCCGCCAGGCGGCTCCGGGGCGAGGGGTTACATGTGGCTTTCGGCGTACTCGGCGAGGATCGAGCGCGGCACGCCCTGCAGGGTGATGTGCACGCCGTGCTCGAAGCCCTTGAAGCGCTCGGTGAGGTAGGTCAGCCCCGAGCTGGGCGCCGAAAGGTACGGCGTATCGATCTGCGCCAGGTTGCCCAGGCAGATCACCTTGGAGCCATTGCCGGCACGGGTGATGATGGTCTTCATCTGGTGCGGGGTGAGGTTCTGGCATTCGTCGATCAGGATCAGGCTCTGCTGGAAGCTGCGCCCGCGAATGTAGTTCAGGGATTTGAACTGCAGGGGCACCTTCTGCAGGATGTAGTCGACGCTGCCGTGAGTGTTCTCGTCGTCCATGTGCAGGGCTTCGAGGTTGTCGGTGATGGCGCCCAGCCAGGGCTCCATCTTCTCGGCCTCGGTGCCGGGCAGAAAGCCGATTTCCTGGTCCAGGCCCTGTACGCTACGAGTGGCGATGATGCGCCGGTAGCGCTTGCTGACCATGGTCTGTTCGATGGCCGCGGCCAACGCCAGAATGGTCTTGCCCGAGCCGGCGGCGCCGGTCAGGTTGACCAGGTGAATGTCCGGGTCGAGCAGCGCGTAGAGCGCCAGCGCCTGGTGGATGTCCCTTGGTTTGAGCCCCCAGGCCTCCTGGTGCAACAGCGGCTCCTGGTGCAGATCGAGAATCAGCAGCTCGTTGCCTTCGACCTCCTTGACCCAGCCGACGAAACCCTGCTCGTCGATGATGAATTCGTTGACGTTGACCGCCGGCAAGTCTTCGCTGAGCTGCACGCGGTGCCAGGTACGCCCGTGGCCCTGGCGGGTATCGACCTTGGCGACGCGGTCCCAGAAGGCACCTTCGACGTCGTGGTAACCCTTGGACAGCAGCGAGATGTCGTCGACCAGTTGGTCGGTGTGGTAATCCTCGGAATCCAGCCCGCAGCCACGCGCCTTCAGGCGCATATTGATGTCCTTGGTCACCAGCACCACGGACGTGCCCGGGCGTCGCGACTTCAGCTCCACCAGCTGGTTGATGATCTTGTTGTCGTTGAGGTCTTCCGGCAGCCAGGTGACCGGCGCCGCACTCTTGCTCATGAGAATCGACAGAAAACCGCAGGGGCCGCTCTTGTCGCGCTGGATCGGCACCCCGTGCTCGACCTCCTCGGGGGTGGCGCCATCGAGAATCTTGTCGATCAGGCGGATGGCTTGCCGGCATTCGGCGGCGACGCCCTGTTTGCCGGTTTTCAGCTTGTCGAGTTCCTCCAGCACCGTCATCGGGATGGCGACGTGGTGTTCCTGGAAATTGAGCAGTGCGTTGGGATCGTGAATCAGGACATTGGTGTCGAGGGCGTACAAGGTTGGGGCGGTGGGCTTGATGCGTCCGTGGTCATCCATACTCGTCACCTCTTGTCGGATCCAGCGACGGAATGCCAGGACGGCGCTCCGCCACACAGGACCACCGGCTCCCGATCAGGAGCGCCGCAAACGGATGAGGGCCGAGGGCCGCCACCTGTCTGCAGGGTTCGGCGGTCTTTCAAGGCGTGGCCTGCGCGGGCCGGTCATCATGCCCGGTTCGTCGCAAACCACAGTTCGTTGATACTCCAAAAAATGTGACAGGCAAATGATCTTTTCAGTTTTTTTATTTTTATTTGTCGGTTGGACGAATGACCTTGGCAGCGGCGCCCGCCGGGCACTAGAGTCATGAGTCCAGCCCCTCTGCCGCGCAACACGCGGGCCCTGCCGAATCGGCTAGAATCGCCGCTCCGCCGAAGGAGACGACTCATGCTGATGGTGATTTCACCTGCCAAGACCCTGGACTACGAAAGCGCACCGGTGACCGCGCGCTTCACCCAACCGGAATTTCTCGATCATTCCCAGGAGCTGGTCGCCCAGCTGCGCGACTTCACGCCTGCGCAGATCGCCGAGCTGATGCACTTGTCCGACAAACTGGCCGGGCTCAACGCCGCGCGCTTCGGTAGCTGGACACCGGCCTTCGACACGCAGAACGCCAAGCAGGCGCTGCTGGCCTTCAAGGGCGACGTGTACACCGGGCTGGACGCGGAGAGCTTCACCGAGGCCGACTTTGATTTCGCCCAGCAGCATCTGCGCATGCTCTCCGGCCTGTACGGGCTGCTGCGCCCGCTGGACCTGATGATGCCCTATCGCCTGGAAATGGGTACCAAGCTGGCCAACGCCCGCGGCAAGGACCTCTACGCATTCTGGGGCGAGCACATCAGCGAATGGCTGAATCAGGCGCTAGCGGCCCAGGGCGACGACGTGCTGCTCAACCTGGCATCCAACGAATACTTCGGGGCGGTCAAGCGCAAGGTGCTGAAAGCGCGAATCATCGACACCGAATTCAAGGACCTGAAGAACGGCCAGTACAAGATCATCAGCTTCTACGCCAAGAAGGCCCGCGGCCTGATGGCCCGCCACGTGATCCGCGAGCGGCTGACGGATCCGCAGCACCTCAAGGATTTCGACGACCAGGGCTACCGCTTCTCGGCAAAGGATTCGAGCGCCGACAAGCTGGTGTTCCTGCGCGATCACGCGCCGGAGTGACAACCCAGGCGCTTCAGCACGAGTTGCGTCGCGAGAAACGGCCCCTGGCGAAACATCCACCAATCCCTGGGCGGGTGCCGAGCCCATCGGCCTTGTGTAGGATTGGCGGACACTCGACATTCAAGGTCCAGTCATGATTTTCGGCGCGATTCTGGTTCTCAGCTGGTTCATCCTGCTGATCCGCTACCCGGCCAAGGCCCTGCCCATTTCCCTGGCCGCACTGGCCGGGCTGGGCCTGGTGACGAGCTGGGTGCTGTGGCAGGAAAGCCGCGAAAACCGCGACCTGGCCCACTTGGAGTTGCGCCTTACCCACGCCCCGCAGAGCTGCCCCGCCGATCGCCCGTTGAGCCTGCACCTGCACAATGGCAGCGAGGCCGCGCTGCAGGAGCTGCGCTGGCAGATCACCGCCTACCGGCCGGGCGACAGCGTCAATCTGGCGCAGCGCCTGTACGAAGCACCGCGCTACAGCGGCCCCGGTGAATTGTTGCCCGGCGCCGACTGGCAAACCTGCCTGCCGCTGCCTACCTTGCGTAGCGGCTACCGCGCCAGCACCCTGGAATTCCGCGCCGAGCAGCTGCAAGGCACCTTTAGTCGCTAGGCGCTGTTTCACGATCCACACAACAACAATCACAAGGATTATCCATGAGCCATCCTACGGTTCTGATCACCGGCTGCTCCAGTGGCATCGGCCGGGCACTGGCCGACACCTTCGCGCAGCAGGGTTATCAGGTCTGGGCAAGCGCCCGCAAAAGCGAAGACGTGGCACGCCTGAGCGACGCAGGTTTCCATGCCGTGCAACTGGACGTGAATGACGCCGCCGCTGTCGAGCAACTGGCCGCCACGCTCAAGGAACGCATCGGCGGGCTCGACGTGCTGATCAACAATGCCGGTTACGGCTCCATGGGCCCGCTCCTCGATGGCGGCGCCACGGCGATGCGCAAGCAGTTCGAGACCAACGTGTTCTCCCTGGTCAACGTGACCCGCGCGCTGTTCCCGCTGCTGCGCCAGAACAAGGGCCTGGTGGTCAATATCGGTAGCGTCTCGGCCGTGCTGGTGACCCCGTTCGCGGGCGCCTACTGCGCCTCCAAGGCCGCGGTGCACGCCGTCAGCGATGCCCTGCGCCTGGAACTCGCGCCATTCGGCGTCAGCGTGATGGAAGTGCAGCCAGGCGCCATCGAATCCAGCTTCGGCACCCACGCCAGCCGCCAGGCCGAGCAATTGATCGGCGAGCATTCGCCATGGTGGCCAGTGCGTGACGGCATCCGTGCGCGCGCCATCGCCTCCCAGGACAACCCGACACCCGCCAGCCACGTCGCACGCAACGTGTTCGCCGCCGTGGCCAGCGCCAAGCGCCCACGAGTGCTGCGCCTGGGCAACGGCAGCCGGGCCTTGCCGCTGCTCTCGGCGCTGTTGCCCGGCGCCCTGCTCGACCGCGTGTTGAGCCGCCGCTTCGGCCTGGATCGCCGCTTGTAGAACCTGGCGTCACGGGCGAGACTCCAAGTTTCATCGCCATCGCCGAGCCCTGTCGCCATGCCGCCGTCCCATCAGCCTGTCGCCATGCTGCGCTACGCCCTCATCGGCGTGGTGGCGGCCGTGCTGCTCAACGTGCTGCTGCGCAGCTTCGTCAAACTCGGCGGCGTGCTGGCCACCCTGGTGATCGCTGCCAGCATCGCGGCGCTGTTGGCGTTGCTGTTCGCCTGGCAGCAACGCCGCCCGCCCACGCGTGGTGAGCGACGCCGCCTGGTGTGGCTGTACGGCGGCATGCTGGCGCTGCTGTACGCCGGGCTGCTGACCATGATGACCCTGCAGGACGAGCCCAGCCCCATGGGCATAGTGATCTTCATCCTGCATTACCTCGCCTATCCGCTGCTCGCCCAGCTGCTGTTCTCGGAGCGCATCTTCAAACGCGCGCCCTGATCAATCGGCACTTGCCGGCCAATCGCTGCTCTACACTCGATAACACCCATAGGGAATGGAACGTCGATGAGAAGCAGTCAGCACATCAGGACTCAGGAGCGACGCATCATCGTGGTGCTGCTCGTGGCGCTGCTGAGCGTGCAGGTGGTCATCTACCTGGTGAGCACCCGCACCAACCGCAGCATCGTCGAGGAAACCATCAGCAACAGCCTGCAGACCACCACCCAGGTGGTCGACGAGCTGCTCGAGCTGCGCCAGCGGCAACTGACCCAGGGCGCTGCCGTGCTGGCCGCCGACTATGGCCTCAAGGAAGCCATCGCCACCGGTGAGCGCTCGACCATCGAATCCATGCTGGGCAACCACGGCAAGCGCCTGAGGGCCGACATCGCCCTGCTCAACACCCTCGACCGCCAACTGATCGCCAGCGTGCCCAAGGAGCTGCAACAGGCCGACATCGCGCCGCTGCTCAAGGCCGCCGCCCAGGCGGGCAGCCCCGGCGCGCAACCGGTCAGCCTGCTGCGCAGCCAAAGCGGGGTGCTTTACCAGCTCATCCACCGTGTGGTGAACATGCCCATGCCCCAGGCCGAGCTGACACTGGGTTTCGCCATCGACGACGAGCTGGCTGAGGCGCTGAAGCAGACCACCGATACCGAGTTCGTCTTCCTGTCCCGCGGGCAGAACGGCGCCTGGCAATTGCACGGCAATACTCTTGAAAGCAGCTTCGAGCGCCTGCTGAGCAACCCGTCGGCGCTGGTCGACGGCGCCGAATGGACGCTTGAGGACGAGCACGACGAATACCTGATGCGCTCGGTGGCGCTGCACAACTTCAACGCCCAGGAAGCCAGCGAAGTGCTGCTGATCGCCGGCAAGTCGCTGAGTCAGCACATGGTCGCCTACGAGCGTATCGAGCACTTCCAGCAGTATCTGCTGCTGGCCAGCCTGGCGCTGTCCGCCCTGGTGGTGGCGCTGATCGGCCGGCACCTGTTGCGGCCGCTCAACACCCTGGCCCATCAGGATGCGCTGACCGAACTGCCCAACCGCCGGGTATTCGACCAGAGCGTCACCAGCGCACTGGCCAAGGCGCGCTCGGCGCCCATCGCGCTGATGATGATCGACCTGGATCACTTCAAGCAGATCAACGACCGCTTCGGCCACGCCGCCGGCGACGAAGTGCTCAAGGTCAGCGCCCGCCGGCTGCGCGGCCTGTTGCGCAGCATCGATGTACCGGCGCGCCTGGGTGGCGACGAGTTTGCCGTGCTGCTGCCGGGTTTGGACCGGGCGGCGGCCATTCGCCTGGGCCAGCGCATCGAAGACGAACTGAGCGAGCCCATCGTTTTCAACGGCCAGAATCTGCAGGTGGGCGTCAGCCTCGGCATCGCCATCGCCCCGGCGGACGGCAGCACCGCCAGCGAGCTGTTGCGCATGGCCGACGCCGAGATGTACGCCGACAAGGCGCAGCGCGAAAGCAATCCGGTCTGAAAGGTCGAACGTCCGCGCCAGAGTGCCGGTCGCTACTGAAGTCACTTTCGGTTTCTGGAATCCTTATGGAGTACCTCGACTGGCTGCAATGGCCAGCCATGCTGATCACCGTCATCGCCGCCTGGCTGGTCGCCTCCAAGCAGCGCCGCCGCCGCAACCTGGGCTTCTGGGTATTCATGGCCAGCAACCTGCTGTGGATCGCCTGGGGCCTCTATAATCACGCCTACGCGCTGATCGTGCTGCAACTGTGTCTGGGGGCGATGAACATTCGCGGCGCCATCAAGACCGAGACGCCAGTCGAACGCGCCTGAGCGGCCGCAGTGCTGCCATTCCCGGGCGAGCTGTGAGACCATCGGCGGCTTGCCATCGTTTTCCAACAGCCATGCCAGACCTCGCCCTGATGCCAGAGAGCCCGCCCGATGCCTGACATCCTGCACCTGCAGCAGGCCGACTGGCGCGGCGACTTCGACGAAGGCGCGCTGCGCCGCGGCCAGGACTACGCCACCCGCGGCCTGAGCCGTCTGCTCAGCCTCAAGGATCACAGCCTGCTCGCCAGTTGCCTGGGCAGTGGCGAGCGCCCCTACCAGCAGCGCATCACCCTGCACGCCTACGGCAAGGGCTGGGGCGTGACCGGCCATTGCAGCTGCCCGGTGGGCTTCAACTGCAAACATGTGGTGGCCGCCCTGCTCACCCTCGAGGCACGGCAGCGTGCTGGCGATGACCTGGGTACCTTGATCGTTACCGAAAAACCGGTGGACGAAACCGTGCTGGACGACGTACAGCCGCAACCGATCCTGACCCTGGGCAGCCACGTGCGCGTGCATTTCGATGCGCGCAAGGGGCGCATGCTGGAACAGACCCAGCACCGTGCCGCCCTGGCTTTCGACTATCAGGGCCACAGCGCGGTGGGTAAAACGGCCAAGGATCTGCTGGTACGCCTGGGGCCCAATCGCCAGCTGCGCATCATCCGCGACACGGTCCGGGAAGCCGAGCTAAGGCGCCGCCTGGAAGCCACCGGCCTGCGCATCGCCCTGAGGCAGAGCGAAGCCCTGGCCCAGCACCCTGGCGAGCATTTCGAACTGCAGGGCGATGCCGCCTGGCTGGGTTTCATGCAGCAGCAGGTTCCGGCGCTGCGCACCGAAGGCTGGCGCGTCGAGATCCAGCCCGACTTCCAGTACAACCTGGCCGAGATCGACGACTGGTACGCCGATGTCGACGAGCTACCCGAACAGGGCTGGTTCGACCTGGAGCTGGGCATCGAGGTGGAAGGCCAGCGCATCAGCCTGCTGCCCGTGTTGCTGCAGGCCATCCGCCGCTCGCCCTGGCTGCTTTCCGGTGACGCCCTGGCGCAGCGCCCGGACGAGGAATTACTGCTGGTCGGCCTGCCCCATAGCCAGCGCCGCGTGGCCCTACCCTATGCACGCCTGAAGCCCTTGTTGGCCGCACTGGGCGAGTTGTTCATCGGCGATGCCGACGAGATCGGCACCCGCGTACGCCTAGCGCGGGCCGATGCCGCGCGCCTGAATGCCCTGCAGCAGGGGCCGGCGCTGAACTGGCAAGGCGGTATCGAGCTGCGCGAGTTCGCCAGGCGCCTGCAGCACACCAGCCAACAGACGGTGAGCGCGCCCGACGATCTGGCCGCGCAGCTGCGCCCTTACCAACTTCAGGGGCTGGGCTGGATGCAGGCGCTTGGGGAGCTGGAGGTCGGTGGCGTATTGGCCGACGACATGGGCCTGGGCAAGACCCTGCAGACCCTCGCGCACATTCTCCTGGAGAAGCAGAACGGTCGCCTGCAGCAGCCGGCGTTGATCGTCATGCCCACCAGCCTGATCCCCAACTGGCAGGACGAGGCCGCGCGTTTCGCGCCGACCCTCAAGGTGCTGGCCCTGCACGGCAGCAAGCGGCGTAGCCAGTTCAAGCTGATCGCCGAGCACGATGTGGTGCTTACCACCTATGCCCTGCTGCCGCGCGACCTCAAGGCGCTGACCGCGCAACGCTTTCACCTGTTGATTCTCGACGAAGCCCAGAGCATCAAGAACCCACGCAGCAAGGCTGCCCTTGCCGCCGGGCAGATCAACGCCCGCCAGCGTCTGTGCCTGAGCGGCACGCCGCTGGAAAACAATCTGGGCGAGCTGTGGTCGCTGTTCAACTTCCTGATGCCGGGCTGGCTCGGTGACGCCAAGCGTTTCACCCGCGACTACCGCACGCCCATCGAGAAGCACGGCAGCGAGCAGCGCCTGGCGCACCTGCGTGGGCGGATCAAACCGTTCGTGTTGCGCCGCAAGAAGGAGCAGGTCGCCCGCGAGCTGCCGCCCAAGACCGAAATCACCCAGTGGGTGGAACTGACGCCCGCCCAGCGCGACCGCTACGAGATCCTGCGCCTGGCCATGGATCGCAAGGTGCGTGAGGAGATCACCCGCCAGGGTCTGGCGCGCAGCCAGATCGTGATCCTCGAGGCACTGCTGCGCCTGCGCCAGGTGTGCTGCGACCTGCGCCTGCTCGACGAGGCGCCAGGCGAACTGACCAGCAGCGACTCCGGCAAGCTCAGCAGCCTCCTGGACATGCTCGAAGCGCTGATCGGCGAAGGCCGCCGCGTGCTGCTGTTCTCGCAGTTCACCTCGATGCTGGCACTGATCGAAAGCGAGCTGCAGGCGCGCAGCATCGGCTATGCCAAACTGACCGGCAGCACCCGTGACCGGCGCACGCCCGTGGAGCAATTCCAGGCCGGGCAGTTTCCGGTCTTTCTGATCAGCCTCAAGGCCGGCGGCGCAGGCCTGAACCTCACCGCTGCCGACACCGTGATCCACTTCGACCCGTGGTGGAACCCGGCAGCCGAGGCCCAGGCCAGCGACCGCGCCTACCGCATCGGCCAGGACAAGCCGGTGTTCGTCTACAAGCTGATCGCCCGCGGCAGCGTGGAAGAGAAAATCCAGCAATTGCAGCAGGCCAAGGCCAACCTGGCCCACGGCCTGCTCGAAGAAGGTGGCAGCCAGAGCAGCTGGCAGCTCAGTGAAGACGACCTGCAGGCGCTGTTCGCGCCCCTGGCCGACTGAGCGTCATCAGCGCTCGGAGTAGTTGTCGCCCACCACTTCGCCGGTCGAGTCGATGGCCTTGCTGGACGGAAACTTGTAGGACGCGAAACGCACCGCCAGCACCGACAGCGCCAGGAAGAAGATGCCGCCGCACAGGTACAGCAGGCCGATGTCCGGCGCCTTGTGATGGGATACGTCGCCGATCAGGTAGCGGGTCAGCGCGGTGATGGCGATGTACAGCAAGAAGCGGATCGGCAAATGGTTGGTCTTGAAGTAGATGCCGACCATTGCCCCCAGCTCCAGGTAGATGAACAGCAGCAGGATGTCGTCCACGCTGGCACTGCCCTTTTCCACCATGCCGATGAACGCCGCGACCGACGCCCAGGCGGTCGCCGCGCCGATGGCGAACAGCCCCAGGTAATGAAAGCCCTCGACGAACAGATTACCGACCGAATTCGCACCCCTGTGCATCCGCTTGCGGCTATCGTCCACCCACTTCATGGCATTCCCCTTTCCGATTGATGCTGCCTGGCGCCGTGATCATGACGCGCCCGCATGACATTCCCATGCAGGAACAAGACCAGCGAGCCGACTGCGATGGCATACAGAAGCCTGCTGGAGCGCAGAAGGCACATGGACCACCCCCTTGTGAGCGCGACGAAGTCGCGCACGCTCGGCATCTCAGGTTTACGCTGTTCAAACGCAGCGCAGTTGATTATGCTTGCCCAAACTGTATGCATGAACAGTATTTTTTGATTATCAGCGAAGGCGTAGAGGTGATGAATGGCCGTCGAAGTGGTGTACCGCAGCAGTCGCGACCCGGAGCGTTTGTTTATGGATAAAGCCGAAGCAGATCGTCATGACAAGATGCTGGAGCTGGCCGAACTGCTCAGCGATGTATTGCGCAACGCGGTACCGTCGCTCAGCGAGGATCAGGGCGAGGAGCTGGGTATCTACATGGCCAGAAATCGCGATGTGTTCGCCAAGGCGTTCAAAAACCAGCCCGACGCCCTCGGCGAACTGAGCACCCAACCGGAAGCGGAATGACCGCCCCGCACGCCCATTAACATCTCTTCGCTCTTGCGGGCTGGACGGCCGACGCGCGCGCAGCTACAACAGGCTCATCCCCCGGGAGGTGACCATGAGCGCGCGCGATCACTGCCTTGCCTGTCTGAACGGTGAACAGCCGGCACTGTTCGAGGCCGCACTCTGGGTCGCCGCCGAGCACGACTCCTCGGTACGGCCCGAGCAGGTCATGCACGAGCTGGAGAACCTCAAGCATCAGATCAGTGCCGGCCTGCCCAACTTCCCGCCCCAGGAATTGGCGCAACCCTTGTTGCGGCAGCTCAGCGATCTGCATTTCCATGACGATGACGACAGCCCGGTGCGCCCGCAAGCCGCGCTGCTGCACAAGGTGCTGCAGCGACGTCGCGGCCAGCCGCTGAGCATTGCACTGATCGCCTTGGAGCTGGCGCGTCGGCTGCAGATTCCGCTGCAGGGCGTCAGCTTTCCCGGCTACTTCCTGCTGCGCGTGCCTGGCGCCGATCACCTGCTCGACCCCTGCGGCGGGCGGCGTCTGTATACCCGCGATTGCCGGGAACTGCTGTTGCGCTACCTCGGCCCCCATGCGCAATTGAGCGCCGAACACATGCTGAGCTGCGACGCCCGCAGCATGATCGTGCGCCTGTCGCGCAACCTGCGCCAGCTGCACGCCCAGGCCGAGGATTATCTGAGCGCGCTGAAGGATGCCGAACGCGTGCTGCAACTGGCGCCGCCCAACGTCAACGACCACCTCGCCAGGGCCGATCTCTACGGGCATCTTGAGTGTTCCCATGCCGAGCGTTTCGATGTACAGCGTGCTCTGCTCTTGTGCGAAGACCCTGCACTGCGCCTGAAGCTCGGTGAGCGCCTACGCCAATCCAGTGCGCAGCCCGCCCTACATTGAGGCCGCCCGCAGTGCCCCTAGCCGGCCCCAGTCAGCTGTATTGATTCAAACACACCGTATTCGATACGACACACACGTAGCCAAAGGCGACACACGGGCGTCCGCTCAGCACTAGCAGTTCGGGCGCACAACATTCGTATCGAAATCAATACACCACCAAGCTCCCTCAATGAAAAATCAAATTAAACTACTGATTTTATTAGATATTTTTAAATGGCACCGAGTTTGCTAATCAGTTGCCAATAATCGCGCCCACCCAAATGGGCACTAAGGCCAACAAGGGAGCCCCCATGAGCGAATTGCGTTTTACCGTCGAACACGAATGGCTGCGTCAGGAGGCCGATGGCCTGGTCACCGTAGGGATCACCGCCTACGCTCAAGACGCACTGGGCGACGTGGTATTCGTGCAGTTGCCCGAGCTGCAGGCCTACGCCGCCGGCGACGAGGTGGCGGTGCTGGAGTCCGTGAAGGCTGCCAGCAACATCGGCATGCCACTCGATGGTGAAGTGGTCGAAGTGAACCCCGATCTCGAGGCCAGCCCCGAACTGGTCAATGCCGAGCCGTTGGGCCAGGGCTGGTTCTTCCGCTTCCGCCCAGCCGATGCCAGCGCCCTGGCCGGCCTGCTCGATCAGGACGCCTACGAGCGCCTGCTCAACGCCAAAGCCGACGCTTGAGAGAAAGCCATGACTGATCTGAATACCCGCAACGAATTCATCGCCCGCCATATCGGCCCGCGCGATCAAGACACCGCCGCGATGCTGGAAACCCTGGGTTACAGCGACCTGGAGGCGCTGACCGCCAGCGTCATCCCGGGCAGCATCAAGGGCACCAGCGTGCTGCCGGCCGGCGACGGCCAGAGCGAAGCCGATGCGCTGGCCGCCATCAAGGCCATCGCTGCCAGGAACAAGCTGTTTCGCAACTACATTGGCCAGGGTTACTACGGCACCCACACACCCTCGCCGATTCTGCGCAACCTGCTGGAAAACCCGGCCTGGTACACCGCCTACACGCCTTACCAGCCGGAAATCTCCCAGGGCCGCCTGGAGTCGCTGCTCAACTTCCAGACCCTGATCAGCGACCTCACCGGCCTGCCGATCGCCAATGCTTCGCTGCTCGACGAAGGCACCGCCGCCGCCGAGGCCATGACCTTCTGCAAGCGCCTGTCGAAGAACAAGGCCGCCAACGCCTTCTTCGCCTCCCAGCATTGCCACCCGCAGACCCTCGACGTGCTGCGCACCCGGGCAGAACCCCTGGGCATCGAGGTGGTGGTCGGCGACGAAGCAGCCATCGACGATGCCAGCGCCTTCTTCGGCGCCCTGCTGCAATACCCGGCGAGCAATGGCGACATCTTCGACTACCGCGAAGTGGTCGAGCGCTTCCACGCCGCCAATGCCCTGGTCGCCGTTGCCGCCGACCTGCTGGCCCTGGCCCTGCTGCAGGCACCGGGCGAATTCGGTGCCGACGTTGCCCTGGGCAGCGCCCAGCGCTTCGGCGTGCCACTGGGCTTCGGCGGCCCGCACGCGGCTTACTTCGCCACCCGTGACGCGTTCAAGCGCGACATGCCGGGCCGCCTGGTCGGCATGTCGGTAGACCGCTTCGGTAACCCGGCCCTGCGCCTGGCCATGCAGACCCGCGAACAACACATCCGCCGCGAGAAGGCCACCAGCAACATCTGCACCGCCCAGGTGCTGCTCGCCAACATCGCCGCCATGTACGCCGTGTATCACGGCCCGCAGGGGCTGACGCGGATTGCCCAGCGCGTCCACCAGTTGACCGTGATTTTCGCCCGCGGCGTGCAGAGCCTTGGCCTTGCTGTCGAGCAGCAGGCGTTCTTCGACACCGTCACCCTGCGTACCGGCGCGCAGACCGCGGCGCTGCACGGCAAAGCCCGCGCCGCCGGCATCAACCTGCGTGAAGTGGATGCCGAGCGTCTCGGCCTGTCGTTCGATGAAACCACTACCCAGGCGGATATTGAGCAACTCTGGTCGCTGTTGGCAGACGGCAAGCCAACGCCGGATTTCGCTGCGCTGGCCACCCAGGGCGACAGCAGCCTGCCCGCCGCACAACTGCGCCAGTCAGCGATTCTCGAGCACCCGGTGTTCAATCGCTACCACTCGGAAACCGAGCTGATGCGCTATCTGCGCAAGCTCGCCGACAAGGACCTGGCACTGGACCGCAGCATGATTCCGCTGGGTTCCTGCACCATGAAGCTCAATGCGGCCAGTGAGATGATCCCCGTCACCTGGGCCGAGTTCGGCAACTTGCACCCCTTCGCCCCCGCCGAGCAGAGCGCCGGGTATCAGCAACTGACCGACGAGCTGGAAGCCATGCTTTGCGCCGCCACCGGCTACGACGCCGTGTCGTTGCAGCCCAACGCCGGCTCCCAGGGTGAATACGCCGGCCTGCTGGCGATTCGCGCTTATCACCACAGCCGCGGCGACAACAAACGCGACATCTGCCTGATCCCGCAATCGGCCCACGGCACCAACCCGGCCACCGCCCACATGGCCGGCATGCGCGTGGTGGTGACGGCCTGCGACGCCCGCGGCAACGTCGACATCGACGACCTGCGCGCCAAGGCCGAGCAGCATCGTGACCAGCTAGCCGCGATCATGATCACCTATCCGTCCACCCACGGCGTGTTCGAGGAAGGCATTCGCGAGATCTGCGCCATCGTCCACGACAATGGCGGCCAGGTGTACATCGACGGCGCCAACATGAACGCCATGGTCGGTCTCTGCGCACCGGGCAAGTTCGGCGGCGACGTCTCTCACCTGAACCTGCACAAGACCTTCTGCATTCCCCACGGCGGCGGCGGCCCGGGCGTCGGCCCGATCGGCGTGAAGGCCCACCTGGCGCCGTTCCTGCCCGGCCATGGCCACATGGCCCGCAAGGAAGGTGCCGTCAGCGCCGCGCCGTTCGGCAGCGCCAGCATCCTGCCGATCACCTGGATGTACATCCGCATGATGGGCGGCACCGGCCTGCGCCTCGCGTCGCAGATGGCGATCCTCAACGCCAACTACATCGCTCGCCGCCTGGAAGAGCACTACCCGGTGCTGTACAGCGGTGAAGGCGGCCTGGTGGCCCACGAATGCATCCTCGACCTGCGCCCGCTGAAAGACAGCAGCGGTATCAGCGTCGACGACGTGGCCAAACGCCTGATCGACTTCGGCTTCCATGCCCCGACCATGTCCTTCCCGGTGGCCGGCACGTTGATGATCGAGCCGACCGAGAGCGAGTCCAAGCAGGAGCTGGATCGTTTCTGCGACGCCATGATCGCCATTCGCGAAGAAATTCGCGCGGTCGAGCGCGGCCAGCTGAATGCCGACGACAACCCGCTGAAGAATGCCCCCCACACCGCCGCCGAACTGGTGGGTGAATGGACGCACCCGTACAGCCGCGAACAGGCGGTCTACCCGACCCGCAGCCTGGTCGACGGCAAGTACTGGCCGCCCGTGGGCCGCGTCGACAACGTGTTCGGCGACCGCAACCTGGTCTGCGCCTGCCCGCCCATCGAAGCCTATCTGGACGCCTGATCGCGCCTCGGCTGCCGACTCGCTCGGCAGCCGCCATCTCTCATGACGCCCGCGCGTTGTCGCGGGCTGCTTACAGCCTCTATTAGGAGAGCGCCATGACCACTGAAATCCTGGCGAAAACCCCGCTGCATGCCCTGCACCTGGAACTGGGTGCACGCATGGTGCCGTTCGCCGGTTATGAAATGCCGGTGCAGTACCCGCTCGGCGTGATGAAGGAACACCTGCATACCCGCGAGGCTGCCGGCCTGTTCGACGTCTCGCACATGGGCCAGATCATCCTGCGTGGCGCCGGTGCGGCCAAAGCACTGGAAAGCCTGGTGCCGGTGGATATCGTCGACCTGCCGGCCGGCATGCAACGCTATGCCATGTTCACGAATGAAAACGGCGGCATTCTCGATGACCTGATGGTCGCCAACCTGGGCGATGACACGCTGTTCCTGGTGGTCAACGCTGCCTGCAAGCATCAGGACCTGATGCACCTGCAGCAGCGCATCGCCAACCAGTGCCAGGTCGAGTCGCGCTTCGAGCGTGCCCTGCTCGCCCTGCAAGGCCCCAAGGCAGTCGAGGTGCTGACCCGTTTGGCGCCGGAAGTCGCCAGGATGACCTTCATGCAGTTCAAGCCCGTGCGCCTGCTCGGCGTGGATTGCTACGTGAGCCGCTCCGGCTACACCGGCGAGGATGGCTTCGAGATATCCGTGCCCGCCGCACACGCCGAAGCGCTGGCGCGCAGCCTGCTGGCCGAACCGGAAGTGCAGCCCATCGGTCTCGGCGCTCGCGACTCTCTGCGCCTGGAAGCCGGCCTGTGCCTCTACGGCCACGACATGAATGCCGACACCACGCCCATCGAAGCCAGCCTGCTGTGGGCCATCTCCAAGGCACGCCGCGCCGACGGCGCTCGCCCGGGCGGTTTTCCCGGCGCAGAGCGGATCTTCGCCCAGCAGCGCGATGGCGTCGCTCGCAAGCGCGTCGGCCTGCTGCCCCAGGAGCGCACACCGGTACGCGAAGGTGCCGAGCTGGTGAACGCCGAGGGCGAAGTCATCGGCCAGGTCTGCAGTGGCGGCTTCGGCCCGAGCCTGGGCGCTCCGCTGGCCATGGGTTACGTGCCGAGCAGCCATGTCGCCGTGGATAGCGAGGTCTGGGCGCTGGTGCGCGGCAAGCGCGTCGCCATGAAGGTCGCCAAGACGCCGTTCGTGGCCCAGCGCTACTACCGCGGTTAAGCCATGCGGGGCGGGGTTCTCTGCCGCCCCTTCGCGCTCAGCCGGCGTCCAGGCAGCTGCGCCGGTTGCTGAACGCTTCGCGGCGTATGTCGCGTACATCCACCGACAGGCTTTGAACCGCCGGCAGGCACTCCAGCAGCGCGCGCACGATGGCCATGGACAGCGTCTTCTTCTGCTCGTCGGTACGACCGGCCAGCAGATAGAAGATCACGTGCACGAAATCCTCCTCGCTACCGCCGACCGTGAAGTGATCGTAAAGGCTGAGTCGCACCTTCACCTCGCCCTCCTTGAACAATCCGCTGTCCATGGCGGCCGCGTGAACCTTCGTTACCAGTTCACTACCGCCCACGGTCTGCAGCAGGGAACGGGAACCTTCAATCAGGCAATGTGGCATATCTCTTCTCTTGTTTTGATATCGTCATCCGTTATCGCACAACATCAGGCCACTGGCGAGGCCGTCTGCAGGGCCATCCGCGCGGCGAAGCAGGAAAGCCCTCCGAAACGCGCCGCTATAACCTGAAAGCCACTATCCACAAGGCTCTGGCTATAGGTCGCGGGTATCGACCAGACTCAGCTGGAAATATCAGGTGATCTTTTCATCGGCCTGCGTTGACAAGCCGATTGCGAGCTGTCGATAATCGCCGCCAATGTTGTATGACAACAAAGCCTTATAAAAACAAAAAAGGTCGCATCATGAAGCCAGCCTTCAGCTCACCTGCATACCGTCTTCCGGGCACCCGCGCCCGATCCGCCGCATTCATCTCGACACCTGCGCGCCACTTATTCGCCGATGGCTAGGGCCTGAGGCAGAGTCCTGCGCCACCGCGCGGGTCTGCGCCCTGTAAGGGGCATATCACACCGACCTCACGGCATGTCGATCAGCGATCGACAGAGGGCGGGCTGTTCAAAACATCGGGAGCACAACAACAATGATCGCACGCAAACTCATCTCGCTGGGCCTGATCGGGGCCGGAACCATGGCTCTGGCCGTGCCGTTCGCCGCCCACGCCGAAGGCTTCGTAGACGATGCCAAGGTGTCGCTGAACCTGCGTAACTTCTACATCAACCGTAACTTCGTAGACCCGACTAACGCCCAAAGCAAAGCTGAAGAATGGACCCAGAGCTTCATTCTCGATGCACGCTCTGGCTACACCCCAGGCGTGGTTGGCTTTGGTGTCGATGCGCTGGGCATGCTGTCAGTCAAACTCGATGGCGGTGGCGGCACCTATGGCACCGGCCTGCTGCCGGTGCATGGCGCTGGAGCTGACCGTCATCCTGCTGATGACTATGGCCGCGTAGCCCTGGCTGCCAAGGCCAAGATCTCCAAAACCGAACTGAAGGTCGGTGAGTGGATGCCGGTGCTGCCGATTCTGCGCGCTGACGACGGTCGCTCCCTGCCCCAGACATTCCGTGGCGGCCAGGTCACTTCCAACGAAATTGCCGGCTTGACGCTTTATGGCGGTCAGTTCCGCCAGAACAGCACGCGTGACAGCGCCAGCATCGACGACATGACCTATGGTGGCGGCGCTTCGGACCGCTTCAACTTCGTTGGTGGCGAGTACAAGTTTAACGGCGATCGCACCATGATCGGCCTGTGGGGCGCCGAGCTGAAGGACGTCTATGAGCAGCAATACCTGCAGCTGACTCACAGCCAGCCCATCGGTGATTGGACTCTGGGCGCCAACCTCGGCTACTTCCAAGGTGAGGACGACGGCGCATCCCGTGCCGGCAAACTGGATAATAAAACCTACTCCGGCCTGTTCTCCGCCAAATACGGTAGCAACACCTTCTATGTCGGCCTGCAAAAGGTCTCCGGTGACACTGGCTGGATGCGCGTCAACGGCACCAGCGGCGGTACCTTGGCCAACGACAGCTATAACTCGGCTTATGACAACGCCAAGGAGAAATCCTGGCAAGTACGTCATGACTTCAACTTTACGGCCCTTGGTATTCCAGGCCTCACCCTGATGAACCGCTACATCAGTGGCAGCAACGTACATGTGGGCGCCGTTGATGACGGAAAAGAATGGGGCCGTGAAACAGAACTGGCCTACGTGATTCAAAGCGGCGCCTTCAAAAACCTGAGCATGCGCTGGCGTAATGCGAGTATCCGTCGCGACTACAGCAACAACGAGTTCGACGAGAACCGCCTGATCTTCAACTACCCGTTGTCGATCCTGTAACACGCACATCGCATCGCTGACTCCAGTGGCATATTTGGCCCGTCCTCGTGACGGGCTTTTTTATGCGCCACGAACCGGCCCTCCCCATGAGCCACCGACAGCTTTGGTTTACACTGCCGCGCCTCGCCTGCCGATAGCTGCGCACCATGAACGCCAACCACCTCGCCCTGCTCCGCCAACATCTGAATGACGCTTTGCTCAACCCGCCAAGGGAAACGCGGCGCCTGTTCCACGGGCGCGGTCGCTGCTGGGAGGGGCTGGAGCACATCACGGTCGACTGGCTGCAGGGCATCGTGCTGGTGTGCCTGTTTCGCGAACCCCAGGCCGATCAGTTGCAAGCCCTGCAGGCCATGCTGCGGCAGTTGAGCGAATCGGATCAGTGGCGCGGCAGCGGCGCCCACAGCCTGCTGCTGCAGCAACGCTATCTGCCCGACAGCCCGATGCAGAACCTGGTCGGCGAGCTGCCTGACGAGTGGGTGATTGAGGAAGACGGACTGCGCTTTCTACTCGACTTGGGCCGCAAGCAGAACACCGGCCTGTTTCTCGACATGCGCCTGGGAAGGCGCTGGGTGCGCGAACAGGCCAAAGGCCAGCGAGTGCTCAACCTGTTCGCCTACACTTGTGGCTTCTCGGTGGCCGCGCTTGCCGGCGGTGCCGAGCACGTGGTCAACCTGGACATGGCCAAGGCCGCGCTGAGCCGTGGCCGTGACAACCACCGCCTCAACGAGCACGACCTGAGCCGGGTGAGTTTTCTCGGCCACGAGCTGTTCAAGTCATGGGGCAAGGTCAAGCGTCATGGCCCGTACGACCTGATCATCATCGACCCGCCATCGTTCCAGAAAGGCAGCTTCGTCCTGACCCGTGACTACGGAAAGATTCTGCGCAAGCTCCCCGAACTGCTCAGCGCCGAAGGCTGCGTGCTGGCCTGCGTCAACGACCCGGATACGGCCAGCGACTTCTTGATCGCCGGCATGGCCAGCGAAGCACCCGAGCTCCGCTTCGAACGGCGCCTGGACAACCCGCCGGAATTCCCCGACGCCAATCCCGAAGGCGGGCTCAAGGTCCTGTTGTTCAGGCGCGGTTGAACCAGTCCCACAACCCCAGGGAGAAGCCGGAGAACAGGTTGATGCCCAGCGCCGACTTGATCAGGTAGAGGAACAGCAGGCCGATCAGCAGGGAAATCATCAGGAACAGGCTGACGCCCAATGCCTTGGCGGTCAGCGAAAGCTCCTGCTGGGCGCGACTGAGGTCGCGCTTGTTGCGCCCGGCCAGGAACACGAAATAGTAGCGCCAGCGCCATAGCTTGAGCGTGCCGCGCAGGTCCACCGGGTGGCGGCCCCACTGCCGTGCGCCGAAGGCCACCTTGAGCGCGGCGAGCTGCTCGGTGGTGAAGGAATCCTTGAGATCCTCGGGCAGCCGATCCTTGAGGCCAGTGATGAAGGCGTCTTGCTCGTTCACGTCATATCTCCAAAATCGCTAGAAGCCTGATAGCCCCACAACGAAAACGGGCCCCGTCATCGGTGATGACGGGGCCCGCCCGATTCGCTCGTCAAGGTTCAGCGCGAGGCGAATGCCGCACAGAAACCGCTGACGTTGTCGACGCCGCAGATGTGATTGACCGAGGTCATTAGCATCTGGCTTGGCGTGGCCTGGAAGTCCACCGACATCATCACGCTCAGGGCGGTGATGGTGACGATGGAGAACACGAACAGCTTGCGTGCCCAGACCTTGTCATCGACGGCCTTGTAACCCGACACCCCCATCCACAACCAGTAGGCACCGCTGACTGCCGCTACCACGAAGTAGCTGTAGCCGGCGTAACCGCTGATGGTGAGCATCAGGGTGGCGACCAGGAACGCGGCGATGTACAGGACGATGCTGCGCTTGGCAGCGGGAACGCCCTTGATCACCGGCAACACCGGGATGTTGGCGGCCTGGTAGTCGTTGAAACGGAAGATGGCGATAGCGTACGAGTGGGGCATCTGCCAGAGGCTGAAGATCAGCAGCAGAATCGCTGCCCCCATGTCGAACTCGTTGCTTACAGCGCAATAGCCCACAACGGGTGGAGCGGCGCCCGACAGACTGCCAACCAGGGTTCCATAAACCGAATTGCGCTTGAGGTACAGGCTGTACAGCCCGACGTAGACGACGAAGCCCATCAGGACCAAGGCGACTGCAAGCAGATTCGTGGCTTTATAGAGCAAGGCAACGCCTGCAATCCCTAGGATGCAGGCGTAAACGATGGCATGAGTCGGCGGAACCAGGCCTTTTACCAGCACCCTGTTCTTGGTCCGCTCCATCTTTTCATCGATGTCCATATCGATGTAGTTGTTGAACACGCAACCGGAAGCAATCACCAGAGCGACGCCGAGTGCTGTTGCCAGGAACAGCATCAGGTCGATATCCCCCTTCGAAGCCAGGAAGAAGCCACCAGCCACGGAAATCATGTTCCCGAAGACGATGCCCGGCTTGGTCAGGAGCAGGTATTGCTTGAACATCAGGCTGCTCTCTTTTAATTGGCCATCATGTAGTAGTGCATGCTCCAGATGATCCAGATGGAGAGCGCTACGACGATGATGGTGATCAGGATGGTGAACACGAAGGCAACCGTGTTCCAACGCTGCTCGGACGAGGTATTCATGTGCAGGAAGTACACCAGGTGCACGTAGATCTGCACGACCGCGAACGCGACGATGGTGAACAACGTGGCCGCTTTCGACATGACGGGGTTCATCACGATCGCGAACGGGATCACGGTGAGGATTACCGACAGCACGAAGCCGACGACGTAATCCTTGGTGCTGCCATGGCTCTCGCCAGCGACAGAGTGGTGATCATGAGCCATTACAGAGCCCCCATCAGGTAAACAACGGTAAACACGCAGATCCAGACCACGTCGAGGAAGTGCCAGAACAGGCTGAGGCAGCTCAGGCGAGTCTGGGTGACCGGAGTCAGGCCACGGCTGGCGACCTGGTGCATCATCACGGCCATCCACACCAGGCCGGCACTGACGTGCAGGCCGTGGGTGCCGACGAGGGTGAAGAACGCGGACCAGTAGGCGCTGACCTGCGGCGCGGCACCTTCGTGGATCAGGTGGTGGAACTCGTACAGCTCAATCGAGATGAACACCAAACCGAACAGGAAGGTCGCGGCAAGCCAGGACAGCACTTTGCCCTTGTCGCCACGGTACATGGCCAGCATGGCCATGCCGTAGGTGATACTGGAGAACAGCAGGGCGAAGGTTTCGACCAGAACCAGCTTCAGGTCGATCAGATCCTTCGGAGTAGGACCGCCGGCGTACGCGGTGCTGAGCACCGCGAAGCCTGCGAAGATACTCGCGAACAGGATGCAGTCAGTCATCAGGTAAATCCAGAACCCGAAGACCTTCATTTCACCCGCGTCGTGGTGATGCTCGTGCTCATGATCATCGTCATGAGCGGCGTGGTTGCTCAAAACTTCACTGGACATGGTTTACGCCTGATTAGCCTTTGCTTGAATATGTGCCTTTTCGATGCGCTCGATCTCGTCGGGCTGCACGTAGTAGTCGACATCCGTGTTGTAGCTGTTACGGATCAGGACCACGAACGTACCGACGAAGCTCACCGCAGCCAGCCACCAGATGTGCCAGATCAGGGCGAAACCGAAGGCGAGAGCGCCAATGGACATGATCAGGCCAACACCGGTGTTCTTCGGCATGTGGATCGGCGAGTACTTGCTCGGCGCAGGCTTGAGGCCGTCACGCTTCTGCTCGTGGAACTCGTCGATGCGATCACCACGCGGGGTGACGGCGAAGTTGTAGAAAGGAGGCGGCGAAGAAGTCGACCACTCCAGGGTGCGAGCATCCCATGGGTCGCCAGTCACGTCGGCCAGTTCCTTGCGTTTGATGATCGATACAGCGAACTGGATCAGGGTGCACAGGATACCGATACCGATCATCACGGCGCCGACCACGGCCACGTACAGCCACGGTTCCCACTCGGGGTTGGTGGTGCTGTTCAGGCGACGGGTCATGCCCATGAAGCCCAGTACGTACAGCGGCATGAAGGCGAAGTAGAAGCCGACGATCCAGAACCAGAAGGACGCCTTGCCCCAACCTTCGTGCAGCTTGAAGCCGAACGCTTTCGGGAACCAGAAGGTGATACCGGCCATGTAGCCGAATACCGCACCGCCGATGATCACGTTGTGGAAGTGGGCGATCAGGAACAGGCTGTTGTGCAGCAGGAAGTCAGCACCCGGAACGGCCAGCAGTACGCCGGTCATACCACCGATGGAGAAGGTGATGATGAAGCCCAGGGTCCACAGGATCGGCGAAGTGAACTCCAGACGACCGCGGTACATGGTGAACAGCCAAGTGAAGATCTTCACACCGGTCGGAATGGCGATGATCATCGTCGCGATACCGAAGAAGGCGTTGACGCTGGCGCCAGAACCCATGGTGAAGAAGTGGTGCAGCCATACCACGAACGACAGTACGGTGATCGCCACGGTAGCCCAAACCATCGAGGCGTAACCGAACAGACGCTTGCGAGCGAATACCGCAGTGACTTCGGAGAACACGCCGAAGGCCGGCAGGATCAGGATGTACACCTCAGGGTGGCCCCAGGCCCACAGGAGGTTGACGTACATCATCGGGTTGCCACCTGCTTCGTTGGTGAAGAAGTGGAAATCCAGGTAACGGTCCAGAGTCAGCATGCCGAGTACGGCAGTCAGGATCGGGAACGCGCCGCAGATGATCACGCTGGTGCACAGGATGGTCCAGGTGAAGATCGGCATTTTCATCAGGGTCATGCCAGGGGCACGCATCTTGATGATGGTCACGAAGAAGTTGACACCGGTGAGCAGCGTACCGATACCGGATATCTGCAGCGCCCATATGTAGTAGTCGACCCCGACCCCCGGACTGTACTCGATGCCCGACAATGGCGGATACGCGACCCAGCCGGTCATGGCGAACTCACCCACGAACAGGGAGATGTTGGTCAGCAGCACGCCAACCACGAACAGCCAGAAGCTCAGCGAGTTCAGGAACGGGAAGGCGACGTCGCGCGCACCGATCTGCAGCGGCGTGACGATGTTCATCAAACCGACCACCAGTGGCATGGCCACGAAGAAGATCATGATCGTACCGTGAGCGGTGAAGATCTGATCGTAGTGGTGCGGTGGCAGATAGCCTTCGGAGCCACCCGTGGCGATCGCCAGTTGGGTACGCATCATGATCGCGTCAGCGAAGCCACGCAGCAGCATGACCAGAGCGACGAGAATGTACATCACGCCAATTTTCTTGTGGTCGACCGAAGTCAGCCACTCGTGCCACAGATAGCCCCACTTCTTGAAGTAGGTCAGGGCACCGACCAGCCCGAGACCACCCAGAACCACCGCGATCATGGTGACTACAAGGATGGGCTCGTGCAGGGGTATTGCATCTAGTGTCAGCTTTCCGAACATCGTTTATTCCTCCGCACCTGAAGCGTGCGCGGCTTCGCTCACAGGGTTGCTCTTGTAATCGATGTACTGGCCGAGGATCTGCCGGAACAGACCTGGCTGAGCATTGAAGTACTCGACTGGGTTGTTTTCACTCGGTTTGGCGAGCATCTGGTAGCTGCCGTTGAAGTCCAGTGTGTTAGGCGACTGCTTGACCTTGGCCACCCACTGCTCGAACTCTTCCTGGCTGGTCGCGTGGGTCTGGAACTTCATGCCCGAGAAACCGTGACCGCTGTAGTTGCCCGAAACGCCGAAGAACTCGCCCGGCTCGTTGGCAATCAGATGCAACTGGGTGCGCATGCCGCCCATGGCGTAGACCATGCCGCCGAGCTGCGGGATGAAGAAGGTGTTCATCACGGTCTGCGAAGTGATCTGGAAGCTGATCGGCGTGTTGGCCGGGATGTACAGCTCATTGACCGAAGCGATGCCTTGCTCTGGGTAGATGAACAGCCATTTCCAGTCCAGCGAAACCACTTCGACGGTCAGCGGCTTGTTCTCGTGCTCGATGGGCTTGTAGGGATCGAGCGAGTGGGTGGTCTTCCAGGTGATCACCGCCAGCACGATGATGATCACGCAAGGGACGCCCCAGACGATGGCCTCGATCTTGTGCGAATGAGCCCACTCAGGCGCGTAGGTCGCGTCCTTGTTCGAGGAGCGGTAGCGCCAGGCGAACAGAATGGTCATGAAAATGACGGGTACCACCACGATCAGCATCAGCAGAGTGGCGGTAATGATCAGGTTGCGCTGCTCGATGCCGATCTGGCCTTTCGAATCGAAAAGAACCCAGTCGCAGCCACTCAGGGAGACGGCCACGACAATCGTCAGAAGCGTGCGGAACAAGCGGTGGTACTTCTCTTCTCTCATTTCACGACCTTCAGCAAAGTGATATCCCACATAGCGTTCTGTTCAGCCTGACACCCAATGCCGCAGGGCATGCCAGGAAAACGATGCGCCGAGGCACCGAAATCGTTTCAACTTCGAAACTACTAAACGGAGGGGGCGACATTTTCGGTTACGCGGCCAAAAAAACCAACCGCATAACGACGATGGGCCTACAAATAGTCGGGGTGTATTGCTCGCCCCGGCCTGCCCCGACCCAGCCAACCCAGCTGCTATCCGGCAGCTGGTGACAGCTCGCTCAACTCGCAAAGCCCCACATGACCGCACCTGTAGCCCGAGAGCGAAAGATCGCTCGCGGGCCGAACGCGAATCACGGGGAGAGTTGCGACTCATAATAGTGGCTCATACCCGCGCAGTTGCGCGGCAATATGTCGCACAGCAGTAACCACACAAAGACAATGGGTTACTGCGATAAATCAACGACCCCCGCCAGCTTTCCAGTCGCAGTAGCAGCCCACCGCCATGGTATTGGCGGCCGAGACGCTGCGGTTGGCCGACAGAGCATCGAGAATCGGCTCAACGAAGCTATTCGAGGAGTTGCACACCAAGCCCTCGCTATAGGGGCCGGCATATGCCAGATTGCCCTTCTGATCCCAGATGGCGATGGCCGGGCTGGCCGGAATCGACTCCATGCCTTCGATGGATTCCAGAGGCGTCAGCTTGCCGCGCAGAAAAGGCAGCATCTCGCCCTTGCTGCCTGGCTTCTGCACGCTGTAGAACTCGACGCCGGAAAATCGGTACAGGCCGATCAGGTAATTGAGGTGGGCATCGGTTTCCTTGTGGCAAGGGCATTGCGGGTCCCAGAAGTGCACCACGCGAATCTTGCCTGGCCCGGCCAGCTCGGCGGGCAGCTTAAGGCCGCCGCCCTGGAAGAACACCGCCTGTTCCTGACCACCGAACGGCCGCAGGTACGACACCCCGAAGCGGCTCCACGCCCAGGCTGCCATGGCCACGACGATGACCAGCGCCACCAGGCACAGGATCAACAGGAAGCGCTTGGACGGAGCGGCCTGATCCGCGCTCATCGCTCGGAATCCTGCCCGTACTTGATGCGAAACTGCTTTTCCATTTCCTTGCAGCTGTCGGTAGCGAAAGCGCGGGAGGTGGGCGTGGCCGACGGGTCGTTGGCCTTGACCCAGCAGGCCTGGATGGCGCGCTGCTCGTTGGCCTGCACGTCGGCGGTCTGCTCACGGGTGATGGCAAAGATGATAATGCCGAATACCAAGACGATGAAGCCGAGCCCCAGCAGGGTCAGCCATAGACAACCGCCGCGCTTGCCGTCGTCCGGCTGCTCGGGGGATCGATTACGTGCCTTGTCGTCGCTCATGTTCTGGCCCTGCCTGAGAGGGTGCGCAACATAGCACCTTTGCCCCACCCGAGGCAGGGGCCAAAGAGCACACAATAAACTTAGGGATATGCACCCTCCCCTCCCCCGCCGCCCTGCCAGAACCCGCAATTGCTGGGCTCTGCCCAGCAGCCGCAGGCATTTTCCCCATCTGCCTGGACATACCCCGTTACGAGCCTTGGCAGCTTGTCCGCGAACACCGCTGCGCCCCGTCAGCCGCGGCGTGGGATAGCACGCTGGTAACGATGAAAAGGCCGCACACGCGCCGCTGGCGAATTTCTGGTCAAACCTATTGCGGTGAACTTCACTCATACCTGTGAGGGCTGAATTGAATGGCACTTGCCGCACAATCCAGGCTGATCAGCTCTCGTGTATCTCATGCCGGCGCGATGCTGGAGCCAGAGGAGAAGAGTCATGATCAATCACATTTGGGGTCTTTTGGCCAATCCCGGCCGCGAGTGGCGCAACATCGACCGGGAAAAGGAAAGCATCACCAACCTTTATGCCCGACACGTCCTGCTGATGGCACTCATCCCCGTGGTCAGCGCCTTCATCGGTACCACCCAGATCGGCTGGCACCTGGGCGGCGAGGCCTACAAGGTGGCGGTGCCCACGGCGGCGGCGCTGGGTATCGTGTTCTACATCCTGATGCTGATCGGCGTAGCCATCATGGGTAACGTCATCCACTGGATGTCAGACTCATTTGCCAGCCGCCCGACCCGCCGCCGCTGCATCATCTTCGCAGGCTACGTGGCCACGCCGCTGTTCATCGCCGGTATCGCCCTGCTCTACCCGAAAGCCTGGTTGCTGCTGGCGGTCGGTATCGTCGCGCTGGCCTACAGCGCGCGCCTGCTCTACGTGGGCATGCCGGCGTTCCTGCGCATCCCGGTCAATGAGGGCCTGACCATCTCCGGCGGCACCCTGGCCATCGGCGTGCTGGTGCTGGAACTGCTGCTGGCACTGACCGTGGCGCTGTGGGGCCTGGGTTTCAACGACTATGCGGTGAGCTGGTCGCTGTTCCGCTGACCTTGATGCGTGGAGCAAGCCTGCGCCGGCGGCAACTAGACGGGTTGCTGTCGACAATGGCTGCGCACTGACCGATATACAGCGTGGCCGCAGCGCTGAAGTCATCCGGGCCCTGCCTGCGGCTACCGAGATCCCGCGCCCATCAAGCAAGCAGTATTGCCCGCCTGATCTGGATGTCCATCGCGCCAATCTACCAAACGATTAAAACGAGCCTGTCCTGATCAGAGAACCGCACGCGGGCATCCAAAGGGGTCGCCCAACTTACCTAACTAATCGCCCAATAAAAAATCCCACACCAGAGGCCTGGTGTGGGATTTTTTAATACTCGGCTCGAACTCGAATGCTGAACTCATTACATCCGATGCGAGCCAGGTTTGCCTACGCTACAGCGCGGTCGATTATTGCGCGCCCTGGGCGTCGATCAACGCGGCCAGCTGCTCGTACTCGCCTGGCAGCAGATCGGTCAGCGGGGCGCGGACCGGACCTGCGTCGTAGCCGGCGATCTTGGCGCCCGCCTTGACGATGCTCACCGCGTAGCCGGATTTACGGTTACGGATGTCCAGGTACGGCAGGAAGAAGTCGTCGATGATCTTGCCGACGGTGGCGTGATCTTCCTTGGCAATGGCGTGGTAGAAATCCATCGCGGTTTTCGGAATGAAGTTGAATACGGCCGAGGAGTAGACCGGTACGCCCAGTGCTTTGTAAGCAGCGGCATAGACTTCAGCAGTCGGCAGGCCGCCCAGGTAGGTCAGGCGCTCGCCGAGACGACGACGGATGGAAACCATCAGCTCGATATCACCCAGACCGTCCTTGTAACCGATCAGGTTCGGGCAACGCTCGGCCAGCTGCTCGAGCAGATCGGCGTTCAAACGGCAAACGTTACGGTTGTAGACCACCACACCAATCTTCACCGACTTACAGACTTGCTCGACGTGAGCGGCAACGCCTTCCTGGGATGCTTCGGTCAGGTAGTGCGGCAGCAGCAGCAGGCCCTTGGCACCCAGGCGCTCGGCTTCCTGGGCGTACTGGATTGCCTGACGGGTGGAGCCACCGACGCCGGCCAGAATCGGCACGCTACCGGCACAGGTGTCGACCGCGGTCTTGATAACCGACGAATACTCGTCAGCAGCCAGGGAGAAGAATTCACCGGTACCGCCAGCAGCGAACAGCGCGGTAGCGCCGTAAGGGGCCAGCCACTCCAGGCGGCGGACGTAACCAGCAGGATTGAACTCACCGGCAGCGTCAAAGTCGGTCAGCGGGAACGACAGGAGGCCGGAGGAGAGGACGGTTTTTAGTTCTTGTGGAGTCATTCTTCTTACACCCTTGGATGAGGACATGGAGGCCGTGACCGGCAATTGAAGTCATACGTTATCGTACAACTATATAAATGCCAAGCCTTGTCGTGTCTTTTTTCCGTGCCCAGTACGCCTCCATATGCACAAACGAAAATCTCTGAATTTTGAAAAACCATCTTAAAACACTGTAAAAAACTAAAAAACCAACAAATATTGCGATTTAAATTGAATACCAGGAAATTTTTAGCACTCAAATACATTAAGGCAACCATCGAGCGACTTCAGCCACCCAACATCAAGTCATACGATGACTACGCAAAAAATGCTCACTTCTTCCACACGTTGCATCATGGGGACGCGATCTCCAGCCAAGCCCCAGGCGCATGCCGAGTCGAATACCGCAAACCTCCATAACCAAACATCCTGCCAGACCGTCATGAATACACCGAGCTAACGCCCTCCCCACCGAGGCATGCCCGATGACGATGCAGCACTGACTGGCCGGCTGCCTGCCGGGCACAAGCCCAAAACGCAAAAGCCCAGGCACAAGGCCTGGGCTTTCTTTTTGCAGCTAGCGCGTAAGCTTACTGGGCGCCTTGCTTCTTGATCAGCGCGGCCAGCTGCTCGTACTCGTCCGGCAGCAGGTCGGTCAGCGGGGCGCGAACCGGGCCGGCGTCGTAGCCGGAGATCTTCGCGCCAGCCTTGACGATGCTCACTGCATAGCCAGCCTTGCGGTTACGAATGTCCAGGTACGGCAGGAAGAAGTCGTCAATGATCTTGGCAACGGTGGCGTGATCGTCCTTGGCGATGGCGTGGTAGAAGTCCATGGCGGTTTTCGGGATGAAGTTGAACACCGCCGAGGAGTAGACCGGCACGCCCAGGGCCTTGTAGGCCGCCGCATAGACTTCAGCGGTCGGCAGGCCGCCCAGGTAGCTGAAGCGATCACCCAGGCGACGGCGGATGGAAACCATCAGCTCGATGTCGCCCAGACCGTCCTTATAACCGATCAGGTTCGGGCAGCGTTCGGCCAGTTGCTCGAGCAGGGTGGCATTCAAACGGCAGACGTTACGGTTGTAGACCACCACACCGATTTTCACCGACTTACAGACTTGCTCGACGTGAGCGGCAACACCTTCCTGGGATGCTTCGGTCAGGTAGTGCGGCAGCAGCAGCAGGCCTTTGGCACCCAGGCGCTCGGCTTCCTGAGCATACTGGATGGCTTGGCGGGTGGAGCCGCCAACGCCGGCGAGAATCGGGACGCTGGTCGCGCAGGTGTCGACGGCAGTCTTGATGATCGAGGAGTACTCGTCAGCGGCCAGGGAGAAAAACTCACCGGTGCCGCCGGCAGCGAACAGCGCGGTGGCGCCATAAGGGGCCAGCCACTCCAGGCGGCGCACGTAGCCCTGCGGATTGAATTCACCTTGGGCATCGAAATCGGTCAGCGGGAACGACAGCAGACCGGAGGAAAGGACGGATTTTAATTCTTGTGGGGTCATTCTTCGAACACCTGTAGCGCATGTGGAAAGAGGCAGCCGCTGGCTGTGGAGATACGTTATCGTACGACAATAACTAAAACCATCCCCTCTGCGACCTTTTATACGCCAAGGGTTTGCAAAAGTCGTCGTACGAAGCACCGCCGGCGGCTAATAAATGCCAGTGACCGAACAGTCATTTCCTGGCTATCGCCATCGCGCAAAACCATGCGCAAACGCACCGCCTCTGCGGTTTCTGGCATACCAGATGGATTGCCGAGGTTTTTTACGGCCTCGCGTTGACAGCGCAATCGGAGGCTGTTGATAATCCTCTCACGTCATACGACAACCGATAACAAGCTCTCCATAAAAACAAACTAGAGACCGCTTCCGCCATGACTACCCCTTCCAATGCGCAACCGCCCTTCCATCGCCTGCTGCTAACTGGCGCAGCAGGCGGATTGGGCAAGGTGCTGCGCGAACGCCTGCAGCCACTGACCGAGATTCTGCGTCTTTCCGACATCGCCGAAATGGCGCCGGCCGAAGGCCCGCACATCGAAGTGCAGATCTGCGATCTGGCCGACAAACAGGCCGTTCACCAGCTGGTCGAAGGCGTCGACGCCATTCTGCATTTCGGTGGCGTTTCGGTGGAGCGGCCGTTCGAGGAAATCCTCGGCCCTAACATCAGTGGCGTGTTCCATATCTACGAGGCAGCGCGTCGCCATGGCGTCAAACGCGTGATCTTCGCCAGCTCCAACCATGTCATAGGCTTCCACAAGCAGACCGACACCATCGATGCCGACGCCCCGCGTCGCCCGGATGGTTACTACGGTCTGTCGAAGTCCTACGGCGAAGACATGGCCAGCTTCTACTTCGATCGCTACGGCATCGAGACCGTCAGCATCCGCATCGGCTCCTCGTTCACTGAACCACTGAACCGCCGCATGATGAGCACCTGGTTGAGCTATGACGACCTGGTGCAACTGATCGAACGCAGCCTCACCACGCCAAACGTCGGCCACACTGTGGTCTACGGCGCCTCGGCGAACAAGACCCTGTGGTGGGACAACAGCAAGGCCGCCCACCTGGGCTTCGCCCCCAAGGACACCTCGGAAGTTTTCCGCGACAAGGTCGAGGCTCAGCCTCCAGTGCCGGCAGACGACCCGAATGCGCTCTATCACGGCGGCGCCTTTACGGCAGCCGGCCCGTTTGACGACGACTGAGACCGCGCCCTCCCCTCGATAACAATAACAAGAGGTTGGACATGCCTAAGCAAGCCGAATTGATTCTCGATGCCCGCAATGCCGTGGGCGAAAGCCCGGTGTGGAGCGAACGGGATCAGGCCCTGTACTGGGCCGACATTCCCAACAAGCGCCTGTATCGCTGGAACCTGAAAGACGCCAGTACGCAAAGCTGGGAAGCCGACGAAATGCTTGCCTGCATCGCCCAGCGCGCCGATGGCAGCTGGATTGCCGGCATGCAGAGCGGCATCTTCCAGTTGACCGCCGGCGACGACGGTCGCCTGAACGGCGAGCGCCTGGTCGAAGTCAGCCATGCCCGCGAGCAGATGCGCTTCAATGACGGTCGCTGCGACCGTCAAGGGCGCTTCTGGGCCGGCAGCATGCTGATGGACATGGCCGCGGGCGCCAACGTCGGCGCGCTGTATCGTTACGACGGTGCCGGCCAGGCCAGCCTGCCGGTGCTGCTCGACGACCTGATCGTGCCCAACGGCCTGGGTTTCAGCCCGGACGGCCGCACCATGTACCTCTCCGACTCGCATCCCTCGGTGCAGGCCATCTGGGCGTTCGACTACGACATCGACAGCGGCACTCCGCACAACCGCCGGCTGTTCATCGACATGAACGACTACCCCGGTCGCCCAGATGGTGCCGCGGTGGACGCCGAGGGCTGCTACTGGATCTGCGGCAACGATGCCGGTCTGATTCACCGTTTCACCCCGGCCGGGCGCCTCGACCGCTCGCTGGAAGTGCCGGTGAAGAAGCCGACCATGTGCGCCTTTGGTGGCCCCAACCTCGACACCCTGTTCGTCACCTCGATTCGCCCGGGCGGCAACCTGGACGATCAACCACTGGCCGGGGGCGTGTTCGCCCTGCACCCGGGCGTCAGTGGCATAGCAGAAACCCCGTTCGCCCACTGATACCAACCCTGGCCCGGCAATTCGCGGACGCCAGCCGCTATACAACGCTGCAAACCAACAACAACAACACGGAGCTTCATATGAACTTCAAGCGCAAGTTGCTAATCGCTGCACTCCCCCTGGCCATGGGCCTGTCCAGCCTGGTTCAGGCCGACATGACCCTGAAGATCGCTGAGATCCATCCAGCCGGTTACCCGACCGTGGTGGCCATGGACAACCTGGGCAAAAAGCTTGAGCAAGCCACCAACGGCGAAATCAAGGCGCGCATGTTCGCAGGCGGCGTTCTCGGCTCCGAGAAGGAAGTGATCGAGCAGACCCAGATCGGTGCCGTTCAGCTGACCCGCGTCAGCCTCGGCTCTGTGGGTCCTGTAGTACCGACCACCAACGTGTTCAACATGCCGTTCGTGTTCCGTGACGTCGACCACATGCGCAAGGTCGTGGACGGTGAAATCGGCCAGGAAATCCTCGACGCCATCACCAACTCCGACTTCAACATGGTCGGTCTGGCGTGGATGGAAGCTGGCAGCCGCAGCCTCTACACCAAGAAGCCGGTGCGCAAACTCGAAGACCTCAAGGGTATGAAGATTCGTGTGATCGGCAACCCGCTGTTCATCGACACCCTCAATGCCATGGGCGCCAATGGCATCGCCATGGACACTGGTGAAATCTTCAGCGCCCTGCAAAGCGGTGTGATCGACGGTGCCGAGAACAACTCGCCGACTCTGCTCGAGCACAACCACTTCCGCGTTGCCAAATACTACACCCAGACCCACCACCTGATCCTGCCAGAGCCACTGCTGATGTCCAAGGCCACCTGGGAAAAGCTGACGCCCGAGCAGCAGACCCTGGTCAAGAAACTGGCCAAGGAAGCTCAGCAGGAAGAACGTGAACTGTGGACTGCCAAGGAAAAGGCCAGCGACGAGAAACTGAAGGCCGAAGGCGTCGAATTCATCGAAGTCGACACCAAGCCTTTCTACGATGCGACCGCTCCGGTTCGCGAGAAGTACGGCGCTCAGCACGCCGACCTGATCAAGCGCATCGAAGCCGTCAAGTAACCCCCCTCGCGCAAGCGCTTGGAGCCGGCATCCGCCGGCTCCAAGCCATCCGGTGAAGTCTCATGAAAAACCTGGTTCTCGGCGTCAATGACGCCATTTACCGTGCCTGTATCGCGACCGCCGGCCTGGCGATCCTGATCATGGCAACGATCATCCCCTGGGGTGTTTTCAGCCGCTATGTTCTGGGCCAAGGCCTGGGATGGCCGGAACCCATCGCGATCCTGCTGATGGTGCTGTTCACCTTCGTCGGCGCTGCTGCCAGCTACCGTGCCGGGGCTCACATGGCCGTGACCTCACTGACCGATCGCCTGCCGAATGCGCTGCAGCCGCTGATCACTCTTTTCGTGCGCCTGGCCATGGGGGCCATCGCACTGTTCATGCTGATCTGGGGCTACAAGCTCTGTGTGGCCACCTGGAACCAGTTCCTCAGCACACTGCCTTCGGTTCGCGTAGGCATCAGCTACATGCCGATCCCTATCGGCGGTTTCATCACCCTGATGTTCGTCATCGAACAACTGCTGTACGGCGACCAGCACAAGCGCCGCGTGGTTGATTTCGAAGCGGTCGAAGATTCCAAGGAGGCCGTGTAATGGACGCCGCCATTCTCGTAGGCAGTTTCATCGTGCTGATCCTGTTGCGCGTGCCGGTCGCCTATGCGCTCGGTATGTCCGCGCTGATCGGCGCCTGGTACATCGATATCCCACTGCACGCGGTGATGATCCAGATCGCCGGTGGCGTCAATAAGTTCTCCCTGCTGGCCATTCCGTTCTTCGTGCTGGCCGGCGCGATCATGGCCGAAGGCGGCATGGCTCGACGCCTGGTGGCTTTCGCAGGAGTGCTGGTGGGCTTCGTGCGCGGCGGTCTGTCGCTGGTGAACATCACCGCGTCGACCTTCTTCGGCGCCATCTCCGGCTCGTCCCTGGCCGATACCGCTTCGGTGGGTTCGGTGCTGATTCCGGAAATGGAGAAGAAAGGCTACCCGCGCGAGTTCGCCACCGCCGTGACCGTTTCCGGTTCCGTGCAGGCGCTGCTCACTCCGCCCAGCCACAACTCGGTGATCTATTCGCTGGCCGCCGGCGGCACGGTGTCCATCGCCGCGCTGTTCATGGCCGGTATCGGCCCGGGCCTGCTGATGAGCGCCACCATGGCTGCGCTGTGCCTGTGGTTCGCCAAGAAGCGCAACTACCCGAAGGGTGAAGTGATCCCGCTGCGCCAGGCGATCAAGATCTGCGTCGAAGCCCTGTGGGGCCTGATGACCATGGTGATCATCCTCGGCGGGATTCTCAGTGGCGTGTTCACCGCCACCGAATCGGCTGCGGTGGCAGTGATCTGGGCCTTCTTCGTGACCATGTTCATCTACCGTGACTACAAATGGCGCGAACTGCCGAAGATGCTGCACCGCACCGTGCGTACGCTGTCGATCGTGATGATCCTGATCGCCTTCGCCGCCGCGTTCGGCTACATCATGACGCTGATGCAAATTCCGTCGAAGATCACTACCGCGTTCCTGACCTTTTCGGACAATCGCTACGTGATCCTCATGTGCATCAACTTCATGCTGCTGGTGTTGGGCACGTTGATGGACATGGCACCGCTGATCCTGATCCTCACCCCGATCCTGCTGCCGGTAGTGACCCAGTTCGGCGTCGACCCGGTGCACTTCGGCATGATCATGCTGGTCAACCTGGGTATCGGCCTGATCACCCCACCGGTTGGCGCAGTGCTGTTCGTCGGCGCGGCCATCGGCAAGGTGACCATCGAGAATACCGTGAAGGCGCTGCTGCCCTTCTACGCTGCACTGTTCGCGGTACTGATGCTGGTTACCTACGTCCCGGCGATTTCGCTGTGGCTGCCTAGCGTCGTACTCTGATACCGCTCCACCCGCGGCGGGTCATGCCTTGGCATGACCCGCCGTTTTTTTAGCGCAGCGAGAACGGTGATCACACTGTCAGGCGCTAAAGGCTCAACTCGATACGGAAATTGTTTATGACTGCCCCTGCCCTGTTTCCCCGCCACATCGCCGTCATGATCCTGGCGTTGCTGGCCTGCTCCTTTGCCGGCAACCACATTGCCGCGCGTATCGCCTTCGACAACGAAACCGGCCTGCTGCTGGCGATCCTCTGCCGCTCCGGCGTGACCATGCTGGTGCTGCTCGGCATCGTGCTGTGGCAACGTCAGGCCCTGCAGATGCCGCCCGGTGCCTGGCGCTGGCAACTGCTGCTGGGCCTGCTGATCGCCACCCAGAGCATCTGCCTGTACTCGGCCGTGGCGCGTATTCCCGTGGCGCTGGCGCTGCTGATCGGCAACACCTTTCCGATCCTCCTCGCGCTGCTCACCTGGGCACTGGGCGGCTCGGCGCCGACACGCCGTACGGTGATGCTGATGGGCCTGATTCTGCTGGGTCTGGTCTTCGCCCTGGACCTGCCGGCGCGCCTGGGCGCCAGCGAGCAGGTCGGCCCCGAGTGGATCGTCGGCGTGAGCGCGTCGTTCCTGGCCGCCTGCGTGTTCGCCTGCGCACTGTGGATCACCGACCACAAGCTCTCCAGCCTGCGCGGCTCGGTACGCAGCATGCTGACCCTGATGATCGTGTTCAGCAGCATGGCCCTGGCCGGTAGCGCCGACCTGATTCCTGGCGGCATGAACCTGCCGGCCAACTCCACCGGCTGGACCGCCCTGGGCGCGCTGGTGCTGCTTTACGGCATCGCCTTCTGCATGCTGTTCGTCACCGTGCCGCGCCTGAACATGGCCAAGAACGCCCCGGTGATGAACATGGAGCCCATCGCCACGCTGCTGTTCGGCTGGCTGCTGCTGGATCAGGTATTGAGCGGCATGCAGATGATCGGCGGTGCGATCGTGCTGGCGGGAATCGTGTTGCTGACTTACCGCAAGGATGCCTGAGCACCGGTATGCGATCGGCCATGCGCCGGCTCCGCGGCAACGAAAAAGGGCCTGGGTACCGATCTACACAGGTAGATTCGGCACCCAGGCCCTCCGGGGCCCTACAGGCTTCAGGCCTGCTTGGCTGCCACCTCGGCGGACTCGTGGGCCTGGCGCAGGCGCTCCCGGCTGTTGGTCAGGTGCAGGCGCATCGCAGCGCGCGCGGCATCGGAATCCTGGCGGGCGATGGCCTCGTAGATCTGCTCGTGCTCACGCTCCAGACGCGCCATATAGTGCGCATGGTCGTCATGGGCGATGCGCGCCGAATTGAGCCGGGTACGCGGAATGATGCTGGTGCCCAGGTGGCTCATGATATCGGTGAAGTAGCGGTTGCCCGTGGCATGGGCGATCTGCAGGTGAAACTGGAAATCCGACGACACCGCATCGCTTTCATGGGCAGCGCCCTCGTTGAGCGCATCCAGCGCCTGGCGCATGGAAGCCAGTTGCTCGGGCGTGCGACGCTGGGCGGCCAGGCCGGCAGACTCCACTTCCAGGCTGATCCGCAGCTCGAGCACGGCCAGCACTTCACGCAGGGTGACGATGGTCGCCGGGTCAATGCGAAAACCACCGGGGTTGGGCGTATCCAGCACGAAAGTACCGATGCCGTGGCGGGTTTCCACCAGGCCGGACGCCTGCAGACGCGACAACGCCTCACGCACCACGGTGCGGCTCACGCCCTGCTCTTCCATGATCGCCGACTCGGTCGGCAATTTGTCACCACGCTTGATCACCCCGTCGCGAATGCGCTGGGACAACTCCGCGACCAGTTCCTGTGCCAGGCTGCGATGCTTGCGCCGCGCACGTGGCTGCGTGTTCTGAGTTTCCATAGAGATCGTTATCGTCTGGATAGCCAAAGCGCATCATATATCAGAGAGTTGTATGATGACACGTTCTTCGTTTATCTCCGCCTAACGGCTCGTTAACTGCACAGGTACTGACCTATGGCGCCCGACACTTTGCACCTGCACGACGGCATCACCCAGCTGACCCTGGCACCCGGCATCGGTGGCGCGATCGCCAACTGGGCGGTCACGGCCACCGGCCAGCCGCTGCTGCGCCACGCCGACGCCCAGGCGCTCGCCGCCAGTACGCCGCGCCAACTCGGCTGCTACCCGCTGGCGCCCTGGTCGAACCGCATCACCGAAGGCGGTTTCGACAACCCCGAGGGCTGGCTGGCCCTAGCAGCCAACGCCGACAATTCGGCGCTGCCGATTCACGGCAGCGCCTGGCAGCAACCCTGGCAGATTATCGAACACAGCGAGCGCTCGGCGCTGCTGCGCCTCGAGAGCCAAACACCGTTCGCCTACACCGCCGAGCAGCGCTTCGAGCTGAACGATGGCCGCCTGACGATTCACCTGCAAGTAACCCATCGCGGCGAAGCGCCGATCTGGCATGGACTGGGCCTGCACCCGTACTTTCCGCGTACGCCCCACACACGCCTGCAGGCCGCGGCCGAGCAGGTCTGGCATTGCGACACGAACAGCCTGCCCACGGGTTTGGACGATCTACCGCATCATTGGGATTTCACCGGAGAGCGCGAGTTGCCGGCCGAGCATACCGACAATGCCTTTATCGGCTGGAACGGCCAGGCACGGATCGTCGAACCGGAGGCCGGCTACAGCCTGGAGATCGGTAGCGATCAGAGCATCTACCTGCTGTTCTGCCCCGAAGGAAAACCCTTCTTCTGTCTCGAACCGGTCAGCCATCCGGTCAACGCCCACCACCTGCCCGGCAAACCCGGCCTGGTGCTGCTGAGCAAAAATCAGCGCGTTGGCCTGACCTTCACCTTGCAATACCGGCCCCTGAACTGAGCCGAGTGGTTCACGGCGCGGGGCTGCCGTGCTGGACTTTCCGCGCGGGTTGGTGATAATCACCGGCTTGCCCCGGGTTCGGTCGCACCTGCGAATAACCTGAACTATCGAAGGGGTATAAGCTTCATAAAGATGTGGCGACCGTATCAGTGAGACCGCCCGGTCTTACGTTGTTGCCCATCTCTCCATCAGAAACCATGGGTACTATCGTGACGAAAGACGAACTGCGCGCCGAACTCGAGCGCCAGGCGCAGCGTTACAAGGATGTATACGGCGGTGAAGTGATCACCTATGCCGCCCAACCGGATCCGGAACGCAAGCCGTGGCGCAAGAAGGCCAGCCTGCTCGACCAGGCCTTCGACAAAGAAATCGAAAAGATCGAAAAAGACCTGTCCAGCAAGGCCGAGGCCAGAGCCGAAAGCGCCTGATGGCGTAACGGCTCCCCGGGCTGCGCCAGGCAGCCCGCGACCGGGCTCAGCGCCGCCTGGAACCTGACTTGCCGCCCAACAGCGATCCCAACACGCCCCGCACCAATTGCCGACCGAGCTGATTGGCGACTTGGCGCATGGCGCTTTTCACCGCCTGGCTGGCCAGCCCGCCGAAAAACTCGCCCGCCACGCTGGCGGTCGATGGCGCCTGCTTGCCGGCCTGTACCTGCTCGCTCGCCTGGGTTGCACGAGCGGTGAGAATCTCGTAGGCCGATTCGCGATCGAAGGGTTTGTCGTACTGCCCGGCCAAGGGCGACTGACGGATCAGTGCGCTGCGCTCGCTTTCGGCCAGCGGCCCGATGCGTGATTGCGGTGGCGCGATGGCGACGCGCTGGACCATGGCCGGCGTACCCTTTTCCTCCAGGGTGCCCACCAGTGCCTCGCCGATGCCCAATTCGGTAAGCACGCTCAGGCAATCGAATGCAGGGTTGGGCCGAAAGCCATCGGCCACCGCGCGCAAGGCCTTCTGCTCACGGGTAGTGAACGCCCGCAGCCCATGCTGGATGCGCAAGCCGAGCTGGGCCAATACATCGTCGGGCAGATCGCCTGGCGATTGGGTAACGAAGTACACGCCCACGCCCTTGGAACGAATCAGTCGTACCACCTGTTCCAGGCGCGCCTGCAGCGCCTTCGGAGTATCGGCGAACAGCAGATGCGCCTCATCGAAGAACAGCGCCAGCACCGGCTTGTCGGCATCGCCGCGCTCGGGCAGTTGCTCGAACAATTCGGCCAGCAGCCAGAGCAGGAAAGTCGCGTAGACCTTCGGCGCCTCGTGAACCAGGCGGCTGGCGTCGAGCAGGTGAATGCGCCCACGGCCATCGCGATCCGGCTGCAGAATGTCTTCGAGCTGCAACGCCGGCTCGCCGAACAGCGCCTCGCCGCCCTGCTGCTCGAGGCTGGCCAGGCGGCGCAACAGCGCCTGGGCCGAGCCGCTGGTGAACAACGCGCTGTCGGCGCCCAGCACCTCGGGCTGCTCCTTGAGATGACTCAGCAGCGCCTTGAGATCCTTCAGGTCGAGCAGCAGCAAGCCTTCACGGTCGGCAACCTTGAACGCCGCGTACAGCGCCGCCTGCTGGCTGTCGGTGAGTTCCAGCAGTGCGCCAAGCAGCAACGGCCCCATTTCGCTCAACGTGGTGCGCAGCGGATGACCGCTCTGCCCGTGCACATCCCACAGGCTGACCGGGTAGGCCGTCGGGCTGTGCGCCAGCCACGGCATGCTGGCGATGCGTTCGGCCACCTTGCCCTGGGGTGCACCGGCGGCGCCCAGGCCACACAGGTCCCCCTTGACGTCAGCCGCGAACACGGCAACCCCGGCATCGCTGAAATTCTCGATCAGGCGCTGCAGCGTGACCGTCTTGCCGGTGCCCGTGGCACCAGCGATCAAGCCGTGCCGGTTGGCCAGGCGCAGCGACTGGTCGACGGCTTGGCCATCACCGCCAGCGCCCAGAACGAATTGCTGATTCAAAGCCATACCACCGTCCTCTGGATTAAAGCTTTAGGGTGCTGCTGCCGACATAACCGCCAGGCTACGACCGATTCAGCCTGCGCCGGATCGCCCGCCCTGCCCCACTCGCCACCTGGCGACGCCCACAAGACTGGTTCCAGTGATTACCGGACGCAAGATGCCATGACGAGAAACCTGCAGTTCAGCCACAAGATCCTGTTGGCCGCCACCCTGGTGGTCACGGTCGCCTTCGCCCTGTTCAGCCTCTACAACGACAGCCGCCAGCGTAGCAGCATTCAGGCATCGCTCCAGAGCAACCTGAGCCAGGCCAGCAACGCCGCCGCCGGCAATATCGAAAGCTGGTTGTCCGGGCGCATTCTGCTGGTCGAGAGCCTGGCCCAGAACCTGGAGCTGGCTGTCGCGGCCGGTAACCTGCAAGAAGTCATCTCGCGCCCGGTGTACAAGGGCGCCTTCCTCTCCACCTATATCGGTGTACAGAGCGATGGCCGCTTCCTGTCCAGCCCGCCGACCCAGATGGCTGCCGGCTACGATCCACGTACCCGGCCCTGGTACAAGGACACCGCCCAGGCCAACCGCACCATCCTCACCGCGCCCTACGTCGATCAGATTACCAACTCCCTGGTGATTTCGCCGATCGCTCCGGTGCGTGGCCCGGATGGCAAGCCATTCGGCATGACCGGCGGCGACGTCAGCCTGGACACGCTGGTGAAGATCATCAACTCCATCGAACTGGGCGACCTGGGCTATGCGTTCATGGTCAGCAAGGACGGCACCGTGCTGGTTCACCCCCAGGGCGACCTGGTGATGAAGAACCTGCGCGACCTCTATCCGAATACCACCATCGGCCTGGACAGCAAACTCACCGAGGTCATCCAGGATGGCCAGGAGCGCCTGCTGACCTTCTCGCCGGTAAAAGGCCTGCCGGACGTGCAGTGGTACGTGGGCCTGTCCATCGACAAGAACCTGGCCTATGCGGCGCTGGATGAATTCCGCCTGTCGGCCGCCATCGCCACGCTGATCGCCGTGGCGCTGATCATCGCCCTGCTCGGTGTGCTGATCCGCGTGCTGATGCAGCCGCTGACCACCATGGGCAAGGCCATGGAAGACATCGCCCGCGGTGAGGGCGACCTGACCAAACGCCTGGCCATCCAGTCCCAGGACGAATTCGGCGCGCTGGCCAGCTCGTTCAATCGTTTCGTCGAGCGCATCCACGCCTCGATCCGCGAAGTGTCCTCGGCCACCGCCCAGGTCAACGAAGTCGCCAAGCTGGTGGTCAACGCTTCCAATTCCTCGATCGTCAACTCCGACGAACAGGCCAGCCGCACCAACAGCGTGGCCGCGGCGATCAACGAACTGGGCGCTGCCGCCCAGGAAATCGCCCGCAACGCCGCGGATGCGTCCAGCCAGGCCTCCGACGCCCGCCATCAGGCCGAGGACGGCGGCAAGGTGGTGCAGCAGGCGATCAACGCGATGACCGACCTGTCGGCCAAGGTCGTCGATGCCCGCGGCAAGATCGAGATGCTCGCCGGCAAGACCGCGGACATCGGGCAGATTCTCGAGGTGATCAAAAGCATCTCCCAGCAAACCAACCTGCTGGCCCTCAACGCCGCCATCGAAGCCGCCCGCGCTGGCGAGGCGGGCCGCGGTTTCGCGGTGGTCGCCGACGAGGTGCGCAACCTGGCTCATCGCACCCAGGAATCGGCCCAGGAAATCGAGAAGATGATCGAGGAGCTGCAGGTCGGTTCCCGCGAGTCGGTCACCACCATGACCGAAAGCCAGCACTACAGCGAGCAGAGCGTGGAAGTCGCCAACCAGGCCGGCGAACGCCTGGGCAGCGTGACCCTGCGCATCGGCGAGATCGACGGCATGAACCAGTCGGTGGCAACCGCCACCGAGGAGCAGACCTCGGTGATCGAGGCACTGAACATGGACATTACCGAGATCAACACCCTCAATCAGGAAGGCGTGGAAAACCTGCAGGCCACCCTGCGCGCCTGCGCCGACCTGGAGCAGCAGGCTGCACGCCTCAAGCACCTGGTCGACAGTTTCCGGATCTGAGACCGGAGCAAAGAAAAAGGGCGCCATTGGCGCCCTTTTTCATGTATCGCAGCTCTACTTATCGGAGCGCTGCTGCTCGCGCCGGGTGCATTGCCACAAGGCCTCGGCGCCTTCGAACTCGGTGCCGTCCTCTTCGCTCAGCGCCTCAGGATCGTAACGTCGCACGCACCCTTCGCCGAGTGTCGGTGGCGGCTTGGCGGCGCCGGCTTGTGGCGTGTCGTCATCATCCATCGCGGAGCCCCTGTTCGGCACGGATCAGTCGAAGACCACAGTCTTGTTGTTGTGCACCAAAACGCGGTCTTCCAAGTGATAACGCAGGCCACGGGAAAGCACCATCTTTTCCACGTCCTTGCCGAGGCGCACCATCTCTTCGATGGTTTCGCGGTGACTGACGCGAACCACGTCCTGCTCGATGATCGGGCCGGCATCCAGCTCTTCGGTTACATAGTGAGAGGTCGCGCCGATCAGCTTGACGCCGCGCAGCGAGGCCTGGTGGTAAGGCTTGGCACCGACGAACGACGGCAGGAAGCTGTGGTGGATGTTGATCACGCGCTGCGCATAGTCCTGACACAATTTGGGCGGCAGGATCTGCATGTAGCGCGCCAGCACGATGACGTCCGCCTGGTGTTCTTCGACCAGTCGCGCGACCTCGTCGAACGCCGGCTGCTTGTTCTGTGGATCCACCGGCACGTGGATGAACGGAATGCCATGCCACTCGACCATGCTGCGCAGGTCATCGTGGTTGGAGATCACGCAAGGAATGTCACAGTCGAGCTCGTTGCTGTGCCAACGATGCAGCAGATCCGCCAGGCAGTGGGATTCGCGGCTGGCCATCAACACCACGCGTTTCTTTTGCGCCGAGTCGGTGATGCGCCACTCCATGGAGAACTCCCGGGCGATCGGCGAGAACGCCTGGTTGAAACCGTCCAGGTCGAAAGGCAACGAATCGGCACGAATTTCATGGCGCATGAAAAACCAGCCACTCTGCGTGTCCGAATGATGGCTCGCTTCGGTGATCCAGCCGTTGTAGGTCGCCAGGAAGTTACTGACCTTGGCCACGATGCCGGTACGATCAGGGCAGGCGATTACCAGCCGAAAAGTGCGCATGAACAACTCCAGAGAATTAGCGAAGGCGCGCATTTTAGCCAGACTAACGAAAAACTGCAGTATCTCGTGCAGGCCACCGCCGGCCACGCCATGGCCGTCGCCAGGCCGGGAAAAACAATGGGCTTAATTAACGCAGCGGCCCGTGCTGTAAGCGGTTAAATGACCTTGTTTTTAAGTGGCAATTAAACGCGATGAATTGTTGCCGCTCCTGCAACTTCTTTTGTTCTAACGCGTCTGTTTACTACAAAGCGGTTTACTTAAAACCGGCCTCTGTCTACTATAAGCAACACTTGGTCACCCCTCCCTTGCATTGTATTAAAGGTACGCACATGTCTCTGATCACCGAATACCGCAGCCTCGAAGAAAACATCAAAGAACTGCAAGAGCGCCTGAAAAGCCTGTCGCAAGACGACAAGCTGAAAAAGGAACTGGAATTCGAAGGCAAACTGCGCACGCTGATGGGTGAATATCAGAAGTCGCTGCGCGACATTATCGCCCTGCTCGATCCTGAAGCCAAAGTTGGCAAGGCACCGCGCACAGCAGGTAAAGCAGCGGCAACCGGCAGCAAGCGTGCTCGCAAAGTTAAGCAGTACAAGAACCCGAACACCGGTGAAGTGATCGAAACCAAAGGCGGCAACCACAAGACTTTGAAAGAGTGGAAAGCCAAGTGGGGCGCCGACGTCGTAGAAGGCTGGGCTACCCTGCTGGGCTGATGCCAGACCGGGGCGGTGAGTCCATGAAGAACGCCAGCATTGCTGGCGTTTTTTATGGGCGTTTATTCAAGCCGATTCAATAGCAAGACTTCGCTGACCCGCCACGTGAGCAACACGCGGCGTTCGCTTTTATTTCCCTTCGTTTTGTAACCCATATCGCTGACGCAACTGCTGCGCGTGCTCGATCCAGGCTTGCAATATCAGGCGCTGACTATCTGTGGCCTGGTTCAAATAAACCGCCATGTCCGTCTCGAAGCTCGCCAAGGTATTGGGCGCGCCCCATTCACTTTGGGTAAGACGCTGACGACAGAAGGCATGCCAGCGTTGTTGCTCTTCACTGTCGAGCGTCGTCGGGAAGTTGCGAGCCCGGTAACGAAACAGCAACTCGGGCAAACGCGCATCATCGAACGGCCAGGACTGCGTCATCAAGTGCGCCGGGTCACAGTTGCGTACCTGCTCGCACAGTCGTCGGTCCCGGTCGCCAATAAAGCCGTCGTATAACTGCTGCTCGGGATCGATGGTCGCTGCGAAACTTTCTTCTGCATAAACCTGCGGCAATTTGTCTCGCCACTGTTCCTGGCTGTCTGCCAGGCGCTGCGCCCGCGCCAGGAACTCGGCCTTGTCCAGTTGCAGGCGCTGACAGTCCTCCTCACGCAACACACCGAGCGGCGCCACCACCGGGCAACGGTTGATGTGAATGAGCTTGAGCGGCACCGGCAGCTCGCTGCCCAGTTCGTCACGCCGGGTATACAGGCGGCGACGCAAGGTCTCGGCATCCTCGTTCAGCAGGGGCGCGGCATCGAGGTGCAGGTCGCAGACGATCAGGGCGTTACGGTTACGCGGATGCCAGGCCAGCGGCAACACGATCGCCAGGTAATGACGGGCACCGGAAAAACGCCCGGACACATGTACCAGGGGTTGCAACAGGCGGATCTGATCGAGCACCTGTTGCTTGCTGCGCAACCCGTACAGGTAGTCGTAGAGCTTGGGCTGGCGCTCGCGGACCAGGCGCGCCAGGGCGATGGTCGCGCGGACATCGGACAGTGCATCGTGGGCCTGACCATGGTCGATACCATTGGCGGCGGTAAGCCGCTCGAGCTTGAGGCTGACGCCGTGCTCATCCTGCGGCCATTCGATGCCTTCGGGGCGCAGCGCATAAGCGGTGCGCACCATATCGATCAGGTCCCAACGGCTGTTGCCGCCCTGCCACTCGCGGGCATAGGGGGCGAAGAAGTTGCGGTACAGGCTGTAACGCGTCACCTCGTCATCGAAACGCAGGCTGTTGTAGCCCACGCCACAGGTACCGGGCCTCGCCAACTCGGCGTGCACGCGGGTCATGAACTCGGCTTCACCCAGGCCTTCACGCGCCAGACGATCCGGGCCGATGCCGGTGATCATGCAGGCCGCCGGGTGCGGCAGGATATCGTCGCTGGGCTGGCAATACAGGTTGATCGGCGCGTCGATCTCGTTGAGCTGCTCATCGGTGCGGATACCGGCGACCTGCAGCGGCCGGTCGCGGCGCGGGTCGATGCCGGTAGTTTCGTAGTCGTACCAGAACAGGCTGGAAGGCACGGCGGGCTCCTGTGTGGCACCTCCCGAAAACGCAGCGATGCGACGCAGACAGTCTTCAGAGATGCCCTGTGGCGAATGAGCGTCGCAGTCTAGGTGGGTTGCCGAGCGATCACAAACCACGACGGTGTCGCAAAAACTTGATGGCCGTCACGGGCTTCACCATGGGCCGGCAAGCGAGCCCTTGTTAGGGATTTGCTGCGCCATTAATATCAGGAAACAATCTTATTACCGCTCGCCAAGGATGAATCATGAGTGACGTTATCTCCAACCCCTATGCCGTTCCCACCAGCCAGTTGCAGGACGTACCCGCTGGCGATCAGGCACCGAGTGTCGAACAGGCTCTGAGCCGCGGTTACGATTTCAGCATTGGCGACCTGCTTAGCGAAGCCTGGCAACTGACCAAGGGCACCAAGGGCATCATCATCGGCGGTTTCCTGATCTTCTACGTCGCGATCCTGGTGGCTTCGTTCGTGGTCGGCGCTGTACTGGGCATCTTCAGCCTGTTCAGCGACAGCCTGGTACTGATCATCATCGGCCAGTTGCTGACCACCATCATCGCCTCCGCCGTGAGCTACCCGTTCTTCGCCGGCCTGAACATGGTCGGCATTCGTCGCGCCGCGGGCCAGCCGTTCAGCTTCAACGAAATCTTCAGCCACTTCGGCAGCCTGGTGCCGCTGCTGATCGCCGCCGTACTGATGATGGTGCTGATCTACCTGGGCATGATCCTGCTGCTGATCCCCGGCATCTACCTGGCCGTGGCCTACATGCTGGCGATTCCGCTGATCGTCGAGCGCGGTCTGTCGCCCTGGCAGGCCATGGAAGCCTCGCGCAAGGCCATTACCCAGCACTGGTTCAAGGTCTTCGGCCTGTTCCTGCTGCTTGGTCTGATCGTCATCGTCAGCGCCATCCCGCTGGGCATCGGCCTGATCTGGAGCATCCCGCTGTTCGTGATGGCCATGGGTGTGCTGTACCGCACCATCTTCGGCGTTCTGCCCGTCGCTCACTGACACAGCACCTGCAGCCCGGGCCGCGTTCGCGCGGCCCTGTTGCTTCCCGTCCCGCTGCTGGCTAGCATCGGGCTTTGCTCCGTACGACGTGACGATGCCGCCTTCCTCTTCTTCCCCCGTTCCTCGATCTCAGCAGACGTTGCTGGACACGCGCTATCAGGTGGAAACCCCGGAAGGGATCGACCTCGCGCTGCGTCCTGCCGGCCTGGTGCCCCGAGCGCTAGCCTTCACCGTCGACCTGCTGATCCGCGGCGCCATCCTCGCCCTCGTCTACCTGACGCTGGGCCTGTTCGGCCAGTTGGGCATGGGCCTGGCGACCATCGCGCTGTTCCTGGTGACCTGGTGGTACATGGTGCTGTTCGAGGTGCTCAATCAGGGCCGCTCGCCGGGCAAGCAGCTGCTTGGCCTGCGCGTGGTGCATGACGATGGCACGCCGATCGGCTGGCCGGCATCGCTGACTCGCAACCTGCTGCGCTTCGTCGATCTGCTGCCGTTCGCCTATACCCTGGGCATCATCAGTTGCCTGAGCAGCCGCGGCTTCAAACGCCTCGGCGACATCGCCGCCGGCACCCTGGTGGTCTATCGCGAGCAGCCCATCGAACGGCCCAACCTGCCCGAGGCCGAGGCATTGCCGGCGCCCTTCGTGCTGGATTTCGCCGAACAGCGCGCCGTATTGGCCTTCGCCGAGCGTGGCGAAGGGCTGTCGACCGCGCGGCGCGCCGAGCTGGCAGGCATTCTCGCTGAACCGCTGCAGGTCGACGCCAGCCAGGCGGAAGGCCGCATCAACGGCATCGCCCGCGGTTTGTTGGGCCCGACATGAAACAGAGCGTTTTCGAAAACCGTCACCAACCCCAGTGGCAGGCCTTCGCCGAGCAGCTCACGCGCCTCGAGGCCGGTGGCCGCGATGCGGAAAAGAGCCGCACCTTCGCCGCCGAGTACCGCCGCCTCTGCCAGCACCTGGCCCTGGCCCGGGCGCGGGGTTACAGCAACCACCTGATCGAGGAACTGCAGCACCTGGCCCTGCGCGGCCACCAGCAGTTCTATCGGCATCGCAGCGCCATCGGCCCGCAGCTGATCGGCTTCGTGCTGGCTGGCTTCCCGCGTCTGGTGCGCGAAGAGTGGCGCCTGGTGAGCATCGCCAGCCTGCTGTTCTTCGGCAGCCTGGCGCTGATGGGCGGCCTCGTCTACCTGTTTCCCGACCTGGTCTACAGCGTCATGGATCCGGCCCGGGTCAGCGAGATGGAGAGCATGTACGACCCCGACACCACGCGCCTGGGCCGCTTTGGCGAGCGTGACTCGGGCGATGACTGGATGATGTTCGGCTTCTACATCATGAACAACATCGGCATCGCCTTCCAGACCTTCGCCAGCGGCCTGCTGTTCGGCGTCGGCAGCCTGTTCTTCCTGCTGTTCAACGGGCTGATGATCGGCGCGGTGGCCGGCTACCTGACGCAACTCGGCTACAGCGAAACCTTCTGGTCGTTCGTGATCGGCCACGGTGCCTTCGAGCTGACCGCCATCGCCCTGGCGGGCGCAGCGGGCCTCAAGCTCGGCTGGGCGCTGCTGACCCCCGGGCGCCTGCCGCGCGGCGAGGCATTGCGCCTGGCGGCGATCCGCGCCGTGCGACTGCTCGGCGGCGCCGCGCTGTTCCTGCTGATCGCGGCCTTCATCGAGGCCTACTGGTCATCCATGACCTTCTCGGCGCCGGCGGTGAAATACTGGGTGGGTGCCGGCCTTTGGGCGCTGGTGCTGGCGTATCTGGGCCTGGCAGGCAGGAGGCAGCATGCGCCTGACTGATGCCAGCGTGGCGATCCGCCCGCGCACGCCCTGGGAAGCCATCGACCTCGGCGTGCTGATGGCCCGCCAGCACCGCCGCCTGCTGATGGCCAGCTGGGCCGCAGTGACCCTGCCGCTCTTCGCGGTGCTCTGTGCGCTGCTCTGGCAGTATCCGTCCTGGGTGATGCTGGTGTTCTGGTGGCTGAAGCCAGCCTACGAGCGGCTACCGCTGTACATTCTGTCGCGCTCGCTGTTCGGCGAGGCGCCGACCCTCAAGCAAGCGCTGAAGGCTTTTCCGGGGCTGCTCAAACCGCAACTGCTGGCCAGCCTGACCTGGCGCCGCCTCAGTCCGACGCGCAGTTTCGATCTGCCGGTGCTGCAGCTCGAAGGCCTGAAAGGCAAGGCGCGCACCCAGCGCCTCAACATGCTGGCGCAGCGCGATGCCGGCGCTGCCACCTGGCTGACCGTGGTCGGCATGCACCTGGAAACCGCCCTGTGGATCGGCCTCGGCAGCCTGGTCTACTTGCTCATTCCCACCCAGGTCTCTACCGAGTGGGACTGGCAGAGCCTGATCAATGGCGACACCAGCGACTGGCTGTGGCTGGAGCACTTGTCCAACCTCGGCTATGCGCTGCTGCTGATTCTCTGGGGGCCGATCTACGTGGCCGGCGGCTTCAGCCTCTATCTCAACCGCCGTACCGCCCTGGAAGGCTGGGACATCGAACTGACCTTCCGGCGCCTGCGCCAGCGCCTGACCGGCGTGGCCTACGCCGTGCTGCTGGGCGTCGGTGTGCTGGTGCTGCAAGCCCCGACGCCAGCCTTCGCCGACTCCATCGCCAGCTGCCCACTGCCCAGCGAAGACCCCAACGGCCCGGAAGCGGCGCGCATGCTCGCCCAGCCGCTGACCAGCCAGTCCTCGCGGGAAGCGGCGCTGCAGATTCTCGACGCGCCGCCGTTCGAGAACCGGGAAACCGTGACCCGCTGGCGCTTCGGTGAGGAAACCAGGAAAGAAGAGCCCGAGCCGCCCGAGAACCTGCAGAAACTGCTCGACCTGATCGAGAACTGGGGCGCCCTGAAAGGTCTCGCGCTGTTCTTCGAAGCGGCCCTGTGGGCCCTGGTGATCGGCGTCATCGCCCTGGTGCTGTGGCGCTACCGCGAATGGCTCGGCACCTTCGTGGGCCGCCAGCGCTTCAAGTTGCCGCGCAAGAGCGAATCTCCCGATCAGCTATTCGGCCTGGACGTGGTGCCGGAAAGCCTGCCGGACGACGTGGCCAGCAGCGCCGAACGACTCTGGTCGCAAGACCCGCGCGCCGCCCTGGGCTTGCTCTACCGTGCCCTGCTCAGCCGTCTGATCCACGATCACAAATTGCCGCTGAAGAGCTCCCACACCGAAGCCGAGGTGCTGCCACTGGTCGACGGCCTCGACGACCCCGAGCTGAGCAACTTCAGCCAGACCCTGACGCGCCACTGGCAAAACCTCGCCTACGGTCATCGCCTGCCGCCGGCCGAGCTGTGCCCGGTGCTGTGCAATGACTGGCGGCGCCTGGTCGAACAAGGGGGCCGCCCATGAGCCGCGCCTTGCGTTTCGGCCTCGTCGCCGTGCTGGTGATCGCCCTTGGCCTGCTCGGCAACTACCTGCTGCAACGCGCCGAATCCTACGAGGAAGTGGTCACCCACGGCCCGTCCCCCGAAGCACGCGCCAACCCCTACCTGGCCGCTGAACAGTTCCTGCGCAAGCAGGGGCTCGAGGTGACCCGCGCCGACAACCTGGCCGGCCTCGACAGCCTGCCCAGTCGCGGCCACACCCTGCTGCTGCTCGCCAACCGCAGCAACCTGACGCCGCGACAGAACGAGCGCTTGCTGGAGTGGACCGCCCGCGGCGGTCACCTGCTGTTCATCGCCGAACGCATGTGGGACGAGGAACAGGGCAAGAGCGGCGACGGGCTGCTCGACAAACTGAACGTGCAGCAGTACCCGGTCGAGCAGCTCGACGAGGAAGACGCTGAGCAGGAAGGCGACGGCGCTGCCGACGAACAGCCAGGCGAGCCGGCCAGCGAAGAAGATCAGCAGGAGCCGACGGACGCCTACCCGAACCTGACCAAGCTGTACCTGGAAAACGAGCAGGCACCGGCCTATGTCGGCTTCGATACCGACTTCCACCTCTATGACGCCGACAACCTGGCCCATGTCTGGGCCAACAGCGGCGAAGCCACGCACCTGCTGCAGATCTACCACGGCGACGGGCTGATCAGCATCGTCACCGATGCCTGGATCTGGCAGAACGCCAAGCTGGGCGATTACGACAACGCCTGGCTGCTCTGGTACCTCAGCCAGGACAGCGCCGTGACCCTGGTCTACAACGCCGACCGCGATGATCTGCTGACCCTGCTGCAGCGCCACTTCAGCCCCGCGCTGCTGGCCCTCGGCCTGCTGCTGGTGCTGACGCTTTGGCACGCCGGTCAGCGCCGCGGGCCGCTGTTGCAGCCGCAACCGGCCAGCCGCCGGCAGCTGCAGGAGCATCTGCGCGCCGCCGCCGACTTCCTGTTGCGCCAGGGTGGCCAGCAACGCCTGCTGGGCAACCTGCAGCAGGACATCCTGCGCCGCGCCCGCCGTCGCCACCCCGGTTTCGAGCGCCTTGCCGTGGCCGACCAGTGGCAGATACTCGGCCGCCTCAGCCGCCAGCCGTCGACCATCATCAGCCAGGCCATGCGCCCACTGGGCCAGAAACGCCTTTCCGCCAGCGACTTCACCCGCCAGGTCGCCCACCTGCAAACACTCAGGAATGCCCTATGAGCGAAAATACGCCCGACCAGCCGAGCAGTCCGATCAGCGAGTCCGCCGCAGCGCCAGCCGCTGCCCCGACCGCCAGCAACATCGCCCAGCAGCGCCAGCGTGCCAGCCAACTGGCCCAAGGTCTGCGCCAGGAACTACAGAAGGCGGTGATCGGCCAGACCGCGGTGATCGACGACGTGCTCACCGCGCTCATCGCCGGCGGCCACGTGCTGCTCGAAGGCGTGCCCGGCCTCGGCAAGACCCTGCTGGTACGCGCCCTGGCCCGCTGCTTCGGCGGCGAGTTCGCACGCATCCAGTTCACCCCCGACCTGATGCCCAGCGACATCACCGGCCACGCGGTGTACGACCTGCAGAGCGAGCAGTTCAAGCTGCGCAAGGGGCCGATCTTCACCAACCTGCTGCTCGCCGACGAGATCAACCGCGCGCCGGCCAAGACCCAGGCCGCGCTGCTGGAAGTCATGCAGGAGCGTCAGGTGACGCTCGAGGGCCGTCCGCTGGCGGTGCCGCTGCCGTTCATGGTGCTGGCCACCCAGAACCCGATCGAACAGGAAGGCACCTACCCGCTGCCGGAAGCCGAGCTCGACCGCTTCATGCTCAAGCTGCACATGGATTACCCCGAGCAGGACGAAGAGCTGAACATGGTCCGCCAGGTCACCCGCTCACCGAAGGCCGACATGCTCGACGTCACCCCGTTGCGCACCCTGCTGCAGGCCAAGGACATGCTGATCATGCAGAAGATCGCCAGCGACCTGCCGCTCGACGATCAGGTGCTCGACTATGCCGTACGCCTGGCCCGCGCCACCCGCAGCTGGCCGGGTCTGGCCATCGGTGCCGGCCCGCGTGCGTCCATCGCCCTGGTGCGAGGCGCCCGCGCCCGCGCCCTGCTGCGCGGCGGCGACTTCGTGCTGCCCGACGACATCAAGAGCTGCGCCTTGGCGGTGCTGCGCCACCGCGTGCGCCTGTCGCCGGAGCTGGATATCGAAGGGCTGTCGGTCGACCAGGTTCTGCTGCAGCTGCTCGACCAGGTGCCTGCGCCCCGTCTATGACCGAATCGAACCGGGATAAAGCGGCATGAAGCCCTCTTGCACCCTGCTGCGCCTGCTGGCCGGATTGCTCGTGATCGCCATCGTGCTCGGCGCGCTTGACGCGCTGTCGGTGGCGGTGCCCGAGCGCCTCATCACCCTGTGGTGGGGCCTGTTGCTGCTGCTCACCGGCGCGGCGGTGGTCGATGCCCTGCGCCTTTCCCGCCTGCCCTCGCCACGCCTGCAGCGCCAGTTACCGGGCAATCTGCCGCTGGGCCGCTGGAGCGACGTGCGCCTTAGCGCCGAGCACGCCTACAAGAACGGCCTGCACATCGAGGTTTTCGATCACGCGCCTCAGGACATGGCCGTCGAGCACATGCCGCAACGGGTCGAGCTGCGTCCTGGCGAGCACACCACCTTCACTTATCGGGTGCGTCCGCTGGTGCGCGGCCACTTCGTATTTGCGCGCTGCGAAGTGAGCCTGCCGAGCCCACTGCGCCTGTGGCAATCGCGCCGCACCCTCGAGCTGCGTGACGAAACCCGCGTCTATCCGGACTTCGCCCGCCTGTACGGTGCCCAGCTGATGGCCGTGGACGACTGGGTCAGCCAGTTGGGCGTGCGCCAGCGCCAACGTCGCGGCCTGGGTCAGGAATTTCATCAGCTGCGCGAATTCCGCGAAGGTGACACGCTACGGCAGATCGACTGGAAAGCCACTGCCCGCAAACGCACGCCGATCGCCCGCGAATACCAGGACGAACGCGACCAGCAGATCCTCTTCCTGCTCGACTGCGGGCGACGCATGCGCAGCCAGGACGGCGAGTTGTCGCACTTCGACCATGCCCTCAACGCCAGCCTGCTGCTGGGCTACGTGGCACTGCGCCAGGGCGATGCGGTGGGGCTGATGACCTTTGCCAGCGAGCAGCGCCGCTACCTGCCGCCGGTCAAGGGACAGGCTCAGGTCAACGTGCTGCTCAACGCCGTGTACGACCTGCAGAGCACCCAGCGCCCGGCCGACTACAGCGATGCGGTGGACGCCCTGCTCAAGCACCAGAGCCGCCGCGCCCTGGTGGTGCTGATCACCAACCTGCGTGACGAGGACGACAAAGACCTGCTGGCCGCCGTCAAGCGCCTCGAGCGTCGCCATCGGGTACTGATCGCCAGCCTGCGCGAGGACGTGCTCGACACCCTGCGCCACACCCAGGTGCAGGACTACGAATCGGCGTTGAATTACTGCGGTGCGGTGGATTACCTCAATGCCCGCAACACCCTGCATGAGCGCCTGGCGGCCCATAACGTGCCGGTACTCGAAGCGCGCCCGGGCGAGCTTGGCCCCGAGCTGGTCAACCGTTATCTGGCCTGGAAGAAAGCCGGGGTGCTGTAGGAACCTGCTCAGGATCCGCCCGTGAAAGCAGGTTCCAGCCGCGCGGCCTCGCGCTGGCGTTACTTTGTAACCGGCTACTGCCCAGGCATGCGCCTTTCCTTATACTGCGCTCCCCTCTTCCAGCCTGTGGAGCTTGACCCCGTGAACTTCTCGTCCTGGACACCCAAGGAGCGTCTGATTTGCGCAGCGTTCTTCGCCGTGGCCATTGCTTGCCTGCTGTACGGTTTCGCCTCGGGCGTTGCGCCGATGAGCAGCGAGTTCTTTTCGATGTTCGCCGTGGTTTCGCTAATCATCGGCCTGGCCCTGACCCCGCGTTTCATGCTGCAGCCGCTGAGCGAGAGCCTCGGCAGCAACCTGTCCACCCCGCTGCGCATCGCGCTCGGTTTCTTCTGCGCCTTCCAGCTGGTCGCGGTCATCCGTGTGCTTGCAAGCTGAGCAGACTAAAGCGGCGTGACCGTCACCTGCACATCAGGGTCATGATGGCCGCCGCCGAGAATCACCCCGCGCAGGGGTGACACGTCCCCGAAATCACGTCCCCAGGCCAGGGTGATGTGCTCCAGCGCCGGCAGCAGGTTGTTGGTCGGGTCGAAATCCACCCAGCCGTTGTGCGGGCAATACACCGATACCCAGGCGTGGGAAGCATCGGCACCGACCAGCCGCGCCTGCCCCGGCGGTGGCTGGGTCAGCAGGTAGCCGCTGACGTAGCGGGCGGCGAGCCCCCGCGAGCGCAGGCAGGCGAGCATCAGGTGAGCGAAGTCCTGACACACCCCGCGGCGCTGCTCGAGCACGCTCGCCAGCGGCGTCGCCACCAGGGTGGCGCTGGCGTCGAAGGTGAATTCGCCGTGGATCTTCTGCATCAGCGCCTGCACCGCTTCCAGCAGTGGGCGCTCGGCTGGGAAGCAGTCGGCCGCGAAGGCTTCGAACGCCGGTTCCAGGCCCACGTAGGGTGAGGCGAATCGGTAGCGCAGCGCCTCCAGGGCCTCTGCAGCCCAGGCGCGTCGCTGGTAGCGCAGGGCCTGGCGTACGGCGGTCCAGGATGGCGAGCCATGCAGGTCGGCCGGGCGGCGCGCCAGCACTTCGACGGTCAACTGCGCCCGTACGTGCAGGGCGTCGTGGGGCCGCTCGAAGGCCAGGCGGGTCAGCGGGTTGTCGAACACGTCGACGCCATCATGGCGCTGGCAGGGCTGTGGGCCGACCTGCAGGTCGTGCATCAGGCAGCGCTGCCACGGGCAGTCACGCGGCCAAAGGTGCGCCAGTTGCTGGGCCAGGGAAACCGGCGCCGCGTAGCGGTAATGGGTGTCGTGCAGCACCTGGTAACGGCGACTCATGACGACTGGGTTCCCTGGCTGGCAGCCACGTGGGCGAAAAAGCGCAGGCTCAGTTGCTCGGAGACCGCTCCGGCGGCCTGGCCGATGGCATCGAGCAGCTCGCCCAGCCCTTCGAGCACGGCGCGAATGCCGCCGCTGCCGAACAACGGGTTTTCCAGGCTGTGGAGATCGAAGGCACTCAGGCGACGTTCGAGTTGCGCAAGCTCGGGATTGGCCGGGATGTCGAAGCCCTGGGCGAGACGTTTCAGGGCACGCAGCAGCAGGCGCAGCTGATACAGCACGGCGTGCGGGTTGCGCTCATCGAGCAGCAGCAGGTCGAGCACCGGAATCAGCTGTGCGCTGGCCATGTAGCGCGTGCGGTAGGTGATCGAGCTGTTGCCCAGCTCCAGCAGCCAGTCCAGTGCCGAAGCGTCGTCGCTGGCGCCGATGCGCAGGAAGCCACCGATGCTGTCGCAGAGAAACTGCAGGCGCTCGATGCAGCGGCCGATCATCAGGAAGCGCCAGCCGTCATCGCGGGTCATGTCATCGAGGGCGAACCCGGACAGCGCAGCCAGCGAGATCATCAGTCGATTGAGTACGTCCAGCAGTTGCCCGAGGTCGCCGTCACGGCCCTCCAGGCGTTGCAGGTCGCGCTGCAGTTCCACCATGGCCTGCCAGTTGGCCTGGGACAGCTTGCCGCGCACGCTACCGGCCGTCCATAGCAGGCGCTGCAGGTTGACGCGCACGCTGGCCGGCCACTCGCTGCCGAGCAGCGCCTCGCGCAGACGCGCCTCAACGCTGCCGTGGGCGTCGTCGGGCAGGGTGCCGAGCTTTTCGGCGAGCTGGAACATCGCCTGCAACGCACGCGGGTCGTCGTCGTCATCGACGTAACGCGCCAGCATGATGCGCAACAGCCGTGCATTGTCCTCGCAGCGCTCGCTGTAGCGCCCGAACCAGAACAGGTTTTCCACCACCCGGGAGGGCAGATAGGGGTCGCTGCGCACCAGATCGGCAGCGCCCAGGGCCCGCGTGCCCTGCCATTGCTCACTCGGCGCCTGGCGTTCGCCCAGCACCCAGGTGTCCTTGCTGACGCCGCCGCGCTGCATCGACACCACCTCGGCATCGGCTGCCACGGCCACCCGGGTCAGGCCGCCGGGCATCACCCGGTAGCCATCGCCACTGGCCACGGCGAACACACGCATGCCGATGGTGCGCGGCTGCATGCCCTGCTCGCCGAGCCACACCGGCGCCTGGGACAGTTGCACGGGTGCCTGGGCCACATAGGCCTCGGGCTGCTGGCGCAGGCGGCTGGCCAGCTGCTCGGCATCCGGGCTGCTGCCCTGCCCCGGCGTCAGACGCTGGGCGGCCGAGCAGGGGCGGATCAGCCAGTTCGGCAGGTCGTCAAGCACCTGCGCCAATACCGGCGCCTCCCCGCACCAGGCACTGGTGATGCCCGGCAACGCCAGCGGCTCGCCCAGCCATCGCTCGCTGATCGCCGGCAGGAATGCGCTCAGCCCCGGTGCCTCCAGCAAACCGGAGCCCAGGGCATTGGCCATCAGCACGCGGCCCTGGCGTACCACTTCCAGAAGTCCGGGCACGCCGAGCGCCGAATCGCTGCGCAGCTCCAGCGGATCGCAGAAATCGTCATCGAGGCGGCGCAACACGGCATGCACGCGCTGCAGCCCCGCGAGGGTCTTGAGATACAGCGTGGCGTCGCGCACGGTCAGGTCGCTGCCTTCCACCAGCGGGTAGCCGAGCTGGCGCGCCAGATACAGGTGCTCGAAATAGCTCTCGTTGAAGCGTCCGGCGGTCAGCACTACCACTAGCGGCGTGTCGTTACCGGCCGGTGCCTGGCTGGTCAGGGTGTCTTGCAGGGTGCGAAAGAAACTGGCCAGGTGCTGCACGCCAAGATCGCGGTACAGCTCGGGAAAGGCCCGCGAGATGATCTGCCGATTCTCCAGGGCGAAGCCGGCACCGGCCGGCGCCTGGGTGCGATCGGCGACCACATGCCACTGGCCATCCGCCGAACGGGCCAGGTCCGCGGCATACAGGTGCAGATGGGTGCTGCCGGGCGGCTGTACGCCCTGGCACGGCCACAGAAAGCCTTCGTGGCCGAACACCAGTTCCGGCGGCAGCAAGCCCTCGGCGAGCAGGCGCTGCGGGCCGTAGAGGTCGGCCAGCACCTTGTCGAGCAGGCCCGCGCGCTGCGCCACGCCCGCGGCGATGGCCTGCCATTCGGCCGCTGGAATCAGATTGGGCAGCAGGTCCAGCTCCCAGGGCCGATCGGCGCCATCGGGATCGGCGTAGACGTTGTAGGTGACGCCGTTGGCCTGGATCTGCCGGGTGACCATGGCCTGGCGCTGCTGCAACTGCGCGGGCGTGTTGCGCCGTAGCTGGCTCAGCAGGGGCCGCCAGTGCGCGCGCGGCTGCCCCTGACAGTCGAGCAGTTCGTCATAGGCCGCCTCTTCAGGCAGGTAACCGGCAAGCAGATCAGGCATGAAGATTCCAGTGCAGGGCATCGATGGCGCGACAACCTTGCGCGCCGTGAAAGCGTAGCCGCTGTGGGCGTCGATCGGCCAGCAAGATATGCGCCAGCGCACTGCCACGCCCCAGCGCCGCACGATGCCCCTTCGCCAGCGCCCCGCGCTTCCGTTACCATCGGCACATCCAGTAGCGAGACGCGGCATGTATATCTATCGATTGGTTCTGATTCTGGTAGTCGGCATCTACCTGTTCTCGCCTGCCATCATGGACTGGTGGATAGATCCCAACGGTGCCTGGTACCGCCCCTACATGCTGTGGCTGATCCTCATCGTGGTGACCTTCATCCTGCAGAGCCAGCGCGATGCCGACGAGCTCTGACCCGATGCGCCAGCCGAACCCCGCCGCTTCCCCTGACTCGCCGAGCCGTGAATGCCGATGAACTTTAGCCTCGGTGGGCTGATGCTGATCAGCGCCGCCTACCTGCTGGTGCTCTTCGCCGTCGCCTGGTGCGCCGACCGCGGCCTGATTCCGCGCCGCTTCATCCGTCATCCACTGACCTACACCCTGTCGCTGGGTGTGTACGCCAGCGCCTGGGCCTTCTATGGCAGCGTCGGCCTGGCCTATCAGTACGGCTACGGCTTCCTGGCCAGTTACCTGGGCGTGACCGGCGCCTTCCTGCTGGCCCCGGTGCTGCTCTACCCCATCCTGCGCATCACCCGCACCTATCAGCTGTCGTCGCTGGCCGACCTGTTCGCCTTCCGTTTCCGCAGTACCTGGGCCGGCGCGCTGAGCACCCTGTGCATGCTGATCGCCGTGCTGCCGCTGCTGGCCCTGCAGATCCAGGCGGTGACCGATGCCATCAGCATCCTCACCCGCGAGGCGGTGCAGCCACAGGTCGCCCTGGCGTTCTGCGGGCTGTTCATCCTGGTGACCATCCTGTTCGGTGCGCGTCACCTGGCCACCCGGGAAAAACACGAAGGCCTGGTGTTCGCCATCGCCTTCGAGTCGGTGGTCAAGCTGCTGGCCATGTGCGCCATTGGCCTTTACGCCCTGTATGCGGTGTTCGACGGCCCCCGCGAGTTGGAGCAGTGGCTGGTGCTCAACCAGGCCGCCCTGGCCAGCCTGCACACGCCCCTGCAGGAAGGCCCGTGGCGCACCCTGCTGCTGGTGTTCTTCGCTTCGGCGATCGTCATGCCGCACATGTACCACATGACCTTTACCGAGAACCTCAACCCCCGCGCCCTGGTCAGCGCCAGTTGGGGCCTGCCGCTGTTCCTGCTGTTGATGAGCCTGGCGGTACCCCTGGTGCTGTGGGCCGGGTTGAGACTGGGCTCGACCACCAACCCGGAGTATTTCACCCTCGGCCTGGGCATCGCCGTGGACAGCCCGGCGCTCGCGCTGATCGCCTACATCGGCGGCCTGTCGGCCTCCAGCGGGCTGATCATCGTCACCACCCTGGCGCTGTCCGGCATGCTGCTCAACCACGTGGTGCTGCCGCTCTACCAGCCGCCGGCCGAAGGCAACATCTACCGCTGGCTGAAGTGGACGCGCCGGGCGCTGATCGTCGCCATCATTCTGGCCAGCTACGCCTTCTACAACCTGCTCGACGCCCAGCAGGACATGGCCAACCTGGGCATCGTCTCCTTCGTCGCCACCCTGCAGTTCCTGCCTGGCGTGCTTTCGGTGCTGTATTGGCCGACCGCCAATCGCCGCGGTTTCATCGCAGGCTTGCTGGCCGGTATCGCGGTGTGGGGCGTGAGCATGCTGCTACCGCTGATCGGCACGCTGCCGGGCCTCTACGTGCCGGTGCTGGATCTGGTCTACGTGCTCGATGACAGCAGCTGGCACCTGGCGGCCATCGCCTCGCTGGCCATCAACGTGCTGGTGTTCACCCTGGTCTCGGTGTTCACCGACTCCAGCCCCGAGGAAGACAGCGCCGCCGAAGCCTGCGCAGTGGACAACGTGCGCCGCCCGCAACGCCGCGAGCTGCTGGCCCTGTCGCCCCAGGAATTCGCCGCCCAGCTGGCCAAGCCGCTGGGTGCCAAGACAGCCCAGCGCGAAGTCGAACAGGCCCTGCGCGACCTGCACCTGCCCTTCGACGAGAGCCGACCCTACGCGCTGCGCCGCCTGCGTGACCGCCTGGAGGCCAACCTGTCCGGCCTGATGGGCCCCAGCGTCGCCCAGGACATCATCGAATCCTTCCTGCCCTACAAGTCCGGCAGCGAAGGTTACGTGACCGAGGACATCCACTTCATCGAGAGCCGCCTGGAGGATTACCACTCGCGCCTCACCGGCCTCGCCGCCGAGCTCGATGCCCTGCGCCGCTACCATCGCCAGACCCTGCAGGAACTGCCCATGGGCGTCTGCTCGCTGGCCAAGGATCACGAGATCCTGATGTGGAACAAGGCCATGGAAGAACTCACCGAGATTCCCGCCCAGCGCATCGTCGGTTCGCGCCTGTCGACCCTCGCCGAACCGTGGCGCGAGTTGCTGCAGAGCTTCACCGAGATTCCCGACGAGCACCTGCACAAGCAGCGCCTGGCCCTCGACGGCCAGACCCGCTGGCTGAACCTGCACAAGGCGGCCATCGACGAGCCCCTGGCGCCCGGTAACAGCGGCTTGGTGCTGCTGGTCGAGGACCTTACCGATACGCAGATGCTCGAAGACAAGCTGGTGCATTCCGAGCGCTTGGCCAGCATCGGCCGCCTGGCCGCCGGGGTGGCCCACGAAATCGGCAACCCGATCACCGGCATCGCCTGCCTGGCGCAGAACCTGCGCGAGGAACGCGAGGGCGATCCGGAACTGACCGAGATCAGCGGGCAGATTCTCGAACAGACCAAGCGCGTCACGCGCATCGTTCACTCACTGATGAACTTCGCCCACTCCGGCAACCACCAGCAGGCGGACGAACCGGTGTGCCTGGCCGAAGTCGCCCAGGAAGCCATCGGCCTGCTGGCCCTCAACCGGCGCAGCGTTGACGTGCAGTTCTTCAACCTGTGCGACCCCGCGCATCGCGCCGGAGGCGACCCCCAGCGCCTGGCCCAGGTGCTCATCAACCTGCTCAGCAACGCCCGCGACGCCTCGCCTGCCGGCGGCGCGATCCGCGTGCGCAGCGAAGCGTCGGAACACACCGTCGACCTGATCGTCGAGGACGAAGGCAGCGGTATTCCCAAAGGTGTGATGGACCGGCTGTTCGAGCCGTTCTTCACCACCAAGGACCCCGGAAAAGGAACCGGACTCGGCCTCGCGCTGGTCTATTCCATCGTGGAAGAGCATTATGGCCAGATAACAATCGACAGCCCGATCGACCCCGAGCAGCAACGTGGCACCCGCATCCGGGTGACGCTGCCGCGGCACATCGAGGCCATGCCACTGGCGAACTAAATTCCGAAGAACCGCATTCCCGGGGATGCGCGTGGCCCATCTTGGCCGCAGCACCGGGAAGCAGGTTCCGAGACCGTCGAGAGAATTCGTTTAAATGCCTCATATCCTGATCGTCGAAGACGAAACCATCATCCGCTCCGCCCTGCGTCGCCTGCTCGAACGCAACCAGTACCAGGTCAGCGAAGCCGGTTCGGTACAGGAAGCCCAGGAACGTTTCGATATTCCCGGCTTCGATCTGGTGGTCAGTGACCTGCGCCTGCCGGGCGCACCGGGCACCGAACTGATCAAGCTGGCCCAGGGCGCGCCGGTGCTGATCATGACCAGCTATGCGAGCCTGCGCTCGGCGGTCGACTCGATGAAGATGGGCGCCGTCGACTACATCGCCAAACCCTTCGACCACGACGAAATGCTCCAGGCCGTAGCGCGCATCCTGCGTGATCGCGAAGCGCGCAATCAGGCCGCCGGTACACCGGCAGCCCCGCGTGGCGCCGAGAAGGCCGACAAGGCGGCCACTGGCGAGATCGGCATCATCGGCTCGAGCCCGGCCATGCTGGAGCTGTACAGCAAGATCCGCAAAGTGGCGCCCACTGACTCCAACGTGCTGGTGCAGGGTGAGTCCGGCACTGGTAAAGAGCTGGTCGCCCGCGCCCTGCACAACCTCTCCAAGCGTGCCAAGGCGCCGCTGATTTCGGTCAACTGCGCAGCGATTCCGGAAACCCTGATCGAGTCCGAACTGTTCGGCCACGAGAAAGGTGCCTTCACCGGCGCCAGCGCCAGCCGCGCCGGCCTGGTGGAAGCGGCCGACGGCGGCACGCTGTTTCTCGACGAGATCGGCGAACTGCCCCTGGAAGCCCAGGCGCGCCTGCTGCGCGTGCTGCAGGAAGGCGAGATTCGCCGCGTGGGCTCGGTGCAGTCGCAGAAGGTCGATGTGCGCCTGATCGCCGCGACCCACCGCGACCTGAAAACCCTGTCGAAGACCGGCCAGTTCCGTGAAGACCTTTATTACCGCTTGCACGTCATCGCCCTGAAGCTGCCGCCGCTGCGCGAGCGTGGTGCCGACGTGCTGGAAATCGCCCGCGCCTTCCTGGCCCGCCAGTCGGCGCGCATGGGCCGCACCGACCTGCACTTCGGCCCGGACGCCGAGCAGGCCATTCATCATTACAGCTGGCCAGGCAACGTGCGTGAGCTGGAAAACGCCATCGAGCGTTCGGTGATCCTCTGCGACGGCAGCACCATCAACGCCGACCTGCTGGGTATCGACATCGAGCTCGAGGATCTGGACGAAGACGTGTTCATGGGCCTGGCGACGCAGAGCGCCGCAGTGAATGCGACCAGCCAGGACCCCAGCGAAGACCTGTCACTGGAAGACTACTTCCAGCACTTCGTACTCGAGCATCAGGACCACATGACCGAGACCGAGCTGGCCCGCAAGCTGGGCATCAGCCGCAAATGCCTGTGGGAACGGCGTCAGCGCCTGGGCATTCCGCGCCGCAAGTCGGGCGCCGCCAGCGAATAGGGCTACGCGCGGCGCTCTAGGGCGGGTGTTACCGCCGATCATGACAACACGTAACAAAGCCGGGGTTTACGGTAACGGAATCCCGGCTTTTTTCTGCCCGGGGAAGTGACCAAAATACCAAGTCATTGTTTTTAAAGGAAAAATAAAAACTGGCACGCTGAATGCTTTATTTCTGGCACAACAACAATAACAAGCATGACCCACGATAATAAAAATAAGACGTAACGGCTTCAGCACAATAAGAACAAGATCGCAGAAGGCGCAGCTAACTGATTATTTTGGAGAGGATCGCCTCTCGGCTCCACAGCCAGACAGATAACAACAATAAATGTCGACGGACATCACCCCTGGTGAGGTCTCGGGCCTGAGGTAGCGTCAGCATCCAAAATAATCCGTTCGCTCTTGCTCCCACACGGGAGGTACTCCGGACTCGATCCGGAACAGGCACCCCAACAAGAACAACAGCCTGCATAACAAGAACGACGTAACGCACTACTTGAGGGGAGCTTCGGCTCCCCTTGTCGTTTCCCGCCCCGGCCTGCCCCACCAC
>CBIFVM010000017.1:0-81907 GCA_966186235.1 uncultured Pseudomonas sp.
AGCACGACCTTGCCAAGGTCGGGGTCGCGAGTTCGAGTCTCGTTTCCCGCTCCATATAAACGAAAACGCCGCTCAATCGAGCGGCGTTTTCGTATCTGCGTTTTGGCGCTGAACGAAAGCCCGCCAGCATCACTACTGCTGGCGGGCTTTTTCGTCAGTGGCGGCTGGTCGGTGCCGGCATGGCCAGCAGCTGCTTTTCCTGGTTCCAGTCGAACGGCTCGTCGTTCTCTTCGGCGTAGAAGCGGCGCTCGTCGAGCTGCTGGTACAGGTCGATCTCTTCGTCCGGCATGAAGTGCAGGCAATCGCCACCGAAGAACCACAGCAGGTCGCGCGGCACCAGGTGGGCGATCTGCGGGTAGCGCTGGAAGATCTGGCTAATCAGTTCCTGGCCCAGGTACAGGCTGCGCTCCATGTCCACGGGCAGTTCGGCGAGCAGTTCGTCGTAGCGCTCGAGAAAGTTGGCATGGCTGGCATCGAGGATCTGCTCGGCTTCACCCAGGGCAACGAGGATGGTGCGCAGGTGGTTGAGCAGGACGATGTGATGGTCGAGATGGGGATTGGCCATGTCCGGGTGATCCTGAAAGTAAAACGGGCGCCGGAGTATAAGGTCCATGGCGCCCGCTGTCGTCTCTACCTTGCGATTACCTCACCTTGCCCTCGCTGGGCAGCAACTCCTCCTTGCTGAAGTCGTCGACGTCAATCACCACGCGGCGGGCCTGCTCGGCGCGCTGCAGTTGTTGGCCTTCCTCGGCGCTGAGCACGCCGGCGGCGACCGCCGTCTCGATTTCGTTCTGCCCGGGCGTTTCGCGCACTTGCCCGGCCTTGACGGCTTTGTGCAGTTTCTTCTGTAGTGGCGCAGCTTCCTGCAGCAGGTTGAAGGCGTGTTGCAGGGCACCGACCGGGTCCTCGGTCGAGGTGGGGCGGAAGCAGCCTTCGAGCACGGCCTCGAGCGCCGGATTGCCAGCATTCTGGCCGATGATCGCGGCGACTTGCGCGTCGAGCTGATCGTCCGGGCCCTGGTGGCGGCGACCGAACGGGAATACCAGTACGCGCAAGGCGCTGCCCAGCAGGCGATTGGGGAAGTTGCTGAGCAGCTCGTCGATGGCGGTTTCGGCTTTGCCCAGGCTTTCTTCCAATGCCCAGTGCAGCAGCGGGCGCAGGTGCTCGGGGTAATCCTGGTCGTGGTAACGCTTGAGTGCTGCGGAAGCCAGATACAGATGGCTGAGTACGTCGCCCAGGCGGGCCGACAGACGCTCGCGGCGCTTCAGTTCACCGCCCAGCAGCATCATGCTGAGGTCGGCGAGCATGGCGAAGGCGGCGCTCAGGCGATTGAGGGCGCGGAAGTAGGGGCGGCTGATACGGTCGCCCGGCACCTTGCCGAGCAGGCCCAGGCTGAGGCTCAGGATCAGCGTGCTGGCGGCATTGTTGACGGCGAAACCGATGTGCTGCATCAGCAGATCATCGAACTCCAGCAATGCCTGGTCGCGGTCCTCGCGGCCGGCCAGGGCCATTTCCTTGAGCACGTAGGGATGGCAACGGATGGCGCCCTGGCCGAAGATCATCAGGTTGCGCGAGAGGATGTTGGCGCCCTCGACGGTGATGAAGATCGGCGCGCCCTGCCAGGAGCGGCCCAGGTAGTTGCTCGGGCCCATGATGATACCCTTGCCACCGTGCACGTCCATGGCGTGGGTGATGCATTCGCGACCGCGCTCGGTCAGGTGGTACTTGAGGATCGCCGACAGCACCGACGGTTTCTCGCCCAGGTCGACCGCGTTGGCGGTGAGGATGCGCGCGCTGTCCATCAGCCAGGCGTTGCCACCGATGCGCGCCAGGGCTTCCTGAATACCTTCGAAGGCGGACAGCGGCACGTTGAACTGCTCACGTACCTGGCTGTACTGGCCGGTGACCAGGCTGGTGTACTTGGCGGCACCAGTGCCGACCGCCGGCAGCGAGATCGAGCGGCCGACCGACAGGCAGTTCATCAGCATCATCCAGCCCTTGCCGAGGTAGTCAGGCCCACCGATCAGGTAGTCCAGCGGGATGAACACGTCCTTGCCGGAGTTGGGACCGTTCATGAAGGCCGCGCCAAGCGGCAGGTGGCGGCGGCCGATATTCACGCCGGGGGTGTCGGTGGGAATCAGCGCCAGGCTGATGCCGAGCTCTTCCTTGTCACCAAGCAGGTGCTCCGGGTCATAGGCCTTGAAGGCCACGCCCAGCAGGGTCGCTACCGGGCCGAGGGTGATGTAGCGCTTTTCCCAGTTCAGGCGCAGGCCGACGACTTCCTCGCCGTTCCACTGGCCTTTGCAGATCACCCCGCTGTCGGGCATGGCGCCGGCATCGGAGCCGGCCAGCGGGCCGGTCAGGGCGAAGCAGGGGATGTCGTCGCCGCGGGCCAGGCGCGGCAGGTAATGGTTGCGCTGTTCTTCGGTGCCGTAATGCAGCAGCAGCTCGGCCGGGCCGAGGGAGTTGGGCACCATCACGGTGGAGGCCAGGTCGCCGCTGCGGGTGGCCAGCTTCATCGCCACTTGCGAGTGGGCGTAGGCCGAGAATCCCTTGCCGCCGTATTCCTTGGGAATGATCAGGGCGAAGAAGCCATGCTGCTTGATGTGTTCCCAGGCTTCTGCCTGCAGATCCATGCGCTGGCCGATTTCCCATTCGCTGACCATGGCACAGAGCTCTTCGGTGGGGCCATCGATGAATGCCTGTTCTTCGGCGGTCAGCGTGGCTTTCGGGTAGGCCAGCAGTTTGTCCCAATCCGGGCGCCCGCTGAACAATTCGCCGTCCCACCAGACGGTGCCGGCTTCGATGGCATCCTTCTCGGTATTGGACATCGGCGGCAGCACTTTCTGGAACCAGGCGAACAGCGGCTTGGTGAAGTGCTTGCGGCGCAATTCCGGTAGCGCGAGTGGAATGGCGACCGCCAGCCACAGCAGCCAGAAGATCACCAGCAGCCAGCCCGGCGCATGGCTGTAGGCGCCCATGATCAACAGGTAGGCGGCAACGATTGCCAGGGCGGGCAGGGGAGCCGTGCGGCGGTGGGCCAGATAGGCCGTACCGATGATCAGAACGAGCAACCAGACAGCGAGCATGCAGAATCCTCCGTGATGGCGACAGCAGAACGACGTGTGCCGCCATAATCGTAGTCGGCCCGTGCAGAAGCTGCCGACAGGGGCGTAACAGGGCGCGTCCTGAAGGATCGTGACCCGTCGCGTTCCCGATAGTGACCCCGCCGCAGCCTGGCGAGTTCGTATAACAAATTGCCTCTGCGGATGACCTGTTGGTCAGCCCGTGGATCACGCTGACCGCCTGCTCCATGAACGAGGTCGATAGCCAACATCATCGCGGCCGGCTTCCTTCTTGGCGGCAGAGTGGTAGGGTTGTCAGCCTCTCCGTTGGCAGGACTCTGATAAGGACGATTGGTGATGCTGAAAATTTGGGGCCGCAGGAATTCCAGCAACGTGCGCAAGGCGCTGTGGTGCGCCGAAGAGGCGGGCGTCGCATACGAGCGGGTCGAGGCCGGTGGCGCTTTCGGGGTGGTCGACCAACCCGATTACCTGGCGCGCAATCCCAACGGCCGCGTGCCGATGATCGAAGACGGCAATCTGGTGCTGTGGGAATCCAACGCCATCGTGCGTTACCTGGCCGCGGCCTATGCACCGGGCACCCTTCACCCTGAAGATCCTGCCAGCCGCGCCTGTGGCGACAAATGGATGGACTGGACGACCTCCAGCTTCGCCGGCGAGTTTCGCGATCTGTTCTGGGGCACCTTGCGTACCCCGGTCGAGCAGCGCAATGAGGCCGTGATCGAAGCGGCCCGGCAACGCTGTATCGACTTGTTGGCGCTGCCCGAAAAAGCGTTGGGCGAGCAGCCTTATCTATCCGGCGAGCGCTTCGCCATGGGCGACATCCCGCTGGGCAGCTTCATCTATGCCTGGTTCGAAATGCCCATCGAGCGGCCAGCGCAGCCCAACCTGCAAGCCTGGTACGCGCGACTGCGCGAGCGCCCGGCCTACCAGCGTGCGGTGATGACCGAACTGACCTGATGGCGCCTCTGAAAACGACCGGCGTCGTCAACGCCTACGTTTCCAGAGATGCCCATGCGCGGACAATTGCGTTGCAATGTTTGCGCTGCACCCCCATCTAAACCCTGTCTTTTTCATGCGTGCGTATCCTTTATGAGTACTGCTCTGTCGATCCGACAGCTGACCAAAACCTACGGCAACGGCTTCACTGCCTTGCATGGTCTCGACCTCGACGTCGCCGAGGGTGACTTCTTCGCCTTGCTGGGCCCCAACGGCGCCGGCAAGTCCACCACCATCGGCATTCTTTCCACTCTGGTGAACAAGTCCAGCGGCGCGGTCAACGTATTCGGCCACGATCTGGACGCCCAGCCCGCCGCGCTCAAGCGCTGTCTCGGCGTGGTGCCCCAGGAGTTCAACTTCAATCAGTTCGAGAAGGTCTTCGACATCGTCGTGACCCAGGCCGGCTATTACGGCATCCCGGCGCGCCTCGCCAAGGAGCGCGCCGAGCAGTACCTGACTCAGCTGGGGCTGTGGGAAAAGCGCGGCGTGGCGTCACGGGAGCTCTCCGGTGGCATGAAGCGCCGGCTGATGATCGCCCGCGCGCTGGTGCACGAGCCGCGCCTGCTGATTCTCGACGAGCCGACCGCGGGCGTCGACATCGAGCTGCGCCGCTCGATGTGGAGCTTTCTCACCGACCTCAACAAGCAAGGCATCACCATCATCCTCACCACCCATTATCTGGAAGAGGCCGAGCAGCTGTGCCGCAACATCGGCATCATCGACCACGGGCGGATCGTCGAGAACACCAGCATGAAGGCGCTGCTGGGCAAGCTGCACGTCGAGACCTTCCTGCTCGATCTCAAGCACGACCTGGCAGCCGTTCCGGCCCTTGCCGGTTATCCCGCCAAGCTGGTCGACCGCCACACCCTCGAGGTGCAGGTCGACAAGAGCCAGGGCGTCACCGATCTGTTCCGCCAGTTGGCGGCGCATGACATCGAGGTGCTGAGCCTGCGTAACAAGAGCAACCGCCTGGAGGAGCTGTTCGTGTCCCTGGTCGAGAAGAACCTGTCGAAGGTGGCCGTATGATGCACGAGCAGTCCGAGTTCAGCGCCAATCTGGTGGCCTTGCGCACCATCGTCTATCGCGAAGTGCGCCGCTTCATGCGCATCTGGCCGCAGACCCTGCTGCCGCCGGCGATCACCATGGTTCTGTACTTCGTGATCTTCGGCAACCTGATCGGCCGACAGATCGGCGACATGGATGGCTTCACCTACATGGAGTACATCGTGCCGGGTTTGATCATGATGTCGGTGATCACCAACGCCTACGGCAACGTGGTGTCGAGCTTCTTCGGGAGCAAGTTCCAGCGTTCGGTGGAGGAGCTGATGGTGTCGCCAGTCTCACCGCACACCATCCTCATCGGCTACGTCACCGGTGGCGTGCTGCGCGGCCTGGCGGTCGGCATCATCGTCACGCTTCTATCGCTGTTCTTCACCCATCTGCAGGTTCATCACCTCGGGTTGACGGTGCTGGTGGTGTTGCTGACGGCGACCATCTTTTCCCTGGGCGGCTTCGTCAATGCGGTGTTCGCGCGCAACTTCGACGACATCTCGATCATCCCGACCTTCGTGCTGACGCCGCTGACCTACCTGGGTGGGGTGTTCTATTCGATCAGCCTGCTGCCGCCGTTCTGGCAGACGGTATCGATGGCCAACCCGGTGCTGCACATGGTCAACGCCTTCCGTTACGGCATCCTCGGCGTGTCGGACATCAGCATCGGCACCGCCATCGGCTTCATGCTGGTCGCCACGGCGGTGCTCTATGTGCTGTGCGTACGCCTGCTGGTCAGCGGGCGCGGGATGCGTCAGTAGGCGATCTGCGGCGGCATGCTGCGGGCGAGCCCTACAGCCAGCCGTAATGGCGGAAGCTGGCGTAGAGCCCGGCGCAGCCTGCGCCGATCACGCCGAGTACGGCGAAATAGCCGTACTGCCAGTTCAGCTCCGGCATGTTGTGAAAGTTCATGCCGTAGATACCGGCCACCGCAGTAGGGAAGGCCAGGATCGCTGCCCAGGCGGCGAACTTGCGTTGCACCACGCTTTGCCGGGACGACTCGAGCAGCAGGCCGATCTCGATGGCGTGGTCGGCCATCTCGCGCAGGTTGGTCAGGTCTTCGAGCAGGCGATTGACGTGAATCGCCACGTCGCGAAAGTACGGTCGCATGTTCTTGTCGATAAAGGGGAAGTCCAGGTGCTGCAGCTCCTGGCAGATCTCCGCGAGGGGCCCGATATTGCGGCGCAGGCGTAGCAGGTCGCGCCGCAATTGCTGGATGCGCACTACTTCACTGTGGGTCATGGCGCATTCGAGCACCGTCTGTTCGAGCTGCTCCAGCTCGCTGTAATAGGCGTCCATCAGCGGCCGGTAATTTTCGATGATGAAGCTGATCAGCGCGTAGAGCACGAAGTCTTCGCCGTGCTCGAGCAGCAGCGGCCTGGCTTCGCAGCGCTGGCGCACCTTGGAGTAGGGCGCCGAATCGCCGTAGCGGGCGCTGATCACGTAGCCCCTGCCGGCGAACAGCTGGGTCTCCACGAAGGTCAGCTCGCCGCCGACCTGCACCGGCGAATAGAGCACCAGAAACAGCGCGTCGCCGAAAATCTCCAGCTTGGGACGGGTGTGGCGTTGCAGCGCATCTTCCAGGGCCAGTTCGTGCAGGTTGAACTGGCGCTGCAGGTTGCCGAGCTCCTGGCTGCCGGGATCGTGCAGGCCGATCCACACGAAGTGCTCGGGCTTGCCGGCCCATTCCCGACCTTCATCGAGATGAATATCGCTGACCTTGCGGCCTTTGCTGTAAACCGCTGCTGCGACCACTTCGCCCATGGTATGCCCCACGCCAGATTGGTGAGGGCAGCTTACCTGCTTATCTCGGCGGGCTCAGCAGTCGCGTGAGCGATCCCGGTGGTTTACGGGCCGAGGCTGGCTTACAGCGAATGCTGCTTGTCCAGCTCGATGGCCTGGTCGAGGGTTTCCAGCAGCGCTGCACGTACCTTGAGCTTGGTCTTGCGGTGCGCGTTCATGTTGATCTTCTTGAACTGCGCCGCCACAGCCTGTGCGGTTGCCAGCAGTTGCTCGGCCGGCACCACCTTGTCGAGGAAGCCTGCATCGACGGCGCCCTGCGGATCGAACATCTCGCCGTTGATCACCGAGCGGTGGAAGGCGGACTTGCGCAGACGATCTCGGGCCAGTTCGATGCCGACGTGGTGCATGGTCATGCCGATCTGCACTTCGTTGAGGCCGATGGTGAACGGCCCCTCGACGCCGATGCGGTAATCGCTGGAGAGCAGCAGAAAGGCACCCTTGGCCACCGCATGGCCAGGGCAGGCGGCGATGATCGGGTACGGATGGGCGAGCATGCGCCTGGCCAGCGTCGAGCCGGCAGCGACCAGGTCGATGGCGTTCTGCGGGCCGGAAGTCATCACCTTGAGGTCGTAGCCGCCGGAGAGAATGCCCGGCTGCCCGGTGAGGATGACGATGGCCTTGTCCTGGGTCGCTCGGTCCAGGGCCGCATTGAAGGCCTCGATCATCGCCGGCGAGATCGCATTGACCTTACCGTTGTTGAGAGTCAGCGTGGCGATGCCGTCATCGAGTTGGTAGCTGATCAGGTCGCTCATGGTCGACTCCTTGTTGTGAAATGTGCGGTTGACGTTACCCATCCGCCGTGATCCGGTAAAGCACGAAGGGTGACCGTAGAGTCAGGGTGGCGGGGCTGGTCTCAGTCAAACGGGGCGGTCGCTCGATCGTGCCGATGATGGAGTGGGCGAATCACTACGCCCGTATTGCAGGCTGCCTTGCCCGGCGCCTGACGCTGCTGGGCGCCTTGCGCCGTCAAGGGAACAGGCCAGCTATTGCTCCCGATGGCTTAAGCGCATGAATCTTTTGAAAAAAGTTTTGCGTTTGGGCAAACCTTCGATTACATTAGCGCGCCTCGACAGACAGCGCGTCTGGCGAGATCCGGTGAAGTGTCCGAGCGGTTGAAGGAGCACGCCTGGAAAGTGTGTATACGAGAAATCGTATCAAGGGTTCGAATCCCTTCTTCACCGCCACTTTCGAACAAAACCAAAAACCCCGAAAGCCGACAGGTTCTCGGGGTTTTTGGCGTTTGGCGTCCTTTCCTCGCATGTATCTTCCCTCAGCCGAGCGTTGGGCGCTCGCGCGTGAGGGCCGGGTAACGGCAACAGCACTCTTTTCTCGATGCGCCTCTCTCGGCGTCATCGCTTCGAGGTTTTTATGTCGCAATTGCTTGGCATGGCGCTGGGGCCCTTGCTCGGTTTGTTCATCATCAGTATCGGCAACGGCTTCATTTCGTCGCTGACCTCACTGCGCCTGGATGCTGCAGGCGTGTCGGCGACGGTGATCGGTATCGTGTCCGCGTCGTATTTCATCGGCCTGACCCTGGGGGCGTTGTTCAATGACCGGCTGATCCTGCGCATCGGCCATATCCGCGCTTACAGCAGTTTCGCCTCGCTCACTGCAGTGAGCGTGCTGCTGCAGGGGCTGTTCTTCGATCCCTGGGCCTGGTTCGTTTTCCGGCTGATCGCCGGCTGGTCGATTCTTGGGGTGTTTCTCGTCGTCGAAAGCTGGATGCTCCTGGCCGGCGATCAGAAGGTGCGTGGCCGCCTGCTGGCGTTGTACATGATGGCGCTCTACGGCTCCGGCATGCTCGGCCAACTGCAGCTGGGCGCCATCGATGCCTGGGGCGAGACCGCGCCGTTCATGGTGGCCGGGCTCCTGGCGTCGTTGTCGGTGCTGCCCATGGGCATCATTCCGCGGGTCACGCCGCTGGTGGAAAAGGTCGAGCCGCTGCTGCCCCATCAGTTGATCCGCATGACCCCGACCGGGGTGATTGGCTGTTTCGGCTCCGGCATCGCCATTGCGGCGGTCTATTCGCTGCTGCCGCTGTACCTGCAGCGCGTCGGCATGAGCGTCAGCGAGGTCGGGCAGATGATGGCCAGCGTGATTCTCGGCGCCATGCTGCTGCAATACCCGGTGGGGCGCTGGTCCGACCAGCACGATCGGCAGAGTGTGTTGATCGTGCTGAGCCTGTTCTGCCTGCTGATCTCCGTGATGATCATGATCCTGCCGTCGTCGCCGATGCTGCTCATGGTGCTGTTGTTCCTGCTCGGTGGCGGGGTGTTCGCCGTCTACCCGGTGGCGGTCAGCCATGCCGCTGACCGGGCGCCGGCTGGCGCGCTGGTGCGCATGGTGCAGGGGCTGCTGCTGATCAATTCCCTGGGCTCGGCGATCAGCCCGCTGATGATCTCGCCGCTGATGGAGCACGACGGCGACGCCGGTTTGTTCCTGGCCTTCAGCCTGCTCAACGGTTGCCTGGTGCTGTTGTTCTTCTGGCGCCGCAAGCTGCGCCCGGCGCCTCAGCCTGTGGCACCATTCGAGCCGGCGACGCCCGCCTCGATGGTGGGGGCAGAGCTGCGGGTCACCGAGGATCTGGTCCAGGGCGCGCTCGAGCACGAACGTATGGAGGACCTTTCCGACGTGGTGCCCGGTGTCGAGGTCGCCGAGCCGGTGGTCGATATGACGATGGACACCCGGGAGCGCGAAGGTGGGCTTCAGGCCTGAAGGGAAGGGCGTTATGAGGTGGGATATTTTCTGCCGCGTTGTCGATAACTACGGCGATATCGGCGTGACCTGGCGCCTGGCGCGGCAACTGGTGGCCGAGCAGGGCGCAGCGGTGCGCCTGTGGGTCGATGACTTGGCAGCGCTGGCGAGGATCTGCCCGCAGGCCGACGCCGAGTCGGCCTGTCAGCAATTGAGTGGTGTCGAGGTGCGCCATTGGGCGCCGGCCTGGCAGGCGGTCGAGTTGGCCGATGTGGTGATTGAGGCCTTCGCCTGCGAGCTGCCCGCCGAGTATGTGGTGGCGATGGCGGCGCGTAAGGCTCCCGTGCTCTGGCTGAATCTGGAATACCTAAGCGCCGAGAGCTGGGTCGAAGGCTGCCACGGCCTGCCGTCGATGCAGGGCAATGGCCTGCAGAAGTTCTTCTTCTTTCCTGGCTTTACCGCCGGCACCGGCGGGCTGCTGCGCGAGCGCGAGCTGTTCGCCGCGCGTGACCGGTTGCAGGGTGACGCCGGAGCCCGCATCGATTTTCTCGCCTCACTGGGCATCAATCCGGTCGTCAATGCGGGCCTGATTTCCCTGTTCGCCTATGAGAGCGCTGCGCTGGCCGGTTGGCTGAATGCCCTGGCCGGCGCTGATACGCCGACCCATCTGCTGGTGCCTGAAGGGCGGATTCTCGGTGATTTGCAGCGTTGGGCCGGCTCACCGCTCATGCTCGGCGAGGTCATGCGGCGCGGCGCCTTGAGCGTGCAGCTGCTGCCCTTCATGCAGCAGGAGCAGTACGACGCGTTGCTCTGGTGCTGCGACCTCAACCTGGTGCGCGGCGAGGATTCCTTCGTGCGTGCGCAGTGGGCGGGCCGACCGCTGGTCTGGCATATCTACCCGCAGCAGGACGATGCGCACCTGGAAAAGCTCGACGCTTTCATGGCCCTTTACTGCCAGGCGCTTTCAGGCGAGGCCCAGGCGGCTTTGCGCGCGGTATGGCAGGCCTGGAATGCGGGAGAGGACATGGCGGCGGGCTGGGAAGCCTGGCTGCAATGTGCTGATGAACTGGCTGCCCACGCACAGGCGTGGGCCAGGCGCCAGGCGGTACGTGCAGATCTTGCCGCAGCGCTGGTGCAGTTTTACCGAAATTGGCTATGATACGCGGCCTCGAATTTTGTAAATCCATTCAGATCCGGATATTCGTATGAAAACCGCACAAGAAATGAAGCCTAACAGCGTGGCCCTGATTGATGGCCAGCCATGGCTGATCCAGAAGGCCGAGTTCACCAAGTCCGGTCGTAACAGCGCCATCGTCAAGATGAAGCTGAAGAACCTGATCAACGGCTCCAAGACCGAAACCGTCTACAAAGCCGACGACAAGATGGAGCCGGTCATCCTTGAGCGCAAGGAAGTGAACCTGTCCTACATCAGTGGCGACGACTACGTGTTCATGGATCCGGAGTACAACTCCTACGAACTGCGCGCCGAAGACCTGGAAAGCGTTCTGCCGTTCATTGAAGAAGGCATGAACGACGTCTGCGAAGCCGTGTTCTTCGAAGGTAAGGTAATCTCCGTCGACCTGCCGACCACCATCGTGCGTCAGCTGGCCTACACCGAAGGTTCCGCTCGTGGCGACACGTCCGGCAAGGTGATGAAGCCTGCCAAGCTGAACAACGGTACCGAAGTGAAGGTTGCCGACTTCTGCGAAATCGGCGACTGGATCGAGATCGATACCCGTACCGGCGAGTACAAGTCCCGCGCCAAAGCGCCGGCCTGATTCAGCGCTGCGCTGTACTGAAAAACCCGGCCTGGCGCCGGGTTTTTTATGCGCTGCGATCAGCGCTTTGTGGGGAAGGCGATCGAGCGATCACTCGTCACGGCCATCCATCATGGTGCGCTTGAGCATCACATAGACCGCCCCCGTGCCCCCGTGCTTGGCCACGCAGGAGGCGAAACCCAACACCTGCGGATGCTGGCGAAGCCAGGTATTCACGTGGCTCTTGATCATCGGCTTGCGGCCATCGGTGCGTACCGCCTTGCCGTGGGTCACCCGCACGCAGCGGATCTCCAGCTTGGTGGCTTCGGCGAGAAACTCCCAGAGCGTGTCGCGGGCTTTCTCGACGCTCATGCCGTGTAGGTCGAGGCTGCCGTCGAAGGGAATCTGGCCGAGTTTGAGCTTGCGCATCTGACCGTCCTGCACGCCGTTGCCCACCCAGAAAAGGGCGTCTTCGGCGCCAACGTCGATGACGAACTGATCGGATAGGCCATCCACCTTGATGGTGTCGGTACGTTGCGTGGCTGCCTGGCGCAACGTGGCCAGGCGGGTACGATCGCTCTTCGGCTTGCCGGTATCGGCACGATCGTTCTTGATCGGCTTCACGCCTTGCAGCTGGGCTTTGAACAGGGAAAGGTCGTCGTCTTGCATGGGGCCTCCGCACGGGCGCCCAGTTTACCAAGCAGCGCAGGGCGGGTCAGTCGCGTTTCTTCATCAGGTGCGGAGACATCGCCAGATCAGCCTTGCGCTGACGCATGCGACGACGGGATTTGCGCCAACCCACCACGCCGCCCCAGAACAGCAACAGCCCAAGCACCAGCAGCACGCTGGCGTCGGTGGTCGAATCGTTGAGGTGGCCCAGAGCCGGCGGGCGGCCCAGCATGGTCGAGGCGCCCGCCATCATGAGCAGAATGCCCAGTACCGCGAAGAGCGCCGTCAGGTAAGCGGCGAAGCGCAACCGCAAGCTGCCCGGGCGCCTGGGGCGTAGCTGGCTGGCCTTGAAACCGTCTGTTTGCTTCATGCGCTAATTCCTTGAAGGACCTTCTCGCTATGACTGGCAGTGTAGTAGCGGGTTCAAACCAACGCGGCGCGGGGCGCTTTACAGTAGAGCGTTGGCGTCCGGCACCCAGGCGGCGAAATTGTCGGCCAGGGCGATCATTTCCACGCGGTGCATTTCGGCGGCGCTGATCACATTGCCGTCAGGGGTCGGCAGGTCGCGGGTGGCGCAGGCGGCGTCGACCACCGTGCAGCGGTAGCCGTAATCCTTGGTGGCGCGGATGGTGGTGCTGATGCTCGAGTGGGTCATGAAGCCGCAGACGATCAGATCCAGATGGCCGAGGGACTGTAGCTTCTCGTGCAGTTCGGTGCCGGAGAAGGCGTTCGGCATGCGCTTCTCGACCACGATCTCACCGGGTAGTGGCGCCACTTCAGGCAGGTGATCGCCACGCGGGCCGCGCGGGTCGAGCAGGCCCCCGGGAATGCCCAGGTGCTTGATGTGCACGATGGCGCCGCCCTGGGCGCGCACGGCGTCCAGCAGCTTGGCGATCTCCACCAGCGCGGCATCGAGGCCGGGCAGTTGCACCACGCCGCTGCGATATTCTTCCTGTGCATCGATGACCAGCAGGGTCGCATTGCTCAGGTTGGCGGGGGCGTGGCCGCGGCCGGTGAGCTGATAGAACGTTTGCGGGTGGGACGACATGTACGACTCCTTGCTGGCGCGGTTAACGGTGCATATTGTCCGCCTCTACGGCGCTGCTGTGAACCTCTCTGTTGGTTGTATTGCTGCCCACGAGCGCCCCGGTGCCAGCAGAATCGTTTCAGCTTGCCGGCGTGCGGACGCGCGCGAAGGGCTGGCAATCCTCCGTCGGGCGCTGGAATGCCTGGACCGGCCTGCTAAACTAACGCCTTTTGCCCGGAGCCCTGCTGTGACCGATGCCCGCCCAGCCCTGAACACCCGCCTGCGCACGCTGCGTGACTACATTCGTTGGGCGGTGAGCCGTTTTCAGGCCGAAGAGCTGTTCTTCGGGCACGGCACCGACAATGCCTGGGACGAAGCCCGGCAACTGGTGCTCGGCGCGCTGCACCTGCCCTGGGAAATCGCCGACGGCTACCTCGATTGTCACCTGGAAGACGACGAGCACCTGCATCTGCAAACCCTGCTCAAGCGCCGTATCGAAGATCGCGTGCCCACCGCCTACCTGCTGGGCGAGGCCTGGTTCTGCGGCTTGCCATTCATCGTCGACGAGCGCGTGCTGGTGCCACGCTCACCGATCGGCGAGTTGATCGAGCAGCGTTTCAGTCCCTGGCTGGCCGGCGAACCCGCGCGGATCCTCGATCTGTGCACCGGCTCGGGGTGCATCGGCATCGCCTGCGCCTACGAATTCCTCGACGCCGAAGTGGTGCTGGGTGATCTGTCCTTCGAGGCGCTGGAAGTGGCCAATCGCAATATCGAGCGTCATGGTCTCGAGGAGCGCGTCTATACCGTGCAAGGCGACGGCTTCGCCGGGCTGCCGGGGCAGCGCTTCGACCTGATAGTCTCCAACCCGCCGTATGTCGATGCCGAGGATTTCGCCGACATGCCGGCCGAGTATCAGCACGAGCCGGAAATGGGCCTGGCCTGCGGCGACGATGGCCTGGATCTGGTAAGGCGGATGCTCGCCGAGGCGGCTGATCATCTGACCGAAAAAGGTTTGCTGATCGTCGAGGTGGGCAACAGCCAGGTCCACGTCGAAGCACTGTATCCGGAAGTGGATTTCGCCTGGCTGGACTTCGCCCGCGGTGGCCACGGCGTGTTCATGCTCTCGGCCGAGCAGTGCCGTGAGCACCAGGCGCTGTTTCGCGAGCATCGTTAAGGCCCTTTGCCCCCGTCTCGCTGCGCGCGAGACTGGCGCCCGGCTACTTGGCTAGAAAACGCATGCCGTCTTCCAGACCCTGCAGGGTCAGCGGGAACATCTGGTCGCTGATCAGATCGCGGATGATGTGCGTCGAGCTGGTGTAGTCCCAGGCTTCACGTGGGTAGGGGTTGATCCAGATGAGCTTCTTGTAGGTTTCCATGAAGCGCTGCAGCCATACGTAACCCGCTTCCTCGTTCCAGTGCTCGACACTGCCGCCCGGCTGGGTGATCTCGTAGGGCGCCATGGCCGCATCGCCGATGAACACCACCTTGTAGTCGGCGCCATACTTGTGCAGCAGGTCGTGGGTGGACATGCGCTCGGACGTGCGGCGCAGGTTGTTCTTCCACACCGACTCGTACACGCAGTTATGGAAGTAGAAATACTCCATGTGCTTGAACTCGGTGCGGCAGGCCGAGAACAGCTCTTCGCAGACCTTCACGTGGGCATCCATCGAGCCGCCGATATCGAACAATAGCAGCAGTTTGACCGTGTTGCGGCGCTCCGGGCGCATCTGGATGTTCAGCAGGCCACCGTCACGGGCGGTGTGGTCGATGGTGCCGTCTAGGTCTAGCTCGTCCTGGGCGCCCTGGCGGGCGAACTTGCGCAGGCGGCGCAGGGCGACTTTGATGTTGCGCGTGCCGATCTCCACCGAGTCGTCGAGGTTCTTGTACTCGCGCTGATCCCACACCTTGACCGCCTTACCCTGGCGCTTGCCGGCATCGCCAACGCGGATGCCTTCGGGGTTGTAACCGCCCGAGCCGAAGGGGCTGGTGCCGCCCGTGCCGATCCACTTGTTGCCGCCAGCGTGGCGTTCCTTCTGTTCTTCCAGGCGCTTCTTGAATGCCTCGATCAGTTTGTCGAGGCCGCCGAGTGACTGGATCTGCGCGCGTTCCTCGTCGCTCAGCGAGCGCTCGAACTCCTTGCGCAGCCACTCCTCGGGAATCAGCGCCTCAAGGTGCTGATCGAGGTTTTGCAAACCGTCGAAATAGGCGGCGAAGGCCCGGTCGAACTTGTCGAAATGCCGCTCGTCCTTCACCAGAATGGCACGAGCCAGGTAGTAGAACTCGTCCATGTCGGCGAACACGACCTTGTGCTCGAGGGCACTGATCAGGTCGAGCAACTCGCGCAGGGACACCGGCACCTTGGCCGCGCGCATTTCGTTGAACAGGTTGAGCAGCATGGCGCGTCCTCAGTGGCGGTCATCGACGAGCAGGCCGTTGTTGAGGCAGTACCAGTCGGCCTTCGAGCGGGTGTAGATGTGCTTTTGCTCGACAGTTGGCAGGGACGTGTCCAGCGTGCCAAGTGCCACCGACACCCACTTGGGGTAAGGCTGCTCGGAAAACCATTGTAGGTTCGAGCCACAGCGCTGGCAGAAGGTACGGCTCACGCCGGGCGAAGAATTGAAGGTGCTGACCGATGCCTCACCTTCGGTGAAGCGAAAGTGTTCGCGGCGCACGTTGCCGTAGCTGGCGAACGCCGCGCCATGAGCCTTGCGGCACTGGCTGCAATGGCAATGACTGGCCGATTCGACGGGCGCTTCGATCTGGTATTTCACCGTGCCGCACAGGCAGCTGCCGCTATGCATCAGCGGTTACCGCGACGAGCCATGAAGGCGAGACGCTCGAGCAACTGCACATCCTGCTCGTTCTTCACTAGCGCGCCGGCCAGCGGTGGAATGGCCTTGGTCGGGTCGCGCTCGCGCAGCACCGCTTCGCCGATGTTGTCGGCCATCAGCAGCTTGAGCCAGTCGACCAGCTCGCTGGTGGACGGCTTCTTCTTCAGGCCCGGCACCTTGCGCACGTCGAAGAACACGTCCAGCGCTTCTGCCACCAGGCTGTTGCTGATGCCGGGGTAGTGCACGTCGACGATCTTCTGCAGGGTCTGGCGATCCGGAAAGGCGATGTAGTGGAAGAAGCAGCGGCGCAGGAAGGCGTCCGGCAGCTCCTTTTCGTTGTTCGAGGTGATGATGATGATCGGCCGGTGCCTGGCCTTGATCGTCTCGTCGGTCTCGTAAACGTAGAACTCCATCTTGTCGAGTTCCTGCAACAGGTCGTTGGGAAACTCGATGTCGGCCTTGTCGATCTCGTCGATCAGCAGGACCACGCGCTCCTCGGCTTCGAAGGCCTCCCAGAGCTTGCCCTTCTTGATGTAGTTGCGAACGTCGTGAACCTTGTCGGAGCTCAGTTGCGAGTCGCGCAGGCGGCTTACCGCGTCGTACTCGTACAGCCCCTGGTGCGCCTTGGTGGTCGACTTGATGTGCCAGGTGATCAGCCGCGTGCCGAAGGATTCGGCCAGTTGCTCGGCGAGTAGGGTCTTGCCGGTGCCCGGTTCGCCCTTGACCAGCAGCGGGCGCTGCAGGGTAATGGCGGCATTGACCGCGAGCTTGAGGTCATCGGTGGCGACATAGTGCTCGGTGCCTTCGAACTTCATCGGGTATCCTCACGCGGCAGGCGAATGCGAAAGGGGCGACTATAGCGCGCCCGGCGCATGAGTGTGAACGCGCCTGGGGTATTCAGTCATTGAATGGACGCGCTCAGGGTTCTTCAGCAGCGTCGCGTTCGAAACCACTGTTGAAGGCCTGCACGAAACCGTTGCGCAGGATGCCGATGAACGCCTGGAAAGCGCTGACGTCTTGCTGCTTTGTACTGCCGCGCAGCTCGACCCGGGTGGCAATCTGATCCCGCGGGCGATTCTTCAGCACCTTCTCGCTGCCGGCGACCACGGCCTCCCAGATCGAGCGAAAGAGACCTTTGTCGGCGTTCTCGACATCCTGCTGCCAGTCGAACACTTCGACGTTGCGCAGCAGCGGCTTGATATAGCCGCTGAGTTGGGAATCCTCGGCGAAGGCCTCGATGACGATATCGCCGGTACCCGATTTGAAGTCGAACTTGCCGTAGGCGTTGGCCAGGTCATTCAGGCGTGGCAGTTCGATGTTGGTGGCGCGCACGCGGAACTCGAAATCCTGGAAGTTGTGGAAAGGGTCGAATACGGCACTGGCTTCCAGCGGTGCCTGGTCCATCAGCTTGGCCTTGCCTTCGAAGCGCGCCACGCGGTCGCCCTGTTCGTCGGCGACGTTGGTCAGGTTGTAGAGGCTGGCCTGGATATCGTTGGCCTTGAGTTTCACCGGCGGCGAGGCATTGAAATTGTAGAAGCCCAGAGTGCCATCGTTGATGCGCACTTCGTTGAGGGTGATGGGCAGTAGCTTGTTCAACTGCTCGCGCCAGTCGGTGCCTTCACCGGTCTGCGAGTCTTCGCGGCTCTTGCCGTCGACGAAGTTCACTTCCGGTCGCTCGAACACCACTCGGGCAACCACGGCCTGTTTCTCCAGCAGCTCGTTCCAGCTTACCGAAATGTCGATCTGCGGGGCGTCGACGAACGGCACCGGCAGGTCCTGGGTGACCTTGACGATACGCAGGCCATTGATGCGGTAACCGCCGCGCCACAGTGCCACGTCGATGTCGTCGATATGCCCGCGGTAGTCGCCCATCTCGGCCAGCTTGTCGTTCAGGTAGTTGCGCACCATGTAGGGCAGGGCGATGTGCACGACCAGTATCAGGGCGAGCAGGCCGAGGCAGATCCACAGGGGCAGGCTGTAGCGACGTTTCATCGTGGGTGTCCGGTTACGCGGTGTGTGGAGTGGACTGCTGTCGATCCGCCGGAGTTCGAGTTTCCAGACGCTGGACGCGCCTGGGCTTGAGGCATAGGCTGACGGGCTCAGTCATGACAAGGAACCGATACACCATGAGCCGCATATACGCAGACAACGCACAGGCTATCGGCAACACGCCCCTGGTGATGATCAACCGCCTCGGCCCGAAGGGCGTGACCATCCTGGCCAAGATCGAAGGCCGTAACCCGGCCTATTCGGTGAAGTGCCGGATCGGCGCCAACATGGTCTGGGACGCCGAGTCCCGCGGCGTGCTCAAACCGGGCATGACCCTGGTCGAGCCGACCTCCGGCAATACCGGCATCGGCCTGGCCTTCGTCGCCGCCGCCCGGGGCTACAAACTGATGCTGACCATGCCGGCCTCCATGAGCCTGGAGCGCCGCAAGGTATTGAAGGCGCTCGGTGCCGAACTGGTTCTGACCGAGCCGGCCAAGGGCATGAAGGGCGCGATCAAGAAGGCCGCCGAAATCGCCGCGTCCAATCCTGAGCAGTACTACATGCCCCAGCAATTCGAGAACCCGGCGAACCCGGCGATTCATGAGAAGACCACCGGCCCAGAAATCTGGAACGACACCGAGGGCGCCATCGATGTGCTGGTGTCCGGCGTCGGCACCGGTGGCACCATCACCGGCATCTCCCGCTACATCAAGCAGACCCAGGGCAAGGCGATCCTGTCCGTGGCGGTCGAGCCGGTTTCTTCGCCGGTGATCAGCCAGACCATCGCCGGAGATGAAGTCAAACCCAGCCCGCACAAGATCCAGGGCATCGGCGCCGGCTTCGTGCCGAAGAACCTCGACCTGTCGCTGGTCGACCGCGTCGAGCAGGTCACCGACGAAGACGCCAAGGCCATGGCCCTGCGCCTGATGCGTGAAGAAGGCATTCTCTGCGGGATTTCCTGCGGCGCGGCGATGGTGGCAGCGGTACGCCTGGCCGAACAGCCGGAGATGCAGGGCAAGACCCTGGTGGTGATTCTGCCGGACTCCGGCGAGCGCTACCTGACCAGCATGCTGTTCAGCGACCTATTCACCGAGCAGGAACTGCAGCAGTAGGGCCAGGCGACAGGCTTGGATCAGCTCGCGCTCCAAATGTTGCGCGAGCTATCGCCGGGGCGACGTGGGAAAACTGGATCCTGCCAGTCGTTGCGTGACCAGGCGAGCCTAGGACGCCAGAGTTTTCGTAGGCTGAACCACCAGCCACAACGCGACAGCGATCAGCACGCCGCCGTACAGGTGCGCCCAAGACAGCGGCTCGCCGAGCAGCAGTGCGCCCCAGAGCACGCCAAAGATCGGGATCAGAAAGGTGGTGGTCGATGCCTTGATCGGCCCGATGTCGTTGAGCAGGCGGAAATACAGCACATAGGCGAACGCCGTGCAGCCCAGCCCCAGGCCCAACAGCGATGACCATTCCAGCCAGCCACCCCAGCTGTGCGGAGCCTGCAGTGCCAGCGAACCGGCGAACAGCGGCAACAGGAACAGGCTGGCGCCCAACAAACTGCCGAACGCGGTAAGGCGATTGTCCAGGCGTCCCGCTATCCAGCGCCGCGTCAGAAAACCCGCCACGCCGTAGCAGGTGGTCGCCAGCAGGCAGGCGAGGGCGCCCAGCAGCAAGCCCATGTCCAGCTCCGCCGGCCCGCTGCGTGTCAGCACGGCAACGCCGAACAGGCCCAGGGCGACACCCGCTGCGCGACTCATCGTCATCGCTTCGGCGAAGAACAGGGCGCCGATCAACACGCCCATCATCGGCGTGGTGGCATTGATGATCGCCGAGTAACCGGCCGGCAGCACCAGCGCGGCCATGCTGTACATGGCGGATGGAATGCCGGCATTGATTACCCCGAGTACCAGGCACAAGCCCAGCTTGCCTTGAAAATCCCACTTCACCCGCATCAGCAACAGGATCGCCAGCAAGCCCAGCATGGCGATCGAGGCGCGAAAGAACGCCGTCGGCATGCTGCCGATGACCGGCGCGACGATCCGCATGAACAGGAAGCTGGCGCCCCAGATCGCAGCGAGCAGCAAGAGGCGCAGCATGTCGGCAGGGCGCAAGGCGGGCTCCCATTGAGGAATGAAGGGCGGCAGTGTTGCTGGATGATGCACGCAAGGCAAGCTCGCTATTCGCAGCAGCAGGCGTATGGCGCGGCCCTAAGGGTGCGCCAGCGATTTGTTAATGCCTCGCATCACTATTGTTTGAACAACCGCTTTGGCCTGCGGGTCGCAGGTCAGGACTTAGCTGGCACAATGGTCGTCGTAGCGACCGCGAGGCTCAGGCAGCCAGGACAGCCTCTGTTGGCCGCGCCACGAGGCGCCGAATCGAACCATGAAAGGATCCCCCATGAGCTGTAGCCCATATTCACGTGCCTTTGAACTTTCGCGCCTGAGCAGAGCCATCGTGCTGTGCAGTTGCGCAGCCGCCGGCACTGCCCAGGCGCAGGAGGCCGGCGGCGGCCTGGTGCTGGAGCCCAGTGTGATCAGCGGCTCGCGCAGCGCGGCGCAGAGCTTCGACCTGCCGTTCTCGGTGGACAGCATCGACCGCGAACAGATCAGCGACGGCCAGTTGGGCATCAACGCTTCCGAGGTGCTGACGCGGGTGCCCGGGTTGGTGGTGCAGAATCGCCAGAACTATGCCCAGGATCTGCAGATATCTTCTCGTGGTTTCGGCGCGCGCTCGGCCTTTGGCGTTCGCGGGCTGAAGCTGATCACCGACGGCATTCCCGCCAGCACTCCGGATGGTCAGGGTCAGGCCGCGACTTTCAACTTGGATACCGCCGAGCGCATCGAAGTGCTGCGCGGGCCGGCCTCCACGCTTTATGGCAGCAATGCCGGTGGCGTCATCCAGGTGTTCTCCCGCGACGGTGTGGGCCGCCCGCGTATCGGCGCCGAGACGCTGATTGGCAGCGACGGCCTGAGCCGCAAGCACCTCACGGCCGAAGGCGAGGCGGATGGCGTCGGCTTCGTGCTCGACGCCTCGCGCATGGACACCGACGGCTACCGCGACCATAGCTCGGCACGCCGCGACCAGGCGTTCGCCAAGCTCAATTTCAAACCCGATGAAGACAGCAAGCTGGCGCTGATCTACAGCAGTCTGGAGCAGAATGGCACTCAGGATCCGCTTGGGCAGGCGTGGGAGGCTTACAAGGCGGACCCGCGTTCAGTGGCCATCAACGCGCTGAATTTCAATACCCGCAAGAGCATCGATCATCAGCAGCTAGGCGCCAACTACGAGCGCTATTTCGGTAGCGCGACGCTGCAGACCACGGTCTATGCCGGCAAACGCAGTGTGATTCAATACCTATCTATTCCTCAGGCACCTCAGCAAAATAATGCTGGTCATAGTGGCGGCGTCGTCGATTTCGACCGTGAATTTCATGGCGGCAGCATCCGCTGGTTGCAACCGATTGAGGGGGTGAGCGGAGACCTGCGCCTGGTGTTTGGGCTGGACTACGACCAGAGCCGTGATGATCGACGCGGGTACGAGAATTTCTCGGGCACTCAGATCGGCGTTAAAGGCAACTTGCGCCGCGACGAAGTTGATACCGTTACCAGCCTCGATCCCTACGCCCAGGCCACTTGGGCCATCGGTAACTGGACCCTGCAGGGCGGCTTGCGCTACAGCACCGTTGAGGTGGATGTCGATGACAAATACATCGTCGGTGCCAATGGCGACGACAGCGGCACCAAACGCTATGAAAAGGCTACGCCTTCAGTCAGCCTTGGTTACGCCTTTACACCTGATCTGAACGGTTATGTCAGCGTCGGCAAGGGCTTCGAGACGCCCAGCCAGGCTGAGTTGGCGTACTCCCAGGGCAATGCCGGCTTTAACTATGGCCTGGAGCCGTCGGAAAGCACTCAGTACGAAATTGGTCTGAAAGCCCGTATCGCCGGAGATACCCGTATCAATGCCGCGATCTTCCAGATCAATACCGACGACGAAATCGTTGTACTGGCGAATCAAGATGGCCGCACCAGCTACCAGAACGCCGGCAAGACCCTGCGGCGTGGGTTCGAGCTGGGCGTCGAAAGCCAGTTCACCGAACAATGGTCGGCTGCGTTGGCCTACACCTACCTGGCCGCGACCTATGATTCGCGCTTCGTCGCCGGCAACAACATCATCGATAAAGGTAACGATTTGCCCGGCGTCCCCCGTACCACCTTGTTCGGCGAGTTGGCCTGGAAGCCGGTCGACGGCATCAGCACTGCGCTGGAAGGGCTTTATCGCAGCAAGGTTTATGTAGAGGACATCAATATCGAGAAAGCAGCGCCAAGCTATGCCGTGTTCAACTGGCGGACCCGCTTCGAGCAGCATTTTGGCCCCTGGAAAACCCACCAGACGCTGCGCCTGGATAACCTGGCCGATAGGCAATACGTTGGCTCGGTGATCGTCGGCGATGGTAATGGGCGTTTCTACGAGGCTGCACCGGGGCGCTCTTGGTACGCTGGTGCCGGTGTCGAGTATCAATTCTGATTGGGCTGCGGGGCAGTGATTGCGTCCCATAGATTGTTCGGCTATGCGCAGCGCAACTAAGCGACGGTCGGTAGCGACTTGCAACGCTTTGGCGCTGCATGGCTCTCCACTCCCGCTCAGGTTTCAGCTACTCTGAAATCAAGCGGTCACCATAGCCGCGTGTAGTTCGAGGAAATCCTTATGAAAGCCTGGTTCGAAAAGATCACTGCTCAGCTCAACGCACTGCTCGCCCCGCGCATGCAGCCCATCCCGATCCGCAGCGAGGAGCAACGCCGTCTGGCTGAAGAGCGCCGTCGCCGCCGCTGATTCCCCGCGAACTCCTCGACGAGCGTCATCCACAACGCTCGTCATAGATCGCCATACGCTCAAGGTGTTTGGCGCGCTTCTCTTTTTTAGCGAATAACCTGTTGGACAGGCCTTTGCCCATGCATTGGCCTTTTTTTCGTGTGTTCCTGATTTCTCTGGATCCTTTTGAAGGGTTTCCGATGGGCGCATTGGCGGGCTACGCGTGTGCGCCGACAAGCGACAGCGAAATTGGTTCAGGCTGCCTCAAGTCGTCAGACGTCTTGCCGACAAAAGAAATAGTCCCGTTCGTGGGTAGGTGAAATATGGCAAAGAGCCGGTGGGCGATTTTCCCATGCTTCCTCTCCAGCCTCCGAGCGTTTGCAGACCAACCGCTTTCTCGTGCTGGCACAGTAGTTTTGCTGTGCTAGACATAGTGGAGTGGCAAGGACGTACCCTTCACGAACCAAAGGATCGCAACCATGCGTCAGAATCTGCCGGTGACTCAACGGGAAAGAACTTTTCCCGGCAATGAGCGGTTGATTTCCACCACTGATCTGAACAGCAAGATCACCTACTGCAACGATGCTTTCGTGGCCATCAGCGGGTTCACCCGTGAAGAGCTGATCGGCCAGCCGCACAATCTGGTGCGCCATCCCGACATGCCTCCGGCCGTGTTCGGCCACATGTGGGACACCATCAAACAGGGCAAGCCCTGGATGGGCATCGTCAAGAATCGCTCGAAGAACGGCGACTTCTATTGGGTCAGCGCCTATGTCACGCCGATCTACCAGAACGGTCAGGTTGCCGGTTACGAGTCGGTACGTTCGCTGCCCACCGAAGCGCAGAAACGTCGCGCCGAAGCCCTGTATGCGCGGTTGCGGGCTGGCAAGTCGCCGGTGCCGAAAATCGAGCACCTTACTTATGACCTGATTCGCTCCTGGCCGCTGATCATAGCCGCACTGGTGATTCTGGCTGCCCAGACCATGCTTTCCGGGGTATGGCTGGCGCTGCTGGTGGCCGCGGTAATGGCCGCGCTGGGTTCCTATCAGCTCTACAGTAAACGCGCGTTGATCCGCCGGACCCTGGGTGAACACCCCAAGGCCTTCACCAGCAGCCTGGTGGCGCTCACCTACAGCGATAATCGCGGTGCTCAGGCCCTGCTCGACATGGCCATGATCAGCGAAGAGGCCCGCCTGCAGACGGCCCTGACGCGCCTCGAGGATGCCGGCGTCAACGTCAAGCGGCAGGCGGCCCAGGCCGCCGGATTCTCGCGTTCCGGGGCCGAGATGCTCGACCAGCAGCGTAGCGAGACCGACCAGTCGGCGACTGCCATCAACCAGATGGCCGCCACCATCCAGGAAGTCACCCAGAACGTACAGAGCACCAGCCACGCCGCCGAGGAGGCGGATCGCCTGGCCAGGGAAGGGCGGCAACTGGCGGGTGGCAGCCTGGAATCCATGCAGCACATGGCCAAGGCCGTGGTGGATATCGGCCAGGCGGTGAACGATCTGGCCAATTCGACGCAGTCGATCGGCAGCGTAGCCGACGTGATCACCTCGATTGCCGAGCAGACCAATCTGCTGGCGCTCAACGCAGCCATCGAGGCCGCACGGGCGGGCGAGCAGGGGCGTGGTTTTGCCGTGGTGGCCGACGAGGTGCGTTCGCTCGCCTCGCGTACCCGTGAGTCGACCCAGCAGATCCATCAGATCATCGCTTCGCTGCGGGCTGGCGCCGAGCGCGCCGTCGCCACCGCCGGGCGGGGTGAGGAGATTTCCCGGGAAAGCGTGCAGAGCGTGGAGGCGGTGCGTATCGCCCTGGATGGCATCAGCGAGTCGGTGAGCCGCATCAGCGGTATGAGCCAGCAGATCGCGGCGGCCTCCGAGGAGCAGGGACAGGTCGCGGACGACATCAGCCGGCAGATCACCCGCATCGCCCAGCTGTCGGAGCAGGGCGCCGAGCAGGCCCATCAGGGGGCGGCGATTGGCAAGGAGCTGGAAAGTATGGCCGATTACCTGCACAGCCTGGCCGAGCGCTTCAACCGCTGACTTCCCGCCTCGGCTGCGCAACGTGTGCTGTGGCACACTGCGCGGCCGAGGAGACCCGCCCATGTCACGCCCCCGCTGCAACCGCTGTAGGCGCCCAGTCAGCCACTGCCTGTGCGCCCTGATTCCCGACTTGCCCAGCCGAACCGAAGTGCTGGTGCTGCAGCATCCCGATGAAGTCGATCATGCGCTCAATACCGCGAATTTCGCTGTATTAGGGCTGCGCAACGCGACGTTGTGGGTGGGCGAGGTATTCGAGGCGCTACCGGATTGGCTGGCAGAGCCGGGTTATCGCCCCTGCCTGCTATTCCCGGGTGAGCAGGCGCGCCCGATTAACGAGCTTGGCGCTGACGAGGATCGGCGCCCCGTGCGCTTGGTGGTGCCCGATGGCACCTGGCGCAAGGCACGCAAGCTTCTGTACCTGAACCCGGCGCTGCAGGCGTTGCCGCGGGTAACCCTGCTCGATGCGCCGCCATCGCGCTACCGGCTGCGCAGGGCGCCGATGGAGGGATCGCTGTCGACCCTGGAGGCGATAGTCGAGGTGTTGAACGTGCTGGAGGCGCCGGCCGATTATCGTGGACTGCTCAAACCCTTCGATGCGCTGATCGAAGGGCAGATCGCTGCGATGGGTGAGGAGACCTTCCGACGCAACCACTCAGGCTGAGCGGCGATGACCGTTCAGGCGAAGCTGCCGTCACGGAAGTCGCGCAGCGCTTGTTCGATCTCTTCGCGGCTGTTCATCACGAATGGGCCGTACTGCACGATCGGCTCACCCAGCGGTTTACCTGCGATCAACAATACGCTGGCGCCGCCAGAACTGCTGATCGACAGCTCGCCCTGGTCATCCAGGCGCACCAAGTGGCCGGCTCGTACCTCATGGCTCTCCTGAACGTGCGCCTCGCCTGCATAGACGTACAGCAGCGCACGGTGGCCGGTGGGTAGTTCCGGGCGCACACGGCTGCCGGCAGGTAGGCGCAGGTCGAGAATATGTGGCTCGGTATGGGGGCGCTGCACGGCGCCGACCTGGTGGTGCTCGCCTTCGACGAAGGCGCCGGCGATGGCCACGACCTCGACGCCCTGATCGGTGTGCAGGCGCGGAATTTGTGCGTTGGGAATGTCGCGATAGGCCGGGTCGGCCATCTTGTCGCGGCCCGTCAGGTTGAGCCAGAGCTGGAAGCCGCGCATGGCGCCCTGTTCCTGTTCGGGCATCTCGCTGTGAATGATGCCCCGTGCGGCGGTCATCCACTGTACGTCGCCGCCTTGCAGCAGGCCGACGTTGCCGAGGTGGTCTTGGTGGCGCATGCGGCCTTCGAGCATGTAGGTGATGGTCTCGAAGCCGCGGTGCGGGTGGGGCGGGAAGCCGGCGATGTAATCGTCGGCATTGTCGGTGCTGAATTCGTCGAGCATCAGGAACGGATCGAAACGTTCGATGCCGGCGCCACCAATGACCCGATTCAGGCGCACGCCAGCACCATCGGAGGCAGGCTGCCCGGGCTGAACGGCGAGGACGCGGCGTAGCTGGTTCATCTGGCTGACTCCTGTTAAAAACGATGCGTCCATGGTAGGCCAGCCCAGCCGCCAAATGGTTGGGAAAAGATCAACTCATCTATCGATAAAGTCGATGTGGCGAGCGGCGCCATGGGCACCGCCGCCTGCGTGCGTCACTCGGCGATCTGCAGCTTGCGCGACTCTGTATAGAAGAAGCGCAGCTTCTCGTACTCGAACGGCGAGTTCAGCTGGCCGTAGCGGAAGCTGGTGGTCGAGCGCTGGTCGATGCCCCTGAGCACGATGATCTCGGGGTGAGCACTGCTAGCCTCAGCGACGTTGAGATAGTTGATCTCCTGATTGATGCCGAAGTCCGCCACCAGCCCCGTGGTGTCGCGCAAGTTCGACGGGCCGAGGATCGGCAGCATCAGATAAGGACCCGCAGGAGTGCCGTAGAAGCCCAGGGTCTGGCCGAAATCTTCGCGGTGCTTGGGCAAGCCCATCAGTGTGGCCGGGTCCCACAGGCCGGCCACACCCAGAGTGGTGTTGAACAGCAGGCGCGCGGTGGTATTCAGGGCGCGCTCGCCCTTGAGCTGCAGAGCACTGTTGACCAGGTTGGTCACGTCGCCCAGGTTGCTGAAAAAATTGGTCACGCCCTTTTGCACGAAGCCTGGGGTGACGTAGCGGTAACCGTCGACCACGGGCAGGAACACCCATTGATCGAAGCGGTAGTTGAAGTGGTAGACCCGACGGTTCCAGGACTCCAGCGGGTCCTGGATCTCCAGGGCCGAGAGAGTCGATCGCTCGAACTCGCGCTGGTTCAGGCCTGGGTTGAACTTGAGCGCCTTGAGCGGCTCCTTGAAACCGTCGTCCTCGACGGTCGTCTGGGCGGAGGCGGTACCGCAACTCAATACGGCAGCGAACAGTGCGAGAGTAGGGAAGGACTTAGCCACGGAAGAACTCCAACATGTCGTTGCTGTTGACGCGGTAATTGAGGTTGCCGCAGTGGCCGCCGTACGGATACACGGTCAGGCGATCGCCCATGGTGCGGCGCAGGAAGCCCAGGTCGCCAGGGCCGAGAATCACGTCATCGGCGTTGTGCATCACCGCGATTTTCGGGCTGTTTTTCAGGTAATCCTCGATGCCGTACAGGCTGACCTCGTTGATCAGCTGGTTGATGCTGCCGCCACCATAGCGGGCGCGCCACATGGGGATCAGCTGCTCGGTCATGTAGCAGTCGAAGTCGCACTGCAGCGCGCGGCGGAAGAACGGCGTCAGGCTGGTGCCTTCGCCGATCGGGTAGTCGACAGGCGTGATCAGGCCGCGGCGGTTGATCAGGTCCGAGGTGAAGGTGATGTCGGCGGCCGAGAAGCGGAACGAGGTGCCGATCAGCATGGCCAACTGTTCGTTGGTCAGGTGTTCCTTAGACTGCTGGAAGTCGTAGAGCAGGGCGTCGTTGATGTCCACGTAACCCTTCTGCTGGAAGTAGCGGGTCAGCTTGGCCAGCACCAGCTCGTAGAACGTCGTGCGGGTGGTGATGCCCTTGACCTGGGTCTGTACCAGGCGATCGAGGTTGGTGATCGAGGTGTACAGGTTGACCGGCGGGTTGAGCATCAGCACGCGCTTGAAGTTGAAGCTGCGGCGGGTCTCGTCCAACTGGCTGACGAAGGCGGCGTGCAGGGCGCCGAGGCTGTAACCGGTCAGGTAATAGTCGGTAACCTCCAGGCGTGGGTGCTGGGCGCGCACGGCCTGCATGGCGCGGTACATGTCTTCGGCATCGTCACGGCTGATGCCGGGCGTGGCGAAGCGCGAAGCGGAAGTCATGAAGTCGTAGCTGGTCGGCGATGAAAGCTGCACGACGTGATAGCCGGCCCCATAGAAGAGTTTCTTCAGGTACTCGGGCGTGCTGCTCGAGTAGTGGGCGCCGGTCCCGGCGATGATGAAGATCAGCGGCGCTGGCCCATCCTGCTCGGCCAGCCGGTAGCTCATCTTGGTCACCGCCCAGAAGTTGTCGGGCAGCTGGAATTCACGCTCTGGGCGCAGGCGAACCTGATAGTCACCCTGTTTGATATCCGCGTCTTCGGGCAGCTTGGGGCGCAGATCCGGCGGCGTGGTGGCAATGGTGGCTTCGAACGGGTTGGTCAGCGGATAGCCGTAGGTCTGCGCATCGATATCGGCGGCCCACAGGGGGGCGCTGAGCAGCAGGGTGCCGAGCAGCGCTGCAAGACGGGGAATGAAAGACATACAAGATCCCTTTGGAAGAGAACATTCTTTTCAGAGAAGAGCCGGCAAGCCGGTACTTTCGGCATCAGCCGCGATGACTAGGACAACCGCCGTTGTATCAAAGTGCCATGGGAAATTCTGCCATGTCGCATGTGGGGTATACCAGAGCGCGGTCAGGCCGCCAACGCCCTTGTCCACGGGCCTGCGCGCCGTATTCGATCAGCAAGGATTTGCCGCTTGCATCCGCCTGCCGGGAGATTATGCTGAGCGCCGTTTTCAAACCCTCTGGAGTGCAGCATGCCTCGTCGTTTACCCATCGTCGCCTTGGTGGTTGCAGCGCTCGGCTGCGTGATTGCCAGTTACGCGTTGCGTTACCTGCTCATGGAGGGTGATCAATGGGTTGGCCGCTGCGTCGAAGACCCGGGCATCCTGGCTTGCCAGGTGCGCGCCACCCTGGGCTGGATGATTCACCTGCGGGTCATCGCCTGGGCAGCGCTGGGCTGTGCGCTGTTGGCATTCGTCCTACCTGGCGTCTGGGGCTGGCGCCTGGCGGTACCGGGGCTACTGCTCGGCTTGCCGGCGCTGGCGCTGTACACCGCCAGCCTGGCGGTATTCGCCGTGGTACTGGCGCTGCTGCGTCTGGTACGCGCCCCGGCGGTAATCACCCGCTAAGCCGTGTGGCGCTGCGCGGCAAGCGCAGCGCCACACAGTATTTCAACGAGCCTTCGAATGGCGCAGGCTGCGCCACAGTGCGGCCGCCAGCAGCGCGCTGGTAATGGCCCAGCCAATGGCCTGCAGGTTGTCCAGCGTTTCCTCGTAGAGTTGCGGCACGATGCCGGCAGCGATCAATACCGCCAGCAGGGCAATTTCCCGACGCGGCCCCGTCACCGGGCGCAGCAGGTACACCAGTGCCGGTAACAGCAGCGCGGCACTCGGGAAGCTGCGGTAGCGTGCATCGGTGACCATCGCCAGCATCATCACCGCACCGGCGAAGCCGGCTGCCGCCAGCCACCAGCCGGCACGGCGCTCCAGCCAGCCGAAGGCCTGGGCACGCCAGCCTTGCGCCGTGGAAAGCGCCAGCGCGGCATGGGCCAGCACCAGCAGGTTGAGGGCGAGCAGGGCGGCGGCCCACAGCCATTCGCCGACGTAGCGGCTGGTGACCCAGGCCAGCTCCGCCCACAGGCCGATGCAGCCAGCCCCCAAGGCGGCCAGCAACGGCAACAGCACGGCGTTGCGCGTCGAGCTCGGGCGACCGCCGACCAGCAGACCGAAAGCCAGAACACCTGCGCTGATGGCCAGCCACAGCGGCCAGTGCGGCAGGTTGGAAACCGGGCCGGCGAGGATCGACTTGTCCTGGCGATCAGCGTCGTACAAGCCCCAGAAACCACCTACGGCTCCTTCGCTCACGCGTTTCCAGGGCTGGTCGAAGGCTTCGATCAGGTTGTAGCGCCAACCATGCTGCTCGGCCAGGGCGACGAAGCCGCGGATGAAGGTGGCCTGGTTGACGCGGCTGGGCACGGCGGTCTCGCGCTGACGGCCTTCGCTGGGCCAGCCGGTCTCGCCAATCATGATGTCCTTGGGGGCGAACTGCTTGCCGAACAGCTCGCGCACTTCGGTCACTTCGTGCAGGGCTGCGTCGATGCCGGCCGGATTGTCTTCCCAGTACGGCAGCAGGTGGATGGTGATGAAATCGACCGCTGGCGCCACCTCCGGGTGTTTCAGCCAGAACTCCCAGACGTCTGCGTAGGTGACTGGCTGGCTGATTTCGGCCTTGACCCGGTTGATCAGCTCGACCAGTTGCCCACCGGTGACTTCCTTGCGCAGCAGTGCTTCGTTACCAACGATGACCGCCTCGACCACATCGGGGTTTTCCTTGGCCAGCTTGATCAGGCCCTGGATCTCGACGTCGGTGTCATGGGGATTGCGGCTCACCCAGGCGCCGGTGATCAGCTTCAGGCCATATTTGCGGGCCAGCTCCGGCAGCTTTTCCAGTCCGGTGACCGAATAGGTGCGGATGCATTGAAAACGCTCGGCCAGCAGCGCCAGGTCGGTGTCCATCTGCTCCGGGTGGATCTGCAGGGGCAGATCGAAGGGCGACTGGTCCTTGCCGAACGGCGTGTAGGACGCGCATTGCAGCTTGTGGGTCGGCGTTGCGGCGTCGGCCAGCACGACCGGCTTGCCGATGGTTTGCCAGAGGCTGCCAAGCGCAAGAAAACCGACGATGCAGGCACAGAGATACGGGAGCAGGGGAAAGCGGGCGGTGGCGGGCATGGTCGAACACGCATGGTAATGGAGACGCGCATCTTAGCGGCGAGCAAGGGCTTTAGATAGCCGGGAAAAAGTGGTTACAAAGCCATTCGTTGACAGTCGATTCAGGCAGACTAATTTTGATCGTGCGGCGTATGGATTGCCCGCGTCGCTCAACTCGAGTCGAACCTGAAAAGGACGTCCCATCATGGTGAAAGCTACCCTGCAAGCCCTTCTTTTTTCCGCACTCGCCAGTGCCTCGATGCTGGCTAGCGCCAACGAGTCGGCCAAGGCGCCAGCCACCGAGCCGGTGGCCCAGCAAGTGGCCGAACTCAACCCCATCAACCTCAATACCGCCGACGCCGAAACGCTGCAGCGTGAGCTCAGCGGTGTAGGCGAGGTGAAGGCCAAGGCCATCGTCGCCTACCGCGATACCCACGGCGAGTTTGCCTCGGTGGACGAGTTGCTTGAGGTCAAGGGCATCGGCGAAGCATTGCTTGAGCGCAATCGCGGCAAGCTGACCGTCAGCCAGTAAAGTAACCGGTCTACCCTTAGCCGCGCCTTTGCTTAAAGGCGCGGCTTTTTTTATGGTTCTTCGCAGGGTTTGGAGAGAGTGCGCCGGCCCCTTCGGCATCTCGCCCAGATCAAGACCCCGTGAGGACGAAGGGGCCTCAGGCTAATCCTCAGATGTGCAGTGTGGACGCGGGACTTGAGCCGTGAATCCTGCGAAGGGCTCGCGGTTCAAACCGCTCCGACCCGTTCTATGCCCCACGGCAAGTGTATTCCCCACGAACATGCGAAGAATCTCGTTAATCGGCAAGGACGTGTTCTGTCGCCGGCTTGATCAACGTTGGTCTGCTTCGTGCTTTAACCCCTTGGCTGGCAACGGGTTTATGGCACTTCTGGTAGTTGGCACCCTTGTTGCAGATATCCTCAGCAAAGCACGCGCGGCGTCAAAAAACCGCGGTCAGGTGGAGGAAAGGTCATGAGTCAGGGTGTCGCGTTCAATCGTCTAATGCTGGAAATGCGCTCGATGCAGGCCGAGGCCATGGCGCGCAAACCGGCCGCGCCCCAGGCTCAGGAAGTTGGCGCGCCGAGCTTCTCGGACATGCTCGGCCAGGCGGTGAACAAGGTCAGCGAAACCCAGCAGGCCGCCGGCCAACTGGCCACGGCGTTCGAGATGGGCCAGAGTGGTGTCGACCTGACCGACGTGATGATCGCTTCGCAGAAATCTAGTGTTTCGTTCCAGGCCATGACCCAAGTGCGCAACAAGCTGGTTCAGGCGTATCAAGACATCATGCAGATGCCGGTTTAAGGGGTAGATTTCGATCATGGCCGACGCTCTCGCCGCAAACGTACCTGCCACCGCCGCCAACAACGCGCCGAAGAAGCCGCTGTTCGGGCTGACCTTCCTGGAAAACCTTTCCGACATGCCGCTGCTGCGCCAGGCCGGCCTGCTGGTCGGCCTCGCTGCCAGCGTGGCGATCGGCTTCGCCGTGGTGCTGTGGTCGCAGCAACCCGAATACAAGCCGCTGTACGGCAGCCTCGAGGGCATGGATGCGCGTGGCGTGATGGAAACCTTGACTGCCGCGAATATCGATTACACCGTCGAGCCGAACTCCGGCGCACTGCTGGTCAAGTCCTCGGACCTGGCCCAGGCGCGCATTCGCCTGGCGTCCGCCGGCGTGGCGCCGACCGATACCAGCATCGGTTTCGAGATCCTCGACAAGGAGCAGGGCCTAGGTACTAGCCAGTTCATGGAAGCCACCCGCTACCGCCGTGGCCTTGAGGGCGAACTGGCGCGCACCGTGTCGAGCCTGAACAACGTCAAGGCTGCTCGCGTTCACCTCGCGATCCCGAAGAGTTCGGTGTTCGTGCGTGACGAGCGCAAGCCCAGCGCTTCGGTGCTGGTCGAGCTGTATGCCGGCCGCAGCCTGGAGCCGAGCCAGGTGATGGCCATCGTCAACCTGGTGGCCAGCAGCGTGCCGGAGATGGACAAGGGCCAGGTCACCGTGGTCGACCAGAAGGGCAACCTGCTGTCCGATCAGCAGGAAATGTCCGAGCTGAGCATGGCGGGCAAGCAGTTCGACTACAGCCGCCGCATGGAGAGCCTGTTCACCCAGCGCGTGCACAACATCCTGCAGCCGGTGCTGGGCGTCGGTCGTTACAAGGCCGAAGTATCCGCCGACGTGGATTTCAGCGCCGTCGAATCGACTTCGGAAACCTTCAACCCGGATCAGCCAGCGCTGCGCAGCGAGCAGCAGGTCAACGAACAGCGCAGCAGCGACAGTGGTCCCCAGGGCGTACCAGGTGCGCTGAGCAATCAACCGCCAGGCCCGGCTGCCGCGCCGCAGCAGGCCGGTGGTGCCGCCGCACCTGGCGGCCCGATCGCCCCCGGCCAGCCGTTGGTCGACGCCAATGGCCAGCAGATCATGGATCCGGCCACCGGTCAGCCGATGCTGGCGCCGTACCCGGCCGACAAGCGTGATCAGTCGACCCGCAACTTCGAGCTCGATCGTTCGGTCAGCTACACCAAGCAGCAGCAGGGTCGCCTGCGCCGGCTTTCCGTCGCCGTGGTGGTCGATGACCAGATGCGTGTCGACCCGGCTACCGGTGAAGCCACCCGTGTGCCGTGGACCAGCGACGATCTGGCGCGCTTCACTCGCCTGGTCCAGGACTCGGTCGGCTTCGATGCCAGCCGTGGCGACAGCGTCAGCGTGATCAACACGCCGTTCAGCAGCGAAACCGCGGAAGTGATCGAAGTGCCGTGGTACCAGAGCGAACTGTTCCTGATGGCCATGGGCGGCCTCAAGTCGCTGTTCCCGGCACTGCTGATCTTCCTGCTGGTGTGGTTCGTACTGCGCCCGGTGCTCAACAACATCACCGGTGGCGGCAAAGGCAAGGAGCTGGCCCTGGCCGGCGGCGGCCGCGATGGCGACGTCGACCTCGGCGAGATGGGCGGCATGGACGGGCTGGCCTCCGATCGGGTAAGCCTGGGCGGGCCGCAAAGCATTATGTTGCCGAGCCCGAGCGAGGGGTATGATGCACAACTGAACGCGATCAAGAGTTTGGTCGCCGAAGATCCGGGCCGCGTCGCCCAGGTAGTCAAAGACTGGATCAATGCTGATGAATGAGAACCGCACCCCCGCCAAGATGAGCAAGGTCGAGAAGGCCGCCATCCTGTTGCTGTCGCTCGGCGAGACTGATGCGGCTCAGGTGCTTCGCCATCTCGGTCCCAAGGAAGTGCAGCGCGTGGGCGTGGCGATGGCCGCCATGCGCAACATCCATCGCGAGCAGGTCGAGCAGGTGATGGGCGAGTTCGTCGAAACCGTCGGCGACCAGACCAGCCTTGGCGTGGGCGCCGACGGCTACATCCGCAAGATGCTCACCCAGGCGCTCGGCGAGGACAAGGCCGGCAACCTGATCGACCGCATCCTGCTCGGCGGCAGCACCAGCGGCCTGGACAGCCTGAAGTGGATGGAGCCGCGGGCGGTCGCCGACGTGATTCGCTACGAGCACCCGCAGATCCAGGCCATCGTGGTCGCCTACCTGGACCCGGACCAGGCCGGCGAGGTGCTCGGGCACTTCGATCACAAGGTGCGCCTGGACATCGTCCTGCGCGTGTCGTCCCTGAACACCGTGCAGCCCGCTGCGCTCAAGGAGTTGAATCTGATCCTGGAGAAGCAGTTCTCCGGCAGTTCCAACACCACCCGCGCCACCATGGGCGGTGTGAAGCGTGCCGCGGACATCATGAACTACCTCGACAGCTCGGTCGAAGGGCCGCTGATGGATTCGATCCGCGAGATCGACGAGGACCTGTCGTCGCAGATCGAGGATCTGATGTTCGTCTTCGACAACCTGGCCGACGTCGACGACCGCGGCATCCAGGCGCTACTGCGCGAGGTTTCCTCCGACGTGCTGGTGCTGGCCCTCAAGGGCGCGGACGAGGCGATCAAGGAGAAGGTCTTCAAGAACATGTCCAAACGTGCTGCCGAACTGCTGCGTGACGACCTGGAGGCCAAGGGGCCGGTACGGGTCAGCGACGTGGAAGCGGCGCAGAAGGAAATCCTCACCATCGCCCGGCGCATGGCCGAGGCCGGCGAGATCGTGCTTGGCGGCAAAGGCGGCGAGGAGATGGTGTAATCCATGTCAGGCAAGGAACCAGTCAGTGAACTGATTCGCGCCAAGGATCTGGGCAGCGTTGATCGCTGGTCGCTGCCCAGCTTCGACGAGCATGACGAGTCGCAGCAGGACGTGCCGGCCCCGGAAGCCGTCGTGGCCGAGGCACCACCGGCGCCGCCTCAGGAAAGCGAGGAAGTCGCGCTCGAGGATGTCAAACCCTTGACGCTCGATGAGCTCGAAGCCATTCGCCAGGACGCCTACAACGAGGGCTTCGCCACCGGCGAGAAGGATGGCTTTCGCGCCGGCCAACTCAAGGCCAAGCAGGAAGCGGATGCCGCTCTGGCCGGGCGAGTAAAGGCGCTCGAGCAGGTCATGCGCCATCTGTTCGAGCCGATCGCCGAGCAGGATCAGCAGTTAGAAGTCGCCCTGGTGACGCTGGTCGGGCAGATCGCCCGGGAGGTCATCCAGCGCGAGCTGAGCCGCGACTCCAGCCAGATTCGCCAGGTGCTGCGCGAAGCCCTCAAGCTGCTGCCGATGGGCGCCGAGAACATCCGTATTCACCTCAACCCCCAGGACTTCGAGCTGGTCAAGGCGTTGCGCGACCGCCACGAGGAAAACTGGCGGATTCTCGAGGACGACTCGCTGCTGCCCGGCGGTTGCCGGGTGGAAAGCGAGCACAGCCGTATCGACGCCAGCGTGGAAACCCGCCTGAGCCAGGCGCTCAAGCAACTGTTCGAGCAGCAGCGCGAGCACGCCACCACGCCGCGCGCCGCCGATATGGTGATCGACCTGGATGCCAGCGATGCGCCTTGAGCGCCTGAGCTTCGCCCGCCGCATGGACGGTTACGGCGAGGCCGTCAAACTGCCGACCCAGCCCATCGTCGAAGGGCGCCTGCTGCGCATGGTCGGCCTCACCCTGGAGGCCGAAGGCCTGCGCGCCGCGCTCGGTAGCCGCTGCCTGGTGATCAACGACGACAGCTATCACCCGGTGCAGGTCGAGGCCGAGGTGATGGGCTTTTCCTCCGGCAAGATCTACCTGATGCCGGTCGGCAGCCTGGCCGGTATCGCGCCGGGCGCCCGGGTGGTGCCGCTGCCGGATACCGGGCGCCTGCCCATGGGCATGTCGATGCTCGGGCGGGTGCTCGATGGCGCCGGGCGCGCCCTGGATGGCAAGGGCGGCATGAAGGCCGAGGACTGGGTACCGATGGATGGGCCGACCATCAACCCGCTCAAGCGCCACCCGATCAGCGAGCCACTGGACGTCGGCATCCGCAGCATCAACGGCCTGCTCACCGTCGGCCGCGGCCAGCGTCTGGGCCTGTTCGCCGGTACCGGGGTGGGTAAGTCGGTGTTGCTGGGCATGATGACCCGCTTCACCGAGGCCGAGATTATCGTGGTTGGCCTGATCGGCGAGCGGGGCCGCGAGGTGAAGGAATTCATCGACGAGATTCTTGGCGAAGAGGGCATCAAGCGTTCGGTCGTTGTCGCCTCGCCAGCCGATGATGCGCCGCTGATGCGCCTGCGCGCCGCCATGTATTGCACGCGCATCGCCGAATATTTTCGCGACAAGGGCAAGAACGTCCTGCTGCTGATGGATTCGCTGACCCGTTTCGCCCAGTCCCAGCGGGAAATCGCTCTGGCCATTGGCGAGCCGCCGGCGACCAAGGGTTATCCGCCTTCGGTGTTCGCCAAGCTGCCGCGCCTGGTCGAGCGGGCCGGTAATGCCGAGGCGGGCGGCGGTTCGATCACGGCTTTCTATACCGTGCTGTCCGAGGGCGATGATCAGCAGGATCCCATCGCCGACGCCGCGCGCGGGGTGCTCGACGGTCACTTCGTGTTGTCCCGACGCCTCGCCGAAGAAGGCCATTACCCGGCCATCGATATCGAAGCCTCGATCAGCCGGGTGATGCCCCAGGTGGTCAGCCCCGAGCATATGCGCAACGCCCAGCGCTTCAAGCAGCTGTGGTCGCGCTACCAGCAGAGCCGCGACCTGATCAGCGTCGGCGCCTATGTACCGGGTGGCGATGCGGACACCGACCTGGCCATCGCCCGCCAGCCGGTCATGGTTCGCTACTTGCGCCAGGCCCTGGGCGAGAGCGAGAGCCTGGACAGCAGCCGCGAGTTGCTCGCCGCGGTGCTGAACCCCGCGGCGGCGTCCTAACCCGTGTTCAACAGCCGAGCAGCGCGCCTGGCGCCGGTGGTCGACATGGCTGAAAAGGCCGAGCGTGAGGCGGCCTTGCAACTCGGTCGGTCCCAAGGCCTGCTGGGGCAGGCGCAGAACAAGCTCGCGGATCTGGAAAAGTATTTGCAAGGCTACCAGCAGCAATGGATCAGCGAGGGCCAGCGCGGCGTGTCCGGCCAGTGGCTGATGAATTACCAGCGCTTTCTGTCCCAGCTCGACGTGGCGATTGCCCAGCAGCAGCAGGCGGTCAACTGGCACCGCAATAACCTGGACAAGGTTCGTGAGGTCTGGCAACAGCGTTACGCCCGGCTGGAAGGGCTGCGCAAGCTGGTGCAGCGCTATCTGGACGAAGCGCGCCTGGCCGAGGACAAGCGCGAGCAAAAGCTGCTCGATGAGCTTTCCCAGCGCCTACCGCGACGCGAATCGATGGATTGATGGTTGCCGCTGGCGCGGGCTAGTGCTAAATCTTCATAAGCCGGAATTCAGTACGTTGGAGTACGCGCTGGGCAGGGCTAGGAAAAACAGGTGAGACACCGCGTCACCACACGGGTCAACAAGGTATCGGCTGCGCTGCGGGGCAGTTTCGGCCATGTTGGCTCGCCTTAGCGGGCTGCGGGTATCCCGGACATCAAGGAGCGTTTCATGCCCATCACCTCGCTGCCCTCGGAAGACGGGCAAGAGTTGACCATCATCATTCAGGGTCGCTTCGACTTTGGCGCCCACCAGGAATTTCGTCGTGCCTACGAGCGCGTCGATATTCGTCCCAAACGTTATACCGTCGACCTCAAAGGAACCACTTACCTCGACAGCTCGGCACTCGGCATGCTGCTGCTGCTGCGCGACCATGCCGGTGGCGACCGCGCGCAGATCCGCTTGCTTAACTGCAACGCCGACGTGCGCAAGATTCTGTCCATTTCCAATTTCGAACAGCTTTTCCAGATCGACTGAGGCGCGATGAACGCCTCATCCCTCACTATCCTGATTGCCGAGGACAGCGCCACCGACCGCATGCTGCTGACGACCATCGTCGGTCGCCAGGGACATCGGGTGCTCGCTGCCGCCAATGGTCTGGAGGCTGTGGCGCTGTTTGAATCGCAGCGCCCGCAACTGGTGCTGATGGATGCGCTGATGCCGGTGATGGACGGTTTCGAGGCCGCCAGGCGTATCAAGGCCATGGCGGGCGAAGCCATGGTGCCGATCATCTTCCTGACTTCCCTGAGCGAGGATGAGGCGCTGGCCAGCTGTTTGGAGGCGGGCGGCGACGACTTTCTCGCCAAGCCGTACAGCCGGGTGATTCTCGAAGCCAAGATCAATGCCATGGACCGCTTGCGGCGCCTGCATCAGGAGGTGCTGCGCCAGCGCGACCAGATCGCCCGCCACAACGAGCACCTGCAGAACGAGCAACTGGTCGCCAAGGCAGTTTTCGACAAGGTGGCCCACTCCGGCTGTCTGGGTGCCGGTAACGTGCGTTACCTACAATCGCCCTATGCGCTGTTCAACGGCGACCTGTTGCTCGCCGCCTTCCACCCCAGCGGTGATATGCATGTGTTGCTGGGCGACTTCACTGGCCACGGGTTACCGGCGGCAATCGGCGCCATGCCGTTGGCGGAAGTCTTTTACCGCATGACCGGCAAGGGGCATTCGCTGGTGGAAATCCTCCACGAGAGCAATGGCAAGCTGCGCCGCATCCTACCTCGCGGCGTGTTCTGTTGCGCCACGCTGTTGAGCATCAGCTTCCGGCGCCGCATGGTCGACTTCTGGGGCGGCGGCCTGCCGGCCGGTTATGTATTGCGCCAGGACTGTGGCGAGCCGGTACCGCTGGTGTCGCGCCACCTGCCGTTGGGCGTGCTCGACCCGGACAGCTTTCGCGACGATTACGAATCCTACTCCCTGGCCCTGGGCGACCGGGTTTTTCTGCTTTCCGATGGGGTGCTCGAGGCGCAGAACGAGCGCGACGAACTGTTTGGCGAACAGCGCCTGCTCGATGTGCTCGACGCCAGCCGTGACCCGTCACGTCTGTTCGCCGATATTCAGCAAGCGTTGCAAGCGTTTCATGGTGAGGCCCGCGACGACGTCAGCCTCGTCGAGGTAACCATGGTCGACAACGACGCCGTCAGCCGGCCGCCGTTGACCTCCAGTGAGTCCCAGATGGGGCCGGAGAACTGGTCGGCGCGCTATGAGTTTCGCGGTGCCACCCTGCGAGATTTCTACCCGTTGCCGCACCTATTGCAGTTGCTGCTGGAGGTGCCGGGGCTACGTTGCAATGGCGGCGACCTCTATAGTGTGCTGTGCGAGTTGTACGCCAATGCGCTCGAACATGGCGTGTTGAAGCTGGACTCCTCGCTCAAGCGTGACGCGGCCGGTTTCGCCGAGTACTACAGACTGCGCGCCGAGCGGCTCGATGCCCAGCAGGATGGTTGCGTCAGCGTGGCATTCGATGTGCGTCAGCAGGCAAACGGCGGATGCTTGATCCTAACCGTCGAAGATAATGGTGCAGGCTTCGACCCTGCTGCAGTAATGGCGCGGCAGCGTACCGCAGGTGGTTTCAGCGGGCGCGGCATGGGGCTGATCCAGGAACTCAGCGAGCGCTGCGAGTGGTCGCCTGACGGGCGTCGGGTGAGTGTGGAGTTTTCCTGGGCCTCGCAGGCATAATCCGCCTGCTTTCGCGTGCCGCGCACGCGACGGCGAACCGCCGTTCGAGGCTAGCCTGGAGTCTAGGGTGTCCGACAATCATCTGGATCGCGATGTACTGAACACGCTGCAGGACATCATGGAGAACGAATATCCAGTGCTGCTGGATACCTTCGTGACCGACTCCGAGGAGCGTCTGCGCCTGCTGCAAGCCGCCGAGCACGATCAGGATGCTCAGGCCATGCGCCGCGCGGCGCACAGTTTCAAGGGCAGTTGCAGCAACATGGGCGCCAAGGTGCTGGCCGAGTCCTGCCGGGATCTCGAAGAGCTGGCCCGCCGGGGTGACCTGGCCGAGTCGGCGCCTCTGGTCGAGCGCATCGGGCGCGAATTCGCCATCGTGCGCATCCTTCTGAAATCCGAGCGGCAGCGCTTTCCCGCCAGCTAGGCTTCTGTCTTGAATATTGGCCCGCCCCTTGCTTGAACAGGGCATACGTCATAATTCAAGCGGAGAGCATTCATGCCCGTTGCCCCTGATCTGTTGCTGACCCCGGCGCCGGCTGCCAAGCCCAAGGCCGCACCGGCAACCAATACGCAGAGCACCGCGCAGCCGCGCAAGCAGGAGGCTTCCAGCTTCTCGCAGGTCTATGCCAAGGAGCGCCAGGCGAAAGCTGCCGAGCGCCAGGACGACGCCGCGAAGTCGACGCGCGACGCCAAGACCGACCCTCAGGCAAGCGCCAGCGATCCGGCAGCTGCCGCTGCCGCCGAGCCGGCAGTTGCCGATAGCGGCAAGGATTTGCCTGAAGAGCCGACGCTCGAGGAAGGCGCCGTCGACCCGCTGATGTTGCTGGGCCTGTTCCAGCCTGAGCCGCAGGTCGAGGTGGGCGAAAGCGAGGGTGAGATCGATCCCGAGTCCGCCGCCGCTGCAGCGTCGACCAGTCTGATCGGCTCCGCGCCTGCGAGCATGACCGAGGCGAGCTTCGACCCGGAAATCGACGCGCTCAATCAGCAGCCCGCCGTACAGTTGGCGCTCGAAGTCGGTGCCCAGGAAAAGGCCGCCGCGCAGTCGACAGCCACCCCTGGCGGTGCCGCCGCCTCGTCATCGGCCAGCAGCGGCCAGGCATTCGCCAGCGCTATGGCAGCCATGGGCATGAAGGCGGACAGCATGGAAGGTGAGCAGGGCGACGTGACCCCGCTACCGTCCTTCGAACTCAGTAGCGAAGCGCTCGAGGCGCTCAAGGAGAGTTCGGCCGACACCGCGCCGGAGCAGTTCGTCAGCAAGCTCAGTGCGCTGAGCCAGGCGATTGGTCAGCAGGCCTCGCAGGTTGGTAGGGTCCCTGTGGTGCCTGGCCAGCCGCTGGCCATGCAGCAGGCCGGCTTCAGCGAAGGGGTCGTGGACAAGGTGATGTGGATGTCCAGCCAGAACCTCAAGTCCGCGGAGATTCAACTCGACCCCGCTGAACTCGGTCGCCTCGATGTGCGCATCAGCCTGAACCAGGACCAGACCCAGATCAGCTTCGCCAGCGCGCACCCAAGCGTGCGCGAGGCGCTGGAGGGCCAGGTGCATCGTCTGCGCGAGATGTTTACTCAGCAGGGCATGAACCTCGCTGACGTGAACGTTTCCGACCAGTCCCAGGGCCGTGCCTGGCAAGGCCAGGAAGGCGATGGTCGTGGCCGCGGCAGCCGCATGGCGGACGACGGCGGGGCAGGTGGCGAAAGCGAGGAGCGCGTGATCGGCAGTGTCGAGATCCGCGATCCGGCCCAGGGTGCTGGGCGCGGCATGGTCGATTACTACGCCTGACGCCGCGCTCGAGACGCAACCCGCGCAGCGCTGAAGCGACTGCGCTTTACGCGCCCTGTTCTAGACTTCCAGTCACCCCGCTCGATCCGTCGCGCGGGGTGATTGGCTTTCAACGCCGCGGTTCAGGCACCACGCTTTCGCGTAACATGGCGCGCTCGGTGATTGCAGCCGCGTCTATGAGCTGGCATAACACTTGCTCTTAACCTATTGAAAGCGGAGGGTTCTCCGCTCCGTGACGGATTTTTGGCATGGCAAAGAAGAACGCGCCACCCGCCGCTGCTGCCGAAGCAGGCAGCAAGCCGCCTGGCAAGCTCAAGCTCATCATCGCGATCGTGCTGGCATTGTTGCTGGCCGTGGGGGCGTCGATCGGTGGCACCTGGTTCTTTTTGAGCAAGGACAGCGCCAAGCCGGAAGCCGAGCATGAGCAGGCCGAGAACGCCGCGCCGACCAAACAGCCGGCGATCTACGAAGAGCTGACGCCGGCCTTCGTGGTCAACTTCACGCAGAACGGCAGGGCGCGCTACATGCAGGTCAGCGTGGCGCTGATGACCCGTGACCAGGCTGCCCTGGACGCGCTCAAGGTGCACATGCCGGTGCTGCGCAACAATCTGGTCATGCTGTTCTCCAGCCAGGATTTCGCCACCCTGATCACCCCGGTCGGCAAGGAAATGCTGCGCCAGCAGGCAACCGCCAGCGTGCAGCAACTGGCCGAGAAGGAGACCGGCAAGGTGACGGTCGAGCAGGTGCTGTTCACCAACCTCGTGTTGCAATAGGACGGGAGTTCACTGATGGCCGTACAAGACCTGCTGTCCCAGGACGAGATCGATGCGCTGCTGCATGGCGTCGATGACGGCCTGGTGGAAACCGAGGAATTCGTCGAGCCCGGTAGCGTCAAGCAATACGACCTGACCAGCCAGGATCGCATCGTGCGCGGGCGCATGCCCACGCTGGAAATGATCAACGAGCGTTTCGCGCGCTACACCCGCATCAGCATGTTCAACCTGCTGCGCCGCTCGGCCGATGTAGCGGTCGGTGGCGTGCAGGTCATGAAGTTCGGTGAATACGTACACTCGCTGTACGTGCCCACCAGCCTCAATCTGGTGAAGATGAAGCCGTTGCGCGGCACCGGGCTGTTCATTCTCGATGCCAAGTTGGTGTTCAAGCTGGTCGACAATTTCTTCGGTGGCGATGGCCGCCATGCCAAGATCGAAGGCCGCGAATTCACCCCCACCGAACTGCGCGTGGTACGTATGGTGCTGGATCAGGCGTTCGTCGACCTGCGCGAAGCCTGGGCTGCGGTGATGGATATCAACTTCGAGTACGTCGGCTCGGAGGTCAACCCGGCGCTGGCCAACATCGTCAGCCCCAGCGAAGTAATCGTGGTGTCGACCTTTCATATCGAACTCGATGGCGGCGGCGGCGACCTGCACGTGACCATGCCTTATTCGATGATCGAGCCCATTCGCGAGATGCTCGATGCCGGTTTCCAGTCCGACGTGGACGACCAGGACGAGCGCTGGGTCAAGGCCCTGCGTGAAGACATCCTCGACGTCAGCGTGCCGTTGAGCGCTACCGTGGCACGCCGTCAGCTGAAGGTGCGCGACATCCTGCACATGCAGCCCGGTGACGTGATTCCAGTGGAGCTGCCCGAGTACATGATCCTGCGTGCTAACGGCGTACCTTCTTTCAAGGTCAAGCTGGGCTCGCACAAGGGCAACCTGTCGCTACAGGTGCTCGATCCGGTTGATCGTCACCGCTAGCCCAATACTTTTTTCGCTACGCCCCGTGCGCAGCCAAGCCGATAAACGCCAGCTGAGGTTGAACGATGGCAGACGAGAACGAACAAACCAGCCCTGAGGAACAGGCGCTCGCCGATGAGTGGGCCGCTGCGCTGTCCGAGTCCGGCGATGCGGGTGGGCAGGACGATATCGACGCGATGCTGGCGGCCAGTGCCGCCAGCCAGCCGTCGGCTCCCCGTGCGCCGATGGAAGAGTTCGGCAGCATGCCCAAAAGCAACAATCCGGTTAACCTGGAGGGCCCCAATCTCGATGTGATTCTCGACATCCCGGTGTCCATTTCCATGGAAGTGGGCAATGCCGATATCACCATTCGCAACCTGCTGCAGCTCAACCAGGGCTCGGTGATCGAACTTGATCGTCTGGCGGGCGAGCCGCTTGATGTACTGGTCAACGGCACCCTGATCGCCCATGGCGAAGTGGTGGTGGTCAACGAGAAGTTCGGCATTCGCCTGACCGACGTGATCAGCCCCAGCGAACGCATCAAGAAGCTGCGCTGACGCCATGAACAGATTCCTGCTCGCGCTGCTGGCACTGCCATGCTTCGTCTTCGCCGCCGAACCGGCTACCCAGGCGCCTGTGGCCAGCGGCGGCATCGCCGGCCAACTGGCGCAACTGGTAATCGGCCTGTTGCTGGTGATCGGGCTGATCTTTCTGCTGGCCTGGATGATGCGCCGTGTGCAGCGCCTGGGGCCCAACAACGGCAAGGTGATCAAGATCGTCGCCACCCAGGCGCTGAGCCCGCGCGACAGGCTGGTGCTGGTGCAGGTCGGCAACGAGCAGATCCTGCTCGGTCTCACGCCCGGGCGCATCAATTCGCTGCATGTGATGGGCGAGCCGGTTCACTTGCCCGACGCCGAACCGGCTTCCACGGAATTCTCCCAGCGCCTCATGGAACTGCTGGGCAAGGACCAGAAGGACAAGTCCTGATGTTGCGACTTCTGCTTGTGCTGGTGTTCGCGCTAGGAGCCTCGCTGGCTTTCGCTCAGGAGCCGCCTTCACCCATCTCGCTGATTCAGCAGGGCAGCAATCCGCTGTCGATTCCGGCGATCACCCTGAGCACCGACGCCGAGGGCCAGCAGGAATACTCGGTCAGCCTGCAGATCCTGCTAATCATGACGGCGCTGAGTTTCATCCCGGCGTTCGTCATGCTGATGACCAGCTTCACGCGCATCATTATCGTGTTCTCGATCCTGCGCCAGGCGCTGGGCTTGCAGCAGACGCCGTCCAACCAGATTCTCATCGGCTTGGCGCTGTTCCTGACCATGTTCATCATGGCGCCGGTGTTCGACCAGATTAACCGCGAGGCCTTGCAACCCTATCTGAATCAGCAGTTGCCGGCGCAACAGGCAATCGAGCGGGCGGAGGTACCGATCAAGAACTTCATGCTGGCGCAAACCCGTGAGAGCGATCTGGAGCTGTTCGTGCGCCTGTCCAAGCGCACCGACATCGCCACCCCAGAAGCGGCGCCGCTGACCATCCTGGTGCCGGCCTTCGTGACCTCGGAGCTGAAGACCGCGTTCCAGATTGGTTTCATGATCTTCATTCCGTTCCTGATCATCGACATGGTGGTGGCCAGTATTCTCATGGCCATGGGCATGATGATGCTGTCGCCGCTGATCATTTCGCTGCCGTTCAAGATCATGCTATTCGTGCTGATCGACGGCTGGGCGCTGATCATGGGCACCCTGGCCAGCAGTTTCGGCACCTTGTAGCGAGGCTCACATGACCCCTGAAGTTGCTGTCGATCTGTTCCGCGAAGGGCTCTGGCTGATCTCCCTGATGGTCGGGCTGCTGGTTATGCCCAGCCTGCTCGTGGGGTTGCTGGTAGCGATGTTCCAGGCCGCCACGCAGATCAACGAACAGACCCTGAGCTTTTTGCCGCGCCTGCTGGTGATGCTGCTGACCCTGATCGTTGCCGGGCCGTGGATGGTGCAGCAACTGATGGAATACACGCAGAACCTGATCATGAACATTCCGCAGCTGATCGGCTGACCCGATGTTCGAGCTGAGCGATGCGCAGATCGGCAGCTGGGTCAGCAGTTTTGTGCTGCCGCTGTTTCGCATCGCCGCGTTGTTGATGGTGATGCCGATCATCGGCACGCAGCTGGTGCCAACCCGGGTGCGGCTGTACCTGGCGCTGGCGATCAGCGTGGTGTTGGTGCCCACCCTGCCGCCGATGCCGCTGGTCGACTCGATCAGCCTGCAGGCGTTCATGCTGATCGCCCAGGAAATCCTCATCGGCGTGATGCTCGGCTTCGTACTGCAGCTGTTCTTCCACATCTTCGTGGTCGCCGGGCAGATCCTGGCGATGCAGATGGGCCTGGGGTTCGCCTCCATGGTCGACCCGGCCAACGGCATTTCGGTGCCTGTGATCGGCCAGTATTTCACCATGCTGGTGACCTTGCTGTTCCTGGCCATGAACGGGCACCTAGTGGTGTTCGAGGTGCTGGCCGAGAGCTTCGTGACCATGCCGCCGGGCTCCGGCCTGCAGATCGAACATTACTGGGAAATCGCCACCAAGCTCGGTTGGGTGATGGGCGCTGCACTGATTCTGGTATTGCCGGCGGTGACCGCGCTGCTGGTGGTGAACATCGCGTTTGGCGTGATGACTCGCGCGGCGCCGCAGTTGAACATCTTTTCCATCGGTTTTCCGCTTACCCTGGTGCTGGGCATGGTGATCGTATGGATTTCTCTGGCTGACATCCTGTCGCACTATCAGGCGATCGCGAGCGAAGCGCTGATCATGTTGCGCGAACTGGCGAGGGCTGGCTGATGGCCGAGTCGGAAAGTGGTGCCGACAAGAGCGAGGAACCCACGGAGAAACGCCGCCGGGAATCTCGTGAAAAAGGCCAGATCGCGCGCTCACGCGAACTCAATACCTTCGCCATCATGCTGGCGGGCACCGGCGGGCTGCTGGCCACCGGAGGCTCGATCGGCAATGCCATGCTGGAAATCATGCGCGGCAACTTCGCGCTGTCGCGCGAGGTGCTGATGGATGAGCGCAGCATGGCGCTATGGCTGGCCGCCTCCGGGCAGCTGGCTCTGGAAGCGCTGCTGCCGCTGCTGATCGTGCTGCTGGTGATGTCCATCGTCGGGCCAATCGCCCTGGGCGGCTGGCTGTTCTCGGCCAAGGCGATGGCACCCAAGTTCAGCCGCATGAATCCCCTTGCCGGGCTCAAGCGCATGTTCTCGATGAAGGCACTGATCGAGCTGCTCAAGGCGCTGGCGAAGTTCATCGTCATTCTGGTGGTGGCGCTGGTAGTGCTGTCCATGGACCGCGACGATCTGTTGGCGATTGCCAACGAGCCGATCGAATCGGCGATCATGCACTCGGCGCAGGTGGTCGGCTGGAGTGCGTTATGGATGTCCTTCGGGCTGATTCTGATCGCCGCCGTAGATGTACCGTTCCAGCTCTGGGACAACAAGCAGAAGCTGATGATGACCAAGCAGGAGGTTCGGGACGAATACAAGGACAGCGAGGGCAAGCCGGAGGTCAAGCAGCGTATTCGTCAGCTCCAGCACGAGATGACACAGCGGCGCATGATGCAGGCGGTGCCGCAGGCCGACGTGGTGATCACCAACCCGACGCACTTCGCTGTCGCCTTGAAATATGACCCCGAGGCAGGGCAGGCGCCCATGCTGCTGGCCAAGGGCAGCGATTTCACCGCGCTGAAGATCCGTGAGATCGCCACCGAGCACAACGTATTGCTGCTGGAATCGCCAGCATTGGCGCGCTCGATCTACCACACCACCGAGCTCGACCAGGAAATTCCTGCCGGCCTGTACCTCGCCGTCGCCCAAGTGCTGGCTTACGTCTATCAGATTCGCCAGTTCCAGGCTGGTAAAGGCAAGCGTCCGGCGCCGCTCAAGGATCTGCCCATCCCGCCAGATCTGCGCCGCGACGAATGAGTAGGCGCGGCCTGCCAGCAGCAGGCCGCGCCCGGTCGGTTACTTGATCACGCCACAGGCAACGCGCGCGCCACCACCACCCAGTGGCTTGGGATGGTCGGCATGGTTGTCGCCACCGGCGTGTACCATAAGCGACAGGTTCTTAAGCTCGTCCACGCTCTTGATGCGCGGCGCCAGCACCGGCTGATTGGCCTTGCCGTCGGCGGTCACCAGCAGGGCGGGGAGGTCGCCCAGGTGGCCTTCGCCCCAGGGCAGGCCGTGCTTGCCGGTATTTTTCGGGTCCCAGTGACCGCCAGCGGCTTCGGCTGCCGATGGCTTGCCGTCCTTGGGCGCCGGGTCGCAGCTGGGTTTGCTGTGCACATGGAAACCATGCACGCCAGGCTCGAGGTCGTGCAGCTCCGGGGTGAATACCACGCCGTAGGGGCTCTGGCTGACCACCACCTTGCCGGCCGAGCTGCCAACGCCATTGGCGTCCACGGCATTGAGTTCGACAGTCTTGTCAGCGGCATGCAGGCTGGCCGCGCAGCAACTGGCCAATGCGGCCATCATCCAACGTTTCATGGTGCTCTCCTTAGTGGGGGCTGGTCTGGCCGAAGCCATCGTTCACAGGCTGTGACTGGGCTTTTGCCGACGGGGTTCGTGTTTTCGTCCTGCCAGCGCCTCGGCCCGACACAGGAATCGGCCTTGCCGCCTTTTGTTTCGAGGCTTTCGAAGAGTTGGAAAGGTTCTTGCAGTACCGGCTGCAGAGACGTTCTGGACGTCAAAAGATTGAATCAGTCGGGGTACCCACGTGGCACTAAATCGAGCACAGATGATTGGCGACGTTCGCAGCAACCTTTCGGGGCTGCGCAACGGCAATCTCGGCATTCCGCTGTTGCTGCTGGTCATGCTCGCCATGGTCATGCTGCCGATTCCGCCGTTTCTGCTCGACGTGCTGTTCACCTTCAGCATCGCGCTGTCCATCGTCGTGCTGCTGGTGGCGATTTACGCCCTGCGGCCGCTGGACTTCGCCGTGTTCCCGACCATCCTGCTCGCCGCCACGTTGTTGCGTCTGGCCCTTAACGTAGCCTCCACCCGGGTGGTGCTGCTCAATGGCCAGGATGGCCACGACGCCGCGGGCAAGGTGATCCAGGCTTTCGGTGAGGTGGTGATCGGCGGCAACTACGTGGTCGGTATCGTAGTGTTCGCGATCCTGATGATCATCAACTTCGTGGTCGTTACCAAGGGTGCTGGGCGTATTTCCGAGGTGAGCGCACGCTTCACCCTGGACGCCATGCCCGGCAAGCAGATGGCCATCGACGCCGACCTCAACGCCGGCCTCATTGACCAGGTGGAAGCCAAGAAGCGCCGCAGCGAAGTGGCCCAGGAAGCTGACTTTTACGGTTCCATGGACGGTGCCAGCAAGTTCGTGCGCGGCGACGCCGTTGCCGGCCTGTTGATTCTGTTCATCAACCTCATCGGCGGCATCGCTATCGGCATGCTGCAGCACGGTCTGAGCTTCGGCGACGCCGGGCGTATTTACACCCTTCTGACCATTGGTGACGGCCTAGTCGCACAGATTCCGTCGCTGCTGTTGTCCACCGCCGCAGCCATCATGGTCACCCGTGTTTCCAGCGCCGAAGACATGGGCGCCCAGGTCAACCGCCAGATGTTCGCCTCGCCGCGCGCCCTGGCCGTATCTGCAGCGATCATGATCGCCATGGGTCTGGTACCCGGCATGCCACACATGTCATTCATCAGCCTCGGTCTGGTGGCGGCTGGCGCGGCCTACTGGATCGCCAACAAACAGCGCAAGGTCAAGGAAGCCGAAGTCATCGAAGTGCAGCGCCAACAGGAGCTGCTGCCGGCCCAGCGCGCCCAGGAGGTCAAGGAACTGGGCTGGGACGACGTGGTGCCGGTGGACATGGTCGGCCTGGAAGTCGGCTACCGGCTGATCCCGCTGGTCGACCGCAATCAGGGTGGTCAACTGCTGGCGCGCATCAAGGGCGTGCGCAAGAAGCTTTCCCAGGAAATGGGGTTCCTGATGCCGTCGGTGCATATCCGCGACAACCTGGATCTGCAGCCCAACGCTTATCGCCTGACGCTGATGGGCGTCAGCGTCGCCGAAGCCGAGGTTTATCCGGATCGCGAGCTGGCGATCAACCCCGGCCAGGTCTTCGGCACGCTCAATGGGGTGGCCGCCAGAGATCCGGCGTTCGGCCTGGAAGCCGTGTGGATCGATCCGGGCCAACGCGACCAGGCGCAATCGCTCGGTTACACCGTGGTGGACGCCAGCACCGTGGTGGCCACCCACCTCAACCAGATCCTGCACAAGCACGCCCACGAGCTGCTGGGCCACGAGGAAGTCCAGCAACTGATGCAATTGCTGGCGAAAAGCTCGCCCAAGCTCGCCGAAGAGCTGGTGCCCGGACTGATTTCCCTGTCGACCCTGCTCAAGGTGCTGCAGGCGTTGCTGCAGGAGCAGGTGCCGGTACGCGACATCCGTACCATCGCCGAAGCCATCGCCAACGTCGCACCGAGGAGTCAAGATCCCGCCGCCATGGTCGCGGCAGTTCGTGTGGCGCTGTCCCGCGCAATCGTGCAAAACATTGTGGGACTAGAGCCGGAGCTGCCTGTAATCACCCTTGAGCCAAGGTTGGAACAGATATTGCTAAACAGTCTTCAGAAGGCCGGTCAGGGCTCCGAGGATGGCATCCTCCTCGAACCTGGCATGGCCGAGAAGCTGCAACGCTCCCTGGTGGAAGCAGCGCAGCGTCAGGAGATGCTTGGCAAGCCGGTGATTCTGCTGGCAGCCGGGCCGGTTCGGGGAATGCTCTCGCGTTTCGCCCGGTTGGCCGTCCCGAGCATGCATGTTCTGGCGTACCAGGAAATTCCGGACAACAAGCAGGTCACCATCGTTGCGACGGTGGGGCAGAACTAATCGAGGGTACGGGCCATGCAGGTCAAACGCTTTTTCGCTGCCGATATGCGCCAAGCCATGAAGCTGGTTCGCGATGAGCTGGGCGCCGATGCGACCATCATCGCCAATCGCCGTGTGGCCGGTGGTGTGGAATTGACGGCTGCGCTCGATTATCAGGCTCCGCCGGTCCCGGCGCGCCAGGCCAACCCGGCGCTGGAAGCCGAGCTGCGCAAGACCCAGTCGCGCATCGCCTCGGCCCATGCCGAGCTAAGCACGCGTAACCAGCTCGATGCCGGCAAGGATCGTCAGCTGTTTGGCGCTGCGCCTGCCACGCCGCCGGCCGACAGCCTGGATGCCGTGCTGCAGCGTCAGCAGCATAAACCGACTGCGGCCTCGGTCGACCAGTCGGCGCTGGATTCCATGCGTTCCGAATTGCATGGCCTGCGTGAGCTGATCGAAATGCAGATGGGCTCGATGGCCTGGGGGCAGATGCAGGCCCGGCGCCCGCAGCAAGCCACCTTGTGGCGTCGCCTGCAGCGCATGGGGCTGCCCGCCGAGCTGGCGCGCACGCTGCTCGAGCGCGTGGCATCCATCGCCGATCAGCGCCAGGCCTGGCGCATGGTCCTGGCGCACCTCGCGCATTCGATCCAGACCCCCAAGCAGGAACCGATGGAAGAGGGCGGCGTGATCGCTCTGGTCGGCCCGGCGGGCATGGGCAAGACCACCACCCTGGCCAAGCTGGCCGCGCGCTACGTCCTCAAGTACGGCGCTGCCAGCATCGCCCTGGTGAGCATGGACAGCTACCGCATCGGCGCCCAGGAGCAGCTCAAGACTCTGGGACGGATTCTTGGCGTTTCGGTGACCCAGGTCGACCCTGGGCAATCGCTGACCGAGGCGCTCGCGCCGCTGGCCCGCAAGCGCGTGGTGCTGATCGACACCGCCGGCCTGCCGGCCAACGATCCGGCGCTGCGCATGCAGCTTGAAGCGCTGGCCAGCCGTGGCGTCAACGCACGCAATTACCTGGTGCTGGCTGCTACCAGCCAGGCCCAGGTGCTCAAGGCGGCCTATCACAGCTACAAGCGCTGTGGGCTGGCCGGCTGCATTCTGAGTAAACTGGATGAAGCCGCCAGCATGGGCGAGGTATTGGGCCTGGCTATTGGCCACCGTCTGCCGGTAGCCTACCTGGCAGATGGCCCGCGCATTCCGGATGATGTGCACGTGCCGCGCAGTCACCAACTGGTCAGTCGCGCCGTGGGCCTGCAGGCGCCGGACGAGCCGAGCGAAGATACGATGGCCGACATGTTCGCCGGGCTTTATCAGAACCCGGCCAGGCAGGCCGGTTGAACGGGTTGAGTGTGGCGAAGCGCTGGTCGTGCTCGCCGCGACAGCGCACAATGGCCCCCGGGCCCACAGTGAAGTTAGATAAGGTGTGTAGATAACATGGGTATGCATCCCGTACAGGTGATCGCGGTGACTGGCGGCAAAGGCGGCGTTGGCAAGACCAATGTGTCGGTGAATTTGTCACTGGCGCTCGCCGATCTCGGTCGGCGCGTCATGCTCATGGATGCCGACTTGGGCCTGGCCAACGTCGACGTGCTGCTCGGCCTGACTGCCAAACGGACCTTGGCCGACGTCATCGATGGCCAATGCGATCTGCGCGATGTGGTCCTGCAGGGCCCCGGTGGCATTCGCATCGTGCCCGCGGCTTCCGGCACCCAGGCCATGGTGCAGCTCACGCCCATGCAGCATGCCGGCCTGATCCAGGCCTTCAGCGACATCAGCGACAACCTCGACGTACTGATCGTCGACACCGCTGCCGGCATCGGCGACTCGGTGGTTAGCTTCGTGCGCGCTGCCCAGGAAGTGCTGGTGGTGGTGTGCGACGAACCGACCTCCATCACCGATGCCTACGCGCTGATCAAGCTGCTCAATCGTGACCACGGCATGAACCGTTTCCGGGTCCTCGCCAACATGGCGCACAGCCCCCAGGAAGGCCGCAATCTGTTTGCTAAGCTGACCAAAGTGACCGACCGTTTTCTGGATGTTGCGCTGCAGTATGTCGGCGCGGTGCCCTACGACGAATCGGTTCGCAAGGCCGTACAGAAACAACGTGCGGTGTATGAGGCGTTCCCTCGTTCGAAGTGCGCGCTGGCGTTCAAGGCGATTGCCCAGAAGGTCGATGCATGGCCCTTGCCGGCCAACCCGCGTGGCCATCTGGAATTTTTCGTGGAGCGCCTGGTGCAACAACCGACTGCAGACACGGCTGTATGACGACAGCCTCTGGACTCCGAATGTACAGCAAGGCAACCGCACGAGATTCACAGCATCAGTTGATCGAGCGCCATGCGCCGCTGGTAAAACGCATCGCCTACCACCTGCTGGCACGTTTGCCCGCCAACGTGCAGGTCGACGACCTTATCCAGGCCGGTATGATCGGTCTGCTCGAAGCATCGCGTAAGTACGATGCCGGCAAGGGCGCCAGTTTCGAAACCTTTGCGGGCATTCGTATCCGCGGCGCCATGCTCGACGAGGTGCGCAAGGGGGACTGGGCACCGCGTTCTGTACATCGCAACAGCCGCATGGTCAGCGATGCAATACGAAAAATTGAGGCCAGAACCGGTCGCGACGCTAAAGATCACGAGGTTGCTGCCGAACTCCAATTGAGTCTCGAAGATTACTACGGCATTCTTGGCGACACTTTGGGCAGCCGCCTGTTCAGTTTCGACGACCTCTTGCAGGAAGGCGAAAACGGCGGCCTGCAGGAAGACACGAGTTCCCTGCATCACGGGCCTTCGCATGAGCTGGAAGACAATCGTTTCCAGGCCGCGCTGGCCGATGCCATCAGTAATCTGCCGGAGCGTGAGCGGCTGGTGTTGTCGCTGTATTACGACGAGGAGTTGAATCTCAAGGAAATCGGCGAGGTACTGGGGGTTAGTGAGTCGCGGGTCAGCCAACTGCACAGTCAGTGTGCCGCGCGCTTACGGGCGCGGTTGGGGGAGTGGCGCGCATAGGAAATTTGTTGGGGCTGGAGTTGGTCGAGCCAGCCCTTGCAGTAGATCGCAGGATTAGCAGGGCGCTGGACACACAGTGAACGCAGCAAAGCCGAGCGCAATGGTTTGCGGCGTTCTGCCAGGCCGGTTTCACGATTAATAAGCGCTGCACGATGTTGCAGGCGTTTTAGGACTGTACGGAGGTCGACTTGGACAAGAACATGAAAATCCTCATCGTCGATGATTTCTCGACGATGCGACGGATCATCAAGAACCTCTTGCGTGATCTGGGGTTCACCAACACGGCCGAGGCCGATGACGGCACGACTGCGTTGCCGATGCTGCAGAGCGGTAGCTTCGATTTTCTGGTAACCGACTGGAACATGCCGGGCATGACGGGCATCGACCTGTTGCGCGCCGTGCGCGCCGACGAGCGACTCAAGCACCTGCCGGTGCTGATGGTCACGGCGGAAGCCAAACGCGATCAGATCATCGAGGCCGCGCAAGCCGGTGTGAATGGCTATGTAGTCAAGCCGTTCACCGCTCAGGTGCTCAAGGAAAAGATCGAGAAAATCTTCGAGCGAGTCAACGGCTGATGTCTGCCGCGAGGTTGTTATGGAACACGATGATTCTAACGAGGTTGACCTCGAGTCGACCCTGAAAAGCAATGCCCGCCAACTGGTCGACAGCCTCGAACAGGGCAATTTTGGCGAAGCCGTACAACTGATCAACGAACTGAACAAGGCGCGCGACCGGGGGCTTTACCTCGAAGTCGGCAAGCTCACCCGTGAGCTGCACAACGCGATCGTCAACTTTCAGCTCGATCCGCGGGTACCGCACGCCAAGGAAATCTCGCAGATCTCCGATGCCACTGAGCGCCTGAACTATGTGGTGACCATGACCGAGCGTGCGGCCAACCGCACCATGGACTTGGTCGAGCAGAGTGCGCCGCTGGTCAATGACCTGAGCAGCGAAGCCGATTCGCTCGCCGAGGACTGGGGCCGCTTCATGCGCCGCGAGATGAGCGCCGACGCGTTCCGCGAGCTGGCCAAGCGTATCGAACTGTTCCTGGCGCGTAGCCAGCGCGACACCAGCAAGCTGTCGGGGCATCTCAACGACATTCTGCTGGCGCAGGACTATCAGGACCTGACCGGTCAGGTGATCAAACGCGTCACCCAACTGGTGACCGAGGTCGAGAGCAATCTCCTCAAACTGGTGCTGATGGCCAGCCAGGTCGATCGCTTCGCGGGTATCGATCACAACCACGAAGAGTTGCGTGCCGAGCAAAACAAAGAAAAAAATCCGTCCCGCGGTGAAGGTCCGCAGATTCATGCCGATAAGCGTGATGATGTCGCCTCCAACCAAGACGACGTCGACGATCTGCTGTCCAGTCTGGGTTTTTAGGAGCACGTCATATGAGCTTCGGCGCCGATGAAGAAATCCTCCAGGATTTCCTGGTAGAGGCCGGCGAAATTCTCGAGCAATTGTCCGAGCAGTTGGTGGAGCTGGAAAGCCGCCCGGACGATATGAACCTGCTCAACGCGATTTTCCGAGGGTTTCACACGGTAAAAGGTGGTGCCGGCTTCCTGCAGCTCAACGAGCTGGTGGAGTGCTGCCATATTGCCGAAAACGTGTTCGACATCCTGCGCAAGGGTGAGCGTCGTGTGGACGCCGAACTGATGGACGTCGTGCTCGAAGCACTGGACGCCGTCAACGGCATGTTCGCCGAGGTGCGCGAGCGTGTGGAACTGACGCCTGCTTCGCCGGAGCTGCTGGCTGCGCTCTCGCGCCTGGCCGAGCCGGGTGGCGCCGAGCCAGAGGCCGCGCCTGCGGCTGTCGAGCCAGAACCGGCTCCTGCAGAACCCGTAGCGGCAGCGGTCGAGCCTTCAGCAGATATCTCTGACAGCGAATTCGAGCAATTGCTCGATGCCCTTGGCGACGAATCGCCGGCGCCAGCTAGCGCCTCGACCGACGAAATCACCGATGACGAATTCGAGTCGCTGCTCGATCAACTGCACGGCAAGGGCCAGTTCGCTGCGCCTGCTGCCGCGCCGGTAGCGACGCCGGCTGTCGAGCCTGCCACCGCGGCGGCGCCTGGCGATGAAATCACCGATGACGAATTCGAAGCGCTGCTCGATCAACTGCACGGCAAAGGCCAGTTCGCCGCGCCTGCCGTCGAGCCAGCTGCTGCACCTGTGGCTGCGCCAGCTGCCGAGCCCGCCACCGCGGCGGCGCCGGGCGACGAGATCACCGACGACGAATTCGAAGCGCTGCTCGATCAACTGCACGGCAAGGGCCAGTTCGTTGCCCCGGCGGTAGCACCAGCAGCCGCTGCTGCGCCCGCCGTCAAGCCGGCTCCCGAGCCAGCCAAGGCCGCGCCGCCCGCAGCCAAGGCCGAACCGGCCAAGGCAGCGCCCGCACCTGCAGCCAAGCCAGAACCCAGCAAGGCAGCGCCTGCCGCCGCCAAGGCGGAAGCCAGCAAACCGGCGCCTGCACCAGCGGCGGCTGCCGCGCCGGCAAGCGAGGCGGAAACCACCGTTCGGGTCGACACGGCTCGCCTGGACGAGATCATGAACATGGTCGGCGAGCTGGTGCTGGTGCGTAACCGCCTGGTGCGCCTGGGGCTCAACAGCGGGGACGAGGCCATGTCCAAGGCCGTGTCGAACCTCGACGTGGTCACCGCTGATCTGCAGACCTCGGTCATGAAGACCCGCATGCAGCCGATCAAGAAAGTCTTCGGGCGTTTCCCGCGCCTGGTTCGCGACCTGGCCCGCCAGCTCAAGAAAGAGATCAACCTGGAGCTGGTCGGTGAAGAGACCGACCTGGATAAGAACCTGGTCGAGGCCCTGGCCGACCCGCTGGTGCACTTGGTCCGCAACGCCGTCGACCACGGCGTGGAAAGCCCGGACGAGCGCGAGGCGGCCGGCAAGTCGCGTACCGGTCGTGTGGTGCTGTCCGCCGAGCAGGAAGGCGACCACATCCTGCTGATGATCACCGATGACGGCAAGGGCATGGATGCCGACGTGCTGCGCAGCAAGGCTGTGGAAAAAGGCCTATTGGACAAGGACGCGGCCGATCGCCTGACCGATCTGGAATGCTACAACCTGATCTTCGCGCCCGGCTTCTCGACCAAGACCGAGATTTCCGACGTGTCAGGCCGCGGCGTGGGCATGGACGTGGTGAAGACCAAGATTTCCCAGCTCAACGGTACGGTCAACGTGTTCTCCCAGAAGGGCCAGGGCTCGAAGATCGTCATCAAGGTGCCGCTGACCCTGGCGATCATGCCGACGCTGATGGTGATGCTGGGCAACCAGGCGTTCGCCTTCCCACTGGTCAACGTCAACGAGATCTTCCACCTCGATCTGTCGCGTACCAACGTGGTCGATGGCCAGGAAGTGGTGATCGTGCGCGACAAGGCGCTGCCGCTGTTCTACCTCAAGCGCTGGCTGGTGAGCAGCGCGGCTCATGAAGAGCAGGGCGAAGGGCACGTGGTGATTCTCACCGTGGGTAACCAGCGCATCGGCTTCGTGGTCGACCAACTGGTCGGCCAGGAAGAGGTGGTGATCAAGCCGCTGGGCAAGATGCTGCAGGGCACGCCCGGCATGTCCGGCGCGACCATCACCGGTGATGGCCGCATCGCGCTGATCCTCGATGTGCCCAGCATGCTCAAGCGCTACGCACGGCGTCTCTGATCGTCCGCGGCACGGCGACGGCCGTGCCGCTTAGGAGTGTTTATGGTTGTCAAGGTACTGGTAGTCGATGACTCCGGTTTTTTCCGCCGCAGGGTTTCGGAAATTCTCTCGTCGGATCCCAACATCACCGTGGTCGGTACGGCCACCAACGGACGTGAGGCCATCGATCAGGCCCTGGCACTGAAGCCGGACGTGATCACCATGGATTACGAGATGCCGCTCATGGACGGCATCACCTCCGTGCGCAACATCATGCAGCGCTGCCCCACGCCGGTTCTGATGTTCTCCTCGCTCACCCACGAAGGCGCCCGGGTCACCCTGGACGCGCTGGATGCCGGTGCGGTGGACTTTCTGCCGAAGAACTTCGAAGACATCTCGCGCAATCCCGAGAAGGTCAAGCAGCTGCTTTGCGAGAAGGTTCACAGCATCTCGCGCAGCAACCGCCGGGGGATCGGCACGGCGTCCCTGACGCCGCCTGCCGGCGGTAGCCTGAGCCGACCCGCCAGCACACCGAGCACGCCTGCACCCGCTGCACGCCCGCAGCCGAGCGTCAGTCATCCGCCGGCCGAGCGGCACGCCGCCTCGTCCAGCGCGGCGCCCAAGCGCAAGGCCTACAAGCTGGTGGCGATCGGTACCTCGACCGGCGGCCCGGTGGCCCTGCAACGGGTATTGACCCAGTTGCCGGCCAATTTCCCGACGCCCATCGTGCTCATCCAGCACATGCCGGCTGCCTTCACCAAGGCCTTCGCCGAGCGTCTGGACAAGCTCTGCAAGATCAACATCAAGGAAGCCGAGGACGGCGATATCCTGCGCCCCGGGCTGGCCATTCTGGCGCCGGGCGGCAAGCAGATGATGATCGACGGCCGCGGCACCATCCGCATCCTGCCCGGTGACGAGCGGCTCAATTACAAGCCCTGCGTGGACATCACCTTCGGCTCGGCGGCCAAGTCGTACAACGACAAGGTGCTGGCCGTGGTGCTGACCGGCATGGGCGCCGACGGCCGCGAGGGCGCGCGCCTGCTCAAGCAGGGCGGCGGCCAGGTCTGGGCCCAGGATGAAGCCAGCTGCGTGATCTATGGCATGCCCATGGCCATCGTCAAGGCCAACCTGGCCGACGCGGTCTATCCCCTCGATGATATCGGTCGCCATCTGGTCGAGGCCTGCCTCTGATGGATGTGCTGAGCCTGATCGGCGTCATTCTGGCGTTCGTCGCGATCCTTGGCGGCAACTACCTGGAAGGCGGTCATGCCTCGGCACTGCTCAATGGCCCGGCGGCCTTGATCGTGATCGGCGGAACCCTGGGAGCGGCCTTGCTGCAGACGCCCGTGGCGGTCTTCAAGCGGGCGGTGAGCATCCTGCGCTGGATTTTCGTGCCGCCGCAGATCGACCTGCCGGGCGGCATCGACCGCGTGGTGAACTGGAGCATGACCGCGCGCAAGGAAGGCCTGCTGGGTCTGGAGGCGGTTGCCGATGGCGAACCCGATCCCTATGCGCGCAAGGGGCTGCAACTGCTGGTCGATGGCGCCGAGCCGGAGGCCATCCGCAGCATTCTCGAAGTGGATCTCTACACCCAGGAAAGCCGCGACATCCAGGCTGCCAAGTTCTTCGAGTGCATGGGCGGCTATGCGCCGACCATCGGCATCATCGGTGCGGTCATGGGGTTGATCCACGTGATGGGCAACCTGGCCGATCCCAGCCTGTTGGGCAGCGGCATTGCCGTGGCATTCGTCGCCACCATCTACGGGGTCGCCATCGCCAACCTGCTGTTGCTGCCCATCGGCAACAAGCTCAAGTCGGTCGCGCTGCGCCAGTCGGCGTATCGGGAGATGCTTCTGGAAGGCATCCTGTCGATCGGTGAGGGCGAAAATCCACGGTCCATCGAGCTGAAGCTGCAAGGCTTCATGAGCTGATCATGGCCCGCCGACGCCGCCACGAAGAACACGAGAACCACGAGCGCTGGCTGGTTTCCTACGCCGATTTCATCACGCTGTTGTTCGCCTTCTTCGTGGTCATGTACTCGATTTCCTCGATCAACGAAGGCAAGTACAAGATCCTCTCGGAAACCCTGACCGGCGTGTTCAACCAGCCCGATCGGTCGATCAAGCCGATTCCGGTGGGCGACGAGCGCCCGCGTACCACCGAGCCGGATCGTTCGATGGTCGACGAGGCGGCGTCCCAGCAGATCGCGGCGTCCACCCTGCAGAACATCGCCGACAGCATCCGCGATGCCTTTGGCGGCCTGCTGCAAAGCGATCAGCTCAAGGTGCGTGGCAACGAGCTGTGGATCGAGATCGAACTGAGTTCCGGGCTGCTGTTTCCCAGCGGTGATGCGTTGCCTAACGACGAGGCGTTCGAGATCATCGAGAAGATCGCCAAAATCCTGGCGCCCTATGGCAACCCGGTGCACGTCGAGGGCTTTACCGACAACCAGCCGATCAAGACGGCGCAATACCCGACCAACTGGGAGTTGTCTACGGCGCGTGCCGCAAGCATCGTGCGCATGCTGGCCATGGACGGCGTCGATCCTTCGCGCCTGGCCGCCGTGGGTTACGGCGAATTCCAGCCGGTGGCCGACAATGGCACCGCGGAGGGCAGGGCGCGCAACCGCCGCGTCGTGTTGGTGGTCTCGCGCAATCTCGATGTACGGCGTAGTGTTAGTGGTGTGGGAAGCGCCAATGCGCAGCCTGACGCGGCCCTACAGCGCGCTGGCACGCAACCTGCTACAGGGCCTGCAGCACCGGCGCCTGCCAACGGCGCCGTCAATTCCCCGTCGCCAGCCCGTGAAGCGGGCAACTAGTCTCGGCCGGGCATAGCCTGTCCCCGGGAGGATGAAGATTATGAGAGTGTGGGCTGTATCCAATCAGAAAGGCGGCGTGGGTAAGACCACTTCCAGTATCGCCCTGGCGGGCCTGCTGGCCGATGCTGGCAAGCGCGTGGTGGTGGTCGATCTCGACCCCCATGGCTCGATGACCAGCTATTTCGGGCACGACCCGGACACCCTGGAAAACAGCAATTTTGACCTCTTCCAGCACCAGGGCAGTGTACCGGAGGGCTTGCCGAAGCAGCTGCTGCTGCCCACCAGCCACGAACGTATTTCCCTGCTGCCGTCGAGCACCGCGCTGGCCACCCTGGAGCGCCAGTCGCCGGGGCAGAGCGGCCTGGGCCTGGTGATCGCCAAGAGCCTGGCTCAGCTGTGGCAGGACTTCGACTATGCGGTGATCGACAGCCCACCGTTGCTCGGCGTGCTGATGGTCAACGCCCTGGCAGCCAGCCAGCAACTGGTGATTCCCGTGCAGACCGAGTTCCTGGCGGTCAAGGGCCTAGAGCGCATGGTCAACACCCTGACCATGATCAATCGCTCGCGCAAGCAGGCGCTGCCGTACACCATCGTGCCGACGCTGTTCGATCGCCGCACCCAGGCCTCGCTGTCGACCCTGCGTCTGCTCAAGAACGCCTACCCCGAGCAGCTCTGGCAGGCCTACATTCCGGTCGATACGCGCCTTCGTGATGCCAGCCGGGCAGGGCTGACGCCTTCGCAGTTCGACGGCAACAGCCGGGGCACCATCGCCTACCGCGCGCTGCTCAAGCATTTGCTGGCGCAGCAGCCTGCTTCCCAGGTGGCCTGATCATGCCGGCTGAATATTCTGCGCGAACCGGCTCAAGTCTGCCGCCCCAGCGGCCGATAGCTCATACAGATATCTTCTGCAGGTTGCCTTCATGAGTCGTTCCACTGCTACCGCAACTCGGCCCCAACTGGCGCTGCAGTCCTACCTCGACGGGTTGCTGCAGGATGCCGCGATCGAGCTCGAACAAGCCCTCGAAGACAGTACCCTCGATGATTTCGAGGCCGCCGTGCTCGAGGAGCAGGTGCGTGATGCGCAGCTGGCGCCGCGCGCCGAAGCGCCGGCGCTGACCCTGGTTCAGCCTGCCGTGGCCGAGGTGGTCAGCGAGCCGGTCGTGGAAGTGGCCGCTCCGGTAGTCGAGGCGGTTGCGCCGCTCGTGGTCGAACCCATTCCGATGCCGCCGGTGGTCGAGCCGGTCGCCGACGTGCATCGCCCGGCCCCCCAGACTTTCTCCAGCCAGCCCGACGGCCGTCCTGATTGGGCCGAAGAGCCGTTCGAATGCCTGCTGTTCGATGTCGCCGGGCTGACCCTGGCGGTGCCGCTGGTGTGCCTGGGCTCGATCTATCCGCTGGCCGGCCAGGATCTGACACCTTTGTTTGGCCAACCTGACTGGTTTTTGGGCATACTGCCATCACAGTCCGGCAACCTGAAGGTGCTCGATACCGCCCGCTGGGTGATGCCCGATCGTTACCGGGATGATTTCAAGCAGGGCCTGCAGTACGTGATTTCCGTACAGGGCTACGAGTGGGGGCTGGCGGTGCATCAGGTCAGCCGCTCGATCCGCCTCAATCCGGACGAAATCAAATGGCGCAGCCAGCGTTCGCAGCGGCCGTGGCTGGCGGGAACCGTGATCGAACACATGTGTGCGCTGCTGGACGTCGCCGCGTTGGCCGAGCTGATCGCCAGCGGCGCTACCAAACGCATGCACAACGGGCAGATACACTGATAACGTTCGTACGCGCGACAGCGTGCGATCACTTGAATAGCGGGACTCCCGCGCACCGCAACGCGCGGTCAATGACGAGGCTAGGCCATGAAGAAAAGCTCTGCACAAGGCGCTGAAGATCCGATCCTGCAGTGGGTCACGTTCCGTCTGGACAACGAGACCTACGGCATCAACGTGATGCAGGTGCAGGAAGTGCTGCGTTACACCGAGATCGCCCCGGTACCGGGCGCGCCGAGCTACGTGCTGGGGATCATCAACCTGCGCGGCAACGTGGTCACCGTCATCGACACGCGCCAGCGTTTCGGCCTGGACTCCTCCGACGTCACCGACAACACCCGCATCGTCATCATCGAGGCGGACAAGCAGGTGGTGGGCATTCTGGTCGACAGCGTCGCCGAAGTGGTTTACCTGCGTCAGTCCGAGGTGGAAACCGCTCCGAACGTCGGTAACGACGAGTCGGCCAAGTTCATCCAGGGCGTGTGCAACAAGAACGGCGAGCTGCTGATTCTGGTCGAGCTGGACAAGATGATGACCGAGGAGGAGTGGTCGGAGCTGGAGAGCATTTGAAGTGCTCGAAGCCGCACTCATCGTTCTCGCCCTGGTCTGTGCCGGGCTGGTGGGCGCCTGCGTCTGGCTTGCCGGACGTTTGCGCCTGGCCAGCCAGTTGCAGGCAGAGCGCGATGCCCAGCGTGACCAGCGCATCCGCGAACTGGGCAAACGCCTGGACACCTACCTGACGGGCAGCATCCGCATGGGCGAAGAGCTCCATGAGCTGCGTCGCACCGTGGCGCCGCTGCCGGACAAGTTGACCCAGATCGAACAGCGCGACCCCACCAGCCTGTCCTTCACCCAGGCCGCCCGCCTGGTCGGCATGGGCGCCAGTGCCGACGATCTGACCCAGTCCTGCGGCCTAAGCAAGGCCGAAGCGGAACTGGTCGCCAAGCTGCATCAGGCGCGCCGCTCCTAAGCCCGCGACGCCTTACTCGCAATTATCGCCGGCGAATCCTGTGTACGACGCTAGTCTTGCAGCAAGGCCTGCACCGGTTCGTGCCGAATGCGCGCTCCTACGCGGAGAGTGGCTCGTATAGATCAGAACCAACAGTCGTGGCTGATTGATGCCGTTTTAACCGCCCGCCAACATCATCCAGAACGACGTGCCGACCCCGACGATGCTTTCGCCCGCCACCAGCCCAGCCGCGGCGGCAATGGTGAAGCGCTCGCCGAGGCTGCGCCAGCGCGACTGAAATACCCAGGCGAGCAGGGCGCCGATCGCCATCATCAGCGAGATCGACGCCGGGATGATGAACGCCAGGCCAAAGGCCGCCGAGCTCGGCAGCAGCCGGGCGAAGGTCGACTGCACCGGCAGGCTCGCCTCTAGTATGCCGAACACCACGCCGCAAAGGGCGCCGGCCAGCATGGCCCAGCGAATGCTCACGTCGAGAGAATCGAGGCCATAGCCCAGCACTTCGGCGACCGCCTTCCAGGTGGCGACGGCGGGCGCCGGCCATTGCTGGGTGATCAGCATGCTTTGTGGGTCGGGAATCAGGATCTGGTAGACCAGCACGCCGACGATGCTGCCGACCAGAATCCCCAGGCACTGGGCGATCAACTGGTTGTAGGGCTTGGCGCCGATGGCGTGGCCGACCCGGAAGTCGTTGAGCAGGTCGGTGCACTGGCCGGCTGCGCCGCCGGCGGTATTGGCGGCCATAAGGTTGACGCTGACCTGCCCCGGTGCGATCACCCCGAACGTCAACTGCGACAGCTGCCCGGTGGCGCCAATCGGCGGAATGCCGGTCGCCCCGACCACCCGCGCGGCCATGCAGGCGAGGGCCACCGCCAGCGGTACGCTGAGCAGCGCCATCAGCGGGTCGATGTCGAACAGCAGCACCTGCAGCGTCAGCACCAGCAAGGAAGCCAGAACCAGCATCAGCAGCCGCAATTTGGTTGGGCTCTGCCGGGGCGTTTCGCCAGCGGCGCGGGCTATACGTCGGCTCGCCACGAAGCGCACCGCCAGCGCGGTCAGGGTGGCGCAGACCAGCAGGGTCACGCCGGGCCACAGCAGCCACTCCACCAGCGGAGCGAACTGCGGGCCGCTGGCATCATCGGCGAGCGCGATCAGGCCACTATTCAGCAACCACGGCGCCAGGCCGCCCCAGGCGATCAAGGCACCGAGCAGCAACGACAGGCCGACGCGGATGCCGATGATGCCGCCAAAGCCGATCAGCAGCGGCGACGGGTCGAGGTTGAAGGTCAGCCGTTCCAGCTGCGCACTGGGCGACCAGCGCGGCAGGCTGTAGAGGAAGGTATCGGCCCATTTCACCAGCCCGCCGAGCAGCGCCGCGGCGCCGAGCACGCAGAGGCGCTGCAGCGCATCGCGGCCGTGGTTGTAGACCTGCTGCATGGTTTCCAGGGTGGCGACCGCCTCGGGAAAACGCAGGCGGGTGTCCTCGACCATGCTGCGGCGCAGGTACCAGGCCACCCAGATTCCCAAGAAGCTCACCGAGAACACCCAGGCCACCAATGGTAGTGTGGGCAGCTGCTGCCCGGTCAGCAGGGTGTAAGCCGGTATGGGCGCCACCAGGCCGCCGGAAATGATCGAAGCGGCAGCCGAGGCGGTGGTCTGATTGATGTTGCTTTCGCGCATGCTCCAGGCGGTGCCCAGGCGCCAGCGCACCAGGCTTTGCCAGATGCCGTAGCTGACCAAGAGCGCGATGATCGACATGTTGAACGACCAGCCGATCTTCAGGCCCGAATAGATGTTCGACGGCGTCAGCAGGGCGCCGAGCAGCACACCGGAAAACAGCGCGCGGAAGGTGAGTTCGCGATCGGCGAGCATGGCGAGCCTGCATCTGACGAATGTCGTCGTTTGAGGCGGGAGGTGGGCGTGGGATTCAGTCTTAAGCGGGGGGAAGCTGCAGGAGGAGCAGCGGGGCGCCTGGGAGCGCCCCGCCGTTGGATCAGTTGACCGCGTCGGTCAGGGCCTTGGCCGGTACGAACTTCACGACCTTCTTGGCAGCGATTTCGATGGCCTTGCCAGTCTGCGGGTTGCGACCGGTGCGCGCCGGGCGCTCGCTGACCTTCAGTTTGCCGATGCCCGGCAGGGTGATTTCACCACCATTTTCCAATGCGTCGCTGACGATCTCGCTCAGCTGATCGAGTGCCGCACGGACGGTGGTCTTCGGCGTGTCGATGGCTTCTGCGATGTCACCGATCAATTGGTCTTTGGTAATGGCCATGTGATTGCTCCTTGGGGGATGAAAAGTCTGACGCCGAATGACGCCGCTACTCAGAGATGATCGATCCGGACGGTTCTGCCCGATCGGTCAGGCTTCATTGTGACCGACCTGTAGCCGGTTAATTCCGCCGCAGTGCTCAAATCCGGGCGCTTGCGACCTTTTATTAGCCGTGCGTGGCGGCGTTAAGTTCTCGTAAAGATACTGGCTCTTTGCCTTTGCGTCGCGCCAAATGGGGCTATTCTCCTGAAAACAGTCGCCAGAGCCGTTTCGGTTCTGCTGGGGGAAGCCATGTTGCGTTTGTTTGCCAATCTCGGGTTTCGTTCGAAGATCGCCCTGCCGATCATCTTCCTGGCGCTGCTACTGGTGCTGATGGGCGGCTTGGCCATGTGGGGCATCGGCCAGGTGGTCGGTGCCAGCAACCGCATGACTCATCAGTTTTTACCCGGCGTGAGTCTGCTGCTCAATGCCGATCGCGATCTTTATCAGGCGCTGGTCGCCGAGCGCAGCCTGCTCAGCGTGGGCGCCCGAGAGCACGAAGCCGATCTGCGCCAGGCCCAGGCCGAGAACGTCAAGCAGGCTTTCGACCGCGTACATGCCTATGCACAGATGCAGCCAGGTGACGAGGCCTTGCGCCTGGTAGGCGACTTCGAGCGCGCGTTCGCGACCTGGGAGCGCAGCGCGGCCCAGGTCATGCAGCTGATCAATACGGATCCGGCCGCCGCCGCCCGCCTGAGCTTCGGCGACAGCGAGGCCCAATTCGACGCCATGCGTGAGGTGATCAACAAACTCGGCGAACTGGAAGATCAGGCCGCCAAGGATGTCGGTACCGCGGCGATTGCCCAGGGCGAGCGCCTGGGTTGGCAACTTGGCGTGGCAGTGGGCAGCGGATTGCTGGTCTGCTTGCTGTTGGTCATCGCCTTTCCAACGCTTGTCACGCGGCCGCTGCATCGCCTGCTCGACCGTATCGATCAACTGGCTGACGGCGATGGCGACCTGCGCGTACGTCTTGAAGTGTCGTCACGCGATGAGCTAGGCCGCCTCAGTGCCAGCTTCAACCGCTTTCTCGACAAACTGCACCCGATGATCACCGATGTGGGCCGTGTGACCGACGAAGTCGCCAGTGCGGCGAAGGGCTTGGCGGTGATGGCGGCGACCAATGATCGACTGATCAACAGCGAGCACGCGGCGGTCGACCAGGTCAGCACAGCTGCTACCGAAATGAGCGCCGCAGTGCACGAAGTCGCGCGCAGCGCCCAGGGCGCCGCCGACAGCGTGCGTCATGCCGAAAGCCAGTCCCGCGAAGGCGCGCGGGTAGTCGGAGCGACCATCCAGACCATTCGCCACCTGGCTGGCGAGGTGGAAAGCGCTTCGCAGAGCATCCAGGCCCTGGAGCAGGAAGCCGGTCGCATTGGCGAGGTACTGGCGGTGATCCGCGGTATTGCCGAGCAGACCAACCTGTTGGCGCTCAATGCCGCCATCGAGGCCGCGCGTGCGGGTGAGCAAGGGCGCGGTTTCGCTGTGGTAGCCGACGAGGTACGTGCATTGGCAGCACGCACCCAGCAATCGACCACCGACATCCAAGACATGATTCAGCGCTTGCAGGGCGGTGTGCAGAATGCCGTTAAGGCGACCCATTCCGGTAGTATGAAAGCCCGCGAAAGCGTCGAGCAGGCAGCCGGCGTGGATCAGGCGTTGAGTGACACCAGTGATTCGCTGCAACGCATCAACGACATGACCGCGCAGATCGCTACCGCCTGTGAGCAGCAGAGCAGCGTTACCGAGGAGATCGCCCGTAACATCACCGACATTCGTGAGCTCTCCAACGAGGCGGCGAATACGTCGCAGCAGAGCACAGAAGCCAGTCAGCGCCTGTCTGAGCTATCCGGAGACTTGGCGAAACTGGTTGGGCGATTCCGTGTTTGAGCAACTGCATGCACGCTAAGTGCTTGAAGCAGTTGTAAGTTCGGCACAAGCCGGTACAATGGCGCCGGCTCACTGTATGGTGAGCCGCGTTATGGTGGCCCTGCCGGTCCCCCCGCAACGATTACCCGTGAACCTGGTCAGATCCGGAAGGAAGCAGCCACAGCGGGAACATTGTGTGCCGGGGTGTGGCTGGCAGGGTTGCCTCCATCTCCAGGCCCGTTCGGGTCACTCGATTTTCGAAATACAGTTTCGGCGCTCGTTACCTACCGCTGCGGCGTTTTCTGCTGTCCGTCGTTTTTGCTCTGGCGAACGCTCTTTCGCCTTTGCCATGAAGAAGCCCGTCGCAGGGATGGGCAAAGGGTGACACTGGAGAGGGGGCGCTGGCTTACAGGATCGACAGCGGGTAGTTGAAGATCAGGCGGTTCTCGTCGAACTCGTTGTTGCTGAAGTCGCGGCGGATGCTCGCGTTACGCCAGCGCACGCTCAGGTTCTTGAAGGCGCCGTCCTGAAACACGTAGGCCAACTCGGTCTCACGGCCCCATTCCTTGCCATCGTCGGTTGCAGCGGTATGCACGTTGCTGCCGCTGATGTAGCGGTTCATCAGAGTCAGGCCCGGGATACCGACGCCGGCGAAGTTGAAGTCGTGACGTACCTGCCAGGATTTTTCCTTGGCGTTATCGAAGCTGGAGTTGTAGCTGTCGTTGGCCAGGGTGCCGCCGCTGGTGCCGTTGACGCGCATCCAGCCGGTGTCGCCGGTAACCTTCTGCAGGCCGACGTAGAAGGTGTTGCTGCCGTACTTGGCGGAGAACAGGCCCGAGTAGGTCTTGTTGTCCAGTTTGCCGGCGCGCGCGGAGCCGTCGTCTTCACCCTGGAAATAGCCGAGGTTGGCGCCCAGGGTCCAGTCGCCGATGGGCTGGCTGTGGGTCAGTTGCAGGTGCTGCTGCTCGTAGACGTCCTTCAGCTCGGCGCCCCACAGACCGATCATGGTGCGGTCGCCGTTGAACTTGTACTCACCGCCGACGAAGTTGAAACGGTTGGAGTCATTGGCTGCGCTGTTGCCGTTCAGGAACATGTTTTCCATGCTGGCGTTATTGCGTTCGCTATTCTGGCGGAACTGGCCGCCGTACAGCGTCAGGCCGGCGATTTCGTTGGAGGTGACCTGGGCACCTTCGAACGTTTGCGGCAGTGAGCGACCATCGTCGGCACGCAGGATCGGCAGCACCGGCATCCATTCGCCGACCTTCAGTTCGGTCTTGGAGATCTTGGCCTTGGCAGCCAGCGCCAGGCGACCATAATCGTCAGCCGGTCGGCCGTCGTCATGACGGGGTAGCAGGCCCGTGCCGTAGGTGCCGCGACCACCGTCGAGCTTGAGCGAAAGCATGCCCAGCGCATCGACCCCGAAGCCGACCACGCCTGGCGTGTAACCGGAGCGTGCATCGAGAATGAAGCTCTGAGTCCATTCCTCGGCTTTGCTCTGCGACGCCGCCGCGCTAGGGCCCTCGGGATTGGTGAAGTTGCGGTTGATGTAGAAGTTGCGCAGGTTCAGCGACACCTTGGCGTCGTCGACGAATCCACCGGCGTGGGCGCCCATCGGCAGGGTGAGTGCAACGCCGAGGGCCAGCAGCGAGGGGGCGAGCAAGCAGCGGCTGCGAACTGCGGTTTCGATCGGTTTCATGACGATTTTCCTTTTCTCAGGACGAACGAGTCCTGCCGCCTGGGCGGAAGCATTTTTCTGTCATCGATTGGTGGAGGTGGCCCGACTGGGCGCTCCGCTACAGCGCAGGCTGGGCAGTTTGCCTGCCCAGCCTGGTGATCAGGGCTTCTCGATACCGACGCTGTCCGGCGAGATTTCGATGGCCTTGGCCTTGTACATCGACCAGGCGGTGACAGACTGCCAGCGCTTGAGGAATTGCTCTGCTTCGGCGCCATTGAGGTTCAGGCTCTGGGCGCCGTAGTTCTTCAGGAAACCCTGGAACTCTTCATTGGCCACGGCCTTGGAGTAGGCCTCGACCAGCTTCTGCTTGATGTCGTCCGGGGTGTCCTTGTGCACGAACGCGCCCCAGAACGGGCCCCACGGCAGGTATTCGCCGATGTCCGGCAGGGCCTTGGTGATCGGTTCGACGCCTGGCAGTTCCGGCACTTCCTCGGCGGCCAGCACGGCCAGCGCCTTGAGCTTGCCGGAGCGCACCAGTTCCTGGGCGGCTGCCAGGCTCAGCGGCATGAAGTCGATGTGCTTGCCCATCAGCGCGGTGATGCCCGGGCCGTCGCCGCCGAAGGTCACTTCACGCACCTTCAGCTCGCCGACGGCGTTGACCATGGCGTGTACGGTGCTCGGCAGGCCGCCAGCGCCGGTGGAGCCCATGCGCAAGGTGTCCGGCTTTTCCTTGGCGGCGGCCAGTAGCTCGGCCATGTTGTTGAACGGGCTGTCGGCATTGGTGGCGATCACCACGACGTTCTGGCCAATGATGTTGACCGGGTAGAAATCGCTGTAGTCGAACTTGGCCAGGCCGAGCACCGGATACAGCTGCGGGTTTTCGGCGCCGAGCAGCAGGGTGTAGCCGTTGGGTTTCTGCTGCATCACGTAGCTGCTGCCGATTACGGCGGTGCCGCCGGGGCGGTTGTTGAGGATCAGCTTGGTGCCCAGTTCCTTCTCGACATAGGGCGCCAGGCTGCGCATCACGTTATCGGTGGCGCCGCCGGCGCCCCAGGGAATTACTGCCTGGATGCTGCGTTCCGGGTATTCGGCATGGGCGGGCAGGGCCAGCGTCAGTGCACTAAGGGAAAATGCGACGCCGGTAAGTAGTTGCTTGAGCATGTTGGAGACTCTCCATTGGTTGTTTTTATATATCCGTTTCCGGGCATGCGTGACGCGGTTTATCAGTGTTGAATCGAGGATCCTTTGAACCTGCCCTTGAGCCAGCCGAACAGCGGCGTGTTGCTCAGAAGAACCAGCAACAGAGCTGTGCTGAGAATCAGCGATACCGGGCTGTTGACCAATTCAAGCAACAACTCCTGGGGATTGTCGCCCACCGAAGCCATTGCCTGACGGTAGGAGGTGTCCATTAGTGGGCCGAGAATCACGCCAAGGATGATTGGTCCCATCTGAAAGCCGAACGCCTTGAGAAAGTAGCCCAGCACGCCGAAACCGAGCATCCAGTACACCTCTGTCATGCTGCTGTTCAGTGAGTAGGCGCCGACGGTGCAGAGCACCAGAATCAGTGGAATGAGCATGGCCTTGGGCAGCTCGACGACTTTGGCGAACAGCTTGATGCCCATCAGCCCGAAGATCAGCAGGAAGATGTTGGCCAGCGCCAGGTTGCCGACGGTGAACCAGAAGATGTGCGGGTTCTCGACCATCAGCATGGGCCCAGGATTGAGGCCGTGGATCACCAGCGCGCCGATGATCACCGCGGTGACCGCATCGCCTGGCATGCCTAGCGTCAGCATCGGCACATAGGCGCTGCCCACTGCCGCGCTATTGGCGGTTTCCGGTGCGACCAGGCCTTCGTAGGCACCTTCGCCAAAGGGGCGGCTCGGATTCTTCACGGTGCGTTTGGCATGGTCATAGGCCATTAGCGCGGCGATGTCGCCTCCCACGCCGGGCAGCGCGCCGATCACCACGCCGATGGCCGAAGTGCGCAGCGACAAGGGCAGAAACTTGAGCACCATCACCAGCGGCGGAACGATTTTGCTGACATTCTGCCGGACCGCTGCGCTGCCAAGGTTGTGCAACTGATACAGGGCTTCCGCCACGCCGAACAGGCCAATCATCACTACCACGTAGTGAATGCCGCCCATCAGCTCCATTTGGTTCATGGTGAAGCGGCCCTGGGCCGTGACCGGATCCATGCCGATCAGGCCGATGATCGCGCCCAGCGAGGCGGCGAAGATGCCTTTGGCCAGGCTGCCCTCAGCCAGGCTACCCACCAGCATCAGACCAATGGCGGCTATCAGGAAATAGTCGCGCGGCGCGAATTTCAGGGCCAGGTCGCCCAGTACGGGCGCGGCGCAGGCCAGTACCACGGTGCCGGCGAGGCCGCCAATCACCGACATTACGGTGCTCAGGCCGATCGCTTGGCCAGCCTCACCGCGTTTGGCCAGCGGATAACCGTCGAAAGACGTGGCTACTGAGGAGGGCCCGCCGGGGATATTGAGCAGGATCGCGCTTCGCGAACCGCCGTATACGCCGCCGATGAAGATACCGACGATCAGTGCCAGGGCGTCGTTGACGTCCCAGGAGAAGGTGAACGAGACGAGGATGGACACCGCCATGGTCACCGAAAGGCCGGGAATAGCGCCGATGTAGATGCCGGCGAAGGTGCCGAGCGCCGTCAGCAACAGCAGGTTGGGGTCCACCCAGGCCATCAGCAGGTAGGAAAAGGTATCGCTCATGGAAAGTCTCGCCTCAGGGCAGGTAGACGCTGAACGCCAGGGTGAACAGCAGGTAGATGGCCACTAGCGAGACACTGCTGGCCAGCAGGGCCGACAGCAGCTTGCCGCGTCGCAGGTAGACGATGGAAAACATCAGGAAAGCGAAGGTGCTGACATAGAAGCTCGCCCACTGGATGATGGCCAGGTAGGCCACCGAGAGCAGGGTGAAAACCACGATGTGGCGTGGGAAGTGCTCGTGGCTGAAGCGCTTGGCCGAGGCCGCCCAGCCTTCGCCGTGAGTTGCCTTGCCGCGCAACTCCCAGAGCACTTGTACGGCGGAGATCAGCAGTACGACGCCGACCCCCAATGGAAACGCGCCCGGCGAACTGATCGAGGAGAACCCGGAAATCAGATAGGCCTGATACAGAACGAATAGGCTGAAGATCACCAGCAGGATGCAGAAGGTGCGCTCACCCACCGGTACTTTTTTCGATGTACTCATGACTCACTCCAGATGCAGCCGTGCTGCCCGCGTTGGAAAACCGCTCAGGCGCGTGTGCGGGGTTGACGGACCGGCGCGTGGCTAGCGTGTGGGGGCGTCTGGAGAACAAGCATGTCTAGGGCCGCAGGCGCGAAGGACGAAGCAGCGTCGCTGTGCGTATTGGCCAGAGAGCGAATGGCGCTTAGGCTGATCTGCCGGGCGCGGGTGAACACAGTGTCGAGCTGTGGCATGGGGTGACCTTCTTATATTTATAGGTAAGGCATATTCGTAGCGGCGCTGGCAATGCCGGCATTGCTTACGCTAGTGCTGGGAATACTGTGCGGTGATACGGGCTATTTCAATTCACCAAATCGGTTCTTGTTCGATAACCGAACAAGAACGAACCAGTTAGTACAAATAGCTCGTCTGGATTATGGCCTCATGTTTGAGCGCAGCCAAGCCCACGTCGATCAGTGTGTCAGTTGTGATGATTGCAATGTGCCGGTTCCGCCGGCACTTTTCGGTTTTAGAATCGCGATAAATTCTTTGAGGGCATCACCATGGCCGGGAGCCAGATAGAACGAGCGTTGAATCTACTGGAGAGCCTGGCGGGCGCTGGTGACGTGCCGATGCAGACCCTGGCCGAACAGCTGCAGATCCCCAAGAGTGCCACCCACCGCATGCTCGCCGAGCTGGTGCGCCTGGGGTACGTGCGCCAGGACGCCGATACCAGCCGCTATCGGCTCTCGACCAAGCTGGTCGCCCTGGGTTTTCGCTACCTGTCGGCCAGCGGCGCCGACATCGTGCAACCGATCCTCGATCGTCTGGCCCGGCAAAGTGGCGAACTGGTGCGCCTGGGGGTGATCGAAGGCGAGCGGCAGACCTGGATCGCCAAATCCCAGGGCGCGCGCTCCGGCCTGCGTTATGACCCCGACATGGGGCGTGACGCGCCGCTGCGCTACACCGCCTCCGGCCATGCCTGGCTGGCCAACTTGGCGGACGCCGACGCATTGGCGCTGGTGGCGCGTCAGCACATTCCCGACGACAGCGAGTTCGGCCCCAACGCGCCCCATGACGATGAGGCGCTGCTCGGCTACCTGCAGCGTGCCCGCGAGCGCGGCTATGCGACCGTGGTGGAAACTTCCTCCCTGGGTACCTGCGCGCTGGCTGCGGTGGTCAGCCACCCGCAGCGAGGCGGCGTGATTGGCGTGCTGAGCATCGCCGGCCCCAGCGCGCGCATGCCCGGCGAGCGTATGGAACAGCTTGCACCCTTGCTGCTGGAAGCGGCTGCCGAGCTGTCGACAGCGAGTCAGGCGTCGGACCTGTTCGCCTGAATGGCCGATAACGTTCGATTAACGGCCGAGCGTTCCATTCGATATTGATTAAATATGGAACTGAGTTCTAGATTGTTCTCGAGCGCGCTGCGCCTATAACAATCAGAAAAGGACTCATGTCTTGAACCCTTTGCAACTCGCCCTGATCGGCGCCGGCATCATGGGCCGGCAACACCTCAGTTATCTGCGCGAGCTGCCGCAAGCCACTCTTTGCGCGATCGTCGACCCCACCGAGCAGGCCCGACAGTTGGCCGCCGAACACGGGGTACCGTGTTTCGATGAGCTGCAGGGCCTGCTCGACAGCCGCCTGGCCCAGGCCGTGATCATCGCCAATCCGAATGCAGCCCACGTGCGCACTGCGTTGCGCTGTATTGAGGCCGGCCTGCCGGCGCTGCTCGAGAAGCCGGTCGGTGTCAGCCTGCAGGAAGTGCGCGAACTGGTGGCTGCCGTGCAGCGCAGCGGCGTTCCGGTGCTCGTGGGTCACCACCGCCGCCACAATCCGCTGATCGGCAAGGCGCGGGAGTTGATGCTGCAGGGCGCCCTGGGGCGACTCACCACGGTGACGGCGCTCTGGCAACTGCAGAAGCCGGACAGCTATTACGACGTGCCTTGGCGGCGCGAGCCCGGGGCGGGGATGCTGCTGACCAACCTGATCCATGATCTGGATCTGCTGCGCTACCTGTGTGGCGAGGTGGACCAGGTTCAGGCCCTCACCAGCAACGCCGTGCGCGGTTTCGCCAACGAGGACGGCGCGGCGATCATCCTGCGCTTCGCCAATGGCGCGCTGGGAAGCCTGACCGGCTCCGACGCGGCGGCTGCTCCCTGGAGCTGGGAGCTCAGCGCCGGGGAAAACCCGGTGTACCCACGGCAGCCCGATCAGCCGTGCTACCTGCTGGCCGGCACCGCAGGTTCGCTGAGCATCCCGCAACTGCGTTACTGGTCGTACGCCTCGCCAGGCGCTGGCTGGCACGAGCCCTTGCAGAGCGCGGAGCAACCGTACGAGGCTGCTCCCGCATTGTTGTTGCAGCTCAGGCACTTCATCGAGGTTGCGCGGGGCGAAGCGCTGCCGCTGGTCAGTGCAGCCGATGCCGGGCGCACCCTGGCGCTGTATGACGCCATCTGCCGCGCCGCCGAGCAGGGCTGCGCCACCGTACCCGAATCCGTCTGAGCCAACGTCCATTCATGGGCCACGGCCCGGAGAGAGATCGATGCACACCCACGAACGCCTGATGTCCCTGGCCAGCCTGACCGTCCTCGAGCTCGCGCCCCCGCAGATGGTCGAGGTGGCGGCCCGAACGGGCTACAGCCATGTCGGCCTGCGCCTGATTCCCGCCACCGAGGAGGAACATCACTTCGCGCTGGTGGCCGACGCGGATCTGCGCCGGCAGACGCTCAGGCGGTTGCGCGACACCGGCATCGGCGTACTTGACGTCGAGATCCTGCGGCTCAAACCCCATACACGCTGCAGCGACTTCGAGGCGGTGCTGGAGGTTGGCGCCGAGTTCGGTGCGCGTGAGGTGCTGGTCGCCGGCAACGACCCGGACGAAGCGCGGCTGACCAACAATTTCGGTGAACTGTGCGACCGCGCCATGGCGTACGGTTTGCGGCCCCATCTGGAATTCATGCCCTGGACCAACGTTGCCGATCTCTCGCAGGCCGTGCGTATCGTGCGCCAGGCCGGCCGCGACAACGGCGGCGTGCTGGTCGACGCCTTCCATTTAAATCGCTCGGGGTCGCGCCTCGACGAGTTGCAGCAGGTGGAACCATCATGGCTGGGTTATGCCCAACTGTGCGACGTGGCCGGGCCGCGGCCGGACGACATGGCGGAGATTCTGCGCCAGGCGCGTAACGAGCGGCGCTTTCCCGGTGACGGTGATTGTGACTTGTCGGGGCTGTTGCGCTGTCTACCGGCCAGTATTCCGTTGAGTCTGGAAATCCCCACCCGGCAGGTGGAGGATCCGACGCAGCGGGCGCAGATGGCCATCGACAAGACTCGGGCACTGTTGAAACGTCTCGACCTGTCGGCATAGCCCATACTGAAATCCGCAATGGCGGCAGACCGCACATATAGTTAGTTTGCTACCGATAATGACGTCTGGATCACGAGAATTCCCATGAGCACCCCGAGTTCGCTGTCAGGCGTCAATCATCCCTTGAAGGGCATCGCCCTGGTGGTGCTGGCGACCTTTCTGTTCGCCAGCCACGACGCGCTGTCCAAGTACCTTTCCGGCATCTACCCGGTGATCATGGTGGTGTGGGCGCGCTATGTGGTGCACACGCTGCTGATGGCCGGCATCTTCCTGCCGCAGTCGGGATTGCGCGTGCTGCGCAGCAAACGGCCGGGGTTGCAGGCGCTGCGGGCGATCTGCCTGCTGGGCTGCAGTCTGTTCTTCACCACCGGCCTCTTGTACATCCCGCTGGCCGAGGCCACGGCGGTCAACTTCCTGGCGCCGCTGCTGGTCACCGCGTTGTCGGTGCCACTGCTCAAGGAGCGCGTCAGCAGGGGGCAATGGGCGGCGGTGCTCGTGGGCTTCGTGGGTGTACTGATCATCGTGCACCCGGGCGGCGACCTGTTCACCCCGGCCGTACTGCTGCCGCTCTGTTCGGCCAGCTGCTTCGCGGCTTACCAGATACTCACGCGCCTGCTCAGCCAGTACGACGCGCCGACCACCAGCAACTTCTTCACCGGCCTGCTCAATACCTTGCTGATGAGCTGCCTGGTGCCGTTCTTCTGGCAACTGCCGCAGTGGCAACACTTGCCGCTGATGCTGGCCCTCGGCGCGTGCGGCATGTTCGCTCACCTGCTGCTGACCAAGGCCTTCCGCCATGCCGCGCCGGCACTGCTGGCACCGTTCGGTTATTGCCAGATCGTCTTCGCCGGCCTGCTGGGGCTGATCATCTTTGGTCACGATCCCGAGGCGAGTGCCAAGGTGGGTATCGCCATTATCTGTCTCAGCGGGCTGGCGGCCGCCTATCAGCAACGCAGAAAGCGCTGAAATTTCAGCCCCCGGAAATACAAGAAGACCCGTTAAGGGCCTTCTCTTTTTACGTCTGCCTGGTTAGTGGCTGGCTTCGTTCACGCTGTTCTGGCGAGCGGCGTCGTACTCGGCCTTGTCCATCGGCTTGGCGCCGGGTTTGCCCAGTTCGCTCATCGGAACGCGGTAGGTTTCCGGTGCGATGAAGGCGGCGAGGGCGCACAGGCAGGTGATGCCGAATGCCAGGCCGCCGATCAGCCATGGAATGTTGTCCGAGCCGGGCGGTGCGACCAGGGCGAACAGCGCAGGCAGCATGGCGGTGAGCATGGTGCCGATGTTCTGGGCGATGGCCATGGCCGACACGCGGTAGCGGGTCTGGAACAGCTCAGGGTAGAAGCTCGGGAACACCGCGTTGTAACCCTGGTAGACCACGCCCCACATCAGCAGCGACATGATGAACGCCAGCGGCACGTTGCTGATGCTGATCGCATACAGATAACCGAACGCCAGCAGGCCAGAGCCCAGCGCGCCGGTGATCATGGTCGGGCGGCGGCCGATCTTGTCGGAGAGGTTGCCCACGAACGGAATCACCAGGACCGCGACGATGTTGCCCACCACCGGAATCCACAGATAGACGCTCTTGTCGAAGCCGATCCCGTAGGCCGGTTGCACGGCATAAGCGCCACCGAAGATGGTCGCTACCACCGGAATCACGTTCATCAGCGCCATGACCATGACCAGGAACATGGTCCGCCAGCTGGTGCTGAATGCTTCGGAAATCGGCGACTTGGCGATCTTCTGCTTGTTCTCTTCGTTGACGAAGGCCGGCGTTTCGTGAACCTCGCGACGAATGATGAAACCCGCCAGCAGCACGAAGGCGCTGAGCAGGAACGGGATCCTCCAGCCCCAGTCGTTGAACGCTTCGCTCGGCATGAAGTAGGCGAGCGGCAGGAACACCGCAGCGGCGAGCACCTGACCGGCCTGTACGCCTTGCAGCGTGAAACTGGCGTAGAAGCCTCGTCGGCCGAATGGCGCATGCTCGAGAATCATCGAGCTGGCGCCGGAGATCTCGCCGGCTACCGCAAAGCCCTGGATCAGGCGCAGCACCACCAGCATGGCCGGAGCCAGCAGACCGATGTCGTGGTAGGTCGGCAGCAGGCCGACGGCCATGGTGGAAATGCCCATCAGGAACATGCACAGCAGCAGCACGTTCTTGCGACCACGGGTGTCACCCCAATGGCCGAGCACGAATGCACCTACCGGGCGTGCCAGGTAGCCAACACCATAGGTTGCCAGCGAGGCGACGATGGCCATCTTCGGATCGGTATTTGGAAAGAAGATCTGCGGGAAAATCAGCGCCGCGGCCTGGGCGTAGATAAAGAAATCGTAGTATTCCAGCGCTGAACCGACCCAGCCGCTGGCAGTGGCTTTCTTGGCTTGTGAACTTGAGGGCTTAGCCATCATGGTCTCCGTTGTTATTAGAGCGCCGAGCGAAGCGGCAACTGGGTGCGGCTTGGCCACGGCGTATGGGGACCGGCCTTGTGGATGGCACCGGTCGACCCGCTTTCAGGATTATCGAGCGGAGTGTCGCGAGTCAGGGTTTGACGTGCGCAGACGCAGTTGGCCGGGTGGGTGCCAAAAAGCGTGCGAATGGTATGCGGGTATGCAGAGGCTGGGAAGTGAGCATGGGCGTACTCTTATTGAAATTGTTATGGATGGAGCCGGGTCGTTTGCTGGTCGCGGCGGAAAGGTTTCCGTCACTGCAGTGGGAAACATGGTGTTGCAAACCACGAAATAGCGTCAATTCGATAAACGGCCTAGTGTTCGATAATCGCACTAAATACTAACTAGTTCGTACACTTTGAATTGCCGCCTCGCGCGGGCGCACGAATAATCGCTGCAGGCCTCAAGAATTGGCATCAGGGGATTGAACGGCCTGGCGAGTAGCAGGCTCGAACGCCTTGTCGGCTACGCTTCTGGTGCCTGGCCCAGGTCATCACACGATCCGCAGAGATCGTTATCTACAAGGAGCTGAAGTATGCATCGCTCGATCGCCACCGTCTCGCTGAGCGGCACCCTGCCCGAGAAACTCGAAGCCATCGCCGCCGCCGGCTTCGACGGCGTAGAAATCTTCGAGAACGACCTGCTGTACTACGCGGGCAGCCCGCGCGACGTGCGCAAGATGTGCGCCGATCTGGGCATCGCCATCACCCTGTTTCAGCCCTTCCGTGATTTCGAAGGCTGCCGCCGCGACCGGCTGCAACGCAACCTGGACCGCGCCGAACGCAAGTTCGACCTGATGCAGGAGCTCGGCACCGACCTGGTGCTGGTATGCAGCAACGTAGCTGCCGACTCGCTCGGCGATGAAGAGATTCTCGTCGACGACCTGCGCCTGCTGGGCGAGCGCGCCGGCGCACGGGGCCTGCGTATCGGTTACGAGGCACTGGCCTGGGGCCGCCACGTCAATACTTACCAGCAGGTCTGGAACCTGGTTCGCCAGGCCGATCATGCCGCGGTCGGGGTGATTCTCGACAGCTTCCATACCTTGTCGCTCAAGGGCGATCCGGCGGCCATCGCCGAGATCCCTGGCGACAAGATCTTTTTCGTGCAGATGGCCGATGCGCCGATTCTGGCCATGGACGTGCTGGAGTGGAGCCGCCACTTCCGTTGTTTCCCGGGGCAGGGCGAGTTCGACCTGCCAGGCTTTCTGGCGCCGATCATCCGCACCGGCTACACCGGCCCGCTGTCGCTGGAAATCTTCAACGATGGTTTCCGCGCCGCGCCGCCGCGCGCCAATGCGGTCGACGGGCTGCGCTCGCTTCTGTATCTGGAAGAAAAGACCCGGCAGCTGCTGGCGGCCGATGCCCAGGCACCGAACCTCGATCTATTGTTCGATACCCCGCCAGCCAGCCGTTATCACGGCGTCGAGTTCCTCGAGTTCGCCGTCGACGAGGCCGCCGGCGCCAAGCTGTCCGGCTGGTTGCAGCGCCTGGGTTTCGCCAAGGCAGGCGAGCACCGCTCCAAGGATGTCAGCCTGCTGCGTCAGGGCGACATCAACATCGTGCTCAATGCCGAACCCTATTCGTTCGCCCATGGTTTCTTCGAGGCCCACGGCCCGTCGCTGTGCGCCACCGCACTGAAGGTAAAGGATGGCGCGACGGCGCTGCAGCGCGCCCTCGATTACCGTGGTCACCCGTATCGCGGCCTGGTCGGGCCGAACGAGCGCGAGATTCCGGCGATGCGCGCGCCCGATGGCAGCCTCATCTACCTGGTCGACCAGGCCGAAGCAGGGCAGACCATCTATGACAGCGACTTCAAGCTGGACCCCGCTGCGCTGCCAACCGGCAGCCTGCAGCGTATCGACCACATGGCGCTGGCGCTGCCGGCGGACAGCCTCGACAGTTGGGTGCTGTTCTACAAGAGCCTGCTGGATTTCGAGGCCGACGACGAAGTGGTGCTGCCCGATCCCTATGGCCTGGTGAAAAGTCGGGCGCTACGCAGCCGCTGCAGTTCGGTGCGCCTGCCGCTGAACATTTCGGAGAACCGCAATACAGCCATCGCCCATGCGCTGTCCAGCTACCGGGGTTCCGGCGTGCATCACATCGCGTTTTCCTGCGAGGACATCTTCAAGGAAGTCGAGCGGGCCAAGGAAGCGGGCGTGCCGCTTTTGGACATCCCGCTCAACTACTATGACGATCTCGCCGCGCGCTTCGATTTCGACGACGAGTTCCTCAGCGAACTGGCTTATTACAACGTGCTCTACGATCGTGATGCCCAGGGCGGTGAGCTGTTTCACGTGTACACCGAGGCGTTCGAGGAGCGCTTCTTCTTCGAGATCATTCAGCGCAAGAACGGCTATGTCGGCTACGGTGCCGCCAACGTCGCGGTGCGTCTGGCGGCCATGGCCAAGGCACGCAGTGGTGTGACGCGGCAGGCGAAGCTGTAAGCTGTACTCAGGCGGATGCGTGCCACAGGTCGCATCCGCTTTTCGTTTGCAGTGATAACAAGAACGCCATGATGAGTGATTCCATGACCGCTACCCTCGAGCCTGCGAGCCACGAGCAGGCCGCCGCGCCGCGCAAGCCACGCAAGAACAATCCGGAGAAAACCCGGGAGAATATCCTGCAGGCCGCCATCACCGAATTCGTCCGCCAGGGCCTCTCGGGGGCCCGGGTCGATGCCATCGCCGAGCGCACGGCAACGTCCAAGCGCATGATCTATTACTACTTCGGCAGCAAGGAGCAGCTTTATCTCGAAGTGCTCTCGAAGTTGTACGGTGATATCCGCAGTACCGAGCGCCGTCTGCACCTCGACGAGCTGCCAGCACCCGATGCCATTCGCCGCCTGGTGGAGTTCACCTTCGACCACCATGATCGCAACTCGGATTTCGTGCGCATCGTCAGCATCGAGAACATTCACTACGGCGAGTACGTCAAGCAGTCACCGGAAATCCGCAGGATGAGCAATGTGGTGCTGCTGACGCTGGGCGAAACCCTCAAGCGTGGCGAGAAGGAAGGGCTGTTTCGCGAGGGGCTCGATACCCTGGACGTACACATGCTGATCAGTTCGTTCTGCTTCTACCGCGTCTCGAACCGGCATACCTTCGGGGAGATCTTCCAGATCGACCTGCCGGACGAACAGGTCAAGCAACGCCACAAGACGATGATCTGCGAAGCGGTACTGCGCTATATCACGCGTTGAGCGTGTCATCGCCTGGACGTATCTCTCATCGAGCTTAGGCCGACTCATCGCTGAGTCGGCCCGGTGGCATCAACCGTTCATGCTATGGAAGTGATCGAGCATCCGCTGTGCATCGGCCTGGGCATCGCTGAACAGTTCGAATGCCTTCACGGCCTGGAAGACTGCCATGTTGCCGCCGTCCAGGGTTCGGCAACCGATGGCACGCGCTTCGCGCAGCAGTTCGGTTTCCAGCGGGAAATAGACGATCTCCGCAACCCATAGTTCTTTGCGCAGCAGCGCCTTGGGTATCGGCATGCCGGGCAGTTTGGCCATGCCCATCGGTGTGGTGTTGACCAGGCCATCGGCGGCGGCCATCTCCGAGCTCAGGTCGCCGCCGGCCTGGGCACGTGGCGAGCCGAAGTGCTCGTTGAGGTTGCTTGCCAGGGCCTGGGCGCGTTCGGGCTCGACGTCGAAGATGCTCAGCTGTTCGACGCCCTCGCTCAACAAGGCATGAGCGACCGCGGCGCCGGCGCCTCCAGCGCCCATCTGCACCACGCGTCGACGGGCGACGTCACCCAGGCCACGTTTGAATCCTTCGGAAAAACCGAGGCAGTCGGTGTTGTGACCGATGCGTTTGCCATCCTTGAACACGACCGTGTTGACCGCGCCGATGCCCCTGGCTTCGTCGGAGAGTTCGTCGAGCAACGGAATGATCGCCTGTTTGCAGGGAAAGGTGATGTTGAGCCCGGTAAAGCTCATGCGCTCGGCGGCGCTGAGCAGATCGGGGAGGGCGCTGGTGTCGAGCTTCAGCTGATCCAGGTCGATCAGCCTATATAAGTAGCGAATCCCTTGGGCATCGCCTTCATGCTCGTGCATGGCGGGGGTGCGGGACGCCTGGATGCCGGCACCGATGAGGCCGGCGAGAATGCTTTTGCTGGAAGTCATGACGGCCTTATTCCTTGACCAGGTGGCTGAAGTGCTGGAGTGCCGCGCGATAACCGCCGCTGCCCAAACCACAGATCACGCCAAGCGCGACAGGGGAAACGAAGGAGTGATGGCGGAAGGTCTCCCGCTTGTGCACGTTGGAGAGGTGCACTTCTATGACCGGTAGCTCACAGGCAACCAGCGCATCACGAATGGCGACGGACGTATGCGTCCAGGCCGCGGGATTAATCACGATGCCAGCGCAGCGACCGCGGGCCTTGTGAATCCAGTCGATCAGCTCGGCTTCGTGGTTGGTCTGGCGGAATTCGGTGGTTAGGCCGAGGGCTTCAGCGGTGTTTGCGCAAAGCCTGGAGATATCGGCCAGGGTTACGTGGCCGTAGGTGGCCGGCTCACGGGTGCCGAGCATATTCAGGTTCGGGCCGTTGAGGATCAGAATGATGGGAGCCATGGTGCTTCCTGTTGTTATTGTGGAATCAGCCTGGGGTGGCTCAGGTAAAATGTACTAACTGGTTAATTAGGTCAATCCAGCTATCTATATAAGCAGGCCAAAGCGTTCGATTATCGCGCTACAGCCGATTTCGCAAGAAAGTGAAATAAACGGTTGACCCGATTTCGTGGAGGCCTATAATGCGCACCACTTCCGGCGCAGCCTGATCTGAAAAC
>CBIFVM010000018.1:0-80627 GCA_966186235.1 uncultured Pseudomonas sp.
ACAGTCAGAATTGGCTTTGTCGTCCCACCACCTTCGAGTATTACCATACAAGGAGCTTTAGCCCCGATCTTTTTATCGAGGCACACAAAGAGCTTGCGGCTAAAGCAGATCGCCACCCGGTTTCTTACAAGATTGCGAGCGGCTGACCTCGCCACTTGGTTTTCAAATCAACGAGCCGGGGCTAAAAGTTCATGAATAGGTTTTAAGTGCGCCTCATTCAGACTGATGCCTGAGCCGTCCCGGAGACGCTAGTCCCGGGGCGTTTTGCATTCCGCGCTGCTGCTTCCCGCCTGAATCGCATCGAGTACAGTCTTTACGTCTTCGCCAACTTGCGATTATCGAACCGCAGTTCGATAATCGCGCATACCATTTGGACGAGTGACAGTGCCATGCCCGAATCCCGATCCGCGCCCAGCTCAATGGCGCCACCGATCATCGCGTCGCCGGCCAAGCGCATCGAAGCCTTTACCGGCGACCCCAACTTCATGACTTCGCTGGCCCGGGGCCTGGCGGTCATCCATGCGTTCCAAGAGCGCAAGCGCCACCTGACCATCGCCCAGATCAGCCACCGCACCGAGATTCCCCGCGCGGCGGTGCGCCGTTGCTTGCACACGTTGATGAAGCTCGGCTATGTGACGACCGATGGACGCGTCTACTCGTTGCTGCCCAAGGTGCTGACCCTGGGCCACGCGTACCTGTCCTCGACGCCAATGGCCGTTACCGCACAGCCGATTCTCGACCGCCTCAGCGAGCAGCTGCACGAGGCCTGTTCAATGGCCACCCTCGAGGGCGACGAGATCCTCTACATCGCGCGTTCGGCGACGCCGCAGCGGCTGATCTCCGTCGACCTGAGCGTGGGCAGCCGTCTGCCGGCCTACTGCACCTCGATGGGCCGCATCCTCTTGGCAGCGCTGGATGATGCCGCGCTGGACGACTACCTGAGCCACGCCGACCTGCAGGTGAAAACCAGCCGCACCCTGCACACCCCCGAAGACCTGCGCGCCAATATCGAGGAAATCCGCCGGCAGGGCTGGGTGATCATCGATCAGGAGCTGGAAGTCAGCCTGCGCTCCATCGCCGTGCCGCTGAAGGATTCTGCCGGCCAGGTATTGGCGGCGCTCAATGTTGGCACCCACGTGGGCCGCGTGTCGCGCCAGGAGCTGGAGAACCGCTTCCTGCCCATCCTGCTCGAAGCCAGCCATGAGCTGAGCACACGACTGTTTCAGTAGCGCTCTGAACTCCCAGGTGTCGCTACGCTCGACCCGGGCTACGTAAGCAGTGATCCCAGAACCGTAGCCTGGGTTGAGCAAAGCGATACCCAGGAATAACGGGTCGTACTAGCCGCGCCATACCCACCCCGCGGTGCGCCCATTCAACAACCTGATGATGGCTGGGCGCCGCCTGCGGCTTCGCTACACTCGGGCTGTCTTTCATTGGCCAGCAGGGCAGGTTGAGCATGAGCAATCGCATGATGATCACGGGGGCCGGCTCCGGCCTGGGACGCGAGTTGGCGCTGCGCTGGGCCCGCGAGGGCTGGCGCCTGGCGCTGTCGGACGTCAACGACGCCGGGTTGGCAGAAACCCTGAGCCTGGTGCGCGAGGCGGGCGGCGACGGCTTCGCCCTGCGCTGTGATGTGCGTGACTACAGTCAACTGACCGCCCTGGCTCAGGCCTGCGAAGAGAAATTCAGCGGCATCGACATCATCGTCAACAATGCCGGCGTTGCCTCGGGCGGCTTCTTCGCCGAGCTGTCGCTCGAGGATTGGGACTGGCAGCTGTCGATCAACCTGATGGGCGTGGTCAAGGGCTGCAAGGCGTTCCTGCCGTTGCTCGAACGCAGCCGCGGGCGCATCGTCAACATCGCCTCCATGGCGGCCCTGATGCAGGGCCCGGGCATGAGCAACTACAACGTCGCCAAGGCCGGCGTGGTGGCGCTGTCGGAAAGCCTGCTGGCCGAACTCAAGCCGCTGCAGATCGGTGTGCACGTGGTGTGCCCGTCGTTCTTCCAGACCAACCTGCTCGACTCGTTCCGCGGGCCGACCCCCGCCATGAAGGCCCAGGTCGGCAAATTGCTGGAAAGCTCGCCGATCAATGCCGAGTTCATCGCCGACTACATCTTCAAGGCCATTGCCGGCGGCGAGTTCATGATCCTGCCCCACGAGCAGGGCCGCCAGGCCTGGGCGCTGAAGCAGAAGAATCCGCAGCTGCTGTATGACGAGATGACCCTGATGTGCGAGAAAATGCGCGCCAAGGCTGCCGGGCAACGCGAAGCGAAGACGCCTTAAGCTTGGTCGCGAACTTTGGGTTTCCGGGAGCTTGTATACCTTGAATCGACTGCAGTACGGCAGAAGCAGCCGTTCCCACCGTAGGGTGGACAACGCTCTTTTTGTCCACCATTGCGAGCGCAGAGCGGTGGACGGATAAAGCGTCGTCCTCCCTACAAAAGGCTGGTTGAAGGTAGAGGCGGCCATCATGCAGTCCCTGTGGGAGAGGGCCATGCCCGCGAAAAATCACAGGCATGAATTGGGCGTCCCCGCCCGTTCCTACGGGATAGGGGGCGCCCGCTACCACCAGGTTGCAGTCACTAGATGGAATTGAACAGGTTCTTGGGCCACCGCATACGAGCACGCTTGCCCTAACCGAAGCGCACGAGTAGGGTTGCCGGCTCGGCTGAACCTGGCCGCCTAATCAGGAACTCGTGTGAAACCCGTCTCCCGCGCTTTACTGCTGCTGGCCCTGGTGGCCGCAGCGGTAAACTTGCGACCCGGCATTACCTCGCTGGCGCCGCTTATCGAACGCATCGCTCAGGAGCTGTCCCTGAGCCGCGGCTTCATCAGCCTGACCACCGCACTGCCGGTGCTGTGCATGGGCCTGCTGGCGCCCCTTGCGCCGCGTCTGGCCGTGCGCTTCGGTCTCGAACGCACCATCAACCTGTGCCTGGGGACGATTGCCCTGGCGCTGGCGCTACGCGTGGTTGGCCACTCCAGCCCGGTCTTGGTCGGCAGCGCAGTGCTGCTCGGCGCCGCCATCGCCATTGCCGGGCCTTTGCTGTCGGGCTTCATCAAGCGTCATTTCGTGGGACGCATGGGCCGGGTGCTGGCCTGGTACTCGCTGAGCATGGCCATCGGCGGCGCGATTGGCGTGGTGCTGACCATGCCGGTCACTCAGCTGTTCGGCGACGACTGGAGCTACGGCCTAGCAATCTGGTCAGTGCCAGCGATAGTGGCGGTGGTCACCTGGTGCTGCCTGCCCAAGCAGCAGGCCGAGCCGCTGAGTCGCGAAGACGCGTCCGCCAGCTTGCCCTGGCGCGAAGGGCGAGCGTGGTTGATCAGCGCCTATTTTGCCCTGCAGGCTGGTTTGTTCTACGCAGTGGCGACCTGGACGGTGGTGCGCTATCAGGAGGCGGGGCTGTCGGCGATGCACAGCAATACGCTGTTCAGCCTGGCCATGCTGATGGGCTTGCCGAGTTCTTTCGTCCTGCCGATGCTGGTGCAGCGCTTCAACCGTTACCTGCTGATGGTTGCCTGCGGCAGCCTGACCCTGGTCAGCCTGGTGATGATCACCTTCGTGCCCACCTTCATCCCGGAATTCTGGGCATTGACCCTGGGCTTCGGCATGAGCGGTTCCTTCGCCTTGTCGCTGCTGTTGCCCATCTACGAGGCCGGCTCGCCACTGGCAGTCAGCCGCTGGACGGCTATGATGCTCGGCACCGGTTACAGCGTGGCGTGCCTGAGCCCAGTGCTCAGTGGTTTGGCGCGGGACATGTCAGGAACGTATAAGGTGCCGTTCCTGGTGCTGACCTGCATGGCGGTGGTGATGGTGCTGCTGGCCTGGGCCATGCGCAAGGGTCCGCGTCGCCCTTCGGTGTGAATGCCCTGTCGCCTGGGTAGCGCGATGCAGAGCCCGGGCGCATGGGCTACCCGTCAATACGGGTGATTGAATGACCCCCATCACTGTCCTGACTGACCGTTCTGTCCGTTGCATTCCCCTGCAGCGTGGGCTGTGATAGAAGGCTGCCAGTTTTTAGCGGAGTGCACCCGTGGAATCGGAATCCATCGTCTACGGCAACATTCGTGACTGGCCGTCGGACAGCCCCTCGGAGAGTCGCCTGCGGCGCCTGCTCAACAAACAGGTGCTCGATGCATTGCCGACCGGCGATGCCTGGCCGTTTCTGGGCCGCGAAATGTTCTCATGCTGTCAGCAACCCGGCAGTGGTCTGTACCAGACCCAGGTCATTCATTTCGGCGCGAGTTACCAGACCGTCGAGTACGAGTGGAAGCTTTGGGTCGCCGAGTTCGAGGCGCTGCTCAAGCGCCTCTATTGGGCCAGTGCTGTAGTGCACTTGGAAACCGAACTGAACGGTACCCACACCTTTCGCTGGGAAGCCGAGTCGGAGAATGGCCTGCACAGCCCACAGGACGGTGCGTTACGCGTGCGTTGTGCCTGGGAAAGGGAAGGGGGATTGCGCGGGTAACGCGTTGGCCAACCATATCGCCGCGGACCGCGGCCCGTCAAAATACGCTGGTTGTGAGTATTTATCGCAGGCGCCGCATCTAACCCTCATCCTCCTCCAGCCATTCCTTCGGCACGTCCCGCTTGAGCGCCAATTGGCATTGCTGGCTCTCCGGGTCGAACACGATTACCGCTTCGCCTTTATCCAGTGCGCGGCGAACGCGCGCGACCCGGGTTTCCAGCGGTGTTTCATCGCCATTATCGGTGCCATCGCGGGTGACGAAGTCTTCGATCAGGCGGGTGAGGGTATCTGTCTCGAGCAGACTGGCGGGGATCAGCACGGTTTTCTCCTGAGGCCTTGGCTGCCTCTGATCGTCGGATGCAGGGTTGGACGGCGCATGCGGGGATTTGATCACCTTTCATACCTCATGCATGCAAGGCCGAAGGCGCCAGCCACTGCCTTTGCCAACAATGCAGCGCAGTCAACGACTTACATTCACTCACCCGAATCAGCAGCAATGAATTCAAGACGCCCGGCACATTTTCAAAACTGGTGGTTTTTTAGGCTGTTCAAAAGCTGATCAGCGTGCTACAACCTTTCCATCGAGTGACATAGCCGCTTGAAAACGAAGGGAAAAGTATGACCAAGTCGGAGTTGATCGAAAGAATCGTCACCCATCAAGGGCAGCTTTCAAATAAAGATGTCGAGCTGGCCATCAAGACCATGCTGGAACAGATGTCCCAGGCGCTGGCCACCGGTGACCGCATCGAGATCCGCGGTTTCGGCAGCTTTTCCCTCCACTATCGCGCCCCGCGCGTGGGTCGCAACCCGAAAACGGGCCAGTCCGTAAGGCTGGATGGCAAGTTCGTCCCGCACTTCAAGCCCGGCAAGGAGTTGCGTGATCGGGTGAACGACGAAGAGGAATAAAGCTATTTTTTAATTTATTCCGGGATTGGAATTTTCGAAGACGATTATTTCTTCTTGTATGATATTCTTACTGCTATATTTTATTGATTTCCCGATGTTTATTCTAGGCTCGGAAGTGTGGTTAATTTAAGAAATATCGAGAATTAATAGGTGGTGTAGAAAATTTTCAACCCGATTAAAGGTTGGAAAAAGATAAAGCTGCTAAGGAAGGCTAAGAGCCAATAACCGCTCAACAGCGCTTTATCCAAAGCACTCGATTGGAATTGGAATTGGAATTTATGGTTTACCCATCATGCATGGTTGAGAAGAGGGCTATACTTTAAATGTAGGGCTTATGCTTCAATTGCCGCTAAGATGAATATTTATCTAGGTGGCACCACCGCATTGACTGGTTATCGTGCTGCCCCTTTTTTTGCCATGCTTGATAGCGCTGTCCATATTGCAGATTTTGGTGGGACCAATGGCGATGTGATTATTGGCAATGATTGCTGGATTTGTTCCGGAACGATAATTCTCTCAGGTGTAGTCGTTGGAAAAGGCGCGTTAGCGGCGGCTGGCGCTGTTGTGGTCCAAGAACGAAGAACTTTATACAGTTTGCAGGTGAAAATCCCGCACGGTTTATTAAATGGCGGTTTGATGAGAAGCAGCGCAATTCACTGATGGCGTCTCAATGGCGGTTTGGCCGTAAGAATAAGTTCTGAAGATAGCGCCTTTATTATGCTCTTCAGGTTTCAGTGCATTCAGCCGGTATTTTGAGAATCGCCAAAATTGATTTGGCGAAGTTTGATTTGAGCATGCTTATAGCTCTATGTACGCATATTGGTTGCGTAGGGTCTATTTGAGTACGGCTCTAACGAACAAATCGTAAAGAGCCGCTTAGCATTACTTATCTTCCTTTTCTCTATTCCCCACCAAACTATCCACTGTCGGCACCCGCGTCTCCGGTTCCATCTGCGCGTCATGTTCCAGCTGATGGCTGAAACGCTCCAGCGAGCCGTTCTCCGGCTGCGCGTCGCTGGCGAATACCGGTGGGCTGAGCAGGTAGGCGCCGAGCAGGCGTGAGAGGGCGGCGAGGCTGTCGATGTGGGTGCGTTCGTAGCCATGGGTGGCGTCGCAGCCGAAGGCGATCAGCGCGGTGCGGATGTCGTGGCCGGCGGTGACGGCTGACTGGGCGTCACTATGGTAGTAGCGGAACAGGTCGCGGCGTACCGGGATTTCGTTTTCGCTGGCCAGGCGTAGCAGCTGGCGTGACAGGTGATAGTCGTAGGGGCCACCGGAGTCGTGCATGGCCACGCTGACCGTATGCTCGGTGGAGCGCTGGCCGGCGGCGACCGGAGCGATGTCGATGCCCACGAATTCACTGACGTCCCAAGGCAATGCAGCCGCCGCACCGGAGCCGACTTCTTCGGTGATGGTGAACAGCGGGTGGCAGTCGATATGCGGCTCCTGGCCGCTTTCCACCACCGCTTTGAGTGCCGCGAGCAGGGCGGCGACGCCGGCCTTGTCGTCCAGGTGGCGGGCGCTGATATGGCCGCTTTCGGTGAACTCGGGCAGCGGGTCGAATGCCACGAAATCGCCTACCGATACGCCCAGGCTTTCGCAGTCGGCTCGGCTGGCGACCAAGGCATCGAGGCGCAACTCGACGTGATCCCAGGAAATCGGCATCTGGTCCACTTCGGTATTGAAGGCGTGCCCGGAGGCCAGCAGCGGCAGGACGCTGCCGCGGTAAACACCATGGTCGCTGAAAACGCTGACCCGGCTGCCTTCGGCGAAGCGACTGGACCAGCAGCCCACGGCGGTCAGGCACAGGCGACCGTTGTCCTTGATCTCACGCACCATGGCGCCGATGGTATCCAGATGCACGGAGACGGCACGGTCCGGGCTGTCGCGACGACCTTTTAAGGTGCCGCGGATGGTGCCGCGCCGGGTCATTTCGAAGGGGATGCCGATTTCGGTGAGGCGCTCGGCGACATAGCGCACGATGGTATCGGTGAAGCCGGTGGGGCTGGGAATGGCGAGCATTTCCAGCAGGACCTTTTGCATGTATTCGAGATCGGGTTCTGGAATTTGCGACATGGGCTCTCCATCTAGGACGGGGCGGGCCGCCGGGCGGCGTCTGTCTGCGGTGATTGCGTGACGCCTGTCGACGACGGGAAATTTGCGCTGTGTTACATCATGACCTGTATTTGCCCTCAGGGTTTCAAGGGGAACTCATACGTGGTTGTGGCGAATGGTTTAGGTGGCGCTGTAATCGCAGCAAGGCCGCAGTCATTCGCGCCGGGTCGGCACTCCCACACGGGCGTTGGATTGCTCGTGATCATTGTAGGAGCCGCGACCCGCGGCGAATGGGGCAGTCACCGCGGTACCGGCGAACGTCATTCAATCCCCAACGCCATGGCTCAGCGGGAACAGCAGGTCGATAAAACGTTCTGCAGTCGGTTGCGGTTCATGGTTGGCCAGGCCCGCGCGTTCGTTGGCTTCGATGAACACGTACCCGGGCTGATCCGCCGCCGGCACCAGCAGGTCAAGGCCCACCACCGGAATGTCCAGCGCACGGGCAGCTTTGACGGCGGCATCGGCCAGGGTCGGGTGAAGGATGCTGGTGACGTCCTCGAGAATCCCGCCCGTGTGCAGATTGGCGGTCTTGCGCACCGCCATACGCTTGCCCTGGGGCAGCACGCTGTCGTAGTCGAAACCAGCCGCGTGCAAGGTACGCAGGGTTTCGGCGTCCTTCGGAATACGGCTTTCACCGCCAGTTGCCGCTTGGCGACGGCGGCTTTGCGCGTCGATAAGCTCGCCAATGGTATGGCGGCCATCACCGAGGATTTCCGCTGGGCGACGGATCGCGGCGGCAACCACTTCGAAACCGATGACCACGATGCGCAGGTCGAAGCCTTCGTGATAGCTCTCCAGCAGCACTCGCTCATCGAAGGGGCGGGCGCGCTCGATCGCAGCTTGCACATCGGCTGGCGTGCGCAGGTCGACGGCAACCCCCTGGCCCTGTTCGCCATCCACGGGCTTGACCACCAGGCTGCCATGCTCGGCCAGAAACGCGGCGTTGTCCTCGGCGCTGCCTGCCAGGCGCTGGGCGGGGAGGCTCAGGCCGGCACGGCTGAGGGTGCGGTGGGTCAGGCGCTTGTCCTGGCAGAGGGTCATGGTCACGGCGCTGGTCAGGTCGGTCAGCGACTCGCGGCAACGAATGCGTCGGCCGCCCTGGCTCAGAGTGAACAAGCCGGCTTCGGCGTCGTCGATCTGCGCATCGATACCACGACGACGGGCCTCGTCGACGATGATGCGCGCATAGGGGTTGAGCTTGTCATCCGGCCCCGGGCCGAGGAACAGGGGCTGGTTGATGCCGTTCTTGCGCTTGATGCTGAAGGTCTGCAGCTCACGAAAGCCCAGCTTGGCGTACAGTTTCTTGGCCTGGCCATTGTCGTGCAGTACTGACAGGTCCAGGTGGCTGAGCCCGCGGCTCATGAAATGCTCGATCAGGTGACGCACCAGTACTTCGCCCACGCCGGGGCGGCTGCAGGCCGGGTCGACTGCCAGGCACCAGAGGCTGCTGCCCAGCTCAGGGTCCTGGTAGGCCTTCTGGTGATTGAGGCCCATCACGCTGCCGATCACTGCGCCGCTGTCTTCATCCTCGGCCAGCCAGTAGACCGGGCCGCCTTGGTGGCGCGGGGTGAGCTTCTCGGGATCGAGCGGCAGCATGCCGCGGGTCTGATACAGGCAGTTGATCGCCTGCCAATCGGCCTCGGTTTGCGCGCGGCGTACGCGAAAGCCGCGAAAGCCGCGGCGTGCCTGGCGGTAGTCGCTGAACCACAGGCGCAGGGTGTCCGACGGGTCGAGAAACAGCTGCTGGGGGGCGTGGGCCAGCACCTGTTGCGGCGCCGCTACATAGAGTGCGATATCGCGCTCGCCGGGCTGCTCGCTGAGCAGCTCTTCGGCCAATACTGCAGCGTCCGGGAAGGTGTGGCCGATCAGCAGACGGCCCCAGCCGCAGTGGACGATTTGCGGTTGGCTGATGCCATCGCCGTGCTCTTCGGCAAACCGTGCCTGCAGGCGCTCGTAGGAGGGGGATTGGCCCCGAAGAAGGCGTTGGTTGTGGGCAGTGGCTCGCATTGAAGAGTGTTCCTTTGCTTGCGCATGGCCGGCATTGCCGGCTATCGGTTGGCCTGTCTGGTAATCCGCGGCGAGGCGGATACGACCATTGCAGTTGGGAGCGGGGGAGCCGCTGCTCCCCCGATTCGTCGTTACAGGCCCTGTTCGCTCAGCCACAGGTTCAAGGCCGCCATCTGCCACAGCTTGGAGCCGCGTAGCGGCGTCAGCTGGCCCTGCGGGTCGGTAAGCAGGCGGTCGAGCATCTGCGGGTTGAAGATGCCACGATCATGGGCCGGGTCGACCAGCAGGTCGCGTACCCAGCCCAGCGTTGCGCCTTCCAGGTGCTTGAGGCCCGGTACCGGGAAGTAGCCCTTCTTGCGGTCGATGACCTCGGAAGGAATCACCTTGCGGGCCGCTTCCTTGAGCACGTACTTGCCGCCTTCCGGCAGTTTGAACTGGCCAGGGATGCGCGCCGACAATTCCGCCACGCGGTAGTCCAGAAACGGCGTGCGTGCCTCGAGGCCCCAGGCCATGGTCATGTTGTCGACACGTTTGACCGGGTCGTCGACCAGCATCACCGTGCTGTCCAGGCGCAGCGCCTTGTCCACGGCGGCGGTCGCGCCTGGCTGGGCGAAATGCTGGCGGACGAATTCGCCGGATACGTCGTCGGTCAGCCAGGCAGGCTGTACGCAGGCGGCGTACTCGTCGTGCTCGCGGTCGAAGAAGGCCTTGCGATAGGCGCTGTAGGCGTCGTCCGCACCGTCGACCAGCGGGTACCAGTGGTAACCGGCGAACAGCTCGTCGGCGCCCTGGCCGCTTTGCACCACCTTGCAGTGCTTGGCCACCTCCCGCGAGAGCAGGTAGAAGGCGATGCAGTCGTGGCTGACCATCGGCTCGCTCATGGCGCGGAAGGCCGCGGGCAACTGGTCGAGAATCTCGTTCTCGCCGATGCGCAGCTGGTGGTGCTGGGTTTCGAAGCGCTTGGCGATCAGGTCCGAATACTGGAATTCATCGCCACGTTCGCCACCGGCATCCTGGAAGCCGATGGAGAAGGTCAGCAGGTTCTCGACACCGGCCTCACGCAGCAGGCCGACCAGCATGCTGGAGTCGACACCGCCGGAAAGCAGCACGCCGACATCAACGGCAGCGCGCTGACGGATTTCGACGGCTTCGCGCATGCTATCGAGGGTGGCGTCGCGCCAGTCTTCGAAGGTGAAGTTGGCTTCGTCGGCGTTCGGGCCGAAGTTCAGCGTCCACCAAACCTGCTGCTCGACCTTGCCGTTGGTGTCGATACGCATCCAGGTGGCCGGTGGCAGCTTCTCCACGCCGGCGAGGATGGTGCGGGGCGCAGGCACTACGGCATGGAAGTTTAGGTAATGGTTGAGCGCGATCGGATCGAGTGTCTTGCCGATATCGCCGCCTTTCATCAGGGCAGGCAGGCTCGAGGCGAAGCGCAGGCGATCCTTGGTCTTGGATAGATACAACGGCTTGACGCCCAGACGGTCGCGGGCGATGAACAGCTGGCCGCTGTCGCGCTCCCAGATGGCGAAAGCGAACATGCCATTGAGCTTGGGCAGCAGGTCGGCGCCCCAGGCGTGATAGCCCTTGAGCAGCACCTCGGTGTCACCACCGGAGAAGAAGCGGTAGCCGAGCCGTTCCAGCTCGCTGCGCAGTTCCGGGTAGTTGTAGATGGCGCCGTTGAAGACCATCGACAGGCCGAGATCGTTATCGATCATCGGCTGGCCCGAGGCTTCGGCAAGATCCATGATCTTCAGCCGGCGATGGCCGAAGGCGACGGGGCCGCGACTGTGGAAGCCATGGGCATCCGGGCCGCGAGGGGCGAGGTGGTGAGTGATGCGTTCAACGGCAGCCAGATCGGCCGGTTGGTTATCGAATCGAAGTTCGCCTGCTATTCCGCACATAGTCTATAAAGCCCGCATATTTCCTGGGCTCTGTTCCTCCTTAACGTCAGTCCGTACCAGTGGTGTACCGGTTCTGAGTTCCAGTGCGCTCCAGGGCGCGCCGGAGACGATCGAGCAGTGAAAAAGCTGCTGCGCGCAAAGGTGCGGCGCAGCAGGCTCGAGTTTTTTCGAGTCCCTGTGCGCGGCGAACGTTCAATAAAATGGCTTTGGGGGCAGGTGGGCGGTGCCGCCGGGGCATTGCATCAGGGCCGCAATCATTTCGCGCCGGGGCGGCGCTCCTACACGGGCGGTGGGCTGTTCGCGATCATGGTGTGAGTTGCGACCCCCGGCGCTAGGGACGTGCCAGTTAGTGCTCGCTCAACCCTTGCGAATCAACTGCCGCAACATGAAGCGGTTGGGGTGGCAGCCGTCGACGACGTCGTTGGGTACCGGCAGCGGCTCGCCTTCCAGCCAGGCCGCAATCAGTTCGCCGGACAACGGGGCGGTGATCAGGCCGCGGGAGCCGTGGCCGCTGTTGATGTACAGGCCTTGCTGCCAGGGGCAGGGGATCGGCGGTACCTGGCGGGCGTCGCGGGCCAGCACGGCGTAGGCGGTGGCGAACTGCTCGGCGTCGGCCAGCGGCCCGATGATCGGCAGGTAATCCGGGCTGGTGCAGCGGAAGGCGGCGCGGCCCTGCAAGGTAGCCGGGTCGAGGGTGTCGGCGTCGAGGCGCTCGGCCAGGTCGCTGGAGATTTCCCGCAGCAGATCCAGATTGCTGGCGTGTTCGGCGCGGCTCGGCGTGAGGTCGTCACTGTCGAAGTTGAAGCTGGCGCCCAGGGTGTGTTCGCCTTGGCGCACCGGTGCGACATAACCTTCGGCGCACACCACGGTGCTCAACTCGGCGCTGCGTGGTGAGGCCGGCAGCCGACTGATCTGCCCGCGGATGCGCTTGAGCGGCAGATACGCACTCTGCGCGAAGCGCAGGGTATCCGCCGCGCTGCAGATCACCACCACTGGCGCTTCAGCCAATATCTCCCGGCCGCTCAGCGCCTGCCATTGTCCGTCGATATGCTCGAGCGCCAGAGCCTCCTGGTGGCACTGCAGGCGGATTGCAGGATGGTCGAGCAATTGCGCGCACAGCGCCGGCGGATGTACCCAACCGGCGTCGGGATAGAACAAGCCGCCACTGGCCAGGCCAACGCCGGCCTTCACCTCGGCCTGCTGACGGTCCAGCGAGTGCAGCAGCGTGGTTGGGAAGGCGGCGACGAGCTTGGCCTGGCGCTGGGCTTCGCGCCCGTCGAAGGCCAGTTGCAGCACTCCGCAGTCGTCCCAATCCTGGCCCTTGTGCAGGCGTTCGAGCAGCCGCCGGGTGTAGCCGAAGCCATCGACGATCAGCCGCGACAACGCCGTGCCATGGGCGGACAGCTTGAGGTACAAGACGCCCTGGGGGTTGCCCGAGGCTTCCTGGGCCGCGGCGCCATGGCGCTCCAGCACGGTGACCTGCCAGCCGCGTTTGGCCAGGCTGGCAGCCGTGGCGCAACCGGCCAGCCCGGCGCCTATCACCAGGGCGCGTCGTTCCTGATGATCTTGGTTGGGACGCGCAAACCAGGGCTTGGCCTGATTGGAAGCCTGGCCGGTGAAGGCGCCGCACATCACTTCCCATTTCTTGCCGAGCCCGGGCACGCGCTTCATCGCGAAGCCCGCTGCGATCAGGCCGCGGCGCACGTAACCGGTGGCGGTGAAGGTGCCCAGGGTGGTGCCTGGCGCGCTCAATCGGGCCAGTTGCGCGAACAGCTCGGGCGTCCACATCTCGGGGTTTTTCGAGGGCGCGAAGCCGTCGAGAAACCAGGCATCGATGCGTGCATCGAGCTGCGGCAGCATGGCCAGTGCATCGCCGACGATCAGCGTCAGCACCACGCGGCCATTATCGAACACCAGGCGCTGGAAGCCCGGGTTCAGGCAGCGATACGCCTGGAGCAACTGCTGGCTGTAGCGCTCCAGGGCCGGCCATAGCGCCAGGGCACGCTGCAGATCCGTCTCGCTGAGCGGGTGTTTCTCGACGCTGACGAAATGCAGACGTGCGTCGGCGGCTGCCTGCTGATCGAACAACTGCCAGGCGCAGAGGAAATTCATTCCGGTGCCAAAGCCGGTTTCGCCGACCACCAGCTGCTCGCCCGGCTGCAGGGCAGCGAAGCGTCGCGGCAGGTCGTTGTTTTCCAGAAACACGTAGCGCGTCTCTTCCAGGCCGTTTTCCCGGGAAAAGTAGACGTCGTCGTACTGACGCGAGGAGGGCAGGCCCTGTTCGTCCCAGTCGAGTTGTGCGTATTGGTCGGCCATGGTCGGGTGTCTGTAGCGAGCAGGGCGGCGATTCTAGCAGGGCGAGGGCGCAGCCGTGATGCGTCGGCTTGCAGCAGCGGCTAGCGTCGAGCGCCGTCACTTGCGCTGGACGGTGAACGGCCCCTAGTCTGCATGCACGGTTCAGGAAGAGGTGCTTATGTTCGAGTCCGCCGAGATCGACCACGTCATCGACAAGGCCACGTTCGCCGCCGAAGAGCAGGTGCTGCGCGAGGCGTTGCTCGAAGTCCAGTACGCGCTGCGCGAGCAGGGCCGGCATGCGGTGATCATCCTGATCAATGGCATCGAGGGCGCTGGCAAGGGCGAGACGGTGAAGCTGCTCAACGAGTGGATGGACCCGCGCCTGATTCAGGTCAGCACCTTCGACCAGCAGACCGACGAAGAGCTGGCCCGGCCGGCGGCCTGGCGCTACTGGCGACAGCTGCCGCCCAAGGGGCGCATCGGCATTTTCTTCGGTAACTGGTACAGCCAGATGCTGCAGGGGCGGGTGCACGGCGACCTGAAGAAGGATCAGCTCAACGGCGCCATCGAGGGCGCACTGGGCCTGGAGCAGATGCTCTGCAACGAAGGTACGCTGATCTTCAAGTTCTGGTTCCACCTGTCCAAGAAGCAGATGCTCGACCGGCTCGAGACCCTCAAGGACGACCCGCTGCACAGCTGGCGCCTGAGCCCTTTGGACTGGCAGCAATCGAAGACCTACGACAAGTTCGTGCGCGCCGGCGAGGACGTGCTGCGCCGCACCAGCCGTGATTACGCGCCCTGGTACATCGTCGCCGGTGCCGATGCCAATTACCGCAGCCTGACGGTCGGGCGCATCCTGCTCGAAGGTTTGCAGGCGGCGCTGCGCGACAGCGCCGAGCGGGCGCCGTTGCCGCACACCACACCGCTGATGACGCGTACCGACCAGCGCAGCCTGCTCGACAGCCTGGACATGCGGCTGAGCCTCGCCAAGGCCGATTACCGCGAGCAACTGGCTCGGGAGCAGGCGCGCCTGGCGCAGCTGATGCGCGACAAGCGCATGCGCCGCCACGCGCTGGTCGCGGTGTTCGAGGGCAGCGACGCGGCGGGCAAGGGCGGGGCGATTCGCCGGGTGGCGGCGGCGCTGGACCCACGCCAATACCGCATCGTGCCGGTCGCCGCGCCGACCGAGGAAGAGCGCGCGCAGCCTTATCTGTGGCGGTTCTGGCGGCATATCCCGGCGCGCGGCAAGTTCACGGTGTTCGATCGCTCCTGGTACGGCCGGGTGCTGGTGGAGCGGGTGGAGGGCTTCTGCGCGCCCGAAGATTGGCTGCGCGCCTATGGCGAGATCAATGATTTCGAGGAGCAACTGAGCAACGCCGGTGTGGTGCTGGTGAAGTTCTGGCTGGCCATCGACGAGCAGACCCAGCTGCTGCGTTTTCGCGAGCGCGAGAACAATCCGGTCAAGCGCTTCAAGATCACCGAGGAAGATTGGCGCAACCGCGAGAAGTGGCCGCTGTACCGCGAAGCGGTCGGCGATATGGTCGACCGTACCAGTACCCGTCTGGCGCCCTGGACGCTGGTCGAGGCCAACGACAAGCAGTTCGCCCGGGTCAAGGTACTGCGCACCATCAACGATGCGCTGGAGGCGGCGTTCGAGAAGGCCAGGCATTGATCTCTAGAGGCGATGTTCGCAGCCGCAGCGCTTACCCGCCCAGGTCGTTCTCGCGGTTGCGGCTGTCGAGAATGGCCTGGGATTGCAGCATGCGCGCGATATAGCGCGGCACCTGTCGCTCGGCCTCGTCGCGGGAAAAATAGGGGCCTTCCAGCGTGCCCTCGCGGGTGCTGAAAAAGAAATGGCCATTGATGGTGCTGACCCGCTCGCTGCGAAAGTAAGTGGTCTGGCGGGTGTCTTGTGCGCGCTGGATGCTTGCCATGAAAGGCGCCTCAGGTGGGCCGAGCTTCATGCAGTGTAGCTGCGCTTCGCACGCGTGGCGGACGACCTCGCTTGCCGAGGTTCAGCGGCGATCCGGCAGGGTCTTCTGCTTGAGGATGTACAGGCTGACCAGTACGGCACTGGTGAGCATGCACAGCCGTGCCCAGATCAGCGGCACCAGCGCGCAGGAAATGCCGATGCTCACCCACATCAGGCTGATGGCGTAGATCTTGGCCTTGCGCGGGATGCCTTCGCCGGCCAGGTAGTCACGAATCCACGGCCCCAGCCGCGGGTGCTCGACCAGCCACAGGTAGAAGCGCTTGGAGCTGCGCATGAAGCACGCCGCAGCCAGCAGCAGGAACGGCGTGGTGGGCAGCAGTGGCAGGAAGATGCCGAGCACCCCCAGCGCCACGCTCAGCCAGCCGATGGTCAGCAGGCAGTAGCGCAGCAGCGGGTTGCGGGTCTCGAAGGGTTCGCGCGCCATGATGATGGCGGCGCTGTTAGTGGTGGCGAGGCTTGAGCAGCGCCGGCTTCTCGTCGGGGGCGTTGCACAGCAGGAACAGGGCGGTCAGCAACTCGGGGATCTGATCGACCATGCTGTCGACCAGGTCGCGGTCGCGGGCGATTTCGGCGAATTCCGGCTGTTCGTCGAACAGGCCCGAACCGACCATGATCGGCAGCAGCAGTTCGCTGACTTCGTCTTCGGCGTCGTCGAACCATACGCTCTCACGCAGGAACACGCCTTCCATGAAGCCGATGCACCAGCCGCGCAGGTCGGAGTCGTCCGGCTCGTCGCCCAGGTCGAGGTCGCACGGTACTTCCGGCTCGTCGTCACTGGCCAGCTGACGGGCGATATGGGCCTGCAGCTGGATCAGGGTGGCTTCGATCTCGTCGTGCTCCTCGTCACTGCGGTAGTGCGGTGGCTCGGAGAACAGGGCGTCGATCCACTCGCGCGGCTCGATCTTTTCCGGGCAGATGGACAGCGCCGTCAGGTAGCCATGGGCGGCGACATAGTCCAGAGCCTCTTCATGCAGATCATCAGCATCGAGAAAGGCTTGCAGGCGGGACAGTTGCTCGGCGAAGGACATCAGTGGCTACCTTGAGGAAGAAGTAAACGAGGCTGGATTCTAGCAGGCTGTTGAAAAACTATCTGCGTTGCCGCGCCCTAAACAGGCTGGCCCGGGTTTTTCAGCAAGCCTGCAAGTGCAGACCGGCTCGAGCAGCCAGAGTTGCAGGTAAAGAAAGGCTTCAAGAACGCACCTTGAGGCACAGGTGCGTATAATGCGTCGCTCGATTCGGAGACCCTACATGCTCGAGCAGGCGCAACGCATCCTCAAAGACGTATTCGGCTATGACAGCTTCCGGGGTCGCCAGGGCGCGATCATCGAGCGCGTGGCCAGCGGCGGCGATGCGCTGGTGCTGATGCCCACCGGCGGTGGCAAGTCACTGTGTTTCCAGGTTCCGGCGCTGCTGCGTGACGGCCTGGCGGTGGTGGTCTCGCCGCTGATCGCGTTGATGGACGATCAGGTGGCCACCCTGGAAGAGCTGGGCGTCGCGGCCGTGGCGTTGAACTCGACGCTCGAGGCCGAGCAGCAGCGCGACATCGCCGCGCGCATCCGGCGCGGCGAGATCAAGATGCTCTATCTCGCACCGGAGCGCCTGGTGCAGCCGCGCATGCTGGATTTCCTGCAGCAACTGCAGATCGCCCTGTTCGCCATCGACGAAGCCCACTGCGTGTCGCAATGGGGCCATGATTTCCGCCCCGAGTACCTGCAGCTGGGCCAACTGGCCGAGCTGTTTCCCCTGGTGCCGCGCATCGCCCTGACGGCCACCGCGGACATGCGCACCCGCGAGGAAATCGTCAATCGCCTGCACCTGCAGAACGCCGAACGCTTTCTCTCGAGCTTCGACCGCCCCAACATCTTCTACCGCATCGTACCCAAGGAGCAGCCGCGCAAGCAGTTGCTGGCGTTCCTGGCGGCGCGCAAGGGCGATGCCGGCATCGTCTATTGCCTGTCACGCAAGAAGGTCGAGGAAGTGGCGAGCTTCCTCACCGAACAAGGTTTCCCTGCGTTGCCCTATCACGCCGGCCTGCCGGCCGAGTTGCGGGCCTTCAATCAGAAGCGTTTTCTCAACGAGGAAGGCCTGATCATGGTGGCGACCATCGCCTTCGGCATGGGCATCGACAAGCCCAACGTGCGCTTCGTCGCGCACCTGGATCTGCCCAAGTCCCTGGAAGCCTACTATCAAGAAACCGGTCGGGCCGGGCGCGACGGCTTGCCGGCCGATGCCTGGATGGCCTACGGCCTGCAGGACATGATTTTCCTCAAGCAGATGCTCGCCAATTCCGAAGGCGACGAGCGCCACAAACGCGTGGAGCAGCACAAGCTCGACGCCATGCTGGCGCTGTGCGAGGAGACCCGCTGCCGGCGCCAGGTACTGCTGGCCTATTTCGATGAAGAACTGCCGCAACCCTGCGGGCATTGCGACAACTGTACCGACGGCGTACAGACCTGGGACGCCACCGAGCCGGCCCGCCAGGCGCTGTCGGCGATCTATCGCAGCGGCCAGCGTTATGGCGTCGGCCATCTGGTGGACATTCTGCTGGGCCGCGACAACGAAAAGATGCGCGGCCTCGGTCATCAGCACCTGTCGGTGTTCGGCGTGGGCAGCGCGCTCAGCGAAGGCGAATGGCGTTCGCTGTTCCGTCAGTTGGTCGCCCGCGGCCTGGCCGATGTCGATCTGGAAGGCTTTGGCGGCTTGCGCCTGTCCGACAGCTGTCGCCCGCTGCTGCGTGGTGAGGTGAGCCTGCAGCTGCGCCGCGATCTCAAGCCGCAGCAGAGCGCCAAGGCCTCCGGCAGCGCCGCACGGCAGCTGGTGCGCGGTGATGAGCGCGAGCAGTGGGAAGCGCTGCGCGCGCTGCGCAAGCGCTTGGCCCAAGAGCACGCGGTGCCGCCTTATGTGATCTTCCCCGATGCCACGCTGCTGGAAATGCTGCGCAGCAAGCCGACCACCATGGACGAGATGGCCCGCGTCAGTGGTGTCGGTGCACGCAAGCTGGAGCGTTACGGCGAGGCCTTCCTGGAAGTGCTGGCCGGCGCCGACACGCCGGCGCCGGTGGTTGACCTGCGCCACGAGCTGGTCAGCCTGGCCCGTGCCGGCATGACGCCGAGCCAGATCGCCTCGCAGTTGGGCTGTAGCCCGAAAAGCGCCTACGCGATGCTCGCCGAAGCCATCGCCGCGCAGCAGATTTCCCTGCAGCAGGCCCTCGATCTGCCTGAGGAGCTGCTGGGTGAAATCCAGGATGCGTTTCTCGATGGAGAGGGCGAGTTACCGTCGGTCGCCGAGGTCAGCCCGCTTTTCGCCGGTCGCCTGGAAGAGGGCGTGCTGCACTGCGTGCGCGCCGCGCTGCAGGCCGAGTTCGAAGCCTGATCGAATAGGCGACAGGGGGGTGCCTGGTTACGACGGCAACCTTGCTCTCTGCCAAAAGCTATGGTTAGCTCGCTAATAATTAGTTTTTGATAATTCCAAGAGCGGCCTCCATGTCCCCATCCGAACCCCATCGTTTCGCCATGCAGGTGGCGCAATTGTCCCGCGCCTGGCGCGCAGAACTCGACCGTCGACTCGCCGGGCTGGGCCTTTCCCAGGCTCGCTGGCTGGTGCTGTTGCATATCGGTCGCTTCGCCGAGCTGCCGACTCAACGGGAGCTGGCGCAGAGCGTCGGGGTGGAAGGGCCGACGCTGGCCCGGCTGCTCGACAGCCTGGAGGCCCAGGGCCTGGTGGTGCGCCATGCGGTGCCGGAAGATCGCCGTGCCAAGAAAATCGCCCTGTGTCCGCCCGCCAAGCCGCTGATCGAGAAGATCGAGGCAATTTCCACGCAATTGCGCGAGGAACTGTTCGCCGGCATCGACCAGGAAGACCTGCGCCGCTGCCAGCAGGTGCACGCACGCATTCTGGGTAACCTGGAGCGGCGTTGATGCAGGACCTGTCTCTGCTGCAGAGACGCTACGGGCCACGCTATCCGACTTACCTGCTGATCGTGCTGATGCTCGGCAGCATGGCGATGATTCTGGCTTCGACCAGCGTCAACGTCGCGCTGCCGGCGATCATGGCCGACTTTCGTATCGGCCGCCCCGTGGCCCAGTGGCTGTCCACCGGCTTTCTCGCCTCGATGACCTCCGGGCTGCTGCTGTCCGCCTGGGCCCAGGCGCGTTTCGGCGCCAGGGCCACGGCGCAGGCCGGTTTGGCCGTGTTCATCGTCACCTCGCTGCTCGCCCTGGTCGCCAGCGCGGCCTGGCAGCTGATCGCCTTGCGCATCATCCAGGGCTTGTGCGCCGGCATCGTCCAGCCGCTGGCCATGGTGCTGATCTTCCGGGTGTTCGCAGGCGGTGGTCGCGGTGCTGCCCTGGGTGCCTATGGGCTGGGCGTGATGATCGCGCCCACCCTGGGGCCGACCATCGGCGGCTACCTGGTCGATATCTTCGGCTGGTATGCGGTGTTCTGGTTGCCCTTGCCGATGTGCTTCCTGGCCATGCTGGCCGGCCTGTTCCTGATGCCCAGCGAGCGCCAACGCGACACGCCGTTTCTCGACCTGTGGGCCTTCGTGCTGCTCAACGTCGGCTTGTTCGCCACCCTCGGCGCCTTGGCCGAGGCCCAGCGTTTCCCCTGGGCCGAGCCACGGGTATGGGCGCCGGGCGTGATCGGATTGGCGGCCATCGCCGGTTTCCTGTGGCGTAGCCGCTTCAGCAGCCAGCCCTTGCTGCCGCTGGCGCTGTGGCGGCACGTCGGTTTTCGCCAGGCCAGTTGGGTGGCGCTGGCACTTGGCATGGGCCTGTACGGCACCACCTACATCATCCCGCTGCACGTGCAGGCCATCGAAGGCTACAGCGCGGGCTGGGCAGGTCTGCTGCTGTTGCCGACCGGTATCGTGATGGGCATTGCCTCGTTCATGGGCGGGCGGCTGAGCGATCACCTGTCGACGGCCGTGCTGCTGGTCGCGGGCCTGCTCGCGCTGGTGGTGTCGTCGATCGGCCTTGGCTGGCTGGAACCCGGGGCTTCCTTCGTCGTGCTGTGCTTCTGGGCCTGTGTCGGGCGAATCGGCCTCGGCATCCTGCTGCCGGCGCTGACCACCGGCGCCCTGGATGCGCTCGACCGTGAGCAGGTACCCCATGGCGCAGGCGCCATCACCTTCGTGCGGCAGCTCGGCGGGGCATTCGGGGTGAATCTTCTGACGTTTTTCCTGGAGTGGCGGCATCGCCAGGAGGGCGGTGATTTCCCTGCCGAGGTGGTGGCATTCCAGCAGAGTTTCTGGCTGATGGGCGCGTTGTTCGCGTTGACGATACTCGCGGCATGGCGCTTGCGGCCGTCACAACGTTGACGGCCATCACATAACTAGCCGTATTTCTGGCTTTTTGCGTATGATGGCCAGATGCTCGACCGATATGAGTTGAACGGGTCGAGAAACTCGCAAGTCTTTGAATTATGACCATACTCACTACTCGGTGGGACAAGGAGCGTTTGCCGAGGCAGCGCTATGCACGCCGCACCTTGCAGAATCGTCGGCCCGGTTAGAGCCGCTGCAACTGTTTTCGAGCGGAGTTATCGGGAGCTTTTATGACTCATGTTCGTCACCTGCTAATCGGCCTGGCTTCGAGCTCGGCGTTCTATTCGGGGCTGGCGCCTGCGCTGGGGCTGGGTGAGATCACCCTGCATTCGGCGCTCAACCAGCCACTGAACGCTGAAATCCAGCTACTGGCGGTGGGCGACGACATGACCACCTCGGACATCAAGGTGGCGTTGGCGCCAGCCGATGCCTTCAACCGCGCTGGCGTCGACCGCGTCTATTTCCTCAACGATTTGCGCTTCAGCCCCTTGCTGCGTGGCGGTAACAGCGTCGTGCGGGTGGTGTCCAACCAGCCGGTGCGCGAGCCCTACCTGAACTTCATCGTCGAGCTGAAGCGCCCCGGTGGGCAGTTGCTGCGCGAATACACGGTCCTGCTCGATCCGCCGTCTTCGTCCGCCTACAGCAGCCAGGCCGCGCCGGTGGGCGACCAGCAGTTCACATCCTACGCGCCACCACGCCGCACGCCGATCGCCAGCCGCGGTGAGCGTTATCAGGTGGCCAGCGGCGAGAGCCTGTGGACCATCGCGTCCAAGCTGCGCGTCGATGGCGACAAGTCGTCGCTGCAGGATCTGATGCTCGACATCCACGCGCTCAACCCTGAAGCGTTCAGCAACGGTGATATCCATCGCCTGCGCGCTGGCGCTTCACTGCTGTTGCCCGATCACGCACGCGTGGCCGAGGCCGCGCCGGCTCAGCCTGCCGACTCCGCCGCGCCTGCACAGCCGGCCGCACCGGCAGAGATCATTCCCGACACCGCTCCCCAGCAGCCTGCCGAACCGCAGGTCGAGGTGCTGGCGCAGATCCGCCGTGTCGAGGAGGAGGTCGCCAACCGTACTGCCGAGAACCTGCAGCTGCAGCAGGATCTGTTGACCGTGCAGAACCAGTTGAAGGACATGATGACGCGCATGGACGCGCGTGATCAGCAGATCGCCCAGTTGCTCGAACAACTGGCCCAGCGCCCGGCAGCTGCGCCGGTCGCGCCCGCTGAGCCGGCGCCACAAGCCGCCGCGCCGAGCGCTGCCCCGCAGCCCGCTCCGGCACCGGCCACCGCAGCAGCGCAGCCGGTTCAGGCAGAGGGCTTCTGGAGCCTTTGGAACATCCTGATGGCTGCCCTGTTGGGGTTGCTGGCGCTGCTGCTGGTGCTGTTCAAGCGCAAGCGCAAAGCCGATCCGCAGGCCATCGCCGAGCCGGTGGTCGTTGTGCCGCCGGTGGTACAGGCACCTGTGGCGGAGGCCGTCGAGCCGGTCGTCGCGCCGCGCGCCGCGGAGGTGGACGTACCGCCGCCGGTGCGTGCGCCGATCGCTCCACGTACCGACACCAGCTCTACCGATCCGCTGGACGCTGCCAATATCTACCTGGCCTACGGACGCCTGGGCGAGGCGGTATCGGTGCTGCGTCAGGCGTCCCAGGCCAATCCGCAGCGCCTGGATATCGGCTTCCGTCTGCTCGAAGTGCTGGCGCAGAAGGGCAATGTCGCCGCCTTCGCCGAAGAAGAAATGCGCTTGCGTCAGGCCGGCTTCGACGGTGCCCGCATCGACGCGCTCAAGGCGGGCTACCCGGCGCTGTTCGCCCAGCCAGCCGCCGATGAGCTGGAACCGCTCGAGTCGCTGGGGCCGCTGGAAGACCTCACCCTGGATCTGGACGAGGCCCCCGCGCCGGCACCCCAGCAAAAGCCACAGGATGACGACTTCCAGCTCAACCTCGACGACCTGTCGCTGGATGCCGACTGGGACCTGGTGAACCCCTTCGAAAACGCGTCGCGCAAGAAGCGCCCTGGCGCCGAGGCGGATACGCCGGCGGTGGCCGAGGAAACGCCAGAGGATATCTTCGGCCATGACGTGCACAGCCCGTTCGCCGGCACCATGCTGGTCGAGGAGGAAGGGCCGCAGGAAGAATGGCTGGAACTGGATGAGCTGCCAGCGGACTCGTCCGAGGACGCCGAGCGCTTCGTCACCAACCACCAGAACCTTACCAAGCTCAACCTGGCGATGGCCTATATCGAACAGGATGACCTGGAAGCCGCCTGCGACATCCTCAACGAGGTGATCAACGAAGGCGACGAGGAAGAGAAGCAGGAAGCCCGCGAGCTACTCGCGCGTATTGCGTAGAGGCGCCGACCTGGGTGCGAAGCGATTGCGGCTCTGCTGCGATCACGATGTTGCGCCCACTCTTCGCCGCGGGCCGCGGCTCTCACGCGATCGTGAGTAACCCAACACTCACGTAGGAGCGCCGACCCGGCGCGAAGCAATTTCAGCTCCGATGCGATGCCGGCATGCGTGTCCACCATCCTCCGCGCACAAGATAATGCTCTTCGGCGCTAAGATGGCAGTCTTAGCTGCGGAGACGATTGATGACACCCGACAAAGCCGAAGTGACCATTACCTACTGCACCCAATGCCAATGGCTGCTTCGCGCTGCCTGGTTGGCGCAGGAGCTGCTTTCCACCTTCGCCGATGACCTGGCCAGGGTCAGCCTGGAGCCGGCCACTGGCGGTACGTTTCGCATTCAGTGCAACGGCGTGGAGATCTGGGAGCGCAAGGCTGACGGTGGCTTTCCCGAGGCCAAGGTGCTCAAGCAGCGGGTACGCGATCAGATCGACCCGGCCCGCGACCTGGGCCATAACGACCGCTCGGCGGGTAGCTGATACCGACCAGCGCGTCAGGCCAGGCGTGCGCCGTTGGGCAATGGCTTGTCGAAACTGGCCAGCACCACCTTGCCGTCGCTGTCATAAACACCCGTGACCAGCACTTCTGAGCGCACACCGGCGATACGTTTTGAGGCGAAATTGCATACGCACAGCACCTGGCGGCCCACCAGCTCGTCAGCGCGGTAATGGGCGGTGAGTTGCGCGCTGGAGGTGCGAATGCCCAGTTCGCCGAGGTCTACCTGCAGCACATAGGCAGGCTTGGTCGCTTTGGCGTTGGGCGCTGCGCTGATGAGGGTGCCGACGCGCAGCTCGACGCGCTCGAAGTCCTGCCATTCGATGATCTGCATGATGCGCTCCCGTTTTGACCGCACTTTAGCGTGCTGGCTCGGTAGGCGCTGTCGCAGGACTGGCGTCAATCGTCGCCAGGCTGGCGCGTGCGCAGCGCCCTAGGCATTTCGCCGAATCGCCGGGAGAGGGCGGCAGTGAAGGCGCTCTGCGAGGTGTAGCCGACCCGAGCGGCGATCTCGCCGACGCTCAGGCGGCTGTTGTGCAGCAGTTGGCGGCCCAGGCGCAGGCGTTTGTCACGCACGTAGGCCATGGGTGTGAGCCCGGTCTCGTCGAGAAAACGGTGGTGGAAGCGTGCTGCCGAAAGCCCGGTCAGGCCGGCCAGGTCCGCCACCTGGATGGGATGGGCCGCGTGCCGTTCGATATAGGCGTTCAGCGTGCTCAATGGCAGGCCCGGGCTTGGGCGCAACTGCGCCTGGGTATTGAGGCTGGCCAGCAGCAGAATGGCGCCTTGGCGAGCGATCAGCGGATCGTCGACCGCGCTGGCTGCCAGCCAATTGACCAGACCACTTTGCGCAGCCGAAAGCTCGACTTTTCGCGGCTTCTCCAGCAGGCGGCGGCTGGCGTCGGCGTGGTCGCCCAGATGCTGCTCCAGCCAGTCACCGGCTGGAACGTCGAGCACCAGGCATTCGCTGCCATTGCGGCTCTCGCAGGCGTGGCGCGCGCCGGTCGGCACCACGGCCAAGGTTTGCCGGCTGACGTGACTGCCCATGCCCGCCACCTCGAACTGCAGGTGGCCGCTCAGGCCGAACACCAACTGGGCGTGCCCATGCTCGTGACAGACGATGTCCTGATGGTAATGGCGAACTGACAAAAGCGCTGACATGGCGAGCTCCTCGAGCGGTGGCGCCAGTTTACGCCGCGGCTGGCGCTTTGCACGCACGGGCACGTGAGTGGGTGGACAGAGTACGGTCGTCATCGAATTGCCATGCTGCGGTCACAATCATTTCACCGCGCTCGCGCAAGCTCGGCCAAAATCTGCCGGAGACCGCCCGATGAGCATCGAACCCCTGGTAAGACCGAGCCGCAAGCAACGCGTACGTACGCTGTGGATCTCCGACGTGCACCTGGGCACGCGCGACAGCCAGGCCGAACACCTGGCGGCATTTCTCAAACGCTACCAGGCCGAGCGGATCTACCTGGTGGGCGACATCATCGATGGCTGGAAGCTGCGCGGCGGCATCTATTGGCCCCAGGCGCACACCAACGTGATTCGCCGCCTGCTGACCATGAGCAAGCGCGGCACCGAGGTCATCTACGTCACCGGCAACCATGACGAATTCCTGCGCCGTTACTCGAAGCTGCTGCTGGGCAACATCCAGTTGGTGGACGAAGCCGAGCACGTGACCGCCGATGGCCGCAAGCTGCTGGTCATTCATGGCGACCAGTTCGACGTGATTACCCGCTACCACCGCTGGCTGGCATTTCTCGGCGACTCGGCCTACACGGTGACCCTGGTGCTCAACCGCTGGCTCAACCACTGGCGGCGCCGTTACGGCTATGGCTACTGGTCACTGTCGGCCTACCTCAAGCACAAGGTGAAGACGGCGGTGAACTTCATCAGCGATTTCGAGGAGGCGATCACCCACGAGTGTGCGCGCCGGGGCTTCAACGGCGTGGTCTGCGGGCACATCCATCACGCCGAGATCCGCAAGCTGGGCGATGTCGAGTACCTCAACTGTGGCGACTGGGTCGAGTCCTGCACGGCGCTGATCGAACACCCGGACGGTCGCATCGAACTCTATCGGCTGGCCGAGGAGCAGCAGCGTCTGGCGCAGCTGCAGGCCGACAAGGTGGCGGTCATCGAGCCGGCGGCATGAGGCTGCTGATCGTCAGCGACGCCTGGGCGCCCCAAGTCAATGGTGTGGTCACCAGCCTGCTGGCATTGGTGGGTGAGCTGCGCGCCATGGGGCATCAGGTCGAGGTGCTGTCGCCACAGACCTTTCGCTGTGTACCGTGCCCGAGCTATGGGGAAATTCCCCTGGCGTGGAACCTGTGGCGTGTCGGCCCGGCCATCGAGGCCTTCGCCCCCGATTGCGTGCATCTGGCGACCGAAGGCCCGCTGGGCTGGGCTGCCAGGCGCTGGCTGCTACGCCGTGGCCAGGCGTTTTCCAGCGCGGTGCATACGCGCTTTCCCGAATACCTGACGGCGCGCTGCAGCTGGATCGGGCTGGGCGTAGGCTATGCCTGTTTGCGCCTGTTCCACCGGCGCAGTCAGGCCGTGCTGGTCAGCACCGAGCGCCTGCGCGCCGGGTTGGCCGGGCGCGGGCTCGAGCGCCTGGTGCTGTGGCGCAAGGGCGTGGATACGCGGCGCTTCGCACCCAGGCCGGGGATCGCTGCACCGGTAAGTGCGGTCTTCCTGTATGTCGGGCGTATCGCGCCGGAGAAAAACCTGCAGGCGTTTCTCGACCTGCAGCTGCCAGGTGAGAAGTGGGTGGTGGGTGATGGCCCGCAACGCTCGATGCTGGAACAGGGCTATCCCGGCGTGAAGTTCTTCGGCTATCAGCATGGTGAGGCACTTGCCGATTTCTACCGACGTGCCAGCGTGCTGGTGTTTCCTTCGCTTACCGACACCTACGGCCTGGTGATGCTCGAAGCCCAGGCCTGTGGCACGCCGGTGGCAGCCTTTACCGTGGCCGGGCCGCTGGATGTGGTGGTGCCGGGCGTCACCGGCGTGCTTGGCGAGGATTTGCGTGATGCTTGCCTGGCGGCGCTGGAGCTGGACCGCGCACGCTGCGCCGAGGAGGCGGGGCGTCAGTCCTGGCGGGCTTCGTCACTGGAGTTTCTCGCCAGCCAGCCGCTGCTCAATGGCGCCCCGGCGAAGCTGACGACGGTGGCGCGCAGTTGCTGAGCGCCACTCGCACTACATGATGATCTTGTCGCGCAGCTTCTCGGCGGCCTTTTCCAGGGCCTCGATGACCCGGTCCTTGTCGAAGTTCTGGATGCCGTTGGTGTCCAGGTACATGGAGAAGCCGGGCAGCTCGTGCTCCATGTAGCTGGAGCTGGCGCCCAGGTCGCGGCGGAAGTCCACCACCTGGTAGATCTGTACCGGGCGGGTGAAGCCCTTGACGTTGATCTGGCCCTTGTCGCGGCACATGATCACGTCCTTGATCAGCGAATAGGTCTCGTGGGAGATCAGGATCTCGCCGGCTTCGGCGGCGCTCTCCAGGCGGCTGGCGAGGTTCACGTCGCGGCCGATGATGGTGTAGTCCATGCGCGTATCGGCGCCGAAGTTGCCCACCGTGCAATAGCCGGTGTTGAGGCCCATGCGGATCTCCAGCGGCTTGGTGATGCCCTGGGCACGCCAGTGCTGGCGCAGCACCTTCATGTGTTTGCGCATGGCGATGGCCATGGACACCGCGGCCATGGCGTCCTTCTTGGCACCCTGGCTGCTCGGGTCACCGAAGAACACCATCACGCTGTCGCCGATGAACTTGTCGATGGTGCCGCCGAACTTCATGCAGATCTTCGACATCTCGTTGAGATAGGTGTTGAGCAGGTCCGTCAGCGCCTCGGCTTCCAGTTCTTCGGACAGCTCGGTGAAGCCGCGGATGTCGGAGAAGAACACCGTGAGCTTCTTGCGCTGGGTTTCCAGGCGCACGTGCTTCTTGCCGCTGAAGATCGATTCCCACACCTGGGGCGACAGGTACTTGGCCAGGCTCCTGGCCAGGCGCGCGGCCTTTTCCTGCTCACCCTTGATCTGGTTGCGCACCTGCGCCAGGCGGATGCCCTGCTGGTGCACGAAGTAGGCGGAGATGCAGATGTAGAGCGTGGTGAACGCGATGCTTACCAGGGCCACCAGTGCCGGCGTTTCCGGGGCTACGTGCAGCTCGGTGAGCGAGGCGGTGAGCAGCGTGCCGCTGAACGCGACCAGCAGGGCCAGGCCCATGTCGCGTAAGCCGCCGACGATCAGCGTGCTGAAGCTCAGGGTCAGCAGGAACATCAGGCTGGGCACCACGGAGAAGCCCAGCAGTGCGGCAAACGCACCGCAGTGCAGGGCGTCGACGAACAGCAAGGTCATCAGGGTGCGGTGACGATGGTCGTCGCGAAAGCGCTTGCTGAGCCAATGCGCCAGATGCGGATAGAGCAGCGCGTAGGGCACGATCCACAGCAGGGCGTGGCTGAATACCTGTACGTAGGTGCCGGCCGCGACGCTCGCCGCCACGGCAATATAGGCCAGCACGCGCGAGTAGTATTCGCGGGTGAGCAGCGACGGCAGGCCATTCGGAACGTCGGGAAAAGTGGTATTCATGCGCTAACGGCGACCCCTGCTGAAAGTCCGACTGCATGACCGATCGCCAGGCTGCAAGCGGCGTGCGGACGGGGCCAGCGGAAAGTTGGGATCATATACGCTGCAAGGCCGGTCGGCAAAGGCGCAATGCCATGACGGCGCGAATCTTTGACCGTTCGTTCAGAAACGAATGCGTCCGGTGAGCATGTCCTTGAGCATTACCCAGTCGCCCATCAGCGAATAGAGCGGGTACTGGAAGGTGGCGGGGCGATTGCGTTCGAAAGCGAAGTGGCCGACCCAGGCGAAGCCATAGCCGATCACCGGCAGGGCCAACAGCCACAGCCATTGCCCGCTGATCAGCGCATAGCCGAGCACCACCAGCACCAGGAGGCTGCCGACATAATGCAGGCGCCGGCAGGTCGGGTGGCGGTGTTCTTCCAGGTAATAGGGATAGAACTCGGCGAAGGAGTTGAAACGCTCACTGGGCTGGCTGCTCATCGGCGGCTTCCTGTTGTTGTTATGCCAGGAGAGTTTAGGCCGATTCCGGATCGTCTGCAGTGGCCGGGATCAGTGGCGCCAGAACGCCGGCATCAGCAGCACCAGCACGGTGAGGATTTCCAGGCGGCCCATCAGCATGCCCAGGGTCAGCAGCCACTTGGCCATGTCCGGCAGGCTGGCGTAGGTGCCGGCCGGGCCGATGATCGGGCCCATGCCCGGGCCGACGCCGGCGACGGTGCTGGCCGCGCCGCTCAGCGCGGTGATCCAGTCCAGGCCACAGAGGGTCAGGGCCAGGGCCAGCACGGCGATGATGATGGTGAAGAAGAACGAGAAGGTCAGGATCGAGCGAACGATGTCTTCGTCCAGGCGATGGCGGTTGTATTGCTGCTTGATCACCGCGCGCGGGTGCACCAGTTGCATCAGGTTGGCCTTGAGCAGGATGTAGGCGACCTGGAAGCGGAAGATCTTCAACCCGCCGGCCGTGGAGCCCGAGCAGCCGCCGATGAAACCCAGGTAGAAGAACAGCATCCCGGCGAAACCACCCCACAGCGAGTAGTCGCCCAGGGCGAAGCCGGTGGTGGTCATCACCGAGGTGGCGTTCACGGCGACGTGGCGCAGGGCATCGAGCCAGTGCAGGTCGGTGGTGAAGTAATACCAGGTGCCCATGCACAGCCACACGCTCAGCAAAATGCCGAGAAAACCGCGCACCTGCTGGTCGCCCAGCACGGCGCCGTAGTTGCCGCGCAGGGTCGAGACATAAAGCACGAAGGGCAGGCTGCCGAGAATCATCAGCACCACGGCGACCCAGTGCACGGCTGGCTGCGTCCATTTGGCCAGGGACAGGTCCGAGGTGGAGAAGCCGCCCGTGGAGATCGCCGACATGCTGTGGTTGATCGCGTCGAAGAAACTCATGCCGGCCAGCCAGAAAGCCAGGCAGCCGAGCAGGCTGATGCCGAAGTAGGCCACTGCCATGTACTTGGCGACCATGTGCGAGCGCGGCATGACCTTGTCGGAGCGGTCCGAGGATTCGGTCTGGAACAGGCGCATGCCACCGATGCGCAGCATGGGCAGAATCGCCACCGCCATGGCGATGAAGCCGATGCCGCCGAGCCAGTGCAGCATCGAGCGCCAGATCAGGATGCCTGGCGACATGCTGTCCAGGCCGATCAGCACCGTGGCGCCGGTGGCGGTGATGCCCGACATGCTTTCGAAGAACGCGTCGGTGTAGCTCATGTGCTGGGTGAACATGAACGGCAGGGCGGCGAAGATGCACACCATCAGCCAGCTCGACACCGTCAGCAGGTACATGTCGCGGGGGCGCAGATGCACATCCTGGGGCTTGCCGCGGGCGATCATGGACAGCCCGGCGATGAAGGTGACCAGGCTCGACCAGGCGAAGGGACTCACCTCCGTGGCGCGGTCGAAGATGAACAGCGTGAACATCGGGCCGATCATGCCAATGGCCAGGGTGATCAGGAAAATGCCATTGATGAACGCGATGAGTCGTAGGGTCGGCCAGGCCATCGGTTTTATCCGCGAAAAAGTGGCGCCATTCTACCTGTGCCGGCATTGCTGTAAACCTGCCCGTACGGCCCGTGTTCAGGCGCTTTCAGGCCTCTTTACAAGTGGCTTGCAGTGCATAGAATACGCCGCCAGGTGCCGGCCCTTGCCGGTTTCTGAGCCCTCTGATCATGTCCGAAAACAATCCCTGTCTCACGTGCGGCGCCTGCTGCGCGTATTTTCGTGTGTCCTTCTTCTGGGGCGAATGCCAATCCGCCGGTGGCAGCGTGCCGGACGAGCAGGTCATCCAGATATCTCCGCACCTGGTCGCCATGCGCGGTACCGAAACCAAGCCCGCTCGCTGCAACGCGCTGCTCGGCGATGTCGGCCAGGGCACGCGCTGCACGCAATACGCGCAGCGCTCCAGTACCTGCCGCGATTTCGAAGCCTCGTGGGTCAATGGCGAGCACAACCCGCGCTGCGACGATGCCCGCAGGGCCTATGGCCTGCCGCCGCTGACACCGCCCGTGCAGCCGGAGCTGTCGCCGGATCGGGTGGCTTAAACAGCGTGCTCGCCGTGATCTGTAGCCCAGCCCGGGCCGAGCGCAGCGACACCCGGGAAATTGCCCTGGGTATCGCTTCGCTCAACGCCAGGCCACGAGCGCGCTGTGGTCTGCGAAGCTCATGCTTGGCTGGTAGAATCCCGGCTCTTTTTCTCTGGAGGTGAGCCGATGGATGCCCTTGATGCGCTGATCAACCGTGTTTCCGCGCCGCGCCTGATCGAACCGGCGCCAACCGCCGAGCAGCGCGAGCGCCTGTTCGAGGCTGCGCTGCGGGCGCCGGATCATGGCCAGCTACGCCCCTGGCGATTTCTCACCGTCGAGGGGGATGCGCGCCATGCACTCGGCGAGCTGTATGCCGAGGCGATTGCCAGCAAGAACCCGCAGGCCGACGAAGAGGCGCTGACCAAGGCGCGCAACATGCCGCTGCGTGCGCCCTTGATGATCGTGGTGATCGCCCGAACTCAGGAGCACCCCAAGGTGCCGGCCCAGGAGCAGGTACTGGCCGCGGGCTGCGCTGCCCACGGCATCTTGCTCGCCGCCTATGCCCAGGGCATAGGCGCGGTGTGGCGTACCGGCGAACTGTCCCACGACCCTGTAGTAAATGCCGGCCTGGGCCTGGCGGCCAACGAGCAGGTAATCGCCTATCTGTATCTGGGCACGCCCCAGCGTGAGTTGCGTGATGCGCCGGCCGTGAACATCGACGAATTCGTCAGCGGCTGGAAGGGCAAGGTTCAGGGCTGAGCGCTTTTACCGCTTGGGCTGTTCATGGCTTGGATGAACGCAAAGTCAGGCGATAGCTGGAGTGTCTTGCGTTTGCGGGAACGGACGGGGACTGGGCGTCCCCGATCTCACTTTTGAAAAGGTGCTAAACCGCCGTCTCCAGTGGCAGGATCAGCTTGGCGCTGAAGCCGCCGTCCGGGTGGTTGGCCAGTTCCAGGCGGCCACCATGGCGCTCGGCAGCACGCCGGGTGATGGCCAGCCCCAGCCCATGGCCCGCGGTCGCCTGGCCGGGGGCGCGAAAGAACGGCTCACCCAGTTGGCCGAGGTATTCGCCAGCCACACCAGGGCCATGGTCGCGAACCTCCAGGTGCGCTTCGTTGCCGCGGCGCACGATGTTCAGCTCGATTGGCTGGCCGTCGGGATTGAAGCGCAGGGCGTTGCGCAGCAGGTTGTCCAGGGCCCGCTCGATCATCGCCGGCCAGCCGTACAGGTGCATGCCCGGTTGCAGGCTGACATCCAGTCGCTGGGCGGGATGGCTGAGGGTCATGTCTTCGCGCAGTTTGGCAGTCAGTTGCGCCAGGTCGATAGGTTGGGCTGCGCCAGGCTCGGCATCCAGGCGGGCCAGGGTGAGGATTTCGCTGATCAGGTCCTCCAGGCGATCGCACTCGCGGGTCAGTCGCGGCCAGAGTTTTTCCCGCTCGACCGGCTCGGCGCGCTCTGCCAGGGCCAGGGCGATGCGCAGGCGGGCCAGGGGCGAGCGCAGTTCATGGGACACGTCACGCAGCAGCTGGCGCTGGCTGCCGATCAGGTCCTGCAGGCGCGCGCCCATGCGGTTGAAATCGTTGGCCAGCACGCCCAGCTCGTCGCGGCGGCTGGCCAGGCGCGCCAGGCTGTTCTGCTGATAGGCGGTTTGCCCCAGGTCATGCACGGCGCCGCGCAGGCGATCCAGCGGGCGGGTGATGGACAGGGTCAGCAACAGGCTGAACAGGGTCAGCACCACCAGGGCGATGCCCAGGGCGCTGAGCGGCCAGAGCAGGCTGCCGCGGTGCCAGGCGTCCAGTTCGGGGTGCGGAATACGGTAGATGAACAGGTAGGTTTCACCGCTCACCGGGCTGGTGTAGTCGGTGGTCAGGCGTCGCCAGGGCAGGTGCTTGTCGCCCCGGTTGCGTTCTTCGAAGGCCGCCGCGCGGGGCGGGAATGTGCCGCGAACCGCCGGCTGGCCCGCTTCAGTCAGCACCTGGGTGTCGATGCGAAAGCGCCGTTTGCGCTGCTCCAGCACGTCCTGGGCGGCGCGCACGCCGTCGTTCTCGAACGCCTGAACCCACTCGGCCGGCAGGTCCTCGAGGCCCGGATGCTGGTTGAGAATCCAGGCATCCTGATTCAGGGCGCGCCCGAGCAGCATGGAAAGGCCCGCGACCAGAGCGATCGCCAGCCAGAAGCTGCCGAGAATCCGCCAGAACAATGAGCGCACAAGAAGCTCCTCAAACCACAAAAGCCTGCGCCAGGTGAATGGCGCAGGCGGGGGGCTGGCCGCGATCACGGCCAGTTGATTGCTATCAGCCGGCTTTCTTGTGCTCGGCTTTCCAGGCTTCGAAGGCTTCACGGTCGGCTTTGCGTTCTTTCATCTTGGCGACCTGCTCGTCGAAAGTCTTCTGCTGCTCGGGCGTCAGCACGGCGCGAATGGCGCTTTGCTGCTTGTCGCGGGACGCCTTGCGCTCGTTTTCCAGTGCCTTCTTGTCAGCTTCGGGCAGCTTGTCCAGGTAGCGCTGGGTCAGTTCGCGATCGCTCTTGCGCTGTTCGCCCATCAGTTTGTGAACCTGGCGTTGCTGCTCCTTGCTCAGGTCCAGCTCATGGAACATACGGGGGCCAGGGCCCGGGCCGCCTGGGCGGTGATCGCCACCGGGGGCGGCCATGGCCAGGGTCGGCAGGGTCATGGCGAGGAGCAGGGCGGTCATGGTCTTGCGCATGGTGTATCTCCTTGTCTCGAAACCGGCCAGTTGCCGGATGTGCCCAGATTAGGGCTTTCAAGGTAAGGCGCAGTCAGCCAAGGTAAAGGCAGGGTAAAGAGCGCTGTCGCTATGTAAAGCAGATCAGGGCGCGTAGTAATAGCCGCGCCCACGCAGGGCGACCACGCGCGGCCGACCATCGGGGTGCGGGCCGATCTTCTTGCGCAAGTTGCTGACGTGCATGTCCAGGCTGCGGTCGTACAGGGTCAGCTTGCGGCCCAGGGCCAGTTGGGCAAGCGCCTGCTTGTCGACCGGCTCGCCCGGCTGCTTGAGCAGCGCTTCGAGCACCCGGCTTTCGGACAGGGTCAGGACGATTTCCTGGCCTTCGGCACCCAGCGCGACCACGCCACGGGCCGGGCTGAAACGCAGGTCGCCCAGCTCGATCTGGCTGGACGCGGCCGGTGGCAGGCTGCGCCGGAGCACGGCGCGCAGGCGGGCGGTCAGCTCGCGGGGGTCGCAGGGTTTGGCCAGGTAGTCGTCGGCGCCCAGTTCCAGGCCGAGGATGCGGTCCAGGGGTTCGCCGCGGGCCGAAAGCATCAGCACCGGCAAGTCGGGGTGCTCGCCGCGCAATTGCTTGAGCAGCTCCAGGCCGCTGCCGTCGGGCAGCATCACGTCCAGCACCACGGCGTCAGGGGCGCTCTGTGCCAAGGCCTGGCGTGCGCCCTGGCCGTCGTGGCAGGCGGTGACCTGGAAGCCCTCCTGGGTCAGCCAACTGGTCAGCAGGTCACAGAGTTCGACGTCGTCGTCGATCAGCAGCAGCTCACTCATGGCGGTGATGGCGATTCCCGATTACGGCAGTACGTGCTTGAAGGGTTTGACCACGACGCTGGCGTACACGCCGGCGGTGCGGAACGGGTCGGCGTTGGCCCAGGTCTTGGCGGCTTTCAGCGATTCGAATTCGGCGACGATCAGGCTGCCGGTGAAGCCCGCCGGGCCCGGATCGTTGTTGTCGATGGCCGGGTTGGGGCCGGCCAATACCAGGCGGCCTTCGCTTTTCAGCTGTTCCAGGCGAGCCAGGTGGGCAGGGCGAACGGAGAGGCGAAGCTCGAGGGAGTTTTCCACGTCGGTGGCGATGATGGCGTAGAGCATGTCGATCCTTGTGGGTGAGCCGCGAGAGAGCCGCGAGAAAAGAGGCGAGAGAAGCGCGCGATAGCGGGCAAGAATTTGCCGGCCGCGTCATAATAACAAACATGATTCGTCGGGAAAGCGCCCCTTATGCAGGTTGATCTTCATTGCCACAGCACCGCTTCGGACGGCGCCCTGCCGCCTGCCGAGGTGGTCACGCGGGCACACGGGCGCGGCGTCACCATGCTGGCGCTGACCGATCACGACACCCTTGAAGGGCTCGATGAGGCGCGCGCCACGGCACGCGAGCTGGGCGTGCAACTGGTCAATGGCATCGAGCTGTCCTGTACCTGGGGCGGCGCGACCATTCATGTGCTGGGTTATGCCTTCGACAGCGACGCGCCGGCCTTGCGCCAGGCCATCGCCGACCTGCACCAGGGCCGCTGGCTGCGCGCCGAGGAGATCTCCCAGCGCCTGGCGCTCAAGGGCATGGAAGGCGCGCTGGACGGTGCGCGGGCCATTCAGCAGGCCCAGGGCGAAAGCGGCAATGCGCCGGCTCGGCCGCATTTCGCGGAATTCATGGTGCGCGCAGGTTTCGTCAAGGATCGCGCCGACGCCTTTCGCAAATGGCTGGGCTCCGGCAAGCTCGGCGACGTCAAGCAGCACTGGCCGACGTTAGATGAAACGCTCGAGACGCTGCGCCAGTCCAACGCATGGATCAGCCTTGCCCACCCCTGGCAGTACGACTTCACGCGCAGCAAGCGCCGCAAGCTGGTGGCAGCATTCGCCGCGGCGGGCGGCCACTCGCTGGAAGTCGTCAACGGCATGCAGCCGGCCGAGCAGGTCGGTGGTCTGGCGATCCTGGCGCGTGAGTTCGGCCTGCTGGCCAGTGTCGGCAGCGATTTTCACGCGCCAGGCGACTGGTCGGAGCTGGGTTTGTACCGGCCGCTGCCCGATGACCTTTCCCCGTTATGGACGCGTTTCGGCTGCGCGCCCTCGTACGAAGCCGTTTGAGAGTTGCTAGCCATGAGCCAGTTTTTTCAGATTCACCCGGAAAGTCCCCAGGCCCGTCTGATCAAGCAGGCGGTCGACATCATCCGCAACGGTGGCGTGGTGGTGTATCCCACCGACTCGTCCTACGCGGTGGGCTGCCAGATGGGCGCCAAGAACGCCATGGAGCGGATTCGGCGCCTGCGTCAGCTCGATGACAAGCACAATTTCACCCTGGTGTGCCGCGATCTGTCGCAGCTCAGCACCTTCGCCAAGGTCGACACCGCCGCCTTTCGGCTGCTGAAGAACCACACGCCGGGGCCGTACACCTTCATTCTCAACGCCACCCGTGAAGTGCCGCGCATGCTGCTGCACCCCAAGCGCCGCACCATCGGCCTGCGGGTGCCCAGCCATCCCATCGCCGCGGCACTGCTCGAGGAACTCGGCGAGCCGATGATGAGCGTCAGCCTGATCCTTCCTGGCGAAGACCTGCCGATGAGCGATCCCTACGAAATGCGCCAGATGCTCGAGCATCAGGTGGACCTGGTCATCGACGGTGGCTTCGGCGGCCTGGAAGCCTCCACGGTGATCGGTCTGGTGGACGACGAGCCCGAGGTGATACGCGTTGGTTGTGGCGATCCATCGCCCTTCGAGTCGCGCTGATTCGATGTCGACCGTGACCGAGATCGTCGACAGCCAGGCCGGCGCCCAGCAGGAGCTGCCGTTCGCCATGGTCTACGGCGAGGCGCTCACCGAGCTGCCCGTCGACCTGTACATTCCGCCGGATGCCCTGGAGGTATTCCTCGAAGCCTTCGAAGGCCCGCTGGATCTGCTGCTCTACCTGATCCGCAAGCAGAACATCGACGTGCTGGACATCCCGGTGGCGGAGATCACCCGCCAGTACATGGGCTACGTCGAGCTGATGCACACCGTGCGCCTGGAGCTGGCTGCCGAGTACCTGGTGATGGCGGCCATGCTCGCCGAGATCAAGTCGCGCATGCTGCTGCCGCGTTCGGCCGAGGCCGAAGAAGAGGAAGACGACCCGCGTGCCGAGCTGATTCGCCGCCTGCTCGAATACGAGCGCTTCAAAGCCGCCGCCGAGGGCATCGATGCCCTGCCGCGGGTGGGCCGCGACCTCATCGTGCCGCGCGTCGAGGCGCCGGAGGCGAGGGCGCGCAAGCTGCTGCCCACGGTGGAGCTACAGGAACTGCTGGTGTCAATGGCCGAGGTGCTGCGCCGCGCCGACATGTTCGAAAGCCATCAGGTCAGCCGCGAGGCGCTGTCCACCCGCGAGCGCATGAGCGAGGTGCTCGAACAGCTCAAGGGCGGCGTGTTCGTGCCGTTCGTCGAGCTGTTCACCGCAGAGGAAGGTCGCCTCGGCGTAGTGGTGACCTTCATGGCGATTCTCGAGCTGGTCAAGGAGTCGCTGGTCGAGCTGGTGCAGAACGAGGCGTTCGCCGCCGTGCATGTGCGTCTGCGCGTGGCGGGTGTGGAGGAAGAGGGCGAGAGCGCGTTCGAATGAACTGCTAGACTCGCCGCTTTTGCGGCTGCGCGCGGTATGTCCCGACCATGAACCTGTCCGATCCCAAGCAACTCTCCACCTTGCTCGAGGGCCTGCTGCTGGCCTCCGGCAAGCCGCTGTCGCTCGAGCGGATCATGGAATTGTTCGAAGAAGCCGAGCGCCCCGAGGCCGATGTGTTTCGCAAGGCGCTGGCGATCCTCGGTGGCAGTTGCAAGGGGCGCGCCTTCGAGCTCAAGGAAGTGGCCTCCGGTTACCGCCTGCAGGTTCGCGACAGCTTTTCGCCGTGGGTCGGCCGTCTTTGGGAAGAGCGCCCGCAGCGCTATTCGCGGGCCATGCTCGAGACCCTCGCGCTGATCGCCTACCGCCAGCCCATCACCCGTGGCGAGATCGAGGAGATCCGCGGCGTGGCGGTGAACAGCCAGATCGTCAAGACCCTGCAGGAGCGCGAGTGGATTCGCGTGGTCGGCTACCGCGACGTGCCTGGTCGGCCGGCCATGTTCGCCACCACCAAGGGCTTTCTCGACCACTTCAACCTGAAGAACCTCGACGAGCTGCCGCCTTTGGCTGCGCTGCGCGAGCTGGAGCCCGAGCCAATATTGGCTCAGGACGACGGTGACCCGGCGGTGCCGCAGAGCCTGCAGGCGCGCGCCGATCTGGCCCTGGCGGATGACGACGGCGAGCCCGAAACCGACGCCCAGGCCAAGGCCGAGACCAGCTTCGGCTCGCTGCTGGCCGAGCTGGACGCCATGGAACAGGGTCTGAAAACCGACTTCGACGATCTGGCGCGCGCTGGCGATGAGTCGAACCATGGGGAGCCGGAAACGGTCTCTAACGCTGCGGATGACCCGTCCGGCAGCGAGCGCGAAGAGACCTCATGAAAGACCCCTGCATCAGCGTCTGCAAATTCGATGACGGCATCTGCCTCGGTTGCGGGCGCAGCAAGGCGGAAATCAAGGCCTGGAAGAAACTCGACAAGGCCGAGCAGCGCCTGGTCGCCGCCGAGGCGGACATGCGCCTGCTGGCCATGGGCTCGAAGGCACGTCGCAAGCGCTAGCTGCAGACCGACGGTCATGCGCTGCATCGCCCGACGGCTATGCTCTGCTACCAGGTGCGTGCCGCGCCTGATCCGCGTATGATGCGCGCCCCTTCGACGACTTGATCGTCCCATCACCAGAAAACACCGGGAGGTGCCCAGATGAGTGAAACCGAAGAATACAGCCCCGCAGGCGAAAAACTGCAGAAGGTCCTGGCTCGCATGGGCCTGGCCTCGCGCCGCGAAATCGAAGCCTGGATCACTGCCGGCCGCGTCAAGGTCAACGGCAACGACGCCAGCCTCGGCCAGCGTGTCGACCTGCATGACGCCATCTCCGTCGACGGCCGTTTGTTGCGCCGCGAAGAGGCGACGGAAACCGTGCGCCGCGTGCTGATCTACAACAAGCCCGACGGCGAGATCTGCACCCGCGACGACCCGGAAGGCCGCCCTACGGTGTTCGACCGCCTGCCGCGCCCGAAAGAGGGCCGCTGGATCAACATCGGCCGTCTGGACATCAACACCACCGGCCTGCTGATGTTCACCACCGACGGCGAGTTGGCCAATCGCCTGATGCACCCGTCCTACCAGATGGACCGTGAATACGCCGTGCGCGTACGCGGCGAGGTGGACGAGGAGATGATCGAGCGCCTCAAGGCGGGCGTGATGCTCGAAGACGGCCCGGCCAAGTTCACCGACATCAAGGAAGCGCCAGGTGGTGAGGGTTTCAACCACTGGTACCACTGCGTGGTCATGGAAGGTCGTAACCGCGAAGTACGTCGCCTGTGGGAATCCCAGGGCCTGGTGGTCAGCCGCCTGAAGCGCGTGCGCTTCGGCCCGGTGTTCATGACCTCGGACCTGCCCATGGGGCGTTGGCGCGAAATGGGCCAGCGCGAAGTCGATATCCTCAGCGAAGAGGTCGGCCTCAAGCCGGTCGCCTTGCCGGAGATGAAGGAAAAGACCCGCGACAAGCTCGACCGCCTGCAGCGCAAGGCCGCCAAACCGGTCGGTCGCGGTGAGCGCCCCGGGCGGACCCTGCGCCCGGCCAATGGTGGCCCTGCCCAGGGCGCCGCTCGTGGTGGCCGTGCTGAGCAAAGCGAACGTCCGAGCCGTGCACCGCGCTCGCCGGCTGGGGAGTCGGCTCGTGGTACGCCGGTTGCCGAGCGCCCGCGTGATGTCGGCAAGAAGCCGGGTAAGCCGCGTGGCGAATCCGCTGAGCGTGCGCCACGCAAGCCGGCCGGTGGCGATAATCGCCGCAGCCGCCCGGCAGGCGATGGCCAGCGTCCGGGTTCCGGTCGCGGCAGTCGCAAGCCGCAGTGAAACGCTGAAAGCATGGCGTAAACGCAGCGCCCAGGGGAGCACGCAGGTCGCTCCTGCGCGTGCCATGCCACCAGCTTGCGGATAAAAAAGGGCCCCAGTCCTCACGGATGGGGCCCTTTTCAATGGGCGTCGTTCGAAGCTTTCAGCCCGCCATCGCCAGGCAGTTGCGGCCGCTGCGCTTGGCGCTGTACAGCGCCTTGTCCGCGCGGTTGAGCAAGCCGTCCACCGATTCGCCGAGTTCCAGGCTGGCGCAGCCCAGGCTGATGGACATCTTCACTGGCCGGCCCTGCACCACGCACTGCAGGCCCAGCACCGCTTCGCGCAGACGTTCGCCGACCAGCTTGGCGCCTTCGCCCGGAGTGCCGGACAGCAGTACGAGAAACTCCTCGCCGCCATAGCGGAACACCATGTCGATGTTGCGCAGCTGATCCTTGATGGTGGTGGCGACGGCCTTGAGCACTTCGTCGCCGGCACTGTGGCCGTGCTCGTCGTTGATGCCCTTGAAGTGATCGATGTCCAGCATCAGCAGCGACAGCGGTTGGCCGTTGCGGCGCGCGAGTTCGATCTCACGGCCCAGCACCTGGTCCATGGCGATGCGGTTGCCGGTGTTGGTCAGCGGATCGCGCAGCGCACTCTGGATCGCCACGCGGTAGAGCAGGGCGTTGCGCAGCGGATACATGAGGCTGGCCAGCAGGGATTCGAGCTGCGCCAGTTCGTGATCGGAAAAACGCTGGCGCCGCCGGAAGGTCAGCTCACCCAGGTACTCGCTCTCGTGGCTGAGGCGATAGGTCGCCGAGTGATTGGCCTGCTGGCCGAAATCCAGGCGCAGGTCGCTGCTCGAGTGCTGATAGCCCAGCGAATCCACCGGAACCAGATGCTGCAGTTCACGGAAGAAGGTGGCGAGGATGCGCTCGGCGTCCAGGCTGGTCTGCAATTGCAGGCCGAGGCGCTGACGCAGCTGCGCCAGGCTGACCGGGCGGGTCTGCTCCTTGCGCGGCGAGAGGCCGAGACGCTGCACTTTGGCAGCGTCGAAATCGATCGTGTTTTTCTGGCTGGGTGGGACCATTTTTATGAACCTCTGGCGCTTCGTTGCAGCTTGCAAGCTACAGAGCTAATTTCGTGCCAGTCTTTTAGGGCCGATTAAAAGCCTTGAGGTTCAACAGGTTGCAACCGATCGATAGCGGCAGAGGGCCATTGATGGCAATGCGCCGTCAGAATGACGGCAAGCATTTGCCGCTCTGGAAAGACGCCGCGACAATTTAATGTCGCGGCGCCGATCATGGTGGGCGAGGGCGATAAGGCGGCGATTATTGGGCGTCGAATGCCTGGCCATTGATGCCCTGGCTATCCGGCCCCATCAGGTACAGGTAGACCGGCATGATGGCCTCTGGCGTCGGTCGGGTCTGCGGATCCTCGCCAGGATAAGCCTGGGCGCGCATGTCGGTGCGGGTGCCGCCCGGGTTGACGCTGTTGGCGCGGATCGCGGTGATGCCTTCGATCTCGTCGGCCATCACCTGCATCAGCCCTTCGGTGGCGAACTTGGACACCGCGTAGGCGCCCCAGTAAGCGCGGCCCTTGCGGCCAACGCTGCTGGAAGTGAATACCACCGAAGCATCGGCGGACAACTTGAGCAGCGGCAACAGCGTGCTGGTCAGCATGAACATCGCGTTGACGTTGACCTGCATGACGCGCATGAAATTATCGCCGGACAGCTGCTCCAGCGGCGTGCGCGGGCCGATGATCGAGGCGTTGTGCAGCAGGCCGTCGAGCTTGCCGAAGGCTTTCTCGACCGTCGCCGCCAGCTCGTCGTACTGGTGCGGCAGAGCCGTTTCCAGGTCGAAGGGAATTACCACCGGCTGTGGGTGGCCCGCCTGCTCGATGGCGTCGTAGGTACGCGCCAGGTTCTCCTCGCTCTTGCCCAACAGCAGCACGGTGGCGCCATGGGCGGCATAGGTGCGCGCTGCGGCGGCGCCGATCCCGCGGCCGGCGCCGGTCACCAGGATCACGCGATCCTTGAGTAGGTCGGGGCGGGCGCTGTAATCGAACATGGCAACAGTCCTCTGGTTTCGTAGGGATGAAATGAATTGAGCCCGCCGACAGGGCAGCGGGCTCATTTTAGGCGGGGGACGCTCAGCGCTTGCTGATCGGTGTCATGAAGGGTCAACGATTCAGCAGCTGCACACCGCCTGATCGAGCACCTTGCGCAGCTCCAGCGGGTGGTCGATGACCACGTCGGCGCCCCAGTGACGAGGGTTGTCGTTGGGGTGGATGTAGCCGTAGGTGACCGCCGCGGTCTTGGTGCCGGCGTCGCGGCCGGATTCGATGTCGCGCAGGTCGTCGCCGACGAACAGCACGCTGGCCGGGTCGAGCTTGAGGGTCGAGCAGGCGAGGATCATCGGCTCCGGGTCGGGTTTGCTACGGGTCACGTGATCCGGGCAGATCAGGATCGAGGAGCGCTCGGCCAGGCCCAGGCGCTGCATGATCGGCTCGGCGAAACGCAGCGGCTTGTTGGTCACCACACCCCAGATCAGCTTGGCCCGTTCGATATCCTGGAGCAGCGGCTCGATGCCTTCGTAAGGGCGGGTCAGCACCGCGCAGTGATCCTGATAGCGCTCCAGGAACTCCAGGCGCAAGGCTTCGAAACCCGGGCTCATCGGGTCGATGTCGAAGGCGTTGAGGATCATCGCCCGGGCGCCGCCGGAGACGTGGTCGCGAATCAGCTTTTCCGCTACCGGCGGCAGGCCGCGCTCGGCGCGCATGGCCTGGCAGATGGCGATGAAGTCCGGCGCGCTGTCGAGCAGCGTGCCATCCATGTCGAAAAGAACCGCGCGCAAGCGCATCAGGCCTCCTTGGGGATTCGAGTCATAGCGTTGGCATGTGCCCACATCGGCGTAGGCAAATGGCGTAGGCCGCATGTTGCCAGTTTCCGTTGCCGATTGGGGCGGCGTTCTCCCACTGTATGTCACTTTGTCGCAGCGTGCAGCCGCTCAGCTCATCAGGCTTACCTGGGCGGCGACGATGCGCCATTGGCCATCCAGCTTCACCCAGCTCTGCTGCTGGCGGCCAATGCGCTCGCTGCCCGCGCGGGTGAACTCGGTGCTGCACACGGCGAAGTTCTCGCCATAGGTGGTGATGACCGTGTTGTGCAATTCGCGGTGCAGGCCGGCGGTTGGTCGCGCAGCGCGAAAGGCGCGGATTTCGTCGATGCCATAAAGGTTTTCGGAGGCGCCGAGGCGCACGGTGCGCGGGTCGTGCCAGAACAGCTCGTCGAGCACGGCGATATCGTTGCTGACCAACGCCCGTTCGTAGCGCTGGAAGGCCGCGGTGACTTCGGCGCGTACGACGGGCAGGTCTATCTGTTCAGGGCTCATGCATTCACTCCAGGTTCACGGCTTGGGCGTGCGCGATGCCCAGGCGCTCCAGCGCTGCGGCCGCGCGCAGGCAGGCGTCTTCGCGGAAGGGCGCGGCGATCAGTTGCACGCCGATCGGCAGCCCGGCGGCGGTACGCAGCGGCACGCTGACCACCGGCAGGCCGAGGAAGGAAATCGGCTGCGCCAGCATGCCCATGCTGGCGCGGGTCGGCAGATCGACGCCGTTGATACGCAGGGTCGCCTGGCCGATGGGCGTCGCGCTGGTGGGCGTTGCCGGGGCGATCAGCACGTCGATATCGTTGAACAGCGGCAGTACCTGGTTCTGGAAATGCCGCCGGAAACGCTGCGCCTGGACGTACCAGGCGGCGGGAATCATCGCGCCGGCCAGGAGACGTTCGCGCGACAGCGGCTCGAACACCTCCGGTGAGCTGCGCAGTGCCGGCAGGTAGGCGTTGCCGCCCTCGCTGGCGCTGATGATGAATGCCGAGGTGCGGGCCAGTTCGGCGTCGGCCAGGGTGACCTCTTCGCTGGCGTTCAACGCCTTCGCGGCCCGGGCCACGGCGTCGCGGGCGCTATCGTCGCACCACTGCTGGAAGTAGCCGCCCAGCACGCCTACGCGCAGGCCACCCAGATCCTGCTCGAGAAGCTCCGATACGGCTTGCGGCGGCTGGCTGGCCTGGAAACCGTCCGCCGGATCATGGCCCTGCAGTGCGTCGTAGACGGCGGCAAGGTCGGCGGTGCTGCGCGCCAGCGGCCCGATGTGGTCGAGGCTGCCCACGAACGGGTGCGAGCCGTTGCGCGACAGCCTGCCAAAGGTGGGCTTGAGGCCGAAGATTCCGCAGAGCGAGGCGGGCACGCGAATGGAGCCGTTGGTGTCGCTGCCCAGGGAGAAATTCACCAGGCCGGCTGCGACCGCCGCTGCCGAGCCGCCGGAGGATCCACCGGCGATACGCGACAGGTCGTGGGGGTTGCGGGTCGCGCCGAAGTGGGTGTTTTCCGTGGTGAACCCGTAGGCGTAGGCATCCATGTTCAGCATCCCCGAGAGCAGGGCGCCGCTGGCGGACAGCTGGCGCACGGCCCAGGCGTCGGCCTGTGCGGCCGGTCGGTTCTGGAACAGCTGGGCGCCGGCCAGGGTCGGAAAGCCGGCGACGTCGAACAGATTCTTCGCCCCATAAGGGACCGCCGCCAGGGCGGGCAGGGGCGAGCCTTCGCGGCGCAGGCGGTCCAGCCGCTCGGCTTCCTCGCGCATGCGCTGGTGGGTGACCTGCGTCCAGGCATTGATTGCCGGGTTATGGCGGTCGATGGCCGCCAGGCTGTGCTCGGTGATTTCTCGTGCGCTGAGCTCGCCCGCTGCCAGGGCCGTTCGGATTTCGTCGATGGAGAGCAGGGCGGGATTCATGCCTGGTACACCCCCGCCACTTCCAGTCGATCATCCAGCGCAAAGGCCATCAGCGGTTCGGCCATGGCGGCGATGCGGCTGAACTGAGTGAGCAGCTCCTGGCGCCGCGCGTCGTCCAGCTCCAGGGCCAGAACCTGTTCCATCTGGGCGACATAGGCGGCCCAGTCGGGCGTGATCGGTGGCATGGTGGTCTCCTTGCGAAGTGGCGGCTCTAGGCCACGGATGCGGTGGAATGAATTGCCGCGGGGCGATTTCAGCAGGTGGGCAGTTTCTATATCATCGGTCGGATGAAACGAAAGTTACAAGGCGCCTTCCATGACTCAACTCGATGAACGTCTGCGCAGCCACTATGCACAGCTCGCGCCACAGGAGCAGCGCATCGCTGACTTCGTGCTCGACCATTACGATGACCTGGTCAGTTACAACAGCGCCGAACTGGCGCGGCTCGCCGGGGTTTCCAAAGCCACCGTGAGCCGACTGTTCAAGCGCCTGGGCTACGAGAAATACAAGGACATGCGCGATGAGCAGCGCAGCCTGCGCCAGAGCGGCATGCCGGTGGCCGACAACCGTGACGTGGTGCAGGGCAACACCTTGCTGGCGCGGCATTACAAACAGGAAATGGCCAACCTCACCCAGTGGGTCAATGCCATCGAGGCCGAGTCGTTCGGCGAGGTGGTTCGCGCGCTGGGCAGCAGCAGGCGCGTCTTTGTGGTGGGCCTGCGCAACGCCTTTCCCGTGGCGCTGCACATGCGCCAGCAACTGCTGCAGGTGCGCAGTGCGGTGCAGGTGCTGCCCCAGCCAGGGCAGACGCTGGCCGAGGAGCTGGTCGACCTGACGACCGACGATCTGGTGGTGGTGTTCGGGTTCAGGCGCCGCCCGCGGATCATTCGCCCGCTCCTGCAAACCCTGCAGGCCCAGCAGGTGCCGACCCTGGTGGTCTGCGAGCCGCAGGCCCAGGGCGTCATCGCGCTCGCCAGCTGGCACCTGTGCGCGCCACTGGACAGCGTGTCGGCATTCGACAGTTATTCCAGCGCCAACAGCCTGATCAACCTGCTGGTCAACGCACTGCTGCACGAGCAATTGAGCGAGGGGCGTCAACGCATTCACCAGATCGCCGGGCTCTACAGCCAACTGGACGAATTGGAACAGCGTTAGTGCGCCTTTGTGGTGCGAAGCAGTATGAGGGCGCCAGGTGGTGCCCTTTTTTGTGGCGTTCCATGCGTGTGTTTCGCCTCTTTATCGTGCTTGTGGAACGGTAGCAATCGCTTGCAATGTCCGAGGTGGTTGGCTTGCCGGGCCGGTCTGGCAGGCGTTGCCCGGAAAAAGCATGGCCAGAAAACGCTCTGGCACGTTGGTTGCAAATTTGAAAATAACGAATCTTTCGTTTCATGACTGACGATGATGGGGTGAGGCCGATGAAGAAGGGATTGATCGCATTTCTGACCGCTGGGCTGCTGCTGACCCAGGCAACCACTGTGCTGGCGGACCAGTTGCAAGAGATCGAAAAACGCGGGGTGATCCGCATCGCCGTGCCGCAGGATTTCCCGCCATTTGGCTCCGTGGGCACCGACCTGCAGCCCCAGGGCTACGACATCGACATGGCCAAGTACCTGGCCAAGGAGATGAAACTTAAATTGCAGCTGGTGCCGGTGACCAGCGCCAACCGGGTGCCTTACCTGCAGACCGACAAGGTCGACCTGGTGATCTCCAGCCTGGGCAAGAACGCCGAGCGTGAGCAGGTGATCGATTTCAGCGCCGCGTACGCGCCGTTCTTCCTTGGCGTGTTCGGTGCCAAGGACGCCGCCCTGGCGAAGGCTGACGAGCTGGTCGGCAAGTCGATTGGCGTGACCCGCGGCGCCGTGGAAGACATGGTGCTCACCGAGGTGGCGCCGAAGGGGGCTGAGGTCAAGCGCTACGAGGACAACAACACCACGCTGTCGGCCTATCTGTCCGGGCAGGTGGAGTTCGTCGCCACCGGCAACCTGGTGGTCGCGGCCATCGAGCGCCAGAACGCGGCCCGTGCTCCGGTGGCCAAGTTCATGCTCAAGGATTCGCCGTGCTACATCGGCCTGCGCAAGGGTGAGGCGGCCCTGAAAGCCAAGGTCGATGCACTGATCGAACAGGCCAAGGCCGATGGCACGCTCAACGGCCTTTCCGAGCAATGGCTGAAGGCACCGCTGCCCGCGAACCTGGGCGCGTAAGGGCTGATCGATGATGGCGCAGCTGAACTTTTCCGCTCTATGGCCCTACTGGCCGGAGCTGCTGTCCGGTCTCTGGGTGACCATTCAGCTCACGGTGATGGCGACCGTGGGCGGCGTGGGCCTGGGCATTCTCGGTGCGGCCCTGCGCAGTGGCCGGCCGAGCGTGCTGAGCCGCCTGTGGGGCGTCTACGTCGAGCTGATTCGCAACACGCCGTTCGTGGTGCAGCTGTTCTTCATCGTCTTCGGCCTGCCCAACCTGGGTGTGAAACTGACGGCGGGCGAGGCGGCGCTGCTGGCCATGCTGATCAATCTGGGCGCCTACAGCACCGAGATCATCCGCGCCGGCATCCAGGTCACGCCTCGTGGCCAGTGGGAGGCCGGTCGCGTGCTGGGCCTGAGCCGCACGCAGACCTTCGTGCGTGTGGTGCTGCCGCCATCGCTCAAGCGCATTTATCCGGCGCTGGTCAGCCAGTGCATCATCGTCATGCTCGGCTCCTCGGTGGTTTCCCAGGTCTCCCATGAAGAGCTGACCTTCGCGGCCAACCTGATCCAGTCGCGTACCTTCCTGAGCTTCGAGGTTTACCTGGTGACCACGCTGATGTACCTGGCGCTGTCCATCGCCATGCGCCAGCTGTTGTTGGCGGCCGGCCGCAAGTGGTTTGGAGAGCAGCCATGATGACCACCTTCACCGACTGGGACATCCTGCGCAATCTGCTCCTGGCTGCGCGCTGGACCGTTCTGCTGTCTCTGACCGCATTCATCGGCGGCACCCTGGTGGCCATTCCGCTGGTCATGGCGCGGCTGTCCAAGCGCGCCTGGCCGCACTGGCTGATTCGCGGCTATACCGAACTGTTTCAGGGCACGCCGCTGCTCATGCAGCTGTTCCTGGCGTTCTTCGGCGTGGCCCTGCTGGGCATCGACGTTTCGCCCTGGACGGCCGCCTCGCTGGCGCTGACCTTCTACACCAGCGCGTTTCTGGTGGATATCTGGCACGGCAGCATCCGCGCGCTACCCCGTGGTCAGTGGGAAGCCTGTCGCTGCCTGGGGCTGGACGTCGGGCAGACGCTGTTTCGCGTCATCCTGCCCCAGGCGCTGCGCATCGGCATCGCGCCCACCGTGGGCTTCGCCGTCCAGGTGATCAAGGGCACCGCGCTGGCGTCGATCATCGGTTTCGTCGAGCTGACCAAGGCCGGCACCATCCTCAACAACGTCACCTACGAGCCGTTCAAGGTGTTCGGCCTGGTGGCGCTGGGCTACTTCCTGATGTGTTATCCGCTGTCGCGTTACAGCCAGTATCTGGAGAAGAAATTCAATGCCGCTCATCACCATTGATCAGGTACAGAAGTACTACGGCGACAACCACGTGCTCAAGGGTGTCGATCTCGATATCGAAGTGGGCGAGGTGGTGTCGATCATTGGCCGCAGCGGCTCGGGCAAGAGCACCTTGCTGCGCTGCATCAATGGCCTGGAGGGCTACCAGGACGGCAGCATCAAGCTCGGCGGCATGACCGTCACCGACCGCGATTCCCAGGCGCGGGAAATCAGCCGCTCGGTGGGCATGGTGTTCCAGAGCTTCAACCTGTTCCCGCACATGACCGCCCGTGAGAACGTCATGCTGGCGCCGCGTCGCGTGCTCAAGAAGAGCGAGGCCGAGTGCCGTGAGCTGGCGGCACGCATGCTCGAGAAGGTGGGCCTCGGTGATCGCCTGGACTATTACCCGGCGAGCCTTTCCGGTGGCCAGCAGCAGCGCGTCGCCATCGCCCGTGCGCTGGCCATGTCACCCAAGGTGCTGCTGTGCGACGAAATCACTTCGGCGCTGGACCCGGAGCTGGTCGGCGATGTGCTCAAGGTGCTCGAACAACTGGCCAAGGAGGGCATGACCCTGATCCTGGTCACCCACGAAATGAATTTTGCCCAGGAGGTGGGTGACCGCGTGGTGTTCATGCACCAGGGCCGCGTATGGGAACAAGGCCCCAGCCGCGAGCTGTTCGCCAACCCGCAGAGCGCCGAACTCAAGCAATTCATCTCGTCCGTACGCGGACTGAACTGAGCGTCTCAAGAACGAGAAAACCAGATGAACACGACTTTCCTGCCCGTCAATCCGCCCCAGCGCCTGCTCATGGGCCCCGGCCCGATCAATGCCGACCCGCGCGTGCTGCGCGCCATGTCCAGCCAGTTGATCGGCCAGTACGACCCGGCCATGACCGGCTACATGAACGAAGTGATGGCCCTCTATCGCGGCGTGTTCCGCAGCACCAATGCCGCCACCTTGCTGGTCGACGGCACCTCGCGCGCCGGCATCGAGGCCATCCTGGTGTCGGCGATTCGCCCGGGCGACAAGGTGCTGGTGCCGGTATTCGGTCGTTTCGGCCATCTGCTCTGCGAAGTTGCCCGACGCTGCCGCGCCGAGGTGCACAGCATCGAGGTGCCGTGGGGCGAAGTGTTCAGCGCGCAGCAGATCGAGGATGCGATCAAGCAGGTCAAGCCGCGCCTGCTGCTGACCGTGCAGGGCGACACCTCGACCACCATGCTGCAGCCGCTGGCCGAGCTGGGCGAGATCTGCCGCCGCCACGGCGTGCTGTTCTACACCGACGCCACCGCCTCCCTGGGCGGTAATGCCCTGGAAGCCGACGCCTGGGGGCTGGATGCGGTCTCCGCCGGCCTGCAGAAATGTCTGGGCGGGCCATCCGGCACCGCGCCGATCACCCTGAGCGCGGCGATGGTGGAAGTGATCCGCCGCCGTGCTCACGTCGAGGCCGGCATCCGCACCGACGCCCATCGCGACGGTGAGGACGAGATGATCTACTCCAACTATTTCGACCTCGGCATGATCCTCGACTACTGGGGCCCCGAGCGCCTCAACCACCACACCGAAGCCACCTCGGCGCTGTTCGGTGCCCGTGAGTGCGCCCGTGTGCTGCTCGAAGAAGGCTTGGACGCCGCCATCGCGCGCCACAAGCTGCACGGCGACGCGCTGCTCAAGGGCATTCAGGGCATGGGCCTGGAGACTTTCGGCAATCTCGAACACAAGATGAACAACGTGCTGGGCGTGGTGATTCCCCAGGCGGTGAACGGCGATGAGGTGCGCAAGCTGCTGCTCGAGGACTTCGGCATCGAGATCGGCACCTCCTTCGGGCCACTGGCCGGCAAGATCTGGCGCATCGGCACCATGGGCTACAACGCCCGCAAGGATTGCGTGATGCAAACCCTCAGCGCCCTGGAGGCGGTGCTCAACCGCCTCGGCCTGCGCACCACCCAGGGCGCGGCCATGCAGGCGGCCTGGGATCACTACGGCGAGCGCCGCTGATGGGTGCCCTGGACAATCGACAGGCCGCGGCGCGGGTCATGGCGCGCTGCGACGAACTGGCGGCGATCAGCGAGTCCACCGAGGGCCTGACCCGGGTGTATCTGTCGCCCGAGCACCAGCGCGCCAATGCCCTGGTAGGCGAGTGGATGCAAGCAGCCGGCATGCGCACCTGGCAGGACGCCGTCGGCAATATCTGCGGCCGCTATGAAGGCCAGAATGCCGGCGCCCAGGCGCTGCTGCTCGGCTCGCACCTGGACACCGTGCGCAATGCCGGGCGCTACGACGGCATGCTCGGGGTGATCGCCGCCATCGAGGTGGTGCAGCGTTTTCACGACCTCGGTATCCGCCTGCCGCTGGCCATCGAGATCGTCGGGTTCGCCGACGAGGAGGGCACGCGCTTCGGCATCACCCTGCTGGGCAGCCGCGGGCTGACTGGCAGTTGGCCGCAGACGTGGCTCGCCCAGGCCGATGCGGAGGGCATCAGCGTCGCCCAGGCGATGACGGCCTGGGGGCTCGATGGCTCGGTTATCGCCAGCGCTGCCCGCCCGGCCGGGGATTTCGCGGCCTATCTGGAACTGCATATCGAGCAGGGCCCGTGCCTGGAGCGTGAGGCGCTGGCGCTGGGCGTGGTCACGGCCATCAATGGCGCGCGCCGGCTCAACTGCCGTTTCATCGGCCAGGCCGGGCATGCCGGTACGGTGCCGATGAGTCATCGTCAGGACGCCCTGGCCGCCGCCGCGCAGTGGATGGTGGCGATCGAGGCCCGGACCCGGCAGCATGGCCCGCAACTGGTGGCCACCGTGGGCCGCCTGCAGTGCCATCCGGGGGCGGTAAACGTCATTCCGGGGGAGGTCGAATTGACCCTGGATGTCCGTGGCCCCGAGGATCGCGCGCTGGCCGAGCTGCTCGACGACCTGCTTGGCGAGGGCGAGGCCATCGCCCGGCAGCGCGGGCTGAGCTTCGCTGCCAGCCAGTATTACGGTATTTGCGCGACCCGCTGCGACGACGCCATGCAGGCGTCGCTGGCGCAGGTGTTGAACGAGGTGCAGGGGCGCAGCCTGTCGCTGCCCAGTGGTGCCGGCCATGACGCCATCGCCATGGTCGAGCGCTGGCCGGTCGGGATGCTGTTCGTGCGTTGTGCCGGGGGCATCAGCCATAACCCGGCCGAGGCGGTTGCAGCCGAGGACGTGGGCCTGGCGGTCGACGCCTACGCGCGCTGGGTGCAGGCGCTGGCCGAGAGGCCGCCTGCGGCGGCGGCCTGAGGGCGGGGCGGCGCTCAATCGGCCTTACGGGTGTGCACCATGTAGTTGACGTCGACGTCGTTGGCCAGCTTGTAGTGCTTGGTCAGCGGGTTGTAGGTCAGGCCGATGATGTCCTTGACCTCCAGACCGGCCTGACGGCTCCAGGCACCCAGCTCGGAAGGGCGGATGAATTTCTTGAAATCGTGGGTGCCGCGCGGCAGCAGGCGCAGGATGTACTCGGCGCCGATCACCGCGAACAGGTAGGCCTTGGGGTTGCGGTTGATGGTGGAGAAGAACACCTGGCCGCCGGGTTTGACCAGCTTGTGGCAGGCGCGAATCACCGAGGACGGATCCGGCACGTGCTCGAGCATTTCCAGGCAGGTGACCACGTCGAACTGGCCGGGCATTTCTTCGGCCATGGCTTCGGCGGTGATCTGCCGGTAATCCACTTCCACACCCGACTCCAGCTGGTGCAGGCGGGCCACGGCCAGCGGCGCCTCGCCCATGTCGATACCGGTCACGGCGGCACCGCGCTGGGCCATGGCCTCGCTGAGAATGCCGCCGCCACAGCCGACGTCGAGCACCTTCTTGCCGGCCAGGCCGGCGCGCTCGTCGATCCAGTTGACGCGCAGCGGATTGATCTCGTGCAGTGGCTTGAACTCGCTTTCCTTGTCCCACCAGCGATGGGCGAGGGCTTCGAATTTGGCGATTTCAGCGTGGTCGACGTTGCTCATGGTTTTCCCTGAATAAAGCGAATGCGTATGACAGGACGCGCAAGGCGTCCATGTTGCCAGCTCGGCGCGGCGCGTTGCTGGCCTGTAATGTGTGACAGTTTGCCGTACTTCGTGATCAATGTGCCGGACGCCCGGCTATCTTCGCGCCCCACTGTTGCGTATTGGCGATGATGCGTTCTTCGTCCAGGCGCGTCAGGCGGCCTTCGTCGAGCAGCGGCTTGCCGGCCACCCAGAGGTGCTCCACGCAGTGCCGCGAGGTGGCATAGATCAGCTGGGAAACCGGATCGTACACCGGCTGCTGGGCGAGGCCGCGCAGGTCGAAGGCGACGATGTCGGCGGCCTTGCCGAGCTCCAGCGAGCCGATTTCGCCTTCCAGGCCCAGGGCGCGGGCGCCATTGAGGGTCGCCATGCGCAGCGCGCGGTGGGCATCCAGCGCGCTGGCCGAGCCGGCCACGGCCTTGGCCAGCAGAGCGGCCGTGCGGGTTTCGCCGAGCAGGTCGAGGTCGTTGTTGCTGGCTGCGCCGTCGGTGCCGATGGCCACGTTGACGCCGGCCTGCCAGAGTTTCTCGACCGGGCAGAAGCCGCTGGCCAGCTTGAGGTTGGATTCGGGGCAGTGGATCACGCTGCTGTTGGTGGCCACCAGCAGGGCGATGTCTTCGTCGTAGATCTGCGTCATGTGCACGGCCTGGAAGCGCGGGCCCAGCAGGCCCAGGCGGTTCAGCCGCGCCAGCGGGCGCTCGCCGTGGTGCTCCAGGCTCTGTTGCACTTCGAAGGCGGTTTCATGGACGTGCATGTGGATGCCGGCGTCCACTTCCTCGGCGAGGATGCGCAGTTTTTCCAGGTTGGCATCGCTGACCGTATAGGGCGCATGGGGGCCGAAGGCGACGCTGATGCGCGGGTGGTGCTTCATGTCGTCGAACAGCGTCACGCCCTTGCGCAGCGCCTCGTCGGCATCCCGGGCGCCGGGGATGGCGAAATCCAGCACCGGGATACTGATCTGCGCGCGCATGCCGCTGGCGTGCACCCGTTCGCAGGCCATCTCGGGAAAGAAGTACATGTCGGCGAAGCAGCTGATGCCGCTCTTTATCTGTTCGGCGATGGCCAGTTCGGTGCCGTCCTGCACGAACTGCTCATCGACCCATTTGGCTTCCGCTGGCCAGATGTGTTTCTCCAGCCAGGTCATCAGCGGCAGGTCATCGGCCAGGCCGCGGAACAGGGTCATGGCGGCATGCCCGTGGGCGTTGACCAGGCCGGGGGTCAGCAGGCGGCCGGGCAGTTCGCGAATTTCCGTCGCACCCTGGCGCAGGGCCTCGGCACGTGGTGCGATCAGCGCGATACGGCCATCGCGGATGCCTAGGCCATGCTCGTGAAGCACCACGCCGGCAGGCTCGGCCGGTACCAGCCAGGTGGGCAGCAATAAGAGGTCGAGCGGGGCGTCGGCCATGGGTGGGTTCCGTGAGCGAAAACGCTGAGTCTATAGAGGAACGCCGCGGTCTTGAAGGTGCGCGGCGTGCGGCCGGCTGCTTGCCCGGCGTATACTGGCCGGCTTTCTAGGATGGAGTAGGTGATGCGCGAGCGTTTGCTGGCTGCCGAGCAGGTCGTGGGGTTCGTCTGGCGCGAGGGTGCGCTGCACGTGCTCGATCAGCGCCGCCTGCCCGGCGAGCAGGTCTGGCAGGCCTGTCACTCGGTGTCGGCGGTGGCCGCCATGCTGGCCGAGGGTGCGCTGCAGGGCGTTGCCGCGCAGGTGATCTGCAGTGGTTATGGGCTGGTGCTGGGCGCCCGCCAGCGTGCAGACGAGGGTGCCGACTGGCGCGCCGGGCTGCAGGTCGATATCGACGCCTTGTGCGCGGCCGGCCTGCCGTCTGAAGAAGGCGAACGCCTGTTGGCGCGCATGCAGCAGCGCCTGGCGATCCTCAAGCCCGGCGCGCAGCCCCTGGCCGTGCTGGAGGATGAAGCCGGCGGCGCCCACCAGCGTGATCGCGAAGCCAATCTGGCCATGGCCCAGCTGGGCGTGGAGCTGATCCGCGGCTTCCAGGGCAACCTGCAGAACCTCTTGAGCATCGGTAGTGCCGGCGCGCTGGCTGGTGGCGGCATCGGTACCGCCCTTGGCGTGGTGCGCGCGGCGCAGCTCGAAGGGTTGCTGGAGCGTTGCTACCTGGGTGAAAGCCGGCCGTTTCTGCAAGGCGCGCGCCTGGCCGCCTGGGAGCTGCATCAGGAAGGTATCGCCGTGGCGTTGAGCGCCGATGCGGCGCTCGCCCATGTCATGAAGGAGCGCGGCATCACCTGGGCCATCGTCGGTGCCGAGCGGATCGCCGCCAATGGCGATGTGCTGGGCGTGATCGGCACCTATCAGCTGGCCGTGGCAGCCATGCACCATGGTGTGCGGCTGATGGTGGTGGCGCCGAGTGCGGTCATCGATCTGCAGCAGGACAGCGGCGAGGAGGGTTTTCACGACCTCGGTCACGGCCCGCTGGCCTACTCGCCTCGCGAGCGCATCAAGGGCGTCGATCAGGTGGCACCGCGCTATGACGTGACGCCCGCCGATCTGGTGGATTTCCTGGTCACCGAGCGTGGGGTGATCGAGCGCCCGGATGCCGCCAAGCTCAGCCAGCTGATGTGTCGCAAGCGGCTGCATTGAGCGCCCGGCTACATAAGCTGCGGGGATAGGTGCAGGGCGCGCTTTGTGGTAAGCTCCGGCAGTTTTCAGGGGCACCGCCTGCGGCTGCCGTCACTGCTCGAATGCATGACATAACGTATTGATTTGTCGTGAGTCGTCGCTGGCCTGATGCCATCGCGACGCGCTTCGCCAGGCTCCAGATGAGCCGGGCGGAGTTTCATCAGAAAAAAGGAATCAGGCTACTCATGGGCGAACTGGCCAAAGAAATCCTCCCGGTCAACATCGAAGATGAACTGAAACAGTCGTACCTCGACTACGCGATGAGCGTGATCGTCGGGCGTGCCTTGCCGGATGCGCGCGACGGCCTGAAGCCCGTGCATCGCCGGGTGCTGTTCGCCATGAGCGAGCTGGGCAACGACTGGAACAAGCCCTACAAGAAATCCGCCCGTGTGGTCGGTGACGTGATCGGTAAATATCACCCGCACGGTGATACCGCCGTCTACGACACCATCGTACGGATGGCGCAGCCGTTCTCGCTGCGCTACCTGCTGGTCGACGGCCAGGGCAACTTCGGTTCGGTGGACGGCGACAACGCCGCGGCCATGCGATACACCGAAGTGCGCATGACCAAGCTGGCTCACGAGCTGTTGGCCGACCTGCACAAGGAAACCGTCGACTGGGTGCCCAACTACGACGGCACCGAGCAGATCCCGGCGGTCATGCCGACCAAGATCCCCAACCTGCTGGTCAACGGTTCCAGCGGTATCGCCGTGGGCATGGCCACCAACATCCCGCCGCACAACCTGGGCGAAGTGATCGATGGCTGCCTGGCGCTGATCGACAACCCGGAGCTGACCGTCGATGAGCTGATGCAGTACATCCCCGGGCCGGACTTTCCGACCGCGGGCATCATCAACGGCCGCGCCGGTATCGTCGAAGCGTACCGCACCGGCCGTGGGCGGATTTACATCCGTGCCCGCGCCGAAGTCGAAGACATCGACAAGGTCGGCGGTCGCCAGCAGATCGTCGTTACCGAGCTGCCGTACCAGCTGAACAAGGCCCGCCTGATCGAGAAGATCGCCGAGCTGGTCAAGGAGAAGAAGCTCGAAGGCATCACCGAGCTGCGCGACGAGTCCGACAAGGACGGCATGCGCGTGGTCATCGAGCTGCGCCGCGGCGAAGTGCCCGAGGTGATCCTCAACAACCTGTACGCCCAGACCCAGATGCAGAGCGTGTTCGGCATCAACGTGGTGGCGCTGATCGACGGCCAGCCGAAGATCCTCAACCTCAAGGACATGCTCGATGCCTTCATCCTGCACCGTCGTGAGGTGGTCACTCGCCGTACCGTATTCGAACTGCGCAAGGCCCGTGAGCGTGGCCACATCCTCGAAGGTCAGGCGGTCGCGCTGTCCAACATCGACCCGGTCATCGCCCTGATCAAGGCCTCGCCGACGCCGTCCGAAGCCAAGGAAGCGCTGATTTCCACCGCCTGGGAATCCACCGCCGTGGAAGCCATGGTCGAGCGCGCCGGTGCCGATTCCTGCCGCCCGGAGGGTCTCGATGCGCAATACGGCCTGCGCGACGGCAAGTACTACCTGTCGCCGGAACAGGCCCAGGCGATCCTCGACCTGCGCCTGCATCGCCTGACCGGCCTGGAGCACGAGAAGCTGCTGGCCGAGTATCAGGAGATCCTCAACCAGATCGGCGAGCTGATCCGCATCCTGACCAGCGCCGTGCGCCTGATGGAAGTGATTCGCGAAGAGATGGAAGCGGTCAAGGCCGAGTTTGGCGACAAGCGCCGTACCGAGATTCTCGATTCGCGTCTGGACCTGACCCTGGGCGACATGATTCCGGAAGAAGAGCGCGTGGTGACCATCTCCCACGGTGGCTACGCCAAGACCCAGCCGCTGACCGCCTACCAGGCCCAGCGCCGCGGCGGCAAGGGCAAGTCGGCCACCGGCATCAAGGACGAGGACTACATCGCCCACCTGCTGGTCGCCAACAGCCACGCCACGCTGCTGCTGTTCTCCAGCAAAGGCAAGGTGTACTGGCTGAAAACCTACGAAATTCCCGAAGCGTCCCGCGCGGCCCGCGGCCGTCCGCTGGTCAACCTGCTGCCGCTGGAGGAGGGTGAATACATCACCACCATGCTGCAGATCGACCTCGAAGCCCTGCAGCAGCAGGCCGGTGCCGATGAGGTGGACGACAGCGACGACGCCGTGCTCGAAGGCGAGATCGTCGAAGCCGAAGAAGTGGCCGAAGTTGCCGAGGTCGAGGAGGTCGAAGGCGAGACCGCCGAACTGGTGGCTGAGCCGACTGGTGCCTACATCTTCATGGCCACCGCCTCCGGTACCGTGAAGAAGACCCCGCTGGTGCAGTTCAGCCGCCCGCGTTCCAACGGCCTGATCGCCCTGAAACTGAAGGAAGGCGACACCCTGATCGCCGCCGCGATCACCGACGGTGCCAAGGAAGTCATGCTGTTCTCCAGCGCCGGCAAGGTGATCCGTTTCGCCGAGAGCGTGGTGCGCGTCATGGGCCGTGGCGCCCGTGGTATCCGCGGCATGCGTATCGGCAAGGATCAGCGCCTGATCTCCATGCTGATCCCCGAGTCCGGCGCGCAGATCCTCACCGCCTCCGAGCGTGGCTTCGGCAAGCGCACGGCGCTGTCCAAGTTCCCGCGTCGCGGCCGCGGCGGCCAGGGCGTGATCGGCATGATCACCAAGGAACGTAACGGCCCGCTGATCGGCGCCATCCAGGTGCAGGACGGCGAGGAGATCATGCTGATTTCCGACCAGGGCACCCTGGTACGGACCCGTGTCGACGAAGTATCCAGTTCCGGCCGTAACACCCAGGGCGTGACCCTGATCAAGCTGGCCAAGGACGAGAAACTGGTCGGCCTGGAGCGCGTGCAGGAGCCGTCCGAAGAGGACATCGAGGAAGCACTGGACGAAGAGGGCAATCCGATCGTTGTCGCCGAAGCCGATGAAGCTGTTGCAGGCGACGAGCCGGCGGCAGCAGGTGATGAGCCAGCAGAAGAAGATCGCGACGCCTAAACGCGCCGCTCTGCCTGCAGTGTTACGGCACTGCGGGCAGCATTTCGCCAGATAGATGTAGCAGACAGTCAAGCGAGAGTGAATTGTGAGCAAGCGAGCCTTTAACTTCTGCGCCGGCCCGGCCGCGCTTCCCGAAGCCGTTCTGCAGCGTGCCCAGGCCGAGTTGCTCGACTGGCAGGGCAAGGGCCTTTCCGTCATGGAAATGAGCCACCGCAGCGACGACTACGTGGCCATCGCCGAAAAGGCCGAGCAGGACCTGCGCGACCTGCTGAGCATTCCCTCCGACTACAAGGTGCTGTTTCTGCAGGGCGGGGCGAGCCAGCAGTTCGCCGAGATTCCGCTCAACCTGTTGCCCGAAGACGGCACCGCCGATTACATCGACACCGGCATCTGGTCGAAGAAGAGCATCGAAGAGGCGCGCCGCTACGGCAACGTCAACGTCGCCGCCAGCGCCAAGCCCTACGATTACTTCGCCATACCCGGGCAGAACGAGTGGCAGCTGTCCAGGAACGCCGCTTATCTGCATTACGCCAGCAACGAAACCATCGGCGGCCTGCAGTTCGACTGGATCCCCGAGACCGGCGACGTACCGCTGGTAGTCGACATGTCCTCGGACATCCTGTCCCGTGAAGTGGACATCTCCAAGTTCGGCCTGATCTACGCTGGCGCCCAGAAGAACATCGGCCCCAGCGGCCTGGTGGTGGCGATCATTCGCGAAGACCTGCTCGGTCGCGCGCGCAGCAGCTGCCCAACCATGCTCAATTACAAGATCGCCGCCGATAACGGCTCGATGTACAACACCCCGGCGACCTTCAGCTGGTACCTCTCCGGCCTGGTCTTCGAGTGGCTGAAGGAGCAGGGCGGGGTTGCCGCCATGGAGCAGCGCAACAAGGCCAAGAAGGACCTGCTGTACAAGGCCATCGACGCCAGCGAGTTCTACAGCAACCCGATCGCCAAGAACGCCCGCTCGTGGATGAACGTGCCGTTCCGCCTGGCTGACGAACGCCTCGACAAACCGTTCCTGGCTGGCGCCGATGCCCGCGGCCTGCTCAACCTCAAGGGCCACCGTTCGGTTGGCGGCATGCGCGCCTCCATCTATAACGCCGTGGGCCTGGATGCGGTCGAGGCGCTGGTCGCCTACATGGCGGAGTTCGAGAAGGAGCACGCCTGATGAGCAACGACGCCAACACCGACCAGGCGCTGCAGGCCCTGCGCCTGCGCATCGACAGCCTGGACGAGAAAATCCTCGAGCTGATCAGCGACCGTGCGCGCTGCGCCGAAGAAGTGGCGCGGGTGAAGATGGCGACCCTGGCCGAAGGCGAGGTGCCGGTGTTCTACCGCCCCGAGCGTGAGGCGCAGGTGCTCAAGCGAGTGATGGAGCGCAACCGCGGGCCATTGGGCAACGAGGACATGGCGCGGCTGTTCCGCGAGATCATGTCTTCCTGCTTGGCCCTGGAGAACCCCCTCAAGGTCGCTTATCTCGGCCCGGAAGGCACCTTCTCCCAGGCGGCGGCGATGAAGCATTTCGGTCACGCGGTGATCAGCCAGCCCATGGCGGCGATCGACGAAGTGTTCCGCGAGGTGGTGGCCGGCGCCGTCAACTTCGGCGTGGTGCCGGTGGAGAACTCTACCGAGGGTGCGGTCAACCACACCCTGGACAGCTTCCTCGAGCACGATCTGGTGATCTGCGGCGAAGTGGAGCTGCGCATCCACCATCACCTGCTGGTCGGTGATGCCACCAAGACCGACCGCATCACCCGCATCTACTCCCACGCCCAGTCCCTGGCCCAGTGCCGCAAGTGGCTGGACGCCCATTACCCTAACGTCGAGCGCGTGGCGGTTTCCAGCAACGCCGACGCGGCGCGCCGGGTGAAGAGCGAGTGGAACTCGGCGGCGATTGCCGGCGACATGGCGGCCAACCTGTACGACCTGACCCGCCTGGCCGAGAAGATCGAGGATCGCCCGGACAACTCCACGCGCTTTCTGATCATCGGCAACCAGGAAGTGCCGCCCACCGGCGACGACAAGACCTCGGTGATCGTCTCGATGCGCAACAAGCCCGGTGCTCTGCACGAGCTGCTGGTGCCGTTCCATCAGAACGGCATCGACCTGACCCGCATCGAAACGCGCCCGTCGCGCAGCGGCAAGTGGACCTACGCCTTCTTCATCGACTTCGTCGGGCACCACCGCGACCCGCTGATCAAGGACGTGCTGGAAAAAATCAATCAGGAAGCCGTGGCGCTCAAGGTGCTGGGTTCCTACCCCAAGGCAGTACTTTAACTGCGGCTCCAGGCCGCGGGTTGCGGGCGACAGGCAACAGGCTTGTGCTCGCTGCCCAGGCCTGCAGCCTGAGGCCTGACTATGAGTTGTGATTTCATCGCCCTGGCCCAGCCAGGCGTACAGAAACTGTCCCCCTACGTGCCAGGCAAGCCGGTCGACGAGTTGGCCCGTGAGCTGAACATGGACCCGGCCAGCATCGTCAAACTGGCCAGCAACGAAAACCCGCTGGGCCCGAGCCCCAAGGCGCTGGCGGCGATCCGTGCCGAGCTGGACGAGCTGACCCGCTATCCCGACGGCAATGGCTTCGCCCTGAAGACCTTGCTGGCCGAGCGCTGCGGTGTGACCACTGCCCAGGTCACCCTGGGCAACGGCTCCAACGACATCCTCGAGTTGGTCGCCCGCGCATACCTGGCGCCTGGCCTGAACGCGGTGTTCAGCGCACACGCGTTTGCCGTTTACCCGATTGCCACCCAGGCCGTCGGCGCCCAGGCCAAGGTCGTGCCGGCCGTCAACTTCGGCCATGACCTGCCGGCCATGCTGGCGGCCATCGATGCCAATACCCGCGTGGTGTTCATCGCCAACCCCAATAACCCGACCGGCACCTGGTTCGGCAAGCAGGCACTGGGCGATTTCCTCGCCGCCGTGCCGGAAAACGTGCTGGTGGTGCTGGACGAGGCCTACATCGAATACGCCGACGGCGACGAGTTGCCAGACGGCCTGGATTACCTGGCCGATCACCCCAACCTGCTGGTATCGCGTACCTTCTCCAAGGCCTACGGCCTGGCCTCGCTGCGCGTCGGCTACGGCCTGAGCCGACCGGACGTGGCCGACGTGCTGAACCGCGTCCGCCAGCCGTTCAACGTCAACAGTTTCGCCCTGGCGGCGGCCTGCGCGGCGTTCGACGATACCGAGTACCTGGCGCGCAGCCGCGAGATCAACACCGCCGGCATGCTGCAGTTGCAGGAAGGTTGCCGTGAGCTGGGCCTGAGCTGGATTCCGTCGAAAGCCAACTTCCTGGCCATTGACTTCGGCCGTGACACCGCGGCGATCAACCAGGGCCTGCTGCGCGAAGGCGTGATCGTGCGCCCGGTCGCTGGCTACGGCATGCCCAACCACCTGCGCGTTTCCATTGGCCTGCCGGCTGAGAACGCCCGCTTCCTGGAAGCGCTGCGCAAGGTACTGAACGCGTGATCGAACGCCATGCACCTGTGAAACCGCTGGTCGAGCGCCTGGTGGTCGTCGGCCTGGGGCTGATCGGCGGTTCCTTCGCCAAGGGCCTGCGCGCTCGCGGCGTGTGCCGTGAAGTGGTGGGCATCGACCTGGATACGCAGTCGCGGCGCCTGGCCGTCGAGCTTGGCGTCGTCGACCGCTGCGAAGAGGCACTGGCCGCCGCCTGTCAGGGCGCCGACGTGATCATGCTGGCCGTTCCTATCCTGGCCATGGAGCGCGTACTCGGCGAATTGGCCAAGCTGGATCTGGGCGATGCCATCCTGACCGATGCCGGCAGCGCCAAGGGCAGCGTGGTGCGCGCTGCCGATGCGGTGTTCGGTGGCGTGCCGGCGCGGTTCGTGCCGGGTCACCCGATCGCCGGCTCCGAGCAGAGCGGGGTAGAGGCGGCCAATGGCGAGCTGTTCAAGCGTCACAAGGTTATTCTCACGCCGCTGGCGCAGACCGACGCCCTGGCCCTGCAGCGTGTCGACCAGCTATGGCGCGAGCTGGGTGCCGATGTCGAGCACATGCAGGTCGAACACCACGACCAGGTCCTCGCTGCCACCAGTCACTTGCCCCATCTGCTGGCCTTCGGCCTGGTCGACTCGCTGGCCAAGCGCAACGAAAACCTGGAGATTTTCCGCTACGCCGCCGGCGGCTTCCGCGATTTCACGAGAATCGCCGGCAGCGACCCGGTCATGTGGCACGACATCTTTCTCGCCAACCGCGAGGCCGTGCTGCGCACTTTGGATGTATTTCGCGACGACCTCGACGCCTTGCGCGACGCGGTCGACGCAGGGGACGGGCATCATCTGCTGGGCGTATTCACCCGCGCCCGCGTGGCCCGCGAACATTTCAGCAAAATACTGGCCCGCCGGGCCTATGTGGACGCTATGCACTCGAACGATTTGATTTTCCTGGCAAATCCTGGCGGCAAGGTCGCCGGCCGCATCCGCGTACCGGGCGACAAGTCCATCTCGCACCGCTCGATCATGCTCGGCTCGCTGGCCGAGGGCACCACCGAGGTCGAAGGTTTCCTGGAGGGCGAAGACGCCCTGGCGACTTTGCAGGCCTTTCGCGACATGGGCGTGGTCATCGAAGGCCCGCACCATGGCCGCGTGACCATCCATGGCGTCGGCCTGCATGGCTTGAAGCCGCCACCCGGTCCGATCTACGTCGGCAACTCCGGCACCTCGATGCGCCTGCTTTCCGGCCTGCTGGCTGGTCAGCCGTTCGACGTGACCATGACGGGCGACGCCTCGCTGTCCAAGCGTCCGATGAACCGTGTGGCCAACCCGCTGCGGGAAATGGGCGCCATGGTCGAGACCGGTCCGGACGGCCGTCCGCCGCTGACCATCCGCGGCGGCAGCAAGCTCAAGGCGCTGACCTACACCCTGCCGATGGCCAGCGCCCAGGTGAAATCCTGTCTGCTGTTGGCCGGCCTGTACGCCGAAGGCGTGACCACCGTGACCGAGCCGGCGCCGACCCGCGACCACACCGAGCGTATGCTGCGCGGCTTCGGTTACGCGGTTCAGTCCAACGGCCCGGAGGCCTCCCTGCAAGCCGGCGGCAAGCTGACCGCCACCCGCATCGAAGTGCCGGCGGACATTTCCTCGGCAGCCTTCTTCCTGGTCGCGGCATCCATCGCCGAAGGTTCTGACCTGCTGCTCGAGCACGTCGGCATCAACCCGACCCGTATCGGCGTGATCGAGATCCTGCGCCTGATGGGCGGCGACATCACCCTGGAAAACCAGCGTGAAGTCGGCGGTGAGCCGGTGGCCGACCTGCGCGTGCGCGGTGCCAAGCTTAAAGGCATCGAGATCCCCGAGGAGCTGGTGCCGCTGGCCATCGACGAATTCCCGGTGCTGTTCGTCGCCGCGGTCTGTGCCGAAGGGCGTACCGTGCTGCGCGGCGCCGAAGAACTGCGGGTCAAGGAATCCGACCGCATTCAGGTCATGGCTGACGGCCTCACCAGCCTGGGCGTGAAAGTCGAGCCGACTGCTGATGGCATCATCATCGACGGCGGCCAAAGCATCGGCGGCGGCGAAGTGTACAGCCACGGTGATCACCGCATCGCCATGGCCTTCAGCGTCGCCTCGCTGCGCGCCACCGCGCCGATCCGCATCCACGACTGCGCCAACGTCGCCACCTCGTTCCCCAACTTCCTGGCCCTGGCCGAGCAGGTGGGTATTCGTGTCGCCGTGGAGGGCAAGCAATGAGCCTGAATGCACCGGTCATCACCATCGACGGGCCAAGCGGCTCGGGCAAGGGCACCGTTGCCGGCCTGTTGGCCAAGCAGCTGGGCTGGAACCTGCTGGACTCCGGTGCGCTGTACCGCCTGCTGGCGTTCTGCGCCGGCAACCACGGTGTCGATCTGACCAACGAAGAGTCGCTGAAACTGCTGGCCGCCCATCTGGACGTGCAGTTCCTCGCTGCCGGTGACGGCAAGCCGCAGCGCATCATCCTCGAAGGCGAGGAGGTGACCGATGCCATCCGCAACGAGCAGGTCGGCGCCGGGGCGTCCCAGGTCGCCGCACTGCCGGCGGTGCGTGAAGCTCTGCTGCAGCGCCAGCGTGCGTTCCGCGAGGCGCCGGGCCTAGTGGCCGACGGCCGCGACATGGGCACGGTGGTGTTCAGCGATGCGCCGCTCAAGGTTTTCCTGACCGCCAGCGCCGAGGAGCGGGCCAATCGACGCTACCTGCAGTTGAAGGCCAAGGGCGATGATGTTAATCTCGCGAGTCTTCTCGATGGGATTCGGGCGCGCGATGAGCGCGATACCCAGCGCGCAGTGGCTCCGCTCAAGCCGGCAGCCGATGCGATTCAGCTGGATTCCACCGAGTTGTCCATCGAGCAGGTGCTGGAAAGAATCCTGAGCGAAGTCGCCAATCGCGACCTCGCCGGTTGAAAAGAGCCAGTTTCGGCTCGCAAGGGAGGCATACGGGAGACCAGTCCCAGTCCCGTAGGCCTCTTTTTACATGAATAAACCCGCATAGTCTGGAATGCGGAGCAGGGCGAATCCCCGCCCGACCCAACAGGAATCAACATGAGCGAAAGCTTTGCAGAACTTTTTGAAGAAAGCCTGAAGTCCCTCGACATGCAGCCGGGTGCCATCATCACCGGCATCGTGGTCGACATCGACGGCGACTGGGTTACCGTTCACGCTGGCCTGAAGTCCGAGGGCGTCATCCCTCTGGAGCAGTTCTTCAACGAACAAGGCGAGCTGACCATCAAGGTCGGTGACGAAGTACACGTAGCGCTGGACGCGGTCGAAGACGGCTTCGGTGAAACCAAGCTGTCCCGCGAAAAAGCCAAGCGCGCCGAGTGCTGGATCGTTCTGGAAGCAGCTTTCGCCGCTGAGGAAGTGGTCAAGGGCGTTATCAACGGTAAGGTTAAAGGCGGCTTCACTGTCGACGTTAACGGCATCCGTGCGTTCCTGCCAGGTTCCTTGGTCGATGTCCGTCCGGTGCGTGATACCACTCACCTGGAAGGCAAAGAGCTGGAATTCAAGGTCATCAAGCTCGACCAGAAGCGCAACAACGTTGTCGTTTCCCGTCGCAGCGTCCTGGAAGCCGAAAACAGTGCCGAGCGCGAAGCGCTGCTGGAATCGCTGCAGGAAGGCCAACAGGTCAAGGGTATCGTCAAGAACCTCACCGACTACGGCGCATTCGTGGATCTGGGTGGCGTCGACGGCCTGCTGCACATCACCGACATGGCCTGGAAGCGTATCAAGCACCCGTCCGAGATCGTCAACGTTGGCGACGAGATCGACGTCAAGGTTCTGAAGTACGATCGCGAGCGTAACCGTGTTTCCCTGGGCCTGAAGCAACTGGGCGAAGACCCATGGGTTGCCATCAAGGCTCGTTACCCGGAAAGCACCCGCGTCATGGCGCGCGTGACCAACCTGACCGACTACGGCTGCTTCGCAGAGCTGGAAGAAGGCGTGGAAGGCCTGGTACACGTTTCCGAAATGGACTGGACCAACAAGAACATCCACCCGTCGAAAGTCGTTCAGGTTGGCGACGAAGTGGAAGTCATGGTTCTGGACATCGACGAAGAGCGTCGTCGTATCTCCCTGGGTATCAAGCAGTGCAAGACCAACCCGTGGGAAGACTTCTCCGGTCAGTTCAACAAGGGTGACAAGATCTCCGGCACCATCAAGTCGATCACCGATTTCGGTATCTTCATTGGTCTGGACGGCGGCATCGACGGCCTGGTTCACCTGTCCGACATCTCCTGGAACGAAGTCGGCGAAGAAGCCGTACGTCGCTTCAAGAAGGGCGACGAGCTGGAAACCGTCATCCTGTCGGTCGACCCGGAGCGTGAGCGCATCTCCCTGGGCATCAAGCAACTGGAAGAAGATCCGTTCTCCGACTACGTTGCTGTCAACGACAAAGGCACCATCGTTCGCGGTACCGTGAAGGAAGTTGACGCCAAGGGCGCCATCATCACTCTGGCCGACGGCATCGAAGCCACTCTGAAAGCCTCCGAAATCAGCCGTGACCGCGTTGAAGACGCGCGCAACGTTCTGAAAGAAGGCGAAGAAGTAGAGGCCAAGATCATCAGCGTCGATCGTAAGAGCCGCGTGATCAGCCTGTCCGTCAAGTCGAAAGACGTCGAAGACGAAAAAGAAGCCATCAAGGAAATGCGCAAGCAGGAAGTTGAAACTTCCGGTCCGACCACCATCGGTGATCTGATTCGTGCGCAAATGGAAAACCAGAACTAAGTTCGGGTGATCCACAAAAAGGGCGACTTCGGTCGCCCTTTTTCATGCCCGCAGGAAATACCTCAAGCCCTCGATCCGCCCGCTGAACGGGCCGTGCAGAATCTGGATAGCGATCTGCAGTAAACGGCTATTGCCCCTTCGTACCCGCTCTTAATCTGGCTGTGCCTGATACGCCCCATCTGGCGTTACCTGACACGCCATTTGGCGTTGCCTGATACAAGAACAATGGAGGGTACGACCCCATGACCGGCACACTCGATCGCCTTGCCCGGCAGCTCACCGATTCCGTCCAGGAGGATCCAGCCAAGGGCATCTTCCGCTGCCGCCGCGACGTTTTCACCGATCCGGATCTGTTCGAGCTGGAGATGAAGCACATCTTCGAGAGCGGCTGGGTTTACCTCGCCCACGAGAGTCAGATTCCCGAGATCAATGATTACTTCACCACCCATATCGGCCGCCAGCCCGTGGTCATCACCCGTGACAAGGCGGGTGAGCTGCACGGCCTGATCAACGCCTGTGCGCACCGCGGCGCCGTGCTGTGCCGTCGCAAGCAAGGCAACAAGGGCTCGTTCACCTGCCCATTCCACGGCTGGACCTTCAGCAACGCCGGCAAGCTGCTCAAGGTGAAGGACGCCAAGACCGGCGGCTATCCCGAGAGCTTCGATTGCGACGGCTCCCATGACCTCAAGCGCATGGCGCGCTTCCAGGGCTATCGCGGTTTTCTGTTCGGCAGCCTGAGCGAGGCGGTACCGGCGCTGGAAGACTACCTGGGTGAGACCCGGGTGATCATCGACCAGATCGTCGATCAGGCGCCGCAAGGCATCGAAGTGCTGCGCGGCAACTCCTCGTACTTCTACGACGGCAACTGGAAGCTGCAGATCGAGAACGGCGCCGACGGCTATCACGTCAGCTCGGTGCACTGGAACTACTCGGCGACCATGCAGCGCCGCAACTATGAAGCCGAGGGCACCCGTACCGTGGATGCCAATGGCTGGTCGAAGAGCGTCGGGGGGTTCTATGCCTACGACTACGGCCACATCCTGCTGTGGACCCGGCTGATCAACCCCGAAGTGCGCCCGGTGTTCGAGCACCGTGACGAACTGGCGGCGCAGTTCGGCGATACCCGTGCCGACATCATCGTCGGCCAGACCCGCAACCTGTGCCTGTACCCCAACGTGTACCTGATGGATCAGTTCTCCACGCAGATCCGCGTGGTGCGGCCAATTTCCGTCGACAAGACCGAAGTGACCATCTACTGCTTCGCACCCAAGGGAGAGAGCGACGAGGCCCGCGCGTTGCGCATCCGCCAGTACGAGGACTTCTTCAACGTCACCGGCATGGGCACCCCGGACGACCTGGAAGAGTTTCGCGCCTGCCAGACCGGGTATGCCGGCCAGGCCGCGCAGTGGAACGACCTCAGCCGTGGCGCCAGCCACTGGATCGAAGGGCCGGACGACAACGCCAGGGCCATGGGCATGCAGCCCCTGCTCAGCGGCGTGAAGTCCGAGGACGAGGGCCTGTTCGTGCGCCAGCACGCCTACTGGGCGCAGGCCATGGGCCAGGCCATCGACAGCGAGCGGGCGAAGCTGATCGCCACTGATGGGGAGCACGCCGCATGAGCGCCAATCGACAGCTGATCCTCGATTTCATCTACCGCGAAGCGCGTCTGCTCGACGATCGCCAGTGGGACGAATGGCTGGAGTGCTATTCGAGCAAGGCGGTGTTCTGGATGCCGGCCTGGGACGATGACGACGGGTTGACCGAGGACCCGCAGCGGGAAATCTCGCTGATCTACTACCCCAACCGCGAAGGGCTGGAGGATAGGGTATTCCGTATCAAGACCGAGCGCTCCAGCGCCAGCACCCCGGAGCCGCGCACCGCGCACTTCATCGCCAACCTGGAGGTGCTCGAGGAGAGCGCCGGGCAGGTTCAGGTGCGCTTCAACTGGCAGACCCTGAGCCACCGCTACAAGAGCACCGATGTCTACTTCGGCACCTCGTTCTACCACCTGGACATGCGCGGCGATCACCCACTGATCACCGCCAAGAAGGTGGTGCTCAAGAACGACTACGTGCACCAGGTGCTCGACATCTATCACATCTGAATCCGCGCGCGGCCGCCCCTCGCAGAGCGTGGCGGCCGGGCCGAGGTATCGCCATGACGTACACCATCGCCCTGAATTTCGAAGATGGGGTCACCCGCTTCATCGACTGCAAGGCCAATGAAAAGGTGCTGGATGCCGCCTACCGCAACCGTATCAACCTGCCCATGGACTGTTCCGACGGCGTGTGCGGCACCTGCAAGTGCCGCTGCGAAGACGGCGACTACGACCAGAGCGAGGACTACATCGAGGATGCCCTCAGTGAAGACGAAGCCGCCCAGGGCATGGTGCTGACCTGCCAGATGGTGCCGGCTTCGGACTGCGTGATCGCTGTACCGGTGCCGTCCACCGCCTGCAAGACCGGAACGAACAGCTTCGAAGGCGAACTGGTGTCGATCACACCCCACGCCGATGCGGCGCTGGAAGTGGCATTCGACATCGCCGGTGGCGCCGCCGCGCCGAGTTTCCTGCCGGGGCAATACGTGAACATCGCGGTACCCGGTGCCGGCCAGACGCGCGCCTATTCGTTCAGCAACAAGCCGGGTGAGTCGCGCTTCAGCTTTCTGATCAAGCGTGTACCGGGCGGGCTGATGAGCGCCTACCTGGATCAGGCGCAGCCGGGCGAGGGTCTGCAGTTCACCGGGCCACTGGGCACCTTCTACCTGCGCGATGTGCGCCGGCCACTGTTGTTGCTGGCTGGCGGCACCGGCCTGGCACCGTTCCTGTCGATGCTCGAAGTGCTCGCCGAGCGCGGCTGCGAGCAGCCGATCAGCCTGATCTACGGGGTGACCCGCGATCTCGACCTGGTCTTGGTCGAACGCCTCCAGCAACTGGCCGAGCGCCTGCCGACCCTGGTGTTCATCACCTGCGTGGCCGAGGCGCAGTCCCAGCATCCGCGCAAGGGCTACGTCACTCAGCACATGAGCGCGGCGATGCTCAACGACGGTGACGTCGACGTCTACCTGTGCGGGCCGCCGCCGATGGTCGACGCGGTACGCCAGCACTTCAGCGAGCAGGGCGTCACGCCAGCCAGTTTCCATTACGAGAAATTCACCCCGACTCAGGTGGTCAGCACCGATCGGCAAGCCCTGTCAGCCTGAGGAGAGCGCCATGCACAAGCGATTCGATAACAAGGTGGCGCTGGTCACGGGCGCAGCGCAGGGCATCGGTCGGCGGGTCGTCGAGCGCCTGGCGAGCGAGGGCGCACGCGTTGTGGCGGTGGACCGGGCCGAGCTGGTTCATGAACTCGACGGCGAGCTGGGGCAGGGGGCCGAGCTGCTGACCCTGACCGCTGATCTCGAACGCTACGACGACTGCCAGCAGGTGATGAGGCAGGCTGTGGCGCGCTTCGGCCGCCTGGACATCCTGATCAACAACGTGGGCGGCACCATCTGGGCGAAACCGTTCGAGCATTACCGCGAGGCGGAAATCGAGGCCGAGGTACGCCGCTCGCTGTTTCCGACCCTGTGGTGCTGCCACGCCGCCTTGCCGGTGATGCTGGAGCAGGGCAGCGGCGCCATCGTCAACGTGTCGTCCATCGCCACCCGCAGCGTCAATCGTGTCCCTTACGGTGCGGCCAAGGGCGGCGTCAATGCGCTCACCGCCTGCCTGGCCTTCGAGAACGCCGGGCGTGGCATTCGCGTCAACGCCACAGCCCCTGGCGGCACCGAAGCACCGCCGCGGCGTATTCCGCGTAACGCCGCCGAGCAGAGCGAGCAGGAAAAGACCTGGTACCAGCAGATCGTCGACCAGACCCTCGACAGCAGCCTGATGAAGCGTTACGGCACGCTCGACGAGCAGGTCGGGGCGATTCTGTTCCTGGCCTCCGACGAGGCTTCGTACATCACTGGCGTGACTTTGCCGGTGGGGGGCGGTGATCTGGGCTAGCACCTCACGCAACACGAGTAGACCAGGCGGCAACGCCTGCCACGGCTTCACAACAACAATAAGAGACCCATGCCATGCGTAACCTCGACGTCAACGACGTGATCGACAATGCCCGTTTCAACGCCTTCCACTGGCTGGTGATGTGCCTGTGCGCCTTGCTGCTGATCTTCGACGGCTACGACCTGTTCATTTATGGCGTGGTGTTGCCGGCGATCATGCAGGAATGGGGACTCACGCCCCTGCAGGCCGGCGCCCTGGGCAGCTACGCGCTGTTCGGCATGCTGTTCGGCGCGCTGCTGTTCGGCAGCCTGGCCGACAAGATTGGCCGCAAGAAGGGCATCGCCATCTGCTTTGCGCTGTTCAGCGTGGCGACCATCGTCAATGGTTTTGCCACGAGCCCGACCGAGTTCGGCATTTGCCGCTTCATCGCCGGCCTGGGCTGCGGTGGGCTGATGCCCAACGCGGTGGCGCTGATGAACGAGTATGCACCCAAGAAACTGCGCAGCACCCTGGTGGCGGTGATGTTCAGCGGCTATTCGCTGGGCGGCATGCTGTCGGCCGGGGTGGGCATCTTCATGCTGCCGCGCTTCGGCTGGGAGTCGATGTTCTTCGCCACCGCGCTGCCGCTGTTGCTGCTGCCGGTGATCTTCCATTACCTGCCCGAATCCATCGGTTTTCTGGTGCGCCGCGGCGAGCATGACAAGGCCCGCGCGCTGCTCCAGCGACTCGATCCAGGCCAGTCGCTGGGTGCGGACGTGCAGTTGGTGATCAACGAGCGCAAGGGCAGCGGCGTGTCCGTGCTGGAGCTGTTTCGCAATGGCCTGGCGGTGCGCACCCTGTCGATCTGGGTAGCGTTCTTCTGCTGCCTGCTGATGGTCTACGCGTTGAGCTCCTGGCTACCGAAGCTGATGGCCAACGCCGGCTACAGCCTGGGCTCGAGTCTGTCGTTCCTGCTGGCCCTCAACTTCGGGGGCATGGCCGGCGCGATTCTCGGCGGCTGGCTGGGTGACCGTTTCAACCTGACCAAGGTCAAGGTCGGCTTCTTCATCGCCGCGGCGGTGTCCATCAGCCTGCTCGGGTTCAAGAGCCCGACGCTGGTGCTGTGCCTGCTGATCTTCATCGCCGGGGCGACCACCATCGGCACGCAGATCCTGCTGTACGCCGGCACCGCCCAGCTGTATGGCCTGTCGATCCGCTCCACGGGGCTTGGTTGGGCCTCGGGTATCGGCCGCAACGGCGCCATCGTCGGCCCGCTGCTCGGCGGTGCGCTGATGGGGATCGAGTTGCCGCTGCAGCTCAACTTCATGGCCTTCGCCATTCCCGGCGCCATCGCCGCCCTGGCCATGCTGGTGTTCGCCCTGAGCAGCGCCAGTGTCGACAAGCTCGGCCTGCAACCCAGCAAGGCCTGATCGCCTGCTTCATCCGCACCATCCCCGCTCACTTCATCGGTGGGCGGGGAGCGGCTGAGGCGGTCTGCTTGACGGTGCCACGGCGGTGCCCAAGGAGCGCCAAGTGCGCTGCGGCGTCTCTGGCCCGCGATTCGGGCTGTTCTCCCATTGCGCATGACCAGGCGCCTGTCCGCAGCCAGCAGCCGACCCGCAACTGAACGATTTTCATGAATCGGCACCACGTGCCCACTGGCGCGGGGCGCCGCGTACCCATGCAATAACAACAAGAGCAGCGCAACCATGAGCAAGCATTGCCAACACCTGTGTGTCCTTTCTCTCGGGGTACTGAGCCTGCCGGCTGCCGCGCAGGCGGCGGGCGAGGGCTTCGTCGAGGGCGCCAGTGCGACCCTGCAGGCGCGCAACTATTACTTCAGCCGAGACTTCTCCGACATCGTCGGCGCCAACCGGCAATCCAAGGCCGAGGAGTGGGCCCAGGGCTTCATCCTCGACTTCAAGTCCGGCTACACGCCGGGCGTGGTCGGCTTCGGCCTGGATGCCCAAGGGCTGCTCGGCATCAAACTCGACAGCAGTCGGGATCGGGTCAATACCGGCCTGTTGCCGGTGCGCGACAATGGCGAGGCTGCCGATGAATACAGCAGCCTCGGCGTGGCGCTGAAGGCTCGTTATTCGCAGACCGAACTGCGCGTCGGCGAGCTGCAGCCCAACCTGCCGGTACTGACCTTCAGCGACATCCGCCTGCTGCCGCCCAGCTACCAGGGCGCTTCGCTGCTGTCGCGGGAGATCGACGGCCTGACCCTGCAGGGCGGCCATCTGCGCTCCACCAGCCTGCGCAACGAAGCTGGCGACGACAAGCTGCAGGCCATGCTCGGCCATGTGCCGCAGCGCCAGGTCAGCAGCGATGGGTTCAACTACCTGGGCGCCGACTATGCCTTCAACGACAAACGCACCACTGCCAGCCTCTGGTACGCGCAGCTCGAAGACATCTACAACCAGCGTTTCGTCGGCCTCAAGCACAGCGAGCCACTGGGCGCCTGGACTCTGGGCGCCAATCTCGGCTACTTCGACAGCCAGGAAGATGGCGACAAGCTGCTTGGCGACATCGACAACCAGGCCTTCTACTCGCTGGTTTCGGCCAGGCACAGCGGCCATACCTTCTATGTCGGCTACCAGGCGATGTTCGGCGACAACCCGTTCCCCCGGGTATTCGCCAACGTCACGCCGCTGGGCAACGAGGTGCCTACCTACGAGTTCGCCTACACCGACGAGCGTTCCTGGCAGGTGCGTTATGACTACGACTTCGCCGCCCTCGGCATGCCCGGGCTGACCACCACGGTGCGCTATATCCGCGGCAACAACGTCGATACCGGCCTGGGCTTCGAGGGCAAGGATCGTGAACGCGATCTGGATATCGGCTACGTGGTGCAAAGCGGCACGCTCAAGGGGCTAGGCGTGCGCCTGCGCAACGTCCAGGCGCGGTCGAACTATCGCAGCGACATCGACGAGAACCGGGTGATCCTTTCGTACACCTGGACGCTGCTTTGAGCTACTGCCGCTATCCCCGTGACTAGCAGTTCGTGATCCACCAGGCCGGCGGCCTTAGCGCAAACCGTCATCACGCAGTACTTCTCTCGGGCGGGGCCGCCTGGTCACGCTCCCGATTTTTTGCGCATGGTGCGCTCCCACAGGGAGCGCACGCCAATCGCGCTTACTCCCCATCCAGATTCCTGACCAGCTTCAAACACCGCTTGAGCAGCGGCGAATCATCGTCCTTGCGATAACTGATCACGATCGGCGAGGTGGCCGTGGCGTCGAGCAGCGGCGTGTAGCCGATATCGTCGCGGTGCAGGCGTTGCACCGAGGCAGGCACCAGGCTGATGCCGATGCCGGCGGCGACCAGGCCAATGGCGGTCTGCAGTTCGTTGGTCATCTGCGCTATGCGAATCTTCAGTCCGTTACGGGCGAACAGGGCCAGCACGTGGTCGGCATAGCTGGGCCGTGGCGAGGCGGGGTAGAGCACGAACGCTTCGCGGGCCAGCTCCTCCAGCGAAGCCGGAGCGGACAACAGTCGATGGCCGGTGGGCAGGGCGGCGACCAGGGGATCTTCGCGGATCACCTCCTGGACGATGGCCGGATCCTCGATATGAATGCGCCCGAAGCCGATATCGATGCGACCGCGCTTGAGCGCTTCCACCTGAGGCAACGTGGTCAGCTCGGACAAGCCCAACTCGATGGCCGCTTCGCCGCGTAGCTGGCGAATCAGTTCCGGCAGCGCGCCATACAGGGTGGACGGCGCGAAGCCGATGCCGAACCAGCGGCGCTGGCCTTCGGCGATCCGCCGGGTGTCGTCGCTGACGCGGCCCAGTTGTTCGAGCAGCTGTACGGAATGCTCATAGAAGAAGCGCCCGGCTTCGGTCAGGCGCAGCGGCCTGCCGCGCTCGATCAAGGCCACCCCCAATTCGTCCTCCAGTTGCTGAATCTGCCGGCTCAGCGGCGGCTGGGCGATATGCAGGCGTTCGGCCGCACGGGTGAAATTGAGCGTTTCCGCCAGCACGCGGAAGTAGCGCAGGTGGCGCAGCTCCATGATACCTCCAGGGTATGAAACCAGACCGATTCAATATTGGACTGGCCTATTTGCTGAGGTCAATCTGTGGCCAGACAAAAATAAAACCTGAAGAATATGCCCGTGCTCCCTCGCATCCCTCGTTCTTCTCGCCCGCTGCTGGCCGACCTCGTGAATGGCGCGCCGCAGTGCGCCACTTCGCCGGCGACCGGTGGCATTGCCCCGCACACGGATCATCGCCCATGAGCCTTCCGCTGATCGAAAGCCTCGACACCCTGATCGTCGACTTGCCCACCATTCGCCCGCACAAACTGGCCATGCATACCATGCAGCAGCAGACCCTGGTGATCCTGCGCCTGCGCTGCAGCGACGGTATCGAAGGTGTCGGCGAAGCCACCACCATCGGCGGTCTGGCCTATGCCGGGGAAAGCCCGGAAAGCATCAAGACCAACATCGATACCTATTTTGCGCCGCTGCTGATCGGCCAGCCGGCCGGCAACATCAATGCCGCCATGCTGCGCATCGACCGCAGCGTACGCGCCAACACCTTCGCCCGCTCGGCGGTGGAAACCGCACTGCTCGATGCCCAGGGCAAGCGCCTCGGTCTGCCGGTTGCCGAACTGCTCGGCGGCCGCGTCCGCGACGGCCTGGAAGTGGCCTGGACGCTGGCCAGCGGCGATACCGCCAAGGACATCGACGAGGCCGAGCGCATGCTCGACCTGCGTCGCCACCGGGTCTTCAAACTGAAGATCGGCAGCCGCGAGGCGGCGCTGGACATCGCCCACGTCGCCGCGATCAAGCGCGCCCTAGGCGACCGTGCCAGCGTGCGGGTGGACGTCAACCAGGCGTGGAGCGAGGCGGTGGCCATTCGCGCCTGCCAGGCCCTCGGCGATGCCGGCGTCGACTTGATCGAACAACCGATACCGCGCCACGACGTGCTCGCCCAGGCCCGCGTCAGCGCCCGCAGCCCGGCGCCGATCATGGCCGACGAAGCCATCGAGAGCGTCGAGGACAGCTTCAACCTGGCCCGCGGCGGCGCCGCACCTGTATTCGCCCTGAAGATCGCCAAGAATGGTGGCCCGCGCGCCGTGCTACGCAGTGCCTACATCGCCGAAGCCGCGGGCATCGGCCTCTACGGCGGCACCATGCTCGAAGGCAGCGTCGGCACCCTGGCCTCGGCCCATGCCTTCGCCACGCTCAGCAAGCTGGAATGGCACACCGAGCTGTTCGGGCCACTGCTGCTGACCGAGGACATCCTCGTCGAGGTGCCGGTGTACCGCGATTTCGAACTGAAGATCCCGACCACGCCGGGCCTCGGCGTGATGCTCGACGAAGAACGCCTGCAGCGCTTCAGCCGCCGCTGACCGAACCTACAAGGAGCTAGCCATGCTGTTTCACGTGCGCATGACCGTCAAACTGCCCACCGACATGCCGGCCGAGCAGGCCGCACGCCTCAAGGCCGACGAAAAGGAACTGGCCCAGCGCCTGCAGCGCGAAGGTACCTGGCGCCACCTGTGGCGCATCGCCGGGCTTTACGCCAATGTCAGCATTTTCGACGTGGCCGATGCCCAGGCCCTGCACGACACGCTGATGCAACTGCCGCTGTACCCGTACATGGACATCGAGGTCATGGCGCTGTGTCGCCATCCATCCTCGATCCACGCTGACGATCGCTGATCGGCGCCGCTCGCACGCCAGATCGGATCCACACAACAACAAGATGAGGAAACACGCCATGACCGTTCGTATCGCCCAGACCGTCGAAGTGCAGAAGTTCTTCGAAGACGCAGCCGGTTTTACCAATGACGGCGGCAACGCCCGCATGAAAACGCTGATCCACCGTGTGCTCAACGACACGGCGAAGATCATCGAAGACCTGCAGATCACCCCGGAAGAGTTCTGGAAGGCGGTGAACTACCTCAATGAGCTCGGTGCCCGCCAGGAAGCCGGGCTGGTGGTCGCCGGCCTCGGCATCGAGCACTACCTCGACATGCTGATGGACGCCGAAGACGAGGAAGCGGGCCGTACCGGCGGTACGCCGCGCACCATCGAAGGGCCGCTGTACGTGGCGGGCGCGCCACTGAGCAAAGGCGAAGCCCGCCTCGACGACGGCACCGATGCCGGCACGCCGCTGTTCATGCAGGGCCGGGTGTTCGATACCAGTGGCAAGCCGCTGGCTGGTGCCATCGTCGACGTATGGCACGCCAACACCGGCGGCACCTACTCGTACTTCGACCCGGCGCAATCGGAATTCAACCTGCGCCGGCGCATCGAAACCGACGCCGAAGGCCGTTATCGTTTCCGCAGCATCGTGCCGTCCGGTTACGGTTGCCCACCGGATGGCCCGACCCAGCAACTGCTCGACCAGCTCGGCCGTCATGGCCAGCGCCCGGCCCATGTGCACTTCTTCATTTCGGCGCCTGGCCATCGCCACCTGACCACCCAGATCAACCTGGATGGTGACAAGTACCTGCACGACGACTTCGCCTACGCCACCCGTGACGAGCTGATCGCCAGGATCGACTTCTCCGACGATGCAACGCGTGCCAAGGCCCATGGCATAGAAGGGCGCTTCGCCGAAATCGAGTTCGACTTCACTCTGCAGTCCGCCGCCGAGCCCAAGGCGCAGAAGCGCCATGAGCGGGTTCGTGCGTTGGAAGCGTAAGCGTTAGCCGACCTGTAGGCCGTTCGCCGCGCTGCTTCTCGCTTGCCATCACGGGGCAGGCGAGAGCCGCGCGGCGTCGTGCGTTGAGCACTGGCGGATGGCGAACGGCTGGTGCTCGAACAGAGATGTAACCCTTTGTCACGCCGCCGTATCGCGTTACCAGGGGATGGTTAGAATCGCCAGACGATTAGCGGATTGCCGGGCACTGGCGATTCAGCCCTATAAGAAAAACAACGAGGCCTGATGATGAGCAATGTCTTGCTGGGCGCGCGCAGCCGTGTGTTCGAGCGCGCCGATCCCTACGCGGTGTCCGACTACGTCAATCAGCACGTCGGCGCCCACTGCATTCGCCTGCCGACCACGGGCTTTCCCGAAGCGAGCCTCAACCATCGCAAGTTCGCCAGCCTCGACCTGTGCCGCATCAGTTATGGCGGCAGCGTGCGCGTCACTTCGCCAGCGCTGGAAACCATCTATCACCTGCAGGTGCTGCTCAAGGGCCACTGCCGCTCGCAATGCCGCGGCCAGGAACACTTCTACGTGCCTGGCGAGCTGCTGCTGATCAACCCCGACGATCCGGTGGACCTGACCTATTCGGCCGACTGCGAGAAATTCATCGTCAAGCTGCCGGTCAGCCTGTTCGAGAACACCTGCCTGGAGAACCGCTGGATGTTGCCGCAGAGCGGTATCCGCTTCACCGCGGCGCGTCACGACATGGGCGAGCTGGAGGGCTTCTCCAACCTGCTGATGCTGATCTGCGAGGAGGCCGAAGCGGCAGCCAGCATGCCCCAGGTGCAGGAGCATTACGTGCGTATCATCGCCAGCAAGCTGCTCGGTCTGCTGGGCAACAACGTGCAGCGCCTGCAGCCGCAGACCCAGGCCAGCTCGTTCGAGCAGGTGGTCGATTACATCGAACAGAACCTCACCCAGGACATTGGCATCGAACAATTGCTGGCCGTGGCCCGTGTCAGCGAGCGTTCGCTGTATGCGCTGTTCGAGCGCCACGCCGGCATCAGCCCCAGGGATTACGTACGCCAGCGCAAGCTCGACAGCATCCACGCCCAGCTGCTCGACCCGACCAGCGCGGTGCGCAGCGTCACCGAAATCGCCCTGGATCACGGCTTCCTGCACCTGGGACGATTTGCCGACGTCTACCGTCGGCGTTTCGGGGAGCTGCCATCGGATACCTACAAGCGCAACCGTTGATGCTGCTGCAAGTCTCGTTCGATTATCGAACGGATAGTCGATTATCGGATTGTTAGCAGGCTACTGGGTGAGTACCTTGTGACCATACGGCGTAGCTGCCGGCCCAGCATCCAGAGCAACAAGACGAGAACGACCATGGCTGAGATTCTCTCCCTGCGCGAGGCGGTAGAACGCTTCGTTCACGATGGCGACACCGTTGCCCTCGAAGGTTTCACCCACCTGATCCCCACCGCTGCCTCCCACGAGCTGATCCGTCAGAACAAGAAGGATCTGACCCTGGTGCGCATGACACCCGATCTGGTCTATGACCTGCTGATCGGTGCCGGTTGCGCCAAGAAGCTGATCTTCTCCTGGGGCGGTAACCCCGGTGTCGGCTCGCTGCACCGCCTGCGCGACGCGGTCGAGAAGCACTGGCCGCACAAGCTGGAAATCAGCGAACACAGCCACGCCGCCATGGCCAATGCCTACGTCTCCGGCGCCTCCAACCTGCCATTTGCGGTGCTGCGCGGCTATCAGGGTTCGGACCTGGTCAAGGTCAACCCGGACATCAAGTTCATCGAATGCCCGTTCACCGGTGAGAAGCTGGCCGCTATTCCCAGCGTGCGACCGGACGTCACCGTGATCCACGCGCAGAAGGCCGACCGCAAGGGCAACGTGCTGATCCAGGGCATCCTGGGCGTGCAGAAGGAAGCCGCACTGGCGGCCAAGCGTTGCATCGTCACCGTCGAGGAAATCGTCGACGATCTCCAGGCACCGATGAACGCCTGCGTGCTGCCGACCTGGGCCATCACCGCGGTTTGTGTGGTACCCGGTGGCGCCCATCCGTCCTACGCCCACGGTTATTACGAGCGCGACAACCGCTTTTACCAGGCCTGGGACCCGATTGCCCGCGACCGTGAAACCTTCACCGCCTGGATCGACGAATACATCCGTGGCACCAAGGATTTTGCGCAGTACCAGGCGAAGGTTAACGGGGAGGCCAAGTGATGAGCGATTTCAACACCAATGAAATGATGACCGTGGCCGCCGCACGCCGCCTCGGTAATGGCAGCGTCTGCTTCGTCGGCATCGGCCTGCCGTCCAAGGCCGCCAACCTGGCGCGTCTGACCCATGCCCCGGAAGTGGTTCTGATCTATGAATCCGGCCCGATCGGCGCCAAGCCGAGCGTGCTGCCGCTGTCCATCGGTGACGGCGAGCTGGCGGAAACCGCCGACACCGTGGTGCCGACCGGCGAGATCTTCCGCTACTGGCTGCAGGGCGGGCGCATCGACGTCGGCTTCCTCGGCGCCGCCCAGGTCGACAAGTTCGGCAACATCAACACCACCGTGATCGGCGACTATCACGCGCCGAAAGTGCGTCTGCCGGGCGCCGGTGGCGCGCCGGAGATTGCCGGCAGCGCCAAGAAAGTGCTGATCATCCTCAAGCAGGGCCACCGCACCTTCGTCGACAAGCTGGCGTTCATCACCTCGGTCGGCCACGGCGAGGGTGGCGACCATCGCAATCGTCTCGGCCTGCCGGGCGACGGCCCGGTGGCGATCATCACCGACCTGTGCATCATGGAGCCGGAAGCCGGCAGCAACGAATTCATCGTCACGTCGCTGCACCCGGGCGTGACCTGTGAGCAGGTGATCGAGAACACCGGCTGGCAGATCCGTTTCGCCGACAACGTGACCACCACCGAGGCGCCGAAAGCCGAGGAACTGGCTGCGCTGCGTGACCTGGAAGCGCGCACTGCCGAGGCCCACGGCCAGAAAGGAGGTGACGAATGAGCCGCGAAGTCTTCATCTGCGACGCCATCCGCACGCCGATTGGTCGCCTCAATGGCGCACTGTCCGCGGTGCGCGCCGACGACCTGGCGGCGATCCCGCTCAAGGCGCTGATCGCGCGTAACCCGCAGGTCGATTGGTCAGCGGTCGATGAGGTTTTCATGGGCTGCGCCAACCAGTCCGGCGAAGACAACCGCAACGTCGCGCGGATGGCGCTGCTGCTCGCCGGCCTACCGGAAACCGTGCCGGGCGTGACCCTCAATCGCCTGTGCGCCTCGGGTATGGAAGCGGTTGGGGCCGCCTTCCGCGCCATCGCCTCGGGAGAGATGGAACTGGCCATTGCCGCCGGCGTCGAGTCTATGACCCGCGCGCCCTACGTGATGGGCAAGGCTGACAGCGCGTTTGGCCGCGGCCAGAAGCTGGAAGACACCACCCTGGGCTGGCGCTTCGTCAACCCGGCGATGAAGGAGCAGTACGGCGTCGACCCGATGCCGGTCACCGGCGACAACGTCGCCGAGGACTACGGCGTCAGCCGCGCCGACCAGGATGCCTTTGGCCTGCGCAGCCAGCAGCGTGCAGCGGCGGCCCAGGAAGCCGGTTACTACGCCGAGGAAATCGTCCCAGTGGTGATCAAGACCAAGAAGGGCGAGGTCGTCGTCGATCGGGACGAGCACCCGCGTGCCGACACCACCGCCGAAGGCCTGGCCAAGCTCAAGCCGGTCAACGGCCCGGACAAGACCGTTACCGCCGGCAACGCCTCGGGCCTCAACGATGGCGCTTCGGCGATGATCCTGGCCTCGGCCGAAGCCGTTGAACAGTACGGCCTCAAGCCCCGCGCCAAGGTACTGGGCATGGCCAGCGGCGGCGTCGCGCCGCGCATCATGGGCGTCGGCCCGGTGCCGGCGGTGCGCAAGCTGCTGACGCGCCTGAACCTGGACATCGATGCCTTCGACGTGATCGAGCTGAACGAGGCCTTCGCCGCCCAGGGCCTGGCCGTCACCCGCGACCTCGGTCTGCCGGACGACAGTCCCAAGGTCAACCCGAACGGCGGTGCCATCGCCCTCGGTCATCCACTGGGCATGAGCGGCAATCGCCTGGTGTTGACCGCGGTGCACCATCTGGAAAAGACCGGCGGCAAGCTCGGCCTGGCGACCATGTGCGTTGGCGTGGGGCAGGGCTTGGCACTGGCTATCGAGCGGGTTTAGGGCCTG
>CBIFVM010000019.1:0-80130 GCA_966186235.1 uncultured Pseudomonas sp.
AAAGCTCGGGGCTAAAGCCCCTCCTACGCGTTACGCGAACGGCCGCTTTTGCCTTGTAGTTGCCGCTTAATGCGCATGACGATAGTGTCCAGGTTCTAAGCAAAGCGCCGCGATCGATAAGCACCGTGGGGCCTCCCTTCCCCGTTGAAAAAAGCGCCGATCAGGTTTCCACGCTTTCGTTGGGGAAGCTGCGCGGCTGTTCCTGCTTAGGCTGTTCGTGCTTTTCCTGCTGCTGCGGCTTTTCCTCGGCGCCTTCCTTTTCCGGCTTGCCGAGCATTTCGTTGGTGGATTTCTGCACTTCGTCGATCTGTTCGTTGAAGGCATTGACCGTATCGCTGACCGCTTCGCGGGCAATTTCCTGCACGGCCTGCTCGGCCTTTTCGGTGAATTTCTGCGCCGATTCCTCGGCCATGTCGCAGCCGGCCAGGGTCAGGCCGATCACAGCGGTCAGCACCAGTGCGGAAAGTGGTGATGGGTTCATGGTGTATCTCCAGTGAAAAGCCCCGGCGCCGCCGGGGCGTCTGACGTCAGTGAGGGGTCTTTTCAGCGTCGAGGGCCGGCGGGTCGTTGCGGGTTTTCCACATCGACAGCAACACGCCACCAAGCAGCAGGCCGAGCGTGACGCTCAGGGAGATCACCGGCGGAGTCTTGCCGATGATGCCGACCAGGAAGATCTTGCCGCCGATGAACACCAGCACCAGGGCCAGGGCGTACTTGAGGTAGGCGAATCGGTGGATCATCGCCGCCAGAGCGAAGTACAGCGCGCGCAGGCCCAGGATCGCGAAGATGTTCGAGGTGTAGACGATGAACGGGTCCTGGGTGATGGCGAAGATCGCCGGCACGCTGTCGATGGCGAACACCAGGTCGGCACACTCGATCAGCACCAGGGCCAGGAACAGCGGCGTGGCCCAGCGCACCATGTTGCCGTTTTCATCCGGCTGGCGCACGAAGAAGCGACCTTCGTGCAGGCGGTCGGTGACGCGCATGTGTCGACGGACGAACTTGATCAGCTTGTTTTCGGACAGGTCCGGGTGGTCGTCGACCTTGCTGAACAGCATCTTCACGCCGGTCAGCAGCAGGAAGGCGCCAAACACGTAGAGGATCCAGCTGAACTGAGCGATCAGCGCAGCACCCAGGCCGATCATCAGGGCACGCAGCACGATCACCCCGAGAATGCCCCAGAACAGCACCTCGTGCTGGTACTTACGCGGGATGGCCAGGAAGCTGAAGATCATCGCCATGAGAAACACGTTGTCCATGGACAGCGATTTCTCGATCAGGAAGCCGGTGTAGAAATCCATACCGGAGGCGGCACCCTTCATGTGCCAGACCCACAGGCCGAACAGCAGGCCTGCAGTGATGTAGCCGCCGGACAGCAGCAGGCTTTCCTTGACGCCGATTTCGCGGTGCTCACGATGAAGCACCCCGAGGTCGAAGACCAGCAGGCTGATGACGATGGTGATGAAGATGAGCCACAACCAGGTGGCAGTGCCGAGGAACTCGGCCATCAGGAACGGTTCTAGGGTGCTCATAAGCCCCTCCTAAGTCAGAGTTGTACAAACTGCAACTCCGACATGGCAGCTGGGTAGCTGTCAGAGGGGCCCGGCGTCGCAGCGCCAATCTAGCAGGCGCTGCAGGCTTCTCAAGTGCAGACTCGTTGCAAATTATAACGAGCCGAAAAACCGGCAAATCACGCTCAACTCCGTGAAAAAGTTCCCTTACTGCCCCTAAAATTTATCTCATGCCTGGGCTGCGAGCGCCTCCGAGCGCTGCGCCGGTGCCCAGGCGCTGCCGCGTAGCCGGCTGGCATCCCTGGCCGGTGGCAGGCCGAACAGGCGCACGTAATCGCGGCTGAACTGCGAGGGGCTTTCGTAACCGACACGGTAACCGGCGCCTGCCGCATCGAGCGCTTCGGCGACCATCAGGCGGCGGGCTTCCTGCAGGCGCAAGTGGGTGCGAAATTCCAGCGGGCTCATCGCCGTGACGGCCTTGAAGTGGGCATGGAAGGTCGAGCGGCTCATGCCGGCGATAACGGCCATATCGTCGATCCGACAAGCCTCGGCGTAATGGCTGCGCAGCCAGACGATGGCCTTGGCGATCTGGTTGAGGCGGCTGTCGACCTTGACCATCTGCCGGACCATGGCGCCGCCCTTGCCGATCAGCAGGCGGTAGAGGATCTCGCGCACGGTCAGCGGTGCCAGCTCGGCGATGTCGCCGGGCGCATCCAGCAGGCTGGCAAGCCGGGCGGCGGCGTCGAGCAACTCGGGCGTGGTTTCGCCAAGCTGGATGCCGGCAGCGGGTGCACCGTCCTTGTCGTCGGCCGGGTAGCGCAGGACCAGGTCGCTTAGCACCGTCATGTCCAGGTCGATCACCAGGCACAGATAGGGCTCCTGCTCGCTCGCTTCGATCACCGAGCCCATCACCGGCACGTCCACGGAGGCGATCAGGTAATTGGCCGCATCGTAGACATAGGTCGTGGCGCCGGCCGTCACTCGCTTGCGCCCCTGGACGATCAGGCAAAGGGTCGGTTCGTAGACCACCGGCATCGGCACGGTCGGCGTGCAGGAACGCACCAGGCTGACGCCGGCAATCGCCGTCGGGCGAATGCCGTCACCCGGCGTATGGCGACCGATGATCTCTACCAGCTTGTGCAGCGAATCCATGGCATCTCCTTTGATAACCAGGGTATTACAAGGTTTTTCAGGCGGATGATCAGGTAAGCATCCGGGACGATCCAGCTACGAGCTAGACCCGACGCACCGGCAGACTCGTTACCACAGATCGGCATTCGAGCCACTGCGGCGCTTGCTTCTGCCCGCGCCGCGCAGCTTTTCGAGCTCAGACGATCAGGCAGGCGAACCCGCCTGCAGGTTCCACGAAATCGATGGCCTTCGCCAGCATAGGCCAGGCGCACCGATCAGGCAGATCAAACAGAAACGAGGAGTCCAACCATGCGTATCGAATCTCTGCGTAATGTCCGTGCCGCGGCCCTGTGCGGCGCCCTGCTGCTCGGTGCCCTGTCGCCGGGCATGGCCCACGCCAAGGCCGATGTAGAGGCCCGCAACAAGCAGGCCGTCAGCGAAGCGTTCGATCGCTGGGCAGCCGGCGGCAATACCTTCTTCCGCGACATCCTAGCGCCCGATGTGGTGTGGGCCATCAAGGGCTCGGGCCCCAGCGCCGGCACCCATCACGGCGTGGACGCTTTTGTGGGCCAGGCGGTCCAGCCGTTCGCCGTACGCCTGTCCGAGCCGGTGCGGCCGGTAAGCAAGCAGGTGTGGGCCGATGGCGAGCACGTGATCATCCAGTGGGACGGCACCGGCGTGGCCCGCGATGGCCAGCCCTATCGCAACAGCTACGCGTGGATCTTCCGCATGCGCGACGGCAAGGCCTACGAGGTATCGGCGTACCTCGACCTGCCGGCCTACGACGATGTGCTGCAGCGCATCCCCGATCCGGCGTGATGGCCATGAATCGCCGAGCTATCTGCCTGCGCGCCCTGCTGCTGGGCGCGCTCCTTCTGGCGACGCCCGCAGTGGTGCTCGCCGCCTCGTCAACAACGGCGGCCACGCCGCCCAGCCAGGAGAACGCCATGGCCAACCATCCCTACGTCGGCATGTGGGTCACCGACGACGGTCAGATCCGCCACGAGCTGTTGCCCAACAACCGCTACGACGAAGCACGCGGCACACGAGAAAGCGCTTATCAGGGACGCTATGAAATCACCGGCACGCATATCGACTACTGGGACGACACCGGCTTCACCGCCGATGGCGAGTTCGTCGACCGCGACACGCTGCATCACGGCGGCATGATCTTTCGCCGCCGCTAGCGGGATGCGGGCCGCCTCGGTATCGGGACGGCCTTTTTTCAGGCGGGAGTCTCGATCACCAGCTCGGGCTCGTGGCTGACCGGGAAATTCATCGAGCGGGCGATAAAGCACATTTCGTGGGCCTGGTGATGCAGCGCCCGCGCCTTTTCCGGATCGCTGCCGGCGGCCAGCGTCACCCTGGGCCGCAGCACCACCGAGGTGAACTGCCCGGCACCGTCGGCCTGTTCGAGCATCGTGCCTTGGGCGTTGTCCTCGTAGGCGCTCACCACGATGCCGGCACCGGCGCACAGGCCCAGGTACCAGAGCTTGTGGCAGGCGGAAAGCGACGCGACCAGCAGCTCCTCGGGATTCCAGCGCGCCGGGTCACCGCGAAAGCTCGGGTCGGACGAGCCGGCGATGGCGGGCTTGCCCGCGGCCTCGATGCTGTGGGCACGGCTGTAACCGCGATAGGAGGACGTGCCGCTGCCCTCGTTGCCGGCCCAGGTCACGCGTACGTCGTAGTGGTGCTGCTTGTCCGCCATCTGCTGCTCCTGAAAATGGATGACTGGTCCAGGCAGGCGAGCGTAGCGCGTAAACGCATTGGCAGTGGCGATTTCGAGGTGACTGGAGAACGCGGCAGGACGACTGAGCACTGACATTGCATCAGCGCGGTACAGCACGATCGTCTGCTGTGATTGAGTGAATCTCGGGGCGGTGGCCCGCCCCGAGACATCAGGCTACTGATTGCGCGTTACGCGCCAGATGGTGTTGGACAGATCGTCAGCGATGATCAGCGCACCTTTCGGGTCGACCGTCACGCCCACCGGGCGGCCGCGGGTCTTGCCATCTTCGCCGCGGAAGCCGGTGGCGAAGTCGATGGGCTCGCCCGCCGGACGGCCATCGGCGAACGGCACGAAGATCACCTTGTAGCCCACCGGGTTGTCGCGGTTCCAGCTGCCGTGCTCACCGACGAACACGCCGTTGGCGAACTGCTCGCCCATCTCCGGGATGGAGAAGTCGACGCCCAGCGCCGCCACGTGGGAGCCGAGGGCATAGTCCGGCTTGATGGTGATATCGACCATTTCCGGCTTGTGCGGCTGCACGCGGGTGTCGGCATTCGGGCCCCAGTAGGCGTAAGGCCAGCCGTAGAACTTGCCCTCCTGCACCGAGGTCAGGTAGTCCGGCACCAGATCCGGGCCCAGCTCGTCACGCTCGTTGACCACCGCCCAAAGCTGGCCGGTTTCCGGCTGGATGGTCAGCGCGGTCGGGTTGCGCAGGCCGGTCGCGTAGGGTTTGTGCATGCCGCTTTCGGCATCGATCTGCCAGACCAGCGCACGGTCGGCCTCGACTTCCATGCCGCGCTCGCCGATGTTGCTGTTCGAGCCAATGCCGACATACAGGTAGCGACCATCGGGGCTGACGGTCATCGCCTTGGTCCAGTGGTGGTTGATCTCTTTCGGCAGGTCGGTGACCTTGGCCGGCTCGCCGCTGGCCTGGGTCTGACCGTCCTGGTAGTCGAAGCGCACCACGGCATCCTGGTTGGCCACGTACAGGTTGCCCTCGTGTAAGGCCAGGCCGTAGGGCGCATTGAGGTTCTCGGCGAATACCGTCTGGGTTTCGTAGGTGCCGTCACCGTCGGCATCACGCAGCAGGGTCAGGCGGTTACCGCCTTTGACCTTGGTATTGCCCTGGGCCTTGATGTAGCTGGCGATCACGTCCTTGGGCTTGAGCTTGGCCGCGTTGCCGCCGCGGCCTTCGGCCACCAGGATGTCGCCGTTGGGCAGCACCAGGGTCTGGCGCGGAATCTTCAGGTCGGTGGCGATCGCCGTGATGCTGAAGCCTTCCGGCACGACGGGCTTGCGATCGCCCCACTCCGCCGGCTCGGCGATCTTCATGCTCGGCAGCAGGCCGCGTTGTGGCTCGGGCAGTTTCGGGTTGGGGCCGCGTTCGATGGTGGTGTCCGCCTCGCCGCCGCAGGCGCCGAGCAGCAGCGCCATGCTCAGGGTGGTCAGTGCACTTGCCGTTTTCATCGCTCACCTCCCGAACGCAGGTTGCTCAGGCCCAGCCAGGCGGTGATCACCGCCAGCACGGCGACGACAGTCGACAGCACCAGCCCGGTGGGCATCACTGCCCAGGCGTCCTTGGCGTGCTCGAAGGCGTTGATCAGTCCGATTACCCAAGTGACCAGCAGCAGCAGGAAATACAGCACCGGGCGACCGGCCTTGCGCTGCGCGCCGATCAGGTTGCCCAGGGCAAACAGCAGCGCCAAGCCGGCGAACAGCAAGCCGCCGGCGATCAGCCAGGCCGCGAAGTTGGCCCACTGGATCTGGAAGCTGTTGTAGTAGGCGATATCGCTCAGCAGCGCGCCGAGAAACAGCGGAACGGTGCCGGCCAGCAGCATCGCGTGCAGCGGCCCTGGCCTGTAGCGGTAGTCGGGGTGGGTGGTAACGGTCACGGTGGCTCCTTATCGTTCAGCGATCCCGGGGCTGGAAGCCGGCGCACCTGCACCGGCCCATCTGGCTCGCGCTGACAGCGCATAGGGGAAGATTGCGCTGCCGGAACGTTAGTTCACCTCCATTTCAGGCGGAAACATCTTGAAAGATCCTGCGTCGACCTTTGAGCTAGAGCGGATGACTCAGAACTGAGTGACTGTCAGTCCGCCGACGGCTCGCCATAGCGCCAGCGAATGAAGTTGTGCAGGGCCAGCAGGCCGCAGATGATCACGAAGGGAATCAGTAGCACACCGGCGACGATCGAGCCCCACCAGGCCACGCCGCTCTGCCAGGTCTGGCCCTTGCCGGCCGCCACGAAGACCAGGCGGGTATCGACTTCGCCAAAGCGTGCATCCGGGTTCAGCACCTGCACCTGCAGGCGGTAGTCACCGGGCTGCATGGGAATGCGCGCCACGGCGCGGGTGATCTGGTCGCTGCCGTAGCTGGTCAGCTCGTCGCCCAACGCCCCCTGCCCTTCGGACAACAGCTCGCCACTCGGGGTGAGCAGCTTCCAGGCCAGGGTCAGCGGTGCTGGCGGGTAGTCGATCCACTGCTCGTTCTCCCAGATAGGCCCGCCAGACAGCTTGCGCACCGTGAACAGCGGCAGCTCGGCGGTGGAGAACACCACGGCCAGGGTGTCGAATTCCAGGGTCCGGGTCTCTACCGGCTGCTCGACGGTTTCGCCCTGGTCGAGGCGCACCGGGGCGTCCAGCGGCAACGTGGTGGCCCAGACGAAGAACAGCCGGAACGCGACGACCAGCACCAGCAGGCTCAGGCCCAATCCGCCCCAGAGAAGCGCTTTACTCTTGTGACTCAATGCTCGACTCCTACCGACCGCAGCGAAAACAGAAGCGCAAGGCTACTCGATATGAGGCGTTGGATTCACCTGCGCCAATGCGTCGCAGCTCCCAATGACGACTTCCGCCGTGCACTCGGCAATGGCGTCAGGCATGGTTCAGATACCAGCGCCAGTCCTGTTCGCCGACCTCGGCCATGAACTGGCGATATTCGGTCTGTTTGATCGCCAGGAACACCTTGAGGAACTCGTCGCCCAGCGCCTCGCGCGCCCAGCTCGATTGCTCCAGAGCGCGCAGCGCGGTGAGCCAGTCGGTGGGCAGGAACTCGGTGGCCTGCTCGTAGCCGTTGCCGACGATGGCGGCGCCCGGGTCGATCTGCTCGCGGATGCCGTGGTGAATACCGGCGAGAATCGCCGCGGCCGCGAGATAGGGGTTGGCATCAGCGCCGCAGATGCGGTGCTCGATATGACGGCTGACGGCCGGCCCACCCGGTACGCGGAACGACACGGTGCGGTTGTTCACGCCCCAGCTCTTGGCCAGCGGCGCATAGCTGTTGGCCTGGAAGCGGCGGAACGAGTTGGCGTTGGGGCAGAAGATCGCCAGGGAGTCGAGCAACGTGGCCATCATGCCGCCGATGGAGTGGCGCAGCAGCGGCGTGCCCTGTGGGTCTTCGCTGGCGTACAGGTTGTTGCCCTGCTCGTCGGCCAGGCTGACGTGCAGGTGCATGCCGCTGCCGGCACGGTCGCCGAACGGTTTGGCCATGAAGCAGGCCTGCAGCCCGTGCTTGTTGGCCACGCCGCGTACTAGGCGCTTGTAGCGAACGCCTTCGTCGACCGCCTGCAGCGCATCGAAACGATGCTCCAGGGTCAGCTCGAGCTGGCCCGGCGCGTACTCGGAAATTGCCGTGCGCACCGGCAGGCCCTGCACCTCGCAGGCCGCGTAGAGGTCGTCGAGAAACGGCTGCATCTGCTCCAGCTCGTACACGCCGTACACCTGGGGCGCCTCGGGACGCACGCCGTTCATCTGCACGGCGGGTTGCGGGCGACCGTTGGCGTCGCGCTGCTTGTCGAGCAGGTAGAACTCCAGTTCAACGGCCATTACCGGGTGAAAGCCATCGGCCTTGAGGCGCTCGATCACCCGCACCAGGGCGTGGCGCGGATCGGCCGGGGCAGCCGGCTGGCCCTGGGTCGGGTGCATGCTCACCTGCAGCTGGCCGGTGGGCGTGTTGCGCCAGGGTTGCAGGGTCAGGCTACCGGGCAGCGGATAAGTCCAGCAGTCGGCGTCGGCGACCTCCCAGACCAGGCCGGTGGCTTCGACGTCTTCCCCCTGCATGGTCAGGGCCAGGATCGAGCTGGGCAGCGGCCGACCGTTCTGGTAGATCGCCAGCAGCTCGTCACGGTGCAGCAGCTTACCGCGTGGCACGCCATTGGCGTCGATCAGCATCAGCTCGATGCTGCGCACCTCGGGGTTGGCAGCGAGAAAATCGCGGGCTTCCTGGATGTCGGCGAATTGCATGATCAGTACTCGTAAGGATTGCGGGAAACACCGGCGCGATCATCGGGATCGCGCCGGCCTACGGCGTTAGGCACGGGCACCTGGAATCGCCAACAGCTCGGTCAGCCCTTCATCGAGGGTGGCGATCAGCGTGTCGACGTCGGCAGGAGTGGTCTGCGGCGTACACAGGGTCATGTTGTGAAACGGCGTGATGAGGATGCCACGGTTGATCAGATACAGGTGCAAGGCCATCTGCAAGCTGTCATGGAAGGCCGCCTCGGCTTCGGCGCCGGTTTTCGGCGAGGTGCCGCAGAACTGGAATTCGCAGCGCGCACCCAGCTCGGTCACTGACCAGTTCAGGCCGTGCTTGCTGATCAGCCCGCGCAGGCCGTCAGCCAGGCGTGCGGCCAGCGGCAGCATGTGATCGTAGGCCGCGGGCGTCATCACCTGCTCCAGGTTCACGCGCATGCAACGCATGGCCAGGGCGTTGGCCGACAGCGTGGTGCCCATGCCGCTATGGCCGTGGCCGCTGCTGGTTTCGCTGGCGTGCTGCTGGGCCAGGCGCATGGCCTGGGCCATTTCATGGCTGCAGCCGTACACCGAACACGGCACCCCGCCGGCGATCGGCTTGCCGAGGGTGATGAAGTCCGGCTTGAGGTTCCAGGCACGGGTACAGCCGCCAGGGCCGGTGGAGATGGTGTGGGTTTCGTCGATGATCAGCAGGCTGCCGTACCGCTTGCTCAGCTCGCGGACCTTGTCCATGAAGCCTGGCTCAGGCAGCACCATGCCGATGTTGGTCATCGCCGGCTCGCACAAGATAGCTGCCACGTCGCCCTGAGCAAGCGCCGCCTCCAGCGCTGCGACATCGTTGAACGGCACGGCGCGGCTGGTCTTGGCGAGGTTGCGCGCCTGGCCGATCAGGCCGCCGCGGTGCACGGTGCGGCCTTCCTTGCAGCGCACCATGACGTCGTCGACGGTGCCGTGGTAGCAGCCATCGAACACCAGCAGCACCTTGCGGTTGGTGATGGCGCGGGCCCAGCGGATCACGAAGCGGTTGGCGTCGGTGGCGGTGGTCGCCACCTGCCAGAACGGCAGGCCGAAACGCTCGGCGAGCAGCTCGCCGGCGATGATCGCGTCCTCGCCGGGCAGCATGGTGGTCAGGCCGTTGGCGCCCTGCTCAGCGATGGCCCGGGCGATGGGCTCGGGCGAGTGGCCGAACATGCTGCCGGTGTCGCCCAGGCAGTAGTCGATGTACTCGTGACCGTCGACGTCATGAAAGCGCGCGCCCTTGGCGCGGCTGACGAACAGCGAGCTGGGCATCGACCAGTCGCTCATCCAGTGCATCGGCACGCCGCCGAACAGCGACTTGCGCGCGCGCTTGGCCAGCTCCACGGATTTCGGGTTGCGTTGCAGGAAATGCTCGCGCTCACGGGCGGCGAAGGTTTCCACGGCTTTATCGTTGATGCCACTCGGGTACATGGGAAGGCTCCTGTTATTGTCAATCGGGGTCGGTGCACCGCTCAGTTGCCGGCCGACACACCGCAGTCGATGGCCAGGTCCGCGCCGGTGATCGACCGCGCGCCGCTCTGGCAGAGAAAGAACGCCAGGTCGGCCACCTCACCGGGCTGGATGAAGCGCGCCGCCGCGCCTTGTGGGTACTTGGCGAGCAGATCCTGGTAATAGGCGGCCTGGTCGCCACTGCCGTAGCGCTCGGCCTGGAACTTGAGCATCGGGGTTTCCACATCGCCCGGTGACACGCTGTTGCAGCGCACGCCATCAGGGGCCAGGTCCAGCGCCAGGGCCTTGGTCATGAGGGTCACCGCGCCCTTGCTGGCGCAGTACGCAGCGGCGTTGCGGTTACCCTGACGGCCGGCGTCGCTGGAGATGTTGACGATGGCGCCCCTGCTCTCGCGCAACGCCGGGATGCTGGCCGAGCACATGAAGAAGGTGGCTTTGAGGTTGACGTCCAGCACGATGTCGAAGTCCTCCTCGCTGAACGTCTCCACCGGCCCCTCGCGCCATACCCCGGCGCAGTTGACCAGGGCGTCCAGGCGGCCGGTGGCGGCCAGCAGCGCGGCGACCACCTCACGGCATGCGCCGGGTTTACGGATGTCGGCGGCGTGGGCGCCGGCCAGCTTGCCGGCGGCTTGCCGGGCAGCAAGGGTGTCGGCGTCCAGGTCGGTGCCGAACACCGTCCAGCCGCCCGCAGTGAAACGCTCGCACATGGCCTGGCCGATACCGCCCAGGGCACCGGTAATCAGAACGACGGGTTGCATCGATTCGCTCCTCGGCCCGCGGGCCGCTCGAGAAGAGGGGGAAGTAAGAGAGTTGGTGCTCAGGGCGCCTTGTTCTCGATCAGGCTGTTACCGCCATCGATCACCAGCGTTTCACCGGTGATGTAGCTGGCCTCCGGCGACGCCAGGAAAGCCACCGCAGCGGCGACTTCTTCGGGATGGCCGGCGCGCCCTACCGGCACGTAGGCAGCGGCCCGTACTTCTTCCGGCAGGCTGGCTGCAGTGGCGATCCAGCCCGGCGCGACGGAGTTCACGGTGATACCTTGCCCCGCCACTTCCAGCGCCAGCGACAGGTTGAGGCCGACCATGCCGGCCTTGGCCGCGCTGTAGCCGGCCTCACAGGGGTTGCCAACCCGGGTTCCGGTTACCGAGCTGACGTGCACCACGCGGCCATAACCGCGCTGCTGCATGCCCGGCAGCACGGCACGGGTCAGCAGGAAGGCAGTGGTCAGGTTGCGCGAGAGCGACAGGTTCCAGTCAGCGAGGCTCATCCTGGCGACTTCGACCATCGGTTCGACGCTGCCCTGCATGGTCATGCCCGCGTTATTGACCAGGATATCGATCCGGCCCCAGCGCGCCTCGGCCCAATCGGCGAAGGCCTGGGTCTGCGCTTCGTCGGTAAGGTCCACCGTGCAGCCTTCCGCCTCGAAGCCGGCAGCGCGCAGCTCGGCCACCCGCTCGGCGATACGCGCACTGCTGGCGGTGACGATCAACTTCACGCCAGCCGCGCCGAGGCGGCGTGCGATGGCCATGCCAATGCCGCGTTCACTGCCGGCGCCACTGACCAATGCGACCTGACCTGCCATTGCCCTGAACATACCCACCTCACACAAACCGGGTTTCGATGGGCTGGATGCTAGGCGCATAAATCTGATACAAAAAGACAACTGTTATCAGGAAATCTGACAACCATGATTTTCACCAGCGAAACGCTGCGAGTGTTTCTCGCCGTCATCGACAAGGGCTCGTTTTCAGCCGCCGCCCGTTCCCTGGGCCGCGTACCCTCGGCGGTGAACATGGCGGTGTCGCAGCTGGAGGCGGAGCTCGACCTGACGCTCTTCGATCGCTCGACCCGCAAGGCGCTGCCCACGGCTGCCGCCCGCGCCCTGGAGCCCCAGGCCCGGCAGGTGGCCAGCCAGCTCAACCTGCTCGACGCCCACGCCCTGCAACTGCACAAGGGCCTGGAGCGGCGCCTGGTGATCGCCATGGCACCGGAGCTGCAGACCGGCGCCTGGAGCCGGCCACTGACCACCCTGGCGCGGGAGTTTCCGACGCTGGAAATCGAGATTCGCTCGGCCGCACAGACCGACGCGGTGCGCATGATTCATGACGGCAGCGCCCACGTGGCCCTGATGTTCGAGCGCCCCGGCATCGACGAGCGCGAAGCCTTCGCCGAGGCCGGCAGCCAGCTGCTCACCGCGGTGGCGGCACCGGGCTATCCGTTCGACAGCGAGGGCAAGCGGCTGGACGCCGGGCAGATGGCCGATACCCGGCAGATCGTGGTGGCCAGTGACGACCCCAAGGCTTCGGAGCCGCAGATCGTGCTGTCGCACCGGGTGTGGCTGACCGACAGCTACATGGCCACCCTCGATCTGGTGCAGGCCGGCATGGGCTGGGCCTACCTGCCCCATCCGCTGGTACAACCGATGATCGACTCGGGTGTACTGGCCGCGGTGAAGTTCGACAACATGGCCAGCCAGATCCGCCTGTGGGTCGATGTGATCTGGTACAAGAGCCGCCCGCTGGGCCTCGGCGCGCGCCGCTACCTGCAACTGCTGCGCGAGCAGGTCGAAGCCGGCCCGGCGCGTTCCTGAGCTAGCGCGAGGCCAGCACCACGCGGTTGCGACCGCCGCCCTTGGCGGCGTAGAGCGCCTGGTCGGCGGCGGCCACCATGGCCTCGGGGTCGCTGAAAGCCTCGCCGGGCACGCCGGCGACCACGCCGATGCTCACGGTGATCTGGTCGTAGGCGGACTGGCGATGCTCGATCCCAAGACGCTGCACCGCTTCACGCACCTGCTCGGCCATGGCCAGGGCCTGTTCGGCAGATACGTCCGGCAGCACGATGGCCATTTCCTCGCCGCCATAGCGGGCCACCAGGTCACCTTCGCGGCGCACCCGAGCGCGCATCGCCTTGCTGACCTCAATGAGCGCCTGGTCGCCACGCTGGTGGCCATAGGCATCGTTGTAACCCTTGAAGAAATCCACATCGACCAGCGCGAAGGCCAGCGGCGTGCCCTCGCTGCCGGCGCGCTTGAACACGCTGGCCAGGTAGCCGTCGAGGTGGCGTCGATTGGCCAGGCCGGTGAGGCCGTCTTCGGTGGCCAGGGTTTTCAGGGTGGTGTTGGCGGTGGCCAGGGACTGGTGCGCAGCGTGCAGTTCCACCGCCATGGCCGACTGCCGGCCCAGGGCGCGCAGCACCAGCAGGCCCATGATGCCGACGCCCAGCACGGCGGCCAGGGCAAAGCCCCACATCGCCCAGGCGCGCCGCTTCCAGGCGGCCAGCGCCTCCCGCTCGGGCATCGCCACCGCCACCAGTACCGGGTACTTGGGGCTGGCGTCGAAGCCATAGATGCGCCGCACGCCGTCGACGATGGCGGTGAGCGTCACCGAGCCCTTGTCGATGCCCTGGTTGATGGCCTGGAGCATCGGGCTCTGGGAAATGTTGGTCAGGTAGGTCTGCGCGTCGCTTTCGGAACGGGCGAGGATGGTGCCGTCGCGCTTGGCGAGCACCACGATGCCCTGCTCGCCGAGTGGCAGCGAACGATACAGGCTGCGAAAGCGCTCGACGCTGAGCGTGGCCAGGGCGACGCCGCGGAACGTGCCGTCGTCGTCATGGATGCCCTTGGACAGGGTGATGACCCACTGCCCGGTAGTCTTGCCGCGCACCGGCTGGCCGATGTACAGCTCGTTGTCCGCGTGTTGTCGGTGATGCTGGAAGTACACGCGGTCGGCGTTGTTCAGCGCATGGGTTTCAGCGTTGGTGGCCAGGAAGTACTGGCCGTTGGCATCGGACATGTACAGGCCGTCCAGCTCACCCAGCTCGCGTATCTGGGTTCTGGCCACCTGGTTCAGCTCACGGATGTTGGCCTCGCCATGGCCGCCGGAGCGGTGCATGGAGATCAGCGCGGTCAGCACGGTATCGGCGACCCGAATGGTCGACTCGGCCTGGCTGTTCAGCGCCGCCGCCAGGGTCTGCATGGCTTCGGTGCTCTTGGCCATGGCCTGGGCCTTGTCCCAGCGCACGTGCAGGGCGGTCGACAGCAACAGCACGCCGCACACGAAAATCACCGCGGCGATCAGCAGACCGCGCGGGTTGCCGGCTCCCGAAGGCAGGTCGAACTGTCGCCGACCGGAATCATGCACGTCTGGTTCTCCCCGCTCGCTGCCGCGCCATTACATCGCCCCTGCTGCCCTGAACGCCGTCGCGGCTCCGCGTTTCGATGCGTGGCCGGGCGCGCACAGCGTACGCACAGATGAGCGCGGCGCCCAGCCCCCCGCGCGGGGATTGCCTGCCTCGATCACGTTTGGCCCGCCGTGCCTTCGTGCGCAAGCGATTGGAACCAGTCGGCGTAAGGCGTATTGGCGACCAGATGTTGGTTGTAATCCGGCGCGCCATCGCGCCACCACACCGGGCCGCGCTCCCCCAGGCCGACCTTGGCCGCCTGCACCTGGGCGCGTGCACGGGCGAGCGCAGCGGCGTCGTCTGCCGCCTTGGCGGCCTTGACCAGGCGCCGGGCGTCCATGAGTTGATTGACAAGGGCCTGGCGCCGCGACTCACTCAACGCGGGATTGGACAGGCGCCACAGCCGGCCCCTGACGATCAGATAGCGGCCATCGGGAGTGGTCAGCGCGGCCACGTCGTGGCGACTCATCGGGTGGATCCGTTGCGGCCCGAATTTGCCCGCGCGGTGCTTTGATCGTCGTGCATGGGCCCTCGCCGCTTGGTCGCCGTCTGTCCCGAAATCGACCCATGAGGCGGCGCGGAAGTTTAACCCGTTGCCGAATCAGGCGAGACAGCCGCGGCCTGCAGCCGTAAGCTTGGCGCCCTGTCCCGCCACCTGGCCGGGCCGGCACTCCGATGCCTGTCGGCCCAGCAGCCACTCGAAGCCTTGCGTATGAAGACCACCACCGATCTCGACTCACCCGAATTCGCTGCCAAAGACGGCGCCTCGCCTGTCCAGGCCCATGGCTTTCTGCTGCCGATCGTCGGCGCCGCCGCGTTCTCGCACCTGCTCAACGACATGATTCAGGCGGTGATGCCGGCGGTTTACCCGATGCTCAAGACCCAGTTCTCGCTGAGCTTCGCGCAGATCGGCTGGATCGGCCTGGTGTACCAGATCACCGCCTCGCTGCTGCAACCCTGGATCGGCATGTACACCGACAAGCACCCCAAACCCTACCTGCTGCCCTCCGGCATGGTGATGACCTTCATCGGCATCGCCCTGCTCGCCTTCGCCAACAGCTACGAGATGCTGCTGCTATCGGCGGCGGTCGTGGGCGTGGGCTCGGCGACCTTTCATCCCGAGGCGTCGCGTATCGCGCGGATGGCCTCCGGCGGGCGCTTCGGTACGGCGCAATCGACCTTTCAGGTCGGTGGCAACTCGGGCTCGGCCCTGGGGCCGCTGTTGGCCGCCGCCATCGTCATCCCCTACGGCCAGCATGCCATCGCCTGGTTCATGCTCGCCGCCGCCCTGGCGATCTTCGTGCTCTGCCGCCTCACCCTCTGGAGCATCCATCACGGCCAGGCGAAGCTGAAAAGCCTGGCCAGCAAACAGACCGCTGGCCTGAACCGCGGCCAGGTGATCCAGGCCATCGCGGTGATCTGCGTGCTGATGTTCGCCAAGTTCGTGTACATCGCGGCGTTCACCAACTTCTTCACCTTCTACCTGATCGAACGCTTCGCCATGAGCGTTCAGCACAGCCAGATCTACCTGTTCATCTTTCTCGCTGCGGTGGCGCTCGGCACCTTCGCGGGTGGCCCGGTGGGCGACCGCATCGGCCGCAAGGCGGTGATCTGGATTTCCTTCATGGGCGTGGCGCCCTTCGCCCTGGCACTGCCCTATGTCGGCGCCACGGCGACGGCGGTGCTGGCGATCATGATCGGCCTGGTGATGTCCTCGGCATTCGCGGCCCTGGTGGTTTATGCCCAGGAAGCGGTGCCGGGCCGCGTCGGCATGGTGTCCGGGCTGATGTTCGGCCTGATGTTCGGTATTGGCGGCATTGGCGCAGCCGGCCTGGGCGAGCTGGCCGACGTGCACGGCATCGTCTGGGTCTACCACCTGGTGTCGTTCCTGCCGCTGCTGGGCCTGGCCACCGCACTGTTGCCCCGTACCCGACCGCTCAAGCCAGCGGCGCCGGCCCCCGCAGGCCGCTAACCCGCCACCTGCAGCTCATAGCGCAGGTAGCCGAGGGCATTGGCCCCGACATGCCCGAACCCGGCGCGCTCGTAGAGCCGCCGGGCCGGGTTGTCGGCACGCACGTGCAGGCTCAGCGTCTCGAAACCCGCCAGCCGGGCGCTCTCGATGTAAGCCCCGACCAGCGCCTGGCCGATTCCCCCTCTCCGATACGCCTCGCTGACATGCACGGTGCACAGCTCCGCATGCCCCAGCTCATCGGCCCATAGCGAATAGCCGACGAGCTGATCATCGACACAGGCGACCGTCAGTCGCTCGAAGTTCTCGACCCACAGCGCCAGATGCCGCTCGGCAGCCAGTTGCCAGGCGTGTTCGTGCTGCGGCTCCCATTGGCGGATATAGCCCAGTTCGCCCCGGTAAATCGCCGGTAGATCGGTGACCTGCGCGGGCCTCAGCACAGGTTTCGAATCGCCGTTCTCTGGTTCGCCAATCATCGTGAACACCCTCATTGCACGGCGGACCGCCGCCTTTATCGATAAACCCTTGATGAACCGAGGAATTCACGAAACGCGCTTTGTCATCCGGACACATCTTGAGATTATAATAATAACGATTATCAAAATCATAACGCCTCCTACTCGCTCAACAGGGAACCCGTCATGTCGCGTCTCGCCCCACCTCGCTGCTTCGCTGCGCCCCGCAACCACCTAGCTCTGGCCATCTGCATGGCCACCATGGCGCCGGCCCTGGCCCAGCAAAGCAACGAGGCACCGGACAGTGCCGTCGGCGTGATGGAACTGGGCGCCACCGAAATCACCAATACCCAGTTGGGCAGCACCACCGAAGGCTCGCGTTCCTACACCACAGGCGCCATGTCCACCGCCACCAAGCTGCCCATGACCATGCGCGAAACGCCCCAGGCGGTCACCGTGATTACGCGGCAGCGTATGGATGATATGGGTATGACCAGCATCAACGACGCCATCGACGCCGCGCCGGGTGTATTTCTCAGCTACGGGGACGGCCCAGGCCGGCAGACCTATTACGCCCGCGGCTTCGAGATCGACAACCTGATGTATGACGGCATCCCCAGCGGTTACAACGGTGTAGGTGTGGGCGTGCAACCGAACCTGGCGTTGTTCGACCGGGTGGAAATCGTGCGCGGCGCCACCGGCCTGGTCACCGGTGCAGGCAACCCGTCGGCGGCGGTAAATATGGTGCGCAAGCGCCCGCTGGCCGAGCAGCGCGTCACCCTCACCGGCGCGGCCGGCAGCTGGGACGATTACCGCGGCGAAGTCGACGCCTCCAGCCCGCTCAACGAAAGCGGTACCCTGCGCGGCCGGGTGGTGACCTCCTACCGCGACGCCAACAGCTTCGTCGAAGGCGCCGAGGAAGATCACGGCCTGTTCTACGCCATTACCGAGGCGGACCTGAGCGACGACACCACCCTGGCCGTCGGCTTCTCGCACCAGAAGGACAAGACCAACTACTTCTGGGGAGCATCGATGATCGGCCTGGACGGCCGCCATCAAGATCTGCCGCGTTCCTATAACCCGGGCACCGACTGGGAAAACAAGGAGCAGGAAACCAACACGCTGTTCGCCAAACTGCGTCAACAGTTGGCAAATGACTGGAAGCTGCAGGTCAATGCCAATTATTCCGACCTGAATGCTATTTTCTCAGGCTCCTACCTGTCGCGCTGGGCAGCTGACAACAGCCTTGAGCGAACCGTCTGGCAAGCCAAATATGACGAGCACAAGCTCGGCCTGGATAGCTTCGTCAGTGGCCCGTTCGAGGCCTTTGGGCGTTCCCACGAACTGGTGGTGGGCGCCAGCAAGCGCATCACGGATATGAACACCCACAGCTACAGTCCTTACGATATGTATTGGCCGCTGGATGCTGGCAAACCGGACTTCACGCGCACCGGTAGCAAGCGCACCGTCACTACCGAGGACGGTGTATACCTGACCACCCGCCTGAGCCTGGCCGATCCCCTGAAACTGATCCTCGGCGGGCGCCTTGACTGGTACGACTACGACGACAAGGAAAGCTCGACGGCCGACTACAAGGTCACCCGTAACGTCACCCGCCTAGCTGGGCTGATCTACGACCTGGACGACCACCACTCGGTCTATGTCAGCTACAGCGACATTTTCAAGCCACAAACCGAAAAAGACATCACCGGCTCGCCCGTCAGGCCCATCGAGGGCAAGAATTACGAGGTGGGCATCAAGGGTGAATACTTCGATGGCGCCCTGAACGCCAGCGCAGCTCTTTTCCGTATCGACCAAGAGAACCGTGCGGTAGAAACCTCGCCACAGGGCTGCCCACAGGCCAGTTGCTACACGGCCTCAGGCGAGGTTCGTAGCCAAGGTATCGACCTGGAGCTGCAAGGCGCGCTGACCGAGAACTGGCAACTTGGTGCGGGCTATACCTACGCCCGCGTGCATATCATCAAGGACGCCAATAACCCGCAAAACGAGAACCAGCGCTTCGATACCGACCTACCGGAACATCTGTTCAAGCTTTCCACCGTCTACCGATTCCAGGGCCCGCTGGAGAAGCTGCGAGTGGGCGGTAATGTGTCCTGGCAAAGCCGCCTGTACAACGATATCCCGCTGGACGACGGTAGCTACCGCCTCAAGCAGGGCGCCTATGCCCTCACCAACCTGATGGCAGGCTATGCGGTGAACGAAAATCTGGATCTGCAGCTCAACGCCAACAATATTTTCGACAAGAAATACTACTCGTCGATTTCCACGTCCACGCAGTACGGCGGCGATACCTACGGCACTCCACGCAACCTGATGCTGACTGCCAAATACAGTTTCTAAGCCCACACCTCACCCACAAAAAAGCCAGTCCTTCGACTGGCTTTTTGCATTCACGTGAGTGGGATCACTCAGCCTGATCGGGCGCCTGGGTATCGGCGCCGTCGTCGTAGCCGCCCATGTCTTCCGGGGCGTCGTCGCCGTAGGCCGAGGCATCATCACCCAGGCCACCGCCCATGCCGCCGGTCTTGGACATCACCAGCATGACGAACTCGTCGACGCTCATGTCCTGGCCGTTGAAGGTCACCTTGTTGTCAGCGTAATGCAGGGTCGACTGCAGGGTCTCGCCTTCCAGGGTCACCAGGCCGGTGCCGAGGGCCATGCCGCTGCCCATCTCGGTCATCATCGCTGCCTGCTGCTCGACGGCCTGGGCATCGGTGACGCCTTCGACCATGGCCTGGATGCGCACGCCATCACCGATCACCGCCTTGGCGACCGACAGCTTGGCATCCAGCTGGCCGATCAGTTGCCGGCCCAGCTCGTCTGGCGGCAGTTCGAAGGATTCTGGCTTGTCCATGTCCACCACCACCCGTAGCGAGGCCTGCCCATGGGGCGTGGTGAGGGTGAAGTTATCCAGCGCCAGTTGTGGTTTGCCGGCCAGCAGCTTCTCCAGGTCGGCCTTCATGCGCGCCTCTTCGTCGGCCGAAAAGTCGAGCGCGGGGGCCTCTTCACCCAGGGCCTGGGCTTTCTGGATGGGCGTCAGTTTGTCCTGGTAGAGCTTGAACAGCGACTGCAGCGCGGTGCTGTCGAAGTTCTTGATGGCCCACAGTGTGCGCAGGCCGCCGATGTCCTTGCCGTCGTAGCTGACCATGCCGAGTTCATAGCCGATCTGCCCGTTGAGCATGCTGCCGCTTTCCTGCAGGCTGCCGACCTGGGCGATGTCCTTGATCAGCACGGCAGGCTTGTCGCCGACCTTGATCTGCGCGGTGGCCAGCTTGATGCTGCTGTCGCCGACGTAGAAATCGGCGCTACCCAGGCGCTGGTCGCTGGTCAGGGTCAGACCATGCAGGTCGGCCTGGATCGGCGTGTCCTCGGTGCTGGTGATCGACAGGCTGTCCATGGTGCCGCTGGCCTGCACTTCCTTGGCGTGCTTGCTGGCATCGAAGTCCAGCGTCATGCCGGAGAACTTGACCGTGGAGGTTGGTGACGGTGCGAAATCCAAAGGCGTCAGCACCAGCGAACCGCGGCTGGCGCCGTTGTAACCCAGGCTGGCCTGGCCGGTGAGCGGCGCGGCGCCCTTGGCGGCATCGAACCACTTCTGGGTCAGCTCGTTGGGTTCCAGCTGGTAGTTGCTGGCTACCATGACCGGCCACAGGTTCAGGCGCATCAGGCGCGACAGCGGCAGCGGGCCGTGCTCGATGTTGTCCAGCAGCAGCACTTCCATATGCCGCGTCTCGCCCTCTTCGGACGGCGCATCGAAGCTGAATTTGTAGCGTGCGGCGCTGGTGAACAGACGGGTCTCCAGCGACACCAGCTCCAGCTTGAAGCTGGCTCCGGTACCCAGCAGCGCTTCGGCGCCCTGGCGGTTGGATTCCTCGATGAGGTCGTTGAGAACGCCGGGCAACTGGGTGCCGGTGTACCAGGCACCGGCCGTGCCGAGTGCACCGACCGCCACCAGCCCTACTGCTACTGCTGCTAATTTGTTCATCGTCTGCTCAATGCATGTCCATGATGGGAATGTTCGGCCTTCCTGGCCTGGCGCATGGCGCGCGTGCTGCGAAAGGCGGCGCAAGCTTAGCACCTTGGCATTTATGGCACTGTGCGAGCGCTCTCCCTTTTCTCGCCGGAACCGCCGTTTCCGTGCCAGATGTAGAACCCGACCGGTCACTCATCGGCAGGCAGCCCGCAACCACCAACTTCTCCTGAATCCTTGTGCCTCGCTCGGAGTCATACCTCACCAGTAGGGCATGGAATCATCCGCGCCCCAAGCCGGCCAGCTACAGGCCATGACCGAGGTGCGCAAATGGCTACACAGAGTGAACGAGTGCTCGAACAGGCCATAATGGCCATGCTGGGCGCCTGCATCGACCTGGGCTACGACGTCGACAAGCTGGCTAAAAAGGCCCAGGTGCTGGTTCTCGACAACAGCAAGTACAACTACGTCGAGCAACCCATGCCCTCGACGCCCCACGAAGCCATCGAACGCGCCCTGTCGACGATCAAGAGCGCGCCGCGCATCTGAACCATGAGCGGGCTGGCGGCAGTCAGGCCATTGGTGGGCGCGCGCCATGGGTGCGAAATCGCGGGTACGACCTGCTTCCCAGCCTCATGCCTGCATCCAGCCTGTTATTTGCCCCTGTAAGCAGCAGCCTTTAGGGGTCGATCTTGCGCCGCAGCCAGGAGAACGGCGCCAGCACCCAGAACAGCCCATAGGCCAGCGCGCGCGTGCACACCCGTGCCGGCAACGGTGCCGGCCGCCAGTGCGGTTCGGGAACGAAGCTGCCGGCCGGGCGAAAGTGTGCCAGCGGGCGGGTCAGGAAGTCCTGCCAAAGTCCGTCCCGCGAGATCGCCACGCCGAGGTTTTCAGGGATGAAGAACCCCGAGTGACCGTACCCGTCGGCGCGCACGTTGAGCGTCGACTCCGCCAGATAGCCCACCGCCCCGCCCGGTCCGGCACCGGGAATTGCGTACTGGGCGAACGGCACGGCACGGTCCTGGCCGCCGACATGGTTGAGCACCGCCTCCACCCGCTCCTGCTGGATGAGCCGATCCCAGTCGTAGTCCGGGCGCACGATGCTCGCCGCGGTGATGATGCGACCGAACTTCAGATCGGCGAACTCGGGGTTATCCAGCACCCGTGCCAGCAGCAGCGTGCCAAAGCTGTGGGCGATGATGTCCGGCCTGTCGGGGAGCCGGCTCTTCTGCGCCTCTGCGATGGCGATGCGCATGCGCTCGCCCAGGCGCCTGGCGAGGCGCTCGTGCAGCCAGCGGGCGAACACGTCGATGGTCGCCCAGCCGTACTTGTAGATCAGCACCGGCGCCGAATAGCTGAGCCGGTTGGCGATTTCCCAGCTGAACGCTTCCTGCCATTTGGCGCGGCTGTTCATGCCATGGATGACGATCACCCAGCGAATGTCGCGGCTGCTCTCGCCCGCAAGCCGGTAGCTGGGCTCGACCTCGGGCTCGACGCCCTGCTGCTGGAAGTCGGCCTGGCAGAACGGGCAGGCCGTATTGGCCACGCCTGCCGGCAACAAACGCGCGCACCCTGGCATGGGGCAACGATAGGCATCGCGGCGCACGGCGGCCTGGGCGCTGGCCAGGCCATCGAGAAACGCCTGCAATTCGCTGTCGTCTCGCGACGCCTCGACCGCCTGGGCGAACTGCACCAGGGTGAATTCCAGCCCGACGCCCAGGGCCAGGCGCCGATCGACTTCCGCCTGCCAGCGGTCTGGCCGTGCACGAGTCATGGCGCGCCGTTGTACGCCCAGAGCAACTCGACGATGCGCAGCACGTCTTCACGCTTGCATTGCGCCCAGATGCGCAGCCGCGCTTCACGGCCGTAGACCTGCACGGCGATGCGCCGGCTGGTGCCGTGTTCTTCGGCGGCGAAATGCAGCATGCCCTGGGCACGGTCGAACTGGCCGGTGTCCACCGCTTGCAGCATCACGCGCACCGGCTCCACGGCGTCGATACCGCCGTCGGCCAGGGTCGAGGCCATCTCCACATAGCCGCCATCGAGTTCGAAGCGAGTCGAATGCACGCCCTTGCCCTTGCTCGCCGCCACCTTGACGGCCTGGTCGAGGGGGATGGGTTTCGCCGGGGCGTCCGGGCAACCGATAGCGGCCAGCGTGCGGCGGATATCCTGAAAGACCGCCTTGTGATCGATCTCGGGGTTGCGGTGAATCAGTACCAGGCAGTAAGGATCGGCAAAGCGCCACTCGAAGCGCACCACGCTGCGATCCAGGCGCTGCCGATAGGCGTCGAAGCGATAACGCTCCAGCCCTTCCTCGAGGGTGAAGTCCTTGGGTTTGAAGCGATTCCAGCCGGCCTTGCCCTGATGCCAGAGCAGCGACAGGCTAGCGTCGGACAACGCGATATGGGTGAGCGTCAGGGCTTCCGGGAAATCCAGGCTGGCGCTGGCGCCGAGCGCTTCGGCGTGAGGGCTCGCTGCGATACCGGCGGCCAGCCGCGCCCCATCCACCGCGGGCGGGGCGATCAGATAAAGGTGCTGGTCGCCCCAACCCTCGACTTCCGCCAGCCAGGCTTCGAGCTTTTCCTGGGTCAGCTCGTCGGCATCGATGGCGGCGTCCAGGTTGGCAGCGAAGTCCTCCTTGGTCGCGCCGATCCTGGCCGTGGTGCTGCGCAGCAGCTCCTTGATGAAGGCATTGCCCTGGGCGACGATCACCCGTCGCACCAGCTCCTTGAGTTGCGGTTTGCTCAGCGAATCCATGCCCTCTCCATACGAGACGCCGCATCACGCCGGGCAGCGTGCGCCCGGCGCCAAATAGCTATACGCCATCATACTGCGTGGAGAGCGTTTTGGCGCTGCGCCCGTACTAAGCGACCACCTGCCTGCCCGCCAACGCCGCTCTGGCGGGCGTCGACTCACCCAGCGCGCTTACCGCGTCGAGCCGTTCGATCTGCTCGCTAGAGAGGCTGATCGCCAGTGCGCCGAGGTTGTCGGTGGCCTGCGCCAGAGAACGCGGGCCGATGATCGGCACCGAGCCATGGGTGCCGGCCCAGGCGATGGCGACCTGGCCCGGCGTGGCGCCCAGCTCCTCGGCGATGGCCAGCACCGTATCGAGAATCTGCGTGCGCTGCGGCGAGTTCTCGGCCTGGAACACCCGGCCGCCGAGGCCTTCGGCACGGCCCTTCTCGCCCTGGCGATATTTGCCGGTGAGCATGCCGCCACCCAAGGGCGACCAGGTCAGCATGCCCAGGCCCAGCGCTCGGCACGCCTGGAACAGGTCGGCCTCGGGATCGCGGTGCACCAGGCTGTGCTCGAACTGCGCGGCGGCAATAGGTAGCGCGTGCTTCAGCTCCGCCAACGTGGCGATATGGGCGAGGCGCCAGGCTGGGAAGTTGGACAGCCCGGCGTAGAGGATCTTGCCGGCACGAGCCAGGTCGTCGAGCCCGCGAATCAGTTCCTCGGCCGGCGTCACGCCATCGGGATGATGCACCCAGTAAAGGTCGATGCGGTCGGTCTTCAGCCGCTTCAGGCTGGCCTCGACGGAGGCGACCATGGCCTTGCGGCTGTTACCGGTCACCAGGCGATTGGCGTTCGGCAGCGCGCCGCTGGTGTACTTGCTGGCAAGCAGGAAATCCTCGCGGCGCCCTTGCAGCAGCGTGCCGAGCAGCGCTTCGGACTGGCCGAACTGATAGACGTCCGCCGTATCGATGAAATTGCCGCCGGCGTCGGCATAGGCATTGAAGATGCTCGTGCTGGTATCCGGGTCGGCGCCATGGCCCCACCCCGTGCCGAAGTTGCCCGTGCCCAGCGCCACCTGGGAAACCTGCAAGCCGGTATTGCCGAACGCTGCGTACTTCATGGTCTTCTCCACTGTCGTCATGCCGCCAGGCGGTCTAGGTCGGCCCTTGGGTAGGTTTGCTCCTGGACGGCCGCACCTCCAGCACCTCGAGTTCGACCCGCAGCTCGTCGCCGGGCCGCACCGGCAGTGGCCAGCGCAGTTCGTCGAAGCCGGCGCCGATGATGCCGCCGGCCAGCTTCGGCTCGCAGTCCACCAGCAGGCGCATGGTCAGTGCCGCGGTGTGCCAGCCACTGGCCGCCAGCGAGCCGAACAGCGAATCGCGCGCCGCTTCGTTATCGAGATGAAAGGGCTGCGGGTCGAACTCACGGGCAAAGGCCTTGATGGCGTCTTCGTCGACGCGCGCCCGGGTGGCGCCAGTGAAACGCTGCCCGGGGGCGAGGTCATCGAGGTAGTTAAGGGTCATGGCGGTCTCCCTGTACGTGGCGAATGCGCATCGATGGACGGGTTCAGCGTGTGCCATCGGCCTGTGGCGCGCGGCAGGCGCTGAGGATTTCATCGGCCAGGGGCGAGTCATCGGGGCAGGCACGTGACAGCACGATGGCGCCGACAGCCTGGGCGAGCTGGCCGATGAGTTCGGCCCGCTGCTGCTCGCCAACCTCGCGCTCGCCATTGCGCGCCAAGGTGCTGAGCAGGGCCTCGATGGCGTCGGCGAAGATCGCCTTCAGCGCCTCGGGCTGGCGCGCCGCATCGCCGCCAAGGGCGGAAAGCGTGCAGCCGTGGTCACGGGTGTCGCGGTGCTTGCGGGTCAGATAACGGTCAAAGAACTGCTGCGCGTCCAGCTCCTGGCTGCGTTCCAGCGTTTTAGCGATACCGCAGGACGCGGACTCCGCCATCAGGTCCGCCTTGGACGCGAAGTGCTTGTAGAAGCCGCCATGGGTGAAGCCGGCAGCGGCCATCAGCTCCGCTACGCCCACGCCATCGTAACCCCGCTCACGGAACAGCTGCGATGCCGTTTCCACGATCAGCGCCCGGTTCGCCTGGGCCTGAGCTTTGCTCACGCGCATATCGCCGCTTCTGCATTGGTGGTCGTTCAGTGACCCCACTATACATAGATGTCGATCATAATCAAAAATAATTGACAGGAAAGATTATGAACATAATCTTAGTTCCCGACGGCAACCCGCCTCGGTATTCGCGCCATGAATGGCGTACGTATCAGTGGCGCGCCGACGCTTGCAACACGACGAGGGTCATGGGCATATGACGGCGCTTCGCTGTCGATTGCGGCCGGCCTCGCGCGCCCAGTCCAGCCTTACTTTATTTGCAAGCAGCAAGCCGCTGAGCGCAGCGGCCACTCAAACCGAGATGAGGTCCTCATGTCCGACGACGTTCTGTTCAGCCCCTTCAAGCTGAAAAGCCTGGCACTTCCCAACCGTATCGTCATGGCGCCGATGACCCGCGCCATGGCGCCAAAAGGTATTCCCGGCCAGCAACACGCCGAGTACTACCGCCGCCGCGCCGAAGGCGGTGTCGGCCTGATACTCACCGAGGGCACGGTGATCGACCGCCCGGCTTCGCGCAACATGTCGGGCATCCCCTTCTTCCACGGCGACGCCGCGCTGGCCGGCTGGGGTGAAGTGGCAAAGGCCGTCCACGCCGCTGGCGGGCTCATCGGGCCGCAGATCTGGCACACCGGCTCCACCCGTGGCCAGGGCGGCTGGGAGCCTGAAGCAGCGGTCGAGAGCCCGAGCGGGCTGGTAGGGCCGGATGATCCGCGCGGCACGGCGATGAGCCTGGAAGACATCGCCGATACCGTAGCCGCCTTCGCCAAGGCCGCTGCCGATGCCAAGCGCCTGGGCTTCGATACCGTGGAGCTGCACGGCGCTCACGGTTACCTGATCGACCAGTTCTTCTGGCCCGGCACCAACACCCGCACCGATGCCTTTGGCGGTGCCACGATCGCCGAGCGCTCGCGATTCGCCGCCGAGGCGGTACGCGCGGTAAGAGCCGCGGTAGGTGAAGACTTCCCGTTGATCCTGCGCGTCAGCCAGTGGAAGCAGCAGGACTACGCCGCACGCCTGGCCACTACGCCGGAGCAGATGAGCGAGTGGCTGGCGCCGCTGGTCGAAGCCGGCGTGGATATCCTGCACTGCTCGCAGCGGCGTTTCTGGGAACCGGAATTTCCGGAACTGGACGGCGCCGAGGGCTTGAACTTCGCCGGTTGGGCGAAAAAGCTCACCGGTGCGGCGACCATCAGCGTCGGTTCGGTGGGGCTCGATGGCGACTTCTTCGGCGCCTTCGGCGGCAAGGGCTCCGGCGCAGCGGTGCTGGACAACCTGCACCTGCGCATGGAACGTGAGGAGTTCGACCTGATCGCCGTGGGCCGCGTGCTGATCTCCGATGCCGGCTGGGCAGACAAGGTGCGCAATGGTGAGCCGCTGCCAGGTTTCAACGCTGCTGATCTCGCGACGCTGGCCTGACGGCCAGGCTGCAAAAAAACGCGGGCCAGACGGCCCGCGTTTTTTCTTCTGACGCAATCGCCCGACCTATTGCTCCTCATCCCGCAGCTGAGCACTCAACCCGTCGCAACTGGCTGACCATTCACTGAGCCAGTCCGCCAGCGGAGGCGATTGCTCCGGCAGGCCGAGCTCGGCGGCGAAGTCGGCCGGCGGGACGTTGCCGTGCCGCCCGCGAAACAGGCCGCGCATGATAACCACGCCAGCAACCCGCCCATCCTTGACGAAGCGGTGCTCCATGAAGCTCCACTTGTCGTCCCAACCGAGCATGCGGGTGTGGATTTCGAAACGTTCGAACAGCCGCAGCTCGCGGCGAAACTTGCCCCACACGTCGCCGACGATGGGCAGCGCGCGCTGGCGCAGCGCCACCCGGAACGCGCCGCTGCGCAGCACGTAGTCCATGCGGCCGATGTCGGCGAGGGTGAAGTAGCGACCGTTGGTGACGTGACGGTTCAGGTCCAGATCCAGCGGCCAAACGCGCATGCGCACCACGGTCGTATCGAACGCCGAAACGGGTTTGCGCCAGGGCCGGCGCAGCAGCATCAGGAGAAAACGAAACCAGAGATTCATGGGGCGACGGCCTGTACCAGCGAAAGGGCTCCACTTTATACAGCCCAGTTTCTGGCCAGGTAGCTGCGAAACAGCCGTTTGCGAGGGGATTTGTGCATGCCGCGATGGATATCAGCGGTCGGGAGCGGAGTCGGCGTCCTGAATGAAAGGGTCGGTTGGTATCGAAACGGTTTGACCGTCGAGTTCCTGCAGGCGCTTGACCTGGGCAATGAAGTCCAGCATCACCGCTTGTACGAGGGCGCCGTTGCCCAGTTGTGACGTACTCAGGTGCCGTTGCCCTAGACATTGCCCGTCGCTGGAAAGCGCCTTGAAGCAGATGCCGGTAGGGCCTCTTTCAAGTTCAAGTTGGCAGCCGGTTTCCGTCGTGAATCTGCTGATGTATTTGTCCATACCTCTGTGAGGCGTATACATGCAGAACAGTTCGTATAGTCTTGCGACCACTCGTCCGGCGCCGCAGCGCGCCATTGCGGCGCCTGCGGCTACCCTGCTTCAACCCACGCCGGTGGGCCCGTCGATCACCTGGCGTACCTTGCGCGCCAGCTCGTTGGGCACGTACGGCTTGGAGATCACGTCGTACTCGCTGCCACCGGCATCGGTGCGTTCCAGCGAGTTCTCTGCATAGCCGGTGGTCAGCAACACCTTGAGGCCCGGCTTGCGACGCCGCGCTTCGCGCGCCAGCATCACGCCGTTCATGCCGCCGGGCATGATCAGATCGGTGAACAGCAGGTCGTAGTCGGCCACGTCCAGGCGTAGCAGCGCCTCGCGCGCATTGAGGGCGATGTCGGCGACATAGCCGTAGTCCTCCAGCACCATGCGGGCAAGGTCGGCCACGTCAGGGCGATCCTCGACCACCAGCACGCGCTCGGTGCCGTTGCGCTCGTTGGTGCGTTCCTTGGCCGGGCTGTGGATCACCTGGCTGTCGTCGGCCGGGAAGTACAAACGCAGCGTCGTGCCGACGCCCTCTTCGGAGTAGATGCGCACCGTGCCGCCGGACTGTTTGACGAAGCCGTAGACCATCGACAGGCCGAGCCCGGAGCCTTTTCCTTCGTCCTTGGTGGTGAAGAACGGGTCCATCACCCGGCTGCTCACGCTGTCGGACATGCCCACGCCGTTGTCAGTGATCGCCACGCTGACGTAACGCCCGGGCATCAGCCCGTCGTAGGACATGCTGCCCAGTTCTTCGACCGTCACGTTCTTGGTTTCGATATGCACCACGGGCTGCTCGCGCCCTTCCAGGGCGTCGCGGGCGTTGATCAGGATATTGAGGAACGCCACCTCGGCCTGGGTCGGGTCGATGCGGCAATTCCATAGAGTCTTGTCGAGCGTCAGGCACAGATTGGCGTGCCCCAGGGTCCGTTCGCCGAGCTCCTGAAAGCCGCTGATCAGGCCATTGAGGCTGAGCACCCGCCCCTCGAGCTTCTGCTTACGCGAGAACGCCAGCAATTGCTGGGTCAGCGTGGCAGCGCGGTCGGCGGCGTTGCGAGCATTGTTGACGCAACGCAGGATGCGGTCCTGATCGTATTCGGGCTTGCTGGCCGAGCGCTCGAGCACTTCCAGGTAGCCGATCATCACTTGCAGCAGATTGTTGAAGTCGTGGGCGATGCCGCCGGTCAACTGGCCCAGCGCTTCCATCTTCTGCGCCTGGCGCAGGCCCTCTTCGGCGTCGCGACGACGGCTGATGTCCAGCTGCGAGGCGAAGAAGTAGATCAGCTCGCCGGCATCGTTGTAGACCGGCGAGATGAACAGCGCATTCCAGAACGTGGAACCGTCCTTGCGATAGTTGATCAACTCAACTGAGACTTCCCGGCGCGCATGAATGGCCTCGCGCACTTGGGTCACCACCGAGCGATCGGTTTCCGGGCCCTGCAGGAATCGGCAGTTTTGGCCGACGATCTCTTCGGAGTCGTAGCCGGTCATTTCCAGGAAGGCGTTGTTGGCGAAGATGATCGGGTTGTCGGGCCGATTGGGGTCGGTGACGATCATCGGCATGCGGGTAGTTTCCACCGCCGCAAAGAAGATGTTCTTGCCCGAGCCGGAAATGTCGCCTGACGAGGCGTTGTCGACCCGGAAATCCTGCTTGCCACCTGTTGGCATCGGCTTACCTATCACGCTGCTGGCGAGGCCGATGAAGCGCCCCTGTCCTCGATTCGAGCAGCGAAGCGGCGAGAAGTTCTACAGCAAATATGGGGTGTACAAGCACTCGATCAGTTTGTCGGCGCTTGACGCCAACCGCTGCGAATCGGTGCAAATACCGCTTTATCGATACGTTCCAGTGGCGATGCAGCGATGCCAACCTGACGGCGGAGGCTGCGCCACGCGTGGAGCCGTCGAGCGAGCCACGCGAGCTCATACACGCTGTACCGACTCAGCTGCAGCTTCGACGCCCAGGCCCTGCCGGAGGGGGCGACTCACTCGCCGCGTGAGGACCCGTGGCACGCACCGGTCAGTCCAGCGCCTCCTCGTAGTCCTTCACGTACTGGTTGGCGAGGGTGGTCTTCTGCTGGTCGGTGAGCATCTTGCCGGCCTGCTGGAAGAAGGTGTGCTCTTCATCTTCCAGGTGATGGAAGATCTTGTCCTTGATCTTGCGCGCTGTGGCGATCCACGACGGGCTCGACGGGTCGGTGTCTTCCAGGGTTTCCAGCAACTCGTCCATCTCGTGATGCTCGGCCACGCCATGGCGGGACAGATCCACGCCCGCGTCGTGCTTCATCAGCGGCGAATAGAAGAACCGCTCCTCGGCCCTGGCATGGGCCAGCAACTCGTCTTTCAGCTCGCTGTAACGCTGGGCCCGCTCTGGAGAATCGCCGGTGGTGGCGAGCAACGCCTCGGCCATCGCCCGCTGACGGTCATGGCTCTCGCGCAACGCTTGGAAAATCTGCATGGAATCACCTCATCGGCTAACGGCTGTTCGCGGCCTTTCAAGGCCATCTGCAGGTTGTTACCGAAGCGGTGAAAAGCGGGTTCACACTTTCAAGCGGAGGGCTTCGGGCAGCCAGCGCGTATCCTGACCGATGCGTCAGCAGAGCCGACAAGTCGCTTGCCACTTGTACAGCGTACAGCGCATCATGCCGCTACTCCTTGCGCGGTACCCCCGATGCCCCATCGCCCTGCCCCTGCGCCGCACGACGAAGAAGTGCGCGTGCTCTCGCTCGAACACCTGGACATCCTCGATTCGGCACCCGAGCAGAATTTCGACGACGTGGTGCTGCTGGCAACCTCCCTGTGCGACACCCCGATCGCCCTGGTTTCCCTGGTCGACCGCGAGCGCCAGTGGTTCAAGGCCTGCGTTGGCCTGGACGTACGCGAGACGCACCGTGACCTGGCGTTCTGCGCCCATGCGATTCTCGAGCCCGACGACCTACTGGTGGTCGAGGACGCGCTGCTGGATCCGCGTTTCCAGCACAGTGCCCTGGTACTCGGCGAGCCGCACATCCGCTTCTATGCCGGCGCGCCGATCCGTACCGATGCAGGCCATCCGCTCGGCACCGTGTGCGTGATCGACACCAAGCCGCGCAGCCTCGCCGACCACCAGCGTCGCGCATTGCAGGCACTGGCCCGGCAGACCGCCGCGCTGCTGCAGTTGCGCCTGCTGGAGACGCAACGCGAACGGCGTGCCAACGCCTTGCTCGATGAACTGGAACAGGCCCAGGCACGGCACCGCGAGGCCGAGCAGTCGCTGCGTCATGCCCGTCGCGTGTCCTCCCTCGGCATGCTCACCGCGAGCATCGCCCATGACGTCAACAACCTGCTGCAGGTACTCAGCACCAGCCTGCAGATGGCCCAGCTGCGGGCGCGACGCCCGGCAGAGGTGGAACGTTTCGCGCAGACCGGCCTGCAGGCGGTGGAGCAAGGCGGCAAGCTGATCCGCCAGTTGCTCGCCAACGTGCGTCAGGACGGCCCTGAGCTGGTGTGCATCGATATCAGCGAACGCCTCGATGCCGCCCACGAGCTGCTGGCCGGCACCCTGGGCGACGCCATCACCCTGAGTTTCGACCTGAGCGCACGGGATGTCGGCGTGATGTGCGACGAGGTGCAGTTGCAGGCGGTGGTGCTCAATCTGCTCAGCAATGCCCGCGATGCCATGCAGGGCCGCGGTCAGGTGCTGATCACCACGCACCAGCAGCAACTGACCGGCGACGGCCAGCTGAGCGACGGCAACTACCTGGTGCTGAGCGTTCGCGACGACGGCCCGGGCATGTCCGCCGAGCTGGCAGCGAAGGTTTTCGATCCCTTCTTCACCACCAAGCAGGCCGGCAAGGGCACCGGCCTGGGCCTCGCCCAGGCCCGCGAGTTCGCCAACACCACGGGCGGCGATGTTCGGGTGGAAACGGCGCCCGGCGCGGGCACCACCATGCGCTTGTACCTGCGCATCCTGGGGCGAATCAGCGGCGTCGATCGAGCAGGTTGACGATCAGTCGATCCGCCCAGCCCCAGATGCGTTGACGCACGCGCGTCCAGAACGGACGTGCCTGCCACATCTGCAGGTCAACCTCACGGCTCTGCGGGAAATCGGTCTCGAAACTCTGCTGCACCGCCGCAGTGAAGGCCGCGTCCAGCGTCTCGACGTTGGCATCGAGGTTGAAGCGCAGGTTCCAGTGATCGAAGTTGCAGGAGCCGACGCTGGTCCAGTCATCCACCAGCACCATCTTCAGGTGCAGGAAGCGCGGGCGGAACTCGAAGATGCGCACGCCGGCACGCAGCAGCCGCGGGTAATAACGCTGCCCGGCAAAGCGCACCGGCGGGTTGTCGGTGTGCCGGCCGCTGAGCAGCAGGCGCACGTCGACGCCCCGCCCTGCCGCCTTGCGCAGCGCCCGGCGCACGCGCCAGGTGGGCAGAAAGTACGGCGTGGCCAGCCACACCCGGTGCTGGGCGCCGTTGAGCGCACGAACCAGCGATTGCAGGATGTCACGGTGCTGGCGGGCGTCGGCATAGGCCACCCGCCCCCAGCCGGCGCCCTCTGCCGGACGATGGGGCAAGGGCTGGCGGTGAGGCGTGAGATAGGGGCGCCAGGCAAAGCGCGAATTGTTGGCCTGCCACTGGCGGTCGAACAATTGCAGCCAGTCGGCCACCAGCGGCCCGCTGATTTCGACCATCACTTCATGCCAGGCGCTCTCGGGTTGGCCCGGCGTCCAGAAATCATCGGTCGAGCCGGTGCCGCCGACGAAGGCCACCTGGCTGTCGATCACCAGCAATTTGCGGTGGTCGCGGTACAGGTTGCGCACGCCGCGCCGCCAGCGCACCGGGTTATACCAGCGCAGCTGGATGCCGGCGTCGAGCATGCGCTGGCGGTCGGCGGCATTCAGCGCCTGGCAGCCGAAAGCGTCGAACAGGCAGCGCACCGCCACGCCCCGTTCGGCCGCCTCGCACAGGGCGCGCAGCAGCGCATCGGTACAGGCGCTGCTGCACACCAGATACTGTTCGAGTTCGACCGTTTCGCGAGCGGCGTCGATGCAGGCGATCATCCGCGGGAAGAACGCCGGGCCGTCGTTGAGCAGCGTGAACTGGTTGCCCTGGCGCCAGGGAAAGACCTGACCGGGCATCAGCCATTCACGCGAGGAAGTGGGGAAAAGCGGCGCATGGCATCTCGGCGGCGGCGGGCTATGCGCCAAGATAGCCGGGCGCGTGCGCCTTGCAAAGTGCGGCGCTGCCAGGTGCTAGCGCGGCAACTGGTAGTCCTCGGGGCCGAGCAGGTCGAGCCCGCACTCCAGGTTCTCGATCCAGTACAGAAACGCGCTGATCACCTCACGCCCCACGAATGGCCGGCCGTGCTGCGGCACGATCATCTCCACGTCCATGTCGCGCACCATGGCGGCCCATAATCGGCAGGCCTTGTTACTGGCCATGTAGCGGCGATGAAAGCCGAGCATGCTCGGCACGTGGGCGGCGAAATCCTCCACGGGGCCGGCATCGTCGAGCATCGAGGCGCCCATGTCGCCGGAGAAGAGGATCTTGCTCAGCGGGTCGAAGAGCTGGAAGTTGCCCACCGAGTGCAGGAAATGCGCCGGCACGGCCTTGAGCGTGCAACGCCCGAGGGCGAAGGACTGGCCGCGGTCAGGCAGGGCGATGATGCGGTCATAGGTATTGATGCCGCGGCTCAGCGCCAGGTAGTTGGCCGTCAGGTGCGGCAGAAAGCGCGCCCACAGTTTGGAGCAGATGACCTGGGCCTTTGTATGCAGCAGCCATTTGTCCAGCGAGGCGATGATGTCCGGGTCCTGGTGCGAGGCGAAGATGTAGGTCAGTTCCTGCACCGGTATGTGCTTGGACAACTCCATGCTCAACGGCACGTAGGTCAGGTCGCCGCCGGGATCGAGCAACAGGTACTGGTCGTGGTCGATGATCAGGAACTGGTTGGACTGCACGCCCTCGCCGCTGACCAGATCATCGAACATCATGCAGCGGTGGGTGCCGTTGTCGAACAGCACGATAGGGTCACGGCGCATACCGGCACACTCGTCAGGCAAAGGCGCAAAGCCTATGCAGCTGTGAGGTGCTGCGCGCTGACCTGGATCAGCAAAGCCGATCGCCCGTTACAGGCGCTGCCCGCACATGCGGCAACGGCCGTTCGCCACCAGGCCGGTGCACCGTGGGCAATCGCCCTCCAGGGTGCCGCGCCGCCACTGCCAGATCTGCACCAGCCGCCGCGCCGCCCAAGCTGCGCCGAGTGCTGGCAGCACGGTCATCCAGGGGAAGATCGCCCGTGCCCAGTTCATGGCATCACCGCCCTGCCGGGAGAGGATCGCCAGCCCCATCATGGCGACCATGCCGCCGATGATCAGGATAAAAGGCAAACCGAGGTTTCGGATGAAGAACATACGCAATGGGCGCTCGAACGGGTGAGGGGCGCACATGGTAAGCAGGATGCCCGCCTGCTGCACCTGTGATTCACCCCCCAGCCACCCTGGCCACCTGTCACATAAGCATCACCGAACCTTCACAGGCGTGACACCCACCCTCCCTAGCCTGAATGTGTTTCCTGAGTTTGCTCAGGTCTGCAGGCCAATCCGGTTCGTGCGCAGCGAGGCTGCCCGACCCGCAACGGAGGTAAGGCATGACCCAGAACGCCATGGCACCCGAGCGCAGCAACACTCCCCGTCGCCTGCAGGCCGAACGCCTGACCACGCCGCGCGCCTTGCGCGAAGCCCAGGCCCTGCGCTTTCGCGTGTTCAGCGCCGAATTCGACGCCAAGCTCAAGGGCGCCGAGCTGGGCCTGGACATGGACGACTACGACATGCACTGCCAGCACATCGGCGTGCGCGACCTGAACAGCGGCGAGCTGGTCGCCACCACGCGCCTGCTCGACCATCAGGCGGCTGCCAGCCTGGGCCGCTTCTACAGCGAAGAGGAATTCGCCCTGCACGGCCTGCGTCACCTGCAAGGCCCGGTACTGGAGATCGGCCGCACCTGCGTCGATGCCGCGTACCGCAATGGTGGCACCATCGCCGTGCTCTGGGCCGAGCTGGCCGAAGTGCTCAACGAAGGTGGCTACCGCTACCTGATGGGCTGCGCCAGCATCCCCATGCAGGACGGCGGCATCCAGGCCCAGGCCATCATGCAGCGCCTGCGCGAACGCTACCTGTGCACCGAGAACCTGCGCGCCGAGCCGAAGAAGCCGCTGCCCGCGATGGACGTTTCCGGCAACGTGATCGCCGAGATGCCGCCGCTGCTCAAGGCCTACATGCGCCTGGGCGCCAAGGTTTGCGGTGAGCCGTGCTGGGACAAGGACTTCCAGGTGGCCGACGTGTTCATCCTGCTCAAGCGCGACGAGCTGTGCCCCCGCTACGCACGGCACTTTAAGGCCGCAGTCTGATCGACGACTTGCCCACGGCGCGCCGGCGCGGTAGAAATGCCGTGCCGGGCAGCGCCTGTCTGCTGTCTGGCGCGCGCCCTTCTTCCCTCTCTTCCAGGCCGAAAACCCCATGAGCAAACTGCGTCTTTACCTGCGCCTGAGCCGCCTGGCGGCAGTGCTTGCAGTAGGTGCGCTGCTGGCCGCCCTGCTGGTGCCGGTCGAACGCCTGATACGCGGTGATCTGATGGGCCTGCGCCAGCGCCTGACCCGCTGGTGGCTGGCACGTCTGGGCAACGCCCTGCCCTTTCACGTTCGTGTGCAGGGGCAACTGCCACGCAAGCCGATGCTGTGGCTGAGCAATCACGTTTCCTGGACCGACATCCCGCTGATCGGCATGCTGGCGCCGCTGTCGTTCCTGTCCAAGGCCGAAGTGCGTACCTGGCCGCTGGCCGGCTGGCTGGCGCACAAGGCCGGCACCCTGTTCATCCGCCGCGGCGCGGGGGACGGCGGGCTGCTCAACCAGCAACTCGGTCGCCATCTGAGCGGCGGCCGCCACCTGCTGATATTCCCCGAAGGCACCACCTGCGACGGCGCCGCCCTGCGCACCTTCCATGGCCGCCTGCTGAGCAGCGCCATCGAAAGCGGCATCGACCTGCAGCCGGTCGCCATCCGCTATCTGCGTGATGGCCAGCGTTGCAGCGTGGCGCCCTTCATCGGCGACGACGACATGCTGTCGCACCTGCTGCGACTGATGAACAGCGACGTGGCCGACGTGGAGATCCAGCTGCTGGAGCCGATTGCCAGCGACTCGGGCAGCCGCAACGAACTCGCCCGCCGGGCGCAGGCAGCGGTGAGCGAGGCGCTGTATGGGGTGCAGCAGCCGGAAACTCAGGCTGCGGCTTAGGGCCGGCTCAAGGTTTTCTGGGAACTCATTTTTCCGCAGTGCAAGGGCGACAAGGCAAAAGCGCAATCCCAGCGACCGCTCCTACAAAAGTATTCCGCTCACCAGCCGCTTCGGCCACCGCCCATGAAGTTGCGACGAGACCGATCAAGCCCGCCGCAACTGCGGACTATCGCTGTGCAACCAACGCCGGAAGATCGGCTCGGCCAGGAACAGGACCAGAAACAGCCGCACCACCTGCATGGCCGTCACCAGCGGCACAGCGAGCTGCAGGGTCTCGGCCGTGAGGCTCATCTCGGCGATGCCGCCGGGCATCATCCCCAGGGTCAGGGACTGGATATCCAGCCCGCTCGCCCAGCCCACCAGCACCGCGCCGACGAACGCCACCAGCATCATCACCAGCGTGGTGACCAGCGTGCGGGCCAGGAATGACGGGGCGTAACGGAAGAACGCGCGGTTGAAGAAGCAGCCCAGGGCGCTGCCGATCATCAACTGGCCGACCTGGCTGGCGCCAGCCGGCAGCGTGCTGCTCAGGTCGAAGCCGATGCTGGCGGCGGCGCTGACCAGCAGCGGGCCGAACAGCCAGGGATTGGGCTGGCGGTAGCGCTGCAGCAGCCAGCCGGCCAACCCGGCCACCGGCATGATCAGCGCTAGCCACGGCCAGTCCGCCTGGACGGCATGCAGGTGAACGTCGCCATCGCCGAGCAGGAACTTGAACACCGCCGGCACCAGCAGCACCACCGCCACCACCCGCAGGCTCTGCGCCGCCGCGACGCGGGTCAGCTCGGCGCCGTTACGGGCGCCAAGGTTGACCATCTCGCTGGAGCCGCCCGGCATGCTGGAAAAATACGCCGTGGCCATGGTTTCGCCGGTGCGGCGCATGAACCACACGCCGGCGATGCTGCTGAGTACGGTGATCAGCGCGCCGATGATGATCGGCACCAGGTGCCCGGCGATTTGCGCGACCAGCGTTGGGGTGAAGTGCAGGCCGATGCCGATACCGATGATCCACTGACCGAACTTGCGCCCACCCGGCAGCGGCTGTAGCTGCCAGGTGCTGAAGCAGCGCACCAGGATCACCGCCACCAGCGAGCCGATCATCCAGGGCAGCGGCCAGCCGATATGGGTCGCGATCACCGCGCCGAGGGCGCCGACCAGCGGTGTTCCCAGGTGATTGATCCAGTGGGTCTTGAACATTGCGTCCCCTTCGGTACGTGCACCAGCAGCCTGGTGATTGATCGAGTTCGAGGTGGTCGCGGAGAACGAAAGCCTTGCTTGTTCGATGTCTTTTATCGCTACGTTGTTCACAGCCTGTCGAGCACAGCGGCATTCATTGATAAATTTTGCAGCTGGCCTCGTGATTCGACGTGCCCATTATTGATCTTTAGACGCATAAAAAACAATTGGAAGTTGAAAAATCGCTAGCCTCCCGGCATCTTTCCGTGGCCCCGATTACGTAGCAGAATGCAGCGCCTGCCGAGCCGATCGGCGCAGGCGCATCACCCGGCACAGGAATCGACGTTCATCGCCATGGCCCAGGAAAACACCCCTTCAGCGGTTCTCACTGCCCTGCAGAAGCGCGTCGCCCGCGAGGTCATCGCCTACGTGCGCCGCGAGCGCCTGCCCGTCGGCCATCACCTGGTCGAGTCGCACCTGGCACACACGCTGAACACCTCACGCACCCCGGTGAAGTTCGTGCTCAATCACCTCGCCGAACGCGGCATGCTGAAGCACGATCGGAACCGAGGCTTCTTCCTCGCCCAGGCGGCTGATGAGCTCAACGAGCTGGTGCAGGAAATCGCCGAGGCCGAGGAGGATTCGGTGTATCGCCGCTTCGTCGCCCTGCGCCTCTCGCGGCAATTGCCCGAGCAGTTCACCGAGATCGAGCTGATGCGCCAGTTCGACGTGTCACGGGCCGAGCTGCGTGCGGCGCTGCTGCGCATGCAGCAGGAAGGCTGGGCCGAACAGCGCAGCGGCCAGGGCTGGAAGATGCTGCCGGTGATCGACTCGATCGAGGCGTATGAGGAGAGCTTCGCCTTTCGCTCGATCATCGAGCCGGCGGGGCTTTTGTCGCCGACCTTCCAGGTCGATCGCGAACTGCTGGCCAGCTGCCGCAAGCAGCAGGCGTTCATCGCCGAGGGCGGTTACCTGAGCATGACCATCGAGGAGCTCTACGAAGCCAACTCGCGCTTCCACGAGATCATCGCCGGGTTCTCCGGCAACCGCTTTCTGCTGCAGTCGCTCAAGCGCCTGGATCGCCTGCGCCGCCTGGTCGAATATCGCGTGGACGTGTCCCGTGAACATCGCCGCGCCCAGGTCGAACAGCACCTGGAAATCCTCGACCTGATCGAACAGGGCGACCGCCTCGCCGCCGCCGACCGCATGCGCGCGCACCTGGAAGGCGCGCGCCGCAAGAAGGTCGATGCGACGCTGTTCGACAAACTACAGAACGGTTCCGGCCAAGGCTGATTCCCGGCAGCGGATTACTCAACGACCGGGCAGCGCCTCGCGTTGCTCGCGGGCGAAGGCCATCAGTTGCGGATAGAAGGCGCTGAAATCCTCGCTCAACGGCTCGTAGAGACGACGCAGATCGTCCAGCCCGCCGTCCAGCAGGCCAGGTCGCGACAGGCGCCGGGACATACCGGCGATCACCTGCCCCAGCACCTCGAATTGCTCGTAACTGCCTAGCCAGTCCTGGGCCGCCATGCGCGGTGCAATGTGCTGCAGGCTGCCGGGCAGTTGCGGCTCGGCGGCCAGCACCTGATAGACACGGTCGGTGAACCGCTGCAGCGGCTGATCGTTGTAGCGCTGCCAGTCGCGGGCCAGGCAGTGATCGAAGAACAGGTCGAGAAAGATCCCGGCCACGCGCCGACGCTCGGCCGGAAAGCGAGCCCGCGCCTGGGCCTGCAGCGGGTGGCTGTCGGTAAAGGCATCGATGCGCCGGTGCAGCGCGATGCCCGCCTCGATGGCGGCCGGCCACTGCCCGGCAAGCGGCCCTTTGACGAAGTCGCCATACAGGCTGCCAAGCAGTTCGGCGGGCGCATCGCCGCCCAGGTGGAGGTGTGCGAGGTAGTTCATCACTCCAGCTTAAAGCCTCTCCCTGGCTGCGGCGAGGGGCGCGCCATCATGTCGGTCGATATGCACTATCTGCTTGAACGATCTCTATATCGCCAAGTCTCGATATAAAGTTCGCCCCATCGCGATACGGCATTACAGGGCATTTGGCAGGAGACCCCGATGAGCAGCGACGACATCGACCTCGACGAAGTGATCAAGGCCCTGGCCCACCCGGTGCGCAGAGACATCCTGCGCTGGCTGAAGGAGCCGGAGGCGCACTTCGTGCAGCCGGACCATTCCTTCGACATCGGGGTGTGCGCCGGCAAGTTCGACGAGCGCACGGGGCTCTCGCAATCCACGGTATCCGCGCATCTGGCCACCCTGCAGCGCGCCGGCCTGGTGACCAGCCGCAAGGTCGGCCAGTGGAATTTCTTCAAGCGCAACGACGCGACCATCGAAGCCTTCGTCGAGCGGATCACCCGTGAGCTCTGAGCTCGATGCCATCGCAAAACGACCCGTTCAACCCATTCAACAACCCTAACCGAGCGAATGATTCGAGGATCCAGGCAATGACCACACTGTTCGACCCCATCAAGATCGGCGATCTGGAACTCGCCAACCGCGTCATCATGGCACCCCTGACCCGCTGCCGCGCCGACGAAGGCCGCGTGCCCAATGCCCTGATGGCCGAGTATTACGTACAGCGCGCCTCCGCCGGCCTGATCATCAGCGAAGCCACGTCGGTCACACCGATGGGCGTGGGCTACCCGAACACCCCCGGCATCTGGTCCGACGACCAGGTACGTGGCTGGAGCGGCGTGACCAAGGCCGTGCACGCCAACGGCGGCAAGATCGTCCTGCAGCTGTGGCACGTGGGCCGCATTTCCGACCCGGTCTACCTGGACGGCGAACTGCCGGTGGCCCCCAGCGCCATCAAGCCTGCCGGGCATGTCAGCCTGATCCGCCCGATGAAGGACTTCGTGACCCCGCGTGCCCTGGAAAGCGAAGAGATCGCCGACGTCATCGAGGCCTATCGCCAGGGCGCCGAGAATGCCAAGGCCGCCGGCTTCGACGGCGTGGAAATCCACGCGGCCAACGGTTACCTGATCGACCAGTTCCTGCAGGACGGCACCAACAAGCGCACCGACAACTACGGCGGCAGCCTGGAAAACCGTGCCCGCCTGCTGCTGGAAATCACCGATGCGGTACTTGGCGTCTGGGAGACGGGCCGCGTGGGCGTGCACCTGGCGCCACGTGCCGACAGCCACGACATGGGCGACTCCAACCGCACCGAAACCTTCACCTACGTGGCACGCGAGCTGGGCAAGCGCAACATCGCTTTCCTCTGCGCCCGTGAGCACGAGGCCGACGACAGCCTGTCGCCGAGCCTGAAAGAAGCGTTCGGCGGCGTGTTCATCGCCAACGAAGGCTTCACCAAGGATCAGGCCAACGCCTGGCTGGCCAGTGGCAAGGCCGACGCCGTGGCATTCGGCGTGCCCTTCATCGCCAACCCGGATCTGCCCGAGCGCCTGCGCCAGGACGCGCCGCTGAACGAGCCGCACAAGGAAACCTTCTACGGTTCCGGCCCGGTTGGCTATATCGACTACCCGCGTCTGTAAGCCTCAGCGCCAACAAAAAGCCCGCGTAAAAACGCGGGCTTTTTGTTGGCTGGCGACTCTCCCGTCGCGCTGCAGATACTCAGCGAGCGTCGATCTGCTGCTGCAGGTTCTGTATTTGCGCCTGCAGGGTGTTGACGCTACGGGTGGTCTGCGCACGGAAGGCGTCGAATTCCGCGGTGCTGCCGGCATTGCTGCTGGCGGCCGGGCGGTTATCAAGCTGGCTCTTGAGCACCAGCATGTCCTGCTCCAGACGCTCGACCGCGGCGTTGGCGTTACCGGCTTTCTTCAGCGCTTCGACTTCGCCCGCCAGATTCTTGACCTGGGTGGCCAGCTTGCCGGCGTCACCCTGGCTGCTCTTCAGCGAAGCCAGCTCGGTTTTCACTGCGGCCAGTTCGGTTTTCAGCGCGTCCTGGCCGCTGCCCAGGGTCTTCAGGCTGTCGCTGTACTTGCCGGCGTCGCCCTGCTGGGTCTTGAGGTCGGCGACCAGTTGCTCGATGCGCTTGTCCTGCCCGCTCTGCTGGCCGCCCGCAGCCTGCTGCTGCTTGCTCAGCTCGCTCAGCTTGTTCTCTAGCTGGCGCACCTGCAGTTTCAGCGCTTCGCTGCCACTGGTGGAGGTCGATTCGGCGGCGACTACCTTGCCGGAAATATCCTGAATGCGTCCGGCGGCTTCCTCGCTGATGCGCGCGAAACTCTCCTGGGTGGCCACCAGTTGCTGCTCCATCAGGCTGATCTGCTGGAAGCTCCACCAGCCCAGGCCCGCCAGGGCGATGCTCAGGGCACCGACCAGCGCCCAAAGCGGCCCGGTACTGGCCGAGCGCGGCACCTTGGCCTTGCGCGAGGTGGCGCCGGTACGGGCGTAGGGTTGCGGTTCGGGCTCGAAATCGTCCTGATCGCGGCGATCCGGTGTCAGGCTGGGTACGTCATCGAATTCGTCGTGGGCATCGTTACGCATGTGGGGACCTTGAGAAAACCACGGTGGAGGCAAGTGCCGCGCAGTATACCGATTCACGGATGGCGCTTGGGTGTCGTAGTGCCAGTAATCGACGTGTCGCGACAGCGTATGTATTGCGCTCAAAGACCCGTTGAGAGCAGGTCAGGTTCCCTGGAAGCAAGATGCTCGGAAAGGCCGCGACACCGAACGCCAATCACTCCAAGCAGCGAATCCACGAATATTGAAAAGACTTGGGCTGCTGTAGATGGTGCCGCCTCCGGTAACTGCCAAACCCCTGCCCCGAACAATAGGTGCAGAGGTTCGAAGCCTCTAGCTGCGACGATTCAATACCCTCAGCCCTCAAAAGCAACGTGCAGTACTTGACCAGACTCAGCCAAGCCTCGCCATGGGAAGGCTGAGCCGAATCAGCATTCTGGGAAAGACGAGAATCAAACCAAGGCGGCTGTGTTTCAGACCACAATCGCCCATGGGTGCGCTGCAAATGGTCGGTCAACTCTTTCGGCACCTCGTAACAGCACGCCATGATAGCGGGACCTATCGCAATCCTTAGGCTTTCCTGTGCAATACCAGCCTTGGAAAACGCACTCAGCGAATTGGCGATCACACCGTCCATCAAACCTCGCCAGCCAGCGTGGATAGCCGCAGCAAAGCGACCTGAGGTCGAACTCACCAGTATCGGCAAGCAATCTGCGGTGATGACCGAGACAGGCCGACTGCTATGCGTAAAAACAACATCAGCGTTCAACTCACCAGTCTTCTCGTGCCCCACTATCTGCACTACTTGGCTGGAATGCTGCTGCCGGAGATAGAAAGTATCGGCAGGAACAGTTTCTTCCATGGGCAGACAGAAACCGTGATCGATGTTTGGTATCTGGCTCAACAGCCTGGCTGAGTACATGGCGAACCACACGATGTTTAGCGAATAAGCCTTCACCCTACCTCAAGGCTGCGGCTAATCGAACCGGCTATTTCTTATATGTGGCGACTTAGCTCTGCGCCCGCCACCATCTACAGAACTCGTCCAGCGCCGGCCACAGGCCATGGCTCGCCTGGTAGTCCAGATGCTCACGGGCCTGGCTGATGTCCAGGGAGAAGCCGCGGCTCATCACGTCCACTGCCAGGCGGGTCAGCGCCGGTTCAGGGCGACCGGGCAGCAGGCTGCATACGCCTTCGCTGGCGACGGCCAGACTGCGCGCCAGGGCTACCGGGACGTGACGGGTGACCTGCGGCAACTCCAGCTGCCGTAGCACGTAGTTGACCACGTCCCAGAGCGGCAGCGGCGCGCCATTGCTGACGTTATAGGCCTTGCCGAGCGCCGGCCCGGCAGCCAGCAAGGCTCCGAACAGCGCATCGTTGAGGTTGTGCACGCTGGTGAAGTCGACCTTGTTGAGGCCGTTGCCGATGATCGCCAGGCGGCCTTTGCGCTGCAGAGCGATCATCCGCGGAAAGATGCTCACGTCCCCCGCCCCGGTGACGAAGCGCGGGCGCAGCGCCAGCACTTCCAGGCCAAACTCCTGGGCGCCGAACAGGCGCTGCTCGGCGAGGAACTTGGTGCGCGCGTAATGGTTGGCAAAGCGCTTGGGCACCTGTTCTTCGCGCAGGCCGACATGATCGCGGCCATCGAAATAGATCGACGGCGAGGACAGGTGCACCAGGCGGCGTACCCCGCGCTTGAGGCAGGCCTCGATGACGTTCTCGGTGAGCACCACGTTGCCCTGATGGAAATACTCGTAGCGCCCCCACACCCCCACGGCGCCGGCGCAGTGCACCACCGCCTCGACGTCGCGGCACAGCGACAGCGCCAGCTCGGGATCGGCCAGGTCGCCGGGCATGAACTGCGCCCCTCGGCGGATCAGGTGCTCGAACGCCTCCTCGCGACGGCCAGTGACGCGCACGTCCAGGCCCTGCTCAAGGGCGAACCGCGCGAAGCGCCCGCCAATGAACCCGCTTGCTCCGGTGACCAGAATCTTCATCACGCCCTCCGCCCGCTGCTGCGCGCACTATAAGGCGTTGTGCGGATCGCGGCAGCTTTGCTCATACCAGCGGCACCAGATAATCACCGGCATGGCGTTGCAGGTGCCGGGTAAGCTGGTCGAGCAGGTCACCGCCGTTGCGCCAGTGGTGCCAGTAAAGCGGTACGTCGATGGGCCGGCCGGGGAGCAGCTCGACCAGTTCGCCACGGGCCATCGCCTCGATCACCTGCGGCTCGGGCACCATGCCCCAGCCCAGCCCTTCGGCGGTCAGGTGCACGAAGCCTTCGGAGGACGGGCACAGGTGGTGCAGGAAGCTACCCGACAAGCCGAGTTCGTTCAGATAACGGTGCTGCAACTGGTCATCCGGGCCGAACACGATGGCCGGCACCTGACCGATGCGGGCGGCGCTCACGCCGCCCGCAAAGTGCCGAGCGATGAACGCCGGGCTAGCCATGGCGCGATAACGCATGGCCCCCAATGCCAGGCTTCGCGCGCCGGATACCGGGCGTTCCGCCGCGCACACGCAGGCGGCCACGTCACCGGCACGCATGCGCTTGAGGCCGACCTCCTGATCCTCGACCACCAGTTCCAGCAACACCCGGTGGCTGGCGCAGAAGTCCGCCACGGCCTTGGCCCACCAGGTTGCCAGGCTGTCGGCATTGATGGCGATGCGCAGGCGCTGGGTTTCGCCGTCCGCTTCCAGGGCCGGCACCTGCTGCTGCAGGTCGCGCTCGAGCAGGCGCACCTGCTGCACATGGTTGAGCAAACGCCGGCCGACATCGGTGGGCGTCGGCGGTGTGGCTCGCAGCAACACCGGCTGGCCGATGCGCGCTTCCAAAAGCTTGATGCGCTGAGACACGGCCGACTGCGACAAGCCCAGCACCTGGGCACCGCGTTCGAAACCGGCCTGTTCGACGACCGCGGCAAGTGCGGCCAGCAACTTGTAATCGAGCAATCGATTTTCCTAATGAGTGATCAGCACTATTGCTTTTTCTTATACAGCCTCACGGCGCAGACTGATAGCCATCCCCACCTGCAGATCGTGCTCGATGCACTCGTTTCCAAGGACTTTCACCATGTGGCAGAGCTACACCAACGGCCTGGCGATCACCGCCGGCCTGATCATCGCCCTCGGCGCCCAGAATGCCTTCGTGCTCGCCCAGAGCTTGCGCCGCGAACATCACGTGCCTGTCGCGCTGCTGTGCATCGTCTGCGACGCGCTGCTGATCAGCGCTGGCGTGTTCGGCCTGGCGACCCTGCTGCTGCAGAGCGAATTGCTGCTCGGCATCGCCCGCTGGGGCGGCGCCGCGTTTCTGATCTGGTACGGCGCCCAGGCCTTGCGGCGCGCCTGCCGCCCCGCCGGGCTGCAAACCGAGACCGGCGCCTCGCGATCGTTGCGCGCAGTGCTTCTCGCGACCCTGGCGGTGACCCTGCTCAACCCACACGTGTATCTGGACACCGTACTGCTGATCGGCTCGCTCGGCGCTCAGCAGCCGGTGCCCTCGGCCTACGCGGCCGGTGCGGCCAGCGCGTCGATGCTGTGGTTCCTGTGCCTGGCCTTCGGCGCCGCCTGGCTCGCGCCCTGGCTGGCTCGCCCGCTGACCTGGCGGATCATCGACCTGGTGGTCGCGGCCATGATGTTCGCCATCGCCTGGCAACTGATCGCCAGCCCGCTGTAACGCCCGCATCACGGTGGCCCCAACTGCTATGCTGGGGCCCGCCAGGCATGTAACGGAGCAGCAGTGGAAACCAGCGTCTTTCTCATGGTCATCGCCGCCGCGGCCCTGCACGCCGGCTGGAACGCTCTGCTCAAGATCGGTCTGGATCGCTTTCTCACCGCCTCGCTGATCCAGATCGGCGCCGGCATCGTCGCCCTCCTCGCCCTGCCCTTCGTGGCCGTCCCTCATGCGGCGGCCTGGCCGTGGATCATCCTCTCGGCGCTGCTGCACATCGGCTACAACCTGTTCCTGAGCCGCGCCTACCAGCACGGCGACCTTGGCCAGGTCTATCCGATTTCCCGGGGCAGCTCGCCGCTGCTGGTAGCGGTGCTTTCCATCCTGCTGCTCGGCGAGGTATTGCCGACCGGCCAATGGTTGGGCCTCGGCGTGCTGGTCGGCGGCATCTGGCTGATGGCGATCCGCGGCGGCCATGGCAAGAGCAGCAGTGGCCTGCTGATCAATGCGCTGCTCACCGCCCTGTTCATCGCCGGCTACACCCTGGCCGATGCCAGCGGTGCCCGCGCCAATGGCGACCCGCTGTCCTATTCGGCCTGGCTGTTCGCGGTTAACGGCCTGGTCGCCGCGCTGGTGATCGTCGCCCAGCGCGGCCCCGCCGTGGTCTCTACGCTCGGCCCGCACTGGCGCGCCGGCCTGCTCGGCGGCGCCATGTCGATGCTGGCCTACAGCATCGCCATCTGGGCCATGACCCTGGCGCCGGTGGCGCTGATTTCGGCGCTGCGCGAGACCAGCGTGGTGTTCGCCCTGCTGATCGGCCGGCTGTGGCTCAAGGAGAGCTTGCCGCCGTTGCGCGCCGTGGCCTGCCTGATCATCCTCGCCGGCGTGGCGATGATGAAGCTGGCCTGAATCGCCGCGAAGGCTCTGGCCTGGTATCCCGCACAGTTGCTGCGTGGTTATGGCGTAGCCCCGGTGCTATGATCCTTGCCCTGCGTCGCAAAGGGTATAAATCCGCCGACGCATGTTTGGCCGCCCGTGATCGGCCTTGCGCTCATCGCAACAGACCTGATTAGGAGAATAACCATGGCTTTCGAATTGCCGCCGCTGCCGTACGCACACGATGCCCTGCAGCCGCACATCTCCAAGGAAACCCTGGAGTTCCACCACGACAAGCACCACAACACCTATGTCGTGAACCTGAACAACCTGGTGCCTGGCACCGAGTTCGAAGGCAAGAGCCTGGAAGAAATCGTCAAGACTTCCTCCGGCGGCATCTTCAACAACGCCGCCCAGGTGTGGAACCACACCTTCTACTGGAACTGCCTGAGCCCGAACGGCGGCGGCCAGCCGACCGGCGAACTGGCTGCGGCCATCGACAAGGCATTCGGTTCCTTCGACAAGTTCAAGGAAGAGTTCAGCAAGGTCACCATCGGCACCTTCGGTTCCGGCTGGGGCTGGCTGGTCAAGAAAGCTGACGGCTCCCTGGCCCTGGCCAGCACCATCGGCGCCGGCTGCCCGCTGACCAGCGGCGACACCCCGCTGCTGACCTGCGACGTCTGGGAACACGCCTACTACATCGACTACCGCAACGTACGTCCGAAGTATGTCGAGGCGTTCTGGAACCTGGTCAACTGGGACTTCGTGGCGAAGAACTTCGCTGCCTGAGCCCTAGCTCGATGAAGATGCCCTCCTGATGCGAGTCAGGGGGGCATTTTTTTGCCTGTCGAAAGGTGACGGCATCGACAGGCGGCGCTCAAGACTTGTCGTTTCGTTCCGAAACAGAACCCAGATGCGACAAGAATGGTCGGCGCACGCATGCGCCCTTTGACTGCCAACGCGAGTTTGCCAATACTCAACTCCAATCCGGCGCCGGGTATCGCACAAGGAACTGCCATTTGAAGCTGGAACTCAAGCACAGCTTGTCCGTGAAACTGCTGCGCGTGGTGCTGTTGTCCGCGCTTGCCGTGGGCGTGGTGCTCAGCCTCGGGCAAATCGTGTTCGACATCTACAAGACGCGCCACTCCATCACCAGCGACTCCCAGCGCATTCTCGGCATGTTCCGGGATCCCTCCACCCAGGCGGTCTACAGCCTGGATCGCGAGATGGGCATGCAGGTGGTCGAAGGCCTGTTCCAGCATGAATCGGTGCGCCAGGCGTCCATCGGCCACCCGGGCGAGCAGATGCTCGCCGAAAAGAGCCGCCCCCTCGCCGACCTGCCCATTCGCTGGCTGACCGACCCGATCCTCGGCGAGGAACAGCATTTCAGTACCCGCCTGGTCGGCCGCGAGCCGTACAACGAATATTACGGCGACCTGAACATCACCCTGGACACCGCACTGTACGGGGAAAGTTTTCTCACCAACTCGGTGATCATCTTCATCTCCGGCGTGCTGCGCGCCCTGGCCATGGGCCTGGTGTTGTATCTGGTCTATTACTGGCTGCTGACCAAGCCCCTGGGGCTGATCATCGAGCACCTGAGCAGCATCAACCCGGATCGCCCCAGCGAGAACAAGCTGCCGATGCTCGCCGGCAACGAGAAGAACGAGCTCGGGTTGTGGATCAATACCGCCAACCAGTTGCTCGCCTCCATCGAACGCAACACGCACCTGCGCCGCGAGGCGGAAAACAGCCTGCAGCGCATGTCGCAATACGACTTCCTGACCAGCCTGCCCAATCGCCTGCAACTGCAGCAGCAGCTCGAACAGATCCTCGAGGATGCCGGGCGTCTGCAACGCCGCGTCGCCGTGCTGTGCGTCGGTCTGGATGACTTCAAGGGCATCAACGAGCAGTTCAGTTACCAGACCGGCGACCAGTTGCTGCTGGCGCTGTCCGACCGCCTGCGCAGTCACAGCGGCCGGCTCGGCGCCCTGGCACGCCTGGGCGGCGATCAGTTCGCCCTGGTGCAAGCCGATATCGAGCAGCCTTACGAAGCCGCCGAACTGGCGCAGAGCGTGCTCGACGACCTGGAAACGCCCTTCACCCTCGACGATCACCAGGTACAGCTGCGCGCCACCATCGGCATCACCCTGTTCCCGGAAGACGGTGACAGCCCTGAAAAGCTGCTGCAAAAAGCCGAACAGACCATGACCCTGGCCAAGAGCCGCTCGCGCAACCGCTACCAGTTCTACATCGCCAGCGTCGACAGCGAAATGCGCCGTCGCCGCGAGCTGGAAAAGGACCTGCGCGATGCCCTGGCGCTGAACCAGTTGCACGTCGTCTACCAGCCGCAGATCAGCTACCGCGACCAGCGCGTGGTGGGCGTCGAGGCGCTTTTGCGCTGGCAGCATCCACAGCATGGCTTCGTCGGCCCGGACCTGTTCATTCCGCTGGCCGAACAGAACGGCAGCATCATCGCCATCGGCGAGTGGGTGCTCGACCAGACCTGCCGCCAGCTGCGCGAATGGCACGATCAGGGCTACAGCGAGCTGCGCATGGCGGTCAATCTATCGACCGTGCAGCTGCATCACGCCGAGCTGCCGCGGGTGGTCAACAACCTGATGCAGATGTACCGCCTGCCCGCTCGCAGCCTGGAGCTGGAAGTCACCGAAACCGGCCTGATGGAAGACATCAGCACCGCGGCCCAGCACTTGCTCAGCCTGCGCCGCTCCGGTGCGCTGATCGCCATCGACGACTTCGGCACCGGCTATTCCTCGCTCAGCTACCTGAAGAGCCTGCCGCTGGACAAGATCAAGATCGACAAGAGCTTCGTGCAGGATCTGCTCGAGGACGAGGACGACGCCACCATCGTTCGCGCCATCATCCAGCTGGGCAAGAGCCTGGGCATGCAGGTCATCGCCGAAGGTGTGGAAACCGCCGAGCAGGAGGCTTACATCATCGCCCAGGGCTGCCATGAAGGTCAGGGCTATTACTACAGCCGGCCGCTGCCCGCTCGTGAGCTGACCCAGTACCTCAAGCAGTCCAGCCGCTCGCAGCGGCATATCAACCCCGCCACACTCTGACCTCCCGCCTGAAAACCGGATCGCGCCAGCCGACGCGATCCGGTACTAGCACATCGACCCTTTGCTTAAAATGCAAATCTTTCGCATTATGTTACAGCTCGCGTGGAGCCCCACGCGCACTCCCCATCAACATGCAAAGGATTTCGTCATGATTCGTATGCCCCTGGCCTCTGTCAGCCTGCTGACCATCGCCATTGCCCTCGCGGGTTGCGGCGAAGACAAGGCGCCTGCCAACCAAGCCGCCGCCCCGGCTGCGCAAGCGACCGGCAGCAGCGCACCAGCAGCAGCCGGCGCCTTCGACGAAGCCGCTGCAAAGGCCGTGGTCAAGCATTACGCCGACATGGCATCGGCCGTGTTCGACGACGCCGCCAGCACCGCCAAGAAGCTGCAAAGCGCTGTCGACGCCCTGCTCGCCAACCCCAACGACGAAACCCTGAAAGCCGCTCGCGAAGCCTGGCTGGCCGCCCGCGTTCCTTACATGCAGAGCGAAGTGTTCCGTTTCGGCAACACCATCGTCGATGACTGGGAAGGCCAGGTTAACGCATGGCCCCTGGACGAAGGCCTGATCGACTACGTCGACGCCGACTACCAGCACGCCCTGGGCAACCCGGCGGCCGGTGCCAACATCATCGCCCACACCGAGATCCAGGTCGGCGAAGACAAGATCGACGTCACCGAGATCACCCCGGACCTGCTCGCCAGCCTGAACGAGCTGGGCGGCTCCGAAGCCAACGTCGCCACCGGCTACCACGCCATCGAATTCCTGCTCTGGGGCCAGGACCTGAACGGCACCGGCCCAGGCGCTGGCGAGCGTCCGGCCACCGACTACGTGGTCGGCGATGGCGCCACCGGCGGCCACAACGAGCGTCGTCGTGCCTACCTGAAAGCGGCCACCGATCTGCTCGTCGCCGACCTCGACGAAATGGCCGGCCAGTGGAAAGCCGGCGTGGCCGACAACTACCGCGCCACCCTGGAAGGCGAATCCGCCGAGAACGGCCTGCGCAAGATGCTGTTCGGCATGGGCAGCCTGTCCCTCGGCGAACTGGCCGGCGAGCGCATGAAGGTCGCTCTGGAAGCCAACTCCACCGAAGACGAGCACGACTGCTTCAGCGACAACACCCACAACTCGCACTATTACAACGGCCTGGGCATCCGTAACGTCTACCTGGGCGAATACAAGAAGGTCGACGGCAGCACTCTGAGCGGCGAAAGCCTGTCTTCCCTGGTCGCCAAGGCCGACGCCGCCACCGACGGTACCGTCAAGGCCGACCTGGACGCCACCCAGGCCAAGCTCCAGGCTCTGGTCGACAGCGCCAACAAGGGCGTGCACTTCGATCAGCTGATCGCCGCCGACAACGCCGAAGGCCAGCAACTGGTTCGCGACGCCATCGCTGCGCTGGTCAAGCAGACCGGTGCCATCGAACAGGCCGCCGGCAAACTGGGCATCAGCGACCTGAACCCAGATACCGCCGATCACGAGTTCTGATCGAGGCGCTTCATCCATGCGACTGACGAGCCGGTGCGTTTTTTGCGCACCGGCTTTTTTATGCTCGCTGACCGCTCGGGTCGCCGTGAAATGAGGATTGTCATGACGCCCTCCCGCTATCGGGTCATCGCCGCGCACCGCAGCGAGTACCCGAATCCCATCACCTTCGAGGCCGACACCTTGCTACAGCTTGGCGAGCGCTATGACGGCCCTGAAAACTGGCAGGACTGGTATTTCTGCCGTACCGACAATCACCCCGGTGGCTGGGTACCGCTGCCCCTTCTGGAATTACTGGAAGACGGTCATGCGCGAGCGCGGGAGCGCTACACGGCACGGGAACTGGATACCGACCTGAACGAGCAATTGATCGCCAGTCGCCGCCTCAATGGCTGGCTGTGGTGCCTGCGCGAAGCCAGCGGCGAAACCGGCTGGGTGCCCCAGGAAAGCCTTGCTGGGCTCGCCGATTGAACGCAAATCCATCTTATTTAAACCTGCGCAGACTGCTAAGATTCCCGCCCTCGATTTCTGCCCTCCGGATTCATCCATGTCAGCGTCACCCGGTCGCCTGCTGCCACTGCTGTTTCTGGCTTTCGGCCTGACCGCCTGCGATCAGTCGCCCACCTTCACCAACGCCGAACCTGGCGAAGCGCTGTCCGGCGGCGCCGCCACCGTCTCACGCAGCGACCGCGTGGCCTTCTCCCTGCCCTCCGCCAACCTGGCACCCGAACGCCGTCTGGATTTCAGCGTGGGCAACAGCTTCTTCCGCAATCCCTGGGTGATCGCTCCGTCGACCACCACGGCCCGTGACGGCCTCGGCCCGTTGTTCAACACCAACGCCTGCCAGAACTGTCATGTGCGCGACGGGCGTGGCCATCCGCCCGAGCCGGGCAGCGTCAACGCCGTATCGATGCTGGTGCGCCTGTCGATTCCGGCCGGCGATGCCGATCATGCCGCCCTGCAGCGCCTTGGCGTAGTGCCCGAGCCCACCTATGGCGGCCAGTTGCAGGACATGGCCAACCCCGGCGTCGCCCCCGAAGGCAAGGTGCGCGTCGAGTACAGCACCGAACAGGTACGCTTCGCCGACGGGCACACCCTCGAACTGCGCAAGCCGCAGTTGAACATCAGCCAGCTCGGCTACGGGCCGATGCACCCGGCCACGCTGTTCTCGGCCCGCGTCGCCCCGCCGATGATCGGCCTGGGGCTGCTCGAAGCGATCCCCGAAGCGGCGATCCTCGCCAACGCCGACCCGGACGACCACGATGGTGACGGCATCAGGGGCGTGCCAAACCGGGTATGGGACGATGCCCGTCAGCAGACCGTACTCGGCCGCTTCGGCTGGAAGGCCGGGCAGCCGACGCTCAACCAGCAGAACGCCCACGCCTTCCTGCAGGACATGGGCTTGACCAGCAGCCTGCTGCCCATCGATGGTTGCACCGAAGCGCAGACCGACTGCCGCGCTGCGCCCCATGGTGGTGAACCGGAAGTCAGCGACAACATCATGGGCATGGTGCTGTTCTACACCCGCAACCTCGCCGTGCCGGCGCGCCGCAATGTCGACGATGCCCAGGTGCTGGCCGGCAAGACCCTGTTCCACAGCGCTGGCTGCCAGGGCTGCCACACACCCAGCTTCGTCACCGCTGCCGATGCCGCCGAACTGGAGCTGGCCAACCAGACGATTCGTCCCTATACCGATCTCTTGCTGCACGACATGGGTGAAGGCCTGGCCGATGGTCGCGACGAGTTTCTCGCCAACGGGCGCCAGTGGCGTACCGCGCCGCTGTGGGGAATCGGCCTGACGGAAACGATCAGCGGCCACACCCAGTTCCTGCACGACGGCCGCGCCCGTAACCTGCTCGAGGCCATCGCCTGGCATGGCGGCGAAGCCGAAGCGGCCAAGCAGCAGGTGCTGCAATTTTCCAGCGAGGAGCGCGCCGCGCTTCTGGCGTTTCTGAATTCACTGTAAGGAGCCGCGCATGATCCGTTCTCCGCTGACCCTCGCCCTGCTGGGCCTGACCCTGGCCGCCTGCTCGCCGGCCGATCCCCAGGCCACCACCAGCTCGGCGCTGGCCGAAGGCGTGTTGCTACCGGCCCACGCGACCTGGAAAGAGGCCGACGTCGCCCTGGCCAGCAGCGCCAAAGCGTTCTGCACAGGCCAGGAAGACCTGGCCACCGCCCGCCAGGCCTTCCTCACCACCCAGAGCGCCTGGGCCAGCCTGCAGCCACTGGCAGTCGGCCCGCTGGCCGAAGGCAACCGCGCCTGGCAGGTGCAGTTCTGGCCGGACAAGAAAAACCTGGTGGCCCGTCAGGTCGAGGCATTGATCAAGGCCAAGCCACAACTGGGCGCGGCCGACCTGGAAAAGGCCAGTGTGGTCGTCCAGGGGCTAACCGCTTACGAATACCTGATGTTCGATCCCGAAATCGATCTGCAGAACGCCGAGCAGAAAGCCCGCTATTGCCCATTGCTGGTAGCGATCGGCGAGCACCAGCAGGCGCTGGCCACCACCGTGCTGGACCAATGGCAAGGCGACAATGGCGCCCTGGCGCTGTTTCGCACCTTCCCCAACGAACGCTACGCCGAAGCGGGCGAGGCGATCTCCGACATGCTGCGTACCCAGGTCAGCGCCATCGATGGCCTGAAGAAGAAGCTCGGCGCCCCGCTGGGCCGGCAGAGCAAGGGCGTACCGCAGCCCTACCAGGCCGAAGCGTGGCGCAGCCAGGCCAGCCTGAGCAACCTGGGCGCTGCATTGAGCGGTGCCGAGCAACTCTGGCACGGCGCCAAGAACGATGGCCTGCAAGCCCTGCTGGGCAGCGATCAGGACGATCTCAAGAAACGCATCGACGCCGCCTACGCGCAAAGCCGCAAGCAACTGGCCGGCCTGCAGCGCCCGCTCGGCGAACTGCTCGCCGACGATGCCGGGCGGCAGACCCTCAATGCCTTCTACGACAGCCTCAACGTACTGCACCGCCTGCACGAAGGCGAGCTGGCACGAGCGCTGGGCATCCAGCTGGGCTTCAATGCCCACGACGGAGACTGAACCCATGAGCATGAAACGCCGGGCGTTTCTCGGCCTGAGCGCCACCCTGCTGGCTGCCGGGGCCGTTGGTGGCTGGAAGCTGACCCACACCGGTCACCAGCCGCTGCTGCTGTCGGCACGCAACGATGAAGGCGGCAAGCATTATGCGGTCGGCTATCGGCTCGATGGCGAGCGCGCCTTCGTCACCCAGGTGACCGAGCGCTGCCATGACGTGGTGCCTCACCCCAGCTTGCCCCTGGCGCTGTTCGTCGGGCGCCGCCCGAGCACCGAGAGCTACCTGGTCGACACCCGCGATGGCCGTCTGCTGCAGACCCTGAGCAGCGAACAGGATCGGCACTTCTACGGCCACGCGGTGTTCCACAAGGATGGCGAGTGGTTGTACGCCACCGAAAACGACACCCGCGATCCGGGCCGTGGCGTGATTGGCGCCTATCGTCTCGAAGGCGAGCGCCTGGTGCACCGCGACGAACTCTCCAGCCACGGCCTGGGCCCGCACCAGTTGCTGTGGATGCCCGATGGCGAAACCCTGGTGGTGGCCAACGGCGGCATCCGCACCGAGGCGGAAAGCCGCGTGGAGATGAACCTCGACGCCATGGAAGCCAGCCTGGTACTGATGGCCCGCGACGGTACCCTGCACAGCAAGGAACAGCTGCCCGAGCCGATGAACAGCGTGCGCCACCTGGCAGTGGCCAGCGACGGCACCGTGGTCAGCGGCCAGCAGTACATGGGCGATGCCATGGACGCCGTACCACTGGTGGCGATCAAGCGCCCGGGCCAGCCTTTCCAGCACTTCCCCATGGCCGATGCACAGCGCCAGATGATGAGCCAGTACACCGCCAGCGTCGCCGTGCACAGCGACCTGCGCCTGCTGGCGATGACCGCGCCGCGCGGCAACCGCCTGTTCATCTGGGACCTGGACAGCGGCGCAGTGCGCCTGGATACCGCCCTGCCCGACTGCGCTGGCGTTGGCGCCGTGGAGAACGGCTTCGTGGTCAGCGCCGGCATCGGCCGCTGCCGCCTCTACGACTGCCGCAGCGAACGCATCGCCATGCAGCCGCTGGAGCTGCCGGCAGGGTTCTGGGATAACCACCTGCGTCTGGCTTGACGGGCAGGAAGGTGGCGTTAGCGGCCTTTTGTAGGGTGGACGACGCTTCACCCGTCCACCGCTCTGCGATCACAATGGTGGATGAAAAGAGCGTCATCCACCCTACCTAGCGAGTGGCCGCCTCTGCCTTAAAGCAACCCCAACTGCTCGGCCCTGGGCTCGCTATCGGTGTACGGCGGCAACGGCGGCAGGCCCGGTAACCGCTCGCTCAACAGCTCGTGAAAACGCAGCGCCTGGGCAGCGGCCAGGTGGTTGTCCGGGGTATGCAGAAAGACATGGGGCGTCAGGCCCTGCTCGATCCAGGCAGCGACCTTGTCCAGCCAGGGCTCGAGAAACGGCTGGTTGGCGTCCAGGTCCGGCCCGCCGATGAAGCGCACCTGGGGGCTGTCCGTGAACGCTGCCGGGCGAATCGGCAGACGCGGTTTCTTGGCCTGAGCATGCAGCACCGCCGGGTCGCGGGACGTGCAACTGAACAGCGCTCGGGAATCCAGGCAGATACGCTCGACGCCACGCTCGTGGAGCAGCCGGTTGAGTACCCGCTCCTCGTCGCCCTTGTCGAAGAACGCCGGATGGCGCACTTCCACGGCGATCCGCCGGTTGGCGAATTCGTCCAGCCACACCGCCAGCTCACCCAGCCGTGAAGGGCCGAACTGCGCTGGCAGCTGCAGCCATAGCGGCGTGATGCGCTCGCCTAGCGGTGCGAGCAGATCGAGAAATGCCTGGGTGCTGCCCAACTGGTCGCGCAGATCGCCTTCGTGGCTGATGTCCTTGTGTACCTTGGCGCAGAAACGGAAATGCGCCGGCATGCGCGCCACCCAGCGCTCGAGTTTTTCCGCGTCGGGCCGTGCATAGAAGGTGGTATTGCCCTCCACCGCGTTGAACACACGACAGTAGTGCTCCACGCTGTCGCTCATGTTCAGGTCGGCGGGGTAGAAACTGCCGCGCCAGGCAGTCTCATTCCAGGAAGGACAACCAAGAAAATAGGGAAGCATCATCAACCGCTGATCAGTGTGAAGCGGCCATTGTGCCTGAGCGAGACGATGGAAACAGGCCGTGAAGCAATCAGGCGTAAAGATCGAGGCCCAGAACCTGCTGAGCATCCACGTCACGGGCGTATGCGGCGGTGCTGCTGTAGCTGGCGATCGCCTGGGCGGCGCGGTTGCTCATGGCCGGCTGGTAAGTGGTGTCCAGCGCGCGCACGGGATAGTTGTCGGTGCTGGCATTGCTCTGCTGCACACGACGGATCTGCGGGGTCTGCTCGAAGCCCTGGGTACCTGCAGGCGATGCCGGTTGCTCGCGTTTTACCTCTACTTCCCGGTTCGCCTCGCGATAGGGCGTAACCGCAGTCCCCGAGCGGGGGCCACGATCCGGTGAATAGGGCGCGATGTTACCGTCGATACGCATCAATGAAGGCTCGGCAGGAAGGCGTGCGGAAGTACTGGCAATTTAGCTGCGCCACCGGCCCTTGGCAATGGATGTCGATAAGTTGACGACAAAAGGACGACCCTTTCGTCGCTCTGTGATCAGAAGCCTGCCGGTGGTGGCATCTTTGCTGTCGCGACCTGATCGCGCAGGTAGATCGGCTGAGCCTGGTCAGCCACCACGGCCTCACCACGGGCCCAGGCGAAACGGGCCAGGCTCAGCAGATCTTCGGCATGGGGCAGCATCGCGCCATCGCACGCAGCGACCTGGCCACCGATGCGCTCGGCGAAGGTGCCCCAACCGGTGCCGGCGCCAAACCACTCGCCGTGGGCGTCGTCCGGCAGCATTGCGCGCTCCGGGGCCAGTACGGCTTCGCGTCCAATCAGGCGCATCTCGCCCGCTTCGGCCCGGTAACAGCCCCAGTAGACTTCATCCATACGCGCATCGATGGCCGCAGCGACCTGGCTAGCACCGTGCTCGCGCTGGGCACGCTGCGCCAGCACGGCCAGGTTGGAAACCGGCAACACCGGGCGATCCAGGGCGAATGCCAAGCCCTGCACCACGCCAATGGCGATACGCACGCCGGTAAAGGCCCCCGGGCCGCGCCCGAACGCGATGGCATCCAGCGCCGACAGCGCGACACCCCGATCAGCCAGCAACGCCTTGATCATCGGCAGCAGTTTCTGCGCGTGCAGGCGCGGAATCACCTCGTAGTGGCTCGTCACGCGGCCGTCATGCAGCAAGGCGACGGAGCAGGCTTCGGTGGCGGTATCGAGGGCCAGCAGAGTGGTCATGGCGATCTGTAGAGGTGGCTGAGCGGGCGGGCATTAAAACGGTTTGAGCCGGTTTTTTCCAGCGCAGCGAGCCAACCGGCCTTGCGAGAAAGAGGCTTGACGGCCAGGCGGTCGTGGCCGGCACCCGGAACAGGTGCCAGCCGATCAGCGGATCAGCGATCTGCCGCGGGGCTTACCATTTCTCGATGACGGGCTTGGCATCCCAGGCCTTGAGCGGCTCCTTGGACCAGGTGCCATAACCGGCATTCGGGAACACGATCCACTCGGTGCCCCACTTGGCCGATTCGCCTTCGGCAGTGGCCCGTTGCTCGGCTACCGGCGTCTTGCGGAATCGCGCATCGAAGTCATGCAGGGTATCGCCGAGCAGCATCACGATACGGTAGTCCTTGGCGACCAGGGCACGACGCTCGACCTTGGGCGGCCCGAGCAGCAGCACGCTGTCAGCACTGACCTGGGGCAGGTCGAGCTTCTTCAGGGCCTTGAGGGTGTAGTCCTTCTGCTCCTCGGAGCGATCGGACACGTAACGGATGGCCACGCCCAGCTTGTCGGCGTGCTCGAGGAATTTCTTGGCGCCTGGGATCAGCACCGGGTCACCGTCACGCTCCCACGGCAGCCAGGTGTCCCAGCCATCGTAGGTGTGGCAGTTGGCGAGGTCGCGCGCCAGCAGCGCGGAGTTGTCGATCACCGTTTCATCCACGTCGGTGACGATGGCCAGCTTGGAAGGATCCTCGGCTGCCGCCACGGCGGCATCGAGCTTCTCGGTGGCGATGTTGTAGGCCTGCATCTGCAAGGCGCGAACTTCCGCAGATTGCTGCTGATAACGCAGCGCCATGGTGAACTGGTCAACCGAGCACTCGCCCTTTTTCTCGGGGGCGCCGTCGGCCAGGGCGACGGATGCACTCAGTGCCGATACCACGAGGGCGATGGGCAAGCAGGCAAATCTTCTGTTCTGGGTCATGGAATGCACTCTGATGGAGGGTGGTTGTAGCCGCCTTTCTCGAAGTTCTTCGTGACGGTCGATCGAACCAGCAGGCGCAGCGGCGCGCCGGCTGGGATTCGGAGCATGCCAGTTGGCGATGGAGAGCCCGATAGTAACGAAACGGCAGCGGCCGTGGCTGTCTGCCTGCGACCCGAACCTGGCTCGCGAACGCTCTGGCATGCCCAGAAACGACAACGGCCCGCAAGCGGGCCGTTGAAGAAGTGGTTCAGGTCAGCTCAGCGCTGCCAGCACCTTGGCGGTGATCTGCTCGACCGAGCCGACGCCCTCGATGGCGCTGTACTTCGGCGTGCCTTCGGCGGCCGACAGCTTCTGGTAGAAATCCACCAGCGGCTTGGTCTGCGAGTGATAAACCGACAGACGATGACGCACGGTGGCTTCCTTGTCGTCTTCGCGCTGGATCAGCTCCTCACCGGTTTCGTCATCCTTGCCGGCGACCTTCGGTGGATTGTGCTCGGTGTGGTAGACGCGGCCCGAACCCGGGTGCACGCGGCGACCGGCGATGCGACCGACGATCTCTTCGTCGTCAACGGCGATTTCCACCACATGGTCGATCTGCACGCCGGCATCCTTGAGGGCCTGGGCCTGTGGGATGGTGCGCGGGAAGCCGTCGAACAGGAAACCGTTGGCGCAATCGGACTGCGCGATGCGCTCCTTGACCAGGTTGATGATCAGCTCATCGGAGACCAGACCGCCGGCGTCCATCACGCTCTTGGCCGCGAGACCCAGCTCGGTGCCGGCCTTGACCGCAGCACGCAGCATGTCGCCCGTGGAAATCTGGGGAATCGAGAATTTCTTGGTGATGAAACCTGCCTGAGTACCTTTGCCGGCACCGGGCGCCCCCAACAGAATCACGCGCATCGATGTGCTCCTCAAGTTCTTGGTAGTGATGGTGGACTCGCCTTGCGGGGCCAATCTCAACTGGGTTTCGCCAGCCCGGCCAGATGCCGAACTGTCAGAAGGTCGATCAAGATACACAGCGCTCCAATGCCGCACAAGCCGTCGAAAGCCGCAGCCCATGGCGATTCGCCGCGCATTGGCCGTATCGCTTGTACAGCTTGAACGCAGCGGCGCGAGAGGCGCCATCCAACCAAAGTCGAAAGCCGCCCTCGCACCGCCCAACTGTCGGCAGATCGCCGACAGTTCATGGCTTTTAACCGCCTTTTCACCTGAAAAATCGTGATCGGGCGACCCTGCTCAACCGGTGTTGCGAAGCCCTGCGGCAATACCCGCCACGCTGACCAGTAACGCCTGCTCCAGAGCGCTTCCGGCCTCCTGTTCGCGCTGCCGGGAACGAGCCAGCAGCTCGGCCTGCAACAGGTGCAACGGGTCCAGGTAGGTGTTGCGCACGGTAATGAATTCCAGGGTCTCGGGGCTGTGGGTCAACAGCTGCGACTGGCCGGTCAGGCCCAGCACCACCTCGCTCGCCTGCGACAATAGGTCGCGTAAATGAGCACCCAGCGAATGCAGCTCGCTCTCCACCAGACGCTCGTCGTATAGCCGGGCGATCGACTCGTCGGCCTTGGCCAGTACCATCTCGAGCATATCGATGCGCGTGCGGAAGAACGGCCACTGCTCGCGCATCTCACGCAGCAACTCACCCTCGCCACGCTCCAGCGCATTGCGCAACGCCGCCTCCCAGCCGAGCCAGGCGGGTAGCATCAGGCGCGTCTGGGTCCAGGCGAAGATCCACGGGATGGCGCGCAGGCTCTCTACCCCACCCTCGCGCCGCTTGGCCGGTCGGCTGCCCAGAGGCAAACGGCCAAGCTCCTGCTCGGGTGTGGCCTGGCGGAAATACTCGACGAACTGCGGATGCTCGCGCACCACGCTGCGGTAGGTGGCTACGCCATCGGCAGCCAGCTTGTCCATCTGCGCGCGCCACGCGTCCTGCGGCAGCGGTGGCGGCAGCAAGGTGGCTTCCAGCACCGCGGCCAAGTAGAGGTTGAGGTTCTGCTCGGCGATATCCGGCATGCCGAACTTGAAACGGATCATTTCGCCCTGCTCGGTGGTACGGAAGCGCCCGTTCACCGAACCGGGCGGCTGCGACAGGATCGCCTCGTGAGCCGGGCCACCGCCGCGCCCCACGGTGCCGCCGCGGCCATGGAACAGCAGCAGCTCGACGCCATGCTCGCGGCAGATCCGCACCAGGCTCTCCTGGGCGCGATACTGCGCCCAGGCGGCCGCCGTGGTGCCGGCGTCCTTGGCGGAATCCGAGTAGCCGATCATCACTTCCTGCGGCCCCTGCAGGCCGGCGCGGTAGCCCGGCAGACCGAGCAGCCGCTCGATGGCGACGGCGGCGTTGTCCAGATCCGCCAGGGTCTCGAACAGCGGCACCACGCGCATCGGGCGGCGCAGCCCGGCTTCCTTGAGCAGCAGCTGCACGGCGAGCACGTCTGAGGCGGCGCCAGCCATGGAAATCACGTAGGGGCCCAGCGAAGCCGCTGGTGCAGCCGCCACCTCGCGGCATGTGGCAAGCACTTCGGCGGTGTCGGCGCTCGGGTTGAAGTCGGCGGGCAGCAAAGGTCGGCGACCGCTCAGTTCCTCCTGCAGGAAGGCCAGCCGCTGTTCCTCGTCCCAGCTGTCGTAGCGGCCCAGGCCCAGGTAATCGGTGATCTCGCCCATGGCCGAGGCATGGCGAGTGGCGTCCTGGCGTACGTCGAGGCGTACCAGGAACAGGCCGAAAGTGCTGACCCGGCGCAGGAAATCCAGCAGCGGGCCATCGGCGATCACGCCCATGCCGCAGTCGTGCAGCGAGCGATAGCAGAGCAGCAACGGCTCGCGCAGATCGGCGTTGTCATGCAGCACCTGGGCCGGTGGATTGACCGGGCCGGCGAGCGATTCGTGGGCCCAGGTGCGGGTGGCACGTAGCCGTTCGCGAAGTTGTTTGAGTACTGCGCGGTAAGGCTCGGCGCTGTCACCGGCACGGGCGCGCAGCTCGTCGTTGGCGCGCTGCATGGACAGCTCAGCGGCCAGGCTGTCGATGTCGCGCAGGTACAGGTCGGCGGCCATCCAGCGCGCCAACAGCAACACCTCGCGGGTAATCTTGGCGGTGACATTGGGGTTGCCATCGCGATCACCGCCCATCCACGAGGCGAAACGAATCGGTGCGGCGTCCAGCGGCAGGCGCTGCCCGGTTTCGCGTTGCAACGCCTGGTCGGCCTTGCGCATCACCGTCGGTAGCGCGTACCACAGGGAATTCTCGATCACCGCGAAGCCCCACTTGGCTTCGTCCACAGGGGTCGGCCGCACGCGGCGAATCTCCTCGGTGTGCCAGGCCTCGGCGATCAGCCGTTGCAGGCTGCTGGTGATGGCGTCGCGCTCGGCGCCCGACAGGTCGCTGTGATCCTGTTCGGCGAGCTGCGCGGAAATGGCGTCGTACTTCTGGATCAGCGTGCGCCGCGACACCTCGGTGGGGTGAGCGGTGAGCACCAGTTCGATATCCAGCTCGGCGACCTGACGGGCCAGGGCTTCAGGCTCATGGCCATTGGCGCGCAGGCGCTGCAGCAGCTCGTCGAACACGCGGTTTTCGAAGGGTTGCGCTTCACCGGCACCACGACGGCGCACGCGGTGGTACTGCTCGGCGATATTGGCCAGGTTGAGAAACTGGTTGAAGGCCCGCGCCACCGGCAGCAGCTCGTCATCGTGCAGCCCGTCGAGGGTCTCGCTGAGCTGCCGTGCGCCGTCGGCCGAGCCTTGGCGCGCGGCCTTGGCGCCCTTGCGAATCCGCTCGATCTTGTCGAGGAAGGCCTCGCCGTGTTGGTCGCGGATGGTGCTGCCGAGCAGCTCACCGAGCTGGTGAACATCCTCGCGTAGACGTGCATCGATTTGCGTCATACCAGTCTCCCTGCGCCGCTACATGAGCCCTCAGATTGCCCAGCCGCGACGTGTCTGACAAGCCGCCTTACGACCAAAGCAGGTGGTTGCACGCACGAACATCCGCCGGAACGCCGCCGAGCAGCTCGGGTCTCTAGCAAACAATCCCTGCACCGAGGTCCCTATGAAGATTCGCCAGCTCGTCCAGCAATGGGAACAGAACGCCACCGGCCAGCTGACCAGCACGCCCTACCAGGTGCACCTGGACATAGAGGCTGCCGCCCGCCTGGCGGCGCTGCACCTCATGTACCCCAAACGCCGCCCAGAGGAGCTGCTCGCCGAACTGCTGGCCGCCGCGCTGGAAGATCTGGAGGCCAGCATGCCCTATGTGCAGGGCAGTCAGGTGGTGGCCATCGACGAGGAGGGCAACCCGGTCTATGAAGATATCGGGCCGACGCCGCGCTTTCTCGAACTGGCCCGCCATTACCGCCAGACGCTCGACGCCGGGCAGCCACCCTTGCCAACCTGATCACTCGGTCAAATGCGCGCAGGCCAATAGCCACGGGGCCTGCGCCACTCCGAATGGCAACTCCCTGGTGGCACTCTGCAGTTTTTTGCTGAACGTTTCGCTAAGCGGCCAACTCACACAACTATGCCGACGCGACCACTGGTCGCCGGAGAAAAACTTACTCAGCAGCTCTCGCTCCTGAGCTCCGTAAGGCAGGTAACCATCGTGGAACCGACTGTTTTGCCAGTTATTTACCAATGGAGTTGCACACCATGACCACTAAAACCGCCCCAACCGCTCGTACCCAACTGGCCAGCTGGAAGGTCGCTGCGCTGGCCATTGGCAGCAGCCTGCTGCTGGCTGGCTGTGCGGGTAACCCGCCCAGCGAACAGATGGCCGTGACCAAATCCGCCGTCAATGAAGCCGTCAGCTCCGGCGGTACCGAATTCGCCGCCGTGGAAACCAAATCCGCTCAGGACAAGCTCAAGCAGGCCGAGCTGGAAATGGTCGAGAAGAACTACGAAGAAGCCAAGCGTCTGGCCGAGCAAGCGGAGTGGGATGCCCGTGTAGCGACCCGCAAGACCCAGGCTGCCAAAGCAGACAAGGCGCTCAAGGATGCTCAGCAGGGCATCGAAGAGCTGCGTCAGGAAGGCATGCGTGGCGCCCAGCAGATGCGTCCTCAGGGTCAGCAGCAATAACGCTGCGCTACCGCTTTCGCCAATTCATAGAAGGATGAACGACCATGCGTAATCAAGTGATGATTCCTGCCTTGCTGGCCCTGAGCGTCGGCCTGGCTGCCTGTGCTTCCAAGCCCAACGTCAACCTGGAACAGGCGCGCAGCAGCTACTCCAGCCTGCAGACCAACCCGGAGTCGGTCAAAGTGGCCGCCCTGGAAACCAAGGACGCCGGTGAAGCCTTGGAGCGCGCCGAGAAAGCCTACCGCGAAAAGGAAAGCGAGAAGCGCGTAGACCAGCTGTCCTACCTGGCCAACAAGCGCATCGAACTGGCTGAGCAGACCATCGCCCTGCGCACCACGGAGCAGAACCTGGAGCAGACCGGTGCCCAGCGTGCCCAGGCGCGACTGGAAGCCCGCGATGCACAGATCAAGCAACTGCAGGACAGTCTGAACGCCAAGCAGACCGAGCGCGGCACCCTGGTGACCTTCGGTGATGTGCTGTTCGATCTCGATCGCTCCGAGCTGAAGCCGGGCGGCATGCACAACATCACCAAGCTCGCCCAGTTCCTGCAGGAAAACCCGGACCGCAAGGTGATCGTCGAAGGCTACACCGACAGCACCGGTTCGGCGCAGTACAACCAGAGCCTGTCCGAGCGCCGCGCCAATTCCGTTCGCGCCGCGCTGATCAGCCAGGGTGTGGGCCCGGAGCGCATCGTCGCCCAGGGTTATGGCAAGGAATACCCGGTCGCCAGCAACAGCGACTCGGCCGGCCGCGCCATGAACCGTCGCGTGGAAGTGACCATTTCCAACGACAACAAGCCAGTAGCCCCGCGCTCGAGCATGAGCAACTAAGGTCCCGGCCTGCCTGAGGAAACCTGCCCCGCGAGGGTGTAGGCGAACTCGCAAGACAAACCCCGCCCAGGCGGGGTTTGTCGTTTCAGGGGTTGCAGCGCACCGCGCGCTTGGCGTCGTCGACCAGCACGCCACTGAGGCCCTTCTGCTGCAGATCGAACAGCACCAGTACACCATCGATGCACTGCGCCACCTGATCGGCAGGCTTCAGGCTGACCCGGTAATCCTCGCCGGGAATGGTCTTGAGCATGGTGAATTCGGCCAGCAGCAAAGCGTCCTCGGGCTTGGCGAAGTGCAGGTAGCCGTAATAGCCGAGCACCGCCACGGTACCGGCGACGCTACCGATGGCAGTGAGGATAAAAGGGATGGGGTTGCGCTCTGTCATGCCGGAATCTCGGGTGCGAGCCGCCTACGTGAGGCGACTCAAGGGGAAGTGCAGACCGGTCGCGCCGCGCCCTCACCCGAGCGGCAGCTCAAAGGATATTGGCGTAGTCGGCTTCGATCCGATCCAGGCTCAGGTGGTTGAGGAAGTTGGAGAAGCACATCCAGGCCGACAGCGAGTTGAGGTCGCGAAACTGCTGCGGCAGGTACTTGGGTGGGCTCACCAGGCCTTCATCGACCAGCTGGCGTAGCGTACGCATATCTTCGAGCGTGGTCTTGCCACAGAACAATAAAGGGATCTGTTCCAGCTTGCCTTTGCGCACCGCGAGCTGGATGTAGTTGTAGATCATGATGAAGCCTTTCAGGTACGAAAGGTCCTTGGTGAAGGGCAAGCCGTCAGGCGCCGATCCGCGGAAGGCGCGACTGGCATTGCTGTAGCTGTCTTCCAGGCTGAAGCCTTGCTCGCGGTAGAAATCGCAGACCTGCAGGAAATCCGCGCCCTGCTCGGCCATGTGAATGGCGCGGGTGCGGTTGGTCAGCTTGCGCAGGCGGCTGGGGTAGGACGCAAAGGCGATCACCTCCATGAGAATCGCCAGACCTTCCTGGGTGACTGTCGACGAGGGCGGCCCCTTGGCCAGGAAGGTACAGATCGGCTGGTTCTGGCCATTGAGGGTAGTGGCCACGTGCACCAGGCCTTCATGCACTTCCAGAGCCTTGACGTCACGTTCGTTGAACATGGCGTCGGTGCGAATCTTGATGTAGTCGGCGCCTGCCGCCGCGTCGGCGAGAATGCCGTCGGACTCGAACACGCGAATGGTGTTCTCGCTCTCGCCGAACACCAGATTCAGGCGGCTCTGCAACAAGGCGACAGCATCCTTGGCACTCAGTGTCTTGGGTTCGTCCTTGAGGTCACCGCGGCTGTCGATGTTGTTCAGGTAGCCGGAAAACATCAGGCCCAGGTCTGCCAGGGTCGGGTCACCGGCATGGAAGGCGTCGGACGCCGCGCCATACAGCTCCTGGGAAATCAGCCCGAAATCCGAGGTACCGCGCGCCTCCAGCATGCGAATCACCATGCGGTACTCGCGGCACATGCGGCGCATGATCTGCCCCACCGGGTTGAACTGGCCGAGCTGGCGGGTGATGTCGCGCTCGATGTTCTGGAACTCCAGCTTCTTGGCGGCCGGGTCGAACGCCAGCGGGCGGCTGTCGTAGTAGTGGCGGTCGATGGCCGGCAGCTCGCGCCCCTTGTGCTTGAGAAACGCCTGGCGAATGGAGTCGTCCCATTTCACCGCGTCGAGCACGCGGATCGGCGTTTGCGCCTCGACGATACGATCGGACAGCGCGCGCACCACCAGTTGGTAGCCGTCGAGTGCTGTGTGGCTGTTCATGGCAATCCTCTTTGCTTGACTGACGCTTCAGGGCGCGCTGCGCTGGTAGCGCGCCACTTCGACGAACAGGTCGGAATTGGCAGGGTCGTTAAGGTAGGCGAACACCTTGTCCAGCGTGCTGGTCACCAGCACGCCTTCGCCCTGAGGCATGCTCACGTCGCTGCCGGCCAGATCGCCGCTGGCGATGGCCTGGCGGATGCGCTCGACATCGAGGTTGAAGAGAACCAGCTCGCCCGTCTGGGTCAGCTCGAAGCCGCCGATGGCGAAGTTCGCGCCCATGCGCTTGGGCAGCCCGGCAGACAGATACCAGCGCCGCCCATGATGGGCGACGGTGAAGCTGTAGCTCTGCACGCTGGGCACGTTGTCGGGGTTGTCGACGTAGGTGTCGGCCTTGTACAGGTTGGAGCCCGAGCGGGTGATGTCCAGGTAGCGCAGCTCGCCCCACTCGTCCACGCGCGACCATACGCCGAGCAGCGGAATCGGCGCCGCCTCGTTGGCCGGGATCGGCTCCTTGAAGGTCACCAGGCAGCCACTCAACAGCAGAAACGACAGCACCACCAATGCACGCCAGGCTTTCATCATGCTCTCCTTGAGACAGTCGTGGCCGGGCTGATAGTCCGACTCCCTGGCGCAGCGCGTCAAGCGGGGCCTTCATCAACAGGATAGGCGCTGAATGACGGACAATAAAAAGCCGCCCGGAGGCGGCTCGTTCGACCCTTAGAGCCTGTTCACGATCTCGCGAGCTAGAGCGATCCAAGGCAAAAACAAGCGAGGAAGCGGAGTTTACAAGTGGTAAATGAGCATTCCGAGCTTGTTTTTAACGCAGGAGCGCCGACGCGCAGCAGATCGTGAACAGATTCTAGAGTTCCGGGCGCATATGCGGGAACAGTATCACGTCGCGAATCGACGGCGAATTGGTCAGCAGCATCACCAGACGGTCAATGCCGATGCCCTCGCCCGCGGTCGGCGGCATGCCGTATTCGAGGGCGCGTACGAAGTCGGCGTCGAAATGCATGGCTTCGTCGTCACCGGCGTCCTTGTCGGCCACCTGCTGCAGGAAGCGCGCAGCCTGGTCTTCGGCATCATTGAGCTCGGAGTAGGCGTTGGCGATCTCGCGGCCACCGATGAACAGCTCGAAGCGGTCGGTGACGCTCGGATCGTCGTCGCTGCGACGGGCCAGCGGCGAGACTTCGAACGGGTAACGGGTGATGAAGTGCGGCTGCTCCAGCTTGTGCTCGACCAGCTCCTCGAAAATCATCACCTGCAGCTTGCCCAGGCCTTCGAAGCCGAGCACCTTGGCGCCGGCCTTCTTGGCGATGGCGCGGGCCTTGTCCAGATCCTGCAGGTCAGCGACAGTGATTTCGGGGTTGTACTTGAGGATCGAGTCGAACACCGACAGGCGCACGAATGGCTCGCCAAAGTGGAACACCTTGTCGCCGTAGGGCACGTCTGTGCTGCCGAGGATGGTCTGGGCCAGCTCGCGGAACAGCTCCTCGGTCAGGTCCATGTTGTCTTCGTAGTCGGCGTAGGCCTGGTAGAACTCGAGCATGGTGAACTCGGGGTTGTGCCGGGTCGAAACACCTTCGTTACGGAAGTTGCGGTTGATCTCGAAGACTTTCTCGAAGCCACCAACGACAAGCCGCTTGAGGTACAGCTCCGGCGCGATGCGCAGGAACATGGCCATGTCCAGGGCATTGTGGTGGGTTTCGAACGGTTTGGCCGCGGCACCACCGGGAATGGTCTGCAGCATTGGCGTTTCCACTTCCAGGAAGTCGCGCTCGGCGAGGAAACGGCGGATGTGGGCGATGACCTGGGAGCGCACGCGGAAGGTGTCACGCACCTCTTCGTTGACGATCAGGTCGACGTAGCGCTGGCGGTAGCGCTGCTCGGTGTCGGTCAGGCCATGGTGCTTGTCCGGCAGCGGGCGCAGCGACTTGGTCAGCAGGCGCACATGGGTCATTTCGACGTACAGGTCGCCCTTGCCGCTGCGGGCCAAGGTGCCTTCGGCGGCGATGATGTCGCCCATGTCCCAGGTCTTGACCTGAGCCAGGGTTTCTTCGGGCAGGGTCTTGCGGTTGACGTAGACCTGGATGCGCCCGGTCATGTCCTGAATGACCATGAACGCGCCGCGGTTGAGCATGATGCGCCCGGCAACCTTGACCGGAATGGCCGCCGCTTCCAGCTCTTCCTTGGTCTTGTCCACGTACTGTTTCTGCAGGTCGGCGCAGAGGTTTTCGCGGCGGAAGTCGTTCGGGAAGGCACTGCCCTGCTCACGGATGGCAGCAAGCTTTTCCTTGCGCTGGGCAATCAGCTTGTTTTCTTCCTGTTGCAGTTCGTGCTGGTCGGGCTGTTGGTCGCTCATGGTCGTCTATCTGCCTGGCGTCTAATCACTAATCGATGGGGAATCCGCAGAGCGCCGCCGCTCACCGGCAGCGGCGCCCCACATGGGGTGCGGGATCAAAGGCCCTGTTTGAGGCTGGCTTCGAGGTAACCGTCGAGGTCGCCGTCGAGCACTTTCTGGCAATCGCTACGCTCGACGCCGGTACGCAGATCCTTGATGCGCGAGTCGTCGAGCACGTAGGAGCGGATCTGGTGGCCCCAGCCGATATCCGACTTGCTGTCTTCCAGCGCCTGGGAAGCGGCGTTGCGTTTCTGCATTTCCAGCTCGTACAACTTGGCCCGCAGCATCTTCATGGCGGTGTCCTTGTTGGCGTGCTGGGAGCGCTCGTTCTGGCAGGCCACCACGGTGTTGGTCGGCACGTGGGTGATACGTACCGCCGAGTCGGTGGTGTTGACGTGCTGACCACCGGCGCCGGAGGAGCGGTAGGTGTCGATGCGCAGGTCGGCCGGGTTGATTTCGATCTCCACCTTGTCATCGATCTCGGGCGATACGAACACCGCCGAGAACGAGGTGTGGCGACGGGCGCCGGAGTCGAACGGGCTCTTGCGGACCAGGCGGTGCACGCCGATCTCGGTACGCAACCAGCCGAAGGCGTACTCGCCCTTGATGTGCACGGTGGCGCCCTTGATGCCGGCGACCTCACCCTCGGACAGCTCGACGATCTCGGCATTGAAGCCACGCTTGTCGGCCCAGCGCAGGTACATGCGCAGCAGGATGTTGGCCCAGTCCTGGGCCTCGGTACCGCCGGAACCGGCCTGGATATCCAGGTAGCAGTTGTTGGGGTCCATCTCGTGGCTGAACATGCGGCGGAACTCGAGCTTCTCGAGGATTTCGCGCAGGCGCTCGATTTCAGCGGCCACGTCGTCGACGGCGCCCTGGTCGTTCTCTTCGACGGCCATGTCCAGCAGGTCGCGCGAATCGGCCAGGCTGCCGGTCAGGTCGTCGATGGTTTCGACGATCTGCGCCAGGGTGGCACGTTCACGGCCCAGGCTCTGGGCATATTCGGGCTTGTTCCAGACGTTCGGGTCTTCGAGTTCGCGGTTTACTTCGACGAGACGATCATGCTTGTGATCGTAGTCAAAGATACCCCCGAATAGTCTGGGTGCGCTCGGACAGGTCCTTGATGCTGTTCAGGATCGGGTTGATTTCCATGGCTGGCGGCACTCGCAGGTAAAACTTCGGAAAAGCCGCGGAGTATACCCGACTCGGGCTATTCTGGCAGCACGCGGTGATCGGCCACCTGCGGACCAATGGCCCTTCTATACTCGAACGAGTCGCCCGTCATCGCGCCAAGGATCCCCAACCACCATGCTTCGCACCCAAAGCCTGCGTAGCCACTATGCCCTGCTCACCGTGGTACTGGTCTGCCTGCTCAGCCTGCTGCTCGGCAGCCTGATCAGCCGCGATTCGAGCCAGCGCATCCGCGAGGAAATCGGCCGCGACCTGGCCGAATCGTCCTACACCATGGTCGACCGCCTGGATCGCGACATGCAGAGCCGCGCCAGCATGCTGCAGGTGATCGGCAGCCTCGACGCCCTGCGCCAGCCAGCCGACGGCCGCGAAGTGCGCCGGCTGCTCGACGAACTGCAGGGCAAGTTCCCGACCATCGCCTGGATCGGCTTCACCGACGCCCAGGGCCAGGTGCTGGCCTCCAGCAACGGTAATCTCGAAGGCGCCAGCATCGCCCAGCGCCCGGTGTTTCTGGAAGGCAGCAAGGGCCTGTTCATCGGTGACGTGCACGAGGCGGTGCTGCTTGCCAAGTTGCTGCCCAACCCAACCGGCGAGGCGATGAAGTTCGTCGACATCAGCCTGCCGGTGCGCGACGACTCAGGCCGCCTGGTCGGCGTGCTCGCTTCGCACCTGTCGTGGTCATGGGCCGACGAGGTGCGCGAGGCGATCCTCAAGCCCATCGAGGAGAACCGCCAGATCGAATTCTTCGTGGTCGGCCGCGACCGCACCACCCTGCTCGGCCCACGCGAGATGGTCGGCCAGCGCCTGCACCTGCCGATGATGAACGAGCTGGCCGGCCGACAGAGCGAGTGGGCCGTGCAGCAATGGCCCGATGGCAAGGACTACCTTACTGGCCTGACGGCGAGCCAGGGTTACCTGGACTACCCGGGCCTGGGCTGGATGGTAGTGGCCCGCCAGGATCTGCAACTGGCCGATGCGCCGGTGCGGGCCATGCACCTCACCATCTTCGGCTGGAGCGTGGTGCTGGCCGTGCTGTTCGCCGCCTGCGGCTGGCTGCTGGCCAGCTACGTGACCCGCCCGCTGCGCACCATCGCGCGCGCCGCCGACCGCCTGGCCAGCGGGGAAATCACGGTGATCCCAGAAATCGGCAGCCCCCGGGAGATCGCCCGCCTCAGCCATTCGATTCGCCATCTGGTGGAAAGCCTCACCCACCAGCACGCCGAACTCGACGCCCTGGAAAACCGCGCCCACCACGACCCGCTGACCGGCCTGCCGAACCGGGCTGCGCTGGCCAGATTCCTGCCACGGGCACAGCAGCGCAATCAGGGCTCGCAGGACGGCCTGGCGGTACTTTATCTGGATCTCGATGGCTTCAAACCGGTCAACGACCGCTATGGCCATGCCGCGGGCGACCAGGTGCTGCGCGAAGCCGCATCGCGCATGCGCAGCTGCCTGCGCGGCGGCGATCTGGTGGTGCGCCTGGGCGGTGACGAATTTCTGATGATCCTGCAAGTCGCCGCCGATGATGCCGCCAACCAGGCCCGGCAGGTCGCCGAGCGGACGATCCAGGCACTGGCCGCGCCGATCCACTGGGAAAATCAGCCGTTGCAGATCGGTTGCAGCATCGGCGGCGCGCTGTGGCCGCAGGACGACAGCAGCCTGGAGCAGGTGGTGGAGTTGGCCGATCAGGCACTCTATCGCGCCAAGCAGAACGGCCGTGGCCGGGTCACGCTACAGGGTGAAGCTCCGGCGCCAGGCGGCGAGCCGCAATGATTCAGGACAGCGCGCTGGTGTCGTTGACCAGGCCGACCTGATCGCGACCGGCCTGCTTGGCCATGTACAGGCCCTGGTCAGCGAGGTTGACCAGTTGCAGAGAAGTCTGGCCGACACGCGGCACCAGGGTGGCGACGCCGATGCTGGCGGTCAGTACCGAGCCCGGCTCGGGCTTGTCGTGGGGAATGCCGAGGTCGGTCACCGCACGGCGCACCTTTTCCGCCAGCAGGCGCGCGCCACCGGCCGAGGTGCTGGGCAGCACCATGGCGAACTCCTCGCCGCCGTAACGCGCGGCCAGGTCGGTGGAACGGCTGCAGCTGCCGCGCAGTGCGGCAGCCACGCGGCGCAGAGCATCGTCACCGGCAACGTGCCCGAAGCGGTCGTTGAAGCTCTTGAAGAAATCGACGTCGATCATCAGCAACGATAGCGCGGTCTGCTCGCGAGTCGCGCGGCGCCACTCCATTTCCAGGTACTCGTCGAAGTGGCGACGGTTGGACAGCCCGGTCAGACCATCGGAGTTCATCAGCCGCTGCAGCACCAGATTGGTTTCCAGCAGTTGCTGCTGGCTCTCACGCAGGGCGCGATAGGCTTCGTCGCGCTGCTGCAGGGCCATGTAGGAACGCGAGTGGTAGCGAATGCGCGCCACCAGCTCGATGGTATCAGGCAGTTTGACCAGGTAATCGTTGGCACCGGCGGCGAATGCCGAGCTTTTCACCGTGGCGTCGTCCTTGGTGGACAGCACGATGATCGGCACATCGCGCAGCGCCGGTCGTGCGCGGTACTCGCCGAGCAGGGTGATGCCATCGACACCGGGCATCACCAAATCCTGCAGAATCACCGTTGGCCGCAGTTGTTCGGCCACCGCGATGGCCTGGGTTGGGTCTGAGCAGTAATGGAAGTCGATGCCCTCCTCGCCCAGCAGCTCGCGCCGCACCGCCTCCCCGATCATCGCCTGGTCGTCGACCAGCAGCACCATGACCGCGCCATCCTTGCGTGAGCCGAATTCATCCATGGAACGGGGTGGGACTTGCATGTGGGTCTCCGGACCGATTGAAGGCAGGTCTCTGGTGGGTGACGGCTAGTCTATCAGCCAAACAGTTCGACGATACGCGGCGCAATGCGCTCCAGCGCGAGTATTTCCTTGGCCGCCTGCATCTCGGCGGCGGCCTTGGGCATGCCATACACCGCGCAGCTGGCCTGGTTCTGGGCGATGGTGGTGTAGCCGCGGCTGCGCATGTTCTTCAAGCCCTGGGCGCCATCGCGGCCCATGCCAGTGAGCAATACGCCGATGGCCTCGCCGCTCCAGTGCTCGACGACGCTGTCGAAGAACACGTCGATGGAGGGCCGGTAGGCATGGCTGCGCGGCTCCTCGGTATAGGTCAGGGTGCCGTTGCGCTGCAGGCGCATATGGTTGTTGGTGCCGGCCAGCAGCACCAGGCCCGGCTGCGGCTGCTCGCCATCGCTGGCCAGGCGCACCGGCAGGGCCGATTCGCCGGCCAGCCAGTCGGCCATGCCGGCGGCGAACACCTCGTCGACGTGCTGCACCAGCATCACGGCGGCGTTGAAATCACGGGGCAGTTGCTTGAGCAGCGAGGCGAGCGCGGCCGGGCCGCCCGCCGAGGCGCCAATCGCCACCACCCGGCGCGCTGCAGCGGCCGCGGGTGCCGCGACCGAGACACTGGCCTTGCGACTGCTGCTCTGGCCGATCAGCCAGCCAATATTGTGGATCTTGCGCAGTAGCGCCGCTGCGTCGCCGCCCTGTCCGGTCAACGACGGCGTATTGACCGCATCCAGGGCGCCATGGCCCATGGCTTCGAATACACGATTGACGTACTGCTCGATATCCACCGAAACGATCAGTACCGCGCAGGGCGTCTGCGCCATGATCCGCCGCGTCGCTTCGACGCCGTCCATGACCGGCATCAGCAGGTCCATCAGCACCAGGTCGGGCAGATCGGCCTGGCAGCAGGCCACGCCTTCGGCACCATTGCCCGCCACCCAGACGATGCGATGGGCCGGCTCCTGGGCGAGCGCACGGCGCATGGCCTCGACCGCCAGCGGCATGTCATTGACGATTCCGATCCTCATTCGTGCGGTTCCCCTACCAGGTCAACCACGGCGTCGAGTAACGCCTCGTCATGGAAACTGGCCTTGGCAAGATAATAGTCGGCCCCGGCATCCAGGCCACGCCGGCGGTCTTCTTCTCGGTCCTTGTAGGACACCACCATCACCGGCAGCGATTGCAGACGGCTGTCGCGGCGTACCAGGGTGACCAGCTCGATGCCGTCCATGCGCGGCATGTCGATGTCGGTGATCAGCAGGTCGAAATGTTCGGCGCGCAGCGCGTTCCAGCCGTCCATGCCGTCCACCGCCACGGCGACGTCGTAGCCGCGCGACAGCAGCAGCTTGCGCTCCAGTTCGCGCACGGTCAGCGAGTCGTCGACCACCAGCACGCGCTTGCGCTTGCTGCCGGCCAACTGCCGGGCGCTGCGGTCGACCCGCTCCAGACGCCCGCTGCCCAGCAGCTTGGCCACCGAATGCAGCATGTCCTCGACATCGAGGATCAGCACCGGCGTGCCGTCGTCCAGCAAGGCGCCGGCGGAGACATCCTGCACCTTGCCCAGGCGCGCATCCAACGGCATCACCACCAGGGTGCGCTCACCGAGGAAGCGCTCGACCACCAGGCCGAACAGGCTGTCACGGTCACGAATCAGTACAACCGGAATGCCGTTGTCGCTGGGCTTGCCTTCCGGGCGCTGGAGAATCTGGCTGGCCGCGATCAGGCCGACGTGCTGCCCTTCGCTCCAGAAATGCTGGCGGCCTTCGAGCTGCACGATGTCCTCGGCCTGCAGGCGAGTCATCCGTTCGATATGCGCCAGTGGCAACGCATAGGCCTCACCGCCCACCTCGACCACCAGGCTGCGCACCACCGACAAGGTCAGCGGTACTTCGAGGTGGAAGGTCGAGCCCTCGCCCTGACGCTGCTGCATACGCACGCCACCACGCAGCTGGCGCACCATGTGCTGCACGGCGTCCAGGCCGACGCCGCGACCGGACACCTCGGTAACCTGGTCGCGCATGCTGAAGCCAGGCAGGAAAAGGAAGGCCAGCAGCTCCTCCTCGGTCAGCTGCTCGCCGGTCTGCTCGGTGGCGAAGCCGCGCTCGATCACCGCCCGGCGCAGCCTCTCGAGATCGACACCGCCGCCGTCATCGCGCAGCTCCAGCAGCAGCATGCCGGCATGGTGTCGGGCGCGGATCAGGATCTGCCCTTCGGCAGGTTTGCCCTGTGCCACGCGCCGTTCCGGCGTTTCGATGCCATGGTCCAAGGCGTTGCGCAACAGATGCGTCAGCGGTGCCTCCAGGCGTTCCAGCACATCGCGGTCGACCTGGGTGCCCTCGCCCTCGACGACAAACCGCACCTGCTTGCTCAGGGATCGGGAAAGGTCACGCAACATGCGCTCCTGGCCAGCCAGCACATCGGCGAACGGCCGCATGCGTGAGGCCAGCGCGGCATCGTAGAGGGACTGGGCGCGCTGCCCACCCTGCCAGCCGAAGTCGTCCAGATCGGTCATGTGTTGGGCCAGCAGTTGCTGGCACTCGCCGAGCGCCTGACGGGTTTCCAGCAACATGGCTTCGGCCTGGGCATCCACCGCGCCCTTGGGCATTGCCTCGCGAGCGACGTCCAGCGCGCGGCGAGCGGTGGCCTGCAGGCGTTTCAGACGCTGCAGGCTGTCGCCCAGGGGCTTGATGCGCTGGAATTCCACCAGGGATTTGCTGGAAATATCCAGGAGGTGATCGAGCCGCTCGGCGCTGACCCTGAGAATACGCGCTCGCCCCTCGCTGGCCGGCTCGCTGGCCTCCGCCCGGGCAGGCGGCGGTACGACCGGCGGCTCGACAGCAGGCGGGATCACAGGCTGCTCGGGTGGCGCGACGGCCTGGGTAACGGTGACGGCCGGCTGAGCCGGTGTTGGCGCCGAAGGGGGGACCGGGAGCCCACGCGCCAGCGCTCCCAGGCGCGCCACCAGCGCGTCTATGCCAGGGTCGGCCGCTTCGGGCTGCGCCGGTGTTCCGAGGCCCAGCAGAATGTCGGTGCCCTGCAGCAAGGCATCGATATGCTCGGGGCTGAGCAGCAGGCGCCCCTCCTGGGCTTCGACCAGGCAGTCCTCCATCACGTGGGCGACCTTGACCCCGGCATCCAGGCCGACGATACGTGCCGCGCCCTTGAGTGAATGGGCCGCGCGCATGCAGGCTTCCAGGCTGCCGGCATGCCGCGGGTCGCGTTCGAGCACCAGCAGGCCGCTGTTCAGCACCTGGGTCTGAGCCTCGGCCTCCAGCTTGAACAGCTCCAGCAGCGATGCGTCGCGCATCTGATCGGGCGTCATCCGAGACTCCTGGCGATGGTCTGCTGCACGATCTGCTCGTCGAGCAGGGTCACGCTACGGCCTTTCCACTGCAACACGCCCGCCGCGAACCGACGGCCGACCGGTACGCTGCCAGCGCCGGACTCGACGATCTGGCCGACGGCGATCGCCTCGATGCCCTCGACCTCGTCGACCGGAATCACCACCGGCCCGTCCGCCAGGTTGAAGATCAACATACGCGGCACCACGCGGCGCTCGCTGACCGTCTCGCCAGGGTCGAGCCCGAGCATCTCGCCCAGGGAAAAGCACGCCACTAGGGCGCCGCGCACGTTGGTCACGCCGATCAGTCCCAGCGAGCGCTGGTGCGGCAGGGAATGAATCGGCGTACTGGCGGCCACCTCGCTGAGCACCCGGGTCGGTAGTGCCAGCCAGGCATCGCCGAGACGGAACAGCAGCAGCGAGCGGCGCTCGCCGCTGTCCTGCTCGACCCACTCTTGCTCGGGCTGGCTGTCGTCGCGCTGCAGCGCGAAACGGTCGAGCAGCCGGGTGGCCAGCTCGGCATGCACCTCACAGTTGCGGCAGTGAATGTGTTTGACCAGACGCTCGCAGGACTTGTCGCCCTGCACGCCGATGCGGTTCCAGCAGTCGTCGACGGCGTCGCGTTCGGCATCGCTCAGCGGCAGCAGACTATCGCTCATCACGGCTCACTCCACGGCCCGCCCGTTGTTGCAGGCGCCTGGCGCCGGCCATGTCGCCGCGGGCGGCGAGCAGCGCCGACAGGTGCGCCAGGGCCTCGGCGTGGGTCGGCGCCAGGTACAGGGTCTTGCGGTAATAATCCTGGGCCTCGCTGCTGCGCCCGGCCACGTCGCTGAGCAGCCCCAGCCAGTAGAACGCCTGGGCGGTCGGCCCATGGGCGGCCAGGTAACGCTCGCAGGCGGCACGTGCTTCATCGCTGCGTCCGGCATTGGCGAGCGCGGCAATTTCATCCAGCGCGGTATCGGCGGCGACCACGGCAGGCGCCGGCACCGCGGGCGGCGTACGTCGTACCGGTGCAGGCGACCTGGCAGCCGGCATGGCCTTAGTCGCAGATCGCGCTCTCACTGCAACGTTCGGCACGGCCTGAGCCGGCGCGCTGGGCGGCCGCGGTGCCTGGCGGCGAAACACGAACGCCAACGGGATGTTGAGCGCCTGCATGCCCACCTGGCTGAACAGGCTGGCTTCAGCCGGGCCGATGAACAGCGCGCCGTCGTCACGCATCAGGCGCTGCAGCACGCCGGCCACCGTATGTTGCGTGGGCCGGTCGAAGTAGATCAGCAGGTTGCGGCAGAACACGAAGTCATAGGGTGCTTCACCCGCAAGAAGGCCGGGCGCCAGGAGGTTGCCGGCCAGCAGGCGCACCTTGCGCCGCACCTGGCTGCGCAGCTCGAAACCTTCAGGAGTCTCGGCAAAATGACGGTCGCGAAAGCTCAGGTCATCACCGCGAAAGGAATTGCGGCCATACAGGGCTCGCTCGGCGCGTTGCAGGTTGACCTCGCTGATGTCCATGGCGTCAATACGAAAACCATCGCCCGGCAAGCCGGCATCGAGCAGCGCCATGGCGATCGAATAAGGCTCCTCGCCGGTCGAGCACGGCAGGCTGAGAATGCGCAGCGGCCGGGCGCCGGCCAGTTGCGTGCTGCGCTCGCGGGCCAGGTTGACCAGTGCGACGAAGGATTCCGGATAGCGGAAAAACCAGGTTTCCGGCACCACCACCGCTTCGACCAGCGCCTGTTGCTCGCTGGCGGAGTTATGCACCTTGAGCCAGTAGGCATCCTCGTTGGCGCAGCCAAGGGCCGCGACGCGCTGGCGAACTGCCCGCTCGATCACCACCTGGCCGACGGATTCGGCATCCAGCCCGATCAAGCCGTGCAGCAACTGCTCGAAGCGCGCGTTCATCGACCGCCCTCCGCCACTGCCGCATAAAGCAGGTCGCGTACCGGCTCGTCGAGCAGGTCAGCGACCCGCACCCACTGCACTAGGCCCTGCTCGGACTTGAGCACCGGCCCCAGATAGCGGGCATCCGGCAGGCTGACGCCGCTGTCCACGAAGGCTTCGGCAGGACTGCGCAGCGTGTCGCTGGCCTGTTCGAGAATCAGGCCCAGCCAGCGTGCCGGTTGATCGCCCTGTGGCTGGTAATGCACCACCACCAGCCGGGTGCTGGTACGCACCACAGCGGGCTGGCCGAGCGCCTGGGCGGTCAGGTCGATCACCGGCACCGGCGTGCCGCGAAACACGAACAGCCCGGCAACCCAGGCAGGCGCCGCAGGAATATGCTTGAAACGGCGCAACGGCAGCACTTCGACCACTTCGTGGACGTCCAGTGCATAACGGTCACTGCCCATGCTGAACAGCAGGAACAGCTGCCCCGGGCTACGCCGCCCAGGCGAAGGCCTGCCTACCTCGGCCATCGATTCAGACCTTGAAGCGGCTGACGCCGGTGCGCAGACCGTTCGCCACGAGGTTGAGGTCGTCGATGGAGGCGCTGGCCTGGCGCAGCGACTCGACGGTCTGCGAAGACGCCTCGCTGAGCTGCACCAGGGCCTGGTTGATCTGTTCGGCGCCGGTGGATTGCGCCTGCATGCCTTCATTGACCATCAGCACGCGCGGCGCGAGGGCCTGAACCTGATGGATGATCTGCGCCAGCTGCTCGCCAACCTGACCCACCTCGGCGATGCCGCGACGCACTTCTTCCGAAAAGCGGTCCATGCCCATCACGCCAGCGGATACCGCCGATTGGATCTCACGCACCATCTGTTCGATGTCGTAGGTAGCCACGGCAGTCTGGTCGGCCAGGCGCCGCACTTCGGTGGCCACCACCGCGAAGCCGCGACCGTACTCACCGGCCTTCTCGGCCTCGATGGCCGCATTGAGCGACAGCAGGTTGGTCTGGTCGGCGACTTTGACGATGGTGGTGACCACGTGATTGATGTTGCCGGCCTTCTCGTTGAGGATCGCCAGCTTGGCGTTGACCAGCTCGGCGGCGCTCATTACCTGATGCATGGTGTCTTCCATGCGCGCCAGGCCCAGTTGCCCGGCACCGGCCAGGGTCGAGGTCTGCTCGGCAGCGCCGGAAACTTCGGTCATGGTGCGTACCAGGTCGCGCGAGGTGGCGGCGATTTCCCGCGAGGTGGCGCCGATTTCCGTGGTGGTGGCCGCGGTCTCGGTAGCAGTGGCCTGCTGCTGCTTGGAAGTGGCGGCGATCTCGGTGACCGAGGTGGTGACCTGTACGGCCGAGCGTTGCGCCTGGGCGACCAGGGTCTTGATCTCCTCGGCCATGCCGTTGAAGCCGGTTTCGATGGCGCCGAACTCGTCGCGGCGCCCCAGGTTCAGGCGCGCGGTCAGGTCGCCGCTGGCCAGGGTCTGCAGGGTGTCGACCACCTGCTGTACAGGGCGGGTGATCGCCTGCATCAGGAAATAGCCGCACACGAATGCGGCGATGATCGCCAACAGCACGGAAACTGCCATGCTCAACTCGGCGCGGTTGACCGCCGACACGATGTCGCCTGCCGAACTGTAGGCCATGTCGCGGTTGAGCTCGATCATCGAGGTGAGCTGGGTGCGGCCCTCGTTCCAGGTATCGGTGAGCTGACCATTGAGTTGCGCCTCTGCATCGACCTGGCGTCCCTGGTTGTATAGATCGAGGACTTGGGATTGCTGCTGAATGAACAAATCACGGGTCTGTTCGAATGCTTCGAGCGCATTGCGATCATTGTCATCACGAATAGTGTCGCGATAGTCGGCCAGCGAGGCGACCAGCTTGTCATTGGCATCCTTGATCAGTTGCCTGTCCGCATCGTCGAGCGTATGAGTTTCACGCAAGCTGACCTGGACGATGGTCTGGTGAAACATATCCGTCCAGGCGCTGCGCACCTGAGTGATGTTGAACATGCCCGGCATGGCATCACCCAGCAGACGGTTGGCACTGCTATCGATGCGCACTAGGCGCTCGAACGAGGCGACGGCCATCAGCAACATGATCGCGATGATGACCGCAAAACTTGCCTGGATACGCTGGCGAACTGTCCAGTTCTTCACATTCAACCCCATCTGCCGATATTCCTGATCCAGCCGTAGGGCAGCGCCCGCAGCTCATGCTGCCGGACTCTAGGGGCGTTGCGAGTGCAGCGCAAGCGAGACCGGGCCTATTTACTGTAGAACAGGCGCCCGGACATGCGGGGGGAGAATGGGGACAGCTGCCGGACAGCGTGGGGCCGCCGGCAGCCAAACTTGAAGGGTTACTGAAGGTCCTGGCGAACCTGGGCTTCGAGCTCGGCCTTGAGAGCGGGGTCGAGCTTCAGGTGGCGAGCCAGTTCGTCCAGGTAGGCGCGCTCCATGAAGTGCTCCTCGTCGACCATCAGCACGCTGGCCACGTACATTTCCGCCGCCATTTCCGGCGTGCTGGC
>CBIFVM010000020.1:0-79327 GCA_966186235.1 uncultured Pseudomonas sp.
CCTCAAAATGCTCATGTACAGCTCGTACACTCCGCTTTTTCGGCTGTTTTTGCCTTGCACTGGCTGCCTCGCCTACGTTTTTCAACGGCCTGCAGGGCGAAAGCGCCGCCTACAGGCGCTTGTCCGCCGGCATGAGCGGGCGTGCCGCGCTCGTCGCTTTAGGCTAGAATATGCGCCCTCAAAGCACACCCCCTTCCCAGAGGCTGTCCCCTGATGCTGATCCTGCGCGGCGCTCCCGCCCTTTCCGCTTTTCGCCACGGTAAATTGCTCGAGCAACTGACCAGTAAAGTGCCTGCTGTGACCGGCCTGTATGCCGAGTTCGCTCACTTTGCCGACGTTGACGGTGCCCTGAGTGCCGACGAAGAGCAGGTACTGGCCCGTCTGCTCAAGTACGGCCCGAGCGTGCCGGTGCAGGAGCCCAGCGGTCGCCTGCTGCTGACCATCCCGCGTTTCGGCACCATATCGCCGTGGTCGAGCAAGGCCAGCGACATCGCCCGCAACTGCGGCCTGGACAAGATCCGTCGCCTGGAGCGGGGCATCGCCTACTACGTATCCGGTGAGCTGAGCGACGCCGACGTGCAGCAAGTTGCCGCGCTGCTGCATGACCGCATGACGCAGCTGGTGCTGAGCAACCTGCAGGACGCCGGCCAGCTGTTCAGCCAGGCCGAACCCAAGCCGCTGACCGCCGTGGACATCCTCGGTGGTGGCCGCCCGGCACTGGAGAAAGCCAACGTCGAGCTGGGCCTGGCCCTGGCCGAAGACGAGATCGATTACCTGGTCAACGCCTTCCAGGGCTTGAAGCGCAACCCGCACGACATCGAATTGATGATGTTCGCCCAGGCCAACTCCGAGCACTGCCGCCACAAGATCTTCAATGCCAGCTGGGACATCGATGGCGAAAGCCAGGAAAAGTCCCTGTTCGGCATGATCAAGAACACCTACCAGATGCACAGCGAGAACGTGCTGTCCGCTTACAAGGACAACGCCTCGGTGATCGTCGGCCACACCGCCGGGCGCTTCTTCCCCAATCCTGAAACCCGCCAGTACGGCGCGGTGAAGGAGCCGGTGCACATCCTGATGAAGGTGGAAACCCACAACCACCCGACCGCCATCTCGCCGTTCTCCGGTGCGTCCACCGGCTCCGGCGGCGAGATCCGCGACGAAGGCGCCACCGGCCGCGGCGCCAAGCCAAAGGCTGGCCTGACCGGTTTCACCGTCTCCAACCTGAACATCCCCGGCTTCGAGCAGCCCTGGGAGCAGGCCTACGGCAAGCCCGAGCGCATCGTCACGCCGCTGGACATCATGATCGAAGGCCCGCTGGGCGGCGCCGCGTTCAACAACGAATTCGGCCGTCCGGCGCTGACCGGCTATTTCCGTACTTTCGAACAATCGATCACCACGCCCCATGGCGACGAAGTGCGCGGCTATCACAAGCCGATCATGCTCGCCGGCGGCATGGGCAACATCCGTGAAGATCACGTACAGAAGGGCGAGATCACCGTCGGCGCCAAGCTGATCGTGCTCGGTGGCCCGGCCATGCTGATCGGCCTGGGTGGTGGCGCCGCTTCGTCGGTGGCCACCGGTGCCAGCTCGGCGGACTTGGATTTCGCCTCGGTGCAGCGCGAGAACCCGGAAATGGAACGCCGCTGCCAGGAGGTCATCGACCGCTGCTGGCAGCTGGGCGACGCCAACCCCATCGCCTTCATCCATGACGTCGGCGCTGGTGGTATCTCCAACGCTTTCCCGGAACTGGTCAACGACGGTGGCCGCGGTGGCCGCTTCGAGCTGCGCAACGTGCCCAACGACGAGCCGGGCATGGCCCCGCACGAGATCTGGAGCAACGAATCCCAGGAGCGTTACGTGCTGGCCGTCAGCGCCAAGGACTTCGAGCGCTTCCAGGCCATCTGCGAGCGCGAGCGTTGCCCGTTCGCGGTGGTTGGTGAGGCCACCGAAGAGCCGCACCTGACCGTGACCGACAGCCACTTCGCCAACACCCCGGTGGACATGCCGCTCGAAGTGCTGCTCGGCAAGCCGCCGCGCATGCACCGTTCGGTAACCCGCGAGGCCGAACTGGGCGACGATTTCGACCCGAGCAGCCTGGACATCAGCGAAGCCGCCGAGCGCGTACTGCGCCACCCGGCCGTGGCCAGCAAGAGCTTTCTGATCACCATCGGCGACCGCACCATCACCGGCCTGGTTGCTCGTGATCAGATGGTCGGCCCGTGGCAGGTACCGGTGGCCGACGTCGCCGTGACCGCCACCAGCTTCGACGTGTATACCGGCGAAGCCATGGCCATGGGCGAGCGCACGCCGCTGGCGCTGCTCGACGCCCCGGCTTCCGGCCGTATGGCCATCGGTGAAACGCTGACCAACATCGCCGCCTCGCGCATCGACAAGCTGTCCGACATCAAGCTGTCGGCCAACTGGATGTCCGCTGCCGGCCACCCGGGCGAAGACGCTCGCTTGTACGACACCGTCAAGGCGGTGGGCATGGAGCTGTGCCCCGAGCTGGGCCTGACCATTCCGGTCGGCAAGGACTCGATGTCGATGAAGACCAAGTGGAGCGAAGAGGGCGCGGAGAAGAGCGTCACCTCGCCGCTGTCGCTGATCGTCACCGGTTTCGCGCCGGTCGCCGACGTACGCAAGACCCTGACCCCAGAGCTGCGCATGGACAAGGGCGAGACCGACCTGATCCTCATCGACCTGGGCCGTGGCCAGAACCGCATGGGCGCCTCGATTCTCGCCCAGGTGTACAGCAAGCTCGGCAAGCAGGCGCCTGACGTCGACGATGCCGAAGACCTCAAGGCCTTCTTCGCGGTGATCCAGGGCCTCAACGCCGATGGTCATCTGCTGGCCTACCACGACCGTTCCGACGGTGGCCTGTTGGTCAGCGTGCTGGAAATGGCCTTCGCCGGCCATTGCGGCCTCAGCCTGCAGCTCGACGGCCTGGTAGAAAGCCGTGAAGAGCTTGCGGCCTTCCTGTTCAACGAAGAACTGGGCGCGGTGATCCAGGTTCGCCAGGACGCCACCCCGGACGTGCTCGCCCAGTTCAGTGCCGCTGGCCTCGACGATTGCGTTGCAGTGATCGGCAAGCCGGTCAACAACGGTGACGTGGCCATCAGCTACAACGACCAGCCGGTGTTCAGCGGCCAGCGCCGCCTGCTGCAGCGTCAGTGGGCCGAGACCAGCCATCGCATCCAGCGTCTGCGTGACAATGCCGATTGCGCGGATCAGGAATTCGACGTGCTGCTGGAAGAAGACAACCCGGGCCTGTCGATCAAGCTGGGCTTCGACGTCAACGACGACATCGCCGCACCGTACATCAAGAAAGGTATTCGCCCGCAGGTTGCCGTGCTGCGCGAACAGGGCGTCAACGGTCAGGTGGAAATGGCCGCGGCCTTCGACCGCGCCGGCTTCACCTCGGTGGACGTGCACATGAGCGACATCCTCGCCGGCCGCGTCGACCTGGGCGACTTCAAGGGCCTGGTTGCCTGTGGCGGCTTCTCCTACGGTGACGTGCTCGGCGCCGGTGAAGGCTGGGCCAAGTCGGCGCTGTTCAACGCCCGTGCCCGCGATGCCTTCCAGGGCTTCTTCGAGCGCAAGGACAGCTTCACCCTTGGCGTGTGCAACGGTTGCCAGATGCTCTCCAACCTGCACGAGCTGATTCCGGGTACCGAGTTCTGGCCGCACTTCGTGCGCAACCGCTCCGAGCAGTTCGAAGCGCGCGTAGCCATGGTCCAGGTGCAGGAGTCGGCGTCGATCTTCCTGCGTGGCATGGCCGGCTCGCGCATGCCGATCGCCATCGCCCACGGTGAAGGTCATGCCGAGTTCGAAAGCGAGGAAGCGCTGCTCGAAGCCGACCTGTCCGGCACCGTGGCGCTGCGTTTCGTCGACAACCACGGCAAGGTCACCGAAACCTACCCGGCCAACCCGAACGGCTCGCCGCGTGGTATCACCGGCCTGACCAGCCGCGACGGCCGCGTGACCATCATGATGCCGCACCCTGAGCGGGTATTTCGCGCCGTGCAGAACTCCTGGCGCCCGGACGAGTGGCAGGAAGATGCCGGCTGGATGCGCATGTTCCGTAACGCGCGGGTCTGGGTCGACTGATCGCTGCGCTCGCTGTATCGAAAACGCCAGGCCTTGCCTGGCGTTTTTCATTCCGGCATTTGAATCGCGTCGCGATTTCGACTTCTATCAAGTAAGCGATGCGGGCGCCGGCTGGTTTCGATGCGTCAGCTCATGACAGCATCTTTCCGATGGGGAACGGTGCTCCACCAGGTAAGTCTGAATGTTTCAGCAGTGATGCCTGTGTCACGAATCTTGCTGGGCAATGTGCCATCATGCTGTGGCATGATTAGCACATTGTTTTCAGCGACTTGCAGTGGAGTAGTTGATGTACAAGTTTTGTTTCTACGTTCCGGAGAGCCACCTGGAAAGTGTGAAAATGGCCGTTTTCGCAGAAGGCGCCGGGCGCGCTGCCGGCTACGAGCACTGCTGCTGGCAAACCCAGGGCCGTGGCCAGTTCCGCCCGCTGGAAGGCAGCAAGCCGTTCATTGGCCAGAGCGGTGAGCTGGCAACGATCCCGGAATGGAAAGTCGAGCTGGTCGTCGCCGACGAGCTGATCCACAACGCCGTCAAAGCCCTGAAGAAAGCCCATCCCTACGAGGTGCCCGCTTTCGAGGTGTGGCGCTTGTCCGATTTGCAGTTCTGACTACCGCTTCTCGCCCTGGCGTCGATTCTTGGATCACGTCAGGGACGAATCTCGATCAGCGTGCCATCCTTCACCAGCGCCCAGACTTCGCGCATGTCGGCGTTTTTCATGGCGATGCAGCCTTCGGTCCAGTCCAGGGTGTGGAAGAACCACTCGGGGTATTCGTCGTCCAGCGGCGTGCCGTGGATCATGATCATGCTACCCGGCTTCACCCCTGCGGCCTTGGCCTGTGCCTGGTCACGGGCGTTGGGGTAGGAGATGTGCATGGACAGGTTGTACTTCTCGCTCTTGCGGCGCCAGTCGATCCAGTAGAAGCCTTCCGGCGTGCGCAAATCACCTTCGCGCAACTTGGCGCCGACCGGCTGCTTGCCCAGGGAAATCCGATACGACTTCAGCGTCTTGCCCTGGCTGATCAACTGCAGCCGGCGCTGGGCTTTCTCCACCAATACCTTGTCGACAGCGGCCACGGGAGACGCGGGCGCGGCGCCTGCATGCCCGGCCAGGGCCAATGAGAAGAGAGTGAAGGCGAGCAACCAGCGCATGGGGATTTTCGACTGAGCAGATGGCCGGCGGGCGGCGGAGGCTCATTCTAAGGCAGTGCTGGGGAGGCGCCTAGGTGCATTGCCATTGGCGATCCGGGGGTATTCGCTCAACTGGGACTGACGAACGATCTACTCACATGATGATAATTACGTTGATGATGTGAATATTTATCGTTTGCATACTTGTTTTCGCATATAGTCTTGCCCGCCAACTAGAGGCCTGAAGGCCGACAAATTCACAGGGCTAGCGTCTGAAGCTGCGCTTTATCAAAGGGTACCGAGCATGAGCGATAAAAAAAACGGGACAGGCAACTCGCGTCTTTCAAAGCACAGAGGAGCGGCGGCAGCGTTGTTTTGCGCACCACTGGCCGTCGGGCCCTTTATGGCGAATGCTCAGGAAACCGGTAACGGCAACGATGACGAGGCATATCGCCTGGCTCCCATCATCGTGAATACCCAGGCGGCAGCTGACGACGATGCCAATTCGGTGGTGGCCCAGGAACTCTGGGTCGGTGGCAAGGTGGCGACCAGTATCCTCAATACGCCTGCATCGGTTTCGGTCATTACCGAGAAAGAGATCGAGCAGCGCAGCGTCAATACGACCGAGGAGCTGTTGCAGTACACGCCGGGCATCATCACCGATTATTACGGTACGGATGACCGCAACGACTACTTCAAGATTCGCGGTTTTCAGGCCACGACCTACCGAGATGGCCTGACTCTGGGTTCCATGCGCGGCGTGCGTGAGGAACCGTTCGCTTACGAGCGTGTAGAAGTACTGCGTGGGGCCAACTCGACGCTCTTTGGTGCAGCTGACCCAGGTGGTTCGGTGAACTTCGTGACCAAGAAGCCGCGCTTCGAGAAGTTCGGTCAGGTCTACGGCACCTATGGTTCCTTCAACCACAAAGAAACCGGTATCGATGTCGGTGACTCTCTCAACGAAGATCAGACCCTGGCCTATCGCTTCACTGGCAAGTTCCAGGACAGCGACCGCGAGTACGATCATTCCCGTGACGATAACCAGTTCCTGATGGGCGGCCTCACATGGGCGCCGACCGCTTTCACGTCCGCGACGCTGGTCGTTGATCACCTCAAGACCAAGAGCTCACCCAATAGCGGCGGTTATCCCCAGGATCGGGAATACGATCGCAGCGATTTCTTTGGCGAGCCGAGCTACAACTTTCATGATGTCGAACGCACCAATATCAGTGGCAGCTTCAGTCACGACTTCGATAACGGTTTCGTGCTGCGCAGTAACCTGCGCTACAGCGATCTGACCGACGATTTCGGTTATTTGTATCTAGGTGGTGGCGGCACCGGAACACTGCGTGATCGCGCTATTTATGCCTCCGATACCGAGGCGGATCAGGTCAACGGCAATCTGATGCTGCAGTACGATACGCGCTTTGAAAATATCGACAGCAGCACCACAGTCGGCGTGGAATATGGTGATTCCTCTTCCAATGCAAAGACTGTATACAGCGCATCGGTTCCGCCGATTGATATTGCCAATCCGATTTACACTGGCGTTTCGGGAGGGTTCCCGCTCGATCTTCATACAAAACGGGACTACAAGACTAAGGCCGTATTCCTGCAGCAGAATCTCTCTTTCTATGATCGTTTTATCGTCACAGCAGGCGTTCGCAACGATTCGATGGATCTTGTCGAAACTGACAAACTCAACTCGACCAGAAATTCCGACAATTTCTCTGAGAACACTTTTCGTGGGGCTCTGACCTATATCGTCACTGACGAGGTCTCTACCTACGTGAGCATGGTGGAATCTGTCTCACCACCCGAGATTGGTGTTACGCCGAAGCGCGGAAAGCAGTATGAGGTTGGTGTGAAGTATTCCCCGATCGGGATGAATGCACTGTTCTCGGCCGCTGTTTATGACCTGACTCAAGAAGACGTCACCATCGCCGTGGTTGTACCCGGCGGAATTCAACAGCAGAACGTCGGTGAAACCAATGTGCAAGGGCTAGATTTAGAGGCCAAGGCCGAACTTACCGAGAATCTCAGCGTGGTGGGTGGTTACTCCTACATGAAGTCGGATGTCATCCGTGGCACGCTATGGAATGGTTCCACCTATGCATCCATCAAAGGTAACGAGTTCGAAGTAACGCCGCAGCATTCCGCATCGCTCTGGGCCTACTACGATCTGCCAGGCACGAAAATGAGCGTAGGGGCAGGTGCCCGTTATATCGGCTCCTACTACTTCAATGCCTTCAACACCGGCAAGAGCGAGGCGACCACGCTCTATGACGCTGCCTTCAATTACAACATCGTCAAGGGAACGGACCTGGCACTCAATGTCAGCAACCTGTTCGATGAGCAGCATGTGGTGGGTTCGGGAACTGCCGATTACTACAACCCAGGTCGTGAGATCACTGCCAAGCTGAGCTATAGCTGGTAAACGACTCACCGGCTGCTCGTCGAGTAGCTGGCGCGAGTTAAAAAAGGGCGCGAATCGTCAATGCGATTCGCGCCTTTTGCGTTCAAGTAGCCTGCGGTTGAGCGAAGCGATACCCAGGACAGTGAATCCCAGGTATCGCTACGCTACGGCGTCACCCTCAGTACAACGACGGCAGCTCATTGGGCCGCAGATCGAACACCAGCACCTCGGCCTGCTGGCCATTGCTCAGGTGCAGGTCGCGGGCATCGCGTACTCGCACACCGTCACCGGCCTGCAACTGCTCGCCGTTGAGCTGGACGCTGCCGCGGGCCACATGGACGTAGGCGTAGCGGTCATCGCCGAGTTGCAGGTGCGCCTGCTCGTCAGCGTCGAACAAACCGGCGTAGACGCGTGCGTTCTGGCGCACGGTCAGCGAGCCATCGGCGCCGTCGGGCGAGATGATCAGCTGCAGGCGGCCGCGTTTCTGCGCTTCGCTGAAGTGCTCTTGCTGGTAGCGCGGTTCGGCCTGGCGTTCGCTCGGCACGATCCAGATCTGCAGGAAGTGCACCTGCTCGCTGTGCGAGTGGTTGAACTCGCTGTGCGACACGCCGGTACCGGCGCTCATCAGCTGTACGTCGCCAGGGCGGATCACCGAGCCGGTGCCCAGGCTGTCCTTGTGTTCCAGGGCGCCTTGCAGCACGTAGGAGAAGATCTCCATGTTGCGGTGCGGGTGTTCGCCGAAACCCTGGCCGGCGGCCACGGTATCGTCGTTGATCACCAGCAGGTCGGAGAAGCCGCGCTCCTTCGGGTTGTTGTAACTGGCGAACGAAAAGGTGTGGAAGGAGTTGAGCCAGCCATGGTTGGCATGGCCACGATCAGTCGATTTACGGATAGCCAGCATAGATGAATCCTCCAGTTGATGGCGCTGCCTTTATCGGCGGCATGGAGGGAATGTTACTGACTATCGTTGGATTGATTAACCGGCTGTAAATGGACTTATTGTCCGTTTCAGATTGACAGTTTCAGGCGCTCAGGTGCTCGATCTGTTGCTTGATGAAATCCGAGAACACCTGCACCGCACGGGCCGACTGGCGGTGCTGCGGATAGACCGCATACACCGCCGCCGACGCCGGCCAGTGCTGTTCGAGTATCGGCACCAGCGCGCCGCTCGCCAGGGCCTGGCCGACGATGAAGGTGGGCAGGTAGGCGATGCCCATGCCGGCGATGGCCGCATCGCGAATCAGCTCGCCGTTGTTGGCACGCAGTTGGCCGCGCATGCTCAGGTTTCTCGGCTTGCCGGCCTCGCGCAGGCGCCATTCCACGTGGCGGCTGTGCCCGTAGAGCAGGCAGGCGTGCTGCTGCAATGCGTCGAGGTTGGCCGGCGTGCCGCGTTCCTCCAGGTAAGCGGGGCTGGCGCAGAGGATGGTCTGCATGTCGGTCAGGCGCTTGGCGATCAGGCTGGAGTCTTCCAGGGTACCGATGCGGATCGACATGTCGTAGCCGTCGGCGAGCAGATCCACGGCGCGGTCGTTGAGGTCGATCTCCAGGTTGATGTGCGGGTGCTGCTGCATGAACAGCGGCAGCACGTGGCTCAGGTGCAGGGTGGCGAAAGTCATCGGCGCGCTGACCCGCAGGGTGCCGCGCAGGGACGCGCCCTGGGCCGACACCAGCTCCTGGGCATCGCGCAGGTCGACGAGAATGGTGGTGGCCTTATCGTACAGCAGCAGTCCCAGTTCGGTGGCCTGCAGGCGGCGCGTGGTGCGGTTGAGCAGGCGCACGCCGAGCAGTGCTTCGAGGGCGGCGACGCGACGGCTGACGTACTGCTTGGTCACCCCGAGGGTATCGGCGGCGGCGGTGAAGCTGCCGGCGTCCAGGGTGGTGACGAACAGGCGCAGGTCTTCGACGTTCATGGGCATTCTCGTTGGCAAGGCGGCGATTATTACCGGGTGCGTGGGCTTCGCGCCATCGGCTATCCTCGGCGTCTGCCTCAACTGCCCAGGACGCGTCGATGTTCACCAGCAAGTTGCCCGCTGTCGGCACCACCATCTTCACCACCATGTCCCAGCTCGCGGCCCAGACGGGCGCCATCAACCTGTCCCAGGGCTTCCCGGACTTCGACGGCCCTGAAGCGCTGCGCGAGGCCCTGGCCCGGCATGTGGCGGCGGGGCACAACCAGTACGCACCGATGACCGGGTTGCCGGCGTTGCGCGAGCAGATCGCCCTGAAGATCGAGCGGCTCTACGGGCGCAACGTCAGTGCGGACAGCGAAGTGACCGTCACGCCGGGCGCTACCCAGGCGATCTTCTGCGCGATCCAGGCGCTGATCCATCCCGGCGACGAAGCCATCGTCTTCGATCCCTGTTACGACAGCTACGACCCGAGCGTGACCCTGGCCGGCGGGCGCTGCATCCATGTGTCGCTGGCCGAGGGGAGCTTCGCCATCGACTGGCAACGCCTGGAGGCGGCGCTGAGCCCGCGCACCCGGCTGATCATCCTCAACACGCCGCACAACCCCAGTGGTGCGCTGATCAGCCGTGACGAGCTGGACCGCCTGGCGGCGCTGATCCGCGATCGCGATATCCACATCGTCAGCGACGAAGTCTACGAGCACCTGGTGTTCGACGGTCGCCAGCATACCAGCGTGTTGGCTCACGACGAGCTGTACGCGCGGGCCTTCGTGGTCAGCTCGTTCGGCAAGACCTACCACGTGACCGGCTGGAAGACCGGCTACGTGGTGGCGCCGCCTGCGCTGAGCGCCGAGCTGCGCAAGGTGCACCAGTACGTCAGCTTCTGTGGAGTGACGCCTTTGCAGTGCGCGCTGGCCGACTTCATGGCCGCCTGCCCCGAGCATGTAAGCGAGTTGCCGGCGTTCTACCAGGCCAAACGGGATCTGTTCTGCGACTTGCTGGCCGGCTCGCGTTTCACCTTCACGCGCACGCCGGGCACCTATTTCCAGCTGGCCGATTATTCGGCGATCCGCCCGGACCTGGACGACGTGGCCATGGCCCAGTGGCTGACCCGCGAACATGGCGTGGCGGCGATTCCGGTGTCGGTGTTCAGCGAGCGGCCCGACCCGGCTCAGCGTCTGGTGCGCTTCTGCTTCGCCAAGCGCGAGGACACCCTGCGCCAGGCCGCGGAAAAACTCTGCGCCATCTAGCACCTCGCAGGGTGGACGACCGCGAAGCGTTGTCCACCGCTTGGCAAGCGATATCACGGGAGCGACATCGATGAGCAAACAAGACCATCTCGAACTGGCGCTGATCCAGAGTGACCTGGCCTGGCACAACCCTGCGGCCAACCGCGCGCACTTCGAGACGCAGCTGCTGCAGGCCGCGGGCGCCGATCTGGTCATCCTGCCGGAGATGTTCAGCACCGGCTTTTCCATGCAGTCCGCCGAGCTGGCCGAACCGGAAGACGGGCCGACCAGTCAGTGGCTCAGGGAGCAGGCGCAGCGCTTCAATGCGGTGATCACCGGCAGCCTGATCATCCAGGCCGCCGATGGCAGCTACCGCAACCGCTTGCTCTGGGCGAGGCCGGATGGTTCGCTGGCCCACTACGACAAGCGCCACCTGTTTCGCATGGCTGGCGAACACCAGCACTACGCCGCCGGCGAGCGCCAGGCGCTGTTCGAGGTCAAGGGGTGGCGCGTGCGCCCGCTGATCTGCTACGACCTGCGCTTCCCGGTGTGGAGCCGCGATGCCGAAAGCACCGACCTGCTGCTCTATACCGCCAACTGGCCGGCAGCGCGGCGCTTGCACTGGAACCGCCTGCTGCCGGCGCGGGCCATCGAAAACCTCTGCTATGTGGCCGCGGTCAATCGCATCGGCGTGGACGGCAAGGGCCATCCCTACAGCGGCGACTCCCAGGTGCTGGATTTCCAGGGCGACAGCCTGCTCGATGCGCATGACAAGGCTGGCGTGTTTCACCAGCGCCTCGACGGCGCGGCGCTGGCCGCCTATCGCGAGCGCTTCCCGGCGCATCAGGATGCTGATCCGTTCGAGTGGCGGTAATTGTCACGCCTCGCTTGGAGGCTTCTGGAACATTATGTCGGTGCCATGGGTTTTACCCAGCACGCACTGTGACGCCCTGAAACCACCCGGATACGGCCCCCAGGTCCCTACCGCCCACCATCTAAAACAAAGCCCCGCAGCCGACAGGCCGCGGGGCTTTTCTTTGCTTGCTGTGCTGCAAGGGTTTCAGGCACCAAGCACGATTCAGGCTTTCTCCAGATCCGCAGCTTGGTGCCGCTCCGCCACTTGCTCCGCCTCCTCGCCCCAGATGCGGTTGACGCGGCGACCGTGTTTGACCGCTTCGCGCTCGGCGATTTCGTTGGCCCAGCGTTGTACGTGGGTGTATTCGTGGGCCGCGAGGAATTCGGCGGCGCCGTAGACGTTGTTGCGCACCAGCTCGCCATACCAGGGCCATACGGCGATATCGGCGATGGTGTAGGTGTCGCCGGCCAGGTAGCGATTATCGGCCAGGCGCTGGTTGAGCACGTCCAGTTGGCGCTTGGCTTCCATGGTGAAGCGGTTGATGGCGTATTCGAACTTCTCAGGGGCGTAGGCGTAGAAGTGGCCGAAACCGCCGCCCAGGTAGGGCGCCGAGCCCATTTGCCAGAACAGCCAGTTGAGGGTTTCGGTACGGCCGGCCGGATCCTTGGGCAGGAACTCGCCGAACTTTTCCGCCAGGTACAGCAGGATCGAGCCGGACTCGAACACCCGGATCGGCGTATCGCTGCTGCGGTCGAGCAGGGCGGGGATCTTCGAGTTCGGGTTGACGCCCACGAAGCCGCTGGAGAACTGGTCGCCCTCGCCAATGCGGATCAGCCAGGCGTCATATTCGGCGCCGCTGTGCCCCAGGGCTAGCAGCTCTTCGAGCAGGATGGTCACCTTCACGCCGTTGGGCGTTGCCAGGGAGTAGAGCTGCAGCGGGTGCTTGCCGACCGGCAGTTCCTTGTCATGGGTCGCGCCGGCGGTGGGGCGGTTGATCTTGGAAAACTGGCCACCGGAAGCTTCAAGGTGCTGCCATACCTTGGGCGGAACATAGGTTGATTGAGTCATCGAATCCTCGCTATCGGCGTGATGGGTATTGCATCTGAACGCGAGGCTAGCCCGTTTACGCCGGCTATTCGAGTGCCCATGGCGCATGGTGAGTATCGACCGGGTTGATAAAAAGGCCGGCAGGGCGGCGCGCTAAGCACCTGAACCCTCGCGGGCCAGCGCGGCTCTGAGGTGAAGTGGCGTATCAACGAGGAGGCGGGCGTGGCGCAAAAACACATCAGTGCTGAGCAGCTGGGCCTCAGGGCCGGGCTCCACAAGGCGGATGAGAAGGCGCTGTTCAAATGGCTGCTGGCGAGTTTTATGTTCGGCAAGCCGATCCAGCAGGCGGTGGCCGAGCGGGCCTATCGGGTGCTCGTTGAACAGCACGGGCTGGACACGGCCGCCAGACTGGCGCGCTGTAGTCAGCAGGAACTGGTGCGGTTGCTCGGCCAGGCACGCTATGTGCGTTACGACATTTCCACCGCCGCCCGGCTGATGAAGTTCAGCCGCAAACTGCTGGACGAGTACGAAGGCCGCGTCACCGCCATCCGCCAGCAAAGCACCACTCGGGAAGACTTCGCGCAGCGCTTGCTGGCCTTCGAGGGCATCGGCCCGAAGACGCTGGAAATCTTCATGCGCGAGGCTGAGGCCGGGCTTTATGGGTGCAATGATTAACTAGCGGTCAGGCGTGCGCACCGCCACGCGCATTCTTCTTCTGCAGGATCTCCGACGCCTCGTTATAGGCCGCCTGGAACGTCTCGCTGCCGATCCACTCGACCGCCGCATCTTCGTCATCGTTGTGGAAAAGGCCGCGATAGACGATCAAGAGGCCCATCATGAAGTCGGTCGCCGCTTCCGGGTCTTCCTCGGCGACCACCAGCTCCAGCACCGGGTACTGCAGGAACACCACGCACTGGGCGAGCAGGCTGACGGTCTCGGCCTTGTGCATCGCCTGGAACAGGTCGTCGAAGTGCGCCGGGTCGAAGCCGTTTTCCTCGATGTCCTTGAAGTCGAAGGTACTGAGGTCGATCTCCACGTCATCGAAAGGCTCGTCGATCAGCGGGTTGGCCAGCACCGGGTGCACGACATTGGTTTTCGGCTTGCCCATACGGTTCTGCTTGGCCTTGGTTTTGGCCCGCTGGGCGCGTTTTTTCTGCTTGTCGGGGGAGGCCATGGTGGCGGAGTCCTCGTGTGGAGCTGAGAGCGGATGCGCATTGTATGCAGTCTTGGCCGCTCCGTTGCGCAACTTTATAAAGGCCACCATGGCGTGGTTCGCAAATAGGTGGCAGGCATTGCCGCAGCCCCTTGGCAAAGCCGCTGCCTGGCTCTAGATTGCCCGCAGCGCAGCCCGCGCTCGGCAAAGGGATTTAACCATGAAGCCTGCTCGCCAGATGCTCGCGATGCTCGTGCTCTGCAGCCTGTCTGCCCAGGCCCTGAGCCAGGTGTATACCTGGGTGGACGAGAACGGCCAGAAGCATTTCGGCAGCCAGCCCCCGGCGGCCCAGCAGGCCGAAGCGGTGACGATCAAGCCGGGCTACGCCGGTGAAGCGCGCGCGCCAGCCCCCGAAACGCCTACCCAGGGGGCTGCGGTCGAGCCTGCGCCAGCCAAAGCGTCGAGGCGCGAAATGTGCCAGAGCGCGATGCGCTGGACGGTCGTCGACCTCAAGAACCTGCGCGAAATCGCCGAAGAGCGCAAAAGCGCCGGGCGCATCACTGCAGCCGAATACGCCCAGGCGCAAAAGAACCTGGACGGCGTGGAGCAACGGATCAGCCTGCAGGACTGCGTCACCAGTTCCGGCGAGGATCAGCAGCGCTACGAATGCCTGTCGAAGGGTGCCGGCGTGCTGGTGTGTTCCGGGCTGATGGCGTCGGCCATGGAGGAGGCCGAAAGCGAGGCCAGGCAGCGAGTCAGAAAGCCCTAAGGCACCTTCAGTCGGACGGCTGGTTATCTCGCTGCAACATATTTGTCATGCAACCTTCATAAGCTCGTTGCACCTCCCTCCCATTCGAGATTTCCATGAGCTTTGGTCGTTCGCTGCGTGCCCAATTGGTATTGCTGATTGGCGGTGGCCTGGTGTTGATGTTGCTGATCGCGTTGGCTGGCTTCGCGCTGTTGTCGCGCCAGCTGGATGGCTACGGGGCGCTGCTCAGCGGCCCATTGGAAGAGGCGCGGCAAGTGGACGGCGCCAACCTGGCGTTCAAGATTCAGGTTCAGGAATGGAAGAACGTGCTCCTGCGTGGCGGCGATGAAGCGCAGCGCAACCGCTACTGGCAGCAGTTCCAGGATGAAGAGAAGCGCGTGCAGACGCGGATCGGCCAACTGATCGACACGGCAGGGAGTGCCGAGCTGCGCCAGCGGTTGAGCGAACTGCGCGCTGCTCACGCCGAGATGGGCCAGGCCTATCGCCGTGGTTACCAGGCTTTTGCCGCGGCAGGTTTTTCTGCCCAGGCCGGCGATGCGGCAGTGAAGGGCATCGATCGAGCCACCACCGAACAGCTGTCGTTGCTGGTCGACGAACTGCACGCGCGCAGTCAGGCAAGCGCCAGCCAGTTGAGCGAGATCGCCCAGCGCAGCGTGCTGTTCGGCAGCCTGGCGATGCTCGCGATCGGCGTGCTGCTGGCGCTGTTCAGCGCCTGGCTGGTCAACCGGCGCATTACCACGCCGTTGTTGCAGGCCACCGGGCAGCTCGAGCTGCTCAGCCGTGGGCAATTCGGTGAGCGCCTGAGTGAGGGCCGTGAAGATGAAGTCGGCCTGCTGGCCCAGGCTGCCAATCGCCTGCGCGAATTCATGCAGGCGCTGTCGCAGCAGTTGCGTCGCGGCACCGGTGAGCTGGATGCCGCCACCCAGGAGCTGAGCAGCGTGGCTGGGCATATCGGCCAGGGTATTCGTGACCAGTTCTCCCGCACCGATCAGGTCGCCACGGCGATGCACGAGATGAGCGCCACCGCCGAAGAAGTGGCGCGCCATTCGGCCAGCGCGGCGCGGGCCACCGACGAGGCCGATCAGGCTGCCCAGGATGGTGAAACCACCATGGCCAGCACCATCGCTACCATCGAGAAGCTGCATGGGGAAATCACCCGCACCGCCGAGGTGATCGCTCGGCTCGACAACGATAGCGAGCGCATCGGTGGCGTACTGGAAGTGATTCGTGGCATCGCCGACCAGACCAACCTGCTGGCCCTCAACGCGGCCATCGAGGCCGCGCGCGCTGGCGAGGCGGGCCGCGGCTTCGCGGTGGTGGCCGATGAAGTGCGCAACCTGTCGTCACGCACCGCCAGTTCGATCAGCGAGATTCACCAGTTAATCGCCAACGTGCAGGGCGCCTCCAAGGAAGCCAGCGCTGCAATCGCTGCCGGGGCCCAGCAGAGTGCGGCCGGAAGAGCGAAGGTCGGGGTGGCCGGCGAGCGCCTGCATAGCATCACCCAGGCCGTGGAAGCCATCCGCGACATGAACCGGCAGATCGCCACAGCGGCGGAAGAACAGACCTCGGTGGCCGAAGACATCGCCCGCAACCTGGCCGAAATCGTCTCCATCGCCCAGAGCAACGAAGCCGACTTGCAGCGCAGCGAGTCGGCGGGCCGAGCCATGCAGGGGCTGTCCGGCGAATTGTCGACGCTGGCGGCGCGGTTGAGAGCGTGATACCCGGCGGCCTCATGCCCTGAGCAGCATCACCAGCATGCCCACGGCCAGGGCGATCAGTACCAGGCCGGAAAGCCGTTCGAGCAGCGGCAGGGCGCGCTGGAAGTTGCGCAGCAGCCGGCCATTGCCGATGGCTAGGGCCACCAGCAGATCCCAGCCGAGCACCACGGCGAACATCCACACGCCATAGAACGCCTTCCAGCCGGCACTGATCTGGGCGCCCAGCATGCTCGCCAGGCTGACGTAGAACAGCGCGTTCTTGGGGTTGATAATGCCGGACAGAAAACCCATGCCGGCCGCCTGCAGCCAGGAGGCCCGGCCGGCAGGCGCCGCCTCGCCCGGTGCCTGCAGCACGCTGCTGCCGGCATGGCGATTGAACAGTACGCCCAGGTACAGCAGGTACAGGCAGCCGACCAGTTGCAGTGTGATGAACGGCGCGCTGCCAGGCTGCAGTACCGACACGCCGGTAAAGGCGGCGACGATGAACGCTCCGTTGGCCACGGCGATGCCCAGGCAGGCGCCACTGGCGACCCGCCAGCCCGCTGCCAGGGACGTGCGGGCGACCAGAAAGAAGTCCGGGCCGGGGGAAATCAGCGCCAGGAAGTGGGCGGCGGCAATGATCAGGAACTGCTGCATGGCGGGCATCGCTCGTCTGGGAAGAAAGGCTCGCCAGTCTGTCGCCCCAAACCCATGCCGTATTGAAGGAAATCGTCAGGCAGCGGCTTCAGTGAAGGCGTCTTTCAGGTCGTGTCTCGTTGACTTAGCGTGCGGCGTGACGCGCGCAACGCCGAAAGCGCGGCCAACACGAACAGGCTGGCTGCAAGGCACAGCGCGAGCGGCAGGCCGTGGGCGCTACCGCTCATCAGGGCACCGCTGAGCAATGGCCCGAGCAGGCTGCCGACGCCCCCACAGCATGCCAACGCTGGCGTTGGCGGTGATCAGGTCAGCGCCGTGAAAATCCTCGCCGATCAGGATCAGCGCCAGGGTGTAGACGCCGCCTGCCGCCGTGCCAAGCAGCACCAGGGTTGGCCACAGCAGGGGCGGGTAGGCGAGTAGCCAGGGCAGGGTGATGCCACATGCCAGGCTGAGTAATCCGCAAGCCAGGTGCAGGGCGCGACGGTCGAGCCGATCCGCGAGCCAGCCAAGCGGCACCTGAAACAGCATGTCGCCGGCCAGGATCACGCTGGCCATCAGCGCGGCGGTGGTGAGGGCAAAACCCTGGCTGCTGGCGTAAAGGGGAAACAGCGAGAGAATCACTGCATCGAAGAACGAAAAGAACAGCACCCCGATGCACAGCGCTGGCGCCACGCGGAAAAAGCCCAGCAGCGAAAAGCGCCGCTCGTGTCGTTCTTCGCCGCTCAACTCGCGGGGCAGTCGCTGCCAGATCAGCGCCACCGTCAGCAGGTTGGCCAGAGTCACGATCAGTACGATCCAGGCACCCTGGGTGCCCAGCAGGCCGATCAGCGCCGGCCCGCCCAGTTGGCAACCGGTAAAGCAGGCGGCATAGAGCGCGACGGTCTGGCCGCGCCGCTGCGGATCGCACAACTGGTTGACCCAGGACTCGCCGAGAATCACCACCACGCCCATGGCCAGGCCCATCACCAGACGGCTGATGGCCAGTGCCGGCAGGTGGCTGCCCAGCCATTGCAGGCTGGCGGCGCTCACGGCGCAGAGCATGAAGCACGCCAGATAGAGCGTGCGGCCGCGGCAGTGGCGACACAGCAATGTGCTGAGCAGGGCCGCAAGGATCATCCCCACGGCCGGCATGGCGCTGATCACCCCAATGGCCAGTGAACCGGCACCCGATTCGTGCAGGCGCAGCGATACCAGAGGGAGCGTCGCTCCCATGCTCAAACCGACCACCGAGACCGCAGCGATCAGCAGCGCCAATACATGACGATTGTTCATTCTCGACCTCCGCCTGCCCCGGTGGCCAGGCGCGTATAAATACGAAGACGTGGCCACGCCCAGGGCGTGACGCCTGCAACAGAGGCAGCAACTGCCGTCAGGCAGCGGCGTGAGGCGAGAAGGTGAAGGCGAATAGCACCGCACGACGGCGGCGCAGAAGGGCATCGCGCGGCCAGCCCAGCGCCGCCGGCGAAACACCGGTGCAGAGCGAGGCAGACGAATGGGCGATGGTTGGCATGGTGGGCTCGGGAAGGTCGAGACGCTGGAGTGTGGCCAGATGCAACGAGGCCGTCAATCGGCAGCGCCTGCACTGCCGGTTACCAGGCCAGCCGCCTATTGGGCGGCCGACCTGGGCGTTCGCTACCAGCGGAAGTTCACCGCGGTCACCAGTTGGCGCTCGTCGCCATAGGTGCAGGTGGCGAACTCGCAGTAGGTGTATCGCTTGTTGGTGAGGTTGTTGGCGTTGAGGCTGATGTCCCAGTTCGCGTCGAGCTGGTAGCTGACCATGGCATCGAACAGGGTGTAGGCAGGCATCGCCGAGTCCATTTCGGAGGCCTGGGTGGTGCCCTTGTAGCGGGCGCCGGCGCCGACGGTGAGCTGCGGCAGGTTGAGGCGCATGAAGTTGTAGTCCAGCCACAGCGCCGCCTGGTGATAGGGCGTGTCCTCGCTGCGTTGGCCGACTTCGCCGGCGATGTCGCTCTCGGTGATGCGCGCATCGATATAGGCGTAGGAGGCGATCAGGCTGAGGTCCTCTGTCACGTCCGCCTTGGCTTCCGCCTCGAAGCCGCGCGAGCGCACTTCGCCCGTCTGCGTGGCGATGTTGGTGGCAGGGTCCTGCTTGAGCACGTTCTGCTGGGTCAGCTCGAAAACCGCGGCACTGAGCAGCAGGTTGCGGCCATCGGGCTGGTAGCGAATCCCCGCTTCGTATTGCTTGCCTTCGGTAGGCACGAAGCTCTGCCCGCCGGCAACGGCCACCGACACCGGGAAGAACGATTCGCTGTAGCTCAGGTACGGCGCCAGGCCGTTATCGAGCTTGTACACCAGGCCGGCGCGGTAGGTGGTGGCCTCGTTGTCCTGGCTGGTGCGCACGCCGTTGCGATGCTGTTTCTGGTTCTGGTCGGCCCAGTCGTGGCGCACGCCGAGTACGGCGACCCAGCGATCGTCGATGTTGATCTGATCCTGCAGATAAACGCCTTTTTGCAGGGTGTCGATCTGTGAGCCGCGCTCCAGGCTGCGGTCCTTGTTCACCACCACCGGCTGCCCGTAGTTGTAGCGGCTCAGATCCAGCGCCGGCGCGACGCCGCGAAAGTTGTGCGAGTCGTAGCTCATGTCGTAGGCATCGAAGCCCAGCAGCACGCTGTGCTCCGCACCACCAAGCTGCCATTTCGACTCGATGTTGGTGTCGCTGGCCAGGCCGCGGGCGCGTTCGTGGCGGTCGCTGTACTGACGCTGCAGGATGCCCGTGGTGGCCGCCTGATTGATCACGGCGGCAGTCAGACCGTTACCGCCGGTACGCACCTGCAGGTACTTCCAGTCCACTTCGGTCTGGTAGTAACGCAGCTTGTGGTTGATGCGCAGCTGCTCGTTGAAGTGGTGCTCGAACTCGTAACCGAGCGTCGACATCTCGCCGTTCATCTCGTTGTAGTCGGGCTCGCCGATGAAGTCGTGGCGACCGATCTGGTACGCCGCGTCGCCCACGCCCTTGACCAGTTGGTAGGGCAGCGGCGCGGAGAAGCCCGTTTCGGTCTTCTGGTAGAACGACAACAGGGTCAGGGAGGTGTCTTCGTTCGGGCGCCAGGTCAGTGCCGGGGCGATGTAGAGCCTGTCGTCGTCGATGTGATCCTGGGGTGTGCCGCTATCGCGCGTGAGCAGGGTCAGGCGGTAGCTCAGGGTATCGCTGTCACCGAGCGGGCCGCTGAAGTCGCCGGACAGCTGTTTGCGGTCGTTCTGGCCGACCTGCAGGTTGAGTTCGTGCAGCGGTTCGCGAGTCGGCCGCTTGCTCACCCCGTTGATCATGCCGCCTGGCGACAGCTGCCCGTAGAGCACCGAGGCCGCGCCGCGAATCACCTCGACACGCTCCAGGCCATAGGGCTCCTGAATGCCGTCATAGGAATTGTTCTGCAGGCGCAGGCCATCGCGCAGCGAGCCGCCGGTGGCGGACTCGACATCGAGACCACGGATCCGAAAACGGTCCGCCGTGCGGTTGAAACTGGTCGGCTGGCTGGTGACGCCCGGTGTGTAGCTGAGTGCCTGGGAGAGAGTCTCCGACTGGCGATTGCGCAGCTCGTCGCGGGTGACCACCGAGATCGATTGCGGCGTATCGACCAGGGCGGTATCGGTCTTGGTAGCGCTGCTGTTGCGCAGGGCCACGTATCCGGCCAGCGGCTCACCCGGCAGCTCGGCATTGCCGTCGGCGATGCCGGATACGGTGGTGCTGTCCAGCTCCAGCGCGCCGCTGGCCGGCAGCGGGCGCAGTACATAACCGCCGCCGCCTTGATCGACTGCCTCCAGCCCGGAGTTCTGCAGCACCAGGGCAAGCCCGGCGGTGACCGAGTAGTTGCCGTTCAGGCCGGGGCTGGTCTTGCCGCTGGCCAGGTCGTTGTGGCCGGCGAGGTAGATACCGGCCTGGGCGGAAAACTGGTTGAGCACGCTGTTCAGCGGCCCTGGCGCGATGCTGTAGGTGCGCACCGCCTGGCTTTCCTGCGCGGTGGCCGGCAGGGCGATCAGCAGAGGCGGGGCGAGGGACAGCGCCATGGGCAACGCCAGGGCGAGTGGTCGCAGGGAGAAGTGGAAAGCGTGCGCGGCTGGCAAGTGCATGGTGGTCCCAGGAGTGGTCTGATCGGTTGGCTTCTCAGGGATTACCGAGCCAGATCTGCAAAAGGGAACCGCGCCGATGAATTAATTTCGTTCAGGCCTCGCTCGGCTCGACGGTTACCCACCAGTCGGTCAGCCGCTGCACGCGAATGGGCAGGGCGGCCTGCAGCAGGCGCAGGCTTTGCTCGCTGTCGTCCAGCGGGAAATAGCCCATCACCGGCAGGTTGGCGACCGCCGGGTTGCAGCCCAGGTGGCCGCGGCGAAATTGACCCAACTCGTCGAGCAACTGGCCCAGCGGCATGCCTTCGGCAGCCAGCACATGACGCGTCCATGATTCGCGGGCGCCGGCTGCGGCTTGCACGGCGCCAATCTGCGCAGTGTCGAAGGTGACTTGCTGGCCAGCGGGGATGCGCAGGGTTTGCTGGTTGCCTGCGGTACGGATTTCCACCGTGCCGTCGAATACCGTCAGCCAGGTTTGCGTATCGCTCTGGCGCACGCTGAAGCGCGTGCCCAACGCCTGCATGCGCCCGTGCCGGCTGGTGATGAAGAAGGGCCGGGTATCGCGGGCGGTGTCGATCAGCACTTCGCCAACGCGCAGGTGCAGCAGGCGCACGGCGTCGTCGAAGTCGGCGTCCACCGCGCTGCCGGCGTTGAGCCACAGGCGAGTGCCGTCGGCCAGGCGGGTTTCGCGCACCTCGCCGATGCCGGTGGCGAAGTCGGCGCTCCAGCCGGCGACCAGGCGCGGCAGTGCCGTGTGGCGCCAGGCGCTCCACGCCACCAGGCTACCAGCGCCGACGATCAACAGGCTCTTCAAACCCTCGCGCCGGGTCAGGCCGGAGCGGCCAGGCTGGGCCAGGGCGCGGCGCAGCGTCTGTCCGTCGTCCTGCTGCTGCAACTGGCCGAAACGCTGGCTGACGCGCTCGACATAGTGCCAGGCGTCGCGGTGTTCGCCGTGTTGCTCCAGCCACCGCTGCCATTGCTGGCGCACCTGGCCATCGGCCTGCTCGTCGTGCAGGCGCACGTACCAGTCGGCGGCCTGCTGCAGGCTGGCGTGGCTTAGGGTGTGGGGGCGCGGGTTGATCATTCGACCAGCAGACCGTCGAGTTCGGCTTCGAGCAGGGCGCAGTGCAGCAGCGCCTGGGCCAGGTATTTCTTGACCATGCGCTCGGACACGCCGAGCTGCGTGGCGATCTCGCGATAGGGCAGGCCGTCGAGCTGGGCGAGCAGAAACGCCTGGCGCACCCGCGCGGGCAGGCGCAGCAGCATGGCGTCCACTTCGTGCAGGGTTTCGATGATCAGCGCGGCCTGCTCCGGCGACGGCTGCAGCGCTTCCGGGCGGCTGGCCTGGGCACTCAACCAGGCGTGTTCCAGCTGTTTGCGGCGCCAATGATCGATGCTCAGGCCGCGGGCGATGGTCGCCAGGTACGAGCGTTCGCCACTGTGGCTGTCGAAGCGCCGCGGGCGCAGCAGCAGGCGCACAAAGGTGTCCTGCACCAGGTCGGCGGCATCGGCACTGTTGCCCAGGCGACGGCGCAGGAACTGCTGCAGCCAGCCGCGATGGCTGGCGTACAGCTGGTGCAGGGCGGAGGTATCGGAAGGCGTCATCGAGAGCACGTACCCGAAGGCGTTTGCGCGCCTCAATGCAGATAAGAATTAGTCGCAAATTAGATCAAGATGCGTCGATTGCTGCAATGGGGTGGCAGTCGATTCTGAGCAGGAACCGCGCGGCTCGTTACGGTCCAGTTATTGGGCTGGTCGTTGGGGCTGGCGGTCTGATGGAGCGATTAGCTGCTTGAAGCGGATCAGCGTAATGAGCCATAGAGCATCAACTGAGTGATCCAAGTGAGGCGATGATGGCGAGCGGAAAAGTAGGCCCCCTGGTGGTTTCGTTGCCGCTCGGTGTACCGCAGCCGGTGAGAGCCTGCAGCGCTGGCTGTATGGCACGTTGCGCGAGGCGATCCTCAGCAGTCGCCTGCCATCGGGTAGCCAACTGCCCAGTACCCGCGCACTGGCCGAGCACTACGGTATGGCCAGGGGGACCGTGCAGGCGGCCTATCAGCAACTGCAATCCGAAGGTTATCTAGATACCGGGAGCGGCTATGGCACGCGGGTTTGCACGGTGCTGCCGGATGCCACGCTCAACGCCGGCAATGGCCGGCGGGCGGTCCGGGCGCCCGTCGAGCAGCCGCGGGCCGCGCCGGACACCGAATGGTCGCAGCGCTTGCAGGCGGAAAAACCGGTGTTCATGAGTGGCGCTGCCCAGCGCGGCTTGCGGCCGTTCTTCCCGCATCGGGGTGATGTGCTGGCGTTTCCCATCGACCTGTGGCGCAAGCTGCACACCGCCCATCTGCGTTCTTCGCGCCTGCTGGACATGCTCGATGCCGACCCCTCCGGCCTGCCCGCGCTGCGCAGTGCCATCGCCCAGTACCTGGCGATTGCCCGGGGCGTGCAGGTCGGTGCCGAGCGGATCGTGATCCTCGGCAGCGTGCAGCAGGCGCTGGATCTCACCTTGCGCCTGCTGGTGGCGCCGGGTGAACGGGTGTGGATGGAAGACCCCGGCTACCCCGGCGCCCGGCAACTGATGAAGGCGAGCGGCGTGGCAGTGGTCGATGTGCCGGTCGACCGCGAAGGCCTGCAGGTCGACACGGCCCTGGGCCTGGCGCCGGATGCTCGGCTGGCCTACGTCACGCCCTCGCACCAGGCGCCGCTGGGCGGCGAACTGTCGCCAGCGCGGCGTCTGGCGTTGCTGCGCTGGGCCGACGAGCAGGGCAGCTACATCTTCGAGGACGATTACGACAGCGAGTACCGTTTCGTCGCCAAGCCCATTCCGGCGCTGCGCAGCATGGCCGGGGCCGATGCGTCGGTGATTCTCGCCAGCACCTTCAGCAAGCTGCTGTTTCCGTCCCTGCGCATGGCCTATGTGGTGCTGCCGCCGCAGTTGGTCGACGGCTTCACGCGCCTGGTGTCGTTGACCGCGCGACATGCCAACAGCCTGGCTCAGGCGGTACTGGCGGATTTCATCGACCAGGGCCACTTCGATCGCCACCTGCGGCGCATGCGCAAGCTCTACGCCGCGCGGGCCGAGGCATTTTCAGAGGCCGCCGAGCGGCATTGGCAAGGGTTGATCGAGGTCCCGCCGATTCGCGCCGGCCTGGATGTGGTGTGCCGGCTTCACGGCATGGAGGAGGGTGATGCCCAGGCGCGCCTGGCCGAGGCGGGCATCGACGTGATGCCCCTGCAGCGCTATTGCGTGCAGCCCCAGGCGCCAGGGCTGGTGATGGGTTTCGCGGCGTACGACGAAGCGGCCATCGATGTGGCCGCCAGGGACGTGGCGCGGCTGCTTCGGCGCCCCTGAGCGCTGCTCAACTGGCGACGATGATCACGGTGATGCAGATCATCGCCACCACGCCAAACACCATGCGGGCGATCCAGGGGGCGGTGAGCCAGGCGGTGGTCGCGCCGGCCACCTGGCCGACGTTCTTCTCGGTGAGCCAGCGATTGCCGGGCTGCGCTTGCATCGGATTGCCGCACTGTGGGCAGGCATGAGCCTTGTCGGAGATGCGGTGTTGGCATTCGGGGCAGTCGATAAGGCTCATCTCGGTCGTCCTCTGATCGGTGGCGATAGCTGGAGGTGAGACTGGGCGCCGCTAACCGAGTTCCGTGCCAGGCCAGAGCTGACGCGGGCTGCGGGAATTTTTACTGGAATTGAGAAAGCGCTCGCACCGTGCGGCGAGCGCTCTGCGGCGTCACTTGCGGCGCCACTGCCCTTGCTGCTGGATGTATTGGCCGGCCGGGGTCTTGTCGATGGCCTTCTGGCCAGCGATGGTTTCCACGTCGCTGAGCTGGATGCCGTTCTGCTGGGCAAGCTTCTGGTATTCGGCCCGGCGCGCAGCGTTGATCAGCTTGGCGATCTCGTCGGCCTGGCCGGCGGATTTGACCACGCCGAGGTAGCCGTTGGGCATTTCGCCGAGCTGGCCGCTGGCCTTGGCGTCACCCAGGGCGGACATCGCCTCGTTGAGGCTGATGGCGTGGGCAGGCAGGCTCAGGCTGAACAGCAGCAACAGGCCGGCGAAAGGTTTGATCAGGTTCATGCGTGGCTCCTTAGAACAGTCCGCTGGATTCACTGAACATGCTGTCCAGCGCCTTATCCACCTTGATATAGATCTCGTGCTCGATCTTCACATTCAGGTTGATGTTGATCGGCTCGTTGGGCATCGCCAGTTGTACCGTCGGGGTACAGGCTGTGGTCAGCAGCCCCAGCAGCAGGGCGGTGATGCAACTACGCAAGCGCATGGCGCTTCTCCTCGTCAAGGCTCCTTGGGGGCGGTATTGCGCTGCAGCATTCGCTGCTGCACGCGCCGTGTGATGATGTCGTTGACCCGGCCGGTCAGCTGCAGGCTGGCGAGCAGGGTAGGGATGTCTTCCTCCAGGTTGATGTTGAAGTGAATCGGGCGGCCGTTCTCGATGGCCGGGTTCTGGCCTTCCAGACGCATGCCCAGGGTCAGTATGCCGTGCTGATCATAGTCGACCGAGCTGTTCAGGGTGGTGAACCTGAAGTCCTCCAGGGACTGCGTCACCAACTGCATCGCCGGGTTGCTGCGGCCCAGGGCCTTGATCTTTTCGGAGCTGAACTTCAGGTAGCCGCCGGGCTGGCGGGCGGCGACGTGGCCGTCGTCTATCTCGATACCGTTCGGGCCCAGGCGCACTGGCAGGTCACCGTCCAGGGTGCCGCTGCCGCCCAGGCCTTCGGCGGGGTAGAGGGCGAACAGCTGCTGGAGTTCCAAGCCGCGAATCCGGATGGGAAACGATTGATTGGTTGCGCCCAGGTTCCATTGCCCCGGTGTCAGGGTGACCTCACCACCCATCAGCGCGGTGCGGGCCAGGTTCACCTCCAGCTGGCCCTGGTCGGCAGTGGCCAGCGGCGCGCTGTAACGCACGCGTGCTTCGGCAGGGCCGATGGGCAGGCCGGGGTTGGCCTGCTGCAGCTTCAGTTCGGGGATGTACAGCTCGAAACGCTGGTGCGCCAGCTTGAACTGCGCGCGTGCGTCCAGGCCGCTGAGTTCGGAGCGGTCGTAGATGCCGCCGAGGCCCTTGCCGGTCAGGTTCAGGTCGAGGGTCGGCGCGCTGCTGCCGGCGGCCAGCGTCAGGTTGGCATCGGCATTCAGGCGGCCGCTGTCGAGGTCGAGCAATTCGGGCCACTGCACCAGGGTCTTGGCCAGCGGGTTGCCGGAGCGCAGGAACAACTCGCCCAGGGTGGCCTCGAGCTGCAGGTCGTGTTTCGCGTCGAGGCTGGCAGTGAGGTCGAGTTGCAGTTCGCTGTCGTTGCTTAGTTTGCCCTGCAGGGTGCCGGCCCCGTCGGCGACGGCCAGCTGGCCTTGCAATCGCCAGCCCTGGGGTTTGAGGTTGGCCTGCTGCAGGCGCGTGGTGCTCAGGTTCAACGGGCCGTTGAATTGCCAGCCTTGCAGGGCGCCGTCCTGCAGCGCCAGCTTCAACGTGCTGCCGCCCACCCCGGCCTGCAGTTTCTGCGCGCTCAGCACGGCGCCTTTCAGGCTGGCAGCCTGCAGTTGCGAACCCTGGCCAAGGTTCAGTTCGATTGCGCCGTCGTCGGCGTAGCCCGCCAGGTTCAGCGCGCTGCTCAGCTCGGTGGCTTGCCAGCCGGCCTGGTTCGCCCTGGCAGTGCGGGTGGTCAGGCGCGTATCGGCGAATTGCACCGCCCAGGGCGCCGAGCTGGCGACGGCCAGGCGGCCCTGCAAATCCAGGCGAGTGGTTCCGCTTAGCGCAGCGGTCAATTTCAAGGGCAGGCTGCGCTCGGCCAGTTCCGGGCGTAAGTCGGCCAGTGGCGTATCCGCCTGTACCTGCAGGTGCAGGGAGTCGCTGCGCAGCTCCGGCGGCAGCTTCGCCAGCCAGTCGGGATTGGGTTCGCTGAACTGCAGATCGGCCTCGATGCGCCTGGCGATCCACTGCGAGCCTTCATTATGAGCCGCCAGGGCCAGTTGCCCCTGTAGCAGGCCGATGCCGGGCACCGGCCACGGCTGCGGCAGGTTGCCGTGCACATCGAACTGGCCGGTCGCGGCCAGCAGGTTGTTCAAATCCGGCTGGCGGCGCGGCAGGTCGAGTTGCCAGGTGCCGGCGAGGCTTGCCTCGCCCGGTGCCGCCGGCCACTGCTTGCCGGCGGGCAGTGCCCAGGCGCCCAGCAGGTTCTGCAGGGTGACGGCTTGGGTAAGCTCGGTGGCGTCGAGCTGGCCGGTCCAGATCAGGCCGTCGCCGCGCTCCTGCAGGTGGCTGGTCAGGGTCGCCTGGGGCTGTCGATCCACCGCCAGGGTTACCTGCAGGTCGAGGGCGTCAATGCCTGGTTCGAGGTCGAGCGCGACGCTCACCACCTGCTCCTGCTGAGCGAGGTTCACGCTCAGGGCGATACGTTCATCGTCACTGCGCTGCAGGTCCAGGCTGCCACTGGCGCTGCACTGCCCGCGAGCGCAGGGCAGGGCGGCCTCGAGGTGAGCGATCGACAGACTGCGTGGCAGCAGGGCCAGCGGTGCGGCCAGGCGCTGCAGGTCGAGGTCGGGCGGTGGCGCGGCGTCCGGGGCATCTTCTTCGACCGGTCGCCAATCCAGCAACAGGCGGTCAATCGCGACGTGCCGCCACACCGGTAGGCTGAAGCCGAAGTCACGCCAGGCCAGGTGCAGATCATTACCGTGCAGTTCGAGCGTGCCGGCGCTGCTGCGCTGGCGCAGCGCCAGGCTGTCGATGCGCAGGCCGCCGTCCGAAAGCGAGGTGCCGTGCCAGTCGAGGATTTCGATGCCACTGCGTTGCAGCAGGTAGCGACCGCCCAGATAAGCGGCGGCCACCAGCACCAGCAGCAGGGCGAGTGTGACGGACAGTCGCAGCCAGATGCGGCGGCTGAGCATGGGCGTGGATCCAAGAACGGAGGAATCGGCGACGGTAACCCGAACCGGTATGGCCTGCCAAACCGGACGCGCCTGAATGGTGCTTTATACTTTTATGGCGTGCGCGTGACAGGAGCATCATTGGTGCATGGGCTGCATGCCCCGCCCGTCGTGGCGTGCCGAGATGTCAAGGCTGATTTCGCCCCGCAAAAGGGCATTTCAGAGGTCTCGCCGGCGGACTTGTGCACAATAGCGAGGCAGCTTGTCAAGCCGCATATTGCCACTTGTCAAAAACCGAGCGATAGCGTAGGCGTAAATATAAGTTTATGAAAAATATAGGCTTTTTTGATGTGGTGAAAAAATGAACAGTTTGAGCGGGAGGCCCATTCCATCAGTGTTAGGGGGTATTTCGCCCACCATACCCACAAAGTTATCCACAGCTTCTGTGGATTGTCATCTGCAGCCGCTCTGGGGCGGGCCGGGGCTTTACCTGTGAATAAAAAAGAGTAGAGTGGCGCGCCTGTTCCAGAGCCCCGCTTTAGCCTTATGCCCCGCGTTTTACCCCGCAGTGAACTCCATACGCTTCCCGTCCATACCCAGGTTCCCGTCCGCGTCGCCGCCTGGCTGCTGGACAGCCCGCGCCTTGGCCATGCACCCAGCGTGAAACGCATCGCCGGCCGTCTGCTCAAGCAGCCTGCGCGCCGCGGTGTGGTGCAGGCGCAAAGTCGGCTGGGCCAGATGCTCTGCCGCGAATGCGGCAATACCCGTGACCGGCGCATCGGCCTGGAGCTGCTACGCCAGGCCGCGCGAGCTGGCGATAGCCATGCGCAGCTGGAGCTGGGGCGTCTGTATTGCCAGCCGCGCACCCTCGAGCCAGAGCAGGCCGGCATTGGCTGGAGCTGGCGGCGCTGCAAGGGCACGACGAGGCCCGGGATCTGTTGCGGCTTCTCTAGAGGTGCCCTGTTGTAGCCGCTGCCGCGCGGCCCGCGCGGTTATACTGCCGGCAGTCTTGCCTGGATGCCTTTATGCCTTTCGATCTCCTGACCCTGTTGCCGGCCTTTCTGGTCGGCGCACTGCTGGCTGCCGTTCCTTTATGGCTGCGCATGGCTGCCGCCCTGCGACAGGCCGAGGACATGCGTCTGCAATCAGGGCTGGCCCAGGAGCGCATGAATGCGGCGCAGCTGGCCCAGGCCGGCCTCAGTGCGCAGCTGGACAACTGCCGCGACGAGCTTGCCGAGATCCTCGAAATCAAGGCTGATCAGCAGGCCGAACTGGCCGCCCTGCGCCGCGAAACCCACTTGCTGCAGAACGACCTGCAGCTGGCCCGCGAGCAGCTCGAGGGCGCGCAGGCCCTGCGCGAGCGCCAGGAGGCCGAGCTGCGTCGCCTGGACAGCGAGCGGGCCGGGCTGGCCGCCGAACTGCACGAACAGCAGGAGAGCCACCAGCAGCGTCTGGAGGATCTGCAAGGCGCCCGTGATGCCTTGCGTGCGCAGTTCGCCGAACTGGCCGGCAAGATCTTCGATGAGCGCGAACAGCGTTTCTCGGAAACCAGCCAGCAGCGCCTGGGGCAGCTACTCGATCCGCTCAAGGAGCGCATCCAGGCCTTCGAGAAGCGCGTCGAGGAAAGCTACCAGCAGGAGGCGCGCGAGCGCTTTTCTCTGGGCAAGGAGCTGGAGCGTCTGCAGGGGCTCAATCAGCGCCTGAGCGAGGAGGCGATGAACCTCACCCAGGCGCTCAAGGGCCAGAAGACCCAGGGCAACTGGGGTGAGCTGGTGCTCGAACGCATACTCGAACATGCCGGCCTGCAGAAGGGCCGCGAGTACCACACCCAGGTCAGCCTGAAGAGTGCCGAGGGCGAGCGTTTCCAGCCGGACGTGTTGATCCAGCTGCCGGGCGACAAGCAGGTGGTGGTCGATGCCAAGGTCAGCCTCACCGCCTATCAGCAGTACGTGTCGGCCAGCGAGGAAGCGGTGCGGCAGGTGGCATTGAAACAGCACGTGCTATCGCTGCGCAGCCACCTCAAGGGCCTGTCGCTCAAGGATTACCAGCACCTCGACGGGCTGCACAGCCTGGATTTCGTGCTGCTTTTCGTGCCGATCGAGGCCGCATTCGCAGCGGCTTTGCAGGCTGATCCGGGGCTGTTCCAGGAAGCCTTCGACCAGCACATCGTGATCGTCAGCCCGACCACGCTGCTGGCGACCCTGCGGGTGATCGACAGCCTGTGGCGCCAGGAACGGCAGAGCCAGAACGCTCGGGAAATCGCCGAGCGGGCAGGGGCGCTGTACGACAAGTTCGTGGCCTTCATTCAGGATCTGGACGAAGTCGGCATGCGCCTGCAGCAGCTCGACAAGGCCTATTCCGGCGCGCGCAACAAGCTGGTCGACGGCCGTGGCAACCTCATCAGCCGCGCTGAAAACCTCAAGCTGCTCGGCGCCCGGGCCAGCAAGAGCCTGCCCCCCGAGCTACTCGAACGTGCAGCCGGGCTGCCGCTGGATGAGCCGCTGGACGACTGATCCCTCCCTTCCGCATTCGCGCGGTGCCGTGACGCCAGGGCTGGACGCAGCCCAAATCTCGTCTATCTTGTCGGTTGTCATACTTCTTGTGGGTATGGTGATTGCGCTGTTCGCCGTATGGCGTATTGCCTCGGTATCTTCAGATTATTCAATGGATTGGCCATAACAAGGATAACAATCATGCCGCTCATCAAGCGCCTTTTTACGCCTGTTTCTCTAATTAAATCCCATCGATCAAAGTGCGTTGTCATACCACTGGTTTTGCTGGCCAGCGGTGCCGCCCTGGCGCTGGAGGCGCCGCCGAACATCCAGGTGCCGACCCTGGCCTATGACGACCGCCAGATCATTCTGGTCTGGGAGAAACCGCAAGATGCCGCTGGCATCGTCGACTATCACGTGTACATGGATGGTAAAAAGCTGGGCAGCGCCAACGCCAACAACGACCAGCATTCACCGGCCAAGCCGTATATCGACCAGTTCTACGAGGCTGACGAGGCAAATTTCCATCACCGCATCGCCATCCACAATTTCACCGTCGATGGCCTCAAACCGGAGACGGAATACCGCTTCACCGTGCGCTCGGTGGATGCCGAGGGGCGCGAGTCGGCCGACAGCCCGGTGCTGGTGCAGCGCACCACGGCGGTCCCCGAGGTATTCAACGTCGAGGCCCGGGGCGCCAAGGGCGACGGCAAGACGCTCAATACCGCGGCCATCCAGAAGACCATCGATGCCTGCTCGCTGAACTGCAAGGTGCTGATTCCGGCCGGGGTGTTCAAGACCGGTGCGCTGTACCTGAAAAGCAACATGACCCTGGAGATCGCCGAGGGCGCCACGTTGCTGGGCTCTGAGCGCAGCGAGGATTACCCGCTGCAGGGCTACATCCAGTACCCGTATTCGACCATGGTGCGTCCGGCCTCGCTGATCAACGCGCTGCCGCGCGATCCGCGCCAGCACCAGTCGTTCGAGAACATCCGCATCGTCGGCAAGGGCACCATCGACGGCAACGGCTGGAAGCGCAACGACGACAGCCAGGACGAGCTCGGCAAGCCGCTGCCGTTCTACCGGGCCAGTGACAATACCCGCTACAGGGAGGACGGCATCCTGTCCAGGGATCAGGTCGAGAAGGCCGTGGCGCGTGGCATCATCGTCAAGGACGCCTACGGCCAGATGCGCTCTTCACTGATGACCCTGCGCAACGTCAGGAACGTGTTCTACGGCGGCTTCACCGTGCTCAACCCGGCCTACCACGGGATCATGAACCTGGAAACCGAGAACGTGGTGATGGCGGGTACCGTGCACAAGACCTACGACGCCAACAACGGCGACGGCATCGAGTTCGCCAACAGCAAGGGCGCGATGGTCTTCAACAACTTTTTCGACACGGGCGACGATTGCGTCAACTTCGCGTCTGGCACCGGCGCTGGCGCCGCGAAACAGCCGCCCCAGGAGGATGCCTGGATCTTCAACAACTTCTTCCGCCGCGGCCACGGCATGGTGGTCGCCGGCAGCCATACCGGTGGCTGGATCCAGAACATCCTCGCCGAAGACAACGTGTCCGACGGCACCGACACCGGCCTGCGCATGAAGAGCACCAATTTCATGGGCGGCGGCGCGCGCAACGTCACCTTCCGCGACTCGGCGATCCGCAACCCGGTCAAGCAGGGGGTGATCATGACCCTGGATTACCACGACCCCAACGCCATTCTCGACTACGAGCGCTCGACCGTGCCGGGGCAGTTCCGCGATATCCGCGTGAGCAACGTGACGGTGGAGGGTGCCGCCGGCGCGGCGATCCAGGTCAAGGGCGACAGCGCCCACGAGGCCTTCCACGAGAACGTCGCCTTCGAGCAGGTGCGCTTCAAGGGCGGGGCGGGTGCGCAGATCGACGGCCTGCGCGACTCGAGTTTCACCGACGTCAGCTTCGTCGACACCCAGGGCGAAGCCTGGAACATCAAGGGCAGCGAGGGCTTGCGCTTCGACCGGGTCGAGCCGCAACCCAAGCAATAAAACGCAAGGCGCGGGGCGCTTCAGTCGTCCCGCGTCAGCACTTCCAGCAGCTCGATTTCGAAACTCAGGTTGGAATTCGGCGTGATCGCGCCCATCGAGCGTTCGCCATAGGCCAGGTGCGCTGGCACGAGCAGCCGACGCTTGCCGCCGACCTGCATGCCCATCAGGCCCTGGTCCCAACCCTTGATGACTCGCCCGGTGCCGATCACGCACTGGAACGGCTTGCCGCGCGAATAGGACGAGTCGAACTCGGTACCGTCTTCCAGCCAGCCGCGGTACTGGGTGGTGATCAGCGCGCCTTTGACCACCGCCTTGCCATCGCCCGGGTGGATATCTTCGATACGTAGTTCGTCGCTCATTGCTGGGGTTCCGAGAGTGCAGAAGGCCGCGTTTTTCGCAGGAAATGAGCGGCTTTGCAAGATCCGGCTACGAGCTCGGTGGACGCGGGCGCCCCGTCTGTTCCCACCGTTAGTGCATCACTGTCCGACCGCTCTACTGCAACGGCAAATGCCGGCTGATCAACGCCCGCAGCGCCGCTGGCTTCACCGGCTTGGGCAGAAAATCCAGGCCGGCGGCGTGCACCTGGGCGATCAGTTCGGGGCGGCCGTCGGCGCTGATCACCACGCCGGGCACCGGTTCGCCCAGGCGGGTGCGCAGCCAGGCCATCAGCTCGGTGCCGGTGTCGCCTTCGTCCAGGTGATAGTCGACCAGGGCCAAGTGCGGGCGTACGTCCTCGTCGAGCAGCTGCTCGCATTCGGCGCGGGTGCGCGCCGACCAGACCTGGCAGCCCCAGCGCGAGAGCAGGCTGTGCATGCCGGTAAGAATGCTTTCCTCGTTGTCGATGCACAGTACCTGGGTGCCGGTGAGCAGTTGGCCGCTGCTTTCCGGTCGCGCCCGCTGGGCCGCTGGCGCCTGGTGGCGAGCGACCGGCACGGTGACGCTGAACACGCTGCCCTTGCCGGGCCAGGAACGCACTTCCAGGCTGTGGCCGAGCACGCGGCACAGCCCGTCGGCGATCGCCAGGCCCAGGCCCAGGCCTTTTTCGGCGCGGGTCTGGTGGCTGTCCAGGCGTTTGAATTCTTCGAAGATGGTCTGTCGTTTGTCTTCGGGAATGCCCGGGCCGCGATCCCAGACCTCCAGGCGCAGATTCGCGCCCTGGCGGCGCACGCCGAGCAGCACACGGCCCTTGGCGTAGCGGAAGGCGTTGGTGAGGAAGTTCTGCAGCACGCGGCGCAGCAGCTTGCTGTCGCTGTCCACCCGCAGTTTGCTGCCCTGCATGTGGAAATCCACGCCATGCTCGGCGGCCAGCACGCGGAATTCGGCGCCCAGGGTGTCGAACAGGCTGTTGAGGGCGAAGGCATTGCGGTCCGGGGTGATGCGGCCGTTCTCCAGGCGCGAGATGTCCAGCAGGTCGCTGATCAGGTCCTCGGCCGAGCGCAGCGAGCTGTCCAGGTGGCGCACCAGCTCCTGGGCCTCGTGGGGCAGCGCTTCTTCCTGGTGGGAGAGGGCGGCGGAGAACAGCCGGGCGGCGTTCAGCGGTTGCATCAGGTCATGGCTGACCGCGGCGAGAAAGCGGGTCTTCGAGGCGTTGGCCGCTTCGGCCACGCCGGTGGCGGCGGTCAGCGCCTTGTTCAGTTGCGACAGTTCATGGGTGCGCTCGGCGACGCGCTGTTCGAGGCCTTCGTTGGCGGCCTTGAGGGCGCGCTCGGCTTCGCGGAATTCGGTGATGTCGGTGAAGCTCATGACGAAACCGCCGCCGGGCATGGGGTTGCCGATCAGCTCGATGACGCGCCCATTGGGAAACACCCGCTCGTAGCTGTGGGCGGTGCCCTGGCGCATCCAGTACAGGCGCTTGGCGACGCTCTCCTCGACGTCGGCGCTGCCGAGCATGCCGCGCTCGGCGTTGAAACGGATGATCTCGGCGATCGGCCGGCCGACGCAGATCAGCCCGTCCGGGTACTCGAAGATTTCCAGGTAGCGCTGGTTCCAGGCCACCAGACGCAGGGACTGGTCGACCACGCTGATGCCCTGGCTGATGTTCTCGATGGCGCCCTGCAGCAGGGCGCGGTTGAACTGCAGCACCTCGCTGGCTTCGTCGACGATGCGCACCACGTCCTCGACCTGCATGTCGCGGCCTTCGATGGCCGCCTTGACCACCGCGCGGGTCGAGGAGGCGCCGAGCACGCCGGCGAGCAGGCGCTCGGTGTGGGCGATCCATTCGCTGTTGGCCGGCTGCGCCGAGTTGAAGGCCTTGCCCTGGCGACGGGCGAAGTGGCTGAAGCTTTCCTGCGCGCGTTCTTCGCCGACGAAACGGCCGGCGAGCAGCAGCAGGTCGTTGACCTGCACCGCCAGGGCGCCGCGGCCGCCCTGTTTGTTGCCGAAGTCGTGGTTGACGAAGCGCCCGGCCTGCCAGTGCTCGGACACACGGGTGCGCGAGAAGAACGATACCCAGGCGAACAGCGTCAGGTTGCCGGCCAGCGACAGCACCACGCCACGGGTCAGGGCGTCGACCTCGAAACCGATCGGCGCGTAGAGCAGGGTGCGCAGGCCGGGGAAGATGTCCAGCGGCCAACCCAGGCCGCGGGCCAGCACCGGCAGCACCAGGGTGTAGATCCACAGCGCCGCGCCGGTGATCAACCCGGCGAACACGCCGCGGCGGTTGGCCTGCTTCCACACCAGGGCGCCGAACATCGCCGGCGCCAGTTGGCCGATGGCTGCGAAGGAGATCTGCCCGATGGTCGCCAGGCTGGCGTTGGTGCCGAGCAGGCGATAGCACACGTAGGCCAGCAGCAGGATCAGCACGATGCTGACCCTTCGTGCCGTGAGCATCCAGTGGCGGAAGGCCTCGAACGGCCGCTCGGTGCTTTTGCGGTGCAGCAGCCAGGGCAGCAGCATGTCGTTGGAGATCATCGTCGACAGCGCCACCGACGCGACGATCACCATGCCGGTGGCCGCCGACGCGCCACCGATGAAGGCCAGCAGGGCCAGCGCCGGGTGGGCTTCGGCGAGCGGCAGGCTGATCACGAAAGAGTCCGGGCTCACTCCGCCGGGCAGCAGCATCTGCCCGGCCAGGGCGATGGGAATCACGAACAGCGCGGCCAGCAGCAGGTACAGCGGGAACACCCAGCGCGCCAGGCGCAGGTCACGCGGGTCGGTGTTTTCCACCACGGTGACGTGGAACTGCCGCGGCAGGCAGACGATGGCGATCATCGCCATGCCGGTCTGCACCAGCATCGCCGGCCAGTTCACCGCCTCGGCCCAGTACGCCTCCAGCTCGCGGCTGCGCTGCGCCTGGCTGAACAGGTCGGCGAAACCATTGAACAGCCCGTAGGTGACGAAGGCGCCGACGGCGATGAAGGCCAACAGTTTGACCAGCGACTCGAAGGCGATGGCCAGTACCATGCCGCGGTGGTGCTCGGTGACGTCCAGGTTGCGAGTGCCGAACAGGATGGTGAACAGCGCCAGGATCACCGAGACGATCAGCGCGGTGTCCTGGGCGCGGGTGCCGTCGGTGTCGGTTTCCGAGCCGATCAGCAGGTTCACGCCGAGCACGATGCCCTTGAGCTGCAGGGCGATGTAGGGCAGCACGCCGACCAGGCAGATCAGCGCGACGACGATGGCCAGGGACTGCGACTTGCCGTAGCGCGCGGCGATGAAGTCGGCGATCGAGGTGATGTTCTCCTGCTTGCTGATCAGCACCATCTTCTCGATCACCCAGGGGGCGAACAGCAGAAGCAGCATCGGCCCCAGGTAGATGGGCAGAAACGACCACAGTTGCTCGGCCGCCTGGCCGACGGCGCCGAAGAACGTCCAACTGGTGCAGTACACCGCCAGCGACAGCGAGTAGACCCAGGCACGGACTTTCGGCGGCAGTGGCTTGCGGCGGCGGTCACCGTAGAAGGCGATGGCGAACAGCACGGCCATGTAGAGCAGGGCGACTGCAGCGATAAGCCAACTGGACAGCGACATGCAGACTCCACGAAACAGAAGGGCAATGGTGCGAGCGTACCCTGGCACGCCTGCGTAGTGTCGCAGCAAAGGGGCGCAGCGTCAGGCGCGACCAAGGTCGCAGGGGCACCGCCGTGCGCTTGGGGCACTCTGGGCGCTGCCGTTTTTTGGCAGACAGGCCGTTTATTCGGTGAGAAACTGACACGCCTGGCAAGCGTTGTACCTGGAGAAAACCGATGTTCAAGCCGCAATTGATCACCCTGCAGCGCGGTGCCCTGCGCATCGAACCGTTGCTCGATGGCGATATTCCGGCGCTGGTCAGCCTGGCCGAAGCCAATCGCGATGAACTGCTCTACATGAGCGGCACCCAGCGCCTGGACTGGTACCGCCAGGCCCTGCACGATCAGCGCGAGGAGCGCGCCTTGCCCTTCGTGATCCGCCTGGGTGATCAGGTGGTCGGCACCACCCGTTTCGCCGACTTCATGCCGACCCTGCCAGCCGTGGAAATCGGCTGGACCTGGCTGGACGCCGCCCAGCACGGTACGGGCCTCAACAGCATGATCAAGTACCTGATGTTGCGGCACGCCTTCGAGAGCTGGCAGATGGTTCGCGTGCAACTGAAAACCGCCGCCAGCAACCAGCGCTCCCAGCGCGCCATCGAAAAGCTCGGCGCGGTTCGCGAGGGCCTGCTGCGCAATCATCGCCGCCTGGCCGACGGGCGCCTCGACGACACCGTGCTGTACAGCATCACCGACCAGGAATGGCCGGTGGTCAAGGCCGGGCTGGAGGCACGCTTCGGCGTGTGAGCCATGCCCACCGGCGAGCGCATCCGCTTCTGGGAAAGCCCCGCGCTGGCCGGCGTGGAGCTGCTGCAGGCGCGCTACATCAAGCAGCGCTTCACCCCGCACGTGCATGAAGGTTTCGTATTCACCGTGATCGAGCACGGCGCCCAGCGCTTTCGCCACCGCGGTGCCGATCACCTGGCGCCGGTCGGCAGCATGGTGCTGATCAACCCGGATGAAGTGCACACCGGCTCGTCGGCCCATGAGCAGGGTTGGTTGTACCGCGCCTTCTACCCGGCGCCGGCCCAGGTCAATGGCGTGCTCGACGAACTGGACCTGGCGCACCGGGGCCTGCCGTCGTTCGCCGCCAGCGTGCTGCAGGACGTCGAACTGCATCGGGCCTTCGGCCAGTTGCACCGCCTGCTCGACAGCGACGCCAGCGTGCTGCAGCAGCAGACGGCATGGCGCGAGACGCTGCTGATGCTGTTCCAGCGCCATGCCGGGGTCAGGCAGGCGGCCGCCGCCGGTCTGGAGCCGCGGGCGGTGAGCTTGGCCAAGGAGCTCCTGGCCGCGCGCCTGGGCGAGCCGCCATCGCTGGAAGAACTGGCCGCCGCGGTGAACCTCTCGCCGTTTCATTTCGCCCGGGTGTTTCGCCGCGCCACCGGCCTGCCGCCCCATGCCTGGTTGCAGCAGCGCCGGCTGGAGCAGGCGCGGGCGCTGCTGCGTGACGGCTGTGCGCCACTGAGCGTGGCGCTGCAACTGGGCTTCGCCGACCAAAGCCACCTGACGCGACAGTTCAAGCAGGTGTATGGCGTGGGGCCGGGCGAGTATCGCAATGCCTGCCATCGCCGCCCGTAGCCTGCGGTTGAGCGCAGCGATACCCAGGTTTGTTTTCTCGGGTATCGCTGCGCTCAACCGCAGGCTACCTAATGTGCGAACTGCGCAAGATCGTTCAAGACAGCGCAAACCTGCTGAGCTAGCCTGATCCGCTTCTGGTCGCCCGCAGGCGATCTTTTCAGCCAAGCGACGAGCCGATGTCCCGATACCAAGAATTCTTCCAGGGCCTGCGCGACATGCTGCCGATGCTGCTCGGCGCCATGCCGTTCGGCATCATCTACGGCAGCCTGGCCGGTGCCGCCGGGCTCGATGCCTGGCAGACCATCGGCATGTCGGTGCTGGTGTTCGCCGGCTCAGCGCAGTTCATCGCCGTCAGCCTGCTCACCGGCGGCGCCACCCTGGCGGTACTGTGGCTGACCACCCTGGTGGTCAACCTGCGCCATGCGCTGTACAGCGCCACCCTGCAGCCCTTCGTGCGCTACCTGCCCAAGCGCTGGCGCATGCCGCTGGCGTTCTGGCTGACCGACGAGGCCTTTGCCGTGGTTCAGCAGCGCTACGCCCAGCGCGACGATTCGCCAAACAAGCATTGGTACTTTCTTGGTGCGGGCCTGGCCATGTACGGCAACTGGATCGGCTGCACGCTGATTGGCCTGCTGTTCGGCCAGGCGGTGCCGAACCTCGCTGCCTGGGGGCTGGATTTCGCGATGATCGCCACTTTCGTCGGCATCGTCGTACCGATGCTGCGCAATCGCCCGCAGTTGGCTGCCGCTCTGGTGGCGGCGGTGGTCGCGCTGATCTTTCACGACCTGCCCTACAAACTCTGGCTGATGGCCGCCGCCTTCGCCGGCATCGTGATCGGCGTGTTGCTCGAACGCGTCCAGGCGCCCCTGCAGGAGGAGCTTTGCTGATGGAAAACTGGATTCTGATCCTCGGCATGCTGGCGATCACCTTCGCCACGCGTTACAGCCTGTTCGCCTTTCCCGATCTGCGCTTTCCCCAGGCGGTGCGCCAAGCCCTGCATTACGTGCCGACCGCGGTGCTCACTGCCATCGTGGTGCCGGCCATGCTCCTGCCGGACGGGCGCAACTGGGCGCTGAGCTGGGACAACGCCTATCTGCTGGCGGGCCTGGCGACCATCGTCATCGCCGTGGTGACGCGCCATCTGCTGGCGACCATCGGCGGCGGATTGCTGATCTTCTTCGGGTTGCGCTGGGCGCTGGGGCAATTGCCGATCTGACGCGGAATCGGATTGTTCCACTTATCGCAATAAAGTAATGCCGACAACGCGTATTCCTCAAAACGCGCTGCGGTCGCAAGCTGGTTGCACGGCTCGGGACTTCTCCCGGCCCACCGTCAACCAGGAGCCGACCCATGAAAATCCATCACGTCCCCCTGTCCGGCCATGCCCACCGCGCCGTTTTGTTCGCCTCGCTGCTTGGTCTGAAACCCGAGCTGGTCGAGGTCGACCTGGCCGGCGGTGCCAACAAGCAGCCTGAATTTCTCGCGCTCAACCCCTTCGGCCAGGTGCCGGTGCTGGAAGACGACGGCGTGGTGGTCGCCGACTCCAACGCCATTCTCGTTTACTTGGCCAAGAAGACCGGGCGCACCGACTGGTTGCCGGAAGACCCCGCCGGTGCGGCGGCGGTGCAGCGTTGGCTGTCCGTGGCCGCCGGCGAACTGGCTTACGGCCCGTGCGCGGCGCGCCTGATCACGGTATTCGGTGCCGACTTCAATGCCGAGGAAGTGATCGCCCGTGCCCACGTGCTGCTCGCCCGCCTGGAGCGCCACCTGAGCGGTCGCCAGTGGCTGGCCGCCGACCACCCGACCATCGCCGACGTGGCGCTGTACAGCTACCTGGCGCGGGCGCCGGAGGGCAATGTCGACCTGTCGGCCTACGAGCAGGTCCGGGCCTTCCTGGCGCGCATCGAGGCGCTGCCCGGCTTCGTGGCCATTCCCCAGACGCCTGCCGGGCTGACCGCCAACGCCTGAGCCTGTGCGCCACCGCCTCCAGGAGAACCGCCATGACCGATCTCGCCAAAACGCCCGCACCCTGGCATGCGGGCGAAACCTTCATCCAGGAAAAGCTCGGCGTCGCCGAACGGATGGATGCGGTCGGCAAACGCGTGGTACGCGACTTCATGCCCGACCAGCACCGGGATTTCTACGCCCAGCTGCCGTTCATCGTGCTGGGCAGCGTGGATGGGCAGGGCGATGCCTGGGCCGGCGTGCTCGAGGGCCAGGCCGGTTTCATCGCCTCGCCGACGCCCACCACGCTGGACATTGCCGCCCGGCCCCAGGCCGACGACCCTATCGGCCAGGGCATGGGCGAGGGCGCTGCGCTGGGCCTCCTGGGCATCGAACTGCACAGCCGGCGGCGTAACCGCATGAACGGCGTGGTGGCGGCGGGCGGCAAGGGCCTGCGGGTGGCGGTCGAGCAGAGTTTCGGCAACTGCCCACGGTATATCCAGCAGCGCGACTTTACCTTCGCCCGTGATCCGGCGGTGCCGTTCGCCGCTACCGTCGAGCAGTTGCCGGCACTGGATGCCGCGGCGCGGGCAGTGATCGAAGGCGCCGACACCTTTTTCGTGGCGACCTATGCCGATGTCGACGGGCAGCGCCAGGTGGACGTCTCGCACCGTGGCGGCAACACCGGCTTCGTGCGCATCGATGCCGACGGCACCCTGACCATTCCGGACTTCAACGGCAACCTGTTCTTTTCCACCCTCGGCAACATCGTGCTCAACGGCAAGGCCGGTCTGCTGTTCGTGGATTTCGCCACGGGCGACGTGCTGCAACTGAGCGGCGACGCCGAGGTCATCTTCGAATCCCCGGAAATCGGCGCCTTTCAGGGCGCCGAGCGGCTGTGGACCTTCCGGCCCCGGCGTATCGTGCGGCGCCCGGCTGCCATGGCCCTGCGCTGGGCCCTGCGCGAGGACGGCTGGGCGGACACCTCGCTGCTCACCGGCAACTGGCAACAGGCCGCCGATCAGCTACGCGCGGCCCAGTACGCCACGCAGTGGCGGCCAATGAGGATTGCGCGCATCGTTGAGGAAAGCCGGTCGATCCGTTCCCTGCATCTGGAGCCGATCGACGGTGCCGGGGTGTTGCCGCACCTGGCCGGCCAGCATCTGCCGATTCGGCTGCAAGTGGCCGCGGGCGAGAAGCCGCTGATTCGTACCTACACCCTGTCGGTGGCGCCGTCCGATGGCATCTACCGGATCAGCGTCAAGCGCGAGGGGCGGGTGTCGCAATTCATCCATGACGGGTTGCGCGAGGGCGATCTGATCGACGCCCGCGCGCCGGCCGGGGCATTCACCCTCGATGCGCAGGAGGAGCGCCCGCTGGTGCTGCTGGCCGGTGGCATCGGCATCACGCCGATGCTGGCGATGCTGCGCCATGTGCTCTACGAAGGCTGGCGCCGGCAGCGGATCAGGCCTGTCACATTGTTCTACGCCGCGCGCTCGAAAGTCGAGCGCGCCTTCGACCGCGAACTCGGCGACCTGGTGGCCGCTGCCCAGGGCGCGGTCAGGCTGGTACGGGTGCTGAGCGACACCAGCGGCGCCGAGCCGGGTGTCGATTACGACACTGCCGGGCGCATCGACATGGCGCTGCTGACCCGTTATCTGGCCTTCGATGATTACGCCTTCTACCTGTGCGGGCCGCCGGCCTTCACCCAGGGGCTGTACGACGGCCTGCGCGGCTACAACATCGCCGATGGGCGCATCCATGCCGAAGGCTTCGGGCCGGCGTCCCTGGTGCGTCGCCCCGATCAGCCGGCGGCGGCCGCCGCCGTGACGGCTCCGCCGGCCACCGAGGCGGTGCCGGTGCTGTTTACCGAGTCGCTGAAGGAGGGGCGCTGGACACCGGGCTCCGGTACTTTGCTGGAACTGGCCGAGGCTAGAGGCTTGGAACCGGAGTTCAGTTGCCGCGAAGGCTCTTGTGGCACCTGCAAGACGCGCCTGGTGAAAGGCGCAGTGAGCTACCTGAAAGAACCCAGTGCGCCCCACGGCGACGATGAAGTGCTGATCTGCTGTGCAGTGCCGGCGCAGCCGCAAGGCGCCGATGACGAGCGCCTCGAACTGGCGCTCTGAGCGGCGCAGCGAGCGAACCTTGGGCAGCCCCGCGCACAGTTTTTGTCGGGGCTGCCTTCAAGCTCGATTTGGGCCGGCAGGGCGCACAAGAGCTCGAGGCTGAAGCCTCTCCTACGCGATTGCGGATGGCAGCTAGGGTAATGGAGCCCGCGTTCCTGCGTGGCCGCTCGACCATGCAGCCTCAATCGCATAGCCGCTCAGGGCGCGCAGATACGGCATACTCGCTGGGCTGCGCCACCAGCGCAGCCAACGCCTAAAGCAGAGGAGCGGGTGGATGGATCGTTGGCAGGCGATGCGGGTATTCGTGAAGGTCGCGGAGACGGGCAGCTTCGCCAGTACCGCGCGGCAGATGCACATGAGCGCGCCGGCAGTGACACGCATCGTCGCCGGCCTCGAGGACCTGATCGGCGCGCGGCTGCTGGTGCGCACCACCCGTTCGGTGAAGACCACCGATGCCGGCAGCCGCTACCTGCAGGATTGTCGGCGCATTCTCGCCGATATCGCCGAGGCGGAACTGGCCGCAGCCGGGCATTACGCCGAGCCGTCCGGCACCCTGGCGGTGACCGCGGCGTCGATGTTCGGCCACCTGCACGTGCTGCCCCTGGTGCTCGATTACCTGGATGCCTACCCGGGCATGCACGCGCGCACCTTTTTCGTCGACCGGCCGGTGAATATCCTCGACGAGGGCATCGACGTGGCGGTTCGTATCGGTCACCTGGCGGATTCGGGCTTTACCGCCATCCAGGTCGGCGCGGTACGCCGGGTGATCTGCGCGGCGCCGTGTTACCTGGAGAAATACGGCGTACCGACCACGCCCGCCGACTTGAAACACCATCGCATCGCCGTGTCGCAAAGCGCCTGGGCTTCGCCGGAATGGCGCTTCGCCGAGGGCCAGCGAGTGCTGGTCGACCCGGTGCTGCAATGCAACACCAACGAGTCGGCGATCGCCACGGCCAGGGCCGGCTGGGGACTGACCCGGGTGCTGCACTATCAGGTCGGCCAGGCGCTGCAGGAGGGCGCGCTGCAGGTCGTGCTCGAAGGCTTCGAGGAGCCACCGCTGCCGATCCACGTGCTGTACCCCGAGGGCCGTCAGGCGCCGGCCAAGGTGCGCGCCTTCGTCGACCTGGCCGTGGCGCGCCTGCGTGGCAACCCGCTGTTCAACTGAAAAGGCGCGACGCGTCGACAAAAATGCCCGCGGCTGTGGCTTTGCCCGAGCCGTTGCAGTCCAATGCTCATCGAATCCGCAAAGGGAAAGGTATCGATGAGTCAGCACTCGCAATTCGCTCTGCTGAAGAGCCGGCGCTTCCTGCCGTTCTTCGTCACGCAGCTGCTCGGCGCGTTCAACGACAACATCTTCAAGCAGTCGTTGATCCTGGCGATTCTCTTCAAGCTCAGCCTGGAGGCGGATCGCGACCTGCTGGTCAACGTCGCGGCCATGCTGTTCATCCTGCCGTTCTTCCTGTTTTCCGCCCTCGGCGGCCAGTTCGGCGAGAAGTTCGCCAAGGACCTGCTGATCCGCCGGCTGAAGTTCTTCGAGATCTTCATCATGCTGGTCGGCGCCCTCGGCGTGCTGCTCGGCAACCTGACGCTGATGCTCGCGGTGCTGTTCACCATGGGCATTCAATCGGCGCTGTTCGGCCCGGTGAAGTACTCGATCCTGCCCCAGGCGCTCAAACCCGAGGAGTTGGTAGGCGGCAACGCGCTGGTGGAAATGGGCACCTTCCTGGCGATCCTGGCGGGCACCATCGGCGCCGGCATCATGCTCACCAGTGCCCACTACAGCGTGATCGTCGCCGTCTCGGTGGTGCTGGTGGCGATGCTCGGCTATCTGTCGGCCCGCGGCATTCCGCGGGCCGGTGCCGCGCTGCCGAACCTGGCGCTGGACTGGAACATCTTCCGGCAAACCTGGCTGACCCTGCGCATGGGCCTGACGCAGCCCAAGGCGGTGTCGCGCTCGCTGGTCGGCAACTCGTGGTTCTGGTTTCTCGGCGCGGTGTACCTGACCCAGATCCCGGCATACTCCAAGGAGTGGCTACACGGTGACGAGAGCGTGGTCACCCTGATTCTCACCGTTTTTTCGGTGGGCATCGCGCTGGGCTCGATGCTTTGCGAGCGCATGAGCGGGCGCAAGGTGGAAATAGGCCTGGTGCTGTTCGGCTCCATCGGCCTGACGGTGTTCGGCATCCTGCTCTGGGCGGCCTCGGGTGGCATTCCCGAGGCGGCGCAGCCCTACAACTGGCTGGCGCTGCTGGGCTTCGGCCACGCCTGGTGGGTAATGGCCTCGATCCTCGGCATTGGCGTGTTCGGCGGCTTCTACATCGTGCCGCTGTATGCGTTGATCCAGTCACGCACCGCCGAGAACGAGCGGGCCCGGGTGATCGCCGCCAACAACATTCTCAATGCGGCGTTCATGGTCGTCTCGGCAGTGGTGTCGATCCTGTTCCTGAGCGTCGCCGGGCTGTCGATCCCCCAGCTGTTCCTGGTCATTTCGCTGATGAACGTGGCGGTCAACAGTTACATCTTCAAGATCGTCCCCGAATTCACCATGCGCTTCCTGATCTGGATGCTCGGCCACTCCATGTACCGGGTGTCGCACAAGGGCCTCGACTCGATTCCGGAAGAGGGGCCGGCGGTGCTGGTGTGCAACCACGTATCGTTCGTCGATGCGCTGCTGATCGGTGGTGCGGTGCGTCGCCCGGTGCGCTTCGTGATGTACTACAAGATCTACAACCTGCCGGTGCTCAACTTCATCTTCCGCACCGCCGGTACCGTGCCGATTGCCGGGCGCAACGAGGACCTGCTGGTGTTCGATGCAGCGTTCAAGCGCATCGGCGAATACCTGCGCGACGGCGAGCTGGTGTGCATTTTCCCCGAGGGCAAGCTGACCGCCGACGGCGAGATCGACGAGTTCAAGGCGGGCGTGGAGCGCATCCTGCAGGACAACCCGGTACCGGTGATTCCCATGGCGCTGGGCGGGCTGTGGGGCAGCTTCTTCAGCCGTGACCCGCGCAAGGGCCTGTTCCGCCGCTTCTGGTCGCGGATCGACCTGGTAGCGGGCGCGCCCATCGAGGCAACGGCGGCGACGCGGCTGGTGCTGCAGGCCGAGGTGAAGGCGTTGCGTGGGGATAATCGCTAGAACTCGAGATAGACCCCGGGTGTCGCTGCGCTCGACCCAGGCTACGCCACAGACCGTAGCCTGGGTTGAGCACAGCGATACCCAGGAAAACCGACGTTGTGCAATAAAGAAGCCCGCCAATCGGCGGGCTTCTGCGTATCAGCCGTGGCTCATCTTCAGCCCGATCAGGCCGCAGATGATCAGCGCCACGCTGGCCAGGCGGATCAGCGCCATGGACTCGCCGAACAGGATGATCCCGGCGATTACCGTGCCGACTGCTCCGACGCCCGTCCAGATGGCGTAGGCGGTTCCCAACGGCAATTCCTTCATGGCCAGGCCCAGCAGGCCAAGGCTGACCAGCATGGCGGCGATGGTCAGCACGGTAGGAAGCGGGCGGGTGAAACCGTCGGTGTACTTCAGGCCGACGGCCCAGCCGACCTCGAACAGGCCGGCGAAGAACAGAATGATCCAGGACATAAGGCGACTCCAGTCGAATGGGGTCGTCCCCGGTAATCATGCACCTGAGCCGGGGTCGTCCCCGGCGTGCTCCAATATTGTGCATGATTGATCGGTTGGGGCAAACCGCTCAATCGGCCTGTTTGTCATCCTTCATGCGGCGCAGGAACGTCGCCAGCAGCGGCCCCGAAAGGTTGTGCCAGACGCTGAACAGGGCGCTGGGCACCGCCGCCAGCGGCGAGAAGTGGGCATTTGCCAGGGCCGCACCGAGGCCGGAGTTCTGCATGCCGACCTCGATGGACAGCGTCTTGCGCTGCGCCAGGGGCATGCCGAAGAAGCGCCCGGCGGCGTAACCCATGGCCAGGCCGAGGCCGTTGTGCAGCATCACCACGGCCATGATCAGCAGGCCCGACTCGGCGATCTTCGCCTGGCTGGCCGCCACCACTGCGGCGACGATGGCGACGATGGACACCACCGAGATCAGCGGCAGCACGTCCACCGCCAGCTTGACCCGCTCACCCAGCAGGCGTTGTGCGACCAGACCGAGGATGATCGGTAGCAGCACCATCTGCAGGATCGAGGTGAACATTGCCCAGAACGACACCGGCAGCCATTCGGAGGCCAGTAGCCAGATCAGCGCTGGGGTAACCAGCGGCGCCATCAGTGTCGTCACTGCGGTGATACCGACCGACAGGGCCACATCGCCCTTGGCGAACCAGGTGATGACGTTCGAGGCGGTGCCCCCTGGGCAGCAGCCGACCAGGATCACGCCAACGGCGATTTCCGGTGGCAGGGCGAACAGCTGGCAGAGCAACCAGGCCATGCCCGGCATGATGATGAACTGGGCCAGCACGCCGATCAGCACGCGCAGCGGATGGCGCACCACTTCGCGGAAATCCTCGGCTTTCAGGGTCAGCCCCATGCCGAACATGATCAGCCCGAGCAGCGGCACGATAAACGCCGTCAGCGGCAGGAAGGCGCCGGGCAGCAGAAACGCCAGGATGGCGAACAGCAGAACCCAGATGGCGAAGGTATTGCCGACGAAGCGGCTGAGGGCGACCAAGGCGGACATGGCAGAAATTCCCTATGAAGCCGTAGCAGGCTCCAAAGGCAGAGCGCTGTGCAGCCAGTTATTGTTGGATAGACAGCGGTGGCTGTCGGATGGGGCGGGTATTGGGCTGTTGTAAGAGAGCAGCTGCAATTGAAAGGCTCGCGAGCTAGAGCCCTGCAAGGCAAAAATAGGCGAGAAAGCGGAGTGTACTTTTGTACATGAGCATTTCGAGCCTATTTTTAACACCGCAGGGCCGACGCGCAGCAGCCTTTAGAGGCCTTGCGGGGTGTCTTCGCCACCCAGGGCTTCGAACAGTGCCGGCAGGAACTCGATCAGGGTCAGCATCATCAGCGTGAAGCTGGCGTCCTGCTGGCTCAGGTCATCGTCGCCACCATCCTGCTCGGCCTGCTCCTGCAGCAGGTCTTCGAACTTCAGGCGCTTGACCACCAGCTTGTCATCGAGCACGAAGGACAGCTTGTCCTGCCAGGCCAGGGACAGTTGGGTGACCTGCTTGCCGGAGCTCATGTGCAGCTGCACTTCTTCGCCGGTCAGATCCTGGCGCTTGCAGCGCACGATGCCGCCGTCTTCGTGGGTGTCGCGCAGCTCGCACTCGTCCAGCACATGGAAGTCGGCAGCGGCCTGCTGGGCCTTGACCCAGTCGGTCATGGTCGCGCTCGGGGCGATCTTCACGGTCAGCGGGCGCACTGGCAGCGAGCCGATGGCTTCGCGCAGGGTCGACAGCAGGTCTTCGGCACGCTTGGGGCTCGAAGCGTTGACGATGATCAGGCCCTGGGCCGGGGCGATGGCGGCGAAGGTCGCGGACTTGCGAATGAAGGCGCGGGGCAGGAAGGCCTGGACGATCTCGTCCTTGATCTGCTCGCGCTCCTTCTTGTAGACCTTGCGCATCTGCTCGCTTTCGATCTCGTCGACCTTCTCCTTCACGGCATCCTTGACCACGCTACCGGGCAGAATGCGCTCTTCCTTGCGGGCGGAGATCAGCAGGAAGCCCTGGCTTTCATGCACCAGCGGTGCGTCCTCGCCCTTGCCGAACGGGGCGACGAACCCATAGGTAGCCAGTTCCTGGCTGGCGCAGGGGCGCGCCGGCTTGGCGGCCAGTGCGGCCTCCAGTTTTTCGGTATCGAAGTCGACGTCCTGGGTGAGGCGGTAGACCAGCAGGTTGCGAAACCACATGAGCGGGTTGTCTCCAGTTAACGGGTGCGCGCCGCAGCGCGCAGGAAATCTTCAATTCGGGCGCATGGCAGCTGCCTCAGGCAGCGCATGGGCAGTCTGGCGGCGGACAGGGAATCACGCCGCGCGACGATCAGACCCGCGCGAGGGCGCATTATTCCTTCCGCTGGTGGATTAGGCCAACCCCGTATCGAGTCGTCATGTGATTTGCCCCGCCAAATGGCGGCGATTGCTAAGCCTTTGGATCGCCAATAAATTTTTTTCGCAAAGGGGGTTGCCAAGGGGCAGGGTGCTCTCTAGAATGCGCCCCACTTCGAGAGTGAAGGGTGATTAGCTCAGCCGGGAGAGCATCTGCCTTACAAGCAGAGGGTCGGCGGTTCGATCCCGTCATCACCCACCAATCGAGGTATGCGCAGCGGTAGTTCAGTCGGTTAGAATACCGGCCTGTCACGCCGGGGGTCGCGGGTTCGAGTCCCGTCCGCTGCGCCATATATCGCTTCCAGGGCCCACTGAACACCCGGAAGCAACGCAAGAAAGCGCCCTAGGGCGCTTTTTTCGTTTCTGCGTTTCGCCTTTTACCCGGTGTCAGATCGCACCGGGGCGAAAAGGCGGCTCGTCATCCGGCACATCGGCCAGTTCATCGAAGCCGGCTTCGATATCCGGTACTACGTAGCTTTTCCGCGGCAGCGCTTCTTCTAGCGAGTGCCGGCGACCCGTGCCCAGCAGCCCCACCAGTGCACCTGCCGCCAAACCGACAGCCGCGAAGGCCCACGGGTGGCGATGCACGGCCTGGCCCACAGCGTTAGCGCTCTGCTTGACCTGCTCGGTCGCGGCGCTGGCGCCATCGGCCAGATCATGCAGTTTGCGGCGCGCGGCCTGGGTGCTCTGTTCCAGCGACTGTTTGGCACTGTGCAGGGCATCGGCCAGGGATTCGTGATCTTCCGGCAAGTCCGGCTCGGGCGCCTTCGGCGTGTGTCGGCGCGTCTGCTCGACGGCCAGCCAGGCCAGGCCGATGGCGGTCATGGCAACGGGTACCGGATTGGCCTTGAGGGTCTGCCCCAGGCGTTCGGCCATTTCCAGGCCGCCACTGTCACGGCCGTAGGCCAGGGCTTGGTCGATCAGCCGTTGCGGGGTCAGGCGTGCCTCCACATCATCGATAAGTGCATCGATACGGCTGCGCTGCTGGTCAATTTCCTGCTCGAGCACTTCCGGGGACTTGAGCGATTCGGCGGCGATGCTGCTGTGGGTACTCATGACATTTGCCTCTGCACCGCTTCCTTGTCTTTCTGCAAGGAGTCCAGGGTGCGTTCGGGAGTGAGTTGGGAAGGAGCGAATTTCTGCTGACCGACCTTGAGCATGATCAGGCCGATCACGATCACCACGACGCCGACGATCAGCGCGGCTGCCCAGGGCGGCATCACTTCGCTGAGGCCATAGACGGCGGCTAGCAGCAGCATCAGTACGCCGCACAGCAGCACGATGGCACCGCCCGCGACGGCGGCGATGCCGGTCTTGGTGGCTTGCAGCGAAGCATTCAGCTCGACCTTGGCGAGCGCCAGTTCCTTGGTGAACAGCGTCTGCACCTCTCGCGTCAGCTGGCGCAGCAGGCCGAGCAGCGAGGGCTCCAGTGGCGGTTGCCGAAGATCGTCGTTCATCGCAGCGTCCCTCCATGGTAATAGTCATCAGCGCGGCTGCGGCGCTTGCGCAACAGGCGACTGACCAGAATGCCCACCGCCAGGCCGCCCGCCGCCAACCATAGTGGATGCTTGCGGGCGAAGCGGTCGACACTGTGCACGGCGTGGCCGCTGTAGTTGTTCAAGGCATCGCGCAGAGTGGCGAGCTGGCGCGCGGCTTTGCGCAAGCGATCCGGCGAGGCCGCGGCATCGGCGTTTTCCAGGTCGGCGATGGTGGAGCGGGCGATATTGGCCAGGGCTTCCAGCTCATCGGTATGGGACTGCTCGGCCTGAATGCGTGCGCGCAGCTGTTCCTGGGCATCTTGCTGCCAGTGCCCCGAGATGACCTTGGCAGGGCGCTTGTGCGGGCGTTCTTTGCTGTCGTTATCCATATGACTACACCTGTTGATGCGTAAAAATGCGGTAAGGCAACGTGCGTTAACGGCTCTGCTCGCGGCTGGCGAATTCATCGGCAATCGGCGTGCCCAGGTCTGCCGGCGCCGGCGTGACCGGTACCGGCGGCACAGGCGTGGCACGGGTGCGATCGGCGACTTCCTCGGCCATCAGCACCAGCTCCTGAAGGCGCTGTACACGGGCGCGCAGGTAGCGGATTTCAGCCAGCGGGTCGTCCACCGCGCTTTTCACGCTGCAGTGCCCGCTCAGCCCGCGCAACAGCAACAGGCCACCCACGCTCAACTGGCGCCGGCCACGCTCGCCGTGTTTGCTCGCACCAAGCGTGGCCAGCAGCAATCCTCCGCCGATGGACAACAGGCGCTCCCAGCCTCTGACGTTGTGAGGTGCCGGGCCCTGTCGTTCGGGTTGCGATTGCGGTTCGAAGGCGACCATGTGTTCACTCCTGCCTGATGTGACGGGCCATCGGTTCAAGCCAGCTCAAACGGGGTCGGGCTGTGGCTTGTCCGGTAGCGCATCGTTGTCGGGTTCGTGGGGCTGGCCGAGTGGAGGGGGCTCGCCCGGCAAGTCGGGTGCCTGGGTCGGATCGGGTACTCGCTGGGTCATGCCTCGTCCCTCGGTGCGTTGCTCTAGAGGGTTTGAGGGTGACGGGCGCTGCATGTTCGATCTTTTTGCCTCGCGGTGGCCTGCCTGCAAGCCAGGCGCAGCGGTCTGGCAGAAACCTTAAACCTCTGCGAGCGGGTCCCGGTCAAGATTTCCTGTCCGGCAGCGAACTGCCTGGCCGAGCCGTCGCGCACACAGACCTCGCGTGGCAACTCCATCCATGTCGGCCCAGCGGGCCTGAACTTCGAGCGAGTTTTCCATGAGCATGACCGTCGCAGATTTCATCGTCGAACGCCTTTACCAATGGGGCGTACGGCGCATCTATGGCTATCCGGGGGATGGCATCAACGGGGTATTCGGCGCCCTGGCCAAGGCCGAGGGCAAGATCCGCTTCATCCAGGCGCGTCATGAGGAAATGGCTGCGTTCATGGCGGCGGCCGATGCCAAGTTCTCTGGCGACCTGGGCGTATGCATCGCCACCTCCGGCCCCGGTGCGGCCCACCTGCTTACCGGTCTGTACGACGCGCGCATGGACCATATGCCGGTGCTGGCGATCGTCGGCCAGCAGGCGCGCAACGCCCTCGGCGGGCATTACCAGCAGGAGGTGGATCTGCTGTCGATGTTCAAGGATGTCGCCGGCGCTTTCGTCCAGCAGGCCAGCGCGCCGTCCCAGGTGCGTCACCTGGTCGACCGCAGCATTCGCACGGCCCTGGGCGACCGCCGAGTGACCGCGATCATCCTGCCCAACGACCTGCAGACGCTGCCCTACGAGGAGCCGCCCCGCGAGCACGGCACCCTGCATTCGGGCGTGGGTTACAGCCGACCGCGGGTTGTGCCTTATGAAGAAGATCTGCAGCGCGCCGCCGACGTGCTCAATGCCGGCAAGAAGGTAGCGATTCTGATCGGTGCCGGCGCGTTGGGCGCTGCGAAAGAAGTCACCGAAGTGGCGGATGTGCTCGGCGCCGGCGTGGCCAAGGCGCTGCTCGGCAAGGCGGCACTGCCGGACGATCTGCCCTGGGTGACCGGCTCCATCGGCCTGCTGGGCACCAAGCCCAGCTACCAGATGATGAACGAATGCGACACCCTGCTGATGATCGGCTCAGGCTTTCCCTATGCCGAATTTCTGCCCAAGGAAGGCCAGGCGCGCGCCGTGCAGATCGACATCCAGGCCGACATGCTCGGCTTGCGCTACCCCATGGAGGTCAATCTGCAGGGCGATGCGGCCGCGACCCTGCAGGCGCTGCTGCCACTGCTCGAACGCAAGGCGCTGCGCACCTGGCGCAAGCGCATCGAACGCTGGACGGCACAGTGGCAGACCACCCTGAAGCGCCGCGCCATGGCTGCGGCCTCGCCGATCAATCCGCAGCGGGTCGCGTTTGAACTATCGCCGCGCCTGCCGGATCGCGCCGTGGTGACCAGTGATTCCGGCTCCTGTGCCAACTGGTTCGCCCGTGACGTAAAGATGCGCGAGGACATGCTCTGCTCGCTGTCCGGCGGCCTGGCGTCCATGGGCGCAGCGGTGCCTTATGCGATTGCCGCCAAGTTCGCCCACCCGGATCGCCCGGTGGTGGCGCTGGTCGGCGACGGCGCCATGCAGATGAACAACATGGCCGAGCTGATCACCGTGGCCAAGTACTGGCGCGAATGGCAGGACAAGCGCTGGATCTGCGCGGTGTTCAACAACGAGGATCTCAACCAGGTGACCTGGGAGCAGCGGGTGATGGAAGGCGACCCGAAGTTCTCGGCCTCCCAGGACATTCCCAGCGTCGCCTATCACCAGTTCGCCGAGTCCATCGGGCTGATGGGCATCTACGTAGACCGCGAGGAGGATGTCGCTGCGGCTTGGGAGCAGGCGCTGGCCGCCGACCGCCCGGTGGTCATCGAATTCAAGACCGACCCTGACGTGCCGCCGCTGCCGCCGCATATCACCCTGGCCCAGGCCAAGGCCTTTGCATCCACCTTGTGGCAGGGCGACCCGAACCAGGGCGGTATCCTGCGTCAGGCCACCAAGCAGGTGCTGGGTTCGATTCTGCCGGGCAAGGCTCGGCGTTAGTTTTCGCCAAGTAGCTGCGCGTGCCGCTCAGGCAGGCGCAGCAGGGCGAAGCGGGCCGCTTCATCGAGGATGTGTGAGCGGTCACCGGCGAAATGTTCGGTGCTCGAATACAACCGGATGCTGCCGTCAGCCAGGCGAAAGGCCCAGGCGAAGCACAGCGTGCCGGCCGGGATCTCGCCCTGTGGATCGGGCCCGGCGACGCCCGTGGTGGCGACGGCGACATTGGCCGGGCTGCCGTCGAGCGCGCCCTTGGCCATGGCCCGCGCCACTTCCTCGCTGGTCAGATTGAAGTTGTCGAGGGTGTGCTGACTCACGCCCAGCAAGCGTTTCTTGGCCGCTGGCGAATACACCACGTGACCGCTGTCCAGGCATTCGCCGCTGCCAGGATGCTTGGCGAGCAGCGCCACGACCATTCCGGCCGTGCAGGATTCGGCAGTGGTCAGATACAGCTTGTGACGCTTGAGGTAATCGAGCAGCGCTTCGATGTCTTGCACGGTAATTCTCCTCCCATGACTGCTGTTACTTGGATTGGCGCACCGAACCGCAGGTGCTGCTCGGCTGATCGACGGCAGCGGGCTTTTCCCTGAACTCTGCCGCTTGGCTTTCAGTCAGGTGTAGCAAGTCGAGGAAAGGGAAACGGCCATGCTCATCTCTCTCAAGTCACAGGTCGCGCTGGTCACTGGTGCGAGTTCGGGTATCGGCGCGGCTTCGGCCAAGGCGCTGGCAGAGGCGGGCGCCGCAGTGGTGCTCAACTATCGATCCGGGCGTGAGGCTGCCGAGAAGCTCGCCACGCAAATCCGCGATGGTGGTGGCCAGGCCATCGCCGTTCAGGCGGATGTGTCCAGCGAGCAGGAGGTCGAGGCGATGTTCGCTGAAACCCTTTCCGCCTTCGGGCGCCTGGACATTCTGCTGGCCAATTCCGGCATGCAGCGCGACGCGCCGACCGTCGACATGAGCCTGGACGAATGGAACCAGGTGCTGCAGGTCAACCTCACCGGCCAGTTTCTCTGCGTGCGCGCGGCGCTGCGGCAGTTCGCCAAGCAGGGCATTCGCGAGGAGATTTCCCGCGCGGCCGGCAAGATCATCCAGATGAGTTCCGTGCACCAGCTGATTCCCTGGGCCGGGCGCGCCAACTACGCGGCCTCCAAGGGCGGGCTCGACCTGCTGATGCGCAGCGTGGCGCAGGAGGTGGGCGAGCAGCGTATTCGCGTCAATGCCATCGCCCCGGGGGCCATCCGCACCGCGATCAACCGTGAAGCCACCGAAGGCGCGGCTGCCGAAAAATTGCTCGAGCTGATTCCCTACGGCCGTATCGGCGACGCCGAGGACATCGCCAATGCAGTGGTGTGGCTGGCCTCCGATGCCGCCGATTACGTTCACGGCACCACGCTGTTCATCGACGGCGGCATGAGCCTTTACCCGGAGTTTCGTGACAATGGCTGATATCCAGGATCGTCAGATGCCCATCGAGGCCCACGGCATCATCGGCGACATGCGCAGTGCCGCGTTGGTCGCCGACAGTGGTTGCGTGGACTTCTTCTGCTGGCCGGATTTCGACAGCCCGTCGATCTTCAGTGCCTTGCTCGACACGCCCGAAGCCGGGGTTTTTCAGCTGGCGCCGGATCTGCCCGAGGCGCGCCGTCAGCAGCTGTACCTGCCCGATACCAACGTGCTGCAAACGCGCTGGCTGGACGAGCAAGCGGTGGTGGAATGCACCGACCTGATGCCGATCAACGCGGATGTCGATGCCGCGCCAAGGCTGATCCGTACCATTCGCGTGGTCTCCGGCCACGCCACCATCCGCCTGCGCTGTCGGGTGCGCCACGATTACAGCCGCGCTGACACGGTCGCCGGGCTGGAAGGCGGCGACGTGCTGTTCACTGCGCTGGGCCAGCCCAGCCTGCGGCTGTCGGCGAGCGAGGCGCTGGTGGTCGACGATCAGTGCGCGGTCGCCGAATTCGAGTTGCGTGAAGGCCAACATGCGGAATTCGTGCTGGGTGCGACGGATGATCCGCTGGTATCCGCCGGTGCCTGCGAGCACTGCCGCGACGAGACGGTGAAGTACTGGCGGCGCTGGATGAAGCAGTCCAACTACCGTGGGCGCTGGCGCGAGATGGTGCATCGCTCGGCCCTGGCGCTCAAGCTGCTGACCTCGCGCAAGCATGGCGGCATCATCGCCGCCGCCACCTACGGCCTGCCGGAGGCACCGGGCGGTGAGCGCAACTGGGATTATCGCTACACCTGGATTCGCGACGCCTCGTTCACCGTCTACGCGTTCATGCGCCTGGGGTTTTCCGAGGAAGCCAATGCCTTCATGCGCTGGGTGCGCGATCGCGTAGACGACTGCTCGGAAACACCCGCGCACCTGCGCATTCTCTACAGCCTGCGCGGGCAGCATCATCTGCCGGAAAGCTCGCTCGATCACCTGGCCGGCCATGGCGGTGCGAAGCCGGTGCGCATCGGCAACGAAGCCCACGAGCAGACCCAGCTGGATATCTTCGGTGAACTGCTGGATGCCGTGTACCTGGCCAACAAGTACGGCGAGGCAATTTCCCACGACGGCTGGAAGCACGTGGTGGGTATCGTCGATCAGGTCTGCGACAGCTGGCGGCAGAAGGACGTCGGCATCTGGGAAATTCGTGGCGAAGAGCAGCATTTCCTGCATTCGCGGCTGATGTGCTGGGTCGCCCTGGATCGTGCCATCCGTTTGGCCCAGAAGCGTTCGCTGCCGGCACCGTTCGCGCGCTGGAACGACGAGCGCCAGGCCATCCATGACGACATCTGGAACAATTTCTGGGACGAGAGCTGCGGCCATTTCGTGCAGCGCATCGGCTGTCAGCACGTCGACGGCTCCATGCTGCTGATGCCGCTGATGCGTTTCGTCGCCGCCACCGATCCGCGCTGGCTGGCCACCCTCGAGGCCATCGAACAACAGCTGGTGCGCGACGGCATGGTGTATCGCTACCGCACCGATGATGGGCTGGAAGGCGAGGAAGGATCGTTCCTTGCCTGCTCGTTCTGGTACGTCGAGTGCCTGGCGCGCGCCGGCAGGATCGAAAAGGCCCACCTGGAATTCGAGCAGTTGCTGCGCTATGCCAATCCGCTGGGGCTGTATGCCGAAGAGCTCGATCGGCGTGGCCATCATCTGGGCAACACCCCCCAGGCGCTGAGCCACCTGGCGCTGATCAGCGCGGCGAGTTTTCTCGATCACCGGCTCAGTGGCGAGCGCACGACCTGGCAACCCTGAACCAGGGCGGTCAGTGAGCGCTCTGCAGGCCGGCCCAGGCTACGGCGCCGAGAATCAGCGCGCCGCCGAGCAACATGCCGGCGGTCGGTACGGCGCCGAACAGCAACCAGGCGCCGGCGATGGCATAGATCGGCTCCATGGTGATCACCACTGCAGCCGTATGGGTGCGCACGTGGCGTAGCGAGGCGATGAACAGGCTGTAGGCCAGGGCCGTGCACAGCACGCCCAGGGCCGCCAGTTGCCACCAGTCGTGAGTGCTGATGGTCGGCACCTCCGGCAGGCACCAGAACAGCAGCGCGAGGCTGATCGCCAGGCATTGCCACCAGCATGACGCCAGGCCATCGGCGCTGCTGGCCGCATGCTTGTTGGCCACCGCAATCGCCGCATATATCGCACCGGACAGCACGCCATAGAGCAGGCCGACGGTGGCGCCATCGCGCAGGTCGAACGATGGGGTGATCAGCACCAGCCCGACCGACACCAGCACCAGTATCCAGCGGTCGCTGCGCCCCAGACGCTGGCCGAACACCAGCCGCTCGATCAACGCGGTGAAGGCCGGAAACGAGGCGAAGCCCAGAGTCGCCACGGCCACGCCGCCGGTTTGCACCGCCATGAAGAACAGCAGCCAGTGCGCGCCCAGCGCTATGCCGGTGGCCAGCAGCTTGGCTGCAGTGGCCGGGGTAACGCCGCGCCAGGGCTGCCTGCCCAGGCACAGGCAGAACAGGCTCAGGGCCAGGAGCGCGAAGGCCGAGCGGCCCAGCACGATCATGCTGGCGCTGACCTTCAGGGATTCGCCGAACAGTGCCGAGACGCCGACCAGCAGGGCGGCCGCGTGGAGTTGCAGATGGGCGGTGCGAGAACTCATCGGGTGGAATGCCTGGGAAATGTCGCGCGTGCAGGAAGTTTTGCGCCACGCGCTAAAGCGCGCGAACCGGAAGGCCTCTAAGGTGCCGGTTACCGCGCGCGTTTGAAAGCAGTTTTGGCCCGCGTTCAGGAAACGATCTTCACCGGTGTCTCCATCGCCTGGCGCTCTTCGGTCACCTGGGCCAGCGCCTGTTCCGGTGTGATCTGGCAGCGCGGAGTGAGCAGGGAGACGACTACACCTGCCACCACTGCTGCGATCACCGCGGGAATGCTGGGGTTGCCCCAATAGGCGCTCCAGCCGGCATGGCTGATGATGGTCAGTGATGTCGTGGACGCCGCGATCAGCGTGGCAAGGGCACCTTGCCAGTTATAGCGGCCCCAGAACTTGCCGAGGATGGCGCAGACGAACATGCCGGCCATGACCGTGGCGATCATCTTGGTGATGTAGCTGATGATGTTGTCCGAGGTAAGGGCGAAGGCCAGCGCCATGCCGATGGTGAACAGCAGGGCGAAGCGCGAATAGCGCACCACGCGCTCGGCCGGCGGCGTGTGGCCGGTAACCAGGATGTACAGGTCGCGCATCATGATCGACACGCCAGCCAGGGCGTCGGAGCTGGCGCTGGACATGGTCGCCGAGAGGCCGGCGATCATCACCAGCAAGCCCAGCCCGAGGGGCAGCACCTGGGTAGCCAGGAACGGGAAGGCGTAGTTGCTGTTCTCCAGATTTGGCGCCAGGGTGTGGGCGGCCATGCCGATGATCGCCGGAATGATGGAGAAGCCCATGTACAGGATGCCGGTGAACACGAAGGAGCGGCGCACGCTGCCGACCGAGTCCGCCGAGTAGATGCGCTGGCGGAAAGACGGCGTGGCCAGCACGCCGATGGCGACCACGGCAGCGAGGGAAATCGCCGGGATAAGCCCCAGGCTACTTATCCCTAGAAAGCCAGTGGTGGCGGCGTCCATATTGTCGGCGAGATGGGCGAAGCCGCCAATCTCGACCAGGGCGAACACCGCCATGGCGATGAAACCGATGAACAGCAGGATGGCCTGGATGGTGTCGGTCCACACCACGGCCAGATAGCCGCCGATGATGCAGTACAGGCCGAAGCCGATGGCGACCACGAATTTTGCGGTGTTCAGGTCGATGTCGGTGATCCACGCCAGGTACATGCCACCGCCGAGGATGTGCGCGCCCAGCCAGCCGATGCTGGCGATGTAGATCAACAGCGCCACCACGTTGCGCACCACCCGACTGCCGCCCACGTAATAAGCCAGCTCCTCGCTCATGGTCATGAAGCGCAGCTTGCGCACCGAGGCGAACAGCGCGGCCAGCAGCAGAATGCCGATGGCCCCGCCGATGCCATACAGCGCGCCGGCCCAGCCGTTGTTGTAGCCGAAGCCCACCGCGCCCATGCTCGAGCCGGTGCCGACCATGGTCGCGACGGTGGTGCCGATGGTGAGAAACAGCGGAATGCTGCGCCCGCCGAGGAGAAAGTCATCACCCGTGGAGCGATGATGGCGTGAAACCCACCAGCCCAGAGCGATCATGGCCAGGAGGTAGATGAAGAAACTGCCGAGAAAGATGTTGCTGTTCATACCTGACCTCAGATTGGAATGATTGTTGATCGAGGTAGCTGTCAGCGAGCCGGGCAGCGTGGCGCCGGCTCGGGGCTGCGGTGATGAAAGGGATCTCCTGCGGGGCGGGCGCTGGGGTCAGGCGCGCGATGCCTTGAAGCACTTCACGTCGACCTCGACCTTGCAGTCGACCACCAGGTCCTGAACGCTGCAGATGCGCGCCGGCGGGTGGTCGCCGAAGATCTCCTTGAAGACCTTGTTGAACGAGCTGAAGTAGCGCGCGTCGGTGAGCACGGTGGTCACGTGCACCACGTCTTCGACGCCGTAGCCGGCCTCGGCCATGATGTCGAGGCAGTTCTGAAAGGCCAGGCGCGACTGTTCGATGATGCCGCCTTCGACTACTTCGCCGTCCTTCATGGGCGTCTGGCCGGATACGTAGAGCCAGCCGCCGGCTTCCACTGCACGTGAGAAGGGCAGCTTCTGGCCGCCGGTTCCGGTTCCGCCTTCGGCGCCATAACGTTTGATGCTCATGGGGTTTCTCCTTGGATCATGATCGAGAGTGGGGGAGTTCAGTGGTGCGTTTGAGCAGGCGGCCGGCACGCGCTTCGAGCTGCCCGTGGCGGTAGGCCACGGCGCCGTTGACCACAACCAGCTCGATGCCCTGCGCCGCGGCGATGGGGTTGGCGAAGGTGGCGCGGTCGCGCACCTCGGCGAAGTCGAACAGCGTCAGGTCGGCAAAGGCGCCGACGCGCAGCTCGCCGCGATCAAACAGGCCGAAGTTGCGCGTGGACAGGCCGGTCATCTTGTGAATGGCTTCGGGCAGGGTGAACAGGCCCTGATCCCGGCAGAAATGCCCGAGCACCCGCGGGAACGCGCCCCATAGCCTGGGGTGCGGGTGCGGATCATTGGGCAGGCCGTCGGAGCCGACCATGCTCAGCGGATGGCGCAGGATGCGCCGCATGTCGTCCTCGGCCATGTTGTGGTAAACCGCGCCGGCCGGCTGTAGCCGCCGCGCGGCATCGAGCAGCGAGATGCCCCAGCTGGCCGCTATGGCTTGCAGGGTTTGGCGCGCCATCTGCGGGTACGGATCGGACCAGGTGATGAAGATTTCGAAGTCTTCGGTGACCTGGCCAAGATCCAGAGTCGACGAGCCAGCGGTGTAGGGGTAGCAGTCGCAATGGCAGTTGTGCTGCCGCGCCGCCAATTCGAGTTTTTCCAGGGCCAGGGGCGCGGTGCCCCAGTTGCCGACGCCGGCGCACTTGAGGTGGGAAATTACCAGCGGCGCCTGGCCGTGCCGGGCGGTGGCCACAGCTTCGTCCATGGCGCCCAGCAGCCCGGCGAACTCGTCGCGCAGGTGCGTGGTATAGAGGCCGCCGGCTGCGCCGACCTCTTCGACCAGTGCGCGCATCTCCGCTTCGGGCGCGTGGCGGGCGTTCATGTAGGCCAGCCCCGAACTCATGCCGATGGCGCCGTCCGCCAGGGCCTGACGCAGGGCGCTGCGCATCTGTTGGATTTCCTCGGCGCTGGCGGGGCGGTCGAAACGCTCCATGAAGTTGGCGCGCAGTGCCGTGTGCCCGACCAGCGCCGCGACGTTGACGCTCGGTTGCGCCGCGCTGACCGCTTCGGCATAGGCAGCGAAGGTTGGGTAGCGAAAATCCTCGAGGCGGCCCAGCAGGTTCATGGGGTCCGGAACGTCGGGGCCGCGCAGGCGCACCGGCGCTGCGCTGATCCCGCAGTTGCCGACGATGACCGTGGTAACGCCCTGGGTGAGCTTGGGCAGCATCTCCGGCATGCGGATGACGTTGCTGTCGTCATGGGTGTGCACGTCGATGAAGCCGGGCGCCAGGCAGCGGCCGTGGCCCTCGATGCAGGTGTCGGCTGACCAGTCGCGCAGGTCGCCAAGCGCGACGATGCGCTCGCCACGCACCGCCAGGTCACCCCGATAAGGCGCGGCGCCGGTGCCATCGATGAGCTGAACATCGCGAATCAGCAGGTTGGCGTGCTGCGACATGCTTCAGTCTCCCAGCGGCTGGCGGTTGTCGCCGCCACGGTGGCTGTCGAGGGTCAGTTTCAGGCGCCGCAGTTTGTCGCGCGAGCGCTGCCGGTGGCGCAACGCCAGGCTCATGGCGAGCACGTCGATGGCCGCCAGCATGGCGTAGCGCGATGAAGAGGGGTGGTAGATGAAATCGGTCTCCCGGGCGGCAATCGGCAGGATCACGTTGGCCTGCTGCGCCAGGGGCGAATCCGAGGCGGTCAGTGCCAGCACCTGGGCGTCGTAACTGCGAGCGATACGCGCCGCGTCGACGATTTCCGGGGTGAAGCCGGTCACCGACAGCGCCACCACCACATCGCTGGGATCCAGCGTGGCGGCGACCATGCGTGGCATCAGTGCCTGGGAATAGGCGCTGACGGCGTAACCCAGGCGAACAAGGCGAAACTGCATCTCCTGGGCGAGCACCACCGAGCCGCCGCCGGCGCCGAAGATGACGATCTGTCGGGCGCCGTCGAGCAGGTCGAGGGCGCGCTCGATATCGGCGTTGGCGATCAGCTCGCGGTTGAGGTCCAGGGTCTGCTTGGCGATCTCGTACACCGCGCCGATGCCGTCCTCTTCACTGGCTTCCTGGATGAAGCGCCGGCCCACGGCGAGCGATTGTGCGAGGCGCAGCTTGAGTTCGCGCACGTCCTGGCAGCCGATGGATTTGGCGAAACGGGTAACGCTGGCATCGCTGACGCCGGCGCGGGCGGCGATGGTGGAGATGTTGGCGCTGGTCACGAAATCGATATCGTCGATGATCATGGCCGCGACCTTGCGCTCGGCTTCACGCAGGGTCGGGTAGCGTTCGGTGATGCGCGACAGGATGTCGATTTCCAGATTCACTTCAGGGCTCCGAGGCAGACCCAGTGCAGGGCCAGGAAAGCGTTGCAATGCTGGTGTTAATTTCTAACTTAAAAAAAATATTTGTGATAGTTATTTTCCGTGATTCAATCCAGTCGACCTGGCGAGGTGCCGTGCCACGGCCGTTCGCGCCCAGAAAACCGAGAAGGATCCAGACATGAAACCTGCTGACCTGAGCGACGCGCCGGCGAATGGCGTGGAGAAAGCTGCGATCATCGGCGCCGGTCGCGCCTTGCTGCACGATGTCAGCCTGCCAGCCGCGGTGGTTTATCAGCAGCCGCTGGCGCACAACATCGCCTGGATGCAGGCCTTTGCCGAGCGCCACGGCGCACGCCTGGCGCCCCACGGCAAAACCACCATGACGCCGGCGCTGTTCCATCGCCAGCTCGAAGCCGGGGCCTGGGGCATCACCCTGGCCACCGCTACCCAGTGCGTGGCGGCGTTCGAACAGGGTGTGACGCGCCTGCTGATGGCCAACCAGCTGGTCGGTGCCGCGAACATGGCGCTGGTGGCCGGGCTGATTGCCAAGGGTGCGGAGTTTCACTGCGTGGTCGACAGCGTGGCAAACGTCCGTGCGCTGGATGAATTCTTCGCGGCCCGCGGTCTGCAACTGCAGGTGATGATCGAACTGGGCGTGGAAGGCGGCCGCTGCGGCGTACGCAACGACGACGAGCTCGAAGTGCTGCTGGCGGCGCTGGAACAGTCGAGCGCCCTGGTGCTGACCGGTATCGAGGGCTATGAGGGCATCATCGGCGGGCAAGCGCCGATTGCCGATGTGCGGGCCTATGGTGCGCGCCTGGTCGATACCCTGATGCGGCTGAAACGCAGCGCTGCCTTTACCGCCGACAAACCGGTGGTTACTGCGTCCGGCTCGAAATGGTTCGACCTGATCGCCGAAGCCTTCGACCGCGCCGAGCTGCGTGACCAATACATTGCGCTGCTGCGCCCCGGCTGCTACGTGGTGCACGACCACAAGCTGTATGCCGGTGCGATGGAGGAGGTCAAGGCACGGCATGCCGACCTCGAGGGCGAGCTGCTGCCGGCCCTGGAGGTATTCGCCCATGTGCAATCACTGCCCGAACAGGGCCTGGCTATCGTCGCGCTCGGTAAACGGGATATCGGCTGCGACCCCGACTTGCCGATGCCCCAGCGTTTGTACCGCGAAGGCCAGGCGCCTCGGGACGTGCGCGGCTGGGGTGTACGGATGATCATGGATCAGCACCTGTTTCTGACCGTGCCCGCCGGCGAGGCCCTGGCGGTCGGCGACGTTATCTCCTTCGGCACCTCGCACCCCTGTCTTACTTTCGACAAGTGGAGACAGGTGCTGCTGGTCGATGAGGCGCTGAATGTGGTCGAAGTGATGCCGACGCGCTTCTGAGCGCCCGGTCAACGCCGATGCATACAGACAAAGGAGCCGCCATGACGATTTCCTCCAACCAGACGGCTCCGATAAAGGTCGGCCTGATCGGCGAGTGCATGATCGAGCTGCAGCGGCAAGCTGACGGCCGCATGCGCCAGAGCTTTGGTGGCGATACGCTGAATACTGCGGTCTACCTTAGCCGCCTGTGCCGCGGTGAGGGTGTGGCGGTCGACTACCTCACCGCGCTCGGTGATGACCCCATGAGCCAGGCGATGCGGGCGCGCTGGAATGAGGAGCGTGTGGGCGATGGCCGTGTACGCGTACTGGCGGATCGGCTTCCGGGCCTGTATATGATCCAGACCGACGCCCAGGGCGAGCGGAGTTTTCTGTATTGGCGGGGTGAAGCGGCGGCCCGTTACTGCTTCGACGGGCCGGGCGCCGATCAGCTGCTGGCCGCTCTTGGCGACTATCACACGCTGTATCTCAGCGGTATCAGCCTGGCCATCCTCACCGCCGAAGGGCGTCAGCGCCTGCTGGAAGCCCTGCGCCAGGCGCGCAGCCGCGGTACGCGCATCGTCTTCGACAACAATTACCGGGCACGACTGTGGCCGAGCGCGGCCGAGGCGCGAAAACAGTACAAGGCCCTGCTGGGCTTGGTGGATATCGCGCTGGTCACCTGGGAGGACGACGTCGCCGTATTCGGTTTCACGACGCCGCAGCAGCTCTTCAGCCACTACGCAAGCCTTGGCGTCAGCGAGGTGGTGATCAAGCGCGGTGCGAGCAGTTGCCTGCTGCAAAGCGCTGATGGTCGCGCTGAGGTGGCGCCTGAGCCGGTGGAGCAGGTGGTGGACACTACCGCTGCTGGCGATTCGTTCAGCGCGGCCTATCTGGCCGCTCGCCTGTGTGGTGGCCAGCCGGAGGAGGCGGCACGTTGGGCTCACCGTCTGGCCGGCGCCGTGATCCAGCACCCGGGCGCGCTGATTCCCTTGCCGGCAATGCCGAACATGCCCTCGCTCGGCTGACGGGCTGCATCGCGCAGTGTCAGGCTATTCGCCTCATGGCCCAGGTGAAGCCAGTTGCGCTATCTTCCGGACTCCCTGATCACCTTTCGTTGAGGATCGCCGTATGAGCTGCGCCGTTTTGGGTATCGACCTTCCGATCATTCAGGCACCCATGGCGGGCACCGCCACACCGGTTCTGGCGGCGGCAGTCAGCAACGCGGGCGGGCTGGGCTCGATTTCCATTGCTGCGGTGCAGGCCGAGGCCGGCCGGCAGATGATCAGGGAAACCCGCGCCGCCACGAGCAAACCGTTCAACATCAACGTGTTCTGCCACCGCCTGAGCGTCGCCGATGCGGTCAGGGAACAGGCGTGGTTGGCGCACTTGCAGCCCTACTTCGCCGAGTTCGGTACGGCTGCGCCAGAGGCCATCCGGGATATCTACTGCAGTTTCCAAGAGGACGAAGGGCAACTGCAGGTTCTGCTGGAGGAGCGCCCGCCCATCGTCAGCTTTCATCTGGGGCTGCCGCCTCAGGCGCGCATCGATGCCCTGAAGAGCGCCGGCATCACCCTGCTGGCGTCGGCCACCACGCTGGAGGAAGGGTTGCTGGCCCAGGATGCGGGCATCGACATCATCGTTGCTCAGGGCATCGAGGCCGGCGGCCACCGCGGGGTGTTCGATCCGGCCCACGATCAGGGCATCGGCACGCTGGCTTTGGTGCGGGTGTTGGTCAAGCACCTGTCACGCCCGGTGATCGCCGCTGGCGGCATCATGGATGGCGCCGGGATCGCCGCCGCCATGAACCTGGGTGCCTGCGCTGCGCAATTGGGCACCGCGTTCATCCTTTGCCCCGAGTCGGCCGCCAACGAGGCCTATCGCCGCATGCTGGGCAGTGAGCGGGCACGGGTCACCCAGGTCACCACGGCGATTTCCGGGCGCCCGGCGCGGGGCATCGTCAATCGTTTCATGGCTGAGGTCGGGGCGCCCGGCCACCCTGCGGTGCCTGGGTTCGGGATTGCCTACGATGCCGGCAAGCAACTGATCGCCGCTGCCGCCAAGGCCGGCAACGCCGAATTCGCCGCCCATTGGGCGGGGCAGGGCGCGGCACTGGCGCGGACGATGCCTGCGGCGGAACTGGTGGCTGTATTGCAGCGCGAATATCTGGCGGCGCGTGCCTGAGATTGGCGGGAAAGGAGTTGTGCGGGCCAACCGTGGCGTCGGCCCGGACAGGAAGGGAGAGGCTTAGGCAGAATGCAGCTGCACCTCCTCGATGGTATCAACGCGCGCAGGCGCTTCTACGCCAGTCAGTTCGCTGATCAGCACCCATTGCTGATCCAGCTCGCGGCTCACCGCGCCGAGGCGGGTGATCATCTTCGAAGCGGCCGAACGAACGCCGCTGTCATCGCTGCGCAGCAGGTCGAAAGACAGGGCCGTCATGGCGGCGGTCATATGGGTGATGCTGCGAGAGGTGAGGGTGAGCAGTTCGGTCAGTTGTTGTTCTTTGGGGGTCATCACGTGCTTCCTTGACTGGACGAGTCGATGCACAGCGTTGGAGGGAACCTGCGTCAGGCCATCAGATCCTTGATGGCCGCCAGTGCGATGCCACTCACAAAGGGGGCGGCACATGGCGGTCAAAATGATATCACCGTTGCTCCAGGGGCTGGCAATATGCTGCATTGCGCGAATGAAAATATTTTTCAGCAGCCTGTTTTGCTCGTGCGCTTAGAAAACGCGATGCTGGCCCCATCGCCCTTCGACGGGGTTACGGATAAATGTTAGTCGACCCGTGCGCCGGAGCAGCCGCAACGTTTAAACTGCGCCTCGCGAGCCGACGGACGGGGTTTTTCCCTGCTGTGGCCAGCTACGGCGCTGTAAGAAGTTGTCGCATGCCGGCAATGCCCGCCCATTAGCACCCCCTACAATCTTTCGCATCGCAGGCCCGCCAGGCCTGCGTGTCTCGTCAGGAGAGTCCCGATGTCCGTTCAGCACGACCCGGTGCAACGCGCCGATTTCGACCAGGTGATGGTGCCCAGCTACGCGCCAGCTACGTTCGTGCCGGTTCGCGGCGCCGGTTCGCGCGTCTGGGACCAGAGTGGTCGCGAGCTGATCGACTTCTCCGGCGGCATCGCCGTCAATGCCCTGGGCCATGCCCACCCCGCGCTGGTCAAGGCGCTGACCGAGCAGGCCGGCAAGTTGTGGCACGTTTCCAACGTGTTCACCAACGAGCCGGCGCTGCGCCTGGCCAGGAAGCTGGTGGACGCCACCTTCGCCGACCGGGTGTTCCTCTGCAACTCCGGCGCCGAGGCCAACGAAGCTGCGTTCAAACTGGCACGCCGTGTGGCCCATGACCGCTTCGGTGCGGACAAGTACGAGATCATCGCGGCGACCAACAGCTTCCACGGCCGTACCCTGTTCACCGTCAGCGTCGGTGGCCAGCCGAAGTATTCCGATGGCTTCGGGCCGAAGATCCAGGGCATCACCCACGTGCCGTACAACGACCTCGAAGCGCTCAAGGCGGCGATCAGCGACAAGACCTGCGCTGTCGTGATCGAGCCGATCCAGGGCGAGGGCGGCGTGCTGCCGGCGGATCTGGCCTACCTGCAAGGCGCTCGCGCGCTGTGCGACGAGCACAATGCACTGCTGGTGTTCGACGAAGTGCAGAGTGGCGTCGGCCGTTCCGGTCATCTGTATGCCTACCAGCACTACGGCGTGACACCTGACGTGCTGTCCAGCGCCAAGAGCCTGGGCGGCGGTTTCCCCATCGCGGCGATGCTGACCACTGAAGCCCTGGCCAGCCACCTGGCGGTCGGCACCCATGGCACCACCTATGGCGGTAACCCGTTGGGTTGCGCGGTCGCCGAGGCGCTGCTCGACGTGCTCAACACGCCCGAGGTACTGGCGGGCGTCAAGGCCAAGCATGAGCGCTTCAAGACCCGTCTGCTGCAGATCGGCGAGCGCTACGGAGTGTTCTCCGGGGTGCGCGGCATGGGCCTGTTGATCGGCGCGGTGCTCTCCGATGCCTGGAAAGGTAAGGCGCGTGAATTTTTCGATGCGGCAGCCGGCGAGAATCTGATGATCCTGCAGGCCGGCCCGGACGTGGTGCGTTTTGCGCCCAGCCTGGTGATCGAGGATGCCGACATCGACGAGGGGCTGGATCGCTTCGAGCGTGCCGTGGCCAAGCTGGCCGGCGCTTGACCCTTACGGGCGGCTGGGCGCCGCCCGCTCAATTCGCTGTGTCGGCCCGTGCCGGCCAGCCTCACGGACGATGATTCTCGCTGCCAGGGCTGCAACGCCCCAGCCTTGCTGAAGGAGTGAACCATGCTGGTTATGCGCCCCGCGCGAATGACCGACCTCGCCGAAGTGCAGCGCCTGGCCGCGGACAGCCCGGTGGGCGTCACCTCGCTGCCCGACAACGCCGAGCGCCTGCGCGACAAGATCGCCGCGTCGGAAGCGTCGTTCGCCGCCGAAGTCAGCTTCAACGGCGAGGAGCGCTATTTCTTCGTGCTCGAAGACAGCGAAACCGGTCGCCTCTCTGGCTGCTCGGGCATCGTCGCCTCGGCGGGCTACTCCGAGCCGTTCTACAGCTTTCGCAACGAGACCTTCGTTCACAACTCCCGCGAGCTGAAGATCCACAACAAGATCCACGTGCTGTCGCTGTGTCACGACCTGACCGGCAACAGCCTGCTCACCAGCTTCTACGTGGAGCGCGGGCTGGTCGACAGCGTCTGGGCCGAGCTCAATTCACGTGCGCGCCTGCTGTTCGCCGCCTGCCATCCGGAGCGCTTCGCCGACGCCATGGTGGTGGAGATCGTCGGCGAGAGCGACGACGCCGGTGAATCGCCGTTCTGGGACGCGGTCGGGCGGCATTTCTTCGGCATGAGCTACGGCGAGGCCGAGCGCCTGTGCGGGCTGCGCAGCCGCGCCTACCTGGCCGAGCTGATGCCCCATTACCCGATCTACGTGCCGCTGCTGCCCGATGCCGCTCAGGAGTCCATGGGCCTGGTGCACCCGCGTGCCCAGGTGTCGTTCGACATCCTGATGCGCGACGGCTTTGAAACCGACCACTACATCGACATATTCGACGGCGGCCCGACCCTGCATGCGCGCACCTCCGGCATTCGCTCCATCGCCCAGAGCGCGATGGTGCCGGTGGTGTTCGGCGAGACGGGTGAGGGCGGCCAGGCTTACTTGGTCAGCAACGAGCAATTGCAGGGGTTTCGTGCGGTCGTCGCGCAGCTGGAGTGGGCGCCTGGCCAGCCCGCGGTGCTCGATCCGCAGACCGCGCAGATCCTCGGCGTCGCCGAAGGCGGCCAGGTAAGGCTGGTGGCGGTATGAGTTTTCCAACCATGAGCGCCACCCGTCTGGCTCGCGATTTTCCGGAGGCAGCATGATCGTTCGCTCCGTACGGGCCGGTGACCTGCCGGCACTGATCGACCTGGCGCGCAGCACCGGCACGGGCCTGACCACCCTGCCGGCCAACGAAGCGCGCCTGGCCTACCGGGTCGGGCGTGCCGAGAAGACCTTCAGCGGCGAAGCCGAGCGCGGCGATTGCGACTACATGTTCGTGCTCGAGGACGATGACGGCCGCGTGCTGGGCATTTCCGCCATTGCCGGCGGCGTCGGCTTGCGCGAGTCCTGGTACAACTACCGGGTCGGCCTGACCGTCTGTGCGTCCCAGGAACTGGGCATCCACCGTCAGGTGCCGACGCTGTTCCTGGCCAACGACCTGACCGGCCATTCCGAGTTGTGCTCGCTGTTCCTGCATGCCGACCACCGCACCGGCCTGAACGGGCGCTTGCTGTCCAAAGCGCGGTTGCTGTTCATCGCCGAGTTTCGCGAACGCTTCGGCGAGAAGATCATCGCCGAGATGCGCGGCGTGTCCGACGAGCAGGGCCGTTCGCCGTTCTGGGAGTGCCTTGGCCGGCACTTCTTCCGCATGGAGTTCTCCCAGGCGGACTACCTCACCGGCGTCGGTAACAAGGCGTTCATCGCCGAGCTGATGCCGCGCTTTCCGCTTTATACCTGCTTCCTGTCCGAAGCCGCCCGCGAGGTGATCGGGCGGGTGCACCCGGATACCGAACCGGCGCTGGCGATGCTCAAGTCCGAGGGCTTCAGCTACCAGGGCTATGTCGATATCTTCGACGCCGGCCCGGCCATCGAGGCAGAGACCACGAAGATCCGTGCGATTCGCGACAGCCAGCTGCTGGTGCTGGCCATCGGCACGCCGGGTGACGATGCCCCGGTTTACCTGGTGCACAACCGCAAGCACGCCGATTGCCGCATTACCGCAGCCCGGGCGCGGATGGCCGCCGGGACGCTGGTCGTCGACCCGCTGACCGCCCGGCGCCTGCGCCTGAATGTCGGCGATCAGGTGCGCGCAGTGCCCCTGGCGGTAAAGGCCTGAACCACCGTTTCTGATGTGACCCGGGGCGGCGCGCCGCCCCGACCGGCAATGTCGCCATAGAGCGACAGCCGTGACAGGTAGCAGGTCAGCGCTGGCCTGTGCAACCGTGAAGCCTGGAGTGATAGACCATGAGCACGCATTACATTGCAGGTCTCTGGCAGATAGGACAGGGCAGCACCCTGGAGTCCCTCAACCCGGTCAGCCAGCAGGTGCTCTGGGTGGGCCGCGAAGCCGATGGGGCCCAGGTCGAGGCGGCCGTGCAGGCGGCCCGCGAAGCCTTCGCCGAATGGGCGGCGGCGCCACTGAGCGAACGCATCGCGCTGCTCGAGCGCTTCGCCGCCGTATTGAAAGTCCGGCAGGACGAACTCGCCCGCACCATCGGTGAAGAAACCGGCAAGCCGCTGTGGGAAGCGACCACTGAAGTCGCCAGCATGATCGGCAAGGTGGCCATCTCCATCCAGAGCCATGCCGAGCGCACCGGCCAGCGCAGCGGTGCCCAGGGCAGCGTGTTGCGCCACAAGCCCCATGGCGTGGTCGCCGTGTTCGGCCCGTACAACTTTCCCGGTCATCTGCCCAACGGGCATATCGTGCCTGCACTGTTGGCCGGCAATACCGTGGTGTTCAAACCCAGCGAGCAGACCCCGAAGGTCGCCGAGCTGACGCTCAACTGCTGGATCGAGGCCGGCCTGCCGGCTGGCGTGCTGAACCTGGTGCAGGGCGCGCGGGAAACCGGCGCGGCACTGGCGGCTCATCCGGGTATCGATGGCTTGTTCTTCACTGGCTCCAGCCGCACCGGCAACCAGTTGCACGCGCAGTTCGGCGGCCACCCGGAAACCATCCTGGCCCTGGAGATGGGTGGCAACAATGCGCTGATCGTCGACAAACCTGTCGATGTCGATGCGGCGGTGTATTGCATCGTCCAGTCCGCGTTCATCTCTGCCGGTCAGCGCTGCACCTGCGCCCGCCACTTGCTGGTGCCCGAAGGCGAATGGGGCGACGCGCTGCTGGCGCGGCTGGTCAGCGTGGCCGCCAGCCTCAAGGTCGGCGCCTTCGATGCCGAGCCGGCGCCGTTCATGGGCGCGGTGATTTCCCTGGACGCCGCCCAGCACCTGCTCAAGGTGCAGGAGCGGCTGATCGACAGGGGCGCGCGGCCCCTGCTGGACATGAGCCAGCCGCTCGACGGCGCGGCGCTGCTGACGCCCGGCATTATCGATATCACGGCCGTGCAGCCGCGCGCTGACGAAGAAGTGTTCGGGCCCTTGCTGCAAGTGATTCGCTATGCCGAGTTCGACGACGCCATCGTCGAGGCCAATGCCACCCGTTTTGGGCTCGCGGCCGGGCTGCTGTCCGATTCGCGTGAGCGTTACGAGCAGTTCTGGCTGCGCAGCCGAGCCGGCATCGTCAACTGGAACAAGCCGCTGACCGGCGCCGCCAGCAGCGCGCCATTCGGTGGCATCGGCGCATCGGGCAACCACCGCCCCAGCGCCTATTACGCGGCGGATTACTGCGCCTACCCGGTCGCCTCGCTGGAGAGCGAGCAACTGGCGTTGCCCGACAGCCTGGCGCCAGGAGTCAGCCTATGAGTCGACTCACCTCCTGCGAGCTGAACATCGACGGCCTGGTCGGCCCGACCCACAACTACGGCGGGTTGTCGTATGGCAACGTGGCCTCGCAGAACAACTGTCAGGTCGCCTCCAATCCGCGGGAAGCGGCGCGCCAGGGCCTGGCGAAAATGAAGGCGCTGATGGACATGGGCTACGCCCAGGCGGTGCTCGCGCCCCAGGAGCGCCCCGATGTGCAGGCGCTGCGTGCCTGTGGCTTCACTGGCAGCGATGCCCAGGTGATCGAGAAGGCTGCGCGCGAGGCCATGCCGCTGCTGGTTGCCAGCTGCTCGGCGTCGAGCATGTGGACGGCCAATGCGGCGACCGTTAGCCCCAGCGCCGATACCGCCGACGGGCGCGTGCATTTCACCGCGGCCAACCTCAACTGCAAGTTTCACCGTTCCATCGAACACCCCACCACCAGCCGAGTGCTGGCGGCGATGTTCGCCGACGAGCGCCATTTCGCGCATCACGGCGCTTTGCCCGCCGTCAGCCAGTTCGGTGACGAGGGCGCGGCCAACCACACCCGCTTCTGCCGCGACTACGGCGAGGGGGGCGTGGAGTTCTTCGTGTTCGGCCGCAGTGCCTTCGACCTGCGCTTGCCGGCGCCGCAGCGCTACCCGGCGCGCCAGACTCTGGAAGCCTCCCAGGCCGTGGCCCGGCTGCACGGCCTCGCTGATGACGCCGTGGTATTCGCCCAGCAGAACCCGGCGGTGGTCGATCAGGGCGTGTTCCATAATGACGTGATCGCGGTGGGCAACGGCCAGGTGCTGTTCCATCACGAGGACGCCTTTCTTGACAGCGAGCGGGTGGTCGGAGAACTTGGCGACAAGCTGGCGCGCCTCGGTGGGCAGTTGCAAACGGTGTGTGTGCCGCGCCGCGTGCTGGGTGTCGAGGATGCGGTGCGCTCCTATCTGTTCAACAGTCAGCTGTTGAGCCGCGCCGACGGGCGTATGCTGCTGGTGGTGCCGGAGGAATGCCGAAGCAATCCACGGGTCTGGGCCTACCTGCAGACCCTTCTGGGCAGCAATGGGCCGATTGCCGAAGTGCGTGCCTTCGACCTCAAGCAGAGTATGCAGAACGGCGGCGGTCCCGCGTGCCTGCGCTTGCGTGTGGCCTTGCAGGCAGAGGAGCTGGCGGCGATGAACCCAGGCGTGATGCTGACGCCGCAACTTTACGAGCGGCTGCTGCAATGGGTCGACCGCCACTACCGTGATCGCCTGAGCGAGCGTGACCTGGCCGACCCGCAGCTGCTCGACGAATGCCGCACGGCGCTGGATGAGCTGACGCAAATCCTCGATCTTGGCGCCGTGTACCCCTTTCAACTCATCTGAAGCGGCTCACTGCGAGCCGCCAACTTACTGGAGTAACCATGAGCGACGCCCTGCAACTGATCCTCGAAGACGCCGACGGCACCCAGCTGGAAACCTCGTGCACCCGTTTTGCCGTAATGTGGCAGGGCAAGGAAGTGTGGATTCAGCAGGTCGGCAACGGCCAGCTGATGATCGGCGTGGATGTGGCCGAAGGTGACACCGAGTACGCCAACCTGCTGCTGCGCCCGTTGGCCACCAACCTGGTCAGCCTGGAACTGGAAATGGAGCCGGCCGATGATGGCGTCGATGACGACCACGTCCACGGCCCGGACTGCAATCACTGAGGTACGCCCATGCTCGCCCTCGGCAAACTGCTCGAACTGACCCTGACCGGCCATGAGCCGGCTTCGAAGATCCAGTTGACGCCGCAGGGCACGCGCTTGCGCTGGCTGGCCGAGGGCGCCCTCGAAATCACCCCGGCTTGCGGGCGCGACAACGGCATGGACCTGTTGCTGTCCGCAGGCATCCACGGCAACGAGACCGCGCCGATCGAGTTGCTCGACCGCTTGCTGCGGCGCATCGCGCGCAGCGAGTTGCAGCCGCGCGCCCGCGTGCTGCTGCTGTTCGGCAACCCGGCAGCGATGCGCCGTGGCGAGCGTTTCGTCGAGCAGGACATCAACCGCCTGTTCAGCGGTCGTCATGAGCTGAGCAGTGGCGGCGAGGCGATGCGCGCCTGTGAACTGGAACACCTGGCGTCGTCATTCTTCATCGACTCCGGCCGCGAACGCCTGCATTACGACTTGCACACGGCGATCCGCGCCTCGCGTATCGAGCAGTTCGCCCTTTACCCCTGGGCCGAGGGGCGTCGCCAGTCGCGCCGCGAGTGCGCGCGGCTGCAGGCTGCCGGTATCGATGCGGTGCTGCTGCAAAGCAAGCCCTCGACCACCTTCAGTGCCTACACTTACGCCGAGCTGGGCGCCCAAGCCTTCACCCTCGAGCTGGGCAAGGCCAGGCCGTTCGGCCACAACGAGCTGGTCAATCTGGATCGCCTCGAGTTGCGTCTGCAGGCGCTGATCGAAGGCAACGAGCCGCCGATCGAAGAGCGCGCCGTCGAGCACCTCAAGCTGTTCGCCTTCTCCCGCGAGCTGATCAAGCACAGCGATGCCTTCGTTCTGCACTTGCCTGCCGACGTGGAAAATTTCACCGAGCTGGAGCCCGGCTATCTACTCGCTGAAGACCTGGCCAACAGCCGCTGGGTGGTGGAAGAGCAGGGCGCACGGATCATTTTCCCCAATCCTAAAGTCCATAATGGTCAGCGTGCCGGCATCCTGCTGGTGCCCGCTGCCGACTCTTCACTGGAGTGACCGTTTAGAATCTGTTCATGATTTTGCAGCCCAGGCTCGTCGATTTTGGCAGCTAAGTGGCGGTAGCGGCTGGCAGCTACTTGTGGGAACGGGCCATGCCCGTGATTTTGCGGGTATGGCCCGCTCCCACAGGTAAAGCAACGATGCCCGCTCCTGCTTTATGACTGCCGGTTCATGCACATCGAGATCGTGATCAGGTTCTTGGCGGCGCTGCCAGCCCACGTTGTTTACTTGCACAGGAGTGCCCATGCGAATCATCGATCTGCGTAGCGACACCGTGACCCAACCCACCGCCGGCATGCGCGAAGCGATGCTGGCCGCCGAACTGGGCGATGACGTGTACGGCGAAGACCCCACCGTCAACCGGCTGGAACAGAGCCTGGCGCGGGATCTCGGCTTCGCCGCGGCGCTGTTCGTGCCCACCGGCACCATGAGCAACCTGCTTGGCCTGATGGCCCACTGCGAGCGGGGCGACGAATACATCGTCGGCCAGCAGGCGCACACCTACAAATACGAAGGTGGCGGTGCGGCGGTGCTCGGCTCGATCCAGCCCCAGCCGCTGGACATGGAGCTCGATGGCTCCCTGGATCTTGACCGGGTCGAAGCGGCGATCAAGCAGGACGACTTCCACTTCGCCCGCACCCGCCTGCTGGCCCTGGAAAACACCATGCAGGGCAAGGTACTGCCGCTGGAGTACCTGGCGGCCGCCCGTGCCTTCACGCATGACAAGGGCCTGGCGCTGCACCTCGATGGCGCGCGGCTGTTCAATGCGGCAGTCAGGCAGGGTGTCGACGCGCGGGAAATCACCCGTCATTTCGATTCGGTGTCCGTATGCCTGTCCAAGGGCCTGGGTGCGCCAGTCGGCTCGGTGCTGTGCGGTAGCGAGGCGTTGATCGCCAAGGCTCGTCGCCTGCGCAAGATGGTCGGCGGCGGCATGCGCCAGGCTGGCGTGCTGGCGGCGGCCGGGCTGTACGCGCTGGATCATCAGGTCGCGCGCCTGGTCGAGGATCACGCCAATGCCGATTCCCTGGCGGCCGGCCTGCGCGAGCTGGGCTATTCGGTCGAGCCGGTGCAGACCAACATGGTCTACGTGCAGATCGGCGAGCGTGCCGCGGCCCTGAAGGCCTTCTGCGCCGAGCGCGGCATTCGCCTGAGCGCCGCCCCGCGGCTGCGCATGGTCACCCACCTGGATGTCGATGCCGGCGCCATGGCTCAGGTGATCGAAGCCTTCGCCGCCTTCCGCGCCTGAGATGGCCAGCGTGCAGTACCACGCAGTGGCCTGGCCGCTGCGGCCCAGTGTTTTCCGGCCATCGCGCCGCCTGCAAATAATTCAGCCCATGCCCTAGCCGCCGCGGACAAGCCCGATATAATGCGGGCTTTTGCCGGCTCTGCCGTGGCCGCCTGTTTTCCTGGAAATTGCCAATGAAAAGCGCAGAAATCCGTGAAGCTTTCCTGAGCTTCTTCGAAGAGAAGGGGCACACCCGTGTCGCTTCCAGCTCCCTGATTCCGAACAACGACCCCACGTTGCTGTTCACCAACGCCGGCATGAACCAGTTCAAGGACTGCTTCCTGGGCCTAGAAAAGCGCGCCTACACTCGCGCCGCCACCAGCCAGAAGTGCGTACGCGCCGGTGGCAAGCACAACGACCTGGAAAACGTCGGTTATACCGCGCGTCACCACACCTTCTTCGAAATGCTCGGCAACTTCAGCTTTGGCGACTATTTCAAGCGAGATGCCATTCACTTCGCCTGGGAATTTTTGACCGGCGACAAGTGGCTGAAACTGCCCAAGGACAAGCTCTGGGTCACGGTGTACGCCACCGATGACGAGGCCTACGACATCTGGAACAAGGAAGTCGGGGTGCCGGCCGAGCGGATGATCCGCATCGGCGACAACAAGGGCGCGCCGTACGCGTCCGACAACTTCTGGACCATGGGCGATACCGGCCCATGCGGCCCGTGCACCGAAATCTTCTTCGACCATGGCGAGCACATCTGGGGCGGCCCGCCCGGCAGCCCGGAAGAAGATGGCGACCGTTACATCGAGATCTGGAACAACGTGTTCATGCAGTTCAACCGGACCGCGGACGGCGTGCTGCACCCGCTGCCGGCGCCGAGCGTGGACACCGGCATGGGCCTGGAGCGCATCAGCGCCGTGCTGCAGCACGTCAACTCCAACTACGAGATCGACCTGTTCCAGAGCCTGCTGGCTGCCAGCGCCCAGGCCATCGGCTGCGCCAACAACGGTGATGCCTCGCTGAAAGTGGTGGCGGATCACATCCGTTCCTGCAGCTTCCTGATCGCCGACGGCGTTACGCCATCCAACGAGGGCCGCGGCTACGTGCTGCGCCGCATCATTCGTCGCGCCTGTCGCCACGGCAACAAGCTGGGTGCCAAGGGCAGCTTCTTCCACAAGATCGTCGCGGCCCTGGCCAGCGAGATGGGCGAAGCCTTCCCCGAACTGAAACAGCAGCAGGCGCACATCGAGCGCGTGCTGAAAACCGAAGAAGAGCAGTTCGCCAAGACTCTGGAGCAGGGCCTGAAGATCCTCGAGCAGGATCTGGCCGAGCTGCAGGGCTCGGTCATCCCCGGCGAAGTGATCTTCAAGCTGTATGACACCTACGGCTTCCCGATGGACCTGACCGGCGACATCGCCCGTGAGCGCGAGCTGACCCTCGACGAGGCCGGCTTCGAGCGTGAGATGGAAGCCCAGCGCGTGCGCGCCCGCTCCGCTAGCTCGTTCGGCATGGACTACAACAGCGTGGTCAAGGTCGACAAGGACACCCGCTTCCTCGGCTACAGCGCCACCGTCGCCAGTGGCGAGCTGCTGGTGCTGCTGCGCGATGGCCAGCCCGTCGATACCCTGAACGAAGGCGAGGAGGGCGTGGTGGTGCTCGACCAGACGCCGTTCTACGCCGAGTCCGGTGGCCAGATCGGTGACTGCGGCTTCCTCGAAGGCCCGGGCGTGCGCTTCGACGTGCGCGACACCACCAAGGTGGGCGGCGCGTGGCTGCATCATGGAGTGGTCAGCAAGGGCAGCCTGAGCGTCGGCGCCACCATCAACGCCGAGGTGGATGCCTCGGTGCGCACCGCCACCGGCCTCAATCACTCCGCTACGCACCTGCTGCACGCCGCGCTGCGCCAGGTACTCGGCGAGCACGTGCAGCAGAAAGGCTCGCTGGTCGACAGCCAGCGCCTGCGTTTCGACTTCAGCCACTTCGAGGCGATCAAGCCCGAGCAGCTCAAGAAGCTGGAAGAGATCGTCAACCGCGAAGTGCGGCGCAACACCCCGGTGCAGACCGAGGAAATGGACATCGAAAGCGCCAAGGCCAAGGGCGCCATGGCGCTGTTCGGCGAGAAGTACGGCGACAGCGTGCGCGTGCTGACCATGGGCGACGGTTTCTCGGTCGAGCTGTGCGGCGGCATCCACGCCAACCGCACCGGCGACATCGGCGTGTTCAAGATCGTCAGCGAAGGCGGTGTGGCGGCCGGCGTGCGCCGTATAGAAGCGGTCACCGGCGCAGCGGCATTCGCCTACCTGAACGGTGCCGAGGAACAATTGAAAGAGGCCGCGAGCCTGGTCAAGGGTAGCCGCGACAACCTGCTCGACAAGCTCGCTGCGGTGATCGATCGCAACCGTCAGCTGGAAAAGGAGCTGGAGCAGCTCAAGGCCAAGGCCGCCAGCGCGGCGGGCAGTGACCTGGCCGGCTCGGCCGTGGACGTCAAGGGCGTGAAAACGCTCAGCGCGCGCATCGATGGCCTGGACGGCAAAGGCCTGCTGGCGCTGGTCGATCAACTGAAGAACAAGCTCGGCAGTGCGGTGATCCTGCTCGGCGGCTTGCAGGACGACAAGGTCGTGCTGGTGGCTGGCGTGACCCAGGACCTGACCGCCAAGCTGAAGGCTGGCGACCTGATGAAACAGGCCGCTGCAGCCGTAGGTGGCAAGGGCGGTGGTCGTCCGGACATGGCGCAGGGTGGCGGGGTCGATGTGGCCGCGCTCGATGGCGCCCTGGCGCTGGTCGGCCCGTTCGTCGAGCAGGGCCTCTGAGGCCCGTAACTCAAGCGTGACCGCGTCGCCCGCCATGCCCGGCGAACGGCGCGGTGGTGTGCGGTGGTGTTGTCTGTTTAATGGGCGCCCTTCACGGGCTGAGGCAGCTTTGAAATGGCTTTGATCGTACAGAAATTCGGCGGTACCTCCGTCGGCACCGTCGAGCGAATCGCACAGGTCGCCGAAAAGGTGAAGAAATTCCGCGAGAAGGGCGACGATATCGTCGTCGTGGTATCGGCGATGAGCGGCGAGACCAATCGCCTCATCGACCTGGCCAAGCAGATCAGCGATGACCAGCCGATCGCGCGTGAACTCGACGTCATGGTCTCCACCGGTGAGCAGGTGACCATCGCGCTGCTGGCCATGGCGCTGATCAAACGTGGCGTGCCGGCGGTGTCCTACACCGGCAGCCAGGTGCGCATCCTGACCGACAGCGCACACACCAAGGCACGTATTCTGAGCATCGACGACACCAATATTCGCGCCGACCTCAAGGCCGGTCGCGTGGTGGTCGTCGCCGGCTTTCAGGGCGTGGACGAGCAGGGCAACATCACCACCCTCGGCCGCGGCGGTTCCGACACCACCGGCGTTGCCCTGGCAGCGGCATTGAAGGCCGACGAATGCCAGATCTACACCGACGTCGATGGCGTTTACACCACCGATCCGCGTGTGGTGCCCAAGGCTCAGCGCCTGGAGAAGATCACCTTCGAAGAGATGCTGGAAATGGCCAGCCTCGGTTCGAAAGTGTTGCAAATCCGCTCGGTGGAGTTCGCCGGCAAGTACAACGTCCCGCTGCGCGTTCTGCACAGCTTCCAGGAGGGTCCGGGCACCCTCATTACCCTTGATGAAGAGGAATCCATGGAACAGCCGATCATCTCCGGCATCGCCTTCAATCGCGACGAAGCCAAGCTGACCATCCGTGGCGTGCCTGACCTGCCGGGCGTTGCGTTCAAGATTCTCGGCCCGATCAGCTCTGCCAACATCGAAGTGGACATGATCGTGCAGAATGTCGCGCACGATAACACCACCGATTTCACCTTCACCGTACACCGCAACGATTACCAGAACGCGCAGCAGGTGCTCGAAGCCACGGCTCGCGAACTCGGTGCTCGCGAAGTGGTCGGAGACGTTAACATCGCCAAGGTGTCCATCGTTGGCGTGGGGATGCGTTCCCACGCAGGCGTGGCCAGCCGGATGTTCGAAGCGCTGGCCAAGGAGAACATCAATATTCAGATGATCTCCACGTCCGAGATCAAGGTCTCGGTGGTCATCGAAGAGAAATATCTGGAATTGGCGGTGCGTGCCCTGCACACTGCGTTCGAACTCGATGCCCCAGCCCGACAGGGCGACTGAGGTATCACGCAAAAGGCGCGGTCAACCGCGCCTTTTGTTGTTTTGGTTGGTGTTGGTGGAACTTTCCTTCCGTCTGTACTGGTCAATACTTGGGTGCTGGCTGGATGATGTTGCGTTCAGCCGACGCTTTTCACGTTTGCAGATTTGTTGTCCGAAATTGAATCCGTAAGGAGAAAGGAATGCTGATTCTGACTCGCCGGGTCGGAGAGACCCTGATGGTGGGTGACGAAGTCACCGTCACCGTATTGGGTGTTAAAGGTAATCAGGTGCGGATTGGCGTCAATGCGCCGAAGGAAGTCGCCGTTCACCGCGAAGAGATCTACCAGCGCATCCAGAAAGAGAAGGGCGAAGAACCAAACCATTAATTTTTCTCAAAATTTTGGTTTGCAAACGGGGAAAACATGTTTATCATGCGCCCCGTGTTGCGGAGAGGTGGCCGAGTGGCCGAAGGCGCTCCCCTGCTAAGGGAGTACACCTCAAAAGGGTGTCGGGGGTTCGAATCCCCCCTTCTCCGCCATTATTTGGCAAGCCGGGTTTTACCGGGCTGGCAAACAACCAGAGGTGATCTGGTATAAAAACACCAACGGACTCATAGCTCAGCTGGATAGAGTACTCGGCTACGAACCGAGCGGTCGGA
>CBIFVM010000021.1:0-76964 GCA_966186235.1 uncultured Pseudomonas sp.
CTGTCGAGCGCGCCGTCGACCGGTAGCTGCACGCCGCTGAAACTGGTGACGGGCAGGCCGTCCGGGCTGACCAGGCGCACCTCGAAGGTCGGCACCAGGCCGAGGCCCTGCTGCTTGCCATGGCGCAGGCCGGCCATATGAAAGAAATCTCTGGCCTGCATGAGGGTCGAAGCGAATACGCCGGGCGTGGCGAGGATGCTCACGCGGGTGAGCGGGGACAGGCTGGGCATGGCTGTTGTTCTTGTTCGAGTGATTATCGGCCTGAGGGTAAAGCCGTCAGGTTCCGGCTGAATCGTCTTCTTTTATCCGGGCTGAGTCCAGCCCGGTCTCGCAACGCTGTGCTGGAGGGAGTTGTCATGCTGAGTTTTGCCGAGTTGGCCGCGTCGCCCTTCGCCGAATGGGACGGCACGCCCGCCGCCGCGAGGATCCTGCAGAAGGAATTGGCCGAACAGGTGCGCCTGGAGGACGACTTTCCACCATTGCGCCTGCTGGCCGGGGTGGATGTCGGCTTCGAGGAGGGCGGCGAGATCACCCGCGCCGCCGCCATCCAGCTGGATGCCGAGACCCTGCAACCGGTCGCCGAATGCGTGGCGCGCATCCCCACCAGCATGCCGTACGTGCCGGGGTTGTTGTCGTTTCGCGAGCTGCCGGCCCTGTTGTCGGCGCTGGCAGGCCTACCCCAGGAGCCGGACCTGATCGTCGTCGACGGCCACGGCATCGCCCATCCGCGCGGCCTGGGGATCGCCGCGCACCTGGGCGTGGTCACTGGCCGGCCGACCATCGGTGTGGCGAAGAAGATCCTCACCGGCCATCACTGCGAGCTGGGCGAGGAACGCGGTGACAAGGTGGAGTTGCTCGACCGCCAGAACCGGCAGATCGGCTGGGTGCTGCGCAGCAAGCGCAAGGTACGGCCGCTGATCGTCTCGCCGGGGAACCGCGTGAGCATGCACAAGGCGGCGGAATTGGTGCTGAGTTGGGATCGGGGCTATCGGCTGCCGGAGCCGACTCGGCTGGCGGATCGGCTGGCTTCGCGGCGCGACATGAAGGGCCCCAAGCTCCTCTAGGCCGCTTGGTGCAGGGATGTGATGGGCTTTCGACCATCCTGCGACTACCGCCTGGGCAGCTTGTGTGGTTTGAGGAAGAGGCCGGGCTAGCCCCAGCCTACCGGCTGAAAGAACTCACACAACGTAGCCCGGCGTTGAGCGCAGCGATACCCGGGGCAATGCCGGGATTACCATCGCCGGCAAGACCGACCTGGGTATCGCTTCGCTCAACCGCAGGCTACGAATGCGGGGCGATATTCCTGAAGGCACATCGCCCCGCAAGGGACTGATTTATGGCGCCGGATTTGGCTGCGCCTTGTGAATCGCCTCGATGCCTTTGAGCACCTCATCGCCGAGCTTCAGCTCGCTGCTGGTCAGGTTGGCCTCCAGTTGCTGCAGCGAAGTGGCGCCGATGATATTGCTGGTCACGAACGGTCGGCTCGTCACGAACGCCAGGGCCATTTGCGCCGGGTCGAGGCCATGTTCGCGGGCCAGGGCCACGTAGCGCGAGCAGGCGGCCACGGTTTCCGGGGCGTTGTAGCGCTGGAAACGCTCGAACAGGCTCAGGCGCGCGTTCGCCGGGCGGGCGCCGTTCTCGTACTTGCCCGAGAGCATGCCGAAGGCCATGGGTGAGTAGGCCAGCAGGCCGCATTGCTCACGGATCGATACTTCGGCCATGCCCACTTCGTAGCTGCGGTTGAGCAGGTTGTAGGGGTTCTGCACCGACACCACGCGGGACATACCGCGGGCTTCGGCCAGTTGCAGGAACTTCATGGTGCCCCACGGCGTTTCGTTGGACAGGCCGATGTGGCGGATCTTGCCGGCCTTGACCTGTTCGTCTAGCGCTTCGAGGATTTCCTCGATGGGCGTGGAGTCGCTTTCCTGATGCTGGTAGCCGAGCTGGCCGAAGAAGTTGGTCGGGCGCTCCGGCCAGTGCAGCTGGTAGAGGTCGATCCAGTCGGTCTGCAGGCGCTTGAGGCTGGCATCCAGGGCGGCGACGATGTGCTGGCGGTTGTGCTTGAGCTGGCCGTCGCGAATGTGGGTGATGCCGTTGCCGGGGCCGGCGACCTTGCTGGCCAGGATCCAGTCGGCGCGGTCACCGCGCTGCTTGAAGTATTCGCCGATGATCTGTTCGGTCTTGCTGTAGGTCTCGGCGCGCGGCGGCACCGGGTACATCTCGGCGGTGTCGATGAAGTTGATGCCGTAGGCCTTGGCGCGCTCGATCTGGGCGAACGCCTCGGTGGCATCGTTCTGTTCGCCCCAGGTCATGGTGCCCAGGCACAGGGCGCTGACGTTGAGATCGGTTCGGCCGAGCTGGCGGTATTCCATTGGAGCGTCCTCTGACAAAAGGGCCATACAAGCAGGTTGAAATTTTTTTCGCAATCAGGATAATCCGCCTCCTCTTTCTGCGGTGGAAGTGATGCGCCGCCTGCCGAAGAATCTTGCCGTACGCGGACGCGCTGACCCGAGCCCCCGAATAGCGCCCGCATCCGGCTGCCTTTGACTTGTCAAAGTACGCACTATTCAGTAAGATCCGCCGTCTATTTTTGCTGGGCGGCCCCTGAGGCTATAAAGAATGAAAACTTTTACCGCTAAACCGGAAACAGTAAAACGCGACTGGTTCGTCGTTGACGCTGCTGGTCAGACCCTGGGTCGTCTGGCTACAGAAATCGCGAGCCGTCTGCGTGGCAAGCACAAGCCTGAGTACACCCCTCACGTTGACACCGGCGACTACATCGTCGTCATCAACGCCGAGCAGGTACGTGTAACTGGCGCTAAAACCAGCGACAAAATGTACTACTCCCACTCCGGTTTCCCGGGCGGCATCAAGTCGATCAACTTCGAGAAGCTGATCGCCAAGGCCCCTGAGCGCGTGATCGAGACCGCGGTTAAAGGCATGCTGCCGAAGAACCCGCTGGGCCGCGACATGTACCGTAAGCTGAAAGTGTATGCGGGCGCTGCTCACCCTCACACTGCTCAGCAGCCTCAAGAACTGAAGATTTAACGGAATAGTTCATTATGTCGGCGACTCAAAATTACGGCACTGGCCGTCGCAAGACTGCAACCGCACGCGTTTTCCTGCGTCCGGGCACTGGCAAGATCTCCATCAACAACCGCACCCTGGACACCTTCTTCGGTCGTGAAACTGCCCGCATGGTAGTTCGCCAGCCGCTGGAGCTGACCGAGACTGTCGAGAAGTTCGACATCTACGTTACCGTCATCGGCGGTGGTGTGAGCGGTCAAGCTGGTGCGATCCGCCACGGCATCACCCGCGCTCTGATGGACTACGACGAGACTCTGCGTCCGGCTCTGCGTAAAGCAGGCTACGTGACCCGCGATGCTCGTGAAGTCGAGCGTAAGAAAGTCGGTCTGCGTAAAGCACGTAAGCGTCCTCAGTACTCCAAGCGTTAATTCGCGACGGTACTCGAAAACGCCCAGTTTCCTCACGGAGCTGGGCGTTTTTCATTTGCGCTCGGGAAAGCCTGGCGCATCCTTTCAGGTACGGCTCCGGCTCGTCCTGTCGTCTCCTCGGCCACGCCATTTCCTGCCTGCTCTGCCCGAGCGTGGGCGTATACGGCCTACTCACCGCTTCGTTGATGCGCGTCATGAGTCGCCCCATCGGCCTGTGCGAATCTCGCGCCGGATTGCAGCAGAGCTGATCTGGACGCACGACCACCACGACTTTCCACCTTCTTCACGCCGAGGCCGCAGCCAGATCTGCACGGGCCGTCCGGCTGAGGCCGTGGATTAAAGTCCTTGATGAGCGTCGAATGGATGCGCTCGGGCGCGAGGCCTCTGCAAAGGTTGGTCGAGCGCCGTGCGCTCGATGCCGGGATGATCATCCGGCCGCTGCTGCGCGCTGACCAACACGTACTAATTAGAGGCCTGAACAACAGGCCGGAAAGCCGATGGGAGACGACTGAATGAGCAATGACGGCGTGAATGCGGGCCGGCGTCGCTTTCTGGTGGCAGCCACTTCGGTGGTTGGGGCCGCCGGGGCGGTGGGGGCTGCAATTCCGTTTGTGGGGTCGTGGTACCCGAGCGCCAAGGCCAAGGCCGCTGGCGCTCCGGTCAAGGTGAACGTCGCCAAGATCGAGCCGGGCCAGCAGATGGTGGCCGAGTGGCGGGGCCAGCCGGTGTTCATCATGCGGCGCACCGAGACGATCCTCAGCAACCTCACGAAGATCGAAGGGCAGTTGGCCGATGCCGATTCCCAGCATTCGGTGCAGCCGGGTTACGTCGACCCGAAGACGCGCTCGATCAAACCGGAAATCCTCCTGCTGGTCGGGCTGTGCACTCACCTGGGCTGCGCACCGTCGTTCCGCCCCGAAGTGGCCCCAGCGGACCTGGGCGAAAACTGGGTGGGCGGTTACTTCTGCCCTTGCCACGGTTCGCGCTACGACCTGGCGGGCCGCGTCTACAAGTCGCAACCGGCACCGCTGAACCTGCCGGTGCCGCCGCACCGCTACGAGTCGGCTGACGTGATCATCATCGGCGTGGATCAGGAGCAAGCATGATGAGTAAATTCATGGACTGGGTGGATGCGCGCTTCCCCGCTACCAAGATGTGGAACGACCATCTCGCCAAGTACTACGCGCCGAAGAACTTCAACTTCCTGTACTTCTTCGGCTCCCTGGCTCTACTGGTGCTGGTCAACCAACTGCTCACCGGCGTGTGGCTGACCATGAGCTACAACCCGACCGCCGAGGGCGCCTTCGCGTCGGTAGAAGGGCTGATGCGCGACGTGCGCACCGGCGATACGCCCCACGGCGCGATCCTGCGCTACATGCACTCGACCGGCGCTTCGGCGTTCTTCATCGTCGTCTACCTGCACATGTTCCGCGGCCTGCTCTACGGCTCGTACCAGAAGCCCCGCGAACTGGTGTGGATCTTCGGCATGCTGATCTACCTGATGCTGATGGCCGAAGCGTTCATGGGCTATCTGCTGCCGTGGGGGCAGATGTCCTACTGGGGCGCCCAGGTGATCATCTCGCTGTTCGGCGCCATCCCTTACATCGGCGATGCGCTGACCGAGTGGATTCGCGGCGACTACTTGATCTCCGGCATCACCCTCAACCGCTTCTTCGCCCTGCACGTGGTGGCGTTGCCGATCGTCATCCTCGGCCTGGTGGTGCTGCACATCCTGGCGCTGCACGAGGTCGGCTCGAACAACCCGGACGGCATCGACATCAAGAAGTACAAGGACGAGAACGGCATCCCCCTCGACGGCATTCCCTTCCACCCGTACTACACGGTCAAGGATATCGTCGGCGTGGTGGTGTTCCTGTTCGTGTTCTGCTTCGTGGTGTTCTTCTTCCCGGAGATGGGCGGCTATTTCCTCGAGAAGCCCAACTTCGAGCAGGCCAACCCGTTCAAGACCCCTGAGCACATCGCCCCGGTGTGGTACTTCACGCCGTTCTACGCGATCTTGCGCGCCATCCCCGACAAGCTGATGGGCGTGATTGCCATGGGCGCCGCCATCGCCGTTCTGTTCGTGCTGCCCTGGCTGGATCGCAGCCCGGTGCGCTCGATGCGCTACAAGGGCTGGCTGAGCAAGCTCTGGCTGCTGGTGTTCTGCGTGTCCTTCGTCATCCTCGGGGTGCTCGGCGTCCTGCCGCCCACGCCGGGCCGTACGCTGCTGTCGCAACTGTGCACGGCGCTGTATTTCGCGTACTTCATCCTGATGCCCTTCTACACCAGGATGGAAAAGACCAAACCCGTTCCTGAAAGGGTGACAGGCTGATGAGAAAGCTATTCGCTGCATGTGTGGTCGCGCTACTGCCTGCCTTCGCCCTGGCCGCTGGTGGCCACGGCGTGGCCCTGGACAACGCCGATATCGACCTGACCGACAAGGCCGCGCTGCAGGACGGCGCGCGCACCTTCGCCAACTACTGCATGGGCTGCCACAGCGCCAAGTTCCAGCGCTATGAGCGCGTCGCCGCGGACATCGGCGTATCCGAAGAACAGATGATGGCGAACCTGGTGTTCACCGACGCCAAGATCGGCGATCACATGAACATCGGCATGAAGCCCGAAGACGCCAAGCGCTGGTTCGGCGCGGCGCCACCGGACCTGACCCTGGTCGCCCGGGTGCGGGGCAACGACTGGCTGTACACCTACCTGCGCACCTTCTACGACGACCCGGCGCGGCCCCTGGGAGCCAACAACCTGGTGTTCCCCAACGTCGGTATGCCCAACGTGCTCGGTCGCCTGCAGGGCCGCCAGTACATGGGTTGCAAGCAGGTGCAGGTGGTCGAGGACGGCAAGAAGCGGTACGACCCGCTAACCGGCACGCCGCTGACCCACGAGGCCTGCGACCAACTGGTGCTCGAGCCCAACAGCGGCAAGCTCAGCCCACAGGCGTTCGATGACAAGGTGCGCAACCTGGTGACCTTCCTGGCCTACTCGGCGGACCCGAACAAGCTGCACATGCAGCGCATCGGCACCTACGTGCTGATCTACCTGGCGTTCTTCTTCGTGTTTGCGTACCTGCTCAAGCGCGAGTATTGGAAAGACGTCCACTAGAACGATCCGAGCCAGCAGCCTCGCCTGCGTTTTTCAACGGCCAGCGAAGGCCGCTTCCGGTATCATGCTCAGCCCGCGTATCCCGCGGGCTTTTTTATGCCCTGAACATTCATCCTCAGGGACTGCCGGGAACCGTCGCTAACAGTAGTGCTTCCCGGTGCGTTCACGTTTCACGAATCTGGAGGATCGCCTTGGCTGCGACCAACCGGTTGGCCTGTTATTCCGACGCTGCCGACCACTACTCTCACCGCGTACGCATCGTGCTCGCCGAGAAGAGCGTCGTTGTGGAAATCATCGGCGTCGAACAGGGCCGCTTCCCCAACAAGCTGCTGGAAGCCAATCCCTATGGGACCTTGCCGACCCTGGTCGACCGTGATCTGGCGCTCTACGAGCCGACGGTGATCATGGAGTACCTGGAAGAGCGCTACCCCCATCCGCCGTTGATGCCGGTGTACCCGGTGGCGCGCGGCAACACCCGCCTGCTGATGCACCGCATCCAGCGCGACTGGTGCTCGCTGGTCGACCTGATTCTCGACCCGCGCAGCAAGGAGCCGGCCCGCGTACAGGCGCGCAAGGAACTGCGCGAAAGCCTCACCGGTGTGTCGCCGCTGTTTGCTGAAAAACCATTTTTTCTCAGCGACGAGCTGAGCTTGGTAGACTGCTGCCTGTTGCCGATCCTGTGGCGCCTGCCGCTGCTGGGGATCGAACTGCCAAGGCCGGCCAAACCGCTGCTCGATTACATGGACAGGCAGTTCGCGCGTGAAAGTTTTCGCCAGAGCCTGTCGTCCGTCGAACGAGCCATGCGCTGACCCATTTTTCCGGCGCGTCGCATTTGGCGCGCCACGTTCAGGAGGTTTGATGAACTCCAGTCGTCCTTATCTGATCCGCGCGCTGTACCAGTGGATCGTCGACAACGATTGCACGCCCCATCTGCTGGTCAACGCCGAGTATCCTGGCGTACAAGTGCCGAGCAAGTTCGTCAGCGACGGGCAGATCGTGCTCAACGTATCGCCCACCGCCGTGCGTGAATTGTCCCTCGATAACGATGCGGTCAGTTTCGAAGGCCGCTTTGGCGGCGTCGCCCATAGTCTGTTCGTACCATCACCGGCCGTCCTGGCAATCTACGCCCGGGAAAATGGCCAGGGCATGGTGTTCGACCAGGAGCCGCCCCCCGTGCAGAACGACGTCGAAGAAGTCGAGGATGAGCAGACGCCGCCCGACGACGAGCCGCCGCGGCCGAGTGGGCGACCCAGCCTGAAGGTCGTTAAATAGGCCGCTGCTTCGCCTGTGGTGCCCCGAAATGCCGGTCTCGTGACCGGCATTTTTCATTTCCAGCGCTTGGATTTGGCGCTCGAATGATGGCATTAAGTCACTTCGTGCAATCTGCCTGAGCCGTTACGCTTGAACTTGCAGTTTGCACGGCTAGCGCTCTCTTTTAATTTATATAAGGTGTTGTTTTAAAAGGATTATTTTTCATTAAAAAACCTGGCACAGCGCTTGCGATATTCAAGGGGAAGCCACAGCCCTGAAGTTGGATGTGGCGAACTTGAATGAAACAGGAGTGTTGCCCATGAAACAGCCAATCAATAAGTTCGCTTTTGCCGCTATCACTGCGACCGCCCTGAGCTTGTCCGTGGCGGGTACCGCTTTCGCCGATACCTACAACAGCACCCAGCCGACCATGCTGGCTGCCAACACCATGGACAAGGCTGAAGAAGCCGTTTCCGACACCTGGATCACCAGCAAGGTCAAATCGTCCTTCCTGGCTGACGATGGCCTCAGCGCTCTGGACATCAAGGTCGAGACCAACAAAGGCGTGGTTTCCCTGTCCGGCGTAGTGAAAACCGAAGCCGAGCGTGACCTGGCTGTTGCCAAAGCCAAGGAAATCAAAGGCGTTCAAGCGGTTTCCGCTGACGGCCTGAAAGCCGCCGACTGATCATGGGCCAGGGCAGGCCACTGCGGCCTGCCTCCTTCCTTGGAGAATGCATCATGAATTCCGACATCATCAAAGGTAAGTGGAAGCAACTCAGTGGCGACATGAAGGCGCGCTGGGGCAAGCTGACCAACGACGACGTGGATGTCGCCGAAGGCCATAGCGAATACCTGGCGGGTAAACTGCAGGAGCGCTACGGCTGGACCAAGGAAAAGGCCGAGGAAGAACTGCGCGATTTCAGCAGCAAGTACTGACTCGTCCTTGGCGTGATTGGAGAGCCCTGGCCCGTGCCGGGGCTTTCTGCTTTTCGGGGATTGGTTTTCGGGAACAATGGGCTCGTCGTTTCAAGTTCACAGCGGCAGGGCCGATACCCTGAGCACACTCGCCAGGCACAGGACGTAGCATGTCGACTATCACCCCCTCGGGCGCCAGTGCGGCGCTGCCGTCCAAGACCGCTGCCATACGCACCACGGATGACGCCAGCGCGTCCGCCGCCAAGGCCGGCAGCGAGCCGGAGCAGCAGCCTTCGGTAACCGTCACCCTCAGCGAATACGCTCAGAAACGTGCGAAGAGCATGCGCGATGCCTTTTGCAAGCTGCGCGAGATGCAGGCCAGGCAGGACGAATCGCGCAAGGACGCCGCGCGCCAGCGCCTGGAAGACATCAAGAAGCGCATCGAGATGCTCAAGCAACTGGTCATGGCGCTTGGGCCGGCCGGCGCGAAAGGGGCGCTGCGCCAGCTCAAGCAATTGGCCCAGGAGCTGGGGCAGGTCGCCTCGGTGCTCAAGGAGCCGTCCGGGGGCGGCACGTCCTCGGTCGGTGTAGCGCAGGCGTCGACTGCCCAAGGCGAGAGTGGAGTCGCGGGCGCTGCCGTTCAGGAGACGGCCACGGTGGATGCGGTGAGCGAGGCGGCGCCAGTCGCCGAGGTCGAGGCGGACGCTCCCGAGGTGAATGCCGAGGCTGCAGAACTGGCGGTTGGCGAAGAGGCCGAGCAGGGCGACGAGCCCGTGGCCAGTGAGGAGGAGGGCGAGCTACAGGCGCAAGACGCCCTGGGCCAGGCGCGCAATGAGCGCAACGAGCGACAACGGCGTGCCGATGCCGAAGAGCTGAAGAAGGTCGCCGCACAGCTCAAGCAACTGCTGGCCATGGTGCGCTCGCAGATCAGCGGCAGGCCGGACGAAGAGAACAAGAAGCTCATCGACGGCATCGACAAGCAGCTGGCCGAGGTCGAGAAGGCCGCTGGCGAAATGGCCGGCGGCGGGTTATCCCTGTCCGTTTCGGTCGGCGCGACGCTGTCGATCAGCGTTTAGCCGGCTCGGGTCGATGGCGGCTCAGGCGAGGATCGCCGCCAGCGCCGCGCGGTCGACGTTGGCACCGCTGAGTACCACGGCGGCGCGCTCGCCACGATTGATCTCCCGCTCCTGAATCAATGCCGCCAGTGCTGCCGCGCCGGCGCCCTCGGCCAGGTTGTGGGTGTCTTCGTGGTAGATGCGCATGGCCTGGCGAATCTCGTCGTCGTCGACCCGCACGATACGCGCCGCGCCCGCGCGAATGATCTCCAGCGCCTCGGGCTGCGGCATGCGACAGGCCATGCCATCGGCGATGGTGTCGGCGCTGTCGGTGCAGATGATCCGGCCAGCGGCGAAACTCTGCGCATAACCGTCGGCGGCAGCGCTGACCACGCCGATCACCTCGGTATCCAGGCCCAGCAGGTCACGGGTGCGAATCACCCCGCAGATGCCCGAACCCAGGCCGATCGGCACGTAGATGCGTGCGAGCGGCGGCGCGCCCTCGAACAGTTCCAGGGCGTAGGTGGCCACGCCGCGGATCAGGTCCGGGTGCAGCGACGGCACGAAATGCAGGCCGCGTTGCCCCGCCAGCTCGGCCGCCCGGGCGCGGGCGGCGTCGAAGTCGCAACCGTGCTCGATCACTTCGGCACCCAGCGCCGCCATGGCGGCGTTCTTTTCCCGGGCATTGCCCTTCGGCACCACGATGACGATCGGCAACCCGGCCTTGCGGGCGGCCAGCGCCATGCTTTGCCCGTGATTACCGCGCGTGGCTGAGACCAGCCCGGTGACAGACGGCTCGCGGCGCAGCAGCTCGTCCACGTAGACCAGCCCGCCGCGCACCTTGAAGGCGCCGGTCGGCGTGTGGTTCTCGTGCTTGACCCACACTTCGCAGCCGAGGCGCTCGGCCAGCAGCGGCCAGGCGAACTGCGGCGTCGCCGGAATGTTCGGGCGAATCAGGGTGACGGCTTGGCGCAGGGCGGCGAGGTCGAACATCGGGTGGTGCTCCGGGTGGGCTTTGACCAGATGCTACGGTTCGGGCATTGTATGGGTAAATCTTTATATTGCATGGCAAGCAATGTGGCTACCTGACCTTCAGAGCAGTTCGCTGCCCACCTACCTGGCACTGGTCGAAGCGATATCCGTCGCCATCGGCAAGGGCGAACTCAAGCCCGGCGAACGCCTGCCGCCGCAGCGGCGGCTGGCCTGGACGTTGGGCATCAACCCGAGCACGGTGATGCAGGCGTACCGCGAGGCGGCGCGTCGTCACCTGGTGTCCGGGGAGGTCGGCCGCGGTACCTACGTGTTGGCCGATAGCCACGAAGCCAGCCTGTTCCACCTCAAGCAACCGCGTCTACCGGCCGACGGTATTGACCTGTCGACCAACGTGCCGGTGCACGATGGCGGCAGCGACGACCTGTCGCACACCTTGCAGCGGATGATCGCCGAAGGCCGCCTCGATGCCCTGCAGGCTTACGCGCCGGCCGAGCTCGAACAACGCGGTCGGGTGGCCGTCAGCCAGTGGCTGCAGCAGCGCGGCCTGCATACGCCGCCGTCTCAGGTGGCGCTCTGTGCCGGGGCTCAGCAGGGCGTCTCGGCGGCGCTACTGGCGCTGTGCGAGGCAGGCGACCCAGTGCTCGCCGAAGCCTTCACCGCGCCCGGCATCAAGGCTGCTGCCCGGCAGTTGCGGCTGCCGCTGCACGGCGTGGCCATGGACGAGCGCGGCATTCTTCCCCAGGATCTTGATCGCCAGGTGCGCGCTACCGGGGCGCGGGTGCTGGTGCTTACCCCGTGCCTGCAGAACCCCACTGGCAGCAGCATGGATGCCGAGCGCCGCCAGCGCATCGCCGAACTGGTGGAACGCCATGGCCTGTGGCTGATCGAGGATGACGTCTACGGCGCCCTCGGCAGCCAGGCGCCGCTGGCCGCGGCGGTGCCGGCACGCAGCCTGCTGGTCAGCAGCCTGTCGAAAACCGTGGCGCCCGGCCTGCGCCTGGGCTTCATGCACGGGCCCCAGGCGCTGCTCACGCGCATCGACCCGCAAGGCCATGCCACCAGCTGGGCGGTGTCGCCGTTGTGCCTGGCACTGGCCTGCGAATGGATTGAGGACGGCACCGCCGCCCGCAAGCTGGCCTGGCAACGCGAAGAACTGCAACAACGCTGGCGCCTGGCGAGCCGCGTATTGGGCTCGCGCATGCCGCCGGGACTTGAGGTGGCGCCGCATCTGTGGCTGCAGCCGCCGGACAGCGCCGCCCTGGTGGCGGCCTGTCGCGCCGCGGGCGTCGAGGTGGTGCCGGCGGACGTGTTCGCGGTCGGCCCGGCCCAGGCCAGTGCGATCCGTATCAGCCTGGCCGCCGCGCGCAGCCGCGCCGAACTCAAGCAGGCGCTGGAGCACATCGTCGCCGCCTGGCCTGTTTGATCGAGCCACTTGCACCGACGTTGTAATGCGTGTCAGCTATGAACCATGAATCCACGATAAGGAACCGTGCATGTCCCTTCCTACAGACGGCGCTTTTATCGTCGTCAACACTGCCGAAGAAGCCGTTGACCGCCTGGCCGCGCTGCACCAGCGCGCCACCGAGGGCCTGAGCCAGGCGCTCAAGCGCTACCTCAAGGATCGCGTGCGCCCCGATGCCGACGAGCAGGAACTGTTCCGCTACCCCGAGCTGCGCCTGACCTACGATTGCCAGGGCGAAGTGCCGACCACCGTGCGCGCCTACGCCAAGGTGCAGGTGCCCGGCACCTACAGCGTGACCATCACTCACCCCGCGGCCTTTCGTAAGTATCTGCTCGAGCAGCTGCAGCCGCTGATGGCCGACTTCACCCTGACCGTCGAAGTCGGCGTCAGCCAGCAGTACATTCCCTATCCCTACGTGGTGGAGCAGGGCGACGAGCTGGCCGGCTCCGGGGTGACCGCCGCCGAGCTGGCGCGGGTGTTCCCCAGCACTGACCTATCGGCCGCCACCGATGGCACCGCCGATGGCCTGTACGACTGGGAAAACACCGACCCGCTGCCCCTGGCACTGTTCGACGCCGCCCGCGTGGACTTCTCCCTGCGTCGCCTGGTGCATTACACCGGCAGCGACTGGCGCCACGTGCAGCCGTGGATTCTGCTGACCAACTACCACCGCTACGTCGACCAGTTCATCCGCCATGGCCTGGACATGCTCAACGCCGAGTCGCGTTTCGAGCGCATGGTGCTGCCGGGCAACGTGGTAATTTCGCGCGGCATGCCCGAAGGCGAGATGCAGGCGATCATCGAGACCGTGGTCTGGCATCGCTACCAGATGCCGGCCTACCACCTGCAGGCGGCGGACGGCGATGGCATCACCCTGGTCAACATCGGCGTCGGCCCGTCCAACGCCAAGAACATCACCGACCACCTGGCCGTGCTGCGCCCGCACTGCTGGCTGATGATCGGCCACTGCGGCGGCCTGCGTCAGTCGCAGACCATCGGCGACTACGTGCTGGCCCACGCCTACATGCGCCGCGATGGCATTCTCGACCGCGTGCTGCCGCCGCACATTCCGCTGCCGGCCCTGGCCGAGGTGCAGCAGGCGCTGCAGGACGCCGCCGCTCAGGTCACCGGCGAACGCGGGGACGACCTCAAGCGCCGGCTGCGCACCGGCACCGTGCTGACCTACGACGACCGCAACTGGGAGCTGCGCTGGGCCCAGGAGCGCCCGCTGATCAACCTGTCACGTGCCGTGGCGGTGGACATGGAAAGCGGCACCATCGCCGCACAGGGTTATCGCCTGCGCGTGCCGTACGGCACCCTACTGTGCGTGTCGGACAAACCGCTACACAGCGAGATCAAGCTGCCGGGTGCGGCAGGGGCGTTCTACGAGCGGGCAGTGACCCAGCACCTGCACATCGGCATCGCCGCGCTGGATCTGTTGCGTGGCCAGCTCAACTCGCTGCACTCGCGCAAACTGCGCAGCTTCGACGAGCCGCCGTTCCGCTGAGGTTATTGCGCTACGAACCTGGCGATAATCCTTCCGTCCAGGTTCGTTGATTTGTTAGCTAAGTGGCGCGAGCGGCCGGTGAACGGAGTACTTGTAGGAGAGGCTTCAGCCCCGAGCTCTTTGTTTGCCTTGATAAAAAGCTCGGGGCTGAAGCGGATCGCCGCCCGGCCCCTCCTACGGGTTACGTGAACGGCTGTTCCTGCCTTGTAGTTGCCGCTTCATGCACATAAAGATCCCGATCAGGCTTAAAGAGCGAGCCACGCCGGGCAATCTGGTGCACCAGTTACTTTCGGGGTTTGCCGAACATCATCCGCCAGCGGTTGCGGTTGAGCAGGATGTAGCCGGTGAGCTGCATGCCTGCGGCGATCACCAGGCTGCGGGTCAGGTCCGGGTCAGCCGGCCGTGGGCCGCTGTAGATCTGGTACAGGGCATACACGACGCCGATCAGGCCAAGGATGAAGAACACCAGGCCGAGGATGGTCAGGCGGTGAAGCTTGCGTGGCAGCATGGCAGCACATCGTCATGGATAACGGGGCGGCCAAACTAACCCGGAATCGGCGACGGCGCCAGCCATCTTGTCATCCTGAAATGCGCAGGGATGGGCTAGATTAGTGAGCAGGTATCGACGTGTTCGCTGAGTCCTCTCGAGGCGCCCATGCTGAAGAAAATCCCCACCCAAGCCGTTCGCATCGGCATGTTCATCCAGGGCTTCGACGGCAACTGGCTGTCGCACCCGTTCTGGAAAAGCCGCTTCGTCATCGACGACGCCGAGGACCTGGCCCGTGTGCGCCAGAGCGGTGTGGCCGGCGTATGGATCGACACCAGCAAGGGCCTGGACGTTGCCTGCCAGCCCGGCCCGGCGCCTGTGCCCGCTCCGGCATCTGTGGTGGCCGTGCCGGTCGCGGAGCCGCCAGTGCTGATCACGGCGCCGGTGACGCGCTGCAGCGTGCGCGATGAACTGCAGCGCGCCACCAAGCTGATCAATCGCTCCAAGAAGGCCGTCACCGAGCTGTTCCAGGAGGCCCGACTGGGCAATGCCATCAACGTCGAAGGCTGCATGCCGCTGGTCGCCGACATCAGCGAGTCGCTGGCGCGCAACAGCTCCGCGCTGCTCGGTCTGGCGCGGCTCAAGCACAAGGACGAATACACCTACATGCACTCGGTAGCCGTCTGCGCGCTGATGCTCTCGCTGGCCCGGCAGCTGGGCCTGGACGAGGAGCGCGCCCGCGAGGCCGGCCTGGCCGGGCTGCTGCACGACGTCGGCAAGATGGCCATGCCGCTGGAGGTGCTCAACAAGCCCGGCAGCCTCACCGATGCCGAGTTCGCCATCATGCGCAGCCACCCCGAGCGCGGCCACGCCATGTTGCTGGCGGCCGGCTCGCTGCCCGAGTCGGCACTGGACGTGTGCTTGCATCATCACGAGAAATACGATGGCAGCGGTTATCCCGGCCACCTCGCCGGTGAGGCCATCAGCCTGCTGGCGCGCATGGGCGCGGTGTGCGACGTGTACGACGCCATCACGTCCAACCGGCCTTACAAGCAGGCCTGGAACCCGGCCGAATCCCTGGCGCGCATGGCGCAATGGACCGGCCATTTCGACACCCATGTGTTCCACGCTCTGGTGCGCTCGGTAGGCATCTACCCGCTGGGCTCGCTGGTACGCCTGGAGTCCGGCCGGCTCGGTGTGGTGGTCGACCTGTTGCCCGGCAAACTGACCACGCCCGTGGTGCGGGTGTTCTTCTCGGCGAAGAGCAAGGCGGCGATCACCCAGCAGGAGGTCGATCTGTCCAAACCCGGCGCCAGTGACCGCATCGTCAGTCGTGAAGACCCGGCCGAGTGGGGGTTCAGCAACCTCGACGACTTCTGGCTTTAGCAGCCCGCCCGGCACGGCTGCCAAAACACGGCGTGGTGTCTGGCAGCTTGCAAATCGGGAGCCGGGTAGCGAGGCGGTGGGCGATACCCGGATTGGCCGTCAGCGCTGCCCGGCGCTCACTGATGGTACGCGGCCGGCCCAGGGCTGGGCCTGTTCGAGCTGCGCGGCCAGGGCCAGCAGGGTGCCTTCCTCGCCGAAGCGCGCGGCGAAGTGCGAGCCCAGTGGCAGACCGCCGCTGGTCCAGTACAGCGGTACCGACATGGCCGGCTGGCCGCTGGCGTTGAACAGTGCGGTGAACGGCGAGTAACTGTGGAAGTGCTCGATCAGCGTGGCCAGGTCGAGGCCGTCGTCGAACTGATCCAGGGTGCCGATCAGCGGCGGCTCGCGGGTCAGCGTCGGGGTGAGGATCAGGTCGTAGTCGGTCAGGAAGGTCGCCAGGCGGCGGCCCAGCATATGGATGCTGGCCACCGAGTCGGCGTAGCGCGCTCCACTGGTGCCGCCCTTTTCGCGCAGGATGATCCGTGTGCGCGGCTCCAGCTCGGCAAGGCTTACCGGCGCGCCACGCATCTCGCCGACCATGTCGATGTAACTGCTGGTGCTGGCGCCGATGATGTCGAACACATGGTCGATAAAGGCCAGGGCGTCGACCGGCAGGGTCGCCTGCTCGACCCGGTGGCCCAGGGACTCGCACAGTTTCGCGGTGTGGCGTACCGCGGCCAGGGCGTCGGGGCCGCTGCTCCAGGGCGCCAGATGCTCGACCAGGGCTATGCGCAGCGGCCGCGGCGGACGACGCAGGCTGTCGACGAAGGGTTCGTGCTGCCAGGGCGCGGCGTAGGGCGCGCCGAGGTCGGCGCCGGCGGTGATGTCCAGCAGTGCTGCGCTGTCGCGCACCGACAGGGTGATGGCATGGGGCGTGCCCATGCCGGCCCAGCCTTCGCCGGTCAGCGGCCCGCTGGGCATGCGCCCACGGCTCGGCTTGAGGCCGAACACGCCGCAACAGGAGGCTGGTACGCGCAGCGAACCGCCGCCGTCGTTGCCATGGGCGAAGGGCACCACGCGGGCAGCGACCAGCGCCGCCGCGCCGCCGCTCGAACCGCCGGCGCTGCGGGTGGTGTCCCAGGGGTTGCGGGTGGCGCCGAAGCGGGTCGACTCGGTGGTGTAGGAGGTGCCGAATTCCGGCGCGGTGGTGGTGCCGATGAACTGGCAGCCGGCTTCGCGCAGGCGGCTGACCACGGCATCGTCGAGCCCCATGCGGGCTTCGCCCAGGGCCAGCGAACCGTTGCTCATGCGGGCGCCATCGAGCGGTGCGAAGAGATCCTTGATCAGCGTCGGCACGCCGCGAAACGGGCCGCTGCCGAGCTTCGCCTGGCGGGCGCTGTCATAGAGTTTCTCGGCTACCGCGTTGAGCTGCGGCTCGACCTGTTCCAGGCGCGCGATGCTCGTTTCGAGCAGTTCGGCAGGGCTGATCTCGCCCTTTTCGACCAGGCCGGCCAGGCCGGTGGCGTCGTGTTGGTCCATCAGGCTGTGAATGTCTTGCATGGGAACCTCGGCTATGGGGTAACACCCGCTGGCGTGCCAGCGGGAGCAAACTGAAGGTCAGGAATGAGAGGCGAGGGCGGTGCCGCGCGGGCGGATCAGCGCAGCAATCAACCAGATGGCGGCGCAGGCCAGGCTGGCCGCGGCCAGCCAGCCGATGGCGCCGCGCAGGTCGTAACCCAGGGCCATCAGGGTGGCGACTACCAGCGGGCTGACGAACTGGCCGATATATAGGCAAGCAGTGAATACGCCGAGGCCGCGACCACGGGTCGTGGCGCTCAGGGCGTTCATCACCGGGGCCATGGCGTTGGGTACCAGCATGCCGGCGCCAAGGCCATGGATGACCACCGCCAGCAGCATGTCCTGGTAGCTCTGCGCATGGACCAGCAGCCACAGGCCGGTAGCCATCAGCGCCAGCAGCAGGGCGTTGCAGCCCGAGATGCCCAGGCCACGGCGCAGCAGCGGCCAGGCCAGCGAGCCGCCCAGGGTGGCCAGCAGGCCCAGCCCGGCACAGGCGCCGATCAGGGTGCTGGAGGTGACGCCCAGGCCGACCAGCAGCACGGGCGACTGCACCGGCACCACGATGGTGAGGATCATGCCGCCGAGAATCAGCAGGTAGCCGACCACCAGGCGTGGAATGGACACCTGCTCGTCGTCGCTCTGCACATTGCTCACCACGTGGCGAGATGGCTCCCAGAGCACGCGGATCATCGCCGGGAGCAGCAGCAGCGGCAGCAGGTACAGGTAGAACGGCAGCCGCCAGGACTGCTCGCCCAGCGCACCACCGGCCACGAAGCACAGTGCACCGACCAAACCGATGCCGACCACCTGCAGGTTGACCAGGCGCATGCGGGCCTCGCCCTGCCAGTAGTCGGCGATCAGCGCCGCGCAGCAGGTCATGATCGCCGCCTCGGCGCAGCCGAACAGCAATCGCGTGCCGACGATGCTGCCCAGATCGTTGAGCTGGGCCGGCAGGGTGCCCAGCAGCGCATACAGCAGGGTGGCGATGACCAGCAGCGCCTTGCGGCCCACGCGGTCGGCGAGCCAGCCAGCCAGCGGCGCGAAAAGGGCGATTGCCAGGGCCGGGCCGGTGATCGCCAACGGCACCAGCACGTCGGCGCGCGGCTCGAGCGGGCCGAATTCGGCGCCGAGTTTGGGCAGGATCGGCGCGACCATCACCGAACCCATGATGGTCAGGCTGCTGCCCAGTACCAGCACCAGGCCCTCGCGGCGGGCCGTGGCCTGGCGTCCACCGGCCAGCGGCGCAGAGGTTTGTTCGATTGTCATGGCGGCTACCTCAGAAACTTTGCGCGAAGCGCAGGGCGACGGTGTAACCCTCGGTGCGGTTCTCGGCGCCGAATTCCTTGTAGGCGTGCAGCCACACCGGCGGCAGACCTGGTTTGAAGAAACTCACCGCCGGGCCTACGGCGAGCACCCGGGCACGGTTGCCGTGATCGAGGTTGGGGCCGTCGTCGTCGCTGAGCTGCTGGTAGTAGTAGCCGCCCAGCCCGACCGTCCAGGGGCCGACGTGCTGGCCCACGGCGAACTCGTGGCGGTACTCGGTGCCGTTGCGGTAGTCGGTGTCGTGGTTACGGGTGTTGAAGTCCAGCTGGAAGCTGGAGGACACCTCCAGGCCGCTGTTGCTGATCCAGGTGGCGTTGAGCGCCGGCGAGACGGTCCAGTGGTTGAGGCCGGGGGAGATAAGACGATCCTTGTCGTAGTCGCCGGTCGGCACCTGGATCATCAGCTGGGTGTTGACGAACAGGTTGGGCGACAGGTTCCACTGCAGAATCAGCGGGGTGATCTGGGTGTCGGCCTGGCGAAACACTTCCTTCTCGAAACGCAGCGGGCCGAAGGGCGTATCCACCTTCAGGCGGGCGTCCATCTGAAAGAACGGCTGGGTAAGGGCGAAACCGTACTGCGCGCCGAACAGCTGGGTTTCGGTCATGCGGATATAGGCCACGCCAATCGACAGCACGTCCAGCGAGAAGGCGTTGTTGACCTTGTCGCCGTTGCGATCCTTCTGCACGTTGGTGGAGTAATAGGCCGTGCGCATGCCCAGGGTGCCGAACGGTGTTGGCGGCGGGGTCATGCCGGCGCCGAAGTCGTAGACGCCGGCCGGGGTGGTTGGCGCGCCGTTTTCGGTGGCGTAGGCCTGGCTGCCGATTAGCAGAGACACGCCGAGCGCGGAACAAAGCAGTGACGGTGAGACGCGATGTGCAAGCATGGCGGGCGACCCCTTTTCTTATTGTGTGGGAGGTCAGCCTAGGGGCGTTTCAGCCTGCCCCGTTATCCGATTTCAGCACAGTGCTCCTGAGCGTGGCGCAGGGTCTCGGACGGCTTGCAGCCGAACAGCTGGCGGTAGTCGCTGGCGAAGCGGCTCAGGTGCCAGAAGCCCCAGTTCGCGGCGATGGCCTGCACCGAGTCGGTGCGGGTGGCGCAGCGTAATTGGCGGTGTACCTCGTTCAGGCGCAGGGCGCGCAGGTAGGCGATCGGATTGATACCGAGGGTTTCCTGAAAGCAATACTGCAGCTTGCGACGGCTGGCGCCGATGTGGTTGCACAGTTCGAGAATGTTGATGGGCCGATCCCGGTGCGCCAGGGCGTACTCGCGGGCGCGATCGACCATGCGCTTGCGTGCGCTGGGCGGCAGCGGTTGATCGCTTTCGGTGTCGATCAGCTCCAGCAGGTGCATGACGATGGCATCGCGGATGGCCCCGCGGATCGTGACGTGGTCGAGCAGCGCGCGGCCCGCTCCCTGGCTGTCCAGCACATCGCTGAACAGGCGGATCAGCTCCTGCTCGCTGGCCGTGTCGAGCAGCCTGTAGCACTTGGGCAGGCGTGTCAGGTCGAGCTCGCGCTGTTGCAGCTGCAGCGTGCGCTGCAGCGAGTATTCGTCGACGGCGATGCACACCAGATCCAGCTCGCCCGGCACACGCAGTTCCGGCAGTTGTTCGCCACGGGCGATCAGCAGGCTGCGGGTTTGAAGGGAATGGCCGCTGCAGTGGAACTGCAGGTCTGGGCAGTGCAGCGGCATGCTGACGGCGATGGAGCCTGGCCAGGCTTCGCCGTGCTTGATCATGGCCTGATTGGAGCGATCGCGGATCAGCTGCATGCCGTCGAGCTGCAGTTCCAGCAGTTCGCCTCTGAAGTGCCCGGCGCCCAGCTGGTCGTAGCGCAGTTGCCAGCCACTGGGAAGGCTGGCGTGCTCCTCCACGTCGAGCGAGCGCTGGTAACGGATTGCCGTCTGATGCTTTACCGCGAGCACCTCGCGTTCACTCGCAACGACATGAGTGTGCATATTCGAAACCTTTGTGCGGTTACAGATGCTTCACCCCGCTATCCACGCAAGTTTCGTTCCCTTATCAAGGCTTATCGTTAATTGAGTTAACTTTTGCCGAAATCGGATAAAACCACGATCCGCCCAGGTTTTGCGAGGCCGCTCTGGGCCCATCGGCAACAGGCATGATGGTTATGCATGGCGATCATTTGACCCTCGCGGCTTGAGTGCATAGGGTGGCGACCCGTTTTTCCAGACTCAAGGTCGCCCATGTCCGCTCGCCGCAAACTGCCGTTCACCATCTACCTGCTGGGCGCGACGATCTTCTCGCTGGTTACGGCCGAATTCATGGTCGCCGGCATGATGCCGGCCCTGGCCGAGGCGTTTTCGGTGAGTCTGGGCGAGGTCGGCAACCTGATCGCCTTCTACGCCCTGGGCATGGCCCTGGGTGGCCCGCCCGTGACCATGCTGTTGCTGTCGCGCGGCATCGGCAGCAAGCAGGCGCTGGTCGGCTTGCTGGCGGTGTACGTGCTGGCCGGTGCGCTGGCCGCGGCGGCCACCAGCTATCCGGTTCTGGCCCTGGCGCGGATCATCATGGGCGTGTCCAGCGCGGCCTGTATCGGCCTGTGCATGACCCTGTGCGCGGCGATGGTCTCCAACCAGGAACGCGGCCGCGCGGTATCGGTGGTGCTCGCCGGCCTGATGCTTTCGCCGGTGGCCGGGGTGCCGATGACCGCCTGGATCGAGCAGCACTACGGCTGGCGTGCCAGTTCCTGGGCGGTGGTCGGCCTGGCGCTGGCCTGCACGCTGCTGGCCGCCATGCGCCTGCCCAAGGGCGAGGCGGGTGGCGAAGCGCGGCTTGGCGAACAGATCAAATCCCTGCGCACTCGCCGCCTGTGGGGCGCGTACCTGACCAGCGGGCTGATCATCGGCGCCACCTTCGCCGCCTTCAGCTACTGCACGCCGATCCTTATTCAGGAAGTCGGCCTGGCACCCGGTCAGGTGGCGCCGATGCTGGCGCTCTACGGCGTGGCCAACCTGATCGGCAATATGCTGGTCGGCCGCGTCGCCGACAGCCACACGATCAGCGTGGTCGGCCTGGGCTTGGCCATGATGGTGCTGGTGATGAGCGTCTTCGCTCTGGCCGGCGACAACCTGTGGCTGAACCTCACCTGCTTTATCGCCATCGGCCTGACCGGCGTGGCGCTCAACCCGGCGATGGTCGCGCGGGTCATGAAGGCAGCCGAGCCCGGCGCCCTGGTCAACACCCTGCACACCTCGGTGATCACCGCCGGGCTGGCGTTCGGTAGCTGGGCCGGTGGCGCGGCCATCGAGGCTGGCTACGGCCTGCGTGCGCCGCTGTGGGTGGGCGCCGGCATCGCACTGCTGGGGCTGCTCAGCGTGATTCACCCACTGGCCAGCCGCCGTGTGGCGGCCAGCCCTTGCACCTGATTGCCGCGCTCGCTTAAGCCGGAGCCAGCGGCAGCTGCACCCTGAATATGGCGCCGCCGCCGGTGGCGTCCTCGACCGTGATACGCCCACCGTGGGCACGCACGATTTCCTGCACCAGATGCAGGCCAAGGCCGTGGCCCGGCTGTTCGGTCTTGCCGCGATAGAATGGCTGGAAGATCTGCTCGCGATCTTCCAGCGCCACGCCCGGACCCTGGTCCGTCACCGCCATGCTGCCGTTCGCGCCGACCTGCAAGCTGATACTGCCCACGCCGGCGCCGTGTACCAGAGCGTTCTGCAGCAGGTTGGTGATCACCCGGCTCAGGGCGCTGGGTTGGCCCATCACCCACACCGGATGCTCGGGGGCCTCCAGCACCAGGTCGTCACAGCGGGTCAGGGCCACAGGGGCGATATCGGAAATCACTTCGCGGCTCAGCGCGACCAGATCCACTGGCTCGAACTCCACCTTTGGCGACTGCAGCCGCTGCAGATCGAGCAACTGCTCGGCCACGGTGGCCAGGCGTGCCAGGTCGATCTGCAGCATGGGTTTGAGCGGATGCGCCGGCATGCCGTCCAGGCGCGCCATCAACACGGCGATCGGCATGCGCAGCTCGTGGGCGGCGTCACGCAGGAAGCGGTCACGGGCGTGATAGGCCTTGCTGGAGCGCTCCATGGCCGCGTTGAAGGCACTGACCAGCGGGCGAATCTCTCGCGGCACCGAGTCCTCGGGCAGGTGCGCATCGGGCTGGGAGATGTCCAGCGCCGCGGCGCGGCTGGCCAGCCGGCGCACGCCGCGCATGGCGCGCAGCACCACGATGGGCGTGGCCAGCAGGGTGAAGAGCAGCAGCGGCGTCAGGAAGTAGGGGCTGAGCAGGCCGGTGGCCTGGACGATCAGGCTGGTGAAGCTCAGGTCCGCCACGCCGCCGACCATGATGTGCACCCGTTGCCTCTGGATCTCCTTGACCTCGATGCGCGTGGTCAGATGACGGTGTTCCGGCAGCGCGCGTATCTGTGAGATGCCGAGCACTGAAACGTAATTCGCCAGTTCGCGGTATTCGCCCGGCACGCTGCCGAGTTCTTCGCGGCGCCCGTTACCGTCGGCGATCACCACCCATAGGCCAGGGTTGCTGGCTTGCAACTTGCGCAACGGCTCGTTGGGCTCGAATACCAGGCCCTGGGGCGTGACGGCGATGGCGTCTTCCAGTACGTCGATCACCGCGTCATCCATGAAGGTGAATTGGTCGTCGATGATGTGATACAGGGTGCCGGCGATCGCTGCCACCAGCACCACCACCTGCATGATGCACAGTGACCACAGCAGGCGCCCGATCAGCGATGGGTTGTGGGCGGCTTTCATCGGCTTTCCTTGAGCAGGTAACCGACGCCGCGGATCACCGCGATCTCCACGCCGACCTCGGCGTCCTTGAGCGCCCGGCGCAGCCTCGACACGTGGGCGTCCAGGGCGTTGGACTGGATCTCGTCGGCCAGCCCATACACCGCCTCGTGGAGGTTCTCGCGCAGTACGGTGCGCCCCTGGCGGTAGATCAGCGCCTCGAGAATCAACAGCTGGCGGCGTGGCAACGGCAGCGCCTGGCCATCGACGATGGCCTCGCGGGCGCTGAAATCGAACGACAGCGCACCAAGGGTCGCGGTGGGTAGGACCATGGTGGCCGGGCGCCTTGCGATTGCCCGTACCCGGGCCAGCAACTCGTCAACCGCCACTGGTTTGACCAGGTAATCGTCGGCGCCACCATCGAGGCCGTCGACCCGCTCGGCGATCTCGCCGCGGGCGGTGAGCAGCACGATGGGCAGCGCCGGGCACAGTCGCCTGGCGGTAGCGATGAAACCCACGCCATCGCCATCGGGCAGGCCGCGGTCGAGAATCAACAGGTCATGCACGTTCAGCCGCAGGGTCGCACCTGCCGCTGCCAGCGAGTGCACGCAATCCACCAGCAAACCGTGCCGGCCCAGCGCCTCTTGCAGGGCTTGGGCCATGGGCAGGTCATCTTCGACGAGGAGGATTCGCAAGGTGCATTACCGCGCGGTTTATCGGAGCTGCACATAGTAGCGGAGCCGGCAAAACCGCGGCGCAATGTTCAGGCAATGTTACCGGGTGACCATCGCCTGCAACGGCCGACGGGGCCGTCGAGGCAAGGTGGCCGCCGCCCACGAGGCGATACCGGAGCACCTGTGCACGCAACTTTCGGGCGGGTTGAGGCATGAATCGAACTTTCGTGGTCTTCGGGGCGCAGAACAGCGTGGGCGCGCTGGCCGCCCGTCAGTACGGCAACCAGGGCTATGACGTGGTGCTGGTGACCAATCATGCGCACGGCGTGCAAGCGCTGACCTGTGTGCTGGAAAGCGAAGGCATCGCCACCCGCACCTTTACCGGTGACCTGTCCCAACCGGAACAGGCCCGGGCGATCATTCGCGCCATTCGCAGCAGCGTCGGGCCCATCGACGCCATGTACTACGGCCTGGACTCCAGCAATGGCCACGATCACGCCGCCGAGGCGGGCGAGCTGGGTTGCCTGGGGCTAGCCGCGGTGGTCAGCGAACTGCTGCCCGACATGCGCTCGCGCAAGGCCGGCGCCATCCTGCTCGACCAAGGCACCGCAGACCTGACATGCGCCCACGGCGCCAATGCCCGGCTGTGCCTGCGATGCCTGCAGGAAGCTCGGGCCTGCGAGGGCGTGCAGGTGGGCACGCTCAGCGTCGGTGGCCTGATCGGCGGGCGGCGCGCCAGCTGAGCCGCGGCGCTCTTGCACTGCTTCTGCACGGTTGCTTCGCCAGCCATTGCCCGACAGAATCGCCCGCCAGCCCGACAAGGTGCTGATTGACGAGGCAGCCGTTGACCCCACGAAAATTGTCCGCACGCTTGGAGCGCGTCGCCGCCCAGGTGCCCGCCGGAGCGCGGCTTGCCGATATCGGCACCGACCATGGCTACCTGCTCGTCGCCCTGATGAGCCGCGGCCTGATCAGCGCCGCGGTCGCCGGCGAGGTGGCGCTCACACCGCTGCGCGCGGTCGAGCGCAGCGTGCGCGAACACGAGCTGGGTGACCGCATCGCCGTGCGCCTGGCCGACGGGTTGGCGGCCATCGAGCCAGCTGACCGCATCACCGCCATCAGTTTCTGTGGCATGGGCGGCGAGACCATCCGCGACATCCTTGCGCGGGACAAGGCGCGGCTCGCCGGTAACGAGCTATTGATCCTGCAACCCAACGGCGGTGAGCAGCCGCTGCGCCAGTGGCTGATGGACAACGGCTACCGCATCACCCATGAAGAGCTGCTGCGGGAAAACCGCTTCTTCTACGAAATCATCGTCGCCGCGCCCGGTGAGCCGACGCGCTACACCGAACAAGAGTTGTATTTCGGCCCGCTGCTCTTGCAGGCGCGCGGCCCGGTGTTCGTGGCCAAGTGGCAGCGTCTGCTGCGCCTCAAGCAACAGACCCTGGCCGGTCTGGCTCGATCCAGCCAGGGCGCAGCCGATGAAAAGCTGGAGCAGCAGGTGCGCTGGATCGGTGAGCTGTTGGTGTCGTACGGCGGTTCTGCACAGGCCTGAAGGGGCGTGCAGAACCGGGCCGGTCAGTGTCCCAGACGAATGCGCTGATCGGCCACCGCCTCGATCAGCGCTTCGTCGTGGCTGACCAGCAAGACCGCAGTGCGGCGTTCCCGGGCGGTTTCCACCAGCAGTTCGATCATCTCCTGCTGGGTGATCAGGTCGAGGCGCGAGCTGGGTTCGTCGGCGAAGATGAACACCGGGTCGAGCAGCAGCACGCGCAGCAGGGAAAAGCGCTGCAGCTCGCCACCGGAGACGTTGCCGGGCAGGCGGTCGAGCAGGCCGCGGTCGAGGCGCAGGCGGTGCAGCAGCCCGTCGATACGGCTGGCATCGAGGCGATGCAGCTTGACCAGATCGGCCAGGCAGCGGCCCAGGGTGACCGTTGGCGCGAAGGCCGCCACCGGGTCCTGGTAGAGCTTCTGGAAAGCCACGCGCGGCGCCTCGCGGCACTTGGTCACGGTGCCGCTGCGCGCCTGCATCAGGCCGAGAATGACGTCGCCCAGGGTCGACTTGCCACAGCCCGAGGGGCCGGTCACGCCGACCACTTCGCCAGGGCGCGCGTCGAACGACAACCCCTCGAACAGCACCCGTTCGCCGCGCTCCACGGCCAGGTCGCGCACCTGCACCACCGGCTCGCCGCCAAGCATTGACGGCACCTGGCGCGGCCAGCGCGCCGGATCGGCGTTCAGCAGCCGGCGGGTGTATTCATGGGTCGGTGCGTCGAGCACCTGCGCGGCGCTGCCGCTCTCGATGACGCGGCCCTTGAGCATGATCATCACCTCGCCACCGAGCTGGCGCGCCACCTCGATATCGTGGGTGATGATCAGCAGCGCGCCGCCCTCGGCGATGCCGGCCTGCAACAGGCTGATCACCTCGCCGATACGTGCGCTGTCGAGGCCCTTGGTGGGCTCGTCGGCGATCATCACCTTGGCGCCACCCGCGTGGGTGGCGGCGAACGCCAGGCGCTGGGCCATACCGCCGGAGAGCTGGAAGGGAAACTTCGCCTCGGCCTGCTCGATACCCAGCTGCGTCAGATCACTGCGACTTTGCCGACGGGATTCCTGAGCGCTCTTGCCGACCACGTAGCGGTAGGTTTCCGCCACCTGGTCGAGGGCGCGCATGGTCGGATCCAGGCTCAGCCAGGGCTCCTGGGGCAGCACGGCGAGTTCGCGGCCCCAGGCGGCACGCCGGCGGTTGGCCAGGCCGGATTCGCGCAGACCACCGGCCAGTTCGATCTCGCCATGGGCCGAGAGGCCCGGCGGCAGGTTGCCGACGATGCCCTGGGCGAACAGGCTCTTGCCCGAGCCGGTTTCGCCGATGATGGTCAGCACCTGGCCGGGCCACAGGTCGATGGACAGCGGCTCGACCAGTTGCGCGGTGGCGGTACGGATTTCCAGGGCGCGGGTGCTCAGCAGTGGTTTCATGGCTTGCGCCCCCCGGCAATCAGCAGCAGTGACAGAACGATAAGAAAGATCACGGTGATCGGCAGGGCGATCACCGACGGCGCTTCGGCGAAGTACGGCAGCAGCTCGGTGATCATCAGGCCCAGCTCGGCGGTCGGCGGCTTGACGCCGACGCTGACGAAGCCCAGGGCGGCGATGGCCATGATCGCCGCGGCCGCGCCAAAGGCGGCGATGGTCATCAGCAGCGGAGCCAGTTCCGGCAACAGATGACGACGGATGATGTACAGCGAACCGAAGCCGAGCAGTTGCGAGGCGGCCACCGCCGGCGAGGCCAGCACGGTGCGCGCCAGGGCGCGGGTCATGCGGAAGTATTCGATCCACAGCACCAGCGCCACTGCGCCGTACAGGGCGAGAAACGAGCCGGGGTAGATGGCCACGATCAACAGTACCAACAGCAGTCCGGGCAGGGCCAGGAACATCTCGGCCAGCAGCCCAAGGCCCTTGTCGACCCAACCACCTTTCCAGGCCGCCAGGATGCCCAGCAGCACGCCGGGAACGGCCGCAGTAGCGACGCTGACCAGCGCCAGGCCCAGGGACAGGCGCACGGCAGCGGCCAGGCGCGCGAGCATGTCGCGGCCCAGATGGTCTGTGCCCAGCGGATGGGCGCTGCTGAGGCCTGTGAGAATCGCGCTGTAGTCCTGTTTGGCGATGTCCACGCCCCAGAACAGGGGTACACAGACGGCGAAGGCGACCAGCGCCGCGAGCAGGGCGAGGCCGATGTAACGGACGGTCGCGCGCGGTGCGGGCGCCGCCTCGGCGATGGCGATTTCCAGGCTCATGCGGTTCTCCGGCGCGGGTCGATCAGGTGGTTGAGCAGGTCCACGGCGGTATTGAGCAGCACGAACATCAGCCCCATGGCCAACGCGGTGCCCTGCACCATGGGCACGTCGCGCTGGACGATGGCGTGCACCAGGCCATGGCCGATTCCCGGCCAGGCGAACAGGGTCTCGACCACCACCACGCCTTCGATCAGGTACACCAGCTGTACGCCGAGATAGGTCACCACCGGCACGCCGATATTGCGCAGGCCGTGGCGCAGGAACACCTGGGTGCCGCCCAGGCCCTTGAGGCGCCCGAAGGCGAAGTAGGCTGACGACGCCACCGTCACGGTGGCGTCCCTTGCGACCCGGGAGGAGACCGCCGCGAGCCCCAGCGCCAGGGTCAGCGTCGGCAGGATGGTGTGGGTGAAGCTGCCGTGGCCGGCGGACGGCAGCACCATCAGCCACACCGAGAAGATCAGCACCAGAATCACCCCGAGCACGAAGTGCGGGATGGCGCGAGTGACCGTGCTGAGCAGCAGCAGGCAGCGATCCAGCACGCCACCCGGGCGCAAGCCGGCGATCACTCCGATCGGCGGGCCAATCAGAAAGGACAGCAGCACGGCACCGACCGCCAGGCGCACGGAGCTGCCCAGTTCGTGGGTGACCATGTCCATCACCGGCCGGCCGGTAACCAGCGAATTGCCCAGATCGAGGGTCAGCAAGTCGCCGATCCACGCGGTGAAGCGCCACAGTACCGGTTGGTCCAGGCCCAGTTCGGCGCGCACCGCTTCAGCGGCGGCGCTGTTGACCATGTCGTAGCCATAGCGCCCGGCGGCGATGCGGTAGGCGGCATCACCGGGCAGCAGGCTCATCAGCAGAAAGGTCAGCGCGCCGATCAGCACGGCGACCATCACCGCCTGCAGCAGGCGAAAGCCCAGCAAGCGGATCATGGGCGCCACCGCATGGTGCTCAGGCCGAAGGTGCGCTCGAACGGGTCGATGGCGGCGCCTTCGACCTGCTTGGACACGGCGATGGACTGGCGATACCAGGCGATCGGAATCAGCGGCAGATCGCTCTGCACCAGCGCCATCAATTTGTTGCGCAACTGCTGTTGCTCGACCGGATCATTGCTGGCCAGCAGTTTGCTCAGGGTCTGGTCGAACTGCGGGTTGTTCCAGCCCAGCGGGCCCCATTCGGCACCTCCGTTGCCGAAGTCGGCCATCAGGGTCAGCAGCGGGTCGGGCACCAGGGCGTAGTTGCGGCCGTACAGGGCCAGTTGCAGGGTGCCGTCGTTATGGGCGGCGGGAACCGCACTGGCGTTGCCCACGGCAACCTCCACGTCCACGCCCACCTCGCGCAGTTGCGCCTGCAGGGCGGTGGCGATCAGCGGCAGTTCCGGGCGGTCGGAGTAGGTGAGCAGCTTGAGCTGCAGGCGCTGTCCGTCCTTTTCCAGGATGCCGTCGGCACCTGGCGTCCAGCCCTGGGCCTTGAGCAGGTCGCGGGCCGCCTGCGGGTCGTACTTCAGCGCTGGCAGGCTGGCGTCGTGCCAGGCCGGCACGCTGCCTGCGAACATTTGCGTTGCGCCGGTGCCCGGGGCGCGCAACACGGCAGCGGTGATGCCTTCGCGGTTGATCGCCAGGCTCAGGGCACGGCGCACCTCGACCGGCGCCGTGGCGCCGTTGCCGGCATTCGCCGCCAGCACCAGCACGCGCGGCACCGGGCCCATCAGCACCTGAACGTTGGGGTTGCGTTGCAGGCGCGCGATGCTCGGCGGATCGAGCTGGAACACCAGTTCGGCGCCACCGCTCTCGGCCATCAGAGCGCGGGTTTCGCCGCGCCCGGCGCCCAGATAGGTGGCCTTCTCGATGCTCGGTTTCGTTCCCCAGTAACCATCGAAGCGCTCGGCGGCGAGGCGCTGCGGTGGCTCCAGCAGGGTCAGGTGATAGGGGCCGGTGGCGATGATCTGCTTGACGTTGTCATCGGCGTCATAGGCCGCGCTGGCCAGAATGTTGGTGGACGAGTGCGCCAGTAGCGCCGCCAGCGGTTTGAAGGGCTTGCTCAGGGCAATCACCACATCATTGCCATTGGCGCTGATCGCGGTGATCGGCGCGTCACGCAGCATGCCGGGCTTCTTGCGCGCCGCCTCCAGGGCATGGGCGGCGACGGCCGCGGTGAGGTCGCTGCCGTCGTGAAACTTCACGCCCTGGCGGATCGACAGGGTCCACTGCCTGCCGTCGTCCGACACGCTCCAGCGCTCGGCCAGTGCCGGCAGCGGCTGACCCTTGGCATCGGCCTCCAGCAGGGTTTCGGTGATCTGCATGCGCTGGAAGATGAAGCCGGAGATAGCTGGATCCAGCCCACCGATTTCGAACGGCGCGACCACGTCGAACACGCGATCTTCGGCGGCGACGTGTCCGGCTGTCAGCGTCAGCCAGGCGGCGAGGGCACCGGCGAGCAGTGAAAGGCGAGGGCGTTTGCTGAGCAGCATGGGCAGGTCCTTGGCGAGTCCGATCAATAGGCAGGGGCCAGCGCCGCACCGCCTAGTGGCAAAAAAGGGCGGACAATATAGTAATGTTATGTTGTATCGTCTAGCGGCGGTTAATGTCGTTCGCCGAGAAGAAATGAGTGTGTTTGCTGACACACCAGCCAGATCGCAGATAAATTCAATCTGTTGAAATATTGGCGACAAAATTCATGTGCATACTGGCAAAATGGTATTTTTCGCCGTTGCCAGCCCCGCCAAGAGCCGGCCTGCGGCCCTCTACCACGCCACTTTCCTGTGCTTGCTAGCTGTCTTCTGCTGCTAATCTGTGAAGCCTTGTAACGATTTCCCATCGCCCGGTTGTGAGGCTTATACCTTGCCGCCTCACTCGTAACGCTCCCAATACGCTTAAGGATGAGACTCTCCATGAACCTTCGATCCATGCCCATTGCCCGTCGCAGCCTGCTGTGTTTTGGCGCCATTGCCATTCTGGTGGTGATGCTGGGGCTGTTCAGCCTCTATCAGATGAGCAATATCCGCAGTGAGAGCGAAGTGATCGAGCAGGACTCGCTACCCGCCATCGTGTCGAGCAGCAAGGTGGCGTTGGCGCTGGCACGTCTGCGCCTGGAGACCCTGCGTCTGGCGGCCGACCCTGCCAACGTCGACGCCACCTATGTGAAGATCAAGGACATCGGTGCCCTGATCGAGACCGAGCTGGCGCATTTCAAGACGCTAATCGGTGCGGCTGAAGAGCAGGAGCATTTCGATAAACTGACAGACATCTTCCATGAATACCTGCAGCACGACGCGACCCTGGTCACGCTGATCAAGCAGAACCGCATGGATGAAGTGCGCGACCTGCTGGCGACACGGCTGAACGATTTGGGTATCGCCATGAACGCGTCCTCGGGCAAGTTGCAGAGCATCAACCTCGACGAAGCCAACCATCACACCGAGGTGGCTGTGGCACTGTTCGCCAGCTCGCAGAAGATCACCGTGCTCGCCATCATCCTGGCCGTGGCGCTGACCCTGCTGCTGTCCTGGCGGATGACCCACAGCCTGACCGCGCCCTTGGGCACCGCCGTCGCCGCCGCGCAGACCATCGCCTCGGGCGACCTGACCCATCAGCTGGACCTCTCCGGCAAGGACGAAGCGGCGCAACTGCTGCAGGCCATGCACAGTATGCAGACCACCCTGCGCAGCACCCTGGAGCACATCGGCAAATCCGCCGAACAACTGGCTGCCTCCACCGAAGAGATGAGCGCGGTGATGAGCGAGAGCGCCCAGGGCTTGCAGCAGCAGAACAACGAAATCGAGATGGCCGCCACCGCCGTAACCGAAATGAGCCACGCCGTGGAAGAAGTGGCGTCCAACGCCGTGACTACTTCGGCCGACTCCAAAGCCGCCGCCGAGACCGCGCGCTTCGGCCAGGTGCAGCTCACCGATACCCTGAGCGCCATCGGCGACCTAACCGGCAACGTGCTGACCGCCTCGGAGCAGGCCCGCCACCTGGCCGAGCAGACCCAGAACATCAGCAAGGTGCTGGACGTGATCCGCGCCGTGGCCGAACAGACCAACCTGCTGGCCCTCAACGCCGCCATCGAGGCCGCGCGTGCCGGCGAAGCCGGGCGTGGTTTCGCCGTGGTGGCCGACGAGGTGCGTTCGCTGGCCCATCGCACCGGCGAGTCGACCCGGGAAATCGAACAGATGATCGGCGGCATCCAGCAGGGCACCAACCAGACCGTCTCGGCCCTGATGACCAGCGCCGACCAGGCGCGCCAGACCCAGGAGCAGGCCAGCGCCGCCAATCAGGCCCTGAGCACCATCACCCAGGCGGTCAGCGGCATTGACGAACGCAATCTGGTGATCGCCAGCGCCGCCGAAGAGCAGGCCCAGGTCGCCCGCGAAGTGGACCGCAATCTGGTGCGCATCCGCGACCTGTCGATCCAAACCTCCGCCGGCGCCGAACAAACCCAGACCGCCAGCCAGGAGCTCTCGCGCTTGGCTGGTGACCTGAGTGGTTTGGTGCGTCGTTTTAAGGTTTGATGGCTGTTGCTCGTGTTCGCCAGGGCGGTGAGCTCCGGTTGGCAGGAGAGTGGCCATGGGCGCGAAACGCGTCATCCCGTCTGATAGGTCGGCCATTTCTCAGGAGGTGGCCAATCTGATCGTCTTCCTCGCGGGCCGAAGGCGTGCGGCTCCGAACATCGCTGCCTAGGTATAATTTAGCCGACAGGACTTTTGGTGGACGGAAAGCTAGTGTTTTTAGCAATCCATTGCAGCTATAGAGGATCGAGCTGTCCAACCAGTTCGCCCGGCCCAGCGACGACAAGTTCGCCACGGTCGAAATCGAGGAGGGCGCCGGCGGCGCACCGCTGTTCGGTGACTGCGCGGCACGGTTTCAGTGCGAGCTCTATCAGCAGATTGACGGCGGCGACCACTGGATCCTGATCGGCAAGGTGGTGGCATTCGACGACTTCGGTCGCGCGCCATTGCTCTATCACCAGGGCGCCTACTCATCGGTTCTGCCGCACCCGCGGGCGGCGATGAAAAAGACCGGGGAAGTGGTCACCACCTTTCAGGGGCGCCTGGGCGAGAACCTCTACTACCTGATGACCCAGGCCGTGCGTAGCTACCAGAGCGATTACCAGCCGCGGCAACTGGCCACCGGCCTGCGCACCAGCGAAGCACGCCTGTTGATGGTGCTGGAACATGATGCCTGCCTGGGCACGGATGCCCTGCAGGAGCTGGTCGGCGTGCCGGCACGCGAGATCGACGAAGCGCTCAATACCCTCAAGCGTCGCGCCTTCGTGAATGACCAGGACGGCCGCTACTCGCTGACGCCTTTGGGGTGCGAGCAGGCCGAAGTGCTTTGGCATATCGCTCAGGTTCAGCAGGATAAGGTCTTCGCCGACTGCAGTGCGCAGCAGATCGAAGCCTTCAAGCAGGTGTTGAAGAAAGTAATTGCCCTGGCCTGAGCGCCACACCAGGCGGCGCTGCGAACCGGCCTGGCTGCAGCAAAGCTGGAACGGCCCGCGACTCGCCTTGCGCGAGTCGCGGACCGTGTGCCCTCAGGACGCGCGAATCTGCGTCATCAGATCCTCGCCGACCACCGCCGAGGCACAGAGCACGCCGCCGACCAGGGCGCCGATCACGCCATCGGTGGTGACATCCTGGCCGGTGAGGTACAGGCCCTGGATGGGCGTCTGCGCCCGCAACCATTTTTGCCGGAAGCGTTGTGGGGTCGACTCGATACCCATGAAGCCGCCACGCTGGCGCTTGGAGAAGGTTTCGTAGCTCAGCGGCGTGGACACTTCCAGGTAGTCCAGCGCCTCGCGGGCCTTGGGCACATGGCGGAACAATTCCTCCAGCAGGCGCTCACGAATGTTCTCCTTCAGCGCCAGGTAGTCGTCGCCGCGTTTCATCCAGCGAGTGCCCGCCCATTGCTGGAAGTGCTCGTAATGGGCGTAGCCGTACATCTCCACGGTCGCCTTGTTGGGAAATTGCGCGTCCCAGGAAGCGTCCTTGGCGGAAGGAAAGGTCATGAACACCCAGGGGAACGGTGCGTTGAAGTCCTTGCGGTGCGCATCCAGGTTGGCCTGGAAGTCGCTGCTGGGGTGTGACCAGATATTGGCTGGTGTGAAGCCCAGCTCTGCGGCCGAACGGTTGAAACCGATATTCAGGCCGACCACGGCGTAGGTGTCGGTGACTTTTTCCAGCAGCTGGCCGACTCCGGATTCGCTGCTGACTTGGGGCGACAGCAGGCGCGAGAAGGTGTTTTGCACCCCGGCATTGCTGATCACCACCGGGCAGCGAATTTCTTCGCCCGAGCTCAGGCGCACGCCCAGGGTCACGCCCGCCTCGACGAGAATCTCGCTGACTTCGGCGCTGTGCAGCACGGCGCCGCCGGCGCCTTCGATGATCGGTGCGATCAGCCGAGGAAAGGCCATGCCGCCGCCCACCGGATAGAACGCGCCGTTGATGTAGTGCTTGGCCAGCATGCAGTGCATGGCGAACGAACTTCTCGTCGGCTCCACGCCGTAATCGCCCCAGTTCGCACAGATCAGCGCGATCAGCTGCGGGTCTTCGATCAGCTCGGAGAGCACGTCGATGGTCAGCCGGTCCGAGTAGCTGTGGAAGGTGCTGCACAGCTTGTCGTAGACCGCTTCGGCGTCTTCGCCGGGCATGGCCTTCTGGGCGAAATAGCCCGCCGAGCTCTTCGAGATACGGCCGATCAGCTCGATGTACTGGTCAATGCCCTGGGCCTCATGGGGGAAGTGCTCCTTGAGCAGATCGCCGTAGGCTTCGACGCCGGCCGGAATGTCGTAAGCGCGATCACCGATGACCATGCGGTTGAAGATCGGCGGCAGCGGCGTCCACTCCAGGCCGCCGCCGGTGACGTAGTTGAACAGCTTCCAGCCGGCCGATTGCTTGGAGCCGACATCACCGATGTAGTGCATGCCGACGGTCCAGCGATAGCCATTGCGTGAGTACGCCTGGGTCGTGCCGCCCACCACGTTGTGCTGTTCGAGCAGCAGCACGCGTTTGTCTTGTTGGGCCAGCATGGAGGCGGCGCTCAGACCGCCCATGCCCGAGCCGATGACGATGGCGTCGAACTCGCCCGAGACGCCGATGGTTTTGCGATAGGCCTTGCCAACTGTTTCCATGAGGTATCTCCCTCCACGCGCTCTGAGGATGATCTGCAGGTCGGCTGCCGATCAGAAAAATCCCTGCTGGGTGATGCCGTAGCTCACCAGCAGGTTCTTGGTCTGCTGATAGTGCTCAAGGGCCAGCTTGTGGTTCTCGCGGCCGAAGCCGGACTTCTTGTAGCCACCGAAGGCGGAATGCGTCGGGTATAGGTGGTAGCAGTTGATCCATACGCGCCTGGTCTGGATTGCCCGGCCCATGAGTGGGCGGCGTCCAGGGCCTTGTCGATGTCCTTGGCGTCCGAGCGCGGGAATTGCGCGATCACCGAGCCGTCGACCAGGCTGGTGGTGGTGAAGTACTGGTCGCCGAGCGAGGCGACGAATTCACCGCCGATGTAGTTGCCGTAGCGCGGCTTGAGGGCGACGACGGCGCCGGCGGTTCCCGGTTTCGCGTAAATCATGATGAGCCTCTGCTTTCTTGTATTTATTCAGAGCTGTTGGCGTCGTTGCGACGCACGCCGCGTCAATCGCCACTGCCAAGAAACCTAACAGGTGTTAAATATCTGTGTCTACAGCCCGATAGATGTTTCAAATTTATACCGCTGAGGCCCATTGAATAAGTTATTGATTTTGAAATATCACCAGCGTAAAAAATAAAACACCTGTTAGGGAGGTGTTCGATGTTGACGTTCAGCTATAGCGAAACCGTGGAAGCTGGTGCGCAAGAAACCTGGCGAGCCATGCGCGACTTTGCCGCCATCGAGCGCGCCGGCCTGGCGCAGCAGGTGGAGATGATCGGGGAGGGTGTAGGCAGTTGCCGGCGTCTGCACATGGCCGGCGGCCAGGTGCTGGTGGAACGCCTGGAGGCCCGTGATGACGCAGCCATGACGCTCACCTACGCGATGACCGAGCCGGGCCCGATGCCCCTTGAGCATTACGTGGCAACGCTGACGGTCAGCGGCAGTGAGCAAACCAGCCAGGTGGCCTTCAGCGCCGACTACGAGCCTCGCGGTATCGCACCGGAGAAGGCCGAGCGCATGCTCGGCAACGTCTATCGCGCACTGGTGAACACCGCCAGGGCCGATCTTGGCCTGGCATAGAGGAGCGGGTCGATGGCAGTTCTCAGTTATCTCACCCAGGTTCAGTTCGATCACGGCGCCCTCAAACATCTGGGCAAGGGCATGCAGCGGCTGAACATGCAGCGCCCGCTGGTGGTCAGCGGCCCTAACCTGTCCAAGGGGCCGATCATGCAGGCGCTGCGCGAACAGCTGCCGGCAGAGGTTCCTTTCGTGCTGTTCAGCGATGTGCCTGCCAACCCCACCGAGGCGGCGGTGCTGCAGGCGCTGGAGCTCTATCGCAGTGCCGACTGCGACAGCGTCATCTGCATCGGCGGCGGCTCACCCATGGATCTGGGCAAGGCCGTGGCATTGCTGGCGCGTCAGCCAGGCCCGCTGGCTCAGTACGCGGCGATGGAGGGCGGCAAGAACAAGATCCGTGAGGTGGCGCCGCTGATCGCCATTCCCACCACGGCCGGCACCGGCTCGGAGGCCAGCGTGGCGAGCGTGATCATCTGTGCAGATGGCCGCAAGCTGACCTTCGTCAGCGACCTGTTACTGCCGCGCCTGGCGATCTGCGACCCGCAGTTGACGCTCGGCCTGCCTGCCGGGCTGACCGCCGCAACGGGCATGGACGCTGTCACCCACTGTATCGAGGCGGTGCTTTCACCGGTCATCAATCCGCCAGCCGAGGCGGTCGGGCTCGATGGCCTGGCCCGCGCCATCGGTGAGGGGCATCTTTTACGTGCCGTAGGCGATGGCCAGGATGCCGACGCGCGCTGGCACATGATGATGGCCTCCACCGAAGGCGCCATGGCCTTCATCAAGGGGCTGGGCGCCGTGCACGCCATGAGCCATGCAGTTGGTCGTTTGCATGAGCTGAACCTGCATCACGGCACGCTCAACGCCGTGCTGCTGCCGGCGATCCTGCGCTTCAACCATGACCATGTCGGCGACAAGTACCAGCGAATCGGGCATGCCATGGGGCTGGCTGCAGGCACCGACGTTGCCGACTTCATCCAGGACCTCAACGAGCATCTCGGGCTGCCCGCCAACCTCCGGCAGATGGGCGTCAGCGATGTTCACCTTGATGGCCTCGCCGAGCATGCCATGGCTGACCTGAACAGCATGAGCAACCCGAGAAAGCCGAGCCGCGACGACTATGAAAGGCTATTCGCACAAGCGCTAGGCTGAACGGATCCCACCCTATCGAGCGCACGGAGAACAACAATATGCTTGGTTTGATGATGGAAAAACCGCTGCTGGTCGGCAGCCTTCTCGAGCATGCCGAACAGTTTCATCCGCACCAGCAGGTCGTCAGCAAGATGAGCGATGGCCGTGTCGTCGCCCATAGCTACAAAGAGCTTGGCCGGCGCACCCGGCAACTGGCCAATGCCTTGCTGGCGCTGGGCATCAAGCCTGGCGACCGGGTAGCGACCCTGGCCTGGAACACGCACCGTCACCTGGAACTCTATTACGCCTGCGCCGGCATCGGCGCGGTGTGCCACACGATCAACCCGCGCCTGCACCCGGACCAGCTCACCTACATCATCGAGCACGCCGAAGATGCGCTGCTGTTCTTCGATGTCGACCTTGCCGGGCTGGCGGCCAAGCTGTGCGGCGCCAGAGCGGGCGTGCTGCGCTGGGTGGCGCTGGGCACCCAGGCCGAGAGCGAAAAAACCGACCTGCCGGGCTGCCTGGCCTACGAAACGCTGCTGAGTGCCCAGAGCGACCAGCTGAGCTGGCCAGGCCTGGATGAGCGCAGCGCCTGCTCGCTGTGCTACACCTCCGGCACCACGGGTAACCCCAAGGGCGTGCTGTACAGCCATCGCTCCACCGTGCTGCACGCCCTGGTCGCGGCGCTGCCCGACTGCGCGGCGTTGTCCACCCACTCGGTGGTGATGCCTGCCGTGCCGATGTTCCACGTCAGCGCCTGGGGTATGCCCTATGCGGCCCTGCTGACCGGGGCGAAATTGGTCATGCCGGGCAACGGCCTGGACGGCACCAGCCTGGCCAGCCTGATGCAGAGGGAGAAGGTGAATTTCGCCCTCGGCGTGCCCACCATCTGGCAGAGCGTGTGGAATCACCTGGACAAGCATCAGCTCAGGCTCGCCGACCTGCGCGAGATATTCGTCGGCGGCGCGGCGCTGGACAAAACCCTGCTCAGCCAATTCGCGTCAATCGGCGTCAGCGTTCTGCAGGCCTGGGGCATGACCGAACTCAGCCCCATTGGTGTGGTGAACCGGCCGTTGGCCGATTCGGCCGCGCAGGATCCGCAGAGCCTGCAGCAGGAGCGGCTCAAGCAAGGCCGCGGTATCTGGGGCATGCAGCTGCGCATCGTCGATGACGCCGATCAGCAGGTGCCCTGGGATGGCTCCAGCACCGGTCATCTGCATGTGCGCGGCCACTGGGCCGCCGAGCGCTATTTCAAGCAGAATGAGTCGGCCTGTACCGCGGACGGCTGGTTCGCCACTGGCGATATCGCCCATGTCGACTCGCGCGGTTTCGTGAAGATCACTGACCGCTCGAAGGATGTGATCAAGTCGGGCGGCGAGTGGATCAGCTCCCTCGAACTGGAGCTGGCCGCACAGAGCCATGACGCCGTGGCCCAGGCCGCGGTGATCGCCATCCCCGATGCGCGCTGGTCGGAACGCCCGCTGCTGATCGTGACCCTCAACGAGGGGCGCTCGGTTGACCTGGGCGCCATCCGTCAGCATCTTGAAGGCCAGGTGCCGAACTGGTGGCTGCCCGAGCGCCTCGAGGTGATTGAGCAGATGCCGCTGGGCGCGACTGGCAAGATCCACAAGCAGTCGCTGCGCGAGCGCTTCACCTGAGCACTGGCAACGGCGCCGGGTTTTCCGGCGCCTGGAAGAGGGGGCACTAACGCGCCTGGCCAGCAGGATCAGAGGCAGGTATGGACTGGCGGCAGAAACGAAGTTGCTTGGGTGTGTGCCATCTCCTGGAAACTGCCAGGGAGCATGACCTCGATGTCGAGCAATGCCTGTTAGGCAGCGCTATCGAGGCTGCTCACCTGGCGCAGTCGGATTGCAGCATCGAGGCCTGGCAGGAACTGGCGGTCATTCGCAACCTGATCCAGCGCATCGGCCGCCCCGGGCTCGGCTTTGCCGCCGGGCGCCACTATCACCTCACGTCGCTTGGCCTTCTGGGTTTCACCATGCTGGCCAGCGACAACCTGCGCGCGGCGCTGGCGACGTTCGACCGCTTCCAGGCGCTTTCGCTGGCCATCTGCCCGGTTCGCACCGTGGCCGATCCTCGCGGCCTGTGGGTGACCTTTGACGATACCGTGCTGCCGCGTGACGCAAGTGGCTTCGTTATCGAGCGGGGGCTGGCTGCGGTCACGCAGGTGGTTTCGGAGCTCATGCAGCGCCAGGTGATACCCCTGGAAATCCATATGCGCCACCACGACCTACCGGGCGACGACCTGGCGGCGCTCGGCATCCAGAAACTGGGCCGCGACAGCGATGGTGTGCTGTTCGCCCATGCCGACCTTGACTGCCCGCTACCCCAGGCCAACCAGGTGGCGCGTCATCAGGGCGAAGCGTTTTGCGGGCGCCTGGTCGAAGAAGCGCAGCTGTCGCTGGCGGCGTCGCCCACCAGCCGAAGGGTGCAGCGCATTGTGCAGGACAGCGCAGCGGCGCGCATGACCAGCGCCCAGGTCGCCGGCCGGCTGGGTATGTCGGAGCGCAGCCTGCTGCGACGCCTGGCAGCCGAAGGCAACAGCTTCAAACAGCTCAATGACCAGATCAGGATACGGCTTGCCAAGCGGCTGCTCAGCGAGTCGACACTGAACCAGCAGCAGATCGCCACGCGTCTGGGCTACGCCGATGCGGCGAGTTTCTGTCGCGCGTTCCAGCGCTGGACCGGCCAGACGCCCGGGCGCTGGAAAGCAACGATGTGAATCCCCGTGCGGCTGCGGCCTGTTGGGATTAGCGCAAACACAGGCTACCCTTGCGGCCCTTACCGTCCATCGCAGATAGAGGTTGCAGTTGTCCAAGCACGATCAGAAAGCCCTGATTCTCGGCGAGGCTCGCGCACTGTTTCTCGAGTCCGGCGAGAAGGGGCTGTCCATGCGCAAGCTCGCCGCGTCCATCGGCATGACGCCTGCCGCTATCTACTGGCACTTCAAGAACAAGGAAGAGCTGCTGGGTGAAATTTTCCTCGAAGGCGTCGAGACCTTCTCGCGCTACATGAGCCGGGCCCTGGCCGGAAAGGACGCCCTGGATCGGCTGCGGCTGTGTTCCGAATCCTTCTTGGCGTTCGGCCTAGAGCAGCCCAGCCACTACGATATTTTCTTCCTGAGCCGCAAACCCCATGTCAGCGACGAGGTGTTGCAGCAGTTCTCATCCCTGCGCCGTGGAACCTTCCAGATTCTCGTCGACCGCATCCGCGAGTGCCATAACGTCGGGATTTTCCGCCGCGATATCGACATCGAACGCACCGCCATTATGATGCTCAGCTCGTCCCAGGGGCTGATGACCATGTACCGCTACAACCAGCTGGGCGACAACGAGGAGCACTTCATCCTGATTTATCGCAACAGCTATCAGGTCATGGAGGCCCTGCTGCTGGCGGCGTGAGGAGCGGGGCTACTGCATTTTCTCGCGTACCGCCTGAGCCGACAGCGGCCCCATGTGCCCGGTGTACCAGGTCTTTACCGTCTCGTTGCCGAGAAGCGCCTCGATATCCCGGTCATTGCGCTGCAGGTCGCACATGTAGAAATGCCGGGCTGGTGTGCTTTTGCTGATCAGGCCGCCGCGCACCAGGTCACCTACCCAGCCCTTGTCATTAATGATCACGGCAATCGACCCTGGGGTATGGCTCGGCACCGAAACGATGCGACCGTTGACGCCGAGCGTGGCCAGGTCGAATTGCTCGTCGACCCATATATCGGCCACCACCGGCGGGTAGGACTCGCGCTCTATCGAGGGTTTCAGAACGCTCGCCACCAGCCCAGTCGAGCACAGCGGGCCGTTCCTGCCCGCCGCCAGCATGGCCTGATCGCCGCGCCCGGCAATGATCGGGATGCCGAAATGCTCCTTGAAGTAACGGGCGCCGCCAGCATGGTCCGTGTGGCCATGGGTGATGATCAGGTAGTCGATGCTTTGCGGCGCGATGCCGGCTGCCGCCATGGCGGCGAGCAACTGCGCCTCGTCGCCATGTTTGCCCGAGTCGATCATCAGGCGCTTACCGTAAGCATCGACGATATGAATGTTGGCCAGTGACACAGTCAGCGTGGTCACGCTGCTCTGCCCAGCAGGCTGTTGCGGCGGCGCCGAGCCACAGCCATACAGGCTCAGCGCGAGCACCATGCAACTGGCCAGCTTCATCGCTCGCGGGCGCATTCCAGAGGGTTTATTCATGGCAGCCTCGGCGCTTCACTGGCTTTCGAGCCTGCCTTTCAGATTGTCGAGCGCCACTACCGACATCTTTTTCATGCCGGCCTGCAGCGAGGCCATGTACTTATCCAGGGAATAGTCGAGCGCGCGCTTGAAATAGGTGCCATCGCCGCGGGTCTGCAGCTGATAGTGAATGGTGCCGTCGATCAGCGGCGAGGTGAACGCCGTCTTGAACTCGTTGGGCGGCGAGGCGATCACCACCTTGTAGTTCATTTCCGTTTCCTGGCCGTAGATACGGATCTTCTCGGAAAACGTATCGCCCACCTTGAGCACCTTGACCTCGCCGGTGCTGGCGCTCAATGACGCAGGGTGCCACTCGTGCCAACGGTCAGGCTGCGACACATAGACATAAACCTTGTCGATTGGCGCGTTGATCTCTACTTCATTGACGTTCTGATCAGCCTGCGCAGCGCCCGCCAAAAGCGTCACGAACGCACCCGCCAGAGCGGTCTTCTTATTGAGCGGCATACCCGTTCCTTCGCTGTTTATTGTTGTAGTCATCAGCAGAGTAGGCACATTGCGCCAGCGCATCATTGATAACTTCAGCCAGCAATTGTCAATTTGCGTCAGGTGTCTTTGGTGGGCGCGGGTGTGGGTACGATTGGGATGTGCGGCTTCAGGAGAAGGCTGGTGAAACCATTGCGTGTTCAGGGTGTGTGGATCGCCGCTACTGCGGCTCGAAAGCCTCCACCATTTTCCACACCCAAAGAAAAACCCCTGACTTTCGCTAGGAAAATCAGGGGTTTATTTGGCCGGGGGGATTTGAATCCTATACAGCTTAGCCCCTGCTCAAATCGATCTCTTATAGCGCTGTAGCTTCAAAGATAGATTTGTTGGAAAACTCTCAGTCGACGCTGAGTATACGACTCTGGTGCGCTCGGTCAAGGCTCCTCCTATTACCACCAAATCCGCGGAAAGTCAGCCACGCTAAACTTTCATTTCTAAGAGTTGATTCAGCTCCTAGAAGGTGAGCTGTTGGGTGGACCAGAGCCTTTAAAGTGTTAAGCACCATCTGTGCTGGCAGCTTTCGCCGTTGGTTGCTGCCTGTGGTCATCACCTGCAATTAAGCAAAAGCGGACTGTCGTAGTTATCGGGTGGCCCTGCTTTCGATCGATACGCGAGGAGCAGCCATCATCGGTGTCATGTGTGCAATGAACCACGTGCGAGTCATGACTTTATGGCCTTACCTGCTGGTGTCGGCGCTGCTTTGGTATGTGACCCTCAATTTGCCTCGACCGATTGAATCCGCCGCCGATGGCAGTTAATGGAATTTAAACGACTTCGGCCTCTGATAGTCCCTTAGCAACACGAATACCAGTAATCCAAGTACCCCCAACAGCACAGCGCAGGTACTAAGCAAGACTGATGTCGAGGAAGAGAAAGCAAGCTTCGCCGCTTCTACGAGAGAAGCGGCTTGGCCGGAAGGGAGTCGGCCGGCCACCACAAAGCTATCGCCTATCGACGCAGTTGCTCGTGCAGCGAGGTCTGGGTCTAGTCCGCTGGGTAGTGAGAGCGCTCGGGCGAACATGCTGGACATGAAAACGCCGAAAAAGGTGATTCCCAATCCGGATCCCAGCTCGTAAGCAGTAGCCTCGAGTGAGCCGGCAGCGGCTCCTTTGCTTGAATCTACGGCCCCCATTATGGCTATGGACGACGCTGTTAATCCGATGCTCAATGTAAGCCCTAGCACCGCTAGCAGCAGTGTGACGGCCAAGCCAGATGCTAGGCCCGTAATGGGCAATATCGCCAGTGATGCCGCCGAGATCGCGAGCGATATGCACGCCACCAAACGCAGCCCAAGCTGGTTTGAAAGATAACCCGCCACCGGTCCGCCAACGGCGGCTGCCACCATGATGGGAATCATGAATACACCAGCCTGAAGCGGCGTCATATCCAATACATACTGCAGCTCCATCGCCAAGGTCAGCTCGACGCCGGCGAGTGCACCGGTCACAAACATTGCCATCACAACTCCCGCCAAGATTGCAGGGTGTGCAAACAAAGCCAGATCCAACATAGGTGCTGTCGAATGCAGCTGCTTGTGCGCGAACACCACGAGTACTGCGAGGCCTAGCAATATGATCGCGGCAGTTGCCACCGCCGACTCGCTCCCTCCAATTCCCGACTTAATGCCGTACACAACACAGATGATCCCCACTACCAGCATGGCTGCTTGTCCGACCTTCCATTGGCCATGGCTGGTTGTTTCTCTGCGAGGTAATAGCATCCACGCAACTGGAATAACCACCGCCATCAAAGGTACGTTGATCAGGAAAACCGAGCCCCACCAGAAATGCTCCAATAACGCCCCACCTACAAGAGGACCCACCGCAGCTCCAGCGGAGCTAACGGTTCCCCAGATTCCCAGCGCCATGGCACGCTCGCGCTCGTCTTCGAAAGTCCGGCGGATGATGCCCAGAACGCAGGGCATGATCATCGAACCGCCCAATGCGAGCAGCATGCGTGCGCCAATCAGCATGGCGGGTGTCTTCGAGAACGCTGCTAGCAAGGAGGCAAACCCGAACACGGCCAAGCCGATCAGCAGTAACCGCCTGTTGCCCAGGCGATCGGCCAGCGTGCCCATGGGTACTAGCAGGCCGGCCATAAGCAGAGGGTAGACATCGATAATCCATAGGACTTCGGTGCTGGTAGCCTCTAAAGCCTGTGTCAGCGATGGTACAGCGATGTGCAAAATGGTCATGTCGATGACCACCGGCATGAACGCCAGCATGACGGCAGTGAGTATCTGCCAACGTTTATGCTTGGCGTCGGACATGACCATGATCTCGCTCTCAGTGAGGTTTTTTGACGTTTTCCGTCCAGCCGCCACCCAGGCTTCGGTAAAGGCTGACCAGCGCGATTTGACGTTGCGTGGCGGTTTCGATCACTGCAATCTCGTTACCGAAGCTGGCCCGCTGGGCGTCTAGATAACGTAAATGATCATCCACACCACTCTCGTAACGGGCCCGAGCCAGCCTCGCTGCTTCGGTGCTGGTTGCGGCCAACGCACGTCGTGCCCGCTCCTCGCGCCTGAGGGTGTCAATCGCGGCCAAGGAGTCGGCTACCTCACGGAAGGCGGTCTGGATGCTGCTCTCGTACGCCGCCACAGCAGAATCTCGCCGCACCTCGGCCAGATCCAGATTGGCACTGTTGCGGCCGCCTTCGAAGATCGGCAGCGTCAGTGTAGGAATGAAGCTCCAGGAGCGTGATCCATTCTGGAAAAGGCTGGAAACTTCGTCACTGGAGCTGCCGTAGGTTCCGGTCAGGGTGATGCGTGGAAAAAATGCGGCACGGGCTGCCCCGATGTCGGCATGACGCGCCTTCAGACGATGCTCAGCAGCGAGGATATCGGGGCGACGTTCCAGCAACTCGGCAGGAGCCCCTGCGGTTAGGTCTTGCAATAGCCTTGGCCCATCGCAAGGTTCGTCGGGAATGGATGAAGCAGCATTCGGGGTGCCTAGCAGTAACACCAGCGCGTTGAAGGCTTGAACACGCTCTCGGGAGGTCATTTCTTTCTCCGCCCGCGACTGTTCGACCAAACCGAGCGCATCTTGGTAGTCCAAGGCAGTCGCGGTGCCAGCCAGCCTGCGTTGAGCTATCAGATCCAGAGAGCCCTCGCGGCTGCTTAGCGTTTGCTCAATCAAGCTAAGACGACGCTGCGCACCTGCATACGTCAGGTACGCCTGACTCACTTCGGCTACCATCGCGATTCGAGCTGCCCGCGCTGTCGCCTCAGTCGCCAGATATTGCTCCAGTGCCGCATCTGTCAGACTTTTTATTCTTCCGAACAGATCAAGCTCGTATTCAGGCAGCGATAAACCTACCTGATAATTGCTGGTGACATCAGAAGCGTTCGTGACTGGCTGGCTGGACGGGCCCTGTTGACGGTTTCCCGAGGCGCTGGCGGAGAGACTAGGAACGCGGTCGGCGCGCTGAACACGGTACTGCGCACGTGCCTGCTCAATATCCAGCAATGATTGGCGCAAGGAACGATTGTTGGTTAGTGCTATGTCGATCAGTTGGCGCAGTTGAGGATCGACGATAAATGCCTGCCACTCCAGCATCTGTTCCCTAATGTTTGGAGTGGAGGAGTCGATCCAGCGATCGGCGATTGGTGCTTGGGGGCGCTGGTAAGTCGGCGCGAGCGAGCAACCGCTCACGGCAAATGCCAGCAGGATCAGTATGGCAGAAGAATACGTTGGCATTGCCTTTACTCCGAAGCCTTGCCGGGTTGATCGACACATTTGGGCTCGCGGCGCAGCAGCGAAAGTACCCAAACAAAGAAGATCGGTACGAAGATCACCCCCAGCAATGTGGCACTGAACATGCCCCCCATTACGCCCGTTCCGATCGCGCGCTGACTGGCAGCGCCGGCACCGCTTGCGATCACCAGTGGAACTACGCCGAGGATGAGGGCCATGGAGGTCATGATGATCGGGCGGAAGCGAATACGGGCCGCCTCAATGGCTGCCTCGCGCAGCGAGTACCCTTGGTTCCAGAGATCCTTGGCAAACTCGACGATCAGAATGGCGTTCTTGGCTGCAAGACCGATGATGGTGATCAAACCGACCTTGAAATAAACATCGTTCGACAGGCCGACAAAAGTCACTGCCAGTACCGCGCCAAAAGCACCGATCGGTACGATCAGCATCACCGCCAGCGGAATCGCCCAGCTTTCGTATAGAGCGACCAGCAAGAGGAATACCACCAAGATCGCCACGGCGAATAAGGCAAGAGCCTGGCCGCTTGCGATTCGCTCCTGATAGGAGAGCCCCGTCCATTCATAGCCGATACCCTCAGGCAATTCTCCGATCAGCCGCTCCATTTCAGCCATGGCTGCGCCGGTGCTGACTCCCCACATGGCATCACCTGTGATTCGGATTGAGGGATAACCGTTGTAGCGCACTATCTGCACCGGGCCTTGCTCCCACTTGGAGGTGACGAAACTGCTCAGGGGTACCAACTCGTCTTTCTCGTTGGGCACATGAAGCTCGAGCACGCTCTCCGGGGTCATGCGCGCGCTTGATTCCGCCTGGACCACTACCCGCTGCTGGCGGCCTGCGTTTGAGTAATCATTGAGCACTGCCGAGCCGAAGGCTGTAGATAGTGCGTTGCTGATGGCCTCAAAACTCACACCCATTGCTCTAGCCTGTTCACGGTCGACGACCAGGCGAAGCTGCGGAGAGTCAGCGAGGCCTTCTGTCATGGCATAGAGAAAATGCTCATTACCGTTCGCCTTGGCTAAGAGCTCGTCGCGCGCTGCCAGCAACGCATCACGGCCGACGTTTCCGCGGTCTTGCAAGCGCAGCGCGAAACCTCCGGAGTTACCCAGCCCTTCAACCGGCGGAGGTGGCACCGCCATGATGGTGCCGTCGTCGAGGTTGGCGAAATGCTCATTGACCGCCGTAGTCTCCGCGTCAGCCGATTGCTCCGGCCCACGCTCTGACCAGTTCTTAAACACAGGGAATGCGAGCGCGGCGTTTTCACCCATACCTGAAAAGCTGAACCCAAGTACTAGGAAGGTGCTATCGATAGCTTCACGTGACATCAAATAGTTTTCGAGCTGTGCACCCGTTTGCGAGGCACGCTCCCGCGTCGCATTTGGCGGCAGTTGCACATCGACAATCATGTAGCCTTGGTCTTCAGCTGGCACGAAGGATTCGGGCAGAAAAAGATAGAAAAAACCCATGACGCCGACGATTGTCACGTAAATGAACATCATGCGCCCGGCACGCGGCACTAGCGTGCCGTTGAGATTGGTATAGCGCTGCGTCAGTCGGCCGAACGCGCGGTTGAACCCGCCGAAGAATCCGCGCTTCTCGTGGTGCCCTTGCGGTATCGGTTTGAGCAGGGTTGCGCACAGTGCCGGAGTGAAGGTCAGTGCCAGGAAACCTGAAAACAGGATCGATACTGCCAGCGACAGCGAGAACTGCTGGTAGATCACGCCGACTGAACCGGCCATGAATGCCAAAGGTAGAAATACTGCGGAAAGTACGAGTGTGATGCCGATGATAGCTCCGGAAACCTGACCCATCGCTTTGATGGTGGCATCTATTGGCGACAGGCCCTCCTCAGCCATGATCCGCTCTACGTTCTCAACCACGACGATGGCATCGTCCACGAGAATGCCGATGGCTAGTACCATGCCAAACATGGTCATCATGTTCACTGAGAAACCGAGCAGGTACATCACGGTTAATGTGCCGGCTAGACATACCGGCACGACGATGCCAGGAATGAGGGTATAACGCACGTTCTGCAGGAACAGGAACATCACGATGAACACCAACACCATCGCTTCGATCAGCGTGTGGATGACCTTGGTGATCGCGACGTCGACGAAACGAGACGTGTCATAGGGAACTGTAATCTCTACGCCGTCTGGAAGATTCGCCGATAGCTCGTTCAGTCGGGTGCGAACTGCTTCTGCGGTGCGGATGGCATTTGCGCCGGGTGAAAGCTGGACGGCTGCTGCCACTGAGGGCCGGCCGTCCTGGCGAGAACTGAAGTTGTAGTCTTGGCGGCCAACTTCAAGCCGGGCGACCTGGCTGAGTAACACATTCGAGCCGTCTTGATTGGCGCGAAGGACGATCCTTCCGAACTCTTCCGGGCTATCCAGAGTACCTTTGACTGCCAGCGTTGCGGTCAGCTCTTGTTCGTTATTTGCAGGAGCTGCGCCAAAGGAACCAGCAGCTACCTGCACGTTCTGCCCTCGGATCGCATTGCTGACATCATCTATCGACAATCCAAAGCCAACCAGCTTCTGAGGATCAATCCAAACCCTCATAGCAGCTTCGGAATCGAAGAACTGCAGTTTGCCGACTCCTGGCAGCCGGCGAACCTCAGGATTGATGTTGCGCACAGTGAAGTCTGCAAGCGCAGTCGTATCAGCGTGGTCAACGCCATCTTTGTAGCGCAGCGCGTAGATCAGTAGGAAGCCTGAAGAAGCCTGCTCCGTTTGCACACCTAGATTCAGAACCGCCTGGGGCAGGCGAGCCTCGGCCTTCTTCAGCCTGTTTTGCACCTCGACCTGTGCCAATTCCGAGTTGGTGCCTGGAGCAAAGGTTACGTTTACCTCGGCAATACCGTTGGCGTTACTGCTGGACTCGAAGTACAGCAGATTCTTCGCACCGTTGAGTTCCTCTTCGATGACGCTCGTTACAGAGTCTGCCAGCACCTGTGCCGAGGCACCTGGATAGCTCGCAGAAATAGTTATCTGGGGAGGTGCCACGTTGGGGTATTGCGACACTGGAAGCATCGGAATGACGAGCAAACCGGCCATCGAGATGAACAGTGCTACCACCCAAGCAAAATTGGGCCGCCTGATAAAAAATAGGGGCATGAGGCTACTCCGGCTTATTGCGCGTCGTCTTGATTGGTCGCTTCGTCAATAGCCGGCTTGCCCCGGCGTGGTATCACCGTTGAGCCTGGCTCAATGGCAACCAGAGAGCTGATGATGACCTGATCACCTTCCTCCAAGCCGCCCTTGATTTGCCAGCGAGAGCCCTGCATGACACCTGTCTCTACGGCGCGGGATTCAGCGACATCATTCGGTCCCAGCACCATTACGCTTGCCTGTCCTGTCGGATCGCGTTGCACCGCGCGCTGCGGAAGGAAAATTGAATTGCTATGCGCTTGAGGCGCGTGAACTCGGACGTACATGCCAGGCAGCAGATCCCCCTTTGGATTATCGAAGCGCCCGCGCAGAGTGACTTCTCCTGTGCCACGATCCACAGCAACGTCGGCAAATTGCAGGCTTCCTCGACTATCTATCGAACCACCGTCAAAGCTCAGCGTAAGCGAGTTGTGCGGGTCGTTTTCAGGCGCGTCACTGATGGTTTGGCGAAGACGCAAGGCGTCGCCAACAGGCTGTTTGAAATCGACATAAACCGGATTCAATTGTTGGATTCGTGCCAATAGAGTGACTTCTCCCTGGCCGACAAGCGCTCCCTCAGTCACCTCTGCCCGCCCTATGCGGCCAGCAATGGGCGCCCTGACGGTCGAGTAACCAAGTTCAAGCTTCGCAGTCTGGACGTCGGCCAGCGCCGAGCGTTTGATCGCATGCGCACTTTGCAGCGTGGCCTTGGCTGCGTCGAAGTCTTGATGACTTACTGCGTCGATCTTCACCAGTGGTTCATAGCGGCGCACTGTTGCCTGCGCTTGAGCCAGTTGGGCTTCAGCTTGAGCCAGTTGCCCTTCAGCGCGGGCTACAGCTGCCTGGAACGGTGCTGGATCAATTTGGAATAGCTCCTGTCCAGCGGCTACATCAGAGCCTTCTTCAAATTGGCGTTTAAGAATGATTCCTGCAACCCGCGCTCGCACTTCCGCGATGCGTATTGGCTCGACTCGACCTGGTAACGCAGTGGTGAGCGTGAATGGCTCGCGCTTTACGGTCATGACGTCGACTTCACGAGGGGGCGGCGGCTCAATCTCCCAACCAGAGTAATCACATCCGGCCAGCACCAACGCGGCCAGCACGCAGAGCAACGCCCCTCTGAATCCAAAACGTTCACGCATATCGCACCTTGAAACAAGAAAGCCGACTTGGCTTGAGGTGGGCTATGATCCTTTTTAGGATTTTATGAGTCAATAGTGTCTCATATGAGGCTATATATAATCGTATGAGGCATTGAAATATTGTCCTGAATGTGCACAATGCCCATCAAAATCAAGCTATCGAGAACTCAGATGGAAGCTCCTCAAGCCGATGAGAAATTACTTAAAGCGCTAGCTATTGCGCTGGTGGACCATCCAAGAGGTACTTTCAGAGACCTTGCCAAGGCAGCGGGGATCAGCAAAGCAACGCTGAACCGCTTTTGCGGCACTCGAGAGAACTTGATCGAAATTTTGATGAGCTACGGATCTGGGGTGATGAACAGGTTCATCCAGAATGCCGGGCTTAAAGAGAGTTCAATTAGAGATGCGCTCCATCATTTAATCAGCGATCACCTGTCTCATAGGGAGCTGCTGGCTTTCTTGGCGTTTCAATGGAGTCCAGACTCACTGGAAAAGGATGGAGGTGACTCTAATTGGCGGCCTTATGGAGAAGCGTTAGATTCTTTTTTTCTGCGTGGACAGGAGGAGGGGGTATTTCGCATCGATTTGGGAGCGCCGGAGCTAACTGAAATCTTTATTTCACTGATCTTTGGTATGGTCGATGCTGAGCGGCGGGGGCGTGTGGCTAGAGCAAGAATTGCTGGACTGATTGAGCAATTTTTCCTCAGAGGGGCGATTGTTTAGAAAAACGATTTAACAGTTCACTCGCCTAGCATATCGAACCTAGGCCAATGCATACTTTTCAGTCTTACTTGCTATCAATTCATCTTTCACACCGGCAGAAAAAAAGCATGAATCGCTTTGAAGAAATTTTTGCAACAGGTAAAAAGTTCAGCACTTTTATACAAGAGGGGCTCGAGCACGAAAAAAAATCATCTGTAGGTTTTGCAAAGCAAGCTCGCAAAATAGGGACGTTTACAGCCTCGACATTGGAAAGACTGGAGCGAATTGAGGGCCGCTATTACCTTTTAATTGCAGCTGAGGTTTGGTGCCCAGATTGTCATGTCAATTTGGCGGTAATGGACTTCTTGTGTGAAGCGCAGCCAAACATCGAACTTGCAATTGTGTCCAAAGGACGTGCCGAAAACGACCTCCAGCATTTGCTGGGGTTGACGCAGGTTTTGGTGCCAGTAGTGGCGATACTGGATGGATCGTTTAATTTGATCGGTACATTCATCGAACGTCCCAAGGTAGTTGTGGACGACAAGACTGGGCAGGCGATGTCTCGCTATTCTGCCGGTCATCACATGGATGATACTCTCCAAGATTTGCTTGATGTGTTGGAAGAGGGAGAACGGGGGCGTGTATTGCGCGTAGGGTAGCCCGGAATTGATAGGCCTCTAGCTGAGATCGTCGCATAGTGAGTTGCGCTTTTTGATATGATGGCGAGGGAGTTGGATGGTTGGCGTACCAACTTCACGTATAGTTTTCTTTTCCGCAAGTGATATAGGGTTGGGCTTAGTTTAATAGAGGAAGTTTGCTTCTTCTGCTCAGCCTCGGCATCCAGATGCTCCAGGCCAGACCCTGAATGTCACTTAGCCAATACTCTCGAGTTCGATGATTCGATATTGGTGGTGGAAGCGATTCAGGTTGTTGAGTATACACTTTCGAGCCAGCGTTGATCTCGAGCAGATGGGCGACGGCGAAGTCTCTTGTTTAGCATGAACATAGATTTGTCGATGTCGTTCACATTCAAATATGAAATCACCAACATATCTTCTATGATGTCTCGCTGGGCGCCGCTCCCTCCAATCCGCACAGCTTGGTCAGTGAATGCCTCCAATATATCGATACATCTACAGTACTCGGCACTGGAGAATGCTTCAGCTGCACGGCACAAAGCGGGAACAACCGCTCCAGCGGCAAGCTGACCACTCTGTGTGATCCTCTCTAGCCCGTCAATGCGTCTTTTCAAAGACTCAGTGGCACCCGTCGCGGTGGCAATGAGGGCCATATGAAAGTCTGCAAATGGGAATCCTGGTTCTTTGAAATAAGGCGATGCGTACTCCGCCACTTCTTGCCATAACTCTGGTAATACGTCATTGCCATAAGCCTGCAACCGCCAGAGGAGCGATGCGCAGTCACTGATTATGTTGACCGGCGTACCTTTTGAGGCCGATGGGGCAACGCTATTGCGGTAGTATTTTAAGACAAGAGCAATATCACCTTGTTCCAAGGCCGTAAGAGCGGCGTGCCAAGCGATATGTCCATGCAGGATTCCGCTTCGGTCGTATTTGGGTAACCAGCTCTCTATAAGTGACTGTACCTCTGTATTTGCCCCAGACTCGTAGAGCACGTGGGCCACCGCATGCGCGGCATTCGCATTCTCAGTGCGAAGCTCTAAAGCACGCAGCGTCTGCTCTCTACCGAAAGAAAGATTTCCATTTTCGGCATGGGACCAACCCCGATAAGTTAAAAACCACCAGTCATCTTTTGAAAATTTAGAAGAATAGCGCTCGCACAAATCTACCCTAGCTTGATCGTGATTACTCATGCCAGAAAACGCGAAGAGCCCGAAGGCCCCAAGGGGGAGTGCAAATATTAAGAGGTCACGAGGCCAGCTGTCTATGTGGGCAAGCGCACTTGTTAATGCTTGTTCTAATTGGTTGTTGATAGCCAGACTCAATGTCTTCACATGACTTCGCTCACGTAAGCTGCCGTGCGTCTGTACAAGGTCGTTGGCTCGCGCAATGGCAATCTTTGCATTGTCTGGCTGTGCTTTGATCGCATATAGACGCGCTTGGGCAGCGTGGCCAAGGGCGAAGTTCGGATCTGATTCAATACATGAACTAATTGCGTCATCCGCTCCAGGCCAGAGGGATAGAAGCAAATCGGTTCCGGAGCGGTAAAATTCAGCCGCAGCAGGTGACGTGGTAGAGATCGGGAGTCCGCGCTGGTCAGTGAATGCCATATCAAGATTTGAGTGTGGGCTCTAAATTAGCCAAGTGGAAGGAAAGACAGTTTATTTGGTGCCATTTTCTTTTAGGAGGCAAGCGTGAAATTTTCAGGTTTTCATGAGAGCTGCTAATGTAAATCGAGGCTGCTCTTGGGCCTCTGAAGTGCTGTAATTCGGCTAACGGTGACCCAGGTTGGCGTGCTAACTCTACTTCCGAGCGAGCCGGTGGCCGCTAGAGTTCGTCAGGTCCCCTTGCCGGCGTGCAGCCAGTGAATGGGTTTATCACACGTCTTTAGCACCTTTAATACGGTGGGGATGTTTAGCTTTAACAGATTAGTGTTCTTGTTAAAAACAACTCTCATATAATCATCCCGATTTTCGTTGAGTCTACGAATCCACCGATTTTTTCGGTAGAGTTGATCACACTTATCAACACCGTCGCAGTCGAGCGACCGAGGAACAACGTCGAAAAATCCGTAATGGCGACAGGCCGGCCAGTGCGAGACTAATCATGCTGATGGCAACCAGCGGGTACCGAAGAGGTTGGCACCAGCCTGCCTTAGGGTTGATAACAGCAGGTATCAAGCGTTTCTTAAAATCAGTTGCGTTGCTCGAAAACAGATTGAGGAACCCATACTTCCCCAGTCATCAAGCGCCTCGCTGAACGACTCATGACGGCTTTTGAAACGCGCCACTCCCTGCCATGCTTTTTGGCCTGCGCTGTTACGGCGAGAGAGCCTGAGGGATGACCCAAGCGGAGCTGCCGATCAGCCGGGTCAACTATCAACCGGTTAACTATCGTTCCAGGAATTATTGCTGCGACAACGATTGCTACAGCCCCTGTTCCGGTCATCGCGTGGTGCAGTTTCCCCATAGAAAAGATCCGAGCGTTCATATCAATGGTCGATGGATCGATATGTTTACCGCTTGAAGCGATATACGAAGTTGGCGGCGCCACGAAAGCCAGCTTTGGTGTGTGTGGACGATCCCGAGTTGCCTGTTCGGCCGTGCTTGCAAGGCCCATTCGGACCGCTGCGTGAGCACGAATCATTTCCACACGTTCGAGCAGTTCGGCATTACCGTTAATTTCCAGTTGCAGCTCATTACCGTGAAGCCCCAGCGAATCAGCGTCAATGAAGATAGCGGGATTGCCAGCATTGATCATTGTGAGTTCGACCAGGCCTACGCCTGGTACATCCAACTGGTCGAATGGGTTGCCGGTTGGAAACATGCTGCCACCGGCCGCATCGCCTTCTCCGGCCGGATCAATAAACTCAAGTTTAATCTCAGCGGCTGGGAAAGCGACGCCGTCGAGCTCGAAGTCGCCGCCTTCTATCACGGCGCCGTTTTTCACTGGTACGTGAGCAATGATCTTTGCGTTGATGTTCGCCTGCCATATGCGCACTACCGCGATACCGTCTTGAGGGGCTTCAACAAGGCCTTGCATGATCGCAAAGGGTCCTACCGCGGAGGTCAGATTTCCACAGTTGCCTGACCAGTCAACGACTGCTCTATCGATGGCAACCTGGCCGAAGCGATAGTCGACGTCACAGTCGGGGTGTGACGATTTGCCGACGATCACAACCTTGCTGGTACTTGAGGTGGCCCCACCCATTCCATCGATGTGTAGTCCGTAATGGTCAGGGCTTCCAACAACTCTAAGTAAGATTCGATCACGCAGAGCCTTGTCCTGCGGCAGCTCGGAATCGCGGAAGAAGACGCCTTTGCTTGTGCCTCCCCGCATGTAATGCGCCTTGAATGATTTTTGTGTCATAGGGTTTTCCTGATAATTGCGTTTTTAGCATACTAAACGCAATTTATTTTTGTGCAAGTATGCCCCCCGTGAATGCGGCGTGGTGCAGCAGATGACGTTGGGGTGTATTTTGTGCAGAACAGCCCCTCCAGAAAATTCAATGACCACTCATCTTACAAATGGCCAGCGCAAGGCGTTGCGAGAAATTATCAATTACGTTCGCCGCGAGAGGCTTGCGCCAGGTACCCATCTGCCAGAGTGGACGCTGGCCAAGTTAATCGGCACTTCGCGCTCGCCCATCAAGGTTGCTCTGGAGTGCCTGGTGGATGTTGGTGTGATGCGATACGACCGTAATCGTGGGTATCACCTTCAGAGTCGTATTGATGATTTGCCTGCCGAGGTTCTGACCTTAATAGGGGAGGGCGACGACCCGCTTTATCTGCGTCTAGCGGAGGCCAGGTTCGATGGGCAGGTGCCAGATTCTGTGACCGAAGCGGACTTGACCCGTATATTCGGAGTCACTCGCAGCGAGCTCAGCAGAACGCTCGCCAGGGTGCAAAGTGAAGGGTGGGCAGAAAAAGAGGTGGGCTACGGCTGGCGCTTTCTGCCGATGATCGATTCGCTCGAAGCCTACGATGACATGTATAGCCTTCGTATCGCTATCGAACCGGCTGGTATTCTCAATCCTAAATTCCTTCCGGATCTTCAGGAGCTACAGGCACTTCGGCAGGAACAGCTTGATATCTTGGGGGGGGGCTACGAGACGATGACCAGCATTGATCGGTTTGAGTCCAATGCACGCTTTCACGAGACTATTGCCAAATGGTCTGGTAATCGATTTGCACTTCAGACCCTCCGCCGGCTTGACCAAGTGCGCCGCCTAGTGGAGTACCGTCAGGCTCGACATGAGCTTCCAAGGCAGGAACTGGCCCGGGAGCACATAGCAATCCTCGACGCTATTGCCCTGGGAGATAATCTTTCCGCTGCTAGCTTAATGCGGCAGCACATTGAGGATGCTAGACGTAAGAAGGCAGTTTCACGCGTGTTCGAGCATCCGATGCGCAGTGATAAGCCTACGTCTGACTGACAGATTCTCGAAGCTTAAGCATCGCTCGTCCCCGCGGCCGACACGTACTCGATCCTGCCTCCATTTACCAAGATTCCAGGAACTCGCATGACTGATGCGTACCCGAGAAGCGCGCAAAATCATTGCGTATTTAATTTGACAAACGCAATTGAAAGGCAATAGCCTTTTTGCGCTTTTAAACAAGAATAAGCAATCTAGGGCTAGCTGAAGCTAGGTGAGAGATCTCGAGCTGGTGCGCATCATCGCAATTGCAACGGGAAGGAGGTCATGTTCGAGCGCGTGACCCTGCCGTATTGGGATCTTGAGGCCGCCACGCCGATGCTGCTCGACCTGCGATAAGCCGCAGCGCACTCTCCGATCAGCCTTTCGAGAATCATAAAAATGAACGATCCCCATCACTTCGAGAGTCTTCGCACCCTAGAGGCAAGCGGAGGTAGAGTCCTGTCATATCACTCGTTGGCGGCGCTGCAGTCAGCCGACCGTCAACAGATTTCTCGCCTTCCAGTCGTCATTCGAATACTGCTTGAGTCGCTGCTTCGTAATTGCGATGGCATCAAGATTCTTCCAAGCCATGTGCAAGACCTCGCGAACTGGCAGCCCAACGCCGAACGTGAGCGTGAGATTCCCTTCGTCGTCGGTCGTGTCCTACTGCAGGACTTCACCGGGATCCCGCTGCTAACCGATTTGGCAGCTATGCGCAGTCAGGCGCGTAAGCGCGGTGCGGATCCAAAGCTAATTGAGCCATTGGTGCCCGTTCACATGGTTGTCGACCACTCTGTGCAGACCGAATTCTCCAATGAGCCCAACGCGCTGCGTAAGAATATGGAGGTTGAATTCCTTCGCAACCGCGAACGTTATGAGCTTATGAAGTGGGGCATGCAGGCCTTCGACACGTTCAAGGTGATCCCACCGGGAATTGGGATCTGCCATCAGATCAATCTTGAGTACCTAGCTCAGGGTGTTATCGAGAAGGATGGAGTTGTATACCCGGACACCCTGCTCGGAACTGATAGCCATACCACAATGATCAATGGGATTGGCGTTCTTGGTTGGGGCGTTGGTGGCATTGAGGCGGAAGCAGGCATGCTCGGTCAGCCTGTGTATATGCTGATGCCTGATGTAGTTGGCGTTGAGCTGATAGGAGAGCTGTGTGCCGGTGTCACGGCTACTGACGCAGTGCTGCAAATCACTCAGAAACTGCGCGCCTCGAAGGTTGTCGGTAAGCTCGTCGAGTTCTTCGGCGAAGGGGCTAGCTCGCTGAGCGCCACAGACCGCGCTACGATCGCCAACATGGCTCCTGAATACGGTGCCACCACAGGATTCTTCCCTGTCGACGACAAGACCCTCGAATACTATGCGCAGACTGGCCGCAGCGAAGAACAGGTTTCGCTGATCCGAAGTTACTTCACAGCTCAGGGCCTTTTCGGGTCACCCACCAGCGGGAGCATCGATTACTCCGAAGTGATCATCATAGATCTCAGCGAAGTCGTTCCTTGTGTATCAGGGCCTAAGCGTCCTCAGGATCGCGTGGATCTTACAGCGCTGGGATCGCGCTTTGACGAAGTGATGCTGCAAGATGCCAAGAGCGGCGGGTACGCTAAGGACAGCGAGCAGCTCGAACAACGTTTTGCGGTAAAGACGTTCACTACCGATGGTGGCTCCACTGAGTACGAGGTGGGCCACGGTGATGTACTGGTTGCGGCGATCACTTCCTGCACAAATACCTCAAACCCGGAATTACTAATTGCGGCTGGCTTGATTGCTCGTAATGCGCTTCGGCGCGGCCTGCATGCCAAGCCCTGGGTCAAAACGCTCTTCACACCTGGTTCGCGTGTTGTTTCTGCCTACCTCCAGGATACCGGGCTGATTGAGCCGCTTAATGAGCTGGGCTTTGGTATTGCGGCGTACGGGTGTGGCGCCTGCGTTGGTAACATCGGCCCGCTGGAGGCAGCGCTAGAAAAAGTAGTCGTGGCTGAAGATTTGGTGTGCAGCGCCGTGCTCTCCGGAAACCGAAATTTCGAAGCGCGTATTCATGCCAATTTGCGCGCGAATTTTCTCGCAAGTCCGCCGCTTGTAGTCGCGTTCGCCTTAGCCGGAAGCACTCGTGTGGATTTGACCAGCGTACCCCTGGGATATGATCAGGATGAAAAGCCTGTGATGCTCGCAGACATCTGGCCGAGTAACGACGAGATCAAGGCGCTCAGCGTCAAAGCTAGCAACCCTAAGCTTTACCAGGAGTGGTACGCCGATCTCACCCGCGACCATGACCTCTGGAACGACATCGCGAGTGCGACAGGGACCGTGTATGACTGGCCGGAGTCCACCTACGCAGCCGAGCCAGATTTTTTCGATTCCACTACCACGGCCAAGCCAATCCAAAACGCACGCGCTCTGGCGATCTTGGGCGATTCGATAACCACTGACCATATTAGCCCAGCAGGTTCGATCGCGGCGAACTCCAGCGCCGGGCGTTGGCTGATGGAGCATGGCGTTGATGAGAAGGACTTCAACACCTACGGTGCTCGCCGCGGCCATTTTGAGGTCATGGTCAGGGGGACTTTTGCCAATGTCCGTCTTAAGAACCTGATGTTGCCTTTGAAGGCGGACGGCTCGGCTGATGAGGGGCCTTACACGCTCCTGCAGCCTACCGGCGAGCGCATCGGGCTGTTCGAGGCATCTCGAAAGTACCTTGAAACGGGAACATCTGTTCTGGTTTTTGCGGGCGATGAGTATGGCACTGGATCGAGCCGAGACTGGGCTGCCAAAGGCACGCGGTTACTCGGTGTAAGGGCTGTCATTGCTAAAAGCTTTGAGCGTATTCATCGCAACAATCTCGCCGGCCTTGGCGTGTTGCCACTTCAGTTCAGAAGCGGTCAGGACGCGCGCACCCTCGGTCTCGATGGTTCAGAGCAATTTGATCTACTGGGTATAGAAAATGGTGTCGAGCCAGCTCAGGAGGTGGTTTTGAAAGTTACACGTAAGGACGGTACTACCGAGGAGGTTGTGCTCCTTGCTCGGATCGACACTTCAATCGAGGCCAACTATTTCCGCCAAGGAGGTATTTTGCCCTACGTCCTGAATGACCTCCTCGCGCCGGTCGATGCGTGTCAGTAAGTCGCTATGGCTTCTCCGCCGAGTCGATGCGCTTCATGATGTCCCCGCCTTGTTGGCGCTCTCAAGCGTTATGGGTAGGCGACCGTCGAGCTGGGTGTTGTTCCAATTCATTCTGGTGAGCGCCTTCCATAACTGGCAGTACAGTATCCGCTCTTTCTTCAAGCTATGAATCGAGCCAGTCGAATACGACAGTATGTCGGCCAGGTTCGCCTCGAGATTTCGGGATTTAGTGCATCTTTATGCCGTCGTTGCGACATAACCGACTAATTGTGAGGACCCACTGATGCGTTACGACTTGGTCACAATGGATGCCTTCATTGTCGTCGCAGAAGAGCGCAATTTGACCCGAGCAGCCGAGCGCTTGCATCTTGCCGTGTCTGCCGTGAGCAAGCGTATCGCCGAACTCGAAGAGCAGGTTGGCTCGCCTCTGCTACTGCGTTATGCCCGCGGCGTCGAGCTGACGCCTGCTGGCCAGTCGCTGCTTCACTACGCTCGCGAGCTGCGGCTGGTGCTGGGGCAGATGGAGGATGAACTGACGAGCTATGCAGCGGGGGTCAAAGGGCACATTCGCATCCACGCGATAACGTCAGTACTCGCACAGTTTCTGCCTTCTGATCTTGAACATTTCCTGGCCAGCTATCCCCTGATCAATTTCGATATCGAAGAGCGGGTAGGATCCGCCGTCGCCCAAGCGGTGATCGAAGGGCGGGCGGACCTGGGGATTTTTGCCGAGCACACTCAAGCGCCGGGGCTGGAGGTGCGGCCATACCGCCAAGACCAACTCGTGGTAATTACCCCGCGCGATCATCCGGTGGCCAGCAATGCCGAGGTCTCTTTTCGCGATGCCCTCGCTCATGAGTTCATTGGACCGCACCTGGGCAGTTCGCTGTACACACTGTTTGCGCAGAAACAGGCGGAGTCTGGTGCAGTGATGCGGGTTCGCATTCGAGTGAGCAGTTTCGAATGCATGTGCCGGCTGGTGGCAGGTGGAGTCGGCATCGCCATACTTCCGAAGGCCGCTATTCGTCAGTACCTGAAGCCGTTGAAGTTGAAGATGACGCTGCTCGATGAAGAGTGGGCAATACGCAAGCTAGTCATCGGCGTGCGCAATATGGATCTGCTTTCGCCAACAGTTAGAACGTTAGTGGAACACCTCGAACAAGATCAATAGACCTCATAAGCGTTCTCCTTTAAAGAACGCTAGCTTGCCGAATCGTCAATTTCCCCCTACCTGCTATCTCACTAGGATGTTGGCAACAGCGCACTGCTTGATCTGCCGGTGCGGCCAATAACAACCTAGAGCACAATGATCGTGAATCCCTTCTCCCTAGGCATGCAGGGCAAATCCCCCACCTTCATGCCTGTCTGTAGCCGGCTCCGTCACTGCGCATCGCCAGCAATTTCTTGCGTGAAAGATTGGTCGCCTCACTGCTCTCTTTCCTCCAGCGGTTACAGGCTGACTGGGCCTACCGTTCCCAAACGAAATCGCCCGATCCTGTTTTAGATATGGCCAAGGAGAATGATATGTACGCCTACGTTGGTAGTCGCACGACACGCGAGCGCAATGCCCGCGGTGAAGGGATCAGCGTATATCGAGTCAATCAGGAACACGGCACCCTTGAGCTGGTGCAATTGCTCAAGGGGCTGACCAATCCGTCTTACCTGGCACTCAACGAAAACGCTGCCATGTTGTACGCCGTACACGGTGACACGCGCGATGTCAGCGCCTTTCGCATCGACAGAGGCAATTCTCACCTGAGCTTTGTGAACAGGCAGAACACGCAGGGCAGGAACCCGGTCTACTTAGCCATCGCGCCATCCGGCAAGCATCTGGTGGTGACCAACCACATAGACCCCAGCCTCGCTGTGTTTCCGATCAACAGCGATGGCAGCCTGGCCGAACTCAGCCAGTTGCTCGAAATCAGCGGTGAGCCTGGACCACACCGTATTGAGCAGCAGCATGCCAAACCGCACTGCAACCTGTTCTCGGTAGATGGGCAACATGTGTTGGTGCCTGACAAAGGCCTAGACCGGATCTTCAGCTTTCGCTTCGAGGCAGGCCGCTTGAGTGCTGCAGCCGAACCATCGATATCTACTCGCGAAACTGCCGGGCCACGCCACATCGCTTTTCATCCACAAGGCGCTATGGCGTACGTGATAAATGAGCTGGACTCGACGGTGACTGCATACCGTTACGTGGCCAAAACCGGGGAATTATCGGCGCTCCAAATTTTGCCTTCGTTGCCAGCGAGCTACACCGGAAATAGCCGAGCCGCTGGCATTCAGGTCGATCAGCAAGGGCGCTTTCTGTACGTATCGAACCGCGGACATGACAGCATCGCCGTCTTTGCAATCGACCCGCAGACAGGGTTGCTCAGTTTCATCGAGGCAACATCGAGCACCGGACGAACGCCGCGCTTCTTCACCCTAACGCCCAACGGGCGCTATCTGTTCGCCCTTAATGAGGACAGCGACAGCATTGCCGCATTTGCAGTCGATCCAGAGCAAGGCACGTTGCAAGCGACTGGGTTCTCTACCAGCAGTGGCAGTCCGGTTTGCATGGTGTTCGCTCCTTGAGCGACGTGTACAGACCTGTCAGCAGGAAGGGCTTCTGTCCTAGGTATTCACTCGCTATCGGCACCAATAACTAATCCACCATAACAATACTGGCCGCTTGCTCCGGCCAAGTGAGGCCCGTATGACAACTACAAGTTCCGGCCTGGAAAAGACAGTGGTTCGCAAGGTCACTCTGCGCATCATTCCTTTCGTTTTCCTCCTGTACATCGTGTCCTACTTGGACCGTGCCAACATCGGTTACGCGGCTTTGCAGATGAATGCCGAGCTCGCCCTGAGTGCTGAGGCTTTTGGCTTCATTTCGGGAATCTTCTTCATTGGCTACTTCCTCTTCGAAGTGCCGAGCAACGTGCTGCTCAACCGCTACGGTGCGCGCGTATGGATCGCCAGGATTCTGGTGACCTGGGGCCTGATTGCAGCAGCCACCGCCTTCGCCGAAACCGCTATGCACCTGTACATCCTGCGCTTTCTACTGGGCGTCGCGGAAGCAGGATTTTTCCCAGGCATCATCGTGTACCTGACCTACTGGTTCCGCTCCAAGGAGCTGGCTACAACGGTAGCGCTGTTCACTGCGGCTATCCCGGTCTCCTACATCATCGGTGCACCGCTGAGTACCTGGATAATGGACAACATCCAGTGGTACGGCTGGAGTGGCTGGCGATGGATGCTGTTTCTCGAAGGTATTCCCGCCGTTTTTCTGGGTGTGGTCTGCTTTTTCTACCTGACAGACAAGCCAGAGCAAGCGAGGTGGCTCAAAAGTGAGGAGCGTGAGTGGCTATTGACGGAGCTTGAGCGTGATCGCCGATCGCGCAAGAACGTCAAACACTTCGGTGTCATGAAAGCGATGACCAACCCGAAGGTGCTGTACCTCTCGTTCATCTACTTCGTCTATCAGTGCGGTAGCCTGGGTGTCGGCTACTGGATGCCGCAGATCATCAAGGGCTTTTCCGAGTCGCTGACTCATACGCAGATCGGCCTCATCGCCATGGTGCCGTACATCGTTGCTACCGTCGTGATGATCGGCTGGTCGCGCAGCTCGGATCGCCACGGTGAGCGCAAGCTGCACTCAGCTATCCCACTGGCAGTTGCAACCATGGCGATGCTTGGCGCCGGTCTGGTTACTAGTCCGGTGATTGCAATAGCCATGATCAGCTTGGCGCTGGCCGGTCTCTACAGCTTCAAATCGCCCTTTTGGGCACTGCCGACGCTGTTCCTGAGTCGATCCACCGCTGCCATTTCGATTGCCGTGATCAACTCCATTGGCAACCTAGGGGGTTTCGTTGGGCCGTTCATGATCGGTATGGTAAAAGGCACGACCAATAGCGCAGCCGCTGGTCTGATGTTCCTAAGTGTGCTGCTGGCCATTGCATTCATCATGACGCTGCTGATGCGCATCAATAATCAGGACGATGAGCAAATGGCTGGCACGGCGCCGCAATCCTGAAAACGCAACGAGCTTGCAGATGCTTGCCGTGCCCAGCCACGAAATGTGGCTGGGCATTTCTGCATTGGCAGATGGATACTTTACAAACTCGCTAGCTCTTCATGGTCCTGAGAATTGATGAGAAAGGATTGAAGGACCCCAAGTCGGCCTTTAAAGTAGCCGGCCTGACCGAGGCAGCCACTTCCAATGAATACGGCACAACTGATCATTCCCAGGCTCGTTGAGCTGCTCAATCGAGAGCAGGCCACAGTCGGTACCCACCTCGCAGCACAGAAAATCGCAGACCGCCTGAATGTCTCTCGCTCGCCAGTGAACGATGCGCTGCAGCTACTCTGCGAAACTGGTCTGCTAGTCAGGCTAAAAAACCGCGGATACTTTCTTGCTCAGGAACCAGCCAGCTACAACCTAGGTGTTGAGACGCCGCCCTCCGATCTGCTCGGGCAAACCTATTTCTGCCTGGCTGACGACTTGCTGACTGGCAAACTGCCAATGACTGTCTCGGAAGTAGCGTTGAAGGCCCGCTACAAGCTGACCAACACGCAGCTGCAAACCCTATTGACGCGTATTTCCAATGAAGGCTGGGTGAATCGAAAACCCGGCTACGGCTGGGAGTTTTCGTCGATGATGACGACGCCGGATAGCCTGCTTCAATCCTACCGAATGCGCCTTGCGCTTGAGCCTGCAGCTCTGCTTGAGCCGGGCTACCACCTTGAACAGTCGGTTATTGAGCGCTGCCGAGCGGTAGAGTTGGATTTGATAAGCGGCGGGATCAACAGCGCCAGTGTCGACCAATTACATGATCGCGGGGTGCGTTTCCACGAGGCACTGGTTGAGGCGTCCGGTAATTCGTTTTTCATTGACACCATCAAGCGAGTCAACAGGGTGCGCCGACTACTTTCCTACCGGTCAATGAAGAATCGCGCCCGGTATGTAGAGCATTGTGAGCAGCACTTGGAGATTCTTGCTTTGCTGGAGCAGAAAAGAACCCAGGAGGCTTCCAATGCGTTGCGCGCCCACCTTCAGGCCACATTGAGAAACCTCAGTGAAATCAACGATATTTTGCAGCCCGAGAACAGTTAGCCCTCAAGCTGGCTTTCCATTTCCAGGCTGAACAGGCGCAACTGACGCTCCATGGATAGCATGTCGTTCTAGCGCCTTCTCGACGAAACCCGATGCCTTCATCTCTTCCACGAAAGCGGTCAGAAACTGGTGCGCTTCCTCACCACGGTTACGCGGCAGCCCCATAGCCTGGCGAATCACCATGAAACGCCCAGGCAGCAGCCGCACACCGCCCAGGCGCACCGCATCCGCCTCTAATTGCTGACGTACGCCGGCTGCGATTTCATAACCGTGAGCAAGAAAATGCTCGACCACCGCCGGTGACGTTGGAGCCCGCTCGATAACTGCCTGCTTTAGCTCACGACTCAGATACAGGTCATAGGCACTGCCCTTACCAACGGTCACCCGATGCCCTGCACGATCCACTTCTTCGTTGCTCTGCAACTTGGAGTCGTCTGCAACTAGGTAGGCGCCTTCAATCAGCACGTAAGCATCGGTGAAAGCAATGCGCTCCCCCCGCTTGGGATCGATCGCGAAGAAACCGAAATCGGCCTGTTCTCTCTCTACAGCCTCTACCGACTTGCCGGCGGCATCCCACACCACCAGCTCCAGCTCCAGCTCCAGGCGAACGGCCAATTCCTGGGCCAGATCTACGGAAACTCCGCAAGGCTCGCCAGTGATGCTGTCGCGCCCGGCGAGAATGGGGTTACCGAGGTTGATCGATGCACGTAGACGGCCGGTCGGTGCAAAAGCCTGTTTTAGGGATACAGAAATACTCATCGGCTCACTCACTGAGAATTGATGAAAGATGTAATTGCTCCGCACGCCGGGGGGGCATCATCATGCCTCGACCACGTGCCCGGCCTCAGTCAGGGTCTTGCGCAAAATGGCGGGTATCACCCCCCCCTGACGCAACAGCTCGACCTCAAGCTGGGTTTCCACCGCGGCGCTCGCCAGCAACTCAATCCGTTCACCAGTGCGCCTCACAATCGTCACCGGCACTTCGCCACGAGGACGCACTTCTTGTGCCTTGATGTGAATACGATCACCACCTTGCAGCTGCAATACATCAGGGCCGGTACCCGCAGGCAAGCGCAATGGAAGTATGCCCATGCCGATCAGATTGGAGCGATGGATTCGCTCGAAACTGAGCGCTAACACCGCCCGAATGCCTAGCAGGCGCTGCCCTTTGGCCGCCCAGTCGCGGGATGATCCGGTGCCGTAACGCTCACCGGCTACCAGCACAATGGATTCGCCCTCATTCTGGTAACGCTGTGCTGCATCCCAGATCGGCATCAACTGCCCGGAGGGCGCGTGCAGCGTGTGGGCTACTGGCGCATCGGGCGCCAACAGATTGACCAACGACTTGCTGTGGAAAGCCGCGCGCAACATCACCTCCCAGTTACCTCGACGCGAGGCAAACACGTTGAGGTCGTCGCGAGCATCGCCGCGCTCCACCAAAAAGTCTGCCACGAGGCTGTCTGCGGGAATGGCGCTGGCCGGCGAAATATGATCGGTAGTGATGTCGTCGCCCAATACCATCAAGGGAGTGGCGCTGTAGTCACCCAGCTGTGAGCCATACTTGAGCGATGCGAAGGGGGGGCGACGTAAGGTCGTGGAAACCTCGTCCCAGGCGAACTGGGGCGAATTGCCAACTATCAACTGGTGCCACAGCGGGTTGCGCTGTGCAGCCTCGAAGCAGCGCTTGAAATCAGCCGGTTCGAGCGAAAGCGCCAAAGCTTCAGAAACCTCCTCGTGGGAAGGCCACAACTGCCGCAGAAATACCGCCTTTCCATCAGGTGTGTGGCCGACTGGCTCACTTTCCAAATTGCGCAAGGCATCACCTGCCAAGGCATAAGCAACCACCAGCGGTGGCGACATCAGAAAGCCTAGATCCAGGTCGGGGTGAATACGCCCGGTGAAGTTTCGATTGCCAGACAGCATCGCTACAGGGTGAATTCGCCCAGCCGTTGCTTCTTTCACAATAATCTCAGGTAAGGGTCCTGAGTTGCCGATGCAGGTCGTGCAGCCATAGCCGACAATATCGAACCCGGTTGCCGTCAGGTCATCGAGAAAACCGCCGCGCTCGAGGTATGCTGCCGCCGCTGGAGAACCAGGCCCCAGTGATGTCTTTACCCAGGCGGGTACTTTTAACCCCAATGCCCTTGCCTTGCGCGCAACTAGGGCTGCGGCGATCAGCAGAGCTGGATCGGAGGTATTGGTGCAGCTGGTGATGGCAGCCACCGCCACCGGGTGTCGCGGCAGCTGCGAAGGACTACGGGGCTGAAAGTCAAGCGAGTTCAGCGAGGCTGGAATATCACTGTAAGCCAGCAAATCCTGTGGCCGGCGTGGGCCGGCGGCATGCATGCCCACGCTACCCAAGTCTATGCGCAGCAGCTTTGTGTATCGCGGGCGAGCCTGAGGGTTAAGCCACAGCCCGCTGCGTTGCAGATAAGCGCGCACCAACTCGATGGCCTGTTCGCTGCGACCTGTTTGGCGCAGGTAGTCCAGTGTCCGTTCATCTACTGGAAAGTAGCCTGTGGTGGCACCGTACTCCGGCGCCATGTTGGCGATCACCGCCCGCTCGCCTGCGCTCAGCGAAGGCACGCCAGAACCGAAATATTCGACAAACTCGCCGGAAACGCCCATGCCTCGTAGCAAGTGCGTCGCTGTTAGCGCCAGATCAGTAGCCAATACACCGGGGCGCAGGCGCCCGGTCAGCTCAACGCCGATCACATCCGGCACTCGCAGCATGGTCGGCATGCCGAACATCACTGTCTGCGCTTCCAAGCCGCCTACACCCCAACCCAAGACGCCGATGCCATTGATCATCGGGGTGTGGCTATCAGTCCCAATCATCATGTCAGGCATGACCCACAGCTCACCATCCGTGGCCCTGCTACTGCAGACCACAGTCGCCAGTTGTTCCAAGTTGATGGTGTGCATGATTCCCGTGCCGGGAGGATTGATGCTCACACCATCAAGCGATTGCGAAGCCCAGCGCAGGAAACGGTAGCGCTCCTGGTTGCGGCGGATTTCGTAACTCATGTTGACGGTTGCTGCATCCGGCTGAGCGAACGCCTCCACAGCCAGAGAGTGGTCAACCGAAACATCGACTGGCAGCATCGGGTTGAGTAGCGCTGGGTCAGCCCCAGCCTCAGCCAGCTCGTCACGCATCGCGGCGATGTCGACCAGTGCCGGTGTGCTGGTGGTGTCGTGCATGAGCACTCGTGCCGGGCGGAAAGCAATCTCGGACTCGCTGCTGCCACTTTCCAGCCAGTCAAAAATGGCCTGTACATAGGTATCACGCTCAACTCCCGTCGTGCTGCGCACGACGTTCTCCAGCATCAGACGCAGAACCACCGGTAATTGCTCTAAGCGATCCCCACAGATGGCAGGCAGATCGATGTATCGATAGCGGCTTGCGCCAACATCTAGCAGCTCGGTCGGATAGCGCTTCATGTTTTCCATGGGATTCCGGAATTACATTTGTTGTGTTAGAAATGCAATCCTATTGGGATTGAAGGCGCAGATCAATCATCTGTTTCGCCCAGTAGCTGAATGATCAGTGAATACAAATGCTGCCACTGGGGGGCTGAGCGCCGTATCGCTTGGAGCCCCAACAGCGCCGAACAATAAAGACTCCACTGGAGACCACACCTATGCAAACGTCCCTGCGCACCCTTCTGCTCACCGCTTCTTGTCTGCTGCTTACTGGGCAGGTGCTGGCCGATGAGCCCCGCCGTCCCGAGTGCATTGCGCCGGCTGCCCCGGGCGGAGGATTCGACCTGACCTGCAAACTGGCGCAGAGCGCACTGGTGGAAAGCAAATTGCTGAAATCCCCGATGCGCGTCACTTACATGCCTGGTGGCGGCGGTGCCGTGGCCTACAACGCGGTGGCGGCCCAGCGTGCCGCCGAGCCCGGCACAATCACCGCCTTTTCCAGCGGCTCGCTGCTAAGCATGGCCCAAGGCAAATACGGTCGTTATGACGTCGACTCGGTCAAATGGCTGGTCGGGCTGGGTACCAGCTATGGGGCGCTGGCGGTGCGCGCCGACTCACCGCTGAAGAACCTCGACGACCTGATCGCCGCGCTCAAGGCCGATCCCTCCAAGGTGGTCATTGGCACCAGTGGCACCGTCGGCGGCCAGGACTGGATGCAAACCGCGCTGATCGCCCGCGCCGCCGGTGTCGACCCAGGCAAGATGCGCAACGTTGCGATGGAGGGTGGTGGGGAGATCGCTACCTCGCTAATCGGCGGGCATATCCAGGTTGGTAGCACCGACATCGCCGACTCCGTTCCGTATATTGAAAGCGGCGACATGCGCATCCTCGCAGTACTGTCCGATGAGCGCCTTGAAGGTGATGTGGTATCGGCCATTCCTACAGCCAAGGAACAGGGCTATGACGTGACATGGCCAGTGATCCGCGGTTTTTACGTCGGGCCTGAGGTGAGCGACGAAGCTTACAACTGGTGGAAGAACGCTTTCGACCAACTGTTGGCATCAGAGGATTTCGCCAAGCTTCGCAAGCAGCGCCAACTCTATCCCTTCGCCATGACAGGCGAAGAGCTCGATGCCTTTGTCAAAAAGCAAACTGTTGAGTACACAGCGCTAGCGAAAGAGTTCGGCCTGATCCAACAGTAACACCCGCTCAATTCTCTGTACCCCGTCATCCTCTGGGCATTGCCCAGGGGGTGCCTTTTGCCATGCTCGAATGAGGAATTCCTCAATGTCACAACGCATTTTCGGCGTCGTCCTGCTGCTCGCCTGTGTCGGGCTGGGTGTCGTCGCCTGGGGCTATCACGCACCCTTCTCCTATGAACCGGTCGGCCCGCGTGCCTACCCGATGCTGCTGCTGATCCTCATGGGTCTGGGCGCCATCTACCTGCTGGTCAAGAAGCCGAGCACCGCCTCGCACAGCGACGAGCCGCCATTGGACAAGCACGTGATCGGCAAGGTGGCCGGCTGCGTGGTGATCTTCATTCTTTATGCCGCGCTGTTCGAACCCCTGGGCTTCATTCCTGCCAGCCTGCTGTTCGGTGTCGCCATGGCGCGTCTGTACGAAGGCACCTGGAAGACCAGCGTTATCTCGGGTGTGCTGCTGGCCATCGGCCTGTACGTGCTGTTCGACAAAGCCCTCGATGTTCCGCTGCCGCTCGGCATCCTGTCCTCTCTGGAGATTTGATCCGTGGATACTTTTAGCTACCTGGGTCAGGGCTTCGGCGTCGCCCTGAGCCCCTACAACCTGTTCACCGCACTGTGCGGTACCCTGATCGGCACCATCGTAGGCCTGCTGCCGGGCCTGGGCCCGATCAACGGCGTGGCGCTGCTCATTCCGATCGCCTTCGCCCTCGGTCTGCCGCCGGAAACCGCGCTGATCCTGCTCGCTGCCGTGTACCTGGGTTGCGAATACGGCGGTCGTATTTCCTCGATCCTGCTGAACATTCCCGGCGAAGCCTCGGCCGTGATGACCACCCTGGACGGCTACCCGCTGGCCCGTCAGGGCAAAGCTGGTGTGGCGCTGTCGATCTCCGCCTGGAGCTCGTTCGTCGGCGGCCTGATGGCGACCTGTGGCGTGGTGATCTTCGCCCCGCTGCTGGCCAAGTGGGCAGTGGCCTTCGGCCCGGCCGAATACTTCGTGCTGATGGTGTTCGCCATCGTCTGCCTGGCGGGCATGGCCGGCAACAAACCAATGAAGACCGCCATCGCGGCCTGTATTGGCTTGTTCCTGTCGTGCGTCGGTATCGATTCGAACAGTGGCGTGTACCGCTTCACCTTCGGCAGCCTCGGCCTGGCCGACGGCATCCAGTTCGTGGTGCTGGTGCTCGGTCTGTTCTCGGTCAGCGAGATCCTCGTGCTGCTCGAGCGTACGCACCACGGCCAGAAGGCCATCGAGGCCAAGGGCCGCATGCTGTTCAACCTCAAGGAAGGCCTCTCGGTACTGGCCACCAACCTGCGCAGCGGCGCGGTCGGTTTCGGCCTGGGCATCCTGCCGGGCGCCGGTGCGACTCTGGCCAGCGCCGTGTCCTATATGGCTGAAAAGCGCCTTGCCTTAAAGGACAACAAGTTCGGTGACGGCGACCTGCGTGGTCTGGCCGCCCCGGAAACCGCCAACAGCGCCTCGGCCTGCGGTTCCATGGTGCCGATGCTGACTCTGGGTGTTCCGGGCTCAGGCACTACCGCCGTGATGCTAGGCGCACTGACGCTGTACAACATCACGCCAGGCCCACTGCTGTTCCGCGACCAGCCGGACATCGTTTGGGGGCTAATCGCCTCGCTGTTCGTGGCCAACGTCATGCTGATCATCATCAACGTGCCAATGATCAAGGTGTTCACCAAGATCCTTGCCGTGCCTTACTGGGCGTTGGTGCCGGCCATCGCCATCATCACCTCGATCGGCGTTTATGCGGTGCACGCGACGGCGTTCGATCTGTACCTGATGATCGGCATCGGCATCGCTGGCTATATCCTGCGCAAGATGGACTTCCCGCTGTCGGCGGTGCTGCTGGGCTTCATTCTCGGCGGCCTGATGGAGCAGAATCTGCGCCGGGCGCTGTCGATCTCCAATGGCGATCTGGGCATCCTGTTCGCCAGCCCGATCACCTGGGGCGTGTGGACACTAATCTTGGCGATGATCGCTCTACCTTTCTATCGCACCTGGCGCAAGCGCATGGCCCGCAAGGAGAAACTGGCCGACGCGTGAGGAGATAACTCATCTCAATTGAACCGAAAAAAGCCCCGCTGTTAGTCAGCAAGTTTGCTCGGCAGGGGGGCAGCAGGCTCTAACTTTTAATGATGCCGCTGACGGCAGCTTTTGGCCGGAAGCAGATGCTGCTGGTAGGTAGCTACCGGCCAGAAGCGGTCATTGAGCATCTACGGAAATCGGAGGCGATTCACAGATACTCAAACGCCTCGTCGCATTCGAAATGCTAGATGTCATAACCCCACCAATTCCTTGCTTTGCGATATTACCGATGAATCACGGAACAGGGCTATCGAACGGGGAGCGATCCATTAGGCAATCTATGAACGCGCTCAGGGCCGCGGGACGGTATTGCCGGTTCGGATAATAGAGGAACAGCCCTGGGCGCGAAATCGACCATTCAGCAAGTACCTGCACCAATCGTCCTTGGGCCAGCAGCTCGCCCACGGTCTCCCGCTCGAAGTGGTAGGCGATGCCGAGACCCTGCAGGGTTGCAGCGATGCCGATATCCGGGTGGTTGGTGATCACGGGACCGTTCACTGCAACCTCCAGCGGTTGTCCGCGTTCTTGGAATTCCCAGCGATAAGGCCTGCCATCAATTTGTAGGCGCCAGTTGATGCAGGCGTGATGCTGCAGCTCGGCAGGAGTCTTCGGCGTGCCGCGGCGGGCGAGGTAGTCGGGAGATGCCACCGCGACCATGTTCAGGTCGGGGGTGAGGCGCACAGCCACTACGTCCTTTTCGAGCCGACCGCCGACACGGATGCCCGCGTCGAAACGGCCACGCACGATATCGGCCAGTGCGTCGTCGACCACGATGTCGAGCAGTACGTTGGGGTGAGCCTGGTGAAAGCGCGCCAGCCGAGGCGCGATAAGGTTTCTTGCAGCGATGCCGGGTGTGTTGATGCGCAGCGTGCCGCCTAGCTGGCCGGTCGCCTCACTGGCCTCGGCGACCGCAACAGCCATTTCCTGAAACAGCGGGGCAACACGCTGGTAGAGCCTTTCGCCATTGGCCGATGGTGCAACGCTGCGAGTGGTGCGATTGAGCAGGCGCACGCCAAGGCGTGCTTCAAGCTGCCGAATGGTTTGGCTGAGCGCCGAGGGCGAGAGGCCCAAGTGCTCCGCCGCGCGAGCGAAGCTCTGGCGTTCGACGATGGCCACGAAGGCTTTCAACTCGGCAAATTCTGATCCACGCATTATGTATCTTTCTCTACATAGCCAATGCAGATTCTAGGTGATTCATTTAATTTCGTCCGCTGCGCATCATAGGATCGTCACTGATTCCATGGAGCCGACAGCATGTCTACCCTGAACCTCCCCGACCCCATTGCGGCCTACTTCGCTGCTGAGCACAATCCAGCAGCCCTGGCACATTGCTTCACGCCGCACCCCGTGATGACCGACTTCGATCATCGCTACGCTGGCATCGATGCCATCAAAGCTTTCCTGGCCGATGTATCGGCCAAGTACAGCGCCACCAGCGAACCCATCGCCGTCAATCGGGAAGATGGCTGCCAGCTAGTGCGCGCCCGGGTCACCGGTAACTTTCCGGGAAGCCCGACCGTATTGTCGTACCGCTTTCGCCTCGAACGCGGCCTGATTGCGTCGCTGGAGATCACGGCATGAGCTTCGATCTTCGACTCGATGGCCTGCGCGCGGTGGTTAGCGGCGGCACTCAGGGCCTGGGCGCAGCCGTGGTGCAGGCTCTGGTCGCAGCCGGCGCCCGGGTGGTGGCCGCAGCGCGCGACATATCTTCGGCGTCGGTGGAGGGCGTCACCTATATCGGCGCCGACCTGACCACGGCGCAAGGCGTGGCACATCTCTCGCGGAGCGTCCTGGATGACTGGGGCGGTGTCGATATCCTGATCAACTCGGTTGGCGGTTCGAGCGCGCCCGCTGGTGGCTTTACCGTCCTCAGCGACGAGCACTGGCAGGCCGAGCTGAACTTGAATCTGATGACGGCCGTGCGCCTGGACCGCGCGCTGTTGCCATCCATGCTGACCCAGGGCGCGGGCGTTATTCTGCATGTAAGCTCGATCCAGCGCATGATGCCGTTACCAGCATCCACCACCGCCTATGCTGCCGCCAAGGCAGCGCTCACCACCTACAGCAAGTCTCTGGCCCGGGAAGTTACGGCCAAGGGGGTGCGCGTGCTGAGCGTCGCCCCCGGCTGGATAGAGACCGAGGCGTCCAAAGCCTTTGCCGGGCGCCTGGCCGAACAGGCGGGTACTGACTATCAGGGCGGCAGGCAGATTGTCATGGATGCCATAGGCGGCATCCCACTGGGCAGACCGGCGACGCCTCAGGAAGTAGCCGATCTGATCGTCTTCCTGGCTTCCCCGCGTGCCGCCTCGGTTATTGGCTCAGAGCATCGTATTGACGGCGGCACCATATCAACGCTGTAACCGGCAGATCTAATCATTAGACAGGGGCAGCACTCTCGGGATGCCGCTTGCCTGACTGGCTCGGGATAGGTTCGACGTCATCGACTGATGGCACTGCATATTTCGAGGTGTCGGACAATATGGCGCCTCAAAGCCCAGAGCGAGACTCGCGTCTTACGCTGGCAATTTAGTCCGCCGGCGAAAGCTGCCTTTCGGTGAGATAGACATTGGCTCATCTGTTAAAGATGAACCTAAGTCTCTCTCTGCGAGAGGCCGCTTCCGGCCAAGAGCGGTCATTGGGCAACTAGATTAGTATTTTTCACCAAATGTGCGTTATCAAAACTTATTTCTAAATAGCTGTGCTTTGAGTCCCAATGGCACTGCCCGAGATCGTATTCCAGCGAAGTCGCCGGCGCCCGGTTAGGGTTGCCAAGAAGATCCAAGACTGCCGACCTGTTAAGTCCAGTAAGAACTTCGCTATCCATCAGATCCAAGGCCATGCCGCCGCGTACGCAACCAGGATCATTCTTCAAAAAAAGCTCATTAGCCCTTTCTTTCCATTGCCTAGAATTGAAAGTTTCAATCGGCTCCTGCATTGCAGTGAAATTTAGATAAACCAGATACGCGAGAGCTGTAATTACACCGACAACAACTAATTTCACGACCAAATCTCCGCGCTATCGCGCTCACTTTTAAGGTATGCAAAATCTAATTAAGGAAGAACATCTTGTAATTTTCGAAAGTCATTAACAGCATTAGCACCGCGACAGAAACGAACAACCCTATACATAAAACAAATTGAACGGGCTTTTCTTTCCAAGAGGTCGGTTCCACGCGCCCATAATCACTATGCGCGCCAGGCACGGTTTTCAGGGAAACGCAAGTAATTGCTGTCGCCAAGGACGCGAATGAAATGCTTACGCCGAAAACCAGAACCGAAACCTTGTGAAGGTCGCCACTTGTAAGAGCAGCGATGACAACTGAAATCGCCCCAACTATGATTGCCCAATACGATGCCATTCTTAGCAAAGATGTGCATGAGCTAGATTGCTTGCTCGGCATAATCGGTTGACTCCCTTCAACTAACTTGAATTTAACCCTTTCATCTTATCTCAAAAGAAGCTAAATATTTCCGCAATCATACAAATGCACCCTACCATCGCCAAGACGATTTCGAGCCCAGCAACTACCTTTAAAACATAAATCGACCTTTCCCGAGACTTGCTCCGGCATAGAACAATATAGCGATGATATCAATCAGAGCTACCATGTTAGACTGAAGCTCCTTGCTAACTCAGCGTTTACCAGATAACAATTGACAATGATCCGAGGGCGGCCAAGATTCATAGCTTGCACTCCGGCCAGTAAATAAACACCGACGGGCACTACAAATACATTCACGGTGTAAACACCAAGCCAGCGCCACGCCGAACGATATTCCCCTTCTCTTGCTGCGAGTATCACAGATGCGCACGAGCCTCTAAGGATAGTCTGCGCGCGCCACTACAACCATCACCTTGGGCTGGTTTTCTGCTGATCGCTAGCCGGCAGGTAGCGGCCGAAGCGTGGGCCTAGCCTGTCTGCCAGAGTGGGTAACCCAGGGGTGCTCGGGAGGTCTCGTTGCAGGCACTTTTTAACCGGTTGCGGCAGGTGATGGATGCGACCTACCGGACGAAAGCTGCCATTGAACACCTAAAAAATTTTTCTCAATGCCCGCCATAAGGCCAGTGGTAAATATATTGCCAAGACAAACAGAGTGACAAGAAGTAGCCCGACACAAGCCGCTTGCACGTTTTTTGAGAACCTCGCGCTTTCTAAATAGCAATCAGCACTGACACGGTAGCAGCCAAGATGAACTGCATATAAACCAAAAAAACATATACTAAAATCTCACAAATTATGACAATCGAGAACACAGCTAAAACTGAAAAAGTATCTCGCACTTCACTCATCAAAATCATCCAGAGTACAAGCAGAGTACCGAGGCCCACGTCCGATCAAAAAAGAGGAGCCCACAAAAGTCCGTGGACGGCCGTGCTGGCCAAGTTAGCAGCATTAGAATGAAAGCTGGCATGACATTTGCAGAGCGCCAACGGTTACGGCCTCATAGACCTTTCGAGCCCTTTGCTTATCACCACGGCGGTCCAGGTTTCGTCATCCGGATTCAGTTCCGGATACGCCACGATCGCCTTATTGATGGTCTCCATCGCAACAGCGCCCATGAGCCGGCCGGTAACGCGCTTGATGTCAGCATGCTGCGTTTCGGGGAGGTGTTTCAAGGCCTGGATCAGCATCTGATCTAAGGCCGCCATGGCATCAATGCCACCATCTCTTAAAGCTCGCGCGGCGTTCACTGTTAGTTCCATCTGCACTCATTCCTTTAAGGTATTGGTGTCGCTTGGTAAGTTCAGCGGTTCCGCGGGCGGTTATTTCTAGCATCTAATCTGGCCCGAAGACCACCTCCGCCTTCGAAATGGCAGAGCAGACCGAGGTTTGACCTTGTATAGCGACGGCCGGTGTCAGGCCGTCGCTAACCGGTCAAATGCGGCCCCTCTCTCAATCGGCCTTAATTGACCCAAAGGCGCCAATCAACGTGTTTAGGTAACGACATACGAGTCAAGGGTCACACTGCGCATATGCGGTAGCAGAACGGCCTATTTGAGGTCGAGTAGGGCACTCATATCTCGGTTACCATTCGATCAGTATTTGATTGATGTTTCAGGGACGATGATATGCGCTGGCTGTCGCTCACACTCATTGCTGCGCTAGGCGTAGTGACCCTCATTGATATGTTGGGGCGTGCGACGCCGTTTCTGACCTCCTTTCCCGGACGAGGCCAGTTGCAGTTCGTAGATATCACATTGGCCAGCGTGAACTCCGCAGAGGTCTGTCGTCCATATCGTGGCCGCGAGACCTGCTATTGGGTGATGCGTCTAGAGGCCGATGACTCTCGCACCTGGAGACTGATGCTTGAGCCACTGCATGAGCGCCAGGACCATCGGTATGCCTTGTTGCAGGCAGGTGATCGCTTGCGCCTTGGTCAATTCCAAGGGCGCGCCTATACCCTGCAACGGCTTTACGCGAAGACCAACATGCCCGGCCTTGAATCAACTGCGACCTTACTGAGCGAGGCGGAGCTTTATGACTGGCGCTACCGCTGGTTATTAATCCAGGCTCTCTGGCTGATTCTGGATTCACTGGTGATAGCGGCTGTTCTGTACGTTCTTTGGAAGCGACGGCGAACTCTTACGGCGACCCAACAGCTTTTAGCCCATGTTCTAGTTCTGACAGTGTTAGGGGGTGCGCTGTGGAGTTGGTGGCCTGAGCCACTGCCTAAGGAGCGGGCGCTGGTTGATTCACCCGTACGCTTTTTCGCGGCCGGCGAGCTGCTGGATTGTTCGGCTGCATGGGGTCGGGTTACACGCTGTCAGCCCCAGCGTTTTCTTCTGGATGATCAAGCCCGGGTCTGGCCGTTGGCCTACCCGGCTAGCTGGACACTGAGTATCGCGCGAGGTGCGCAGCTGGATTTGGGGGTGTATCACGGCAGGGTCTATCGCATCTCTTACACTAAGGCTCCCGCTGACGAGAGCCCAAAGTGTGGTTATCGACAGAATCCCTTGGCCAGGCGAACTGATGTGATCTGGCTTTGTGATGATGACCTTAGGACCATTGATCCTAACCGCGATCATTTGGCGGACAAGCACGCAGAGTTTGCGCAACAGCTGACTGAGCTGAAGTTTCCGCCACCGATGCCCTACGGGTGGGCTGAGCAGGCTTACCTTGATCTCCGTGCTCAGCACAATAGCTTCGTCTCGATTGTGCTATTAGGCTTGGGCGTAGTTCTGGTTCTGTCTCTGTTCCGGCGGGGCTCCCGACCTAAGCGTTGAATAGTTAACGGCAATTCGAGATTTTCAAGCCGATGTCTGGTCATCGGGTGTGGCTGCTCCAGAGTGGGGCATGTGAGCCGCCCTGAGCCTGATAAATGCTTTCGAGCCTCTGGGAAACTAGCTCAGTCCCAATGAGACCGTCCGCTTTTAGCCGGTAATCACTCGCCGTGATCGGCTGCTTACGGCCGGCGGATTCAATTGGTCAACGCAACACCATAATTCCTGTGTAAACAGGAGGA
>CBIFVM010000022.1:0-76938 GCA_966186235.1 uncultured Pseudomonas sp.
ACCAGAAACAGCGGCACGTCCGGCAGCTCTTCGAGCAGGTCACGAGCATGTTCCACCGAGCGCAGGTGCAGGTTGCGCCCCGCCTCGTCGCGCAGGTAGGCGCGCTGCTCGGCGCCGAGAATCTGCAGCAGGTAGATGCCGCCTTCCAGGGAAATCAGTTCGAGTTCGCTCACCGCACCATCGCGAGCCGCTCGCAGCAATTCGGGCAGGGTCATGGCATGTCCTCGCAGGCAAGAGGCACCACTATACGATTGTCGCCGCGCAGATAACAAAACGCCCGGCGCTCCTCAAGGAAGGCCGGGCGTTGAGCAGGCAACGGGATCAGTGCTTGGTCAGCTTGTCCAGGTAACCCATGGCAAAAGCCGAGACCACGAAGGTCATGTGGATGATCACGTACCACTTCAGGTGCTCGGGATCATGGTTGCGGGCATCCATGAACACCCGCAGCAGGTGGATCGAGGAGATCGCCACGATGGAAGCCGCTACCTTCATCTTCAGCGAGCTGGAATCCATCTTGCCGAGCCAGGCGAGCTTTTCCTTGTTGTCGTCGATATCCAGCTGCGAAACGAAGTTCTCGTAACCGGACATCATCACCATCACCAGCAGGCCACCGACCAGCGCCATGTCGACCAGCGACAGCAGCACCAGAATCAGGTCCGCCTCGGCCATGGAGAAGATATTGGGCAGGATGTGGAAGATTTCCTGGAAGAACTTCAGGGCCAGCGCCAGCAGGCCCAGCGACAGACCGAAATAGATGGGGGCCAGCAGCCAGCGCGATGCGTACATCGCGTTCTCGATAAAGCGTTCCATGGACTCTCACAGGTAATGAACAGGCGAGCGAGTATACCCAGCGTCCGACCGTAGGCAAGCTGGCGGGTTCGCCGATGGCAGCGCTAAAGCAGGCCGGATGCGCTGCCTGGGCGATTGTGGATAAGATCTACGGCCTGGCGTCGCAGGCTGACCGATGGGTCGCGCTGCGAACGCGTCGAACCTGCCCGCTCAACTATCGGGCAGCGACAGGGATACGCCGCGAGAAGCGCTGCGTGCGTTGTTCAAACGGCGTAATTGCGCCTGGGCATGCAGGCGCCAGATCATGGGTTCGTGGCAGGTGCAGTACCCCTGACCGGCCAGGCTTTCGGCGATGTCGTCGATCAGCTGTTCGACTACCAGAGGCCCGTGGAATGGACCTTGCGCCTTGACGGCGGAGGGTTGCCGGGCAGACAGGCCGGCGACGCAGATCAGCGTCCACAGCCCTTGCTCCCCCGCCAGGGGCAGCACCGTGCATTCGATGCGCGTGGTCACACCGAGACAATCACGGGTCAGGCAGAGGCTACGCGACATGGCGGCGATCCTCGCAGAGACAGACCTGCAGCCTACACCCGTAACGCCTGCCGGCAAAGGCAGGTTTATACACAGAAGCTGTGGATAACCTTGTGCATGACAGGTGCGCAAGCACCCGCATGCTGCCGAGCCAAGGGTGGCAAGCGAGCCGATCAGCGATTGATCAGCCCGCCAACCGCCCTACTCCGCCGTCGGCTTTTTCGCCCGGGGCTTCTTGGGTTTCTCCGGCAGCGCCGCGGTGAGCGCTTCCTTGGCTTGCTCGGGTTTTTCTTCCTCGCCCATGCCGATCTCGGCGATCTCGCGTAAACGCTCGACCACCCGTGCGTTCACGCTGCCCTTGGGGAAATGGCCCTTGTCGTCTGGCGTACCGGCATCCTCACCGACCAGCAGGCTCAGCGCCTCATCCACATGGCGCACGGCGTAGATATGGAACTGCCCAGCGCGCACGGCCTGCAGCACACGCTCATCGAGCATCAGGGTGGACACGTTGGAGTGCGGGATGATCGCCCCCTGCTCGCCGGTCAGCCCGCGGGCCTCGCAGAGGCGGAAGAAGCCTTCGATCTTCTCGTTGACGCCACCGACCGCCTGCACCTCACCGAACTGGTTGATCGACCCGGTGATGGCGAAGCACTGCTTGAGCGGCGTGCGCGACAACGCCGAGATCAGCGTACAGACCTCGCCGAGCGAGGCACTGTCGCCATCGACATAACCGTAGGATTGCTCCAGGGCAATGCTCGCCGAGATTTCCAGGGGGAATTCCTGGGCGTAGCGGCTGCCGAGAAAACCGGTAAGGATCATCACGCCCTTGGAGTGGATCGGCTGGCCGAGGTTGACCTCGCGCTCGATGTCGACGATGCCCGAGCCGCCCGGATAGACCGTGGCGGAGATGCGTGCCGGCACGCCGAAAGCCGAGTCGCCCACTTCCAGCACGGTCAGGCCGTTGCACTTGCCAATGGCCGCGCCGACAGTGTCGATGAGGATGATGCCGGCGAGCATGTCGTCGATGATCCGCGCCGAGACGCGCCCGGTGCGGGTGGCCTTGGCCTTGAGCGCACGCTCGATGTGGTCGGCGTCGGTCACCGCCTCGCCGGCCAGGTTGCGAATGAAGTCTGCCTCACTGACCAGCTGGAACAGGTCGCCGATGCGTGCCGACAGCCGCCCCTGGTGTTCGGCCAGGCGCGCACTGTAGGTGGCCAGACGCGCGACCGCAGCAGCGGTGAGCGGCGCCATGCCCTCTTCAGTGGTACGGGTCTTCATCAGCTGGGCGAATTGCTCCAGGCTGTCGTCGGCCAGCGGGATGTCCTCGTCGAAGTCGACCAGCACCCGGAACATTTCTTGGAAGTCCGGATCGGCGTCCTGCAGCGCGTAGTAGAGCTGACGCGAACCGATGATCACCACCTTGAGTTGCAGCGGTACGGTTTCCGGATTCAGGGTCACGGTGGCGATGCGGCCGAGGTCGGCCAGCGGCGATTCCATCTTCAGCTTGCGCGACTGCAGGGCGCGCTTGAGCGCCTCCCAGACGAACGGCTCGCTGAGGAATTTCTCCGCCTCGAGGATCAGGAAGCCGCCGTTGGCGCGATGCAGCGCACCGGGACGCAGCTGGCGATAACTGGTGTAGAGCGCGCCCTGGTCGGTGTTGTACTCGATGCGGCCGAACAGGTTGTCGTAGGTCGGGTGCGGCTCGAAAACCACCGGCGCGCCGCCATCGACATGGTGGCCGACGATCAGGCTCGGGCAGTACAGCTCTTCGAGCAGCTTGCGGGTCTGGGCGTCAGGCTTTTCCACCTCGATCAGCAGGTCGATCACGCTTTTCAGCAGATCCACCTGCATGGCCTGCAGATAGGCGCACACGCCAGCGTTCTCGGCGTACTTCTCCGACAGCGGCGCCAGCAGCGGCTGCAGGGCGACGGTGATGGTTTCCTCGTTGAGCTGGCGCAGCTGGTTGCTGGACTCGCGCTTCCACTGCGGCAGGCTGGCCAGCTCCTCGTTGAGGCGCTCCTCCAGGGCGGCGATATCGGCATGGAAGCGCTCGCGGTCGGCTTCTGGCAGCTGGGCGAACTCGGCCTCGTCCAGGGCCTTGCCGTCGAGCATTGGCGTGAAGGCGATGTTGGTGCTATCGCGGTACAGGGCGATGCCGCGCTCCAGAGACAGGCGCTCGATGACGTCCAGCGCCTGGTCGTAACGCTTGTTGAAGGCGCGGTCGATGGCGCTCTTCTTCTGCTGGAAGGACGGGTGCTCGAACACCGCCGGGAAGGTCGCCAGCAGGTTGTCGATCAGCGCGTTGATATCGGCGATGAACTCGCCCGCCGTGCCAGGCGCCAGCTCCACCGCACGCGGCTCGCGGGGCTCGTCGAAGTGATTGACGTAGACCCGATCCGGCGGCGTTTCCAGGCGCTTGCCCTCGGCCTGCAGGTAGCGTTTGACGAACGAGAAGCGGCCGGTGCCCGGCTCGCCCATGACGAACACGTTGTATCCGGGGCGCGGCATCGCCACGCCGAACTGCAGCGCCTGCACGGCGCGTTCCTGGCCGAGCACGCCGCGGAAGGGCTCCAAGTCATCGGTAGTGGTGAAGGCGAACTGCGTGGGCGAGAAGGGACGGGTGAGTGCATCGGGCGCCAGGCGCAGGCCGGCTGCAACGGGATCGGGCATCGGGGATCCTTAAATACCGCGGAGAGTTGCCTGCATTCTCGCGCTGCCTACTTCCCGCTGGCAAGGCACCAATGCCGACTGGCGCAGAAAGCAAAACGCCCGCAACGGGTGCGGGCGCTTGGCGGTGCAGCAGGGCTTACAGGTAGAAAGCTTTCAGCGGCGGGAAGCCATTGAATTCCACGGCGCTGTAGCTGGTGGTGTAGGCACCGGTGGAGAACCAGTACAGGCGGTCGCCGCTGGCCAGGTTCAGGGGCAGGCCGTACTTGTAGTGCTCGTACATGATGTCGGCGCTGTCGCAGGTCGGGCCGGCGATCACCACCTCTTCCATCTCGCCTTTCTTCTCGGTCCAGATCGGGAACTTGATAGACTCGTCCATGGTTTCGATCAGACCACTGAACTTGCCCACGTCGGTGTACACCCAGCGCTCGACGGCGGTGCGCGACTTGCGCGCCACCAGCACCACTTCACTGACCAGCACGCCGGCGTTGGCGATCAGCGAACGGCCTGGCTCAAGGATGATTTCCGGCAGCTCGTCACCGAAGTCTTCCTTGAGGAAACGGATGATTTCCTCGGCGTAGGTTTCCAGACTGTTGGTGCGAGTGATGTAATTGGCCGGAAAGCCGCCGCCCATGTTGATCATCTGCAGCTCGATGCCGTCTTCTTCCTTGAGGCGCTCGAAGATCACCTTGACCTTGGCGATGGCTGCGTCCCACACGTCGATGTCACGCTGCTGCGAACCGACATGGAAGGAAATGCCGTAGGGCACCAGACCCAGTTGCTTGGCGAGGATCAGCAGATCCAGGGCCATGTCCGGCTGGCAGCCGAACTTGCGGCTCAGCGGCCAGTCGGCCGAGGTCGAGCCTTCGGTGAGGATGCGCACGTAGATCTTCGAGCCCGGCGCAGCCTTGGCGATGTTGCGCAGGTCGGCTTCGGAGTCGGTGGCGAACAGGCGCACGCCCTTCTCATAGAAGTAGCGAACGTCGCGGGCTTTCTTGATGGTGTTGCCGTAGCTGATACGCTCCGGGCCGACACCGGCGGACAGCACCTTGTCGAGCTCGTAGATCGAAGCGATGTCGAAGCTCGAGCCCTTGTCGCGCAGCAGCTCGATGATCTCGATCGCAGGGTTGGCCTTGACGGCGTAGTACACCTTGGCGAATTCGAAACCGGCGCGCAGGTCGTCGTAGGCCTGGCTGATGATCGCGGTGTCGATCACCACGAACGGGGTTTCCTGCTGGTCGGCGAAGGCCTTCATTTTGTTGAAGGTTTCGCGTGGGTAGTAGTCTTCGACCTTGATCGACATGCGGGTCTCCAAATGGCTAAACCATGAACACTAGGATTCGGGCAGTTGAACCGGGCACAGGTTCAACGTCGGGGGCGGTCGATTTTGCAATCGACCGGAAAGCCTGCTGCCAGGCCAGGAACGTCTGATCAGTTTCCCCACTTTGGTTCGCCTACTTCCCAAGGCATGTCGCCGAGAATTGCATGGCCTGAAACAGGCCGGACAACCTCTCGTCGTCAGTACTTGAGCCGAATGGATCGTTGCCAGCATGGACGTTCGGGCGCGGACTTTAAGACCATGACTCGCTCAGATCAATCAAAAATTGCCCGTGATGGAAACTGATTTTCCAGGCGTTTCGGATTCCACACGAATCGCGGCGAAATGCTGCACAGCCGCGGGCTGCACGAGCACTCAGCACATCGGGGCGACAGCCTGGCAGCGAGGCTTTTCAGGATGATGACTTCAAGCGTAGACGAGCCCCGGAATCGGGGCTCGCAAGATGGCTGGCGCCAGCCATGGAGGGAGGGCTTAGCGGAAGCGCTCGACTTCGCGGTGCAGGTCGGTGGCCAGGGTTTCCAGCTCCTTGGAGGTGTGCGCCAGGTTGGCGATCACTTCACGCTGCTCACCGTTGGCCAGGGCAATGCTCTGCAGGTTGCTGCTCAGCACCGTGGCGGTGCTGCTCTGCTCGCTGGTGGCGGTGGTGATGGCGGCGAACTGCTCGCCAGCGGCGCTGGTCTGCTCGGCGATATGGGTCAGCGCCGCAGCGACCTTGGCGTTGAGCTCCAGGCCGTTCTGCATCAACTGACGGCCCTGCTCCATGGTGCTGATCGCGCTGCTGGTCTCACCCTGGATGCTGCCGATCATGCTGGAGATCTCGGTGGTCGCTTCACGGGTGCGACCGGCCAGGCTGCGAACTTCATCGGCAACCACGGCGAAGCCGCGGCCCTGCTCACCGGCACGTGCGGCCTCGATGGCGGCGTTGAGCGCCAGCAGGTTGGTCTGGTCGGCGATCGAGGTGATGACGCTGAGAATCCCGCCGATCTCCTGGGAACGCTGACCCAGGCTGTCGATGACCTTGGCGGCGCTGTTCAGCGAGGTGGAGATTTGCTCCAGCGCGTTGGAGGCCTCCTCCATCGAGGTGCGGCCGATGCGCGTCTGGCTGGCGTTCTCGCTGGCCATGCGCTCGGTGCTGCGCATGTTGTCGGCGATGTTCAGCGAAGTGGCGCTGAACTCTTCCACTGCGCCAGCCATGCTGCTGATCTCGCCGGACTGCTGCTCGATGCCTTCATAGGCACCGCGCGACAGGCCGGACAGCGCCTCGGCGCGCTGGCTGACGTTGCCGGCGGCACTACGAATGCGCGCCACCATAGTCGACAGCGCTTCGCTCATCTGGTTGAAGCTGCGCGACAGCTCGCCGATCTCGTCGTGACTGCTGACTTGCAGGCGTACGCTCAGGTCACCGGCGCCCAGGGCCTGGGCCTGACGCACCAGGTCGCCGAGCGGGCGCAGCTTGCGACGCAGCAGCCAGATCACCGCCAGCACGGCCAGCACCAGAGTCACCAGGCTGCCGATCGCCAGTTGGCTGCCGACGCGCCAGGTCACGGCCTGGATCTCTTCTTCCGGCATGCTCGCCACCACGGTCCACGGGCCACCAGCGAACGGCACGGCGACGCTGTAGAACTCCTGGGCGCCGTCGCTCCAGAAACCGCCCTTGCCCGGGGTGCCGAGCACCTTGGTCATGTTGGTGGTCAGTTGCTCGGGACGTTGCGCGCCGTAGGGCGCCACCAGCCATTTGCTCTGGTCATCGAGCAGGGCCAGGGAGCCGGTGCTGCCGATACGGAAGCGCTCCAGGTTGGCGAACTGGGCGTTCTGCGCATCGGTGTAGTCGAAGCCGACGAACAGCACGGCGATGACCCGCCCGGCGCTGTCGCGTACCGGCGTGTATTGGGTCATGTAGAAGCGCTCGAACAGCAGCGCGCGGCCCACGTAGCTTTCACCAGCCAGCAAACGCGCATAGGCCGGGTGCTTGCGATCGAGCACGGTACCGATGGCGCGGCCGCCGTCCTGCTTGGTCAGCGAGGTGGTGACGCGCACGAAATCTTCGCCATCACGCACGAAAATGGTCGCCACACCGGCGGTCAGGCGACGGAATTCATCGACTTCGCTGAAATCGTTGTTCAGCTGGGTGCTGCCCAGGTACAGGGCGGGCGCCTGCAGGGCGCCGACGCTCACTCGCTCGTCCGGGCTGATACGCAGGCCGCTGCTGAAGCGGCGCTCGAACAGGCCGGCGAGACGCTGGGTGCTTTCACGCAGGCTCTCGTGGAAGGTGCTCAACTGGTCGGCCAGCAGGCGTGCTTCACTGCCCAGGTGCTCTTCGCGCGTCACAAGGTTGGCACTGCTCAGCGAGCGCAGGGCGAATACGGTGCTGACACTGATCAGCAGCACCAGCATGGCAGCGAGGGCCGTCGCCAGTTGCCAGGCGATACGGGAACGAGGTTGGTTCATGAAACATCTCCGAGCTCCATCGTCCCTGTATGGAGTAATTGAATAAATAATGATCAGCCTGTACGTCGGCGAGCGCGGAGAATACTTGAGAGTTTTAGTGCGTCAATGGCCATCATGACGCTATTACCCCATTTTTTACGTGGAGTAATGAAAAACGTCCCGATGATGAAAGTTTTCGGCGAATTTCTAGCGGCGCAGCTCCACCTCGGGCAATTGCATGGCCGCGACTTCCGCAAGCAGGAACTCGGCCAACCGCTCGAAGCGCTCCTGGCCGCGACGGGCCTTGGGCCACACCAGGTAATAGCTTTCACCGCTGAACACGGCGGTCGGCCAGGGCAATGCCAGGCGGCCCAGCAGCACGTCCTCGGCGACCATGGCCAAATCGCCGATCGACACACCGTAACCCCGGGCGGCGGCGACGATGCCCAGCTCCAGGGTGTCGAACACCTGGCCGCCCCTCAGCGAAACCTGGTCGGTCAGGTCCATGGCCTGCAGCCAGCGGCGCCAGTCGCGACGGTCAGGCGTGGGGTGCACCAGTTCGACCTGTTGCAGGCGCCCCACATCCCATGGCTGTTCATCCAGGGCGCCAGGTGCGCAGACCGGGATCAGCCATTCCTCGAACAGCCGCACGCTGCGCCATTCGTTGCTGAAGGTGCCGGCGCCGAGCAATACGGCGCAATCGAACGGCTCATGGAGAAAGTCCACCCGGTCGAGATCCATCCAGGCGCTGGTGAGCTGCACCTCGAGATCGGCCTGCCGGGCGCGAAACAGCGACAGACGCGCCAGCAACCAGCGCATGGTCAAGGTCGAGGGCGCCTTGAGGCGCAGGGTGCCGTCCTCCACACGCAAGTGCGCGCAGGCCCGCTCCATGGACTCGAAGCCCTCGCGCACGCCCGGCAACAACAGACTCGCCGGCTCGGTCAGGTGCAGCGCGCGACCACGGCGCTCGAACAGTCGGCAGGCAAAGTGTTCTTCGAGGGTACGAATGTGCCGGCTGACCGCACTCTGGGTGATAGCCAGCTCATCAGCAGCGCGGGTAAAGGACAAATGCCGCGCCGCGGCCTCGAAGGCACGCAGGGCATATAAAGGCGGCAGGTGCCGGCTCACTGAACCTCTCCATGAGTTTTAATCATGCTATGCATCGCTATTTTCCTTTTGTGGGCGCGGGCTGCAAACCTGAGAATAGCTGGCATTGCCCTTCTCCCGACAGTCCGGGAGTGCTTACCAAGCCGAAGTTTTACTCATCATGAAAAGTCCCCTTGGTCACGAACTGGGCGCCCTGCTGCGCCTGGCCGGCCCGCTGATCTCTGCGCAGCTGGCCCATGCGCTGATGATCTTCACCGACACGCTGATGATGGCCATGCTCGGCCCGGGGCAGCTTGCCGGTGGCGCCCTGGGCGCGACCTGCTATTTCATCTTCTCGATTTTCTGCACGGGCGTGATCGCGGCGGTCGGCAGCCTGGCAGCCATCCGCCATGGCGCCGGCGATGTCAGTGGCGTTACCCGCCTGCTTTGTAATGGCCTGTGGCTGGCCGTGCTGCTCGGCGTGATCAGTGCGTTGTGCCTCAATGGCCTGGGCCCGCTGTTGCCGCATCTGGGCCAGGACCCGGCCGCTGCCAGCGAGGCCATGCACTTCCTGCGTCCGCTTTCGCTGGGCCTGCCCGCCTACCTCTGCTTCATGGCCCTGCGCGGCTTCACCAGCGCCATCGGCCATCCCGGCCCGGTGATGACCATCAGCATCGTCGGCACCCTCGCCAACTTCGTCATCAACTACGCGCTGATCAAGGGCTGGCTGGGCGTGGACCTGGGCCTGAGCGGTATCGGCCTGACCACCGCGCTGGTCAGCAGCGCCATGGCGCTGGCCCTGGCGCTGTACATCCTGATTTCACCGACCTACCAGCGTTACCGGCTGCGCGGCGGGCTGGGCCGCCCGCAGCGCGCCGAAATCCGCGACCTGCTGCGCCTCGGCCTGCCGATTGGCGGCACCTACGCCGCCGAGCAGGGGCTGTTCACCTTCGCCACGCTGTGCATGGGTGCCCTGGGCAGCGTGCAGTTGGCGGCGCACCAGATCGCCATGCAGTCGGTCGCCCTGGCCTTCATCGTGCCCCATGGCCTGTCCTACGCGGTGACCTTCCGCGTCGGCATGCATTACGGCGCGGGTCGCCTGCACCTGTCGCGCCTGGCCGGCCATCTGGGCATGGGCCTGGGCGCCGCACTGATGCTGATGTTCGCCCTGGCGTTCTGGCTGCTGCCGGAGTGGATCATCGGCCTGTTCCTCGACCGCCACGATCCGGCATTCGCCAACATCGTCACCCTGGCGGTGAGCCTGCTGGCGATCGCTGCCTGGTTCGAGCTGTTCGACGGCCTACAGAGCATCGCCATGGGCGCGATTCGCGGCCTCAACGACGGCCGCCTGACCTTGGTGATCGGCCTGACCGGCTACTGGTGCATCGGTGCGCCGCTGGCCTGGCTGCTGGCCTTTCCGCTCGGCTGGGGCGCCCATGGCGTCTGGTGGGGCTTGGCCGCCGGCCTGGCGGTAACGGCAACCGGCCTGGTACTGGGTTTTCGCTGGAAGACCACGCGCCTGCAGCGGGTGCAAGGTGCCGGAGCCGCGCCCTGCCTGTCCTAGCCTAAAGTCAGGCGTCGCGCTGCCGTGAACCGGGCGGCGACACCCGCGCCCGAGTCAGCACATCGTCCAGCTCGGCGCGGGGCACGGCGCGGCTGATCAGGTAACCCTGCACCTGATCGCAGCCGAACTCGCGGAGCAGGCGCAGCTGCTCCAGGTTTTCCACCCCTTCGGCGACCACCTGCAGGTCGAGGTTGTGGGCCAGGCTGATCATCGCCTGCACCAGCTGCTGGCTCTGCGGGCGCTGCTCCATGCCGGTGACGAAGCTGCGGTCGATCTTCAGCAGAGCGATGGGCAGATTGCTCAGGTGCTCGAACGACGAGAACCCGGTGCCGAAGTCGTCCAGGGAGAAACGCACGCCAAGGTGGCCCAGGCGGCGCATGGTCTGCAGCACGTATTCGCTGCGGCGCATCACCGCGGTTTCGGTCAGTTCGAACTCCAGCCAGTGGCTGTCGATGCCGCAGCTGTCGATCAGCCGCTCCAGGGTCGGCAACAGCTGGCTGTCCTGGAACTGGCGGAACGACAGGTTGACCGCCATGTGCAACGCCGGATGGCCACGCTCGCGCAGCCACTGCATGTCGCGCATCGCGCGGTCGATCACCCAGTAGCCGAGCGGCACGATCAGCCCGCATTCCTCGGCCAGCGGCACGAACTCGCCGGGCATCAGCAGCCCGTGCCGTTCATGCTGCCAGCGCACCAGAGCTTCCAGGCCGACGATGCTGCCGCTGTGCAGGCAGAACCTGGGCTGGTAATGCAGCTGCAACTCGCCCTTGCGTAGCGCCCGGCGCAGTTCGCGCTGCAGGTCGACCTGGCTGCGCATGCCGTGGTCCAGGCGTTCGTCGTATAAATGGTAGGTGCAGCCGTGGCGGCTCTTGGCCTGCTGCATGGCGATATGGGCGTGCCACATCAGCGCATCGGCGGTGCTCGCCGGCTTGGCCAGGGCCACGCCGAGGCTGCAACCGAGCAGCAGGCTCTCGCCCTCCAGCCAGTACGGCTCGCCCAGCGCTTCGAGCAGGTGCTGCACGCGGCCGTGCAGGCGTTCGAGATCATCATGGCTGTCGAGCAGCAGGGCGAATTCGTCGCCACCGAGCCGCGCCATCTGATCGCCGCGATCCAGATACTGCTTGAGCCGCGCCACCACCTGCTGGATCAGCTGGTCGCCGGCGCGATGACCGAGGGTGTCGTTGGCCTGGCGAAAGTTGTCCAGGTCCACCTGGATCAGCGCCACGCCGCGGCGGCCCTGGTCCGCCAGGCGCGCCGCCAGCAGGGTATGAAAGCCCTGGCGGTTGGGGATGCCGGTGAGCGCGTCCTGTTCGGCCAGACGCTGCACGGTCAGGCGCAGACGGCCCTGCTCGCGCACGTAGCGCAGGCTGCGACGCAGCACATCGGGGCTCAGTTGATCGCGCACCAGCCAATCGCAGACCTGGGACGGCGTGTCGGCCGGTTCCTGCTCCAGCAACAGGATGATCGGCGCCGTGCAGCGCCGCGAATCGGGCAGGTGCGCCGGCGTGGTCAGCAATACCGCATCGTCGGCGTCGTCGAGCAGTTGCCGGGCATCCGGCCAGTTGGCGGCGCAACTCAGCGGCGTCGGCCCGCCCACGGCGTCCAGGCGCTCGCGCAGCAGCTCGCTCCACTGCGGCGTCTCCGCCAGCAGTACCAGGCGCAACGGCTCGACGAATGCGCTCAAGAAAAATCCCCCGATGCACGAAAAAGATGAGCGCCCGCGGCGCTTCTGAGTGCGCCACATCCGGCGTCAAATCAATCACTTCCGTGTAAATCGGCGAACATCCTGCGACAAAAACCCGGTAAACGACAAGCCCAGCGGCGCAAACAAGCGCCATGAACGTGCTCGTGAGCACGGTTGTCGGCTGCTGCAGCAAAGCCACGAAATGGCCGCCGACTTTCGGCTAAAATGCGCGGCCATTTTCCTCTGCGATAGACACGATGTCCCGACTTAACCCCCGGCAACAGGAAGCCGTGAACTACGTCGGCGGCCCTCTTTTGGTGCTCGCCGGCGCAGGCTCCGGCAAGACCAGCGTAATCACGCGCAAGATCGCCCATTTGGTGCAGAACTGCGGCATCCGCGCCCAGCACATCGTCGCCATGACCTTCACCAACAAGGCCGCGCGCGAGATGAAGGAGCGCGTCGGCACCCTGCTCAAGGGCGCCGAAGCCCGCGGCCTGACGGTGTCGACCTTCCACAACCTGGGCATGAACATCATCCGCAAGGAGTACGCGCGCCTGGGCTACAAGCCCGGTTTCTCGATCTTCGACGATGGTGACATCAAGGCGCTGCTCACCGACATCATGCAGAAGGAGTACGCCGGCGACGATGGTGCCGATGAGGTAAAAAACACCATCGACAGCTGGAAGAACGACCTGATCCTGCCCGACGAAGCCCTGGCCAACGCCCGCGGGCCCAAGGAGCAGACCGCGGCCATCGTCTACCTGCATTACCAGCGCACGCTCAAGGCGTACAACGCTGTGGACTTCAATGACCTGATCCTGCTGCCGGTCAAGCTGTTCCAGGAGCATCAGGACATCCTGGAAAAGTGGCAGAACCGCATCCGCTACCTGCTCGTCGACGAATACCAGGACACCAACTCCAGCCAGTACCTGCTGGTGAAACTGCTGGTGGGCATGCGCAACCAGATCACCGTGGTCGGTGACGACGACCAGTCGATCTACGCCTGGCGCGGCGCGCGGCCGGAGAACCTCAACCTGCTCAAGGAAGACTATCCGTCACTGAAGGTGGTGATGCTCGAGCAGAATTACCGCTCCACCAGCCGCATCCTCAAGTGCGCCAACGTGCTGATCGCCAACAACCCCCACGCCTTCGAGAAGCAGTTGTGGAGCGAGATGGGCATGGGCGACGAGATCCGTGTGATCCGCACCCGCAACGAAGATGCCGAGTGCGAGCGGGTGGCCCTGGAGATTCTCACCGAGCACCTGCGCACCCAGCGGCCCTACAGCGATTTCGCCATTCTCTACCGCGGCAACTACCAGGCCAAGCTGATGGAGCTGAAGCTGCAGCACCACCAGATTCCCTATCGCCTATCCGGCGGCACCAGCTTCTTCGCCCGCCAGGAAGTGAAGGACCTGATGAGCTACTTCCGCCTGCTGGTCAACCCGGACGACGACAACGCCTTCCTACGAGTGATCAACGTGCCACGCCGGGAGATCGGTTCCACGACCCTGGAAAAGCTCGGCAACTACGCCAACGAGCGCAAGATCAGCATGTACGCGGCCAGCGACGAGATCGGTCTCGGCGAGCACCTGGACAGCCGTTATACCGAGCGCCTGGCGCGCTTCAAGCGCTGGATGGACGGCGTGCGCGAGCAGTGCGTGGTCAACGAGCCGATCGCCGCGATCCGCAGTATGGTCATGGACATCGACTACGAGAACTGGCTGCGCCAGAACGCCTCCAGCGACAAGGTCGCCGAGGCGCGCATGGGCAACGTGTGGTTCCTGGTCGACGCCCTGAAGAACACCCTCGACAAGGACGAAGAGGGAGACATGACCATCGAGGATGCCATCGGCAAACTGGTGCTGCGCGACATGCTCGAGCGCCAGCAGGAAGAGGAAGAAGGTGCCGATGGCGTGCAGATGATGACCATGCACGCCTCCAAGGGCCTGGAATTTCCGTCGGTGTACATCATCGGTTTCGAGGAGGAAATCCTGCCGCACCGCTCCAGCATCGAAGCCGACACCATCGAGGAAGAGCGTCGTCTGGCCTACGTGGGCATCACCCGCGCCAAGCGCAACCTGGCGCTGACCTTCGCCGCCAAGCGCAAGCAGTACGGCGAGATCGTCGAATGCACGCCGAGCCGCTTCCTCGACGAGCTGCCGCCGGAGGATCTGGTCTGGGAAGGCCAGGAAGAGGCGCCGGTGGAGGTCAAGGCTGCCCGTGGCAACGACGCCCTGGCCAGCATGCGGGCGATGCTCAAGCGCTGACCCGACTCAATCCGTAGCCCGGCTCGAGCATAGCGACACCCGAGAAATCGACCTGGGTATCGCTTAGCTCAACCCAGGCTACCCTTGGTACAGCGCGATCCGTAGCCCGGGTCGAGCGCAGCGACACCCGGGAAATCGACCTGGGTATCGCTCAGCTCAACCCAGGCTACCCTTACTACAGCGTGCGATCCGTAGCCCGGGTCGAGCGTAGCGACGCCCGAGAAATCGACCTGGGTATCGCTTAGCTCAACCCAGGCTACCCTTGCTACAGCGCGTGATCCGTAGCCCGGGTTGAGCGCAGCGACACCCGGGAAATCGACCGGGGAGTCGCATGGCTCGACCCAGCCAACCTTTTCACCGAGCCCACCATTGCGATGGGCACCAGTGCAACATTTCGTAGTCAGAGTGAGAGGCCGGCTCCAGCAGCCGGCCTCGTCATCGTCAGCTCCCCCTGCAGAGGCCCGGCACCATGCGCACGCTCACTCTCGACCTCGACACCCTGACCCAGTTGATCAACGGCCGTGAAACCCTCGAGCACTGGCTCGACATGGAAGCCGGTACGGTGCTGACCCTGTCGCCGGAAGATCAGGGCAGCGATGAGCGCCAGCAGGTACAGCTCAACCCCGACCGCTACGCCCACGTGCCCAACCTCGATGTGGCCCAGCGCGTGGCGATGCGCGAATCCTTTCTGTTCACCCTCAACGACCTCAACGCCCACCCGTTGCTCAGCGCCGCGCTAACCGGCCGCAAGCCGCTCAAGGCCTTCGATTACGAAATCGATTACTTCCCCGCCCTGCGCCAGCAATGGCAGGAGTACGAGCAGAAGCAGCTGCGCGAATACGCCCTCAACTGGCTGTTCGAACTGGGCCTGGAGCCGGCACCGGACAAGCTGCCGCTGGACCCGCGCGGCATTCCGCGGGACATCCTGCGCCGGCTGACCCGCAGCGCCTGAGCGCCCGGCTGGGCCCGGCAATGGACGAGCGGATGGCGCGTGCTGTGTTTTCGCTACAAATGATCGGCAATTTGAGCGAAAATCCGCCGCTTTGCTCTAGAGCCCAGAGGATCGATCGTGGAGTCGTTGAAACAAAAGATATGCAGTGAAGGTACCGTCCTCTCCGAGCAAGTGCTCAAGGTCGATGCCTTTCTCAATCACCAGATCGATCCCAAGCTGATGCAGGAGATCGGCCACGAGTTCGCCGAGCGCTTCAAGGGTCAGGGCATCACCAAGATCGTCACCATCGAAGCCTCGGGCATCGCACCGGCCGTGATGGCCGGCCTGGAACTGGGCGTGCCGGTGATCTTCGCCCGCAAGTACCAGTCGCTGACGCTGAAGGACAACCTGTACATTTCCAAGGTGTTCTCTTTCACCAAGCAGACCGAGAGCACCCTGGCGATTTCCTCCAAGCACCTGAACGCCAATGATCACGTGCTGCTGGTCGACGACTTCCTGGCCAACGGCCACGCCGCCAAGGCGCTGATCGACCTGGTCGGTCAGGCCGGCGCCAGCATCGCCGGCATCGGCGTGGTGATCGAGAAGTCCTTCCAGAGCGGTCGCAGCACCCTGGATGCCCAGGGTTACCGGATCGAATCCCTGGCGCGCATCAAGTCCCTGGAAGGCGGCAAGGTCACCTTTCTCGAGTAGCCTGCAGCCCGGCCAGCACCAGACGCTGGTACAGCTCCTCGCGCAAACCCTCGGGCCGCTCCAGGCCCATGCGCTGCAGGGCTTCTGGAAACGCCTCGGCAGGCGGCGCGTCGAACGCCGCCTTGCCCAGCTCCAGCACTTCGCTCAGGCGAAACTTGCCCTTCAGCCAGGTCAGCGCCCGCAACAGCGCTTGCTCTTCATCGCTGAAATCGCTGCCTAACGGGTACTCGGCGAACACCGGACGATGGCCTGCGGCGATCCGTTCGAGACGCTCGGGCGTGTTGTCGGCGTAGCGCGCGTCGAGGTGAAAACCCTTCGGCAGCTTGCCGGCGTCGATGGCCTGCTCCATCAGCTCGCCCTGGAAGCGTGAATCACTCACGGCCAATAGCGCCTCGATCACCTGGGAGTCGGTCTTGCCGCGCAGGTCGGCGATGCCGTACTCGGTGATCACCACGTCACGCAGGTGGCGTGGAATGGTCACGTGGCCGTATTCCCAGACGATGTTGGAGCTGACCTCGCCGGCTGACTCGCGCCAGCTGCGCAGCAGCAGGATCGAGCGGGCACCGGGCAGCGCGTGGCCCTGGGCGACGAAGTTGTACTGCCCGCCGACGCCGCTGAGCACCCGGCCATCCTCCAGCTGGTCGGCCACCGCCGCGCCGAGCAGGGTGACGGTGAAGGCACTGTTGATGAAGCGGGCATCCACGCGCTGCAGCCGCTTGAGTTCTTCCTGCCCGTACAGCTCGTTGATGAAGCCGATGCCGGTCATGCCGAAACGGCTGCGCTGCTCCGTCGTCATGGCATTGAGGCGCTGGTAGAAGGATTGCGGCCCGAGAAAGAAGCCGCCATGTACCACCACGCCATGCCGAGCGGGCGCCAGGTAATCACGCAGGGCTGCCTGGCTGAGCGGATCGGACAGGTCGGTCGAACATTGCTGATCGGTGGGCAGCAGCAGGTTCTCGCCCTGCATCTTGAGGTTGGCATCCAGCAGCCCGCCCTCCTGCATCCAGGCCAGTGCGGCGTCGTCCAGGCGAGAGGGCAGGCCGGCATCGAGCATCGCTTGAATGCTGCGCGGCTGGCCACTGGCATCCAGCGCACCGGCACTGGCCAGACGCTGCACGTGTACGTCCGGGTAGACGACACGGCGAATCACCCCGGCTTCTGCCAGGTCCAGCAGGCCGTTGACGAACATCTCGTTGCAGCCGTACAGCCCGGTTCGAAACGGCTGCAGATCACCCAGCGCATTGCAGAGCGGATGCACCTGACCGCCCTGCAGATCATCGAGTGCCGCGCGGTACGCAGGGTGGTCGCGATGGCGTTGCAGCAGCGCGGCGCTGACCGCATCGCCCATCGCACCGATGCCGATCTGCAAACTGCCGCCATCGCGTACCAGGGTGCTGGCATAGAGGCCGATGCAATGATCCTGCACGGTGACCGGCATGTTCGGTGTGGAAAACAGCGTGCTGGCTTCGCTCTCCTGCAGCTGAATGTCGAAGACCTCATGGGATAGCTCGGCATCGCCCGCCATGTACGGCAGTTGCTCGTGAACCTGGGCCACGCAAAGGATGGTTTCGCCGCGAGCGCGCCGCTCCTGCAGCATCGGCAGCAGATCGAGGGTGATGTCCGGGTTGCAGCTGAGGCTGAAGTACTGAGGGCGCGCGGCGTCGACTGCGACCAGCTGGGCCACCACGTTGACGCCCTTGGCGTTCAGGTCACGGGCGGCGTGGCTGTAGTTGCTGCTGGTGTAGTCCTGCTGAGTCGGTGCGCTGTCGAGCAGGCTGCCAGGCTGCAGGAAGAATTGCTCGATACGCACGTTGGGCGGCAGCCTGTCGGCCTGCAGGTCGGCGAGAAAATCCAGCTCCAGGTAATCGCCGTAGACCCGCTCGACGAAGGGGTCGAGAAAGCGCTGCTGCAGTTCCTGCTCGGCCCGCGGGCGCCCCAGGCACAACGCCGTGTAGATGGTCAGCTCCCGTTCGGGCATCTCGCGCAGCCGCGCATACAGCGCGTTGACCCAGCGGTTGGGCTTGCCCAGGCCGAGGGGCAGACCGAGATGAATCGGCCCGTCGATGGTGCTCAGCACATGGTCGACAGCTTGCTCGAGGGTACGGGATTGGGGCATGCGGTTCTCCAGGCCAACGGTCGGGATCGTCGTCTTTGGACTCCCCCGTTGCGCCTTTTGCTGCATGTCGTCATCAGCCTGAAACAACAAAGCCGCCTGGCGGCGGCTTGGTAGGACGAAAAAATACCCGGAGTCAGAGCCCGGACATCTTCTCGATGGCAGCGCGCAATTCGTCGTCCGAGCAGTCGCCACAGGTGCCCTTCGGCGGCATGGCGTTGATGCCGTTGATGGCCGCGGCAAGGATGCCGTCCAGCCCGCCCTGGTGGTCGGCACGGTCTTTCCAGGCCGCGGTGTCGCCGATCTTCGGCGCGCCCAGCAGGCCCGTGGTATGGCAGGCGGTACAGTGCCTGGCGATGATGTCGTCGGCGCTGCGCGCAGTACCCGCGGCTGCGGTTGCCACGGCTTCGACACCCTTGCACTCCTGACCGGCGATGCACACTTGCCCGACGGGTTTGATCCGCTCGGCGATCGCCTCGTCGGTGTTCGCCTGGGCCGTCACGGCCCATAGCGCCAGGGCGATGGCCGGCACTACCAGCATGCTTCTAATTGGGTTCACTCAGATGCCCTCATGGGTGGCTAATCACGCTCGCGGCCACGGTTTCGCAAGCCGGCAAAGTATACCGACTGGCCGAAACGACGGGATCAGCCAACCCATGACGCAGATCAACGGCGGCGCAGATTGCCCGCGCCGGGTTAGAAGTTGGCGGGCGTGGTGGCACTGATCAAGCGCGCCGGCTGATCGAAGGGATTGCGGAAGCGGTGCGGCTTGCTGCTCTCGAAGTAGTAGCTGTCGCCGCTCTCGAGGATGAACACCTCGTCACCGACGGTCAGCTCCAGGCGCCCTTCCACCAGCATGCCGGTCTCCTCGCCCTCGTGGGCGTACATCTCCAGGCCGGTGTCGCTGTGCGGCGGGTAGGTTTCGTCGAGAAAGGAAATGGCGCGGCTGGGATGGGCCTTGCCGATCAGCTTCATGGTGATCGCGCCGCTGTGGATATCGGTCAGCTCACTGGCGCGGTAGACCACCTGCACCTGACTGTCCTGTTCGTCTTCCAGGGAGAAGAATTCCACCAGCGACATCGGAATGCCGGCCAGCACCTTTTTCAACGAGCTGATCGAGGGGCTCACGCTGTTCTTCTCGATCATCGAGATGGTGCTGTTGGTAACCCCCGCCCGCTTGGCGAGTTCGCGCTGGGAAAGCCCCTTTTGCTTGCGGATCGATTGCAGGCGAAGACCGACGTCCAATGTTGGATACCCTCAGTGAAGCCATGAAAAGTGGTCTTATCATGGCGACAGTGTTCAGTATTTACAACAGTCCGAACACCCGGATTCCATCGCGCCTAGGCTTCGCTGTAGATCAGCGGCACCCGCCGCACATTGCAGAACAGCTGGTAAGGAATGGTGCCGGCGGCCAGGGCGACATCGCTGGCCAGCACGCCACGGCCCCAGAACTCGACGCGGCTGCCCAGGCCAGCGCCTGGCAGGTCGCTGAGGTCGACGGTAAGCATGTCCATCGACACGCGACCGATGATCCGCGATGGCTGGCCGTCGATCAGCACCGGGGTGCCGGTCGGCGCGTGACGCGGATAACCGTCGGCATAGCCCATGGCGACCACGCCGACCCGCGTTGCACGCTCGCTGACGAAGCGCGCGCCGTAGCCGACCGGCTCGCCGGCCGGCAGGTCACGCACGCTGATGACGCGCGACTCCAGGGTCATCACCGGCTGCAGCCGGGTGGCGACGTCCTGGGCCTGCTCGAAGGGCGTGGCGCCGTAGAGCATGATGCCGGGCCGCGACCAGTCACTGGGGATGCTCGGCCAGCCCAGCAGGGCCGGCGAATTGCGCAGGCTGACCTCGGCGGCCAGACCTTCGCGGGCCTGCTGGAACACCGCCAGTTGCTCATCGCTGCGGCTGCAGCCCAGCTCGTCGGCGCGGGAGAAGTGGCTCATCAGCACTATCTTCACCACCTTGCCGCTGGCCAGCAGGCGCCGGTAGGCCGCCTGATAGTCGGCCGGGTGGAAACCGACGCGATGCATGCCGCTGTCCAGCTTGAGCCAGACGTTCAGCGGGCGCTTCAGGTCCGCCTGCTCGATGGCTTCCAACTGCCACCCGGCGTGCACCACGCACCACAGGTCATGCTCATCGATCAGCGCCAGCTCGCTGGCCTCGAAGAACCCTTCGAGCAACAGAATGGGCCCGCTGATGCCCGCTGCGCGCAGTTGCAGTGCTTCTTCGATACAGGCCACGGCGAAGCCGTCGGCATCCGCCTGCAGCGCCTGGGCGCAACGTACCGCGCCATGCCCGTAGGCATCGGCCTTGACCACCGCCAGCGCACGGGCGCCAGCCAGTTCACGGGCCAGTTGGTAGTTGTGACGCAGGGCTTGCAGGTCGATCAGGGCACGGGCGGGGCGCATGGTTATCTCGAAGGGCGGGAAATCACAGAGCGAATTAAAAGCTGTCAGTGGGCGCTTTGTGGGAGCAGACGGGGACGCCTAGTTCATGCGCGCGAAAAAATCGCGGGCATGGCCCGCTCCCACAATTCGGCCAGTCTTAGGCCAAGAGCGATACAGGCATCAAGGCAGCGCCGCGATCACCGTCATTTCCACCAGCACATCCGGCGAATACAGCTTGGCTTCCACACAGGCGCGTGCCGGCGAGTGGCCGGCCGGCACCCAGGCGTCCCAGACCTTGTTCAGGCCGTCACGGTCATCGATGTCTTTCAGAAAGATGGTGATCGACAGGATGCGCGTCTTGTCGGTGCCCGCCTCGGCCAGGAAGGCATCGATGCTGTCCAGGGTCGCCTTGGTCTGCGCTTCGATGCCGTCGCTGTGGTTTTCGTCCAGCTGGCCAGCCAGGTAGACGGTACCGTTGTGAATGACGATTTCGCTCAGGCGCGGCTCAGTTCGCAGGCGCTGTATGGACATGATTGTTCAACTCCTTGGGGCTACCGTAACGGGAAATATCCAGGCCTTCGCTGCTGATCTGCGGGCGCTTCTTGGCGATCAGATCGGCCAGCAGGCGACCGGAGCCGCAGGCCATGGTCCAGCCTAGGGTACCGTGTCCGGTGTTCAGAAACAGATTTCGATAGGGGGTGGCGCCGACGATGGGCGTGCCATCGGGGGTCGCCGGGCGCAGCCCGGTCCAGAAATCTGCCTGGCTCAGGTCACCGCCCTGGGGATACAGATCACCGACGATCATCTCCAGGGTTTCGCGACGACGCGGGTTGAGGCTCAGGTCGAAGCCGGCGATCTCGGCCATGCCGCCCACACGGATACGCTGGTCGAAGCGGGTGATGGCGACCTTGTAGGTTTCGTCGAGAATGGTCGAGGTCGGCGCCATGTGCGGGTTGGTGATCGGCACGGTCAGCGAATAACCCTTGAGCGGATAGACCGGCGCACGAATGCCCAGCGGCTTGAGCAGTTGCGGGCTGTAGCTGCCCAGGGCGAGTACGTAGCGGTCGGCGGTTTCCAGCTTGCCGTCGATCCACACGCCGTTGATGCGGTCGCCGGCGACATCCAGGCGCTGGATGTTCTTGCCGAAACGAAATTGCACGCCCAGTGCGGCGGCCATCTCGGCCAGCTTGCGGGTGAACAACTGGCAATCGCCAGTCTGGTCGTTGGGCAGACGCAAGGCCCCCGCCAGCTTGTCGGTGACACTGGCCAGGGCCGGCTCGACCCTGGCGATACCGGCGCGGTCGAGCAGCTCGTAGGGCACGCCGGACTGTTCGAGCACGGCGATATCCTTGGCGGCGTTGTCCAGTTGCGCCTGGGTACGGAACAGCTGGGTGGTACCGAGCTGGCGGGCTTCGTAGCCGATGCCGGTTTCGGCGCGCAGCTCATCGAGGCAGTCGCGGCTGTACTCGGACAGGCGCACCATGCGCTCCTTGTTCACCGCGTAGCGGGCGGCGGTGCAGTTGCGCAGCATCTGCGCCATCCACAGGTACTGATCGACATCGCCGGTCAGCTTGATGGCCAGCGGCGCGTGCTTTTGCAGCAGCCACTTCATCGCCTTCAGCGGGATGCCCGGCGCCGCCCAGGGCGAGGCATAACCCGGCGATACCTGGCCGGCGTTGGCGAAGCTGGTTTCCATGGCCGGGCCGTCCTGGCGATCCACAACGACCACCTCGAAGCCCTGGCGGGCCAGGTAATACGCACTGGCCGTACCGATCACACCGCTACCAAGCACCAGAACCCGCATGATGTTCTCCTCGCCGCGACGATGCACTGGCGTATTACGATTTGAGAAGTCGATGCGTACAGTATAGAAAGTGAATGGCAGTGCTTTTCACTGTATACACTCGTATATTCAAAGGGAATTCTGGCTTTATCAGCCTTTCACGGAGAGGTGCCGAGCATGCGTACGCAACACCAGAGCCGCCGCGAGCTGGACAAGATCGACCGCAACATCCTGCGCATCCTCCAGGAGGATGGCCGCATCTCCTTCACCGAGCTGGGCGAACGGGTCGGGCTGTCGACCACGCCGTGCACCGAGCGGGTCCGTCGCCTGGAGCGCGAAGGCATCATCATGGGCTATCACGCCCGCCTCAACCCGCAGAACCTCAAGGCCAGCCTGCTGGTGTTCGTGGAGATCAGCCTGGACTACAAGTCAGGCGATACCTTCGAGGATTTCCGCCGCGCCGTGCTCAAGCTGCCCCACGTGCTGGAGTGCCACCTGGTGTCCGGCGACTTCGACTACCTGGTGAAAGCGCGCATCAACGAGATGGCCAGCTACCGTAAATTGCTCGGCGACATTCTGCTCAAGCTGCCCCACGTGCGCGAGTCGAAGAGCTACATCGTGATGGAAGAGGTCAAGGAGAGCCTGGCGCTGCCCGTGCCGGAGTGACCTAGACGAGCACCTGTCGCGTCGAGGCGATCAACTGGTGCACCTGCTGTTCGACATGCGCCTCGATCGGCTGCTCGGGCCCGCGACCATGGGGGCACGGCAGGTTCGGCGTGGTGCCGAACAGCCGGCAGATCAGCGGGCGCTGGTCGTACACCTTGCAGCCGTTCGGCCCCAGGTGCACGCAGTTGTACTCGGCCAGGGCGGCGTCCTGCTCGGCGCGGGTCTTGCGCGGCAGGCGCGCCATTTCCTCGGAGGAAGCCGTGACCGGGCCGCAGCAATCGTGACAGCCAGGCACGCAATCGAAGCGCGGAATCTGGCGGCGCAACAGGTCGATCTTGCGGCTGGTGCAACTCATGGTCGGGGGCTCTGGAACGGCAGGCGGGCATGGTACAGGCCGCCTCAGGCCAGGCAAAGCTCGGCCTGCTCGGCAATCGGCGGTTGGCTCGCAGCGGATTGCGCGCTTATGCTTCGTCAATTTTTACCCACATCGAAATCAGGATTTCGCACATGACCGCCCGTGCCCACCCGCCGGTTCATAGCGCCGAGCATGCGCCCTCCTACTACGCCGCCAGCGTCAACCAGCAGCTCGACCTGCCGGCTCTGCAAGGCGAGCAGCGCGCCGACGTGTGCATCGTCGGCGGCGGGTTCTCGGGGCTGAACACGGCCATCGAGCTGGCCCAGAATGGCCTGTCGGTGGTGCTGGTCGAAGCGCATCGCATCGGTTGGGGCGCTAGCGGGCGCAACGGTGGGCAACTGATTCGCGGGGTCGGCCATGGCGTCGAGCAGTTCGAATCGGTGATCGGCAAGGACGGGGTGCGCGAACTGAAACTGATGGGCCTGGAAGCGGTGGAGCTGGTGCGGCGGCGAGTCGCCCAGTTCGAGATTGCCTGCGACCTGACCTGGGGCTACTGCGACCTGGCCAACAAGCCGCGCGATCTGGCCGGCTTCGCCGAGGATGCCGCCGAACTGCAGGACCTCGGCTATCGCCACGAGCTGCGCCTGCTGCAACCGGAACAGATGCATGAAGTGGTCGGTTCGAGCCGCTATGTCGGCGGCATGATCGACATGGGCTCCGGGCATCTGCACCCCCTCAACCTGGCACTCGGCGAGGCTGCTGCCGCACGCAGCCTGGGCGTGCGGCTGTTCGAGCATTCGCCGGCCACGCGCATCGACTATGGCAGCGAGATCAGCGTGCACACCGCCCAGGGCGTGGTACGCGCCGCTCAACTGGTATTGGCCTGCAACGCCTACATCCGCGACCTGAACCCGAACCTGGGCGGCAAGGTGCTGCCGGCGGGCAGCTACATCATCGCCACCGAGCCGTTGAGCGAAGCGCAGGCCAATGCGCTGATCCCGCAGAACATGGCGCTTTGCGACCAACGGGTGGCCGTCGACTACTACCGGCTCTCCGCCGACCGCCGCTTGCTGTTCGGCGGAGCCTGCCGCTACTCCGGCACCGACCCTGCCGATATCGCCGCCTACATGCGCCCGAAGATGCTCGCGGTGTTCCCGCAATTGCAGGACGTGCGCATCGACTACCAGTGGGGCGGGATGATCGGCATCGGCGCAAACCGCCTGCCGCAGATCGGCCAACTCAAGGATCAACCCAACGTGTTCTACGCCCAGGCCTACGCGGGCCACGGCGTGAATGCCACGCATCTGGCCGGCAAGCTGCTCGCCGAAGCCATCGCCGGGCAAGCCGGCGGCGGCTTCGAGCTGTTCGCCAAGGTGCCGCACATGACCTTTCCCGGCGGTCGCCATCTGCGCTCGCCCCTGCTGGCGCTGGGCATGCTCTGGCACCGCCTCAAGGAACTGGCCTGATAGCGCCGGTAGCCTGCGTTTGAGCGCAGCGATACCCAGGAAAAGCAGTCCCGGGTATCGCTGCGCTCAACGCCGGGCTACCTGTCTAGAGTTTCCAGAACGGCAGGTTGGCTTCGCGCTGAGCCTGCTCGCGGCTCAGGCCGATGTCCTGCAGTTGAGCATCGCTGAGCTTGAGCAACGCACGCCGGGTGGCCAGGCGACGAATGAAGCGCTGCCAGCGATGCGTCATCGCCGTGCGCGCCGGCACCGCGGCCAGTCGCAGCCCGTTACCGCCTTCCAGCTCGCTGCCTTTCAAAGTCAATCGCACATCGCTCAGCCCGTTCATGTCGCTCTCCTGCGCATTGATGTCATGGGAGATCATGATGGCGGTCAGCGAAAAAGCATGACAGATGCAAAGAAAGGGAATTAAATCCATACAGATCAGCCATCAATTGAACTGAATGGTTCCGCGAAGAGCCATCTGTATGGTTCAACTGGCTCCCTTGCATACAGGTGCGTGAACATGAACCTCTATACCAACCTGGCCGACCTGATTGGCGAACGCATCGAGCAGGGCCTTTACCGGCCGGGCGACCGCCTGCCTTCGGTGCGCGCCCTGAGCCAGGAGCACGGAGTCAGCCTGAGCACCGTGCAGCAGGCCTACCGCCACCTGGAAGACCGCGGCCTGGCGCTGCCGAAACCGAAATCCGGCTACTTCGTGCCGCAAGGCCGCGACAAGCCGGCGCTGCCAAAGATCAGCCGGGCGCCGCAACGCCCCGTGGACGTCTCGCAGTGGGATCAGGTGCTGGAACAGATCGCCCCTTCGCCACGCAATGATTTCGTCCAGCTGGGCCGCGGCCGCCCGGACATCGACAGCCCGACGCTCAAGCCCCTGTTGCGTGCGTTGTCGCGGCTGAGCCGCAAGCAGGACCTGCACACCCTGACCTACGGCAGCATCTACGGCGACGTGCGCCTGCGCGAACAGGTCGCCCGCCTGACCCTGGACTCCGGCTGCCAGCTGACCTATGAGGACATCGTCATCACCACCGGCTGCCACGAGGCGCTGTCGGCGGCGATCCGGGCGATCTGCGTGCCGGGCGATATCGTCGCCGTCGATTCTCCGAGCTTCCACGGCGTGATGCAGGCGCTCAAGGGCTTCGGCATGAAGGCTCTGGAGTTGCCCACCGACCCGCTCACCGGCATCAGCCTTGAGGCGCTGGAGCTGGCCCTGGAGCAGTGGCCGATCAAGGCCATCCAGCTCACCCCCAACTGCAACAACCCGATGGGCTACATCATGCCCGAGGCCAACAAGCGCGCTCTGCTGGCCCTGGCCCAGCGCCACGACGTGGCGATCATCGAGGACGACGTGTACGGCGAGCTGGCCTTTCACTACCCGCGCCCGCGCACCATCAAATCCTATGATGACGATGGCCGCGTGCTGTTGTGCAGCTCGTTTTCCAAGACCCTGGCGCCCGGTTTTCGCGTCGGCTGGATCGCGCCCGGCCGCTACCTCGACCAGGTGCTGCACATGAAGTACATGGGCACCGGCGCCACCGCACAGCTGCCGCAACTGGCGCTGGCCGAATACATCGAAGGCGGCCATTACGAACCGCACCTGCGCCGCATGCGCGGCCAGTACGCGCGCAATCTGGAGCAGATGAGCGACTGGGTCAGCCGTTACTTTCCGCCTTCGGTGCGGGTCAGCCGGCCCCAGGGCAGTTTCATGCTGTGGGTGGAGATGCCCGAGGGTTTCGACAGTCAGCGCCTGAACCGCGAACTGGCCGCGCACAAGATCCAGGTCGCACCGGGCAGCATCTTCTCCGCCGCCGGCAAGTACCGCAATTGCCTGCGCATGAACTACGCCACGCGCCCCAGCCCGATCATCGAGGCAGCGGTGCGCAAGGTGGGCGAAACCGTCGCGGCCATGCTGGAAGCGTCACCACCGCCGAGAGACTGAATCTTTCCCGGCGCAGCAGCGTCCTATCAGCACATCCGGACAGCCGATTGGAGGCTGCAACTGTGCCCTTGCGCGTGCTCTTTATCGCCCTGCTGATTCTCGGCGGCTGTACCAACCAGGTGCCCATCGTGCCCAGCCAGGCCATTGCCGCGGCCGAGTCGTCATTCGGCGCCGGGCTCGAAGCGCGCGCCGCCGAGCATCAGGGCCACTCCGGCTTTCGCCTGCTACCGGCCAGCAACGAAGCCTTCGCCGCCCGCGCCGAGCTGATTCGCGCGGCGCAGCACAGCCTCGATCTGCAGTACTACATCGTGCACGACGGCCTGAGCACCCGCGCACTGGTCAAGGAGCTGCTGCAGGCCGCCGACCGTGGCGTGCGCATCCGCATCCTGCTCGACGACACCACCAGCGACGGCGAGGACTACCGGATCGCCCTGCTGGCCGCCCACCCGAACATCCAGATCCGCGTGTTCAATCCGCTGCACCTGGGCCGCCTGACGGGAGTAACCCGGGTGATCGGCCGCGGCCTGAACCTCTCGCAACAGCACCGGCGCATGCACAACAAGCTGTGGCTGGCCGACAGTGCCGCGGCCATCGTCGGCGGGCGCAACCTGGGCGACGAATATTTCGACGCCGAACCGAACATGAATTTCACCGACATCGACATGCTCGCCATCGGCCCGGTCGCCCGTGACCTGGCGCAGAGTTTCGACCAGTACTGGAACAGCCGGCTGAGCAAGCCCATCGAGGAATTCGTCTGGCGCCAGCCTTCGCAGAAGGATCTCGACAAGGCGCGCAAGGGCCTGCGCGACTATCTGGACACCGCCCGCGTCGAACAGCCGGAGTTGTACGAACGCCTGCTCGCCTACCAGCACGACCCCAAGCTCGAGGTGTGGCTCGACGAGCTGATCTGGGCGCCAGGCATCGCCCTCTGGGATGCGCCGAGCAAGGTGCTGGCCAGCGGCGAACCGGACCCGCAGTTGCTGCTCACCACCCAGCTGGCGCCGCACCTGCAGGGCGCCAAAAGCGATCTGGTGATGGTGTCCGCCTACTTCGTACCCGCCCCCGCCGGCCTGCAGTACCTGATCGGCCTGGCCGACAACGGCGTGGAGATCCGCCTGCTCACCAATGCCCTGGAGGCCACCGATGTGCCCGCCGTGCATGGCGGTTACGCGCCCTACCGCCAGGAAATGCTCGAGCACGGCATGCGCCTGTACGAGCTGCGCAGCCAGCCGGGCGCGGACTCCCCACCGGCCTACAGCTTCAGCGGCAGCTCCAACTCCAGCCTGCACAGCAAGGCCATCGTCATCGATAAGCAGAAATCCTTCGTCGGCTCCTTCAACGTCGACCCGCGCTCGGTGCTGTGGAATACCGAGGTCGGCGTGCTGGTCGACAGCCCCAAGCTCGCTGCCTACCTGCGCGAACTGGCACTGCAGGGCATGAAGCCATCGGTCAGCTACGAAGTGCGCCTGCAGCACGACGCCAACGGCGCGACGCGAATGGTCTGGCTCGGCGAGGACGACGGCAAGGAATTCGTCCTTACCGAGGAACCAGGCAGCCGCTGGCGGCGCTTCAACGCCTGGTTCGCCCGGGCCATCGGTCTGGAGAAAATGCTATAACGCCACCTGTTCGTCGAAGGCACGGGGCCGCCAGGCCAGCCAGATGAACGCCGCTGCGCCGACCGCCATCAACATCGGCAGCGCATGCCCGCTGACCCACTGGCTGACCGCGCCGGTGGCCAGCGGCCCGATCAGGCAGCCAATGCCCCACAGCTGCGCCACGTGGGCATTGGCGCGCACCAGTTGATCATCGCGAAAGCGCTCGCCGATGAGGATCAGCGACAGGGTGAACAAGCCGCCCGCGCTGGCGCCGAACAGCACCAGTACCGGCCAGATCACTGGCGTGTGCAACAGCAGCGGAATACCCAGGCTGGAAAACAGCAGCACCACGCCACAGGCCCGGAACAACGTGACCCGCGAGATGCGATCAGCCAGCAGGCCGATGGGCAATTGCAACGCGGCATCGCCGACCACCACCACGCTGGCCATGAACAGCGCCACTTCCTGGGTGAAGCCCTGGCGCAGGCCGTAGATCGGCAGCAGGGTGAGCATCATCGCCTCGAAGGCCGCGAACAGCATCACCGCCCAGGCGATCGCCGGCATACGCTGGCAGAACACCAGCAGCCCACGCCCGGATGCACTGTGGGCATCGACCACCGGCGCGCCGGTGCGCCCGATCAACAGCAGCGAGCCGCCGATCAGCAGCGACACGCCAAACCAGAAGCCGAGGTCGGTGTCGGTGCCCAGCACGCTGAGCAGCAACGGCCCGCACAGCTGGCTCAGCGCGTAGCCGGTGCCATACAGCGCCACCAGGCGGCCACGCCACTTCTCGACGGCCAACTGGTTGATCCAGCTTTCACCGAGGATGAACACCACGGTCAGGGTCACACCCAGTAACAGGCGCAGCACGATCCAGATGGCATAGCTTTGCAGCAGTGCCAGGCCGGTGACCGACAGCGCGCCAGCCAATAGGCAGAACTGCATCAGCCGCGGCGTCGGGCAGCGCGAAGCCAGCCCACCGGCCAGCGAGGCGCCCAGCAGCACGCCGATGGCCGGCGTGGCCGCCATGATGCCGATGGCGAACGAGCCATAGCCCCAGCTCTCCAGGCGCAACGACACCAGCGGCATGGTCACGCCCATGGCCAGGCCGATACTGATCACCGCCGCGCAGACGGCGAAGTAGGTTCCCCAACGCATCACTGACTCCAGTAAAAGCGCAGCGGCCGGGCTCTAGGAGCCCGGCCGCCGGTCTGCTCTGCTCGCCGGCCGGCGAGCCTCATCCGTGCAGGATCAGAGCTTGATCCAGGTGGCTTTCAGTTCGGTGTATTTGTCGAAGGCGTGCAGCGACTTGTCACGGCCGTTGCCCGACTGCTTGAAGCCACCGAACGGCGCGGTCATGTCGCCACCGTCGTACTGGTTGACCCACACGCTGCCGGCGCGCAGGGCGCGAGCGGTGAGATGCGCCTTGGAGATGTCCGCCGTCCACACCGCTGCGGCCAGGCCGTACACGGTGTCGTTGGCGATCTGCACGGCCTGCTCGGCGCTGTCGAAGCCGATCACCGAAAGTACCGGCCCGAAGATTTCCTCGCGGGCGATGGTCATGGCATTGGTCACGCCGTCGAAGATGGTCGGCTCGACGTAGGTGCCGCCGCTCTCCTCAAGGGTGCGCTTGCCGCCGATCAGCAGCTTGGCGCCATCCTTGTGGCCGGCTTCGATGTAGCGCAGCACGGTATCCATCTGCTGGGTGTCGACCAAGGCGCCGACGTTGGTGTCCGGGTCCAGCGGGTTACCGGCCTTCCAGCCTTTCAGGGCCTCGACCACCATGGGCAGGAAGCGCTCCTTGATGGCGTTCTCCACCAGCAGGCGCGAGCCGGCGGTGCACACCTCGCCCTGGTTGAAGGCGATGGCGCTGGCAGCGGACTCGGCGGCAGCCTTGAGGTCCGGCGCATCGGCGAAGACGATATTAGGGCTCTTGCCACCCGCCTCCAGCCACACGCGCTTCATGTTCGACTCGCCGGCATAGATCATCAACTGCTTGGCGATCTTGGTGGAGCCGGTGAATACCAGGGTGTCGACGTCCATGTGCAGCGCCAGTGCCTTGCCCACGGTATGGCCATGGCCGGGCAGCACGTTGAATACGCCAGCCGGAATACCGGCCTCGACGGCCAGGGCGGCGACACGAATGGCGGTCAGCGGGGATTTCTCCGAGGGTTTGAGGATCACCGAGTTACCGGTGGCCAGGGCCGGGCCGAGTTTCCAGCTGGACATCAGCAGCGGGAAGTTCCACGGCACGATGGCCGCCACCACGCCGACCGGCTCGCGGGTGACCAGGCCGAGCTGGTCATGGGGCGTCGGTGCGACTTCGTCGTAGACTTTGTCGATCGCCTCGGCGCTCCAGCGAATGGCATTGGCTGCAGCCGGAATATCGATGCCCAGCGAATCGCTGATCGGCTTGCCCATGTCGAGGGTTTCCAGCAGCGCCAGCTCTTCGGCGTTGGCCATCAGCAGCTCGGCGAAGCGGATCATCTTGGCCTTGCGCTCAGCCGGAGCGATACGCGACCACACGCCGGAATCGAAGGCGGCGCGTGCCGATTTCACCGCCAATTCGGCATCCGCCAGGTCGCAACTGGCGACCTGGCCGAGCACCCGGCCATCGACCGGGCTGATGCATTCGAAGGTTTCACCGCTCTGTGCAGTCTGGTATTCGCCCTGCACGAAGGCACGGGTCTCGATTTTCAGATCCTTTGCACGCTGCTCCCAGTCGGTACGGGTCAAACGGGTCATCTGATCATCCTCTTTCGTCGGTGGAGGCGCGTGGGCGCCTACGGTGGCCGCCATGGGCCGAAAACTGCGAGCCACACTAAACCAGCGCTCGCAGGATTTTCAATATTCTTGACACTTGGTGGGCAAACGCCCTTGCTGCGTTCATTTTTTTAAACATAGACTCGAACAAATCGTTACGCCGCGCCGCCCCTGGCCTGCAGTGGCCATGGGAAGATCGATGTACGTTCACGTTGACCAGGGAAGCGAATATGAATATCCAGCAGATCGTCGATTTCGCGCAAAGCACCGGTAGCACCGAAAGCTACCGCCCCGCTGCCGAAAAGATCCTCAAGGGCGACCCGCAGCAGCAGGTGCGCAACCACTACGCCAGCCCTTGCGGGCAATTCAACACCGGCATCTGGGAGGGCGAGGTCGGCCAGTGGACGGTGAACTACACCGAGCACGAATACTGCGAAATCCTCCAGGGCGTCTCAGTACTGCGCGACGGTGACGGCAATGCCAAGACCGTGCGCGCCGGCGACCGCTTCGTGATCCCGGCCGGCTTCACCGGCACCTGGGAAGTGCTGGAGCCCTGCCGCAAGGTCTACGTGATCTTCGAGCAGGCCTGACGTCACGAGCCGACCCCGAGCCGATCAATATGAGCGGCTCGGGGCGCCGCCTCAGCTGGCGACCTGCTCCGCCGGCGAGACGATGCTGCTCTTGCCCCGCGAGCGACCGGAGCTGAGGTAGTCGGCGATGGACTCCTGAGTGACTTCGCCGAGGAAGTCGTTCTCCGCACTGAGCACCGGCAGCCACGAACGATTGAACTCGTACATGCGCGACAGCAGGATGCGCAGGTGTTCGTCGTGGGCGGCGGTGGCGTTGAACGGCTGCACGAAGGGCTGCACCGAGCCGCCCTGCCCGCGCATATCGCGACGGCGAACGTAGCCCAGGGCCTTCTTGCCGGCGTCGGTGACCACCAGGTGACGGCGATCGTGCTCCTCCATCAGCTCCACGGCATCGGCGATGCTGGTCTCGGCCAGTACCGAGGGTGCATCGTCGGCGGCGTCTTCGGCGCGGATCAGCAGCAGGCGCTTGAGGGTGCTGTCCTGGCCGACGAAACCGCTGACGAAATCGTCGGCCGGGTGCGCCAGCAGGGTGTCCGGGTGGTCGAACTGGAGCAGCGTGCCGTCCTTGAAGATGGCGATCTTGTCACCCAGCTTGATCGCCTCGTCGATGTCGTGGCTGACCATGATCACGGTCTTGTTCAGCGCGCGCTGCATCTGGAAGAACTCGTTCTGGATGGCGTCGCGGTTGACCGGGTCGACCGCCCCGAAGGGCTCGTCCATCAGCAATACCGGGGCGTCGGCCGCCAGGGCGCGGATCACGCCGATCCGCTGCTGCTGGCCGCCGGACAGTTCGCGCGGGTAACGCGACAGGTACTGCTTGGGCTCCAGCTGCACCATGCTCATCAGCTCCACGGCGCGCTCGTGGCAGCGCTTCTTGTCCCAGCCGAGCAGCTTGGGCACCACGGTGATGTTCTCCTCGATGGTCATGTTGGGGAACAGACCGATCTGCTGGATCACGTAGCCGATGTTGCGGCGCAGGGTCACCTCGTCGATGCCGGTGGTGTCTTCGCCGTTGATCAGCACGCGCCCGGAAGTCGGCTCGATCAGCCGGTTGATCATCTTCAGGGTAGTGCTCTTGCCGCAGCCAGAGGGGCCGAGGAACACGCAGATCTGGCCTTCGTCGACGGTCAGGCTGACTTCATTGACGGCGACGACGTCCTTGCCTTTCTGGTGGAATTTCTTGGTCAGTTTGTCGAGTTGAATCATGTTCGGGTCCTCAGTGGGCGGCTTTCAGGCCACGGGGAGTGAGCGTTTTCTGCAGCCACTGCAAAAACAGGTCGGCGACGATGGCGAGCAGGCTCACCAGCACGGCACCAACGAAAAGGGTCGCCATGTCGCTGCGGCTGATGGCGGTGAGAATAAGCACGCCGAGGCCGCCGGCACCGATGGTGGCGGCGATGGTCATCACGCCGATGTTCATCACCACGGCGGTGCGCACGCCCGCCAGGATCACCGGCACGGCGATGGGCAGATCGACCATGCGCAGGCGCTGCCAGAAGCTCATGCCGATGCCCTTGCCGGCCTCGCGAATGCCCGGCTCCACGCTGGTCAGCGCCAGGTAGGTGTTGCGCAGGATCGGCAGCAGCGAATACAGGAACACCGCAGTTACCGCCGGCAACGGCCCGAGGCCCTGGCCGAACTGCGAGTAGAACGGCAGCAGCAGGCCGAAAAGGGCGATGGCCGGCAGCGTCAGCACCACGGTAGCCAGGCCCTGCAGCGGCCCGGCGAGCCAGGGGAAACGAGTCATCAGAATGCCCAGCGGCACGCCGATGAGAATCGCCAGGCCCACGGCGATGCCGACCAGGGCGATGTGTTCGACGGTCAGGCTGAACACCTGGCCCCAGTCGATATGCTGGAAAGCGGTCATGAAATCCATGTCAGTTGCCCTCCCCGATCAGCTTTTCCTGACGCAGGAAGTCGGCGGCCACCGCAGCGGGCGTTTCGCGGTCCACGTCGACGCGGGCGTTGAGGCGACGCATGGTGGCGTCGTCCAGGCGCTCGGCGAGCGGCTTGAGCAGCTCTTCGAGTTCCGGGTGCTGCTTGAGGTAGTCGGCGTTGACCACCGGCGCGGCGGTGTAGTCCGGGAAGTACTTGCGGTCGTCCTCGAGCAGGCGCAGGCCGAAGGAATCCAGGCGGCCGTCGGTGGTGTACACCAGGCCGACGAACACCTGGCCATTGCGCAGCGCGGTGTAGACCAGGCCCGGATCCATCTGGCGGATTTCGTTGCGGGTAAAGGTCAGGCCGTATTCCTTGACCAGCCCGTCCAGGCCGTCGGAGCGATTGGCGAATTCGATGTCCAGCGCAAGCAGGCGGTTGCCCTTGCCCGGCGTTTTCAGGGCCTGGGCAAGGTCGCTGATGGTGTGGATATCAGGATTCTCCTCGGCGACCTTTTCCGGCAGCGCCAGAGCGTAGGTGTTGTTGAAGCGCGAGGGCGCCAGCCAGATCGCGCCACTCTTGGCATCCAGCTCCTTGACGCGCTGGTAGGCAGCTTCCTTGTCGAGGCGCTCGGTGACCTTGTTGTAGGCCACCAGCGAAGTGCCTGTGTATTCCCAGGTCAGGTCCAGTTGGCCGCTCTTCATGCCGTTCCAGGCGATGGTGCTACCCAGGTTGCCGACGATGCGCGCCTGGTAGCCGTGGGGGCGCAGGTACTGCGCGGTCAGTTCGGAGAGGATCACCTGCTCGGTGAACACCTTGGCACCGATACGAATTTCCGCAGCCTGGCTGGTCGCTGCCAGCAGCAGGCCGAAGCATAGAACGAGAGACTTCATTATCTTTTCCTTCAACGGGCCACCCCACGCTCGAACCAGAAACGACTGGTGGCAGCCACCAGGCCGTCGAGCAGCAGCGCCAGCAGAGCGGTGGCAGCGGCGCCGAGAATCAGCAGCGGTTGGTCTTCCAGGGCGATGGCGGGAAAGATCAGGCTGCCGAGGCTGTTGGCGCCGATCAGAAACACCAGGGGCGCCGTACCGACGTTCAGCGCCAGCGCCACGCGGATACCACCGACGATGATCGGTACCGCGTTGGGCAGCTCGACCTTCCACAGCGCCTGCCGCGGCGTCATGCCGATGCCGGTGGCGGCTTCCTTGAGCGAACCGGGCACGTTGCGCAGACCTTCATAGGTGTTGCGCACGATGGGCAACAGCGAGGCGAGAAACAGGGCGAGGATCGCCGGACCGTTGCCGATGCCGACCACCGACAGCGCAATGGCCAGCACCGCCAGCGGTGGCACGGTGTTGCCCACGTTGAACACCTGCATCAAGCGCTCGGCGCTGTGCTCGCGACCGGGACGGCTGAGCAGGATGCCGGCCGGAATACCGACCGCCAGGGCCGCCAGCATCGACACGAACACCAGGAACAGATGCGCCTGCAGGTAATAGATGAGGTCTTCGCGGTGCTGCGCGAGCACCGCCGGGGTGATCCAGTGGACCAGCAAGGCCAGTACCGCGATCAGCGCAACAGCGCCCAGCAGTACCTTGCCGAGGCTTTTCAGCATATTTCGACTCCAGTTTACGACCGCCGTTGGCGTATCGAGCTGGCCGTATGCATTGCGCATCGGCCCTCCAATGCCGGAGGCTGGAACATCGTCACGCGATGCCCCTCTTGCCAGGACGCACGCGCCCTGCAGCCTTCCGACCCATGTTTACTCGACCCTGCCGCGCCGCTTCGGTTCCCCCTTTTTGCCATCGTTCTGCCATGGGCCAGCAGGCCCATGCTGCAACATATCCGGTTACAACCCAGGTATCATCGGGGCTCCAGGGTGTTCGCCGGGATGGCGAACATCAGCCGTCAAAGGAGACCCCGTGCTCGACCTAGTTGCCGCCTTCATCGTCCTCACCACGCTACTCACCTACGTCAACTACCGCTTTATCCGCCTGCCGCCCACCATCGGCGTGATGGCCACCGCGCTGATCTTCTCGCTGATCGCCCAGGGCCTGAGCCAGCTCGGTTATCCACTGATCGAGATCGAAGCGCAGGAAATCATCCGCCGCATCGACTTCTCCGACATCCTGATGACCTGGTTCCTGCCGGCCCTGCTGTTCGCCGGTGCGCTGCACGTGGACCTGAGTGATCTGCGCAGCTACAAATGGCCCATCGGCCTGCTGGCCACAGTCGGCGTGCTGATCGCCACCAGCGTGATCGGCCTGCTGGCCTACTACATCTTCGCCCTGTTCGGCTGGCACGTGGACTTCATCTACTGCCTGCTGTTCGGCGCGCTGATCTCGCCGACCGACCCGATCGCGGTGATGGGGATCCTCAAGTCAGCCGGTGCGCCCAAGCCCCTGGCGACCACTATCGTCGGCGAATCGCTGTTCAACGACGGTACCGCAGTGGTGGTGTTCACCATCCTGCTCGGCATACTGCAGCTGGGCAGCACGCCGGATGCAGGCACCATCGGCCTGTTATTCCTTCACGAGGCAGTGGGCGGCGTGCTGGTCGGTGCCGCGCTGGGCTATGGCGTGCTGCTGATGCTGCGCAGCATCGACCAGTATCAGGTCGAGGTGATGCTGACCCTGGCGCTGGTATTCGGCGGCGCGGCACTGGCGGCGCGGCTGCACGTTTCCGGACCGATCGCCATGGTGGTGGCCGGCCTGATCATCGGCAACCTGGGGCGCAAGCACGCCATGTCGGACGAATCGCGCCGCTACGTGGATGGTTTCTGGGAGCTGATCGACGAGATCCTCAACGCGCTGCTGTTCGCCCTGATCGGCCTCGAGCTGCTGCTCCTGCCGTTCTCCTGGCTGCACATCATCGCCGCCTTCGTGCTCGGCGGCGCGGTGCTGGTAGCGCGCCTGCTGACCGTTGCGCCAGCGGTGTTCGTGATGCGCCGGCGTGCCGGTGGACGCCGCCAGGTGTCCCACGGGGCGATCCGCATCCTCACCTGGGGCGGGCTGCGCGGTGGCGTGTCGGTGGCACTGGCGCTGTCATTGCCGCTCGGCGAGGAACGCGATCTGCTGCTGAGCCTGACCTACATCGTCGTGCTCACCTCGATCCTGCTGCAGGGTTTGTCCATCGGCCCGCTGGTCAGCCGGCTGTACCGCGGCATGCCACAAACCAGCGCTGACGATTCGCACTGAGACAATCGCGGCGCCCGCCCGGGCGCCACGATTCAGATGCGCGATTCGAGCACCAGCAGGTTGTTCTCCACCCGCCAGCCGACGCGATTGAGAAAGCTCATGCCCAGCAGCGCTTCGGTAGGCGAGGCGCCTTCGAGCACCACCGCCTCGACACCCAGCACCTGCAGCGAACCGACGCTGACCTTGTCGAGGGTTACCCGTCAGCCCCGAGCCGTGCCGCTGGCGGTATTGACCTGGATCGGCTGGCCGCGGGTGCGGTAGTCGATGCCCAGGCGGCGGGCATGATTTTCATTGAGGGCCACCGACGTGGCGCCGGTATCGACCAGAAATTGCTGGGCGCGGCCATTGATCGCGCCTTCGGCCCAATAGTGGCCGCCATTGCTGCGGGCGATGCTAAGGGTCTGTTTCTGCGGGGTGGCGACGCCTGCGGTGTTGTATTCGCGGCTCAGGCCGTAACTGCGCTCCACGCCGTCCACACGCAGCACCGCACTGCGACTGTCGACGCTGACCACCTGCACGCCGCCGGGTCCGGTCTGGCCGACGCGCACCAGCTTGCGCTGGCCGTCGACCGAGACCACCGCCGCGCCAGGAAACAGGCCAACCACCTGGACCGGTGTGGCTGCCAGCAACAGCGGCGCAGCCAACATGCCTGCCATGACCATCATCACTCGACGCATCCGTGCCTCTCCCGGCTATTCGAAAGGGTAATGCTGGCCCCAGCGCTCGAAGACCGCGCGCAATTCGTCTTTTTCAACCAGCTCGGCCATGCGCTGATCGAACAGCTTGGCCAGCGCGCGCCCACGCGGCGTATCGGAAAACCCGATGTAAAGCGGCAGGCGCAGCAGGTCGGTCACCTGGTACTTGCCGGGATCGGTGGCGCCAGCCAGGGTCTGTTCGACCTCGGGGCGGGCATCGAGGTAGTAATCGGCATGGCCCTGGTCGAGCATCGACAGGATACCGCTGCGCCGCTGCAGCTCGTTGTAGTGGCTGAGCCCGGGGATGTAGCGCTGGTACTCATAGCCGCGCATCCATACCAGGCGCGAGCGGCGCAGCTCGGCCTGGTCCGGCGCGGGCTTGGTCGCCAGGCTCAGGGCGCTGATCAGGTCGGAATCGTAATGCCAGCTTGGGTACACCACGCCACCACTGACCTCGTTCTGGTAGGAGGCGACCCAGGCGTCCGCTTCACCGCGCTTCACCAGGCCGATGGAGCGGGTGTAAGGCACGATCTGCATTTCCAGCTTGACGCTGGCGGGCTCGAAAACCAAGCGCAGGATGTCCCAGGACATACCGGTGCCGTCGGGGTTGATGCGATCGACCCACACGTCGCTGGCCATGCGGATGCTGGCCGGCACGTCACTGCTCGCCTGAGCGCAGACACCGAAGGACAACAACAGAGCCAGCCACAGCGCACGCATCATCGTGCCTCCCGATCAGCCAAAGCCCAGGCTGGCAGCCAGGCCATTGGCCCAGCCCCAGACCAGCAGTTGCATGGCCAGCCAGGCGAAGACACCGGCCAGTACGTCGTCGAGCATGATGCCGAAGCCGCCATGCACGTGGCGGTCGATCCAGCGAATCGGCCAGGGCTTGATGATGTCGAAGAAGCGGAACATCAGGAACCCCACCAGAATCCAGCCCCAGCCGTCGGGCACCAGCCACAGGGTGATCCACATGCCGACCATTTCGTCCCAGACGATGCCTTCATGGTCGTGCACGCGCAGGTCATCGGCCACCTTGCCGCACAGCCAGGTGCCGAACAGCATAGTGATGCCGAGCATCAGCCAGTAGCCCCAGTCCGGCAGCATCTGCCACAGCGGGATGAACGGCACGGCAGCCAGCGAGCCCCAGGTGCCAGGCGCCTTGGGCAGGGTGCCGGTACCGAAGCCAAAGGCCAAAAAATGCCAGGGGTTGCGCCACACGGAAGGTGGTACGAATTCGGCGGGGACTTGCTTGGGATGATCAGTCACGGTTCGATCCGAAATGTTGATAGCCACTGTACCGTGGCTTGATGGCTCGGCCTCTGGCGTCCACAAGATGCACGCCCTGTCCGGCCTCGACTCGACCGATCACGGTTACAGGCTGGCCCATGGCGCGCAGCGCGTCCAGTTTCTCGGCAGGCAGAGTAAAGGCAAGCACGTAGTCGTCGCCACCGCCTAGCGCTAGCTGGCGAGCCGCTTCGTCGCCCACACAGGCCACCAGGGCATTGCCCAGCGGCAACTGCGCCTCCTCGACGAACAGCGCCACGCCGGAGGCCCGGGCGATATGCCCGCAGTCGGCGAGCAAGCCATCGGAGATATCCAGCACGGCGGTAGCGAGGCCACGCAGGGCCTGGCCAAGCTGCAGCTGCGGCATCGGCGACCAGTAATGGGCCAGCAGCTCGGCGCTCTGCGCCTGCTCGGCCCGCTCGCCGAGCACGAACGGCAGCGCGCCGGCACCATTGCCCAGGTTGCCGCCCACGCAGAGTAGATCGCCGGGACGCGCGCCGGCGCGGGTCAACGCCTGGCCAGCCGGCACGCGGCCGAATACGGTGAGGGTCAGGCTAAGCGGCCCATGGGTGGTGTCGCCACCGACCAGACGCACGCCACACTGGCGCGCCATGCTTTCCAGCCCGGCCGTGAATTCGGCCAGCCAGCCGGGGGAAACCTCGGGAAGGGTCAGCGCCAGGGTGAACGCCAGGGGCGCGGCGCCCATGGCGGCCAGGTCACTGACGGAGACGGCCAGGGCACGCTGGCCGAGCAGGCGTCCCGGCGCATCGGCCGGGAAATGCACACCGGCGACCAGGGTGTCGGTGGACACCGCCAGTTGTTCGCCGGCTGGCACCTCGAGCAGGGCGCAGTCATCGCCGATTCCCAGCGCCACACCATCGGCCGCCTGCGCACAGGCGGCTGCGGCGAAGTAATGACGAATCAGCTCGAACTCGCCCAAAACACTCAGCGCTTGTTGAAGTCGCGGACTTCGTCGGCGCGCAGGGTCGGCGCCAGCTTGTCGAGCACGCCGTTGACGAACTTGTGACCGTCGGTGGCGCCGAACACCTTGGCGAGCTCGATGCCTTCGTTGATCACCACGCGGTACGGCACGTCGATGCGGTTACGCAGCTCGTAGGTGGACAGGCGCAGGATGGACAGCTCGACCGGGTCGATCTCGTCCAGCGGGCGATCGAGCAGCGGTTCGAACAGGGCGTCGATCTCGCTCTTCTGACGCGGCACACCGTGCAGGATCTCGTGGAAGTAGGCGCCATCGACCGCACTGAAGTCGTTGTCGACCCGAAACTGCGCTTCGATCTCGTTGAGTGCCTGGCCCGCGATGTGCCAGGAGTACAGGGCCTGCATGGCCAGGGTGCGCGCCTGACGGCGAGCCAGCAGCTTGGGGCTCGGGCCTTTCTTGGCTGGCTTGTTGTCGTTCTGGCTCACTTGGCCTCCAACTGCGCCAGCAGGCTGACCATTTCCAGAGCGGACAGGGCAGCTTCGGCGCCCTTGTTGCCGGCTTTGGTGCCGGAACGCTCGATGGCCTGCTCGATGGAATCGACGGTCAGCACGCCGAAGGCGACCGGCACGCCGAACTCCATGGAGACCTGGGACAGGCCCTTGGTGCACTCACCGGCCACGTATTCGAAGTGCGGGGTGCCGCCACGGATCACTGCGCCGAGGGCGATGATGGCGCTGTACTCGCCGCGCTGGGCGACTTTCTGGGCGACCAGGGGAATCTCGAAGGCACCCGGTGCGCGGATGATGGTGATGTCGTCTTCGCTGATGCCGTGGCGAACCAGGGCATCGACCGCGCCGCTGACCAGGCTTTCGACCACGAAGCTGTTGAAGCGGCCGACCACCAGGGCGAAGCGGCCCTTGGGAGCGATGAAAGTACCTTCGATGGTCTTGAGTGTCATAGCGAGTTCTCGAGCTGTCTTTAAAGAGCCAGGGCCTGCCATGGCAGGCCCCGAAAATATAGGCGATGGGAGCCGAGGCTCCATCGCGGTCGCCGCGCTTATTTGGGCGGCAGGTATTCTACAACTTCCAGGTCGAAACCGGATATCGCGTTGAACTTCATCGGCGCGCTCATCAGGCGCATCTTGCGCACGCCGAGGTCACGCAGGATCTGCGAACCGGCACCGACCGTGCTGTAGGTGCTCGGCATCTTGCTGGTGGTGGCACCGTCCGCTTCGCGGATATGCGCCAGCACCTCGTCGCCGCCCAGCGAATGGCCGAGCAGCAGCACCACACCGCTGCCGGCCTCGGCCACTTCGGTCATCGCCGCGCGCAGGCTCCAGCGTCCCGGCTGGCGGACCATGAGCAGGTCGCGCATCGGGTCCATGTTGTGCACACGAACCAGAGTTGGCTCTTCGGCGCAGATGGTGCCCAGAGTCACGGCCATGTGCACGTCGCCTTCCACCGAGTCGCGGTAGGTCACCAGGTTGAACTGGCCCACTTCGCTGTCCAGCGGCTGCTCGGTGATGCGCTGCACGGTGCGCTCGTGCAGCATGCGGTAGTGGATCAGGTCGGCGATGGTGCCGATCTTGATGCCGTGCTTGGCGGCGAATTCTTCCAGCTCCGGGCGACGGGCCATGGTGCCATCGTCGTTCATGATCTCGCAGATCACCCCGCTCGGCTCGAAGCCGCCCATGCGCGCCAGATCGCAGGCCGCCTCGGTATGGCCGGCCCGGGCCAGCACGCCGCCGGGCTGGGCCATCAGCGGGAAGATGTGGCCAGGGCTGACGATGTCTTCGGCCACCGCGTGCCTGGCCGCAGCGGCCTGCACGGTACGTGCGCGGTCGGCAGCGGAAATGCCGGTGGTGACGCCTTCGGCCGCCTCGATGGACACGGTGAACTTGGTGCCGAAACCGGAGCCATTGCGCGGCGCCATCAGCGGCAGCTTGAGGGCTTCGCAGCGCTCGCGGGTCATCGGCATGCAGATCAGGCCGCGGGCGAAGCGGGCCATGAAATTGATGTGCTCGGCGGTCACGCATTCGGAGGCGATGATCAGGTCGCCTTCGTTCTCGCGGTCTTCGTCATCCATGAGGATGACCATCTTGCCGGCGCGGATGTCCTCGACCAGCTCTTCGATACTGTTGAGTGCCATGGTGGCAGTGTCCTTAATGCTTCAGATAGCCGTGTTCGGCGAGAAAACCTTCGGTCAGCCCCGAGCTGCTCGGCTCGGCAGCCTTGTCACCGAGCAGCAGGCGCTCCAGGTAACGGGCCAGCAGATCGACCTCCAGATTGACCCGACGCCCGGCGTGATAGTCGGCCATGATGGTCTCGGCCAGGGTATGCGGCACGATGGTCAGCTCGAACTCGGCGCCATTGACGGCGTTGACCGTCAGGCTGGTGCCATCGACGGTGATCGAGCCCTTGTGGGCGATGTACTTGGCCAGCTCACGCGGCGCGCGCACCTTGAACTGGATGGCGCGGGCGTTCTCCTCGCGGGAGACGATCTCGCCAACGCCGTCGACATGCCCGCTGACCAGATGGCCGCCCAAGCGCGTGGTCGGCGTCAGGGCCTTTTCCAGATTGACCCGGCTGCCGGTCTTCAGGTCGACGAAGGCGGTACGCGCCAGGGTTTCGCGGCTGACGTCGGCCCAGAAGCCGTCACCCGGCAATTCGACGGCGGTCAGGCACACGCCGTTGACCGCGATGCTGTCGCCCAGGGCGACGTCACCCAGATCCAGCTTGCCGGTCTTCACGTAGACCCGCACATCGCCGCCCTTGGGGGTGATGGCGGCGATGCTGCCGATGGATGCGATGATTCCGGTGAACATAAGGGCTCCTCGTCAGACCGGCAATTCTTTGAGCTTGCGCAGCGTATCGGCACAAGTGCGCGCCGCTTCGGCGCCCTTGACCAGGAAATGCTCGCGGAAGAACGTCTGGTGCTCTTCGCCAGCATGGAAATGATGGGGCGTGAGTACCGCCGAGAACACCGGCACGTCGGTGTCGAGCTGCATCTGCATGAGGCCTTCGATCACCGCCTGGGCGACGAATTCGTGACGATAGATGCCGCCGTCGACCACCAGCCCGGCAGCCACGATGCCGGCGTAGCGGCCACTTTTGGCCAGGCGTTTGGCGTGCAGGGGAATTTCGAAGGCGCCGCCGACCTCGAAGCAATCGATTTCGCTGGCCGCGTAACCCTGGCGCTGCATCTCTTCGATGAAGGCATGGCGCGACTGATCGACGATTTCGCGGTGCCAGCAGGCCTGCACGAAGGCGACCCGGCGTACGCTGTTAGAGATGGACATGTTCGACTCCTGTTTATGGTTAAAACAGGGCAGCTTGGATCGATAGGGATGGTACGGACATGCAGCAGCACGAGGGCTGCCTGACCAGGCAATCCCGCTCTCTCTTCATCCGGACTATACCGTCGGCTCCGGAATCGCACCGGATCTGCTCGTCCCCGGGCGGCTGGTGCCGTACCGGGCGCTCGCGGGCTAGGTAGAACCTGAGTTTAGATGTCGCGAGCTAGCGCCAGACAAGGCGAAATTGGGCGAGGGCGCGGAGTTTACAGGCTGTAAATGAGCAGCCCGAGCCCAATTTCAACGCCGTATGGCCGACGCGCAGCAGATCTAAAACAGGTTCTTGGCACCATTACCGCCGGTGGGGAATCTCACCCCGCCCTGAGAACGTGTGGCTGCTTGTCGCAGCCGACAGGCGTTTTACCACAGTTGCCGCGCCAGCGCACGGCGGCCATGCCCAAGAGGCTGTTCACATCGTAAAGCCGGGCTTTAGTTATTTGACTGCAGCGTGGCGCGAACGGCCGCTTCTGCCTTGTAGCTGCCCGTGCACATGCCCAGAAACATCGAGAACGGACTCCAGCCGATGCGCATTCAGCTAGAACGATCGGGCACGGCGATGATCCGCCAGTCGTCGCCCACGGCGCGCATGTCGACGATCTTCAGGGCTGGCGCTTCGGCCATGCGCGCCAGCGGCAGGTCGAGCAGCGGCCGCGCGCTGGAGCCGAGGAACTTGGGCGCGACGAACAGCTGGTACTCATCGACCAGCCCCAGCCGGACAAAGGCGCCCGCCAGTTTCGGCCCGGCCTCGACCAGCACTTCGTTGGCGCCACGCGATGCCAGCTCCAGCAGCAACTTACGCAGATCGACATGGCCGTTGCTGCCGGGCATGGCCAGCAGCTCGTGGCCGTCATCCAGATAACGACAGCGCGAGGTGGCCGCTGCGCAGGTGGCGACCAGCGCCGGGCCGGCCTGGAAGAACGGTGCGCTGAGCGGAACCCGCAGGCGCCCATCGACCAGCACGCGCAACGGCGGCCGCGCCAGGGCCAGGGCAGTCAGCTCGGCGCCCAGGCCTAGTTCATCGGGCCGAACGGTGAGGCGGGCGCCATCGGCCAGCAGGGTATCGGCGCCACTGAGCACCACGCTGGAGCGCGCACGCAGACGCTGCACCGCGGCACGCGCCGCCGGCCCGGTGATCCATTGGCTTTCGCCACTGGCCATGGCGGTGCGCCCGTCCAGGCTCATCGCCAATTTCACCCGCACCAGCGGCAGGCCGCTTTCCATGCGCTTGATGAAGCCCGCGTTCAGCGCTCGCGCCTCGGCCTCCAGCACGCCGCCCTGCACGGAAATACCGGCATTCATCAGGCGCAGCAGACCGCGTCCGGCTACCTGGGGATTGGGGTCCTGCATGGCCGCCACGACCCGGGTGATGCCGGCGGCCACCAGCGCATCGGCGCACGGCGGCGTGCGGCCATGATGGCTGCACGGTTCCAGCGTGACGTAGGCAGTGGCGCCACGGGCCCTGTCGCCGGCCTGGCGCAAGGCGTGCACCTCGGCGTGGGGTTCGCCGGCCTTGGCATGCCAGCCTTCGCCGACGATCTTGCCGTCACGCACGATCACGCAGCCGACACGGGGATTGGGATGAGTGGAATACAGGCCCTTGCGCGCCAGCTCGAGGGCCCGCGCCATGAATGCGTGGTCGTTGCTGCTCATCTCAGTCCTGATTCGGCTCGCGGGAAAGGCGGTCGATTTCCTCGCGGAATTCGTTGAGGTCCTGGAAGCGGCGGTACACCGAGGCGAAACGAATGTAGGCCACCTCGTCGAGCTTCTGCAGCTCGGTCATTACCAGTTCACCGAGCACCAAGGACTTGACCTCGCGCTCGCCGGTGGCGCGTAGCCGATGCTTGATGTGGGCGATGGCCGCTTCCAGCCGCTCGACGCTCACCGGGCGCTTTTCCAGCGCGCGCTGCATGCCGGCACGCAGCTTGTCCTCGTCGAATGGCTGGCGGCTGCCGTCCTGCTTGATCAGACGCGGCATCACCAGCTCGGCGGTTTCGAAGGTGGTGAAGCGCTCGCCGCAGGCCAGGCATTCGCGGCGGCGGCGCACCTGATCACCCTCGGCGACCAGACGCGAATCGATGACTTTGGTGTCGTTGGCGGAGCAGAACGGGCAATGCATGGCTGGAAACGGTCGCAGGCGAGAAAGCCCGCATGGTAGCGCATCCCCGCCGCCCGGCGCCAAGCGTGCGGACGCAGGCGGCGCTTTCCTTTGCATTCACCGCCGGCTATGGCGAGAATCCGGGCATTGCCCGTCTGCCAGGATCATCCGATGCCATTGCGCCCGCTCGCCCCGCTCTGCCTAGTCGCCCTGCTCGCCGCCTGCGCCGGGGAAACGCCGCCACCCGCGCCGCCCGCCCCGCCTGCGGTCAAGAGCGAGCAACCGGCGCCGACGCCGGCTCACCTGCGCGAACTCACCGGCACCCTGCTCGACGTGCCTGCCGGCGCCGATGTGGAACTGGCCCTGCTGACCATCAGCGATCGCGGCCTGCCGCACAAGCTGCTCGGCAACATCCAGTTGCGTGGTACCGGCGCGCCCCTGCCGTTTCGCCTGCAGTTCAACCAGGAGAATTTCCACCAGGGCATTCGCGTCGAGCTACGCGGCCGCGTGCATCAATCCGGCAAGCTGGTGCTGCACATGCCGAGCCAGCTGATCCGCGAGCCGCAAAGCCAGGCCCTCGGCGAAGTCCGCGTGACCCCGGCGCTGTGACGCCACCGCCGAACCTGCAGGCCGCCCTGGGCGAACTGCTCGGCGATGCTCGGCTGACCGCCACCACGCTGCCTGGCACCGATCTGCGCCTGTGGCTGATCGACCCGGCGAACATGGATCGCTGCTTCAGCCCCGAGGAAACCCGGCGCATTCTCGAAGAACCGCCGTACTGGTGCTTCTGCTGGGCCAGTGGCCTGGTGCTGGTCGACTGGCTGGCGCGCCACCCCGAGTGGGTGCGAGGCAAGCGAGTGCTCGACCTCGGCACCGGCTCCGGCGTGGCCGCCATCGCCGCCGCCCGCGCGGGTGCTGCCCAGGTGGTGGCCTGCGACCTGGATCCCCTGGCTCTGGCGGCCTGCCGCGCCAACGCGGCGCTCAATGGCGTGGAATTGGCCTATTCGAGCGACCTGTACAGCGAACCCCGCGACTACGACCTGGCGATCGTCGCCGACGTGCTCTACGACCGCAGCAACCTGCCGCTGCTCGACCGGGTGCTCGAGCACGCCCGCGAGGTACTGGTGGCCGATTCCCGGGTACGCGACTTCAACCATCCGCACTACCGGCGCATCGCCGGGCTGGAGGGCTGCACCTGGCCCGACCTGGCCGAGCCGGAAACCTTCCGCCACGTCAGCCTGTATCACGGGGCCTTGTAGCCTTGCGGCGGCGCCCACATTTATAGTCACACCACTTTTCGCGCGGACAGAGACCGACCATGAGCGACACCCCCTACATCTTCGATATCAATGGCGCCGCCCAATTTGAGCAACTGGTGATCGAGAACTCGTTCAACAAACCGGTGCTCGTCGATTTCTGGGCCGAGTGGTGCGCACCCTGCAAGGCGCTGATGCCGGTACTGGCGCAGATTACCGAGGGCTACGCGGGCGAGCTGCTGCTGGCCAAGGTCAACTGCGACATCGAGCAGGACATCGTCGCGCGCTTCGGCATTCGCAGCCTGCCGACCGTGGTGCTGTTCAAGAACGGCCAGCCAGTCGACGGTTTCCAGGGCGCTCAACCGGAGTCGGCAATTCGCGCCCTGCTGCAGCCCCACGTCGCTGAGCCACCGGCGCCCCAGGCCGACCTGATGGAAGTGGCCCAGGCGGCCTTCGCCGACGGCCGCATCGGTGAAGCCGAAGCCGCGCTCAAGGAACTGCTGACGGAAAACAACGAGAACGCCGCCGCGCTGATTCTCTACGCCCGCTGCGTGGCCGAACGTGGCGAGCTGAACGAGGCCGAGCAGGTGCTGGGCGCCGTGAAAGGTGATGAGCACAAGCAGGCACTTGCCGGTGCCCGTGCGCAGATCACCTTCCTGCGCCAGGCCGCCGACCTGCCGGACGCCGCCACCCTGAAAAGCCGCCTGGCGCAGAACGGCGAGGACGACGAAGCGGCTTATCAGCTGGCCATCCAGCAACTCGCCCGCCAGCAATATGAGCCGGCGCTGGATGGCCTGCTGAAGCTGTTCGTGCGCAATCGCAATTACGCCGACGGCTTGCCACACAAGACCCTGCTGCAGGTATTCGACCTGCTCGGCAACGACAATCCGCTGGTCACCACCTACCGTCGTCGGGTGTATCAGGCGCTTTACTGAGCCCTTTGACCGTACCCCGCCGGCGTAGCCTGGCGTTGAGCGCAGCGATACCCAGGCCACCTACCAGCACGTAGCCTGGGTTGAGGGCCATTCTCCCGAGTATCGCTGCGCTCAACCGCGGGCCACAGATGCGGCCCGTGCCGTGCGTGAACACGGTACTTGCCGCCTCACTCTGGCTGCCCAACCCAGCAATAAACCGGCGCATCGGCGCCGGTTTCCATGCGCACCTGATCACAATGGCGCAGGCGAACCAGCAGGCGTTTGCCCGCCACTTCACCACCGGCCAGCGCCGCCAGTTGCGCCATGAGTTGCGGCCCCTCGATACGCCCGGCACGGCGTAACAACTCCAGCACCGTCTGCCACTGGCCATCCTGATCCGCCTGCGCCGGGGCTGGCGCCACCGTCGTCGGCACCTGCGCAGCTGGAACCGTCGCCGCTGCCAGCTGCGCCCAATCCTGCGGATCGAGTTCCACCGTCAGGTCCACCGGCCAATCGCCGATCCGCCCGCGAATACGCACCATGCCTACCTCCATCTAATCGATGCGCCATGCTCCCACGGGCAGCCAGGCAAACCAAGCCGCTCTACCACCATGGATAAATTTGTTATAACGTATCAATCCATTCCAGCACTCACCCGATCGGAGCTTCCCATGCGCCACCTGCTGCTCGCCCTGCCCTTCGCCCTGCTGCCCCTGGCGGCTGCCCAGGCCCACGACCATGAACACGGCAGCCTCGGCAAACACGAACACGGCGTCGCCACGCTGAACGTGGCCCTGGAAGGCAGCACCCTGGAAATCGAGCTGGAAAGCCCGGCCATGAACATCGTCGGCTTCGAGCATGCCGCCACCAGCGATGCCGACAAGAAAACCGTCGCCGCCGCCCGCTCGCTGCTTGAGAAGCCCCTGGCCCTGTTCGCCCTGCCCGCCGCTGCCGGCTGCAGCCTGAGCGAACACGAAGTGCGCAGCCCGCTTTTCGGCAACGCCGAAGCCGATCACGATCACGATCACGATCACGACGAGCATGCTGACGGCGACGACCATCACCACGAGCACAGCGATATCGATGCCGACTACAGCTTCACCTGCAAACAGCCGGGTGAGCTGAAAACCCTCGACCTGTCGGCCTTCTACAAACAGTTCCCGGCCACCCAGAAGATCAACGTGCAACTGATCGGCCCAAGCGGCCAGCAGGGCGTCGAGTCGACCCCGGCCAACCCGCGCCTGACCTTCTGACCGACCATGCCGATGCCGCCACCAGGCGGCATCGGCTGTTGCACACGTTCGGCAACACCCTCTGGCTCAGCATTTCGTGGCCATGACTGGCACACTTGCTGTTTTTCTCTCCAGCGCCAGCAGTCCCCATGACCACAGCACTGATCGAACTCACTGACCTCGGCTTCGCCTGGCCCGGCCAGGACGAGCTTCTGGACATTCCCCATTTTCACCTGCAACGCGGCGAGACCCTGTTTCTCAAGGGCCCCAGCGGCAGCGGCAAGACCACCCTGCTCGGCCTGCTCGGCGGCGTACAGAAACCTGGCCGCGGCACCATTCGCCTGCTGGGCGAAGACCTCGCCACGCTCTCGGCGGCACGTCGGGATCGCTTTCGCGTCGACCACACCGGCTACATCTTCCAGCAGTTCAACCTGCTGCCATTTCTGAGCGTGCGCGACAACGTCGAGCTGCCGTGCCGCTTTTCCCGCCTGCGGGCCGAGCGCGCCGCCCAGCGCTACGGCAGCGTCGACCAGGCCGCCGGCAAGCTGCTGGAGCACCTGGGCCTGCGCCCGGAGCTGCTCGAACGGCGCGCCGACTCGCTGTCCATCGGCCAGCAGCAACGCGTCGCCGCCGCCCGCGCGCTGATCGGCCAACCGGAGCTGGTGATCGCCGACGAGCCGACCTCGGCGCTGGATGCCGATGCCCGCCAGGCATTTCTCGAGCTGCTGTTCGGCGAATGCCGCGACGTCGGCGCCAGCCTGTTGTTCGTCAGCCATGACCAGAGCCTGGCCGCACTGTTCGACCGCAGCCTGTCGCTGGGTGAACTGAACCGCGCCAGCAAGCCCCAGGAGGTCTGAGGTGTTCCTGTTACGACTCGCCCTGGCCAGCCTGGCCAACCGTCGTTTTACCGCCCTGCTCACGGTGTTCGCCATCGCCCTGTCGGTGTGCCTGCTGCTCGCGGTGGAGCGGGTGCGCACCGAGGCGCGCGCCAGCTTCGCCAACACCATCAGCGGCACCGACCTGATCGTCGGCGCCCGCTCCGGTAGCGTCAACCTGCTGCTCTACTCGGTGTTCCGCATCGGCAACGCCACCAACAACATTCGCTGGGACAGCTTCGAGAAGCTCGCCGCGCATCGCCAGGTCGACTGGGCGATCCCCATTTCTCTGGGCGACTCGCACCGCGGCTACCGCGTGATGGGCACCGACGAGGGCTACTTCGACCATTACCATTACGGGCGCGGGCAATCCCTGCAGTTGGCCCAGGGCGAACGCTTCCACGACCTGTTCGACGTGGTGCTCGGCGCCGAGGTGGCCGAGGCGCTGAACTACAAGCTGGGCGACAAGCTGGTGCTCTCCCACGGCGTGGCGACGGTCAGCCTGCAGCAACATGACGACAAGCCGTTCGTGGTCAGCGGAATTCTGGCCCGTACCGGCACCCCGGTGGATCGCACCCTGCACATTTCCCTGGAAGGCATGGAAGCGCTGCACGTCGACTGGCAGAACGGCGTTCCCGCCCGCGGCGCCGGCAAGGTCAGCGCCGAGCAGGCGCGGCACATGGACCTGCAGCCCAAGGCGATCACCGCGGCGATGCTCGGCTTGAAGAGCAAGATCGCCACCTTCGCCGTGCAGCGCGAGGTCAACGAATATCGCGGCGAGCCGTTGCTGGCGATTCTCCCCGGTGTTGCCCTGCAGGAGCTGTGGAGCCTGATGGGCACGGCGGAAAAGGCGCTGTTCGTGGTCTCGCTGTTCGTGGTGCTGACCGGGCTGATCGGCATGCTCACGGCGATTCTCACCAGCCTCAATGAGCGTCGCCGGGAAATGGCCATCCTGCGTTCGGTCGGCGCGCGGCCCTGGCATGTCGCCAGCCTGCTGGTTCTCGAGGCGTTCTCGCTGGCGGTGGCCGGCGTGGTGGCCGGCACGGCGCTGCTGTATGCCGGCATCGCCGGTGCACAAGGCTATGTGCAGGCCAACTATGGCCTGTATTTGCCGCTCAGCGCACCAACGCCCTATGAGTGGACGCTGCTCGGCGCTATTCTGGCGGCCGCCCTGCTGATGGGCTGCGTGCCGGCCTGGCGTGCATATCGGCAGTCGCTGGCCGATGGGCTTTCCATTCGGCTGTGACTGCGCGAAGCCGGGCCTGATCAGCCCGGCTTCGTTTTCCAATTCAAAGGTAGTGTCATGCGTCGCGCCCTGCTCACCGTTCTGCTCCTCATCCTGGCCTCACCGCTCTGGGCTGCCGAATTGCGCACCCTGAACTGGCAGGAGCTGATCCCCAAGGACGCACCGCCACAGGTGCCGCAGATGACGCCGATGCACGACATGTCGCAGCTGGGCGACGCGTTGTCCGAGGGCGGCGCCGCTTCGTTGCAGCAGTTTCCGTCGGCGCCGGTGGTCAAGGAGATGGACGGCCAGAACGTCAAGATCCCTGGCTACATCGTGCCGCTGGACGTCACCGAAGAAGGCCGCGTGACCGAGTTCCTGCTGGTGCCCTACTTCGGCGCCTGCATCCATGTGCCGCCACCGCCGTCCAACCAGATCATCCACGTCAACACCGAACTGGGCGTGCTGCTCGACGCGCTGTACCAGCCCTTCTGGGTCGAAGGCCCGCTCAAGGTCGAGCACAGCAGCAGCGAACTGGCCGAGGTCGGCTATCAGCTGGCAGCGGACAAAATCTATCCCTACGAACTGCCGGCCAATTAGGGTCTGTTGACGCTTCAGCAGGAGCGCGCCGGAGCCCGTTTTAGCGCGAGGCAAGGCACGAGGTGCGAAGTTTGGCTGGCCAAATGAGTCACCGAGAAACGCAGCATCGCGCTAAAACGGGCCCGGCCCTGTGGGTTGCGCGGGCAATCTCGCCATGCGTCGTTGGAGAACTTGAGAAGGGAACACCATTCCCTGCGTCCTCCGCCTAGCCTGGCGAGATTTCTCGCAGCAACGCGGTTCGCGCTGAAGCGTCAACAGACCCTACATCGTGACAAACCGTCGCACCCTTGCTTAGCCAGCTATTGAGCTGAGTCAACAGGCGCTTCACACAGCGCCTTACCCTGACGCCATCCGAGATGATTCGAATGACCGTTAGGAGCTCACCATGTACAAGTCGCTGTTCTCTGCCTCGCTGATCGCCCTGGCGCTGGCGGCCCCCGTTGCCCAGGCGCACCAGGCCGGTGACATCCTCGTGCGCGCCGGCGCCATCACCGTCAACCCCGATGCGGACAGCTCCTCGGTCAAGGTCGACCGCGGCGGCCTCGCGGGGGCGGACTTGGGCGGCAAGGCGACCATGAGCAGCGACACCCAGCTGGGCCTCAACTTCGCCTACATGCTGACCGACCATCTGGGCGTCGAACTGCTCGCCGCCACGCCGTTCGAGCATGACGTGAAGATCAAGGGCACCGTGCTGGACGCCGCCAACGGCAAACTCGGCACCCTCAAGCACCTGCCACCGACCCTGAGCCTGGTGTACTACCCGCTCGACGCCAAGTCGGCCTTCCAGCCCTACGTCGGCGGCGGCATCAACTACACCTGGATCTACGACGAACACGTGGGCAGCGGCGCCTCGTCAGCCGGTTTCGACAACTTCCGCGCCAAGAACTCCTGGGGCCTGGCCTGGCAGATCGGTGCCGACTACATGCTCACCGACAACCTGATGATCAATGCCCAGGCTCGCTATATCGACATCGACACCACCGCCTATGTGGACAACACCGCCCTGGGCGTGCGCGCCAAGGTCGACGTGGATGTCGATCCGTTCGTGTACATGGTGGGGCTGGGTTACAAGTTCTAAGGACAGCTGGAGACAGCTAGAAGGAGTGGGCTGACAGCGATCTGCTTTTTGTGGGAGCGGGCCATGCACACGAATTGGCGGGTATGGCCCGCTCCCACAGGAACAGCGTTTAGTCCGCTGGCCATACAAACGCAAAAAGCCGGCATTGCCGGCTTTTTGCTGTTCTGCGATCAGCGCCTCAACTGTTGAGCAGTGCCGCCAGCCCATCACGCAGCGACGTCTGAACCGGCAGCCGGTACTCGTTCGCCAGGCGGCCATTATCGGCACGGGAATGGCGGATATCGCCGGCTCGTGCGTCCAGGTGCGTCACCGGCGGCAGGCCGCCGAGCAGCTCGCCGATCTGCGTCAGCAACTGCTTGAGGCTTACCGACTCGTTCCAACCGACGTTCACCGCGCCAGCAGGCGGCTGCTTGGCATCCAGCGCCTGCAGCAGCAGTGCGACCAGATCGGCGATATAGAAGAAATCCCGGGTCTGCTCGCCGTCACCGAACACGCTGATCGGCAAGCCCTGCTGAGCACGCTGGGTGAAGATGCTGATCACCCCCGAATAAGGCGAGGATGGGTCCTGGCGTGGGCCGAACACATTGAAGAAACGAAAAATCGCCGGCTCCAGACCATGCTGACGCGCATAGAACTCCAGGTAGTGCTCGCTGGCCAGCTTGTCCGACGCATAAGGCGTCAAGGGCGCCTTGGCGGTGGCTTCGTCGATGGCCACGCCTTCGCCATTGTTGCCATACACCGCGGCGCTGGAGGCGAACACCACGCGACGCACGCCGTGCTCGCGCATGGCTTCGCAAATGTTCAGGGTGCCGATGAAGTTGCTCTGGTGGGTGCTGACCGGATCGTCTACCGAAGCCTGTACCGACGCCACGGCGGCCAGGTGCACAACGGCGCGGCAGCCAGCCACCGAGCGGCTGACCAGTGCCGCATCGGCTACGTCGCCTTCGATGAAGGTCAGGCGAGCATCATCGAGCGGCAGGTTGCTCAGCTTGCCCATGGACAGGTTGTCCAGCACACGCACGCTGTGCCCGCGCGCCAGCAGGGCATCGACCAGGTTGGAACCGATGAAACCGGCACCGCCGGTGACGAGGATGGGTTGATCAGACATGGCGGTAATATTGCTCCAGCAGGCTCGGCAGGCCGGCACGCCAGGCGCGCGGCTTGACGCCGAAGGTGTGAAGGATCTTCTTGCACGCCAGTACGCCGTGCTGCGGCTCTTCCGAGGCATCGCCCCTGGCGGCGTGGGCCTGCCCGCAGATCTCTTCCAGCAGGTTCTGGCGCAGGTGCCGGGCCTCGCTGAGCATCGCCTGGCCCAGCGCCAGCGCCGTGGTCGCCTCGTGGCCGCCGTAGTGATAGGTGCCCCACAATGGCGCGGCGCAGTCGAGCTGCTTGAGCACAGCGAGAATCACCCGTGCGGCATCGTCCACCGGTGTCGGGTTGCCACGTCGGTCATCGGCCAGGTACAGCGCTTTGTCACGCTCGGCGCGCACCAGAAAGCGTGCCAGCAGGCCGTCCGGGCTGTCGTCGAGGATCCAGCCAAAGCGCAGCAGCACGTGACGCGGGCACAGGGCACGCACGCTCTGCTCCATGCGCACCAGCACCTGGCCGCGCATGCTCAGCGGCTGGGTTTCGTCCTTCTCGTTGTAGGCGGTCGCCCGCGCGCCATCGAACACCCGGTAACTGGACGGCTGCAGCAGGCGAATGTCGTGGTGCTGGCAGAGCTCGGCCAGGCGCTCGACAGCGCGCTCCTGGGCGGCGAAACGCTCTTCGCTGACCTTGGAGGCCTGAAACCAGTCGAAATAGTAGGCGAGGTTGATCACCGCATCAGGGCGGGTATCGTCGACCAACTGAGTGAGGCTGGCGGCATCCCAACCCTGGGCCGGCGGGCGCGGGGCGAGGAAACCGATATCTTCTTCGGCCCCCAGGCGAATCAACGCCCGACCCAGCGTACTGCCACCACCCAGCAACAACAGGCGCATGCGCATAACGAAACTAGAAGCTCCACAATCAGATTTGAGCCGACACCCGGCAACGGTGCCTGGGTAGTCGACTCTTGGCAGAGCCCGAACGGTTCAGCCCCATGGCCTGCATTTTGCTGTTTTTACCCCGCGGCGTCACCACCGGGCTTCATCTTGACGCACCAGCGCCCGGCGAAGGCACGCAGTGGGCAACCCTGCGGCGCGATGCGGGTCTCAATGGCGAGCCGATAGAGAAGCGAAGGAAGAGAGACGTGAGAAAACTGCTGTTCCTGGCCTGCTGTGCGGTACTCGCCTACGGCCTGTTCCGCCCCGAGCCACCACCCGACCTGTTCGACGAGTCGGACAAATTCCTCCATCTGATCGCCTTTGGCGGCCTGTCTCTGGTTACCCGTATCGCCTTTCCCAGCACGCCCGGCTGGCTGCTATGGCCGCTGCTGTACATCCAGGCGCCGCTGCTGGAATGGTTGCAGCATGTGATCCAGCCGGTACGCGAGTTCAGCCCGCTGGACGTACTGGCCAACCTCAGCGGCATCAGCCTGGCGCTGGTGCTGTGGATCTGCCAGGGCCTGCTGCGCAAGCACCTCTTCAAGCCGGCCTGAGCCGCGTAGGCAGAAATGAAAAGGCCCCGCAGTGCGGGGCCTCTTGCTGTCAGCTGACAATCAGAACGGGATGTCGTCGTCGAAGCTGTCGTAGTCCTGGGCAGGCTGCGGCTTCTGCTGTTGCGGCGCGGACTGGCGCGGCGCCTGCTGCTGCGGCTCGCGCTGCGGGGCGGGGCGCGACTGACGTGGAGCGGAATCACCACCACCGGCATTGTCCGGACGACCGCCGAGCAGCTGCATGGTGCCCTGCATGTCGACGATGATCTCGGTGGTGTAGCGCTTCACGCCGTCCTTTTCCCACTCGCGGGTCTGCAGCTTGCCCTCGATGTACACCTGGGAGCCCTTGCGCAGGTACTCACCGGCGATTTCCGCGACCTTGCCGAACAGCGACACTCGGTGCCACTCGGTTTTCTCGACGCGCTGACCGGTCTGCTTGTCCGTCCACTGCTCGCTGGTGGCCAGGCTCAGGTTGGTCACGGCATTGCCGCTGGGCAGATAGCGCGTTTCCGGATCCTGTCCGCAGGTACCGACCAGAATGACTTTGTTAACCCCACGGGCCATAACGCTCTCCTACTTTCAGCACGTCACCGGCGCCGCTTCGATCAAGCGCTGCAGCGACGTGCGATCCAATTGTTGGGTATCCACTTTCACATAGAGGGCGGCCTCTTCGACCACCACAACGGCATCCGCCACTCCCGGCGCTGCCTGAATTCGCTCCGCCAGCCCCACTTCCTGCAGCGCCGCGCTGGAAAGCGGCAACCGCAGGCTGGTCACGTAAGGCGGTTCACGCATAGTAACAGCAAAGGCCAGCCAGAGAACCGTCAACAGTGCACAGCCGCCGAACACGCCGGCCAGCCCATAGTGCTGATACAGCCAGCCGCCGAGAATGCCGCCCAGGGCCGAGCCGAGGAACTGGCTGGTCGAATACACGCCCATGGCCGTGCCTTTGCCGCCCGCTGGCGCCACCTTGCTGATCAGCGAGGGCAGCGAGGCTTCCAGCAGGTTGAACGCGGTGAAGAACACCACGATGCCCAGCACCAGGTTGCGCAGGCCGTGGCCGAATGCCCAGAAGAACAGCTCGCAGCCGAGCAGCACGACGATCGAGCCGACCAGTACACGGCGCATCTGGCGCTTCTTCTCGCCGTAGATGATGAACGGCACCATCAGGAAGAAGCCGCCGAGCAGCGCAGTCAGGTACACCCACCAGTGCTGTTCCTTGGGCAGGCCGCCCTGCTCCACCAGGGCCAGCGGCAAGGCGATGAAGCTGGCCATGAGGATGGCGTGCAGGGCGAAGATGGCGAAGTCCAGCCGCAGCAGGTCCGGGTGTTTGAGGGTCGGCCACAGGGCCTGCCTGGCGACGCCGGATTCGCGGTGCTGCAGCGGGCCGGCACTCGAAGGCACCAGGCCGGCGACGATGACGATGCCCAGCAGCGCCATGGCGCCGGTGGCCAGGAACAAACCGGACAGCCCGAAGGCGCGCGTCAACAATGGCCCGACCACCATCGCCACGGCGAACGACAGGCCGATGCTCATGCCGATCATGGCCATGGCCTTGGTGCGGTGCTGCTCACGGGTAAGGTCGGACAACAACGCCATCACCGCGGCGGAAATCGCCCCAGCGCCTTGCAGCACGCGCCCGGCGATCACGCCCCAGATGGAATCGGCATTGGCCGCCAGCAGGCTGCCGGCGGCGAAGATCACCAGGCCGAAGTAGATCACCGGGCGCCGACCGATGCGATCGGAGATCACCCCGAAGGGAATCTGCAGAAAGGCCTGGGTCAGGCCGTAGGCACCGATCGCCAGGCCGATCAGGGCCGGGGTTGAACCGGCGAGCTCCTGCCCATAAGTAGCCAATACCGGCAGCACCATGAACATGCCCAGCATGCGGAATGCGAACACCAACGCCAGCCCACCGGCTGCACGAGTTTCCGCGCCACTCATGCGTTCGCTGTGCGAATCGCGCATCGTCGATAACCTGTTGAAACAAGCCGGCGATTCTACCAGTCGAAACCCTACTGGCACAGCAGCGGCGCTTTGCCGCACGCCTGTTGCCGCCCGTATACTCGGCGGTTTATCCGCCCGCCAGGCGAGGCTGTGACAAGGGCCTCCTGTAAAGACAGCGACGAAAACCCAGTCAGCTTAGAGGTTCCTTTTGGACAAGATCCTGATTCGTGGGGCCCGTACCCACAACCTGAAGAATATCGACCTGACATTGCCACGCGACAAGCTGATCGTGATCACCGGCCTGTCCGGTTCGGGCAAGTCGTCCCTGGCCTTCGACACGCTGTACGCCGAAGGCCAGCGTCGCTACGTGGAGTCGCTGTCGGCCTATGCCCGGCAGTTCCTGTCGATGATGGAAAAACCCGATGTCGACACCATCGAAGGCCTGTCGCCGGCCATTTCCATCGAGCAGAAATCCACCTCGCACAACCCGCGTTCGACGGTCGGCACCATCACCGAGATCTACGACTACCTGCGCCTGCTCTATGCCCGCGCTGGCACACCGCGCTGCCCCGATCACGACCTGCCGCTGGAAGCCCAGACGGTCAGCCAGATGGTCGACCAGGTACTGGCCATGCCAGAGGGCAGCAAGCTGATGCTGCTGGCCCCTGTGATTCGCGAGCGCAAGGGCGAGCACCTGGCGGTGTTCGACGAGCTGCGCGCCCAGGGCTTCGTGCGCGTACGGGTGGACGGCAAGTTGTACGAGCTGGACGAACTGCCCAAGCTCGACAAGCAGAAGAAGCACAGCATCGACGCCGTGGTCGACCGTTTCAAGGCTCGCGGCGACCTGCAACAACGCCTGGCCGAATCCTTCGAGACTGCGCTCAAGCTGGCCGACGGCCTGGCGCTGATCGCGCCCATGGAAGGGGAAGAAGGCGAAGAGATCATCTTCTCCGCGCGCTTCGCCTGCCCGGTGTGCGGCCATTCGATCAGCGAGCTGGAGCCCAAGCTGTTCTCCTTCAACAACCCGGCTGGCGCCTGCCCGACCTGCGACGGCCTGGGCGTGAAGCAGTATTTCGACGCCAAGCGCCTGGTCAACGGTGAGCTGACCCTGGCCGAAGGCGCCATACGCGGCTGGGACCGGCGCAACGTCTATTATTTCCAGATGCTCGGCTCACTGTCGTCGCACTATGGTTTCAGCCTGGACAAGCCGTTCGCCGAACTCGACGCCGAGCACCAGAAGGTCATTCTCGGCGGCAGTGGTTCGCAGAACGTCGACTTCAAGTACCTCAACGACCGTGGCGATATCGTCAAGCGCTCGCACCCGTTCGAAGGCATCGTGCCCAACCTCGAGCGCCGCTACCGCGAAACCGAGTCGACCAGCGTGCGCGAGGAACTGGCCAAGTTTCTCAGCACCCAGCCCTGCCCTGACTGCCGCGGAACCCGCCTGCGTCGCGAAGCACGCCATGTGTGGGTGGGCGAGAAGACCCTGCCGGCCGTCACTGGCCTGCCGATTGGCGCAGCCAGCGATTACTTCGGCGGCCTGACCCTGGACGGCCGCCGTGGCGAGATCGCCAGCAAGATCCTCAAGGAAATCTGTGAACGTCTGCAGTTCCTGGTCAACGTCGGCCTCGACTACCTGACCCTGGACCGCAGCGCCGACACGCTGTCCGGCGGCGAGGCCCAGCGCATCCGCCTGGCGAGCCAGATCGGCGCGGGCCTGGTGGGCGTGATGTACATCCTCGACGAGCCGTCCATCGGCCTGCACCAGCGTGACAACGAGCGCCTGCTCGGCACCCTGCGACACCTGCGCGACATCGGCAACACGGTGATCGTGGTCGAGCACGACGAAGATGCCATCCGCATGGCCGACTACGTGGTCGACATCGGCCCGGGTGCTGGCGTACACGGCGGGCAGATCGTCGCCGAGGGCACGGCCGAGGAAGTCATGGCGCACCCGGACTCGGTCACCGGCAAGTACCTGTCCGGTCGCACCAAGATCGTCGTGCCGGCCAAGCGTACACCGCGCAACAAGAAGCTGTCGCTGAAGATCAAGGGCGCCCGTGGCAACAACCTGCAGAACGTCAACCTGGAAATCCCCATTGGCCTGCTGACCTGCGTGACCGGGGTCTCGGGCTCGGGCAAGTCGACGCTGATCAACAACACCCTGTTCCCGCTCAGCGCCACGGCACTGAACGGCGCCACCACCCTGGAAGCCGCTGCCCACGACAGCATCGACGGCCTTCAGCACCTGGACAAGGTGGTGGACATCGACCAGAGCCCCATCGGCCGTACACCTCGCTCCAACCCGGCGACCTACACCGGCCTGTTCACGCCGATCCGCGAGCTGTTCGCCGGCGTGCCGGAAGCACGCTCGCGCGGCTACGGCCCGGGGCGCTTCTCGTTCAACGTCAAGGGTGGCCGCTGCGAGGCGTGCCAGGGCGACGGCCTGATCAAGGTGGAGATGCATTTCCTGCCGGACATCTACGTGCCCTGCGACGTGTGCAAGAGCAAGCGCTACAACCGTGAAACCCTGGAGATCAAGTACAAGGGCAAGAGCATCCACGAGGTGCTGGAAATGACCATCGAGGACGCCCGCGCATTCTTCGATGCCGTGCCGGCGCTCGCGCGCAAGCTGCAGACGCTGGTGGACGTGGGCCTTTCGTACATCAAACTCGGCCAGTCGGCGACCACCCTGTCCGGTGGCGAGGCGCAGCGGGTCAAGTTATCCCGCGAGCTCTCCAAGCGTGACACCGGCAAGACCCTGTACATCCTCGACGAGCCGACCACCGGCCTGCACTTCGCGGATATTCAGCAATTGCTCGACGTACTGCACCGCTTGCGCGACCACGGCAACACTGTGGTGGTGATCGAGCACAACCTAGACGTGATCAAGACCGCCGACTGGCTGGTGGACCTCGGCCCCGAGGGCGGGTCCAAAGGCGGACAGATCATCGCCGTCGGCACGCCGGAAGAAGTGGCCGAGATGCCGCAGTCCCACACGGGGCATTTCCTCAAGCCGCTGCTGGAACGTGACCGCGCCTGAGCGCCGCCCTGAAACGAGAAAGCCCCGCGAGCGGGGCTTTTTCTTGCCGATGATTTACATCTGGCTCTGCAGGTATTTCTCCAGGCCCAGCTTGTCGATCAGTTGCAGCTGGATCTCCAGCCAGTAGGCATGGTCTTCCTCGGTATCCTTGAGTTGCAGCAGCAGGATATCGCGGGTCTGATAATCCTGATGGCGCTCGCACAGCTCGATGCCCTTGCTCAGGGCCGCACGCACTTGATACTCGAGAGCCAGATCCAGTTTCAGGGCATCCGGCACGGTCTGCCCGAAGGTGAAGGCATCCGGCACCATGTCCGGCACGCCTTCCAGGAACAGAATGCGCTTGAGCAGGGCATCGGCGTGCTGGGTCTCCTCCTCCATCTCGTGGTTGATGCGTTCGTAGAGCTTACTGAAGCCCCAGTCTTCGTACTGACGCGAGTGGATGAAATACTGATCGCGCGCGGCCAGCTCCCCCTTGAGCAGGATCTTGAGGTAGTCGATAACTTCGATATGGCCCTTCATGCGCGGAATCCTTGGTGCAGCGAATGGAATAGGTGAATGCTCGACCCATCACCCGCCGGGGTCAAGCAAAAAGCACAACGCCTCCGAAAGGAGGCGTTGGCTCAAGCGTCTCACCGAGCCGGACGCGAGCGCCCGGCCATGGATCAGGCGAGGTCGAAGCGGTCGAGGTTCATGACCTTGGTCCAGGCGGCCACGAAGTCGTCGATGAAGCGCGCATCGGCACTGGCATAGACCTCGGCCTGGGCACGCAGAATGGCGTTGGAGCCGAACACCAGATCGACCCGAGTGCCCGTCCACTTCAACTCGCCGCTCTTGCGGTCACGCCCTTCGAACAGGTTGCTGTCACCGGCCGCCGCCTTCCACGCCGTACCCATGTCGAGCAGGTTGACGAAGAAGTCGTTGGTCAGCGCGCCAGGCTTGTCGGTCAGCACCCCGTGGCTCGCGCCACCTACGTTGATGTTGATCGCCCGCAGGCCGCCGACCAGAACGGTGAGCTCCGGCGCGGTGAGGGTCAGCAACTGCGCCTTGTCGATCAGCAGCGCCTCGGCCGGTACGCTGTAGCGGCCCTTGAGGTAGTTGCGGAAGCCATCGGCGATCGGCTCGAGCACGGCGAAGGACTCGACATCGGTCTGCGCCTGGGACGCATCGCTGCGGCCTGCCGAGAACGGCACCTTCACGGTACGCCCGGCCTTGCTGGCGGCCTGCTCGACACCGGCATTGCCGGCCAGCACGATCAGATCGGCCAGGCTCACCTGCTTGCCGCCGGTGGCTGCGCGGTTGAACTCGGCGCGAATGCCTTCCAGCTTCGCCAGCACCTTGGCCAGTTGCTCGGGCTGGTTGGCTGCCCAGTCCTTCTGCGGCGCCAGGCGGATACGGGCGCCATTGGCACCACCGCGTTTGTCGGAGCCACGGAAAGTCGATGCCGAAGCCCAAGCGGTGCCGACCAGCTTGGCCACCGACAGGCCTGAGGCCAGCACCTGGGCCTTGAGGGTCGCCACGTCCGCGTCGTCGATCAGCGGATGATGAACGGCCGGCAGCGGGTCTTGCCACAGCAGCTCTTCTTTCGGCACTTCGGGGCCCAGGTAACGCGACTTCGGCCCGAGATCACGGTGAGTCAGCTTGAACCAGGCGCGGGCGAACGCTTCAGCGAAGGCTTGCGGGTTCTCCAGGAAGCGACGCGAGATCTTCTCGTAGGCGGGATCGAAACGCAGCGACAAGTCAGTAGTGAGCATGGTCGGCAGGCGCTTCTTCGACGGGTCATGGGCATCGGGGATGATCGCCTCGGCGTTCTTGGCCACCCACTGATGAGCACCGGCCGGGCTCTTGGTCAATTCCCACTCGAACTTGAACAGGTTCTCGAAGAACTCGTTACCCCACTGCGCGGGCGTGCTGGTCCAGGTCACTTCCAGGCCACTGGTGATCGCATCGCCGGCCTTACCGCTGCCGAACGAGCTGCTCCAGCCCAGGCCCTGCTCTTCCAGGCCAGCCGCTTCCGGCTCGGCGCCAACGTGATCGGCGGGGCCGGCGCCGTGGGTCTTGCCAAAGGTGTGACCGCCGGCGATCAGCGCCACGGTTTCTTCATCGTTCATCGCCATGCGCGCGAAGGTTTCGCGAATGTCGTGGGCGGCAGCGAGAGGATCGGGATTGCCTTCAGGGCCTTCCGGGTTCACGTAGATGAGACCCATCTGCACGGCCGCGAGCGGGTTCTCCAGATTGCGACCCTGGCTGTCGGTGCGATCCTGTTCCTGGCCATGCAGCTCTGCGTCGGCGACCAGCACGCCCTGGTCGTCTTCACGGCCGGCCGCGCCCTTGCCGTAGCGCTCGTCGCCACCCAGCCAGGTCTTCTCGGTCCCCCAGTAAACGTCCTGATCCGGTTCCCAGGTATCCACGCGACCACCGGCGAAGCCGAAGGTACGGAAGCCCATGGTCTCCAGCGCGACGTTGCCGGTGAGCACCAACAGATCGGCCCAGGAGATCTTCTGGCCGTACTTCTGCTTGATCGGCCACAGCAGGCGGCGCGACTTATCGATGTTGACGTTGTCCGGCCAGCTGTTGAGCGGTGCGAAACGCTGCTGGCCACGGCCTGCACCGCCACGGCCGTCACCGGTGCGGTAAGTACCGGCAGCGTGCCAGGCCATGCGGATGAACTGCGGGCCGTAGTGGCCGAAGTCGGCGGGCCACCAGTCCTGCGAGTCGGTCATCAGCGCGCGCAGGTCTTTCTTCAGCGCTTCGTAGTCCAACGAGTTGAAGGCTTCGGCATAGCTAAAGTCCTCACCCAGCGGGTTGGACTTGGAGGAATGCTGGTGCAGCAAATCGACGCGCAACTGATTGGGCCACCAATCACGGTTGCCCGTGCCACCGCCAGCGGCATGCTTCGGGGTTTCCGGAGAGGCTTTACCCGAGAAGGGGCATTTGCCTTCGGTCTTGTCACTCATGTCTCTCTCCTTACCTGGCCTGATCGTTCCCGACTGAGCGGGATTGGCATTGAGTATTGACGAGCACAAGCGAAGCGACAAATGAATAACAACTTACAGCGCGATAGATTTTGGCTAAACGACAGGCATAAAAAAACCGGGCCTGAGCCCGGTTCTTCTTGCGACGATGCCTTACTCGGCAGCTTCTACCTTGCCACCGACCGGACGGTCGACCAGCTCGACATAAGCCATCGGGGCATTGTCACCAGCGCGGAAACCGCACTTGAGGATGCGCAGGTAACCGCCCTGACGGGTGGCGTAGCGCTTGCCCAGATCGTTGAACAGTTTGCCAACGATAGCTTTCGAACGAGTACGGTCGAAAGCCAGACGACGGTTAGCAACGCTGTCTTCTTTAGCCAGGGTGATCAGCGGCTCGGCAACGCGGCGCAGTTCCTTGGCTTTCGGCAGAGTAGTTTTGATCAGCTCATGCTCGAACAGCGATACCGCCATGTTCTGAAACATGGCCTTGCGGTGAGCGCTGGTGCGGCTGAGGTGACGGCCACTTTTACGATGACGCATGGTTCAATTCCTTACCAAACTACACGTTCGGTGATGATGACGATCAGGCAGTGGCCTTGTCGTCTTTCTTCAGACTTGCCGGCGGCCAGTTGTCGAGGCGCATACCGAGGGACAGACCACGGGAAGCCAGAACGTCCTTGATTTCGGTCAGGGACTTCTTGCCCAGGTTCGGCGTTTTGAGCAGCTCTACTTCAGTGCGCTGGATCAGGTCACCAATGTAGTAGATGTTCTCTGCCTTGAGGCAGTTGGCCGAACGGACGGTCAGTTCAAGGTCATCAACCGGACGCAGCAGGATCGGGTCGATCTCGTCTTCCTGCTCGATCACAACCGGCTCGCTGTCGCCCTTCAGGTCGACGAATGCAGCCAGCTGCTGTTGCAGGATGGTAGCGGCACGACGGATGGCCTCTTCAGGATCCAGGGTACCGTTGGTTTCGAGATCGATAACCAGCTTGTCCAGGTTGGTGCGCTGCTCGACGCGAGCGTTTTCCACCACGTAAGACACGCGACGCACCGGGCTGAAGGAAGAGTCGAGCTGCAAGCGACCAATGCTGCGGCTTTCATCTTCATCGCTCTGGCGCGAATCGGCCGGCTCGTAGCCGCGACCACGAGCTACGACGAGCTTCATGTTCAGCGCGCCATTAGCGGCCAGATTGGCGATTACGTGGTCGCCGTTGACGATTTCAACATCATGATCCAGCTGAATGTCGGCAGCGGTTACGACGCCAGAGCCCTTCTTCGCCAGAGTCAGTGTAACTTCGTCTCGACCGTGCAGTTTGATGGCCAGACCTTTGAGGTTGAGCAGGATTTCAATGACGTCTTCCTGAACACCTTCAATGGCGCTGTACTCATGGAGTACACCGTCAATCTCGGCCTCGACTACTGCACAGCCAGGCATGGAGGACAACAGGATGCGACGCAGCGCGTTGCCCAGAGTATGGCCGAAACCACGCTCGAGAGGCTCGAGGGTGATCTTGGCGCGGGTCTGACTGACCACCTGCACATCGATATGGCGGGGGGTCAGGAACTCATTTACCGAAATCTGCATGGATGCACCTATTTTCTAGCCCTTACTTGGAGTAGAGCTCGACAATCAGGCTCTCGTTGATGTCAGCGGAGAGATCACCACGAACCGGAACGCTTTTGAACACGCCGGATTTCTTCTCGGTGTCTACATCTACCCACTCAACACGGCCACGCTGAGCACACAGCTCAAGAGCCTGAACGATGCGCAGCTGATTCTTCGACTTCTCGCGAACTGCAACCACGTCACCAGCTTTGACCTGGTAGGACGGCACGTTGACAGTCTTGCCGTTCACGCTGATCGCTTTGTGCGAAACCAGCTGACGGGACTCGGCACGAGTAGCGCCGAAACCCATACGGTAAACGACGTTATCCAGACGGCACTCGAGCAGCTGCAGCAAGTTTTCGCCGGTAGCGCCTTTCTGGCTGGCTGCCTGCTTGTAGTAACCGCTGAACTGACGCTCCAGTACACCGTAGATACGACGAACTTTTTGCTTCTCACGCAGCTGGGTGCCGTAGTCGGACTGACGGCCACGGCGCTGACCGTGGATACCTGGGGCTGCTTCGATGTTGCACTTCGATTCCAGAGCGCGGACGCCACTCTTCAGGAACAGATCAGTGCCTTCACGACGAGACAGTTTGCATTTGGGACCAATGTAACGAGCCATTTCTCACTGTCTCCTGATTACACGCGACGCTTCTTCGAAGGACGGCACCCGTTATGCGGGATTGGCGTCACATCGGTGATGCTGGCGATCTTGTAACCGCAGCCGTTAAGAGCACGGACAGCGGACTCACGACCCGGACCTGGGCCCTTGACGTTGACGTCGAGGTTCTTCAGGCCGTATTCCAGCGCAGCTTGACCAGCACGCTCAGCAGCCACCTGGGCAGCGAACGGGGTGGACTTGCGGGAACCGCGGAAACCCGAACCACCGGAAGTAGCCCAGGACAGGGCGTTACCTTGACGGTCGGTAATGGTCACGATGGTGTTGTTGAAAGAAGCGTGGATGTGGGCGATGCCATCAACCACCGTCTTTTTGACTTTCTTACGAGTACGAGCAGCAGGTTTTGCCATGACTAAATTCCTGTCGATTCGCGAACGCGATTACTTGCGGATCGGCTTACGCGGGCCCTTACGGGTGCGTGCGTTGGTCTTGGTGCGCTGACCGCGAACCGGCAGACCTTTACGATGACGCAGGCCGCGGTAGCAACCCAGATCCATCAAGCGTTTGATTTTCATGTTCACTTCACGGCGCAGATCACCCTCGGTATTCACCTTGGCGACTTCACCACGCAGCTGCTCGATCTGCTCGTCAGAGAGATCCTTGATCTTTGCTGCCGGATTAATACCGGTAGCGGCACAGATCTTCTGTGCAGTAGTGCGACCAACACCAAAGATGTAGGTCAGCGAGATAACAGCGTGCTTGTTATCCGGAATGTTAACGCCTGCAATACGGGCCATTCAGTGGAACTCCAATTGACAGCTACCTACGCCCCGGAAGCCAAGAAATGGGGCGCGAGATATTATCGCTGTAAAAACAAATAATCAACCCGGCAGCGCACTAGCTGCCGGGCTTATAGCGTCGATCACATTCAGCCTTGGCGCTGTTTGTGACGCGGTTCCGCGCTGCAAATTACTCGCACTACACCTTCACGGCGAATAATTTTGCAGTTGCGGCACAGCTTTTTCACCGATGCACGAACTTTCATCACCAACTCCTCGAACCTTATGGACACTTCAGCGGAGCATGCCGCTGCCGTAGCCCTTCAGGTTGGCTTTCTTCATCAGGGATTCGTACTGGTGCGAAACGAGGTGCGATTGTACTTGCGACATGAAGTCCATCACAACCACCACCACGATCAGCAACGAGGTCCCGCCAAGGTAGAACGGTACGTTGGCCGCCACCACCAGGAACTGGGGCAACAAGCATACGGCCGTCATGTACAGAGCACCGAACATGGTCAAGCGGGTCAGAACGCCATCGATATAGCGTGCGGACTGCTCACCGGGACGGATACCCGGAATAAAGGCACCGGACTTCTTCAGGTTTTCCGCTACGTCTTTCGGGTTGAACATCAGCGCCGTGTAGAAGAAGCAGAAGAAGATGATCCCTGCACTAAACAGCAAAATGTTCAACGGCTGACCAGGAGCGATAGCCTGTGAAATATCCTGCAGCCAGCCCATACCTTCGGACTGACCAAACCAGGCACCCAGCGAGGCCGGGAACAACAGAAGGCTGCTGGCGAAAATGGCCGGGATTACGCCCGCCATGTTCACCTTCAACGGCAGGTGGCTGGTCTGCGCAGCGAAGACCTTGCGGCCCTGCTGACGCTTGGCGTAGTGCACCGCGATGCGACGCTGGCCACGCTCAATGAACACCACGAAACCGATAATCGCTACTGCCAGCAAACCGATGGCGATGAGAGCGAAGATATTGATATCGCCCTGACGTGCAGACTCGAAAGACTGCCCGATCGCCGACGGCAGACCGGCTACGATGCCCGCAAAAATCAGCATCGAAATACCGTTGCCAACACCGCGCTCGGTGATCTGCTCGCCCAGCCACATCATGAACATCGCACCCGCCACGAACGTGGTGACTGCAACGAAGTGGAAGCCGAAATCGACCGAGAACGCTACGCCCTGGCTCGCCAGGCCAACGGACATGCCGATAGCCTGGACGAAAGCCAGGACCAAGGTGCCGTAGCGGGTGTACTGGCTGATCTTGCGACGACCAGCCTCACCTTCCTTCTTCAACTGCTCCAGCTGCGGGCTGACGGCGGTCATCAGTTGCATGATGATCGATGCCGAGATGTACGGCATGATCCCCAGTGCAAAGATGCTCATCCGTTCCAGCGCGCCGCCGGAAAACATGTTGAACAAGCTAAGAATGGTCCCCTCATTCTGTCGAAACAGATCGGCCAGACGGTCAGGGTTTATACCGGGAACTGGGATATGCGCGCCGATTCGATAGACGATGATCGCCATGAACAGAAAGCGCAGACGAGCCCAGAGTTCGGACAACCCGCCACCAGCCAGAGCAGAGAGAGCACCTTGCTTAGCCATTTATTCCTCGAACTTACCGCCAGCTGCTTCGATAGCCGCACGCGCACCTTTGGTGGCGGCGATACCTTTGAGGGTGACCGCACGAGTAATCTCACCGGACAGCATGACTTTCACACGCTGTACGTTTTGATTAATCAGGTTGGCATCCTTCAGCGCCTGCAGAGTAACTACGTCGCCTTCGATCTTGTTCAGCTCGGACGTACGCACTTCTGCGCGATCCATAGCTTTCAGAGACACGAAACCGAACTTGGGAAGACGACGGTGCAGAGGCTGCTGGCCGCCTTCGAAACCCGGAGCAATGGTACCTCCGGAGCGGGAGGTCTGACCTTTGTGACCACGGCCACCGGTCTTGCCCAAACCACTACCGATACCACGGCCCGGACGGTGCTTCTCGCGACGGGAACCCGGCGCTGGACTCAAATCGTTCAGGTACATGGATCAACCCTCCACACGGAGAAGGTAATAAGCCTTGTTGATCATGCCGCGGTTTTCCGGAGTATCCAGAACTTCGACGGTATGATTGATGCGACGCAGGCCGAGGCCTTTGACGCAGGCTTTGTGATTGGCCAGACGGCCATTGGTGCTCTTGATCAGAGTCACTTTGACGGTGTTAGCCATGGTTAGAGAATCTCCTCGACACTCTTGCCACGCTTGGCTGCAACCGAATCCGGAGACTGCATAGCCTTCAGACCTTTGAAAGTGGCATGAACCACGTTCACAGGGTTGGTAGAGCCGTAGCACTTGGCCAGAACGTTCTGAACACCAGCGACTTCCAGGACGGCACGCATGGCGCCACCAGCGATGATGCCGGTACCTTCGGAAGCAGGCTGCATGTAAACCTTCGAAGCGCCGTGGGCGGACTTCATGGCGTACTGCAGCGTGGTGCCGTTCAGATCAACTTGGATCATGTTGCGACGAGCAGCTTCCATCGCCTTCTGGATGGCAGCCGGCACTTCACGGGATTTGCCACGGCCGAAACCTACACGGCCCTTGCCATCACCTACCACGGTCAGCGCGGTGAAGGTGAAGATACGGCCGCCTTTAACGGTCTTGGCAACGCGGTTCACCTGAACCAGCTTCTCGATATAGCCTTCGTCGCGCTTTTGGTCGTTATTTGCCATAACTTAGAACTCCAGCCCGCCTTCACGAGCAGCATCAGCCAGCGCCTTGACGCGGCCGTGGTACTTGAAGCCAGAACGGTCGAATGCAACCTGGGTCACACCAGCGGCTTTCGCACGCTCGGCAACCAGCTCACCAACTTTCTTGGCCGCGTCGACGTTGCCGGTGGCGCCGTCACGCAGTGCTTTGTCCAAGGTAGAGGCGCTGGCCAGAACCTTGCTGCCGTCGGCCGAGATGACCTGGGCATAGATGTGCTGCGAAGAGCGATACACGCACAGACGCACGGCTTCGAGCTCGTGCATTTTCAGGCGTGCTTTGCGAGCGCGACGCAGACGAGTAACTTTTTTGTCGGTCATTTCCTAGCCCCTTACTTCTTCTTGGCTTCTTTACGGCGGACGACTTCGTCAGCGTAACGAACACCTTTGCCCTTGTAAGGTTCAGGACGGCGGAAGTCACGAATCTCCGCGGCAACCTGACCAACCAGCTGCTTGTCGACACCCTTGATCAGGATCTCGGTCTGGTTCGGGGTTTCGGCCACAACGCCTTCCGGCAGTTGGTAGTCGATAGGGTGAGAGAAGCCCAACGCCAGGTTCAGCACCTGACCCTTGGCCTGCGCTTTGTAACCAACACCGATCAGCTGGAGCTTGCGCTCGAAGCCTTGGCTTACGCCAATGACCATGTTGTTGACCAGAGCGCGGGTAGTACCGGCCATCGCACGAGTCTGCTGGTCGCCATTGCGAGCAGCGAAACGCAGCTCACCGGATTCCTGCAGCACTTCAACGGACGAGTGAACGTTCAGTTCCAGAGTGCCCTTGGCACCCTTCACCGAAAGCTGCTGACCGGCGAGTTTGATCTCTACACCAGCAGGCAGCTTGACGGGGTTCTTAGCAACGCGAGACATGCTTATCCCCCCTTAGAACACAGTGCAAAGCACTTCGCCGCCGACACCGGCAGCGCGCGCAGCGCGGTCCGTCATCACACCTTTGTTGGTGGAGACGATGGAAACACCGAGACCGCCGCGAACTTTCGGCAGATCATCGACGGATTTGTACTGGCGAAGGCCGGGACGGCTGACGCGCTTGACTTCTTCGATGACCGGACGGCCTTCGAAGTACTTCAGCTCGATGGACAGTTGCGGCTTTGCTTCGCCGCTGATCTGATAACCCGCAATATAACCTTCGTCTTTGAGAACTTTGGCTACAGCCACCTTCAGGGTAGAAGAAGGCATGCTTACGACGGACTTTTCAGCCATCTGGGCATTACGGATACGAGTTAGCATGTCCGCTAACGGGTCCTGCATACTCATGGGCTAGACGCTCCTGATACAAAAAGAATTAGCCTCTCGGCTAAGAATCACCAGAACTCACGGAAATCCGGGCTCAGGCGAGCCGGGCATTCTAGAGACTGATCAAAAATGAATCAAGCCCCAAAAGGGGCTTGATTCATATTGCTTGTACGCCGGAGCAAGCTCCGGCGTTTACCGCGTCGGCTTACCAGCTGGCCTTGACTAGACCTGGTACGTCACCGCGCATGGCTGCTTCACGCAGCTTGATACGCGACAGACCGAACTTACGGAATACACCGTGCGGACGGCCGGTGATGCGGCAGCGGTTGCGCAGGCGCGAAGCGCTGGCATCACGTGGCTGCTTCTGCAGGGCGACGCTGGCTTCCCAACGTGCTTCTGGAGTTGCGTTCTGATCCACGATGATGGCTTTCAGCTCAGCACGCTTTTTGGCGTACTTGGCAACCGTGCGCTGACGCTTCAGCTCGCGGTTTTTCATGCTCGTCTTGGCCATGTTCCTACTCCAATCAGTTGCGGAACGGGAATTTGAAAGCACGCAGCAGAGCGCGGCCTTCATCATCCGTACGGGCAGTGGTGGTCAGGGTGATGTCCAGACCACGCAGCGCATCGATCTTGTCGTAATCGATTTCCGGGAAAATGATCTGCTCTTTCACGCCCATGCTGTAGTTGCCGCGGCCGTCGAAGGACTTGGCATTCAGGCCGCGGAAGTCACGCACGCGCGGCAGGGAGATGGACAGCAGACGATCCAGGAACTCGTACATACGCTCGCGACGCAGAGTGACCTTGACGCCAATCGGCCAACCTTCACGAACCTTGAAACCTGCGATCGACTTACGGGCATGAGTCACAACGACTTTCTGACCGGTGATCTTCTCGAGGTCGGCAACGGCGTTCTCGATGACTTTCTTGTCACCGATCGCTTCGCCCAGGCCCATGTTCAGGGTGATCTTGGTGATGCGCGGAACTTCCATCACGTTCGCCAGCTTCAGTTCTTCCTTCAGCTTGGGCGCGATTTCCTTCCGGTAAATCTCTTTCAGTCGTGCCATGGTGTTTTACCTATGATTCTCAAGCGCCAACCGGCTTCTGGGTGGACTTGAAGACACGAATTTTCTTGCCGTCTTCGACTTTGAAACCAACGCGATCAGCTTTGTTGGTTTCGCTGTTGAAAATGGCAACGTTGGAAGCGTGCAGTGGCGCTTCTTTCTCGACGATACCGCCTTGAACGCCCGACATCGGGTTCGGCTTGGTATGACGCTTGACCAGGTTGATGCCACCGACGACCAGACGGTCGTCAGCGAGAACCTTGAGCACCTTACCGCGCTTACCTTTGTCTTTGCCGGCGATCACGATGATCTCGTCGTCACGACGAATCTTTTGCATGTCGGATCTCCTTAAAGCACTTCAGGGGCGAGCGAGACGATCTTCATGAACTTCTCGGTACGCAGTTCACGGGTCACTGGCCCGAAGATGCGGGTACCGATCGGCTCTTGCTTGTTGTTCAGCAGAACAGCAGCGTTGCCGTCGAAGCGGATGATCGAGCCATCGGCACGGCGAACGCCGTGACGGGTACGAACGACCACTGCGGTCATGACCTGACCTTTCTTCACTTTGCCGCGCGGAATTGCTTCCTTGACGGTGACCTTGATGATGTCGCCGATGCCGGCGTAGCGACGATGCGAACCGCCCAACACCTTGATGCACATGACGCGACGTGCACCGCTGTTGTCAGCCACATCGAGCATGGATTGAGTCTGAATCATAAAATTTCTCCGACCCTTAGCTCTTAGACTTCGACGGCGCGTTCGACGACTTCAACCAGAGCCCAGGACTTGGTCTTGGACTGCGGACGGGTTTCGCGGATGGAAACCTTGTCGCCGATCTTGCACTGGTTGGATTCGTCGTGAGCGTGCAGCTTGGTCGAACGCTTGACGTATTTACCGTAGATCGGGTGCTTTACGCGACGCTCGATCAGAACGGTGATGGTCTTGTCCATCTTGTCGCTGACGACCCGGCCGGTCAGCGTACGGACTGTTTTTTCAACTTCGGCCATGATCACTTACCTGCCTGCTGGTTGAGCACAGTTTTCACACGAGCGATGTCGCGCTTAACTTGCGAGAGCAGGTGAGACTGCCCCAACTGGCCAGTTGCTTTCTGCATGCGCAGATTGAACTGGTCGCGCAGCAGGCCGAGCAGTTGCTCGTTCAGCTGCTCTGCGTTTTTTTCACGAAGTTCTTTCGCTTTCATCACATCACCGTCCGTTTAACAAAGGTGGTGGCGAGCGGCAGCTTTGCAGCAGCCAGGGCGAAAGCCTCACGCGCCAGCTCTTCGGAAACGCCTTCGATCTCGTACAGGACCTTGCCTGGCTGGATCTGGGCTACCCAATATTCAACGCCACCCTTACCTTTACCCATACGCACCTCGAGAGGCTTCTTGGTAACCGGCTTGTCCGGGAAAACGCGAATCCAGATCTTCCCGCCACGCTTAACGTGACGAGTCAGAGCACGACGAGCGGACTCGATCTGACGGGCGGTGAGACGACCGCGGGCAACGGACTTCAGCGCGAACTCGCCGAAGCTGACCTTGCTACCGCGCTGAGCCAGACCACGGTTGTGGCCGGTCATCTGCTTGCGGAACTTCGTACGCTTTGGTTGCAACATGATGCGTACTCCTTATTTCTTAGCAGCTTTACGAGGCGCAGGTGCTTGCGGCTTCAGCTCTTCATGGCGGCCACCGATGACCTCACCCTTGAAGATCCAAACCTTCACACCGATCACACCGTAAGTGGTGTGCGCTTCGTAGGTGGCATAGTCAATGTCAGCGCGCAGGGTGTGCAACGGCACACGACCTTCGCGGTACCACTCGGTACGTGCGATTTCCGCACCGCCGAGACGACCACTCACCTGGATCTTGATGCCCTTGGCACCAATACGCATGGCGTTCTGTACAGCGCGCTTCATGGCGCGACGGAACATAACGCGACGCTCCAGCTGCTGAGCTACGCTCTGCGCAACCAGCATACCGTCGAGCTCCGGCTTGCGGATCTCTTCGATATTGATGTGCACTGGCACACCCATTTGCTTGGTCAGGTCCTGACGCAGCTTCTCAACATCTTCACCTTTCTTGCCGATCACGATGCCGGGACGAGCGGTGTGGATGGTGATGCGTGCGGTTTGGGCCGGACGAGCGATGTCGACACGGCTTACGGACGCGCTTTTTAGTTTGTCGAGGAGATACTCACGCACCTTCAGATCAGCGAACAGGTAGTCCGCATAAGTCCGGCCGTCTGCGTACCAGACGGAGGTGTGATCCTTGACGATTCCCAGGCGAATGCCAGTGGGATGTACTTTCTGACCCATCTGATCGACTCCGTTACTTGTCCGCAACCTTGACAGTGATATGGCAAGACCGCTTGACGATGCGATCAGCGCGGCCTTTGGCACGCGGCATGATGCGCTTCAGCGAACGCCCTTCGTTGACGAAAACGGTGCTGACCTTCAGGTCATCAACGTCGGCGCCTTCGTTGTGCTCGGCGTTGGCCACGGCCGACTCCAGCACTTTCTTCATGATTTCCGCGGCTTTCTTACTGCTGAAAGCCAGCAGGTTGAGCGCTTCGCCCACCTTCTTCCCGCGGATCTGGTCGGCGACCAAGCGGGCTTTCTGGGCGGAGATGCGAGCGCCCGACAACTTAGCGGCTACTTCCATTTCCTTACCCCTTAACGCTTGGCTTTCTTGTCAGCCACGTGCCCACGATAGGTACGGGTGCCGGCAAATTCGCCCAGTTTGTGGCCGACCATGTCTTCGTTCACGAGAACGGGGACGTGTTGGCGACCGTTATGCACGGCGATGGTCAGACCGACCATCTGCGGCAGAATCATCGAACGACGCGACCAGGTTTTAACCGGTTTGCGATCGTTCTTTTCTGCTGCCACTTCGACCTTCTTCAGTAGGTGAAGATCGATAAAAGGACCTTTTTTCAGAGAACGTGGCACTGTCGTATCCCTCTAGTTACTTGCGACGACGGACGATCATGTTGTCGGTGCGTTTGTTACCACGAGTCTTCGCGCCCTTCGTCGGGAAGCCCCATGGAGACACCGGATGACGACCACCAGAGGTACGACCTTCACCACCACCGTGTGGGTGGTCGACCGGGTTCATGGCAACACCACGAACGGTCGGGCGAACGCCACGCCAGCGTTTGGCACCAGCTTTACCCAGCGAACGCAGGCTGTGCTCGGAGTTCGAGACTTCACCCAGGGTCGCGCGGCATTCGGCCAGCACTTTACGCATTTCACCGCTGCGCAGACGCAGGGTGACGTAGACGCCTTCACGTGCGATCAGCTGAGCCGAAGCACCAGCGGAACGAGCGATTTGAGCACCTTTACCCGGCTTCAGCTCGATACCGTGAACGGTCGAACCCACCGGAATGTTACGCAGCGGCAGGCTGTTGCCGGCCTTGATCGGCGCCATCGAACCTGCAACCAGCTGATCGCCGGCGCTCACACCTTTCGGCGCGATGATGTAACGACGCTCACCGTCGGCGTATTTCAGCAGAGCGATGTGCGCGGTACGGTTCGGGTCATATTCAACGCGCTCGACAGTGGCAGGAATGCCATCTTTGTCGTTGCGACGAAAATCGACCAGACGGTAGTGCTGCTTGTGACCACCACCGATATGACGGGTGGTGATACGGCCGTTGTTGTTACGACCGCCAGACTTCGACTTCTTCTCGAGCAGTGGAGCATGAGGAGCGCCTTTGTGCAGCTCCTGATTGACCACCTTGACCACAAAACGGCGGCCCGCGGAAGTCGGTTTGCATTTAACGATTGCCATGATGCACCCCTTCCTTACTCAGCACTGCTGGTGGCGAAATCGAGATCCTGGCCTGGCTGAAGGGAGATGATCGCCTTCTTCCAGTCGTTACGCTTGCCCAGACCGCGAGCGGTGCGCTTGCTCTTGCCCAGAACGTTCTGGGTAGTGACATGCTGAACCTTCACGCTGAACAGGCTTTCGACGGCCTTCTTGATTTCCAGCTTGGTTGCGTCAGTCGCAACTTTGAAAACGAACTGGCTTTTCTTGTCTGCCAGAGTCGTGGCCTTCTCGGAGATGTGCGGGCCAAGCAGCACTTTGAATACGCGTTCCTGGTTCATCCCAGCAGCTCCTCGAATTTCTTCACGGCAGAAACGGTAACCAGTACCTTTTCATACGCGATCAGACTGACCGGATCGGAACCCTGCACATCACGAACGTCGACGTGTGGCAGGTTACGAGCAGCCAGGTACAGATTTTGATCTACGGCGTCGGAGACGATCAGAACGTCGCTCAGACCCAGACCATTCAGCTTGCCCAGCAGCTCTTTGGTTTTCGGAGCTTCGACAGCGAAGTCTTCAACCACTACCAGACGGTCGCTACGGACCAGCTCAGCAAGAATCGAACGGATCGCAGCGCGATACATCTTCTTGTTCAGCTTCTGATCATGGTTCTGCGGACGTGCTGCGAAGGTCACACCACCGCCACGCCAGATCGGACCACGGGAGGTACCGGCACGCGCGCGGCCAGTACCCTTCTGACGCCACGGGCGCTTACCGCCACCGGAAACGTCGGAACGAGTCTTCTGCTGCTTGCTGCCCTGACGGCCGCCAGCCATGTAGGCGACGACAGCTTGGTGAACCAGGGTCTCGTTGTAGTCGCCACCGAAAGTCGCATCGGAGACTTCGATCGCTTGAGCGCCATTTACATTTAATTGCATGTCAGCTTCCCCTTAACCGCGAGCCTTGGCAGCCGGACGCACAACCAGGTTGCCGCCAGTAGCGCCAGGAACGGCACCCTTGACCAGCAGCAGGTTGCGTTCAGCATCCACGCGCACTACTTCCAGGGACTGCACAGTCACGCGCTCAGCACCCATGTGACCGGACATTTTCTTGCCCTTGAATACACGGCCCGGCGTCTGGCACTGGCCAATCGAACCCGGAACGCGGTGGGACACGGAGTTACCGTGGGTATTGTCTTGGCCGCGGAAGTTCCAACGCTTGATGGTACCGGCGAAGCCTTTACCTTTGGACTGACCGGTCACGTCGACCAGTTGACCAGCTTGGAAAATTTCAGCGTTGATCAGATCGCCAGCCTGGTAGTCGCCTTCTTCAAGACGGAATTCCAGAACGGTACGACCTGCCGCGACGTTCGCCTTGGCGAAGTGACCGGCTTGAGCCTTGCTGACACGAGAAACGCGACGCTCGCCGACAGTGACTTGCACTGCACGATAGCCATCGGACTCCTCAGTTTTGAACTGGGTGACGCGATTCGGCTCGATCTCAATGACCGTGACCGGAATGGAGACACCTTCTTCGGTGAAAATGCGGGTCATGCCGCACTTACGACCGACTACACCAATAGTCATGTTGTAACCTCATGAGTGTACGGGGCTTTCACCCGCTATGGCCGCCCATTTCAGAGCGTTACACGACTAAAACCGCCAGGTTTTAGCCGAGGCTGATCTGCACTTCCACGCCAGCCGCAAGATCGAGCTTCATAAGAGCATCAACGGTTTTATCCGTTGGCTGGACGATGTCCAGTACGCGCTTATGAGTGCGGATTTCGTACTGATCGCGAGCGTCTTTGTTGACGTGTGGCGAAGTCAGAACGGTGAACCGCTCTTTGCGAGTTGGCAGAGGAATCGGACCACGCACCTGAGCACCAGTACGTTTCGCGGTTTCCACGATTTCCTGGGTTGATTGATCGATCAGGCGATGGTCAAAAGCCTTCAACCGTATACGGATTTGTTGGTTTTGCATTTTGACCTCAGATTCCAAGCTGCGATTCCCAGTTAACGGACGCAATACGCCCGTTAAAAGGAGGCGTGATTCTATAGACGCCCCCAGGGAGTGTCAACCCGGTTAGAAAATAACCAGCAGATATCTTCCACCCATAAAAAAGCCCCCGCTGGGCGGGGGCTTTTTTTAGATCAGATCAGTCGATTACTCGACGATCTTGGCAACCACGCCAGCACCAACGGTACGACCACCTTCGCGAATGGCGAAGCGCAGGCCGTCTTCCATGGCGATCGGCTTGATCAGGG
>CBIFVM010000023.1:0-73943 GCA_966186235.1 uncultured Pseudomonas sp.
GAACAGGCCTTCGGCGCCGAGCTTCTCCTTCAGCGCCTCGAAGGCCAGGCGCAGGGCGCCATCGCCGGCAGGCTCGACCGCGTCGAGAATCAACTGGTAGTCACCACGGCCCTCGAACAGCGAGACCTTGCCGCGCACCTTGACCGCCAGGCCGTCGCGCAACGCCTGGCGCACCCGCGCGGCGTTCTGCCGGAACAGTGCGCAGCGCACCTGGGCCTGGCTGTCCTTCAGGGTGAAGTAGATGTGACCGGAAGCCGGGCGCGCCAGGTTGGAAATCTCGCCCTCGACCCAGATGCCGCCGAAGACATCTTCGAGCAGCAGGCGTGCGCGGTTGTTGAGCTGGCTGACGCTGAGCACCTCGCGGTCGAGGTTCAGGCGTTGGAACGGGTCTTTGATCATGGCCGGCATGATAAGCCGAGCTGCGCGTGTGGCGATACCGCGAGCCGGCGGTGCGGCTCAGCTCCCGTTCTCGGCCTTGAGAAAATCCACGAAGGCGCGCAGCGGCGAGGGCACGTGGCGGCGGTCGTTGTAGTACAGGTACGGGCCGTCGAACGCTTGCCACCAGTCTTCCAGGACGGGCACCAACGCGCCCTGTTCGAACAGCGGGCCGAGGTATTCCTCGAAGGTGTAGATGATGCCGACGCCTGCCACGGCGGCGCCCACTTCCAGATCCTGAGAAGACGACAGCAGCGGCCCCTGGGGCGGCACACGGACGATCTCGCCGCCCTTCTCCAGTTCCCAGACGCCCAGCTTGCCGCTCTCGAAACGGTGGCCGATCAGGCGATGTTCGAGGAGGTCGCGTGGGTGCTGGGGTGTGCCGTAGCGTTCCAGGTAAGCCGGTGCTGCGCCGGCCACGAAGCGCTGTCGGCGTGGCCCGATGGGCACGGCGATCATGTCCTTGGCCAGGCTTTCCTCGTAGCGCACGCCGGCATCGAAGCCGGTGGCGACCACGTCGATGAAGGTGTTGTCCATGGCCACTTCCACGCTCACGCCGGGGTAGCGCTCGAGAAAGGCGGGGATCAGGCGCGGCAGCACGAAGCGGGCGATGGGCACCGGCACGTTGAGGCGCAGGGTGCCGACTGGCTGTTTCGCCTCGTCGTCGAGATCGCTGAAGGCTGCGCCAATTTCATCGAGGGCCGGGCGGAGTCTTTCCAGTAGCCGCGCACCCACTTCGGTGGGGTACACGCTGCGGGTCGTGCGGTTGAGCAGGCGCACGCCGAGATCGCTTTCCAGGCGGCGCACGCAATCGCTGATCGACGAAGCCGGCATGCCGCGCTTCTGCGCCGCCACCCGGAAACCGCCGGCTTCGACCACGGCAGCGAACAGGGCGACATCCGTCAGGTTGGGCTGGCGCATGGCGATGACTCTCGAACGGGATGCCCTGATCGTACGGCTGAGCGTACACAGTGTCCAGTTTTATACGGCTTATCGTGGCCTGCGACCCGTTGAACAATGGTTCACGTCGACGGGCCGCGCTGTTGCGAGCCGTCGGACTACCCACCGACGAGAGGACCGAACAATGACAACCACCATCGCATCAACCGACATCCTGGCCAGCCCCGGCGCCACCTGGCGCAAGTGGCTGGCGACCCTCAGCCTGACCCTGGGCTTCGCCCTCGAGGCGAACAGTGCTTCCACCCAGCAGACCGCACCCAAGCCGGACTGGAGCCTGGCCGACATGCCGTCGCAGAGCGGGCGCATCTTCCTGGTCACTGGCGGCACCAGCGGCATGGGCTTCGAAGATGCCAAGGCGCTGGCCGCCGCTGGCGCCGAAGTGGTGATCGCCGCCCGTAATCCGCAGCGTGGCAGGGAGGCGATGGCGCGCATCAAGGAGGAAATCCGCGGCGCCCAGGTGCAGTTCGAGGAAGTCGACCTGGCCGACCTGGCTTCGGTGAAAGCCCTCGGCGAGCGCCTGAACGCCAAACTTCCGCGCCTCGATGGGCTGATCAACAATGCCGCGGTCATGGCGCCGCCTGAGCGCAGGACCTCGGCCGACGGCCATGAGCTGCAGCTGGCCACCAATTACCTGGGGCATTTCGCGCTGACCGGCCATGTGCTGCCGCTGCTGCGCAAAAGTACTGCGCCGCGGGTAGTAACCCTGTCGAGCATCGCGGTGTTGCGCGGCAACATCGACTTCGATGACCTGCAGTCCGAGCGGGCCTACAACCCTTACGCTTCCTATGCGCAGTCCAAGCTGGCGACCCTGATGTTCGCCTTCGAGCTGCAGCGCCGCAGTGAGCAGCAGGGCTGGGGCATCCAGAGCATCGCCGCGCATCCGGGTGTTGCCGTAACCGAACTGATCGCCCGTGGCCCAGGGCTGGACAGCGAGTTCGGCCGCAACTGGGCCAAGGATCGTGACGAGTACCACTCCGCCGCCCAAGGCGCACTGCCGACGCTGTATGCCGCCACCGCGGGCCAGGCTCAGGGTGGTGCCTATTACGGGCCGACCGGCGAGGACGAAAAACGCGGGCCGCTGGGCCTCGCTACGGTTCCGGCAGTTGCTCAGGATGCCGAGGCCGCCGCTCGCCTGTGGACGATCGCCGAGCAACTGACCGGCGTCACCTACCGCTGACCAACCGCCAGGAGCGCCCATCATGTTTCCCACTGTTCTGGTGCGGCGCCTTGGCGCCGCCATTAACGCCGAGCACCACGAGCTGGGGCCGGCACTGGCCGGGTTCGCCCTGTTCTTCTGCCTGTTCTCTGGCTATTTCATGCTGCGGCCCATTCGCGAGTCGATGGGCATCATGGCCGGGGTGGAGAACCTGCAATGGCTGTTCACCGCCACCTTCATGGTGATGCTGGTGGCCGTGCCGCTGTTCGCCTGGCTCAGCTCGCGGGTGCCGCGTATCCACTTCGTCGACTGGGTGTACGGCTTCTTTTGCCTGAACCTGCTGGCCTTTGCCGTGCTGTTTCAGCTCAGTGACGACAGCGTCTGGCTGGCGCGGGTGTTCTACGTGTGGATTTCGGTCTACAACCTGTTCGTGGTGTCGGTGGCCTGGAGCCTGATGGCCGACGTGTTCGACAGCCAGCAGGCCAAGCGCCTGTTCGCCTTCATCGCCGCCGGTGCCAGTGTCGGCGGCCTGGTCGGGCCGGCCATGAGCGCGTTGCTGGTCGGCGTGGTCGGCGAGAGCGGCCTGGTGCTGCTGGCCGGCGTGCTGCTGGGCATCGCCCTGGCTCTCAAGACGCCGCTGATGCGTTGGCGAGAAGTTGGCGGCGCGGGCCGCCCAGGCGCCGTTAAGGCCGAGAGCTCGCGCAAACCGGTGGCCGGCAACCCGTTCAGCGGCCTGACGCGGGTGCTGCAGTCGCCTTATTTGTTGGCCATCGCCGCCTTCGTGGTGCTGCTCGCCACGGTTACAACCTTCCTGTACTTCGAGCAGGCGCGCCTGGTGGCCGAGCGTTTCCCGGATCGCGATGCGCAGATCCGCGTATTCGGCATCATCGACGCCATCGTGCAGGCCGGCGCCTTGCTCTCCCAGGTGTTCATCACCGGGCGTATCGCCCAGAAACTGGGGGTGCGCGTGCTGCTGGCCATCGTGCCGTTGCTGGTCTGCGTGGGTTTCATCGGCCTCGCTCTGGCACCCACCTTCGCCATGCTGGCGGCGCTGATGATCGTGCGACGTATCGGCGAATACGCCTTCGTGCGCCCAGGCCGGGAAATGCTCTTCGCGCCGCTGGATGCGGAGAGCAAGTACAAGGCCAAGAACTTCATCGACACCGTGGTCTACCGCGCCGGCGATGCGCTCAGCGGCTGGATGAAGAGCTTTCTCGATCTGCTTGGCCAGGGTGCGGTACTGGTGGCGCTGGTGGGCGCGGGCTGCGCCTTGGTCTGGGGTGCGCTTGGCTGGTACCTGGGCAGGCAGGCCGACGAGATGAGCAAGCGCGCCACGCTGGAGGCGAAAGAGGACACGAGGGTGGCGCCTGCCAGCAGCTAGCGTTGCCCGGGAAGCGATCTGCGCCACGAGATATAGGCCGCTGACAGATCGCTCCCTGCACATCGCTGCGCTCAGTGACAGGCTGCGGTCTGCGCTGCACGTCATTGCGTCGCCTGGCGTAGCGCGCAGCGAAACCCGGGAGACGATTGCCGTCCCGATACATCGGATCAGAAGTCCAGCGAGGCGCCGAGCCAATAGGTGCGGCCGTAATTGACCGTACCGTCGTCCTCGTCATTCAGGCGCTTGTTGCCCAGGTTGTAGATGGCCGAGTTGAGCGTCAGCGATTCGTTCAGCTTGTACGAGCCGCCGATATCGGCAGTGGTGTATGCGCGGGACGATTGGCCGGTCAGCGTGGCGCCGTACTCTTCGCCGTTGTAATGGGTCGCGGCCCAGGCCAGGGCTCGGTCAGTGATGTCCCAGTCTGCGCGCAGGCTCGCCTTGCGCTTGGGCGTCAGCGAGAGGGGCCGGCCCTTGTCGGCGCCACTCTTCTGCTCGGAGTCCAGGTAGGTGAAGTTATCCTTGATCGCGACGTTGCTCAGTGCCTGCCAGTTACCGCTCAATTCCAGGCCGCGGATCACCGCCTGGTCGACGTTGACCCGCTCCATCACGGTCAGACCCTGCCACTGCTCGGTGGTGGTGACGGTGGAGAGCTTGTCCTTGAAATCGTTGTAGAACAGCGTGGCGCCGGCCGACAGGTCGTCACGGTTCGACCACATCGCACTCAGCTCGTAGTTGGTGCTGGTCTCGGGCTTTAGGTTCAAGTTACCGAATTGCACGAAGCGGTTGCGGCGCACCACCGCGTAATCGTCGATCACCGCGCGCAGTTCCAGCGCCTTGAAGCCGTGGGCCACGCCGCCTTTCAGCGTCCATTCGTTGGTCAGGTGCCATACGCCATAGACACGAGGGTTTACGTGGCTGCCGTACTGCTCGTGGTGGTCCAGGCGCACGCCGGTGGTCAGGGCGAAATCGTCGGTGATCGACCATTCGTCTTCGGCGAACAGGGCTTTCTGCACTACCGAGTATTCCTCGTTCTCACGCTCGCGAGCGGTGCCGCGGTTGGCCTGGTTCCAATCGGTCAGGGTGGCTTCGTTCCACTGCACGCCGGCGGTGGTGACGTGGTAGTCGGTCGGGATCACCAGCTTGCCGTCCAGCACGCGGTTGCGGATCTCCGGCTTGCGCCCGAACACATCGGCCTGGGCCGGCGTGGCCTTGCCTTCGCGGCTGGTGGTTTCCTCGGCGAACGACAGCGTGGAGTCGGCCCAGCCCCAGCGACCCTCGTGGGTCAGCGACCAGTGATCGCGGTTGTTCTTCTGCTCCCGGGTCGACCAGTTGGCGCTCAGACCATCACCGTTCTTCAGGCGCGAGGCGCCCGCTTCGAGCAGGAAATCGTGGTTCTCGGTCGGCGTCAGGGCCAGGCGCGCGGTCAGGCTCTTGTTGTCGGACTTGGCGAAACCTTCATTGGCTTCAACGTCGTCATCGGCCTGGCGGTCGAGGTAGTTGCCCCACACCTGCAGGCCCAGCACCTCGTTGACCAGCGGGCCATTGAGATAGAACTGGGTGTTGCGGGCATTGCCCTGATCGCTGTTCGGGCGCGCCGAATAGTCGTAGGACACATTGCCGCCCCACTCGGGTGACACCTTGCGGGTGATGATGTTGATCACCCCGCCGATGGCATCGGAGCCGTACAGCGAAGACATCGGCCCGCGCACCACCTCGATACGTTCGATGATCGCGGCCGGCGGTACGAAGCTCTGCTCGTAACCACGATTACCATTGACCCGCGAATCGCGCCCGCTCTGGCGCTTGCCGTCGACCAGAATCAGCGTGTAGTCGCCCGGCATGCCACGGATCTGGATATCGGTTTCGTTGGCACCCCCGTTGACCACCACGCCTTCCACATCACGCACGGCGTCGGCCAGGTTCTGCACCGAGCGCTTGCGCAGATCATCGCCGCTGATCACCGTGACCGAGGCTGGCGCGTCTTCCAGGTTCTGGGCGAAGCCGGAGGCGGTCACCACCATATCGTCCAGCTCCAGAGGCTCGGCATGGGCGAGGGTGCTGCCGGTGGCCAGGCAAAGCGTCGCCAGGCGAATCAGCGTGCCGACAGGGCGGCGAGGAAAGGGCGCGTGCATGGAATAGTCCTCACGAATCGTTTGCAGGCGCGAATCGTATGCATCCATGGGCGCAAAGGTTGGACAAAGTAAGACAGCGTGGTCGCTTGGTGTGGGAGCTCGCAAGGGCGCGGGGAACTGACTTACCCGTCGAGGCTAGCTATACCAATGCCAGTTGCGGCAATGCCCGCGATCATCCATGCAGGCTTCCGCGACCGCGATTGCCGAGAAGCCTACAAGGATCGAGGTCGCCATGACGCAGGCCGTGATCGACCGCCAGCCAAACTTATCGGCACGGTATGCCTTGAAGGAGGCGATCAACCCCATCGCCAGCAGCGCGAGCGCCATTTGCGACATCAGTAACTTGAGAATCAACTCACCAAAACCGACGGGGCCGTCACCGCGGATGATCAGCGCTTCTCTGAAGAACAGAGAAAGTGCAGCCAGGTTGAATAAGTTGTAGGTCAGGCAAGAAAATAATGCTCTTGGCTTCTTAGCGCGAGATAGTGCCACTATAAATACTCAAGCGAGTGCTCGGTAGGCTTCGGTCTGCCCCTGTGGGCAAAGTAAGCAGTTTAAACCATTAGTTAGGGTTCGTTCGATAATTTTTGAGCTGTAGCCAGGCCATGATTATTATGGCTATTGAATACAGTGTAATTGTTACTTCCGTTCCATATGGGGTTGCGATGTAGAGAAGAATGAACCATACGATCGATGCCGTAGATGCTAATAACCCAGCCCAAAGCAGGAACCTGAATACTTTGTTCTCAAGGTTCAGCAGGTATGCTGCTAAAACTAATGACGCAGCCAGCGGAATAGGGAATGCCTCGATCGGTATTGAGAAGAAAGTATTGTTGTTGGCGCCCGAGAAAAATAAGAAAGCGCAGCCTATGAGCAGGCTAAGCCAAAGGATGTATTTAAGAACTGTAAGTTGATTAGCCATGCTATTCCTAACGTTCAGTCAAGGGGCCGTGTGGTTCATCTTGGTGAGGAATGAGAATGATTTTAACCGTTTCGTTAGAGGGGAGGGTGGATGGCGTTTCTCCAACCGCCATTGCGGGTTTAAGTCGTCAATGTTCAGACAGTACAGATTGTGGTGGATAAGCTTTGCGTTATTCACCCTGCTTGGCTGTTAGATGACATTCTTGAGGACTCTCTGCAGCCGACGAGTATGGCTTTCAACAGCTCTCCAATTCCAAGCGTCGGGTGGACTCCAGTCCGGGCAAGTAGATGCCCAAGCCATCGCTCGAGCTGGTGAGTTCGAGCTTATTCGCGACATTTCGAGCCGATCGGAGCCATACAACTGAAGCGAGATTAGTCCGAATCCGTCCCATGTGAAACGAAACTTCTGACCGGGGCAGTGCTTGGGATCTAAATGAATGGTCCGCCGTACCGGGCTGCCACCCATATCGGAGTAGACAATGAAGATGTAAGCCAGTTTTTCAGGGCCTGCGAGCTGACCTTTAATGTAATTGACCAAATCCGCCGCTGTATTGAACACGCGAGGTTCTCGGCCGTGCTCGGAGTATGCCTCTGCAACGAACGGATCGGGCTTTGCGAACACCGCATCTGCAATCGTGTGGATTGCAGATACGGTGATGGGTTTTGTGAGCTGCACAAGGTCACCTAACGTTTGATTAAGAGTCGGGCTTTAGCCCGTCCCAGCGAGCGGAGCGAGCGATTTGAACCTCTAGTTAGGCTCCAATACGCGACAGCCAATATGTTGCGTTCTCGACACCGTTATTTTGCCTTACCCCAGGCTCGTTAGATAAGGCCTGGATACGACTCTTTACGGTTTGAGTACCGAACGAGCGCACACAAGGTTCGATGAAATTTTTAGTGGCGCTTGGATTCGGTTCAAGCAGTGCTGCAAGCACCAGCGCGTCAAGCATTGAGCGTGGAACAGGTGTAGCTAGCGCTATGACTCTAGCTACGAACCACTTGCTCGGGCTTTGACTCAATGCGGACTTGAACCATACAAGAGATTCTGAATTGTCTTTTGGAAGAGTGGACGCTGCTTTGCCGATAAGCTTTTGGATAGCGCAACTTTGCTCGAAACTCGCAGGTGAATTTATGAGTTCTTTGTATTGATACGCTAGGGAGTCCCAATCCATGTCCACTTGGTACCTAACGATTAAACTAACGAGCAGGAAAAAGCGTAGTTTTTGGCTGTCCAGCGAACGAAGTAAGCAGCGGTTTGGCGCATTGTTAGCCGCTTACGCGATTTGCTCAATTCGGCATTTTTGGCAAAGTGGATAATTATTGACAAGCTCCGATATAAGTGACTTCATTTCAAGGTAAGAGTCTCCATAGAGATAAAATGCTGTTTCTGTTGTGCCTTGCCAATAGCTGTAGACCTTGCCCTTTCCCTGTGTAAGGCGATCCAGTTCGCTGTATACAAAATTGGAGTCGCCTTCTTCGTAGACTTTGTCTTCTAGGTCTGTGCCGTTGAGGTATATTGCCAACCCCTCAAGGGTGCCAAAGTCTATTGTGGTAGTAGACGGCTCGGTGGTTAGTTTAGAGCCCTTAGGTGCGCCTAAGCCTTCTAGTGAACTTCTAATTGCTTCGATCGTTCTGGCGGTAAGGTCGTTAACTTGGACTTCTATATCACAGTTCTCGATTTCACCTGATTTGGCCTGCAGAGTTCCGCCACCAGTAATCTCGCCTAAGCCTTTTTGTGAAATTATTTTATGAAGAGGATCTTCAAAAAGCTCGCCTCGATGAATTGGCTGTATGCGGGCATTAAGGTTTGCGATGATAAATTTCGGCTCGGGTGCCGATTTCTTTTTGAAGACTCCGAACATTGCTCAGTATTTCCTTGAGTGGCTAACGTTTGGTTAAGGGGCGGGCTTTAGCCTGTCCATGAGAATGAAGTAAGCGATTTAGGCGTGTGGTTGGCGCTTACTCGTAAATTTCCCGCAGTAAAGAATGGCAGCGATTTGCTCTCAGGTATTGATGGCAATAGGCTTTGAGTCAAATAGCAGTCACTAGCCTCTTTGCACCGTTCCACACATACTGCTCTACACCCCCAAAATAGCTCCACTCGCCATGAAACGCTGTGAAGCGGTCATCGAAGTTGAGTTCGAGATGGCCGTAGCCGTATTTGTCTATCCACACGCACTTCAGAAGCTGGCTGTGCAGGCGCTTGCAGTCCTTGAGCCGGCCTTTGGTTTCGCCATCCTGGCCGGTAATTACATAGGTGCCTGAGAGGGTTTCTTTGCCGCTCCAGCGCAAGGATGTAACGACCTTGTCCAGTTTGCCGGCGTTTTCGACCTGGCCCACGTACTCGCCTGTCATGTTCTGTTTAGCGGCGATAGCCAGGGCAGGGCAGCAGGTAATAAGCAAAACGAAAAGGGCGGTCGGGCTTGGAGCTAAGCCATACCGCTTGGCGATGCGAAGGAGGGAGGTGGATGACATTCCTTGTTTTCTCACAGCTCAGATCCGGTTTGAGCGTTGGGCGTTTCGGTGACGGCTCTAGGGCCGTCAGCGCCTGGTTGGGGCTGGCAAGACACTACTCGGCTTGTACCGGCCATGTCCATCGCGCCAATACAAAAACGCCCACTGGGTCAGGCGACGCAGTGGGCGATTGGCGAGGCGAGGGGCTTAAACCCGCTCGGCCCACATATCGTACTCATCGGCGTCGACGATACGCACGCGCACCTTCTCACCCGGCTGGAAGTCGGTGCCTTCGATAAATACGCTGCCGTCGATTTCCGGGGCGTCGGCCCAGGAGCGGGCGACGGCGCCCTGGTCGTCGACTTCATCGATCAGCACGTCCATTTCACGGCCGATCTTCAGTTGCAGGCGGGCGGTGCTGATGGCCTGCTGGTGCGCCATGAAGCGGTCCCAGCGATCCTGTTTGACGTCATCGGGCACGATGTCCACGTCCAGGTCGTTGGCGGGCGCACCTTCGACCGGCGAGTACTGGAAGCAGCCGACGCGGTCGAGCTGGGCTTCGGTCAGCCAGTCGAGCAGGTACTGGAAGTCTTCCTCGGTTTCGCCAGGGAAGCCGACGATGAAGGTCGAGCGGATGGTCAGGTCCGGGCACTGCTCGCGCCAGGATTTGATGCGCGCCAGGGTGCGGTCTTCGAAGGCCGGGCGCTTCATCAGCTTGAGGACGCGCGGGCTGGCGTGCTGGAACGGGATGTCCAGGTACGGCAGCAGCTTGCCGGCGGCCATCAGCGGGATCACGTCGTCCACGTTGGGGTAGGGGTACACGTAGTGCAGGCGTACCCACACGCCCATGCTGGAGAGCGCTTCGCAGAGCTCTTTCATGCGCGTCTTGACCGGCTGGCCGTTCCAGAAGTCGGTCTTGTACTTGAGGTCGACACCGTAGGCACTGGTGTCCTGGCTGATCACCAAGAGTTCCTTGACCCCGGCCTTGACCAGGCGCTCGGCTTCGCTGAGCACATCGCCCACCGGGCGGCTGACCAGCTTGCCGCGCATCGAGGGGATGATGCAGAAGCTGCAGCTGTGGTTGCAGCCTTCGGAAATCTTCAGGTAGGCGTAGTGGCGCGGGGTGAGCTTGACGCCTTGCGGCGGGATCAGGTCGACCAGCGGGTTGTGATCCTGGCGCGGCGGCACCACTTCGTGGACGGCGTTGACCACCTGCTCGTACTGCTGCGGGCCGGTGACGGACAGCACGCTGGGGTGCACGTCACGGATGTTGCCTTCTTCGACGCCCATGCAGCCGGTGACGATGACCTTGCCGTTTTCCTTGATGGCTTCGCCGATCACTTCCAGGGACTCGGCCTTGGCGCTGTCGATGAAGCCGCAGGTGTTGACCACCACCACGTCGGCGTCCTGGTAGGTCGGCACTACTTCATAACCTTCCATGCGCAGTTGGGTCAGGATGCGTTCAGAGTCCACCAGGGCTTTCGGGCAGCCAAGGGAAACGAACCCAACTTTTGGGGTGGCGGTGGTGGTCATGCAGGTGAACCTCAGGGCTAAGACGGGCCGGGCGCTTTGGGCGCCTCTGGTCAAAAAGTGCGCAATTCTAGCGGCGCCTCACCCGTATTTCCAGCTGATCTTTACCGTGCGGCGGGAAAATAACCGGGCATTGCCATGTCAGGTCACCTGCTGCGCCGAACCAGGGCGGGAATGGCGCGCAGGTAGATCAGTTCGCCGATCAGTTCCACCAGAGTCTGGGTAATGATCGCGGCCGCCGCCAACACGCGCAGCTCGCCGGGCAAAGCCATGGCCAGGGGCAGCACCACCAGCGAATTGCGTGTCGAGGCGCTGAAGGTGACGGCCACGGCGGCGCTCGTCGGCAGGCGAAACAGGCGCGCCGTCAGTGCGCCGATCAATGGGGCGATCAGGACGAAGGCGAGGTAGATCGGCAGCACCGGGAGCAGGCGCTCGATGTCGCGTACGATGGTCGTGATTTGCGAGCCCACCACCAGCATCAGTACGGCGGCCATGGCCGGCACGGGCAGCCATGCCCAGCCAGCGTTCCACGCCCTGACGGCCCGTGACGATTTAGTCACCGCCTCGGTGAGCACGGCCAATACCAGCGGCGCGACGATCAGGGCCAGGAAGGCTTCGATAAAGGGCGCGCTGGCAATCGGTACATCGAGCGAATCGCCGACCATCAGCGCCAGATACAGTGGCAGCAAGGCGAGCTGCAGCACCAGCAGGATGGGCGTGGCGGCCAGCAGGCGCTGCGAGTCGCCCTTGCCGATATGGGTGAACACCACGACGTAGTCGATGCACGGGGTCAGCAGTACCAACAGGGCACCGATCAACAGGGCTGGGTGACCAGCGAGCGGGCGGCTCAGCAGCCAGACGAGCAGAGGGATCAGGATGAAGTTGGCGACTAGCAGGGCGGCGGCGAAACGCCGCTCGAGCAGGGCTTCGCGCAGCTTGAGAAAGGGCATCTGCAGGAACATCGCGTACATGAGCACAGCGATGGCAGGGGTGATCAGCATTTCCAGGCTGGCGGTGTGCGCTGGGGCAAGAAGCCCCGCCACGCAGGCCAGTAGCACGGCGATCAGGTAAAGAGGCACCTGATTGCGCTCCAGGGTTTCCCTGTTCATGCCGCTCTCCTTCGTAAAAGCCGCACAGCCTAGGTGCCTGTCGTGCGGCTGTCGAGAGATGGGCGGTTATTCAGGGCTGGCGCTTCTTGATGGCGGTGATCAGGCGCTCGGCCAGCGCCGGGTAGTTCTCGTCGTAGTGGTGGCCGCCAGGCAGCTCGAGCTTCTCGCCGACGCTCTGCTCCTGAGTGCAGCCACTTTCCGGTGCCTCTTCGGTGCCGTACACGCACAGCACTTTCACGGCGGGCAGCTTGATCAGCTCGGGGCCGGTGGCCGCTTCATCGCCGTCCTTGCCCAGCCAGCCTTCGACCTGGATCTCGAACGCGCCACTGCGCGCCAGGGCCAGCAGAAACACGCCATCGATCTGCTTCTTGTCGCTCTCGGGCAGGCGGTTGTAGAGCGCCGGCATCACGTCAGCGCCGAAGGAATAGCCGATCAGTACGAAGCGCTTGGCGTGCCACTTTTCGCGGTACTCGCGCATCATCTCGGAGAGGTCGCTGGCGGCCTGATCCGGGCTCTTGCGCTGCCAGAAGTAACGCAGGGTATCGACGCCGACCACCGGGTAGCCACGCTCGGCCATCTGTTCGGCCACGGCCTTGTCCAGATCGCGCCAGCCACCGTCGCCGGAGTAGAACAGGCTGACCGTATCGCCAGGTGGCGTGGACGGCACCTCGACCACCGGCAGGTCGTCGCTGGCGCCTTGCAGCAGGCGACGCACCTGGGCGATCAGCAGCGCCTTGGGCGCGGTGTCGTAATCGCCGATCAGGGTCTCGGCCTTGGCTTGTTCGCGCACGAAGCGGGCGCTGGCGTCATCCGGGTTGTCGTTCCAGGCGGCCAGCCAGTGGCCGTGAGCGCTGCCCGTCGGTGGCGGGGTGTCGCAATCGGGTTTTTCCAGGGAGAAGCCGACCGACAGCGCCTGGGCCTTGTCGTCGTTCTGGGTGGCAAGCCAGCGCCAGGCGAGCATGGCGGTGTTCTCGCTGCCGGCGACCAGGTTCAGCGGGCCGCCCAGTTTCGCGGCGGCGTCCTGCAGGGTCTTGCCTTGTGCGTCGCAGCTTTGCGCCTGGGCCGGGTACTGGCCGATCAGCGCGTGGTTGGATTGGGCCAGTTCCAGCAGTTCGGTTTCATCGAGCAACTGATCGTTCGGCAGCACCAATAGCACGCGGCGCTGCACCTTGCCGCCCGGCGTGGCGACCTGCAGGTCAGCGCCGGACGCCAGCCCATGATGCGCCAGGCTGGCAGCGGCTGGAGGGCGCAGCCAGAGGTAGAGGCCGCCGGCAACCACTGCCAGCAGCAAAGCGAGGATCGGTAACAGACGTTTTGCAGTACGGGTCATCAGCGTTTCACCAGTCCGGTAAAGCCGCCGGCGATCAGCGCGGCGGTGTCGGTCAGCGCCACCAGCGGGTCGAGCCCGGCGGGTACGGCCATGTAGCGCGGCTCCCAGTCGGGCTGGAACTTGTCCTTGAAGCGGCGCAGGCCCTGGAAGTTGTAGAACGCTTCGCCACGCTTGAACACCAGCGCGCCGAGTCGCTGGGCCAGTGGCGCGCCGCGCCGCGGTTGCAGGCCCGAGAGCGGCACCATGCCGAGGCTGAAGCGGGCGAAGCCGGCGGCCTTGAAGTGCAGGATCAGGCCGAGCATGAGGAACTCCATGGTCAGCTTCGGCGCATCGGGCAGCACGCGCATCAGGTCCAGGGTGGCGAGGTCGCGGCTGTCGGTTTCCAGCAGATTGGCAAAGGCCACGGCGCGGCCCTCGACCCGGGCGATGACGATGCGGAAGCGGTTCAGGTAGGCCGGATCGAAGCGTCCCAGGGAGAAGCCTTTCTCACGCATCTGCTTACCGCCCAGCCAGGCATCGGAGATGGCCCGCAGCTCGTCGAACGGTGCCTGGCCGGGTTCGTGGAACTCCAGCACCAGGCCGTCGCGCTGGCTGCGGTTCCAGGTGTAGCGCAGGTCCTTCATGGCCTTGCCGGTGCTTTCCAGCTCGAAGCGGTTGAGGTCCACCCGCGCTTCCTCGCCGAGCTTGATGGCGGTCAGGCCGATGTCCATGTACAGCGGCAGGTTCTCGGCGCGCACCTGGTAGAACACCGGGCGGGTGTGGTGACGGTCGCACAGGTCGCGGAACTGCCAGACCAGCTCGGCACGCCGTTGCGCGGTGCCGATTGGGTCGAACAGCGCGACCATGCTGCGGGCGCGGCGCGAGTACATCAGAAAGGCATCGCCTTCCGGGTGCACCAGCAGAGCCTTGTCGCCGGTGAGCGCCAAGCCGCCATCGGCCTGGTCGGAGGCCTTGATGATCGCGGCGGCGCGGTCCAGCTCCTCGCGGGTCGGCAGGGTGATTGCCGGCGGCGCGGCACGCAGCAGCCACGCCAGGAACACCACGCCAAGCAACAGCACGCAGCCCAGGGCGGCGCGCAGGCCGCGCGGCGCATCGGCGTTCACCGCGAACTGCCACCACAGCTGGTTCTCGTAGGGCACGTCCTGATAAGCGAAGAACAGCAGCCAGATCGAGGCGCCGAGCACGCAGGCGCTGGCCGCCAGGTGCCAGGGCGAGAGGGGCAGCTCCATCAACCGGCTGGGGCGATAGAAATAGGGGCGAAACAACGCCAGCAAGCCGGCGGTGATACTCAGCAGCAGCGCCTCTTCCCAGTCGAAACCTTTGAGGAGGGACAGGATCGCGCCGCTCACCAGCAAGACCAGGGTCATCGCCCAGGCCGCTGACAGGCGGCGGCGCAAGCCTTGAGCGAGCAGTAGACAGAGCAGGCCGATCAGGCTGGCGCCGAAGTGCGAGGCGTCGATCAGCCGGTGTGGGATCAGAAAGTCAAGAATCTCCAGGCGCTCGTCCAGGCTCGGTGTAGCGCCGGAGAACAGCAGCACCATGCCGGAGATGAACACCAGCAGCGCCAGGATCGGTGCGGCCAGGCCACTGGCCGCGCGGATCGCCTGGCGGGCGTTGATCAGCCGGCGCAGCTCCATGGCCAGCAGCAGCAGGCAGGCCAGCAGCAGCGGCAGTACGATATAGATGAGGCGATAGAGCAGCAGCGCAGCAGCCAGGGGTGCGGCGCCCAGCTCGCTGGCGAAGGCGGCCAGCAGCACCGCCTCGAACACCCCGACGCCGCCCGGCACGTGGCTGAGCACGCCGGCGGCCAGGGCCAGCAGGTAGACCAGCAGGAAAGTGGTGAACGGCGGCGCCTCGGGCAGCAGCAAATACAGCACGCCGGCCGCGGCGCTGACGTCCACCAGGGTGATCAGCACCTGCAGCAGGGTCAGGCGGGCGCCCGGCATGCGCAACAGGTGGCGGCTTACGCGAACGGTCACGCAATCGACGTTCGGGCGTTCGGCCATGCGCGCGCGATGCAGCACCAGCAGCAGGCCGGCGCCGAGGGCCAGTAGCACCAGGCTGATGGCGATCAGTATCGGTTGCGGCAGGCGCAGCGCAGCGGATGCATCTGCTGGGTCGGCCAGTGCCGCCAGGGCGGCGAGGATCGGCAGCGCGCAGCCCAGGGAAAGGCTGGCGAACACCGTCATGCGGGCGATTTCCACGCCGCCGATGCCATGGCGGGCATACAGCCGGTAGCGGATCGAGCCACCGGAGAGCATCGACAGGCCCACCGCGTTGCCGATGGCGAAGGCGCAGAAGCCGCCGGTAGCCAGTGCGCGCGCTGGCAGAGCGACGCCAGCATAACGGCTGGCCGACCACTCGTAGCCGAGCAGGGCGATGAAACCGATGACGGTCAGGCCCACGGCGCCGAACAGGTTCGCGGTCGGTACCGCCAGGATGGAGGCGTGCAGCGCGCTGGGGTCCAGTTCATCGAGCAGGTGGCGGCAGGCCAGTAGTGCGATGACGAACAGGGCCAGGGCGACACTCAGGCCCAGTGGCTGACGGTATCGATCCAGGCGTTGGCGCCAGAGCAGAAGTTGAGATTTGGGCAGAGAAGGTGGGGCAGTAGCGTCGGAGCTGGCGCGCATCGGATACCTCTTGGGCAGTGCGGCTCAGATTGAAGGGCGGAATCCAAGTTCCATTTTGTATCAAGCAATGTATGAGCTTGAGCGAACCGCTTCAAGGTGTCTATGGCAGGCGCTTGGAAAGATTAGTCCATCAGCGTGAGGCATGCAGTGAGGCGATCTTTTCAGCGCCCATAAACAAAAGCCCCGACAGCGAACTGTCAGGGCTTTTGTTTTCGAAGGTGGTTGCGGGAGCCGGATTTGAACCGACGACCTTCGGGTTATGAGCCCGACGAGCTACCAGACTGCTCCATCCCGCGGCGGCTATTGTATGCATCTGAGCCGGTGTGTCAACGCTCGGCGGGGGGAAATCTTTTTACGGTCAAGCGCTTAGCGCTTTTAATCGGGAACGGAGCCCCGTGATACGGGCGTTTGCGGCCGGTCAAATCACGAATTCGACCACCAGTCGGTTTAGCCCGACGGCAAGCTTCGAGACTTCACCGCTCGCCGAGGCGGTTTGGCTGGCGCCATCGGCGCTTTGCGTGGACAGCTCCCTGATACTGGTGATGTTGCGGTCGATCTCGCGCGCCACCTGCGCCTGCTCTTCTGCCGCCGTGGCGATCAGGATGTTGCGCTCGTTGATAAGGGTGATGGCCTCGGCAATCTGCTGCAGCGAGCTGTCGGCGTTCTGCGCGACCGCCGTGGAATCGCTGGCCATCTGCTGGCTGTGCTCCATGGCACGGACCGCCTGCACGGAATCGTTCTGTATGCCGCCAATCATCTGTTCGATTTCCTGGGTGGACTGCTGGGTGCGGTGAGCCAGCGCACGCACCTCGTCAGCCACCACGGCGAAGCCGCGCCCCTGTTCGCCTGCACGGGCGGCCTCAATGGCGGCGTTGAGGGCCAGCAGGTTGGTCTGCTCGGCAATCGAGCGGATCACCTCGACCACCTGGGTGATTTCCTGGGCGCGGGACGACAGCTGCTGGATCTGGCCGTTGGTGTTGCCCACGTTGTGGGTGAGATCCTGAATGGCCTTGAGGGTACGCGCGACATTGTCGATGCCGGCGCTGGTCAGACCCTGGGTGCGTTGTGAGGCATCCGCCGCTTCGGCCGCGTTACGGGCCACTTCGTCCACGGCCGCGCTCATTTCGGTGACGGCCGTGGCCGCCTGGTTCACTTCGTCGTTCTGGCGAACGAGGCCGCGGCTGGATTCCTCGGTGACCGAGGTCATCTGCTCGGAGGCCGACGCCAGCTGGTTCGAGCTGTCGGCGATGTGGCCGATGGTCTGGCGCAGGTTTTCCTGCATCTGATGCAGGGCACGCAGCATCTCGGCTGCTTCGTCCTGGCCCTCTACCACGATTTTCTGCGACAGGTCCTTCTTGGCGATACGCTGGGCTATCTGCACCGCTTCGCTGATCGGTACGGTAATGCTGCGGGTCAGCAGGTACGCCATCAGGATGGTGGCGATAATGGCGATGGCGATCAGGGTGCCGACCAGCGTAAGACCGGTCGAATAGGCCTGTTCTGCGCGATGGCCTGCCGCCTCGGCGCCGCGGTCGTTGTAGTCGCTCAAGGCGCTGATCTGCTGCTGCATGGTATTGGTCACTGGCCTGATGGTGGTATTGATCAGGGCCACAGCAGCGTCATTGTTGCCGCTGCGCATCAGCGGTTCGAACTGGTCCAAAAGCTTTGAATAGGCGTCGGCGCTTGAGCGCAGCGCTGCGTAGAGGTTTCTTTCGTCTTCGCTGCTTATCAGTGGCTCGTAAACCTTGACCGACTTGTCGAACGCCTCCCGGTAGCCAGCAAAGGAGTCGATGGTCTGCTGGCGAAGCTGCGGGTCGTTGGTGGTCGAGCCGCGCAGGCTTTCCAGCCTGAGGCGCAGCGCGCCGGCATTGATCAGGCCTGCCATGCGCACACTGGCCATCCAGTTGTTTTCTACGTCCTGTTCGACCTCGCGCAGGGTTTTCATCTGGAGAAACGCAACCGCACCCAATAGCATGACAACCAGTACAATTAACGAGAAAAACAGCGCTGCCCGTGGAGCCACTTTTATACGCCGTAAAAGCATGATGAACGCCCTTCGTTGGGTGGATGCAGATACGTTCGCTATCGGCCAGGGCACACAGGCCTTAACCCGATATCCGACGTAAGGTCGTCGCCGCACGGGAGCCAGAGGTGCTCTCCAGAGCCGGCTCTGTACCGGTGGCGCTCGCAGTCTTCAGGTTAGTTAATCGGCGGCGTTTCGCGCAGTTTTGTGCTGCACCGCAGAGAAGATTTTGCGCCCAGAATGGGCAGCAGCAATGATGCTAAGCAATCAAGCTGTGGTAGCCGGGCAACTGCGCTGCGACACTGCTCGACAAGTCACTCAGCCAGTGAACCCCGACATCAGAATGGATAGGCGGCAAAGAAAAATCATCCATATCGACTGCGACGCTTTCTATGCCTCGGTCGAAATGCGCGATAACCCGGCGCTGGCCAACAAGCCCATGGCCGTCGGTGGCTCGGCGGATCGACGCGGGGTGATCGCCACCTGTAATTACGAGGCGCGCGCCTACGGTGTGCGCTCGGCCATGGCCTCGGGGCATGCGCTGAAGCTGTGCCCGGACCTGCTGATCGTCAAGCCGCGCTTCGACGTTTACCGCGCGGTGTCCCGGGAGATTCACGGGATCTTTCGCGATTACACCGACCAGATCGAGCCGTTGTCGTTGGACGAGGCTTTTCTCGATGTCTCCAATTGCGAGCACTTCGGCGGCAGCGCCACGCGTATCGCCCAGGACATCCGCCGGCGTGTGTCCAGCGACCTTCATATCACCGTGTCCGCCGGGGTGGCGCCCAACAAGTTTCTGGCCAAGATCGCCAGCGACTGGCGCAAGCCCAACGGCATCTTCGTGATCACGCCGGATCAGGTCGAGGATTTCGTGGCCGAGCTGCCGGTCAACAAGCTCCATGGGGTCGGCAAGGTCACGGCGGACAAGCTCATTCGCCTGGGCATCCGCACCTGCCGTGATCTGCGCGAGTGGAACAAGCTGCGCCTGGTGCGCGAGTTCGGCAGTTTCGGTGAGCGGCTGTGGAACCTGGCCCATGGCATCGACGAGCGTATCGTGCAGACCGATAGTCGCCGTCAGTCGATGAGCGTGGAGAACACCTACGATCAGGACCTGCCAGACCTCGACGCCTGTCTGGCGCAATTGCCGGCGTTGCTGGAAGAGCTGGAGCGACGCATGACCCGCCTGGATGGTAGTTATCGAGCGGGTAAGCCGTTCGTCAAGGTCAAGTTCCACGACTTCACCCAGACCACGATGGAGCAGGCCGGCGCTGGGCGTGACCTGGAGAGTTACCGGGTGCTGATGACCAGCGCCCACGCGCGCGGTAACAGGCCGGTGCGGCTGCTGGGCGTTGGCGTACGTTTGCAGGACCTGCGCGGCAAGCATGAACAGCTGGATCTGTTCACCACGCCCGAACCATAGAAACCAGCATGGCCAGGCGAACGGGCTGCTTACCTGGCCATGGCGCTTGCTTATTCGTCAGGCCACAGGCGGATCGGCTTGCCGCTGGCCGGCCACAGGCGCAGTTGGTCGAGCGGCGAAACGTCCCAGCGTTCGATGGTCGCGAGGCTCTGCAGGAAGCGGTTTTCCTGCTCCATCAATGCCGGCGCGCACATTTTCCGGGTGCTGCCGGCGTCACTGAAGGTCAGCTTGTCGCCGTCACGCTGATAGCTGGCGAACCAGTGGTTGCAGCCGGCGTTGCCGTAGGCGCGGCCATCTTCGCCGAGGATGATGGTCAGGTGACTGTTGTCGATCAGCGGGCGTTCGCCGATCCATTCCACGCTGTAGGTGCGCTCGGTTTCCAGTTGCACCGGTTTGCCGGCGCAGCCAGCCAGGGCAGCGGCGAGCAGGCCCAGGGCGAGAAACGGTTTCATCAGGCCTCCTTGTTCAGGCACGCAGGACAGAGGTGATTGTCCTGCTGTTTGCGCCAGCCGAGCTCGGCCAGGCGCGCATCGGCGGCGGGTGCCTGCGCTTTCTTGCCCAGTGCACTGTCGACCGCGAATTCGAAGTCCAGCTGCTTGCCGCAGCTGTCGCAGGTGACCTGCCAATTGAAGATCGACAGTTCGGTGAAAGCCGGCCCGTGGGCGACGGCGACCCATTGGCCGGGCGGGTTGATCAGATGGCGGACCTTGTCGACCTGCAGGCGCATGCTCAGGTCGCGGCTGCCCTTGAGGCTGACGACCAGGGTGTCGTTGCCTTTGATCGAACCGCCGTTACCGGTGACCTGGTAGCGGCCGGGGGCCAGGGCGCGGCACTCGATCAGGGTGTGTTCGGGGTTGAGCAGGTTGTAGCGAAAATCGTGTTCGGCCATGGGTCCTCCGGGTGAGGAGGGCATTCTAACAGGCCGCGACAGCGGAGGGCGGGGTGGCGACGCCGGGATTGCCCAGGCGTCGCGCTGAGGCAATCAGGCGGCGGGAAAGATGTCCCGCAGGGCCGCGCGGTAGAAGTCGAATGCCGCTACCGCGCCGCTGACGGCTTCTTCACGCTGGCTTTCGCTGAGCTCCAGGCCATCGAGCAGGGCGACGAATTGGCGCCAGTGCAGGCCCCGGCCATCGGGGTGTGCCGCCAGGTGACGAGCGCCGTTGTCGCCGTTCAAACCGATCTGCTGGGTTTCCTTGAACAGAAACGCGGCGCCCAGGTTGGAGCCTTCGCTGCAGTACAGCCAGCCCAGCGCGGCATGGGTGCTGGTAGGCGCAACGGCAGGTGGCGTCGGTGGCAGTGGCAGGCCCAGGTCGGAAATGTCGGCGCACACCGCTTCGAAGCGTGGCAACTCGCTCAGGCCGGGCAGCAGGCGGTTGAGTTCGATATCGTCGTACAGCGCATCGATCGAGCCATGAAAGCGGTGCTGCAAACGCAGGAAGTAACCATAACGTTCGAGGCTCTCGAACGGCCGCGCCTGCATGACTAGCGTATCGACACTGTCGTGATCACGGCTGGTGCCGGCTTTCAGGCATTTGCTCAGCGGCAGCTGCGCAGGCGACGTCACCTGCCGGGTTGGTGTGTGCGCCTCGAAATCAGACGCCCGCATGCTGCGCTTCCTCCTGCAGACGCTCGATGGCCGCCTCGAGTTCATCCAGGCCGCTGCCGTGGATCGGCTGGTCCTGCTTGAGCTGGGTTTCGCTGTGCTGGCAGGCGGCGCGCAGTTGCGGTACGCCGCAGTAGCGGGTAGCGCCGTGCAGACGATGGATGCGTTCGATCAGGGCGTTGCGATCGCCATCGGCGCGGGCCTGGCGGATGGCTTGCAGGTCGCCCGGCAGGCCGGCCAGCAACATGTTGAGCATGTCGGCGGCCAGGTCGGCCTTGCCGGCGGCCAGGCGCAGGCCTTCTTCCTTGTCGAGCACCGCCGTGGCAGGCACCGCGGCGATATCGGGTTGCAGCTCCTGAGTATTGCCCGTCAGGGTCAGGCCGGTCCACTTGAGCACCACCTGGGCCAGTTGGCGCTCGCTGATCGGCTTGGTCAGGTAGTCGTCCATGCCGCTTTGCAGCAGGGTGCGCTTCTCGTTGGCCAGGGCGTGGGCGGTGAGGGCGACGATGGGCATCGGCGTACGGGCGTTGTCGTGCTCCCACTGGCGGATCGCCTCGGTGGTCTGGCGACCGTCCATGCCGGGCATCTGCACGTCCATGAATATCAGGTCGAAGTCCTGTTCTTGGGCGATGGCCAGGGCATCGAAGCCGCTGCTAGCGACCGTGACCTTGGCGCCCATGTCGTCGAGCAGGGTCTGCACCAGAAGCAGGTTGGCGGCGTTGTCGTCGACGCAGAGGATGGCCGGCGAGCGCATCAGGTTGTGGCGCGTCGCCTGGCGGGCCTGCCGCGGTGCCACCAGCTCGATCAGCGCGCGTTGCAGGCGCCGCGTACAGGCTGGTTTGGCCTGCAGTTGGCCGTGCCAGTCCGGCACGCTGTCCTGGTAGAGCGTCTGTTCGGTGGTAGGGCAGAGCACCACGCTCTTGCAGCCCAGCTCCTCGAGCGCCCAGACCTGCCTGCCCAGCGCCGCGGGCGGTAAGTCGTCGGCCGTGACGCCCAGCACTGCGCAACTGAACGCTTGTGCGCCGCCAGTGGCCGAGTTGACCGCGTTGCACAGGTTGCCGAGATCGCTGAAGGTAACCACCTGCAGGCCGCAATCTTCCAGCTGATGCTGGAGCGCCTGGCGGGCCAGTTCGTGGGCCTCGAGGATCGCCACCCGGCGGCCGGCGAGGGCACGGGGCTGTTCGTCGGCCTCGCTGCGCGCCTTGGGCAGGTTCAGGCTGACCCAGAATTCGGAGCCTTCGCCCGGCGTGCTGTCCACGCCGATTTCGCCGCCCATCTGCTCGATCAGGCGTTTGGAGATCACCAGGCCCAGACCGGTACCGCCGGCCTGGCGCGACATGGAATTGTCGGCCTGGCTGAAAGCCTGGAACAGGGAACGCAAATCCTCTTCACCGAGGCCGATGCCGGTATCGCGCACGCTGATGCGCAGTTGCGCGCGGTCGGCGGTCTCTTCCTCGACCATGGCGCGGATGACGATGCTGCCTTCGCGGGTGAACTTGATGGCATTGCTGACCAGATTGGTGAGCACCTGCTTGAGGCGCAGCGGGTCGCCCGACAGCCACACCGGCGTATCGCGATAGACCAGCGAGAGCAGTTCGAGCTTTTTCTCGTGGGCGGTCGGCGCGAGGATGGTCAGGGTGTCCTGCAGCAGGTCGCGCAGGTTGAAGGGGATATTCTCCAGCACCAGCTTGCCGGCCTCGATCTTCGAGAAGTCGAGCACTTCGTTGATGATGCTCAGCAGGCTGTCGGCGGATTTCTCGATGGTGCTCAGGTAATCCTGCTGGCGCGGGCTGAGCTCGCTTTTCTGCAGCAGGTTGGTGAAGCCGAGAATGCCATTGAGCGGCGTGCGGATCTCGTGGCTCATATTGGCCAGGAACTCGGACTTGATGCGGCTCGCTTCCAGGGCTTCCTTGCGGGCGAAGTCCAGCTCGATGTTCTGGATCTCGATGTTTTCCATGTTCTGGCGCAGGTCTTCGGTGACCTGGTCGATGCTGTGCTGCATTTCTTCCTGGGCGGCCTGCAGGGACTCGGCCATGCGGTTGATGCCCGAGGCCAGTTCGTCGAGTTCGTGGCTGCCCAGCGGCGGCAGGCGGGTTTCCAGATGGCCGTCCTTGAGCAGGGCCACACCATGCTTGATGCGCAGCAGCGGGTCGTTGATGCTGCGGCTCATGCGCAGCGCCAGCAGGCCGGTGATGATCAGCCCGGTAACCACCAGCAGGAGGCTGGTGAGCAGGCTGCGGTAGCCGCTGAGCAGGGTGTTGTGGTGCGACAGTTCCAGCTCCACCCAGCCGATCGGTTCGGCCTCGGCGCTGGTACGCTCCTCGCCGCTGAGGGTCAGGTGCTGGGTCATCACCGGCAGCAGGAAGCGGGTCGCGTCCTGGCTGCTGTGCTCGGCGATGTCCACGGTGTTGCTGTCGATCACCGGGCGCTGGTTGAGCATGCTCGGGCCGGCATGGGCCAGGCGATCGCTTTGCGTGGTCAGGAAGGTCACCGCGCGGACGTCCGGTTGCTCCAGGGCTTCGGTGGCGATGCGCTGCAGCAAGCTCTTGTCGCCGTGCAGCAGGGCGGGGGCGGCGAGCGGTGCCAGTTGTTCGGCGATCATATGGCCGCGCTGCAGCAGTTGCGCCTGCAGGCCGGAGAGCTGCATCCAGATGAAATAGCCGCCCAGTACCAGTGCCAGCAGGCTGGTGGGCAGCAGGGTAAGCATCAGTACCCGACCCTTGATGCCGATATCCTTGAACACGCAATGCCCCCTTTCGACGATGCCAGGCAGTGTAGCGATTCCGGCCGGGCGACGCTTGCCCGTCGTGAGGCGGGTTACGGGCGCTTGGGCAAAAGGTAGAATCGCTCGCATTCGCTTTTCAGAGCCACATTGCCATGACGCTTCCCGCCACATCTGTCACCCGTATTCTTGCGGTCGAAGACGACCCCGCCCTGGCCTCCCACCTGCAGGCGCATCTGCAGGGCTGCGGCTTCGACGTGACCTTGAGTCGCGACGGCAGCGAAGGCCTGCGCCTGGCCCAGCAGCAGCACTTCGATCTGATCCTCATGGACATCCTGCTGCCCGGCAGCAACGGCCTGGACGTCCTGCAACGCCTGCGCGAGCAGCGCCACGTGCCGGTCATCCTGATGTCCGCCCTGGGCGCCGAGCAGGACCGCATCGCCGGCTTCAGCAAGGGTGCGGACGACTACCTGCCCAAGCCGTTCAGCCTGGGCGAGCTCAGCGTGCGCATCGAGGCCATCCTGCGCCGGGTCGCCTACGAGCGCCGCGGGCAACCACCGCTGCAGGCCGATGCGCTGACCTTTGACGAGGATCGCTGTGACGTCTGCCATGACGGCCAGTGGGCCACGCTGACCTCGACCGAGTACCGGCTGCTGGAAACATTTTCCCGGCATGCCGAGGAGGTGCTCAGCAAGGCCTTTCTCTATCAGCACGTGCTGCACCGCGGTTACTCCCAGCATGACCGCAGCCTGGACATGCACGTCAGCAACGTGCGCCGCAAGCTCAAGGGCATCGGCTACAGCGGCAAGCGCCTGGAGTCGGTGTGGGGCAAGGGCTACGTGCTGACGGCCCGGGAGTCCTGAGGTGCCGGGCCGGCATTCGCTATTCTGGAAACTGATCGTCGGCCTGGCGCTGTTCTGCCTGCTGATCGTCAGCATGCACTTGGACCTGGAACAGCGGGTGTACGACTCGATGTCCACGCTTTCCACCAGCAGCTGGGAGGAACTCACCGAGTTCGCCCACGAGGCGGAAGCGGCCTGGCGCGAGCAGGGCCGGGCCGGGTTGGACGCGTACCTGCAAGACCTGCATCAGCAAGAACGGGTCTGGGCCGTGGTGGTCGACGAGCAGCATCGGTCGTTGTCTTCCATGCGGCTCAGCGAGGAGGAGGAACTGCGCCTGAGCTTCGTGCGCCGGCTCGACCAGAAGGTCGGCCGGCCCGGCGGACAGCCGGTTTTCTACGTGCCCTTCAGTGATGGCGACGGGCGCCTGGTGATGGAGCTGCCGCCGCGCCTCGACCCGCGCAACGCCAGCCCATTGTGGAACGTCTTCCTGCGCAGCGTGCTGCCGGCCTGCCTGGCGATTCTGCTGGGCACCCTGTTGTATCGCTGGCTCATCGCGCCGCTGGTGATCCTGCGCCGCCAGGCCAACAGCCTGAGCGCCGGCGATCTGAGCGCCCGGGTCGGTGCACCGGTGGCTGCCCGCCAGGACGAGTTGGGTGAGCTGGGGCGCGCCTTCGACCATATGGCCGAGCGCTTGCAGGGCACCGTGGTGTATCAGCGGCGCTTGCTGCGCGACCTGTCCCACGAGCTGCGTACGCCGCTGAGCCGCCTGCGCGTGGCCAGCGATGGCGAGAGCGACCCGCAGGTGCTGCGCCAGCGGCTCGACCGGGAAATCACCATCATGCAGACCCTGGTGAAGAATTCCCTGGAGCTGGCCTGGCTGGATTCCGAGCGCCCGCAGTTCGCCCGTGAGCCGATCCGCGTGGCGCAACTCTGGGACATGCTGGTCGAGGACGCCTGTTTCGAAGCCGGCTGGCCCGGCGAGCGCCTGCTGTTCGAGGTCGATGAAGCCTGCACGGTGTACGCCAACCTGACCAGCCTGGCCCAGGCTCTGGAAAACCTGCTGCGTAACGCCGTTCGCCATTCACCCCCCACTGGAATGGTGCGTCTGACCGGCGTTCGAGAGGATGACTGCTGGCACCTGTGCCTGGTCGATGACGGCCCCGGTATCGAAGAGCGCTACCTGGAAACCATCTTCGAACCCTTCGCGCGGCTCGACAGCGCCCGCCCCGGGGACGGCGGCTTCGGTCTCGGCCTGAGCATCGCGCGCAGCGCCATCGCCCTGCAGGGCGGTCGGCTGTGGGCGCAAAGCCCACCAGGCAGCGGGCTGCAGATGCACCTGTTACTGCCAGCCGCCGAAGTGCCGGAGCAAAGTGTATAGACTGTAAATGACGTTTACTCTCATATGATATTAACTATCATTTGCGCCGTTATCGCGGCGGGAAGGCTCTAGGGAGCGCCTTCAGGAGATCCACTACCGCCGTTTTCGCCCACCCGGGCCTGACAATATGCGGTATGGGGACGTCGATGAATCCGAAGTACAAACCGAGTCTGCTGGCCACGGCCATCATGGTGGCGTTCAGTGCGCCGGCTGCAGTGACTGCGCAAACCACTGAGATCAGCCTGGACGATGCAGTGGCTGAAGAAGGTCTGCAGCTGGCGCCAGGCGGCCAGGCACTGGAAATCGGCGAAACACGGGTCATCGGTACCGCCGAAGAAGAGCTCAGGCAGGCCCCCGGTGTTTCGGTCATCACGGCTGACGACATTCAGCGCCATCCGCCGGCCAACGACCTGTCTGAAATCATCCGCCGCATGCCCGGCGTCAACCTGACCGGCAGCAGCGCCAGTGGGCAGTTTGGCAATAGCCGGCAAATCGACCTGCGCGGCATGGGCCCGGAAAACACCCTGATCCTGATTGATGGTCGCCCCGTTACCTCGCGCAACTCGGTACGCATGGGCCGTTCCGGTGAACGCAACGGGCGCGGCGACAGCAACTGGGTGCCGGCCGAGGCCATCGAGCGCATCGAAGTGCTGCGTGGCCCTGCTGCCGCCCGCTATGGTTCGGGCGCAGCGGGCGGGGTGGTGAACATCATCACCAAGGCGCCTGGCAAGACGGTATCGGGGTCGGTCACTGCCTACACCAACATCCCGGAGAACAGCGACGAGGGTGCGACCCGGCGTTTGAGCTTCAATACCGCAGGGCCGCTGACCGACAATCTGTCGTTTCGCGTGTACGGCAACCTGAACAAGACTGAAGCAGACGACGCAGCCCTCAACGAGGACTACGCCGTGGGCAACAACCCAGCGCCAGCCGGCCGCGAAGGGGTGCGCAACAAGGACATCAATACCCTGCTGCGTTGGGACGTCGATCAGCAGCAGACCCTCGAACTGGAAACCGGCTTTAGCCGTCAGGGCAACATTTATGCCGGTGAGCGGGCGCAGGATCACGTCTCCACGTTGGCTAATACCAGTGCGCTGTTGGGTCGCGAAACCAACACCATGTATCGTCAGACTGCGGCGATCACTCATCGTGGCGACTGGGATATCGGTACCTCTCAGGTCGGCATTTCCTACGAGAACACCCGCAATCGGCGGATGGCCGAGGCGCTGGCCGGTGGGCCGGAAACCGGAATCAGCGGGCAGAACAAATCGACCTCCGAGCTGGACAATTACCGCCTGTACGGCGAGCTCAACCTGCCGCTCGAGCTGGGCTTCCACCAGACGCTGACCATCGGCGGCGAATACGTACGGGAGGAGTTGGACGACCCGTATTCCAACGGTCAGGCCTCGTCGTTCGGTGGCATTACGTTGCCAGGCTTCGCTGCGGGCAGCCGCAGTGGCGAGTCGGATGCTGACAACTACGCGCTCTACATCGAAGACAATATCGAGCTGACGCCTGACTGGACGCTGACCCCTGGGCTGCGTTTCGACGACAACAGCATCTTCGGCAATAACTGGAGCCCCAGCCTCAACAGCGCCTACAAGCTGACCGACACCATCACCCTCAAGGGCGGTGTCGCCAAGGCCTTCAAGGCGCCCAACCTGTATCAGTCCAACCCCAACTACATCTACTTCACCAAGGGCAACGGTTGCCCGGATGGTTCGGGCGGCGGCGGTGGCTGCTACATCCTCGGCAATCCAAACCTGGAAGCTGAAACCAGCATCAACAAGGAGCTGGGCATCGCTTTCGATGACGCCGGATGGGTTGCAGGGCTGACCTATTTCCACAACGACTACAAGAACAAGGTCGTGGCTGGAATGGGCGATGGTTCCGATCCCATTCAGGTGGTTCCGGGCGCTGGCAATTACGCCGAGGTGTACCAGTGGGTCAACGCACCCAAGGCAATCGTCTCGGGTTGGGAAGGCAACCTCACCATTCCGCTGCTGGGCAATCAGGGCGAGACGCTGAGCTGGAGCAACAACTTCACCTACATGATCCAGAACAAGAACAAGAGCACCGGGGAACCGCTGTCGGTGATTCCCAAGTACACCGTCAACTCGATGCTCGACTGGAGCGTGACCCAAGCCCTGGATCTCTCGCTGATCGTTACCCACTACGGCAAGCAGGAACCTCGTCGCCTGACCAGTCAGGGTAGCGCCGCCACCGGTGATGCGTTGCGGGCAAGGGATCCTTACACGCTGGTGGGCCTTAGCGCCAACTACGAGCTGAATGACAACTGGCGTTTCGGCGCTGGCATCAACAACCTGTTCGACAAGCAGATTCGTCGTGAAAGCATTGCCGGCGGTGAAGGTGCCAACACCTACAACGAGCCGGGTCGGGCGTTCTATGTGTCGGCAACCACCTCGTTCTGATTAGCAGCACCCAGGCCACCGCCCCGATCAGGGCGGTGGTTTTTTGCATTGAAACGGTTGAGCCCGATGACTGCCGACTACATCACCGACGTCGCCTATCCGCACTTCTTCCAGCGCGAAACCACGCCGATCTGGCTGAGTTTCGCTGCGCGCGCCCTGGGGCGCCCGAGCCCCGATCTGCGCCAGCCGTTCGTTTCCTGCGAGCTGGGCTGCGGCCAGGGATTCGCCACCGTGCTGCAGGCGGTCGCCAACCCCCAGGGCCATTTCGTCGGCGTGGATTTCAATGCTGAACATATCGCCCATGCCAAGGCGTTGGCCCAGGCTGCCGGTGTGACTAACGTGGAGTTCGTGGAAGACAGCTTCCAGGGCATGCTGGAACAATCCGCGGCAGCGCCGCGATATGACTTCATCATCCTGCACGGCATCTACTCCTGGGTGTCGACAGCGGATCAGCAGCGCCTGCGGCAGTTCGTCGAACGCGAGCTCAAGCCCGGTGGCATCGCCTTCGTCGGCTACATGGCCCAGCCGGGGCTGGATTTCTTCGCGGCGCCGCGGCGTTTCGTCCAGCAGTACGCCCAGACCCTGTCAGGCACTTCGGCGCAGCGCGTCGTCGAGTCGCTGCGCGCGCTGCAGCGCCTAGCTGCCAGTGGCGCAGGATTGTTCGCCCATGATCGCCAGGTGGCGGCCTATGTGGAGCGCAGTCTGCAGGATGATCCGCATTACCTCGCCCACGAGTTGCTCAACGAACACTGGCACACGCTGCCCGTCGCCGAGGTGATGGCGGCATTCGAAGCCTGTGGCACTGGATACATGGGCAGCGCCAGCCTAATGGACAACATCGACGATCTGTCCCTGCCAGCCAACGTGACCGAGCAACTGGCTGGCCTTGAAGGTACAGCGCTGAGGGAGACGTTCAAGGATCTTGCCCGCAACCAGACCCAGCGGCGGGACCTCTACCAGCGCGATACAAGGGAGCTGGACGAGTACGCTCACAAGGCTGCGCTGTTCGATCAGGTGGTGGCAGCCTTGCCAGGCGCACCGGCTCAGGGTGGCGTAACGTTCGAGACGCGCATCGGTGCGGTCGAAGGTGCGGCGTCCCTGTTCTCCCCGATCCTGCAGGCGCTGGCCGAGCGGCCGCAGAGTTTTCCCGGTTTGTTACGGCTGCCGGCGCTGGCGGGGCAGGCCGGTAGCATCAGTCCGGCGCTGCAGGCGCTGACGGCGGCAGGCCATGTGCACCCATTGCTGCCTGGGCAGATTGATGTGGCAGGTTGTCAGGCCTTCAATCGGGTGATCAGTGAGCGTGTGCTGGCGGGCGCTCGCTATTCCCACTTGGCTGCGCCAAGCCTGGGTTCCGGAGTCGCCGCAAGTTTCCTGGAAATGGCGGCCGCCCGCGTGCTGCTCGACCATCCGGCACTGCGCGGCGCGCTATTGTGGCAAACCGTGGATGCCTTGTTGCGCAAGGTCGGCTGGCAAGAGGTGGACAACCCGGCCGACTCGGTGCAAGCCCAGTTAAGCCGCTTCGAGCGCGACACCTTGCCGGTCTGGCAACAGCTCGGCGTGGTGGGCTGATGAATCGATGGCTGAGCATTCTCTTGGTGCTGACGATCAGCGGGGCCGCCATGGCCAAGCCTGATCTGTCCCAGCCATTGGGCTCGACCCTGGCCGATCGTGGTTCGCCCCATTACCGGTTCAGCCGGCAGGAACTGGTCTCGGCCGATGGCCAGCGCCACTACCGTATCTGGATCGGCGCTCCCGAGCAGGCCGCGCCCCCGGCGGGTTATCCTGTGCTGTATCTGCTCGATGGCAATGCGGCGCTGGGCGCCTTGCAGGAGGCGCAACTGGCCGATCTCGCCAGGCGCGGGCCGCCGGTGCTGGTGTTCATCGGCTACGCCACCGACCTGCGCTTCGACGTGATGCCGCGTGCCTACGACTACACGCCGCCGCTGCCAGGCGGCGAGCCGGTGATCGACGACATCGCCCGCGGGTGGCGCGGTGGCGGGGCGGACGTGTTCCTCGACCTGATCGAGCAGCGCATCAAGCCCCTGGTGCAGGCGCAGGCGCCTATCGACTCGACGCGCCAGAGCCTGTGGGGGCATTCCTATGGCGGCCTGCTGACGCTGCATGCGTTGTTCACCCGGCCAGCGAGCTTCCAGCGTTATATCGCCGCCGATCCGTCGTTGTGGTGGCAGGGCGGCTTCATTCTTCAGGAGGCCCGGGCGTTTCTTGCTCGCCCGCAAGCGTTCGACCTGACGCTGCTGACCGGCGGTGCGGCCCGCGAGCGCCCGCCAGCCGGCAAGAACGAAGACCCGCAAGTACGCGCCCGCCGTGAGGCCGTCGCCGCGCTGCCGGCCAATGCTGCGGAACAGCTTGCCGAGCAACTGGCGGCTGCCGACCATGGCCCGGTTCGTTACAAGCGCTACACCGACCTGAGCCACGGGCCGATGCTGCCGGCCTCGCTGGGCCCGGCGCTGCGTCTTAGTGCCGGGGATAGCGAGGTGATTCCCCGTTGGACCTCGAAATGAATCGTCCGGGATTTACATATGTAAATGAAAATCCTGTGCATTTGTGCGGCAGTATTGCCGCTGCCGCGCCACGGCCATCAGAAGCTGTGGCACGTTTTACCGATGAAGAAAGGATATGTTGATGATCGCTCGCCTATCTCGATGCTCCCGCCTGCTGGCGCTGTCCGGCCTGTTCGCCCTGTTGCCATTGGGTGGCGCTCTGGCCGAGTCGCGCAGCCTGGATACCGCCTACGGCGAGATCAAGCTGGACGGCACGCCCCAGCGCGTGGTGACCCTGAGCGAGAATGCCCTGGACGTAGCCCTGGCGGTCGGCGTCAAACCGCTGGGCAGCGTGGCCACCCGCGGCGGCAGCGATGTGTCGGCGTACCTGAAAGACAAGGCAGGCGACATCAAGATCGTTGGCACTGCACGAGAAACCAACCTGGAATCAGTGTTTGCCCTACAACCGGATTTGATTCTGGCCTCCCCCGAGCTGACCAAGGATCAGTACCAGAAACTCAGCCTGATCGCGCCGACTCTGGTGCCCAAGGGCACTGCCTTCGTCGACTGGCGCCACAACGTCGAGTTCTATGGCCAGGCGCTGGGCAAGCAGCCCGAGGCCAAGGCCGCCATCGCCGCGGTCGATGCCCGCATCGAAGGCCTCAAAGGCAAGATAGTGCCGGGCCAGGTCGCTTCCGTGGTGCGATGGAGCCCGCAGGGGCCGGGCGTGATGTCGCAACATCTGTTCGTCGGCCAGTTGCTGAGCCAGCTTGGGTTCAAGGGCACGGCCATGGCCGCCGAGCTGACCAGCAAGCCCCATAGCGATGCCCTGAGCCTGGAGAACCTGTCGCGCATCGACGGCGACTGGCTGTTTCTCGCCACCCTCAACGCCGACGGTGACAAGGCGCTCGAGCAGGCACGCCAGCAGCCGGCGTTCGCGCGCCTCAAGGCGGTCAGCCGTGGCCACGTGCAGAGCGTCGACGGGCAGATCTGGAGCAGCGGCGCAGGGCCGCTGGCTGCCAACGTGATTCTCGATGACGTGGAGAAGGCCGTCGCCTCGCAATGAGCAGCGCGGCAAAACCCGCTCGACTGACGCTGGCCGCTGCCCTGGCGTGGGTGAGTGCTGCCCTGGCGTTGCTGTGCGTCGCCAGCCTGCTGATTGGCGCAGGGGAGGTGGGCATCCTGCGCAGCCTGTCGGCGCTGGCCGGCGCCGCGGATGACGAAGCGCGCTTCGTGCTCTTCGAGTTGCGCCTGTCGCGCACCCTGCTTGGCGTGCTGGTCGGCGTGGCGCTGGGGGCGGCGGGCGTGGTGTTGCAATCGGCCACCCGCAACCCGCTGGCCGAGCCCGGTCTGCTTGGCGTCAGCGCCGGGGCCTCGTTCGCCGTGGTCGTTGCGATCAGCCTGGGCGCCAGCGCGGCGACCTTGAACCTCGGCGTGGCCATCGCGGGCGCCATGGCCGGTTGCCTGCTGGTATTGCTGGTCACCCAGGTGCGCGGCGTCGGTGACGACCCGGTACGCCTGGTGCTGGCCGGTGCCGCGTTCTCGGGCATCCTCACCGCGATCAGCACGCTGATTCTGCTGCATGACCAGCGCAGCTCCGACGAGATCCGTTTCTGGATCATCGGCGCCCTTGCCGGTCGCCCCCAGGACGTGCTGACCTGGAGCGCGCCTGGCCTGCTACTCGGCCTGTTGCTGCTGGCGCCGCTGATTCGTCCGCTGGCGGCCCTGGCCCTCGGCGAGAAGATGGCCACCGGGCTCGGCCATCATCCCGGCCTGACCCGCCTAGGCGCCTTGCTCGGCGTCGCCGTGCTGGTCGGCACCGCGACGGCGGCGGCCGGGCCCATGGCCTTCGTCGGCCTGGTGGTGCCCTTCGTGGCGCGCCGCCTGGTAGGGCCGGACATCCGCCGCACCATCGGTTTGTCGCTGCTGCTCGGGCCGATCATCGTGCTGTTCGCCGATATCCTCTCGCGGCTATTGGTCAGCCCTTACGAGCTGCCGATCGGCGTGGTGACCGCGCTGATTGGAGCGCCGGTGCTGATCGCGGTGGTGCGCAGCCACAGGTTGCCGACCCTATGAAGGCAGCGACTGCACTCAAGGCGCCCAACGGCTACTGGTTGCTGGCGCTCGGCTCGTTGCGCGTGCTGCTCGACCGCCGCGGCGTGCTCGCCGCCCTGGGCCTTTCGCTGGCCATCGTGATCATCACCGGTATCAACCTGGCATCCGGCGCCGCCGGCTTGTCGCCTTGGACAGCGCTGGCCGCTGCCTTTGGTCAGGGCGAGCCGATGCACGTGTTTCTGGTGCAGGAACTGCGCCTGCAGCGCCTGATCGCCGGCCTGCTTACCGGCGCGGCATTCGGCATCGGCGGTTGCCTGCTGCAGACACTGGCGCGCAATCGACTGGCCACACCCGGGGTGATCGGCATCGATGACGGCGCCACGGCCTTCGCGGTGGCGTCCATCGTCGCCGTGCCGACCACCCTGGCGCCTTCCGCCCTGGCGCTGACCGGTGCCACCACGGCCGCGGTGCTGGCCTTCGGGTTGAGTGCTGGCGCCGGGGCGCGGGGTTATCGCTTCATCGTGGTCGGCATCGCCGTGGGCGCAGTATTCGGCGCGCTGACCAACCTGATGCTGGCACGAGCCGATATCGACGCCGCCAACGTCGCCTATCCCTGGACGGTCGGCAGCCTCAACGCGCGGCCCGCTCAGGCGGTGTGGCTGCTGGGCGCCGGCCTGCTGCTGAGCCTGCCGCTGGTCAAGTACCTGGCCCAGCGCCTGGAGCTGATGCGCTTTTCCGACAGCGTGGCAGTGGGCCTGGGCGTGCGCCTGAAGGCCATGCGCCTGCTGACGCTGATCACCACGGTGCTGCTCACCGCCCTGGCAGTCGCCGTGGCGGGCCCGGTGGGGCTGGTCGCGCTCGCCGCGCCGGAAATGGCCCGCTACCTGGGGGGCCACCGTGGCGTGCCGGTGCTCTGCTCGGCGCTGGCCGGCGCGCTGTTGATGACCGTCGCCGACTGGGTCGGGCGCACGTGGCTGGCGCCCATCGAGATACCCGTCGGGGTGATCACCGCCGTGGTGGGCGGGCCCTATCTGCTGTGGATCCTGCTGCGCCAACCCGCGCGCAAATTGTCATGAAAGGCCGACCCGCGGGTGCGGCTGCTGTGGAGCTGAAGCAATGACCACCTCCAACCTGTTCGCCACGAGGCCCGAGGCCGCGGTCACCCTGCAGGCCGAGCGCCTGAGCCTGGGTTACCCGCAGGCGGCGATCATCGACGACTTGTCCCTGCGCATCCCGCCGGGGCAGGTCACGGCCATCGTCGGCCCCAATGGCTGCGGCAAGTCCACGCTGCTGGCGGGGCTGTCGCGCCTGCACAAGCCCTCGGCCGGCGCGGTGCTGCTCAACGGCAAGGCTATCGGCAGCCTGCCGTCCAAACAGGTGGCCCGGCAACTGGCGCTGCTGCCCCAGGACGCCATGGCGCCGGACGGGTTGACCGTTTCCGAGCTGATTCGCTTCGGTCGCCAGCCGCACCAGAGCCTGCTGCGCCAGTGGTCGGCCGAGGACCAGGCGATCGTCGACGAAGCGCTGCGCGTGGCCGATCTGCAGGCCCTGGCCGAGCGCCCGCTGGAGTCGATGTCCGGCGGCCAGCGTCAGCGTGCCTGGATCGCCATGGCGGTGGCCCAGCAGACGCCTTTGCTGCTGCTCGACGAGCCGACTTCGGCGCTGGATCTCGGCCACCAGATCGAGGTCTTCGAGCTGATTCGTGACCTCGCCGCAGCAGGCAAGACGGTGGTCATGGTGGTGCATGACCTGTCCAGCGCCTGCCGTTACGCCGACCATCTGGTGGCGATGAAAGCCGGGCAGATCGTCGCCGAGGGCGCGCCAGGTGACATCGTCACGCCGCAGCTGGTCGAGCAACTGTACGACGTACGCTGCACGCTGATGCGCGACCCGGTCAGCGGGACGCCGGTGATCGCCGGCATCACGCGGCGTTAGATGAATCGGTTATCAGCTTAGATCGCCTGGTTCGACGGCTCCGGTGCGCTGGCCGCAAAGGCCGATGACTGCGGGCTTTGCCGCAAGCGGGTTGCCTTGTGAGGCCCCGTTATCGTACTCAGCGGGGAGTAGGGGTTGCGTCGATTTGCCGGTATCATGGCCGCCCCCTGCAGCCGTCTGGACCCGATCGACGCCATGACCCAGCAATACCCCACGATCGCCGAATGCGTCGGCAACACGCCGCTGGTTCGCCTGCAACGCCTGCCCGGCTCCACCAGCAACACCCTGCTGGTGAAGCTCGAAGGCAACAACCCGGCCGGTTCGGTGAAGGACCGCCCGGCGCTGTCGATGATCGCCCGCGCCGAGCTGCGCGGCGACATCCAGCCCGGTGACACGCTGATCGAAGCCACTTCGGGCAATACCGGCATCGCCCTGGCCATGGCCGCGGCGATCAAGGGTTACCGGATGATCCTGATCATGCCGGACAACTCCAGCGCCGAGCGCAAGGCGGCGATGACCGCCTACGGCGCCGAGCTGATCCTGGTCAGCAAGGAAGAGGGCATGGAGGGCGCCCGCGACCTGGCGCTGGCCATGCAGGCCGACGGCCGCGGCAAGGTGCTCGACCAGTTCGCCAACGGCGACAACCCGGTCGCCCACTACACCAGCACCGGCCCGGAAATCTGGCGCCAGACCGGCGGGCAGATCACCCATTTCATCAGCTCCATGGGCACCACCGGCACCATCATGGGCGTGTCGCGCTACCTCAAGGAGCAGAACCCGGTGGTGCAGATCGTCGGCCTGCAGCCGATGGAAGGCGCAGCGATCCCGGGCATCCGCCGCTGGCCGGAAGAGTACCTCCCGAAGATCTTCGAATCCGAGCGCGTCGACCGTATCGTCGACATGGCCCAGGCCGAGGCCGAGGACGTGATGCGCCGCATGGCGCGCGAGGAGGGCATCTTCTGTGGCGTGTCGTCCGGCGGCGCGGTAGCGGCCATGCTGCGCCTGTCCCGGGAGCTGGAAAACGCCGTGCTGGTCGCCATCATCTGCGATCGCGGCGACCGCTACCTGTCCACCGGCGTATACGACGCCGTGGCGAACTGATGGCCCGCAAGAACGGCGGCCTGCGCTTTCAACCCAGCGGCGGCACCCGTGCCGCCCAGGTGCCGGTGGGCAAGAAGCAGCGTCTGAAGATCGAGCGCCTGGCTAACGACGGACGCGGTATCGCCTTCATCGACGGGCGCACCTGGTTCGTCAGCGGCGCACTGCCGGGTGAAGAGATCGAAGCCCGGGTGCTGGATGCCCGCAGCAAGGTGATCGATGCACGCACCGAACGGGTGTTCCAGGTCAGCCCCGAGCGGCGCGCCGAGCCCTGCGTGCATGCGCGCATCTGTGGCGGTTGCAGCATTCAACATATCGCCCATCGCGATCAGCTGGCGCTCAAGCAGCGCCAGCTCGGCGAACAACTCGAGCGCCTTGGCGGCCAGCAGCCCGAGGTCTGGGCCGAGCCGCTGACCGGCCCGGAGTTCGCCTACCGCCGCCGCGCCCGCATCGCGGTGCGCTGGGATGCACGCAACAAGCGCCTGGACGTGGGCTTTCGCACCGCGGCCAGCCAGGACATCGTCGCCATCAGCGAGTGCCCGGTGTTGGTCGAGCCGCTGCAACCGATCCTGCGCGCACTGCCGGCGCTGCTCGGTGGCTTGCAGGCGCCGCGTGCCATTGGTCATGTGGAACTGTTTCAGGGCACCGCCAGTGCCATGCTGGTGCGCCACACCGAACCCTTGAGCGAAGTGGACACGTCGCGCCTGCAGGCGTTCTGTTCGGTGCACGAGGCGCAATTGTGGCTGCAGGGCGAGGGTGAACCGCAACCGCTAGGCGCCAGCCAGTCGCTGGGCTATCGACTGGACGCGTGGAACCTGGAGCTGGCCTATCGACCGGGCGATTTCGTGCAGGTCAACGCGGCCGTTAACTCCGCCATGGTGGCCCAGGCCTTGCAATGGCTGGCGCCGCGTGAAGACGAGCGGGTGCTGGATCTGTTCTGCGGGTTGGGCAACTTCGCCCTGCCGCTGGCTCAGCGCGCCCGTGAGGTGATTGCCGTGGAAGGCGTGCAGGCGATGGTCGAGCGAGCGGCGGAAAACGCCCGTAGCAACGGCCTGGCCAATGCGCACTTTTACCAGGCCGACCTGTCCAATTCGCTGGCCGAAACTGGCTGGGCGGCCGGTGGTTTCGATGCCATCGTGCTCGACCCGCCGCGTGACGGCGCGCTGCAGGTGGTCAAGCAGATGGCCAGTCTTGGCGCCGATCGGCTGGTCTATGTATCGTGCAACCCGACCACCCTGGCCCGTGACAGTGGCGAATTGTTGCAGCAAGGTTACCGGTTGAAAAAAGCCGGTATTCTGGACATGTTTCCACAGACGGCCCATGTGGAAGCGATGGCGCTGTTCGAGCGCTGAAGGCAAGTGATGTGGCGCACAGGGATTGCGCCGATTGGTCAACCGACCGGCTCGCAGAAGCCTGGCGACATTCAGCGGGGCGTGCCCCGCGATAGGGAAGGTAATAGATGGTTCAGGTTAGAGTGCACCAGCCCATCAACGACGATGGCAGTATCAATCTCGAGGCCTGGTTGGAGCACGTCACGAGCGTCGACCCGGCGCTCGATCGCGATGCGTTGCGCGCCGCCTGTGAATTCGCCCGGGCGGCCGAGCAACAGGCCAATGCGGCGCAGAATCTGTGGACCGAAGGCGCATCCAGCTTTAGCGCCGGTCTGGAGATCGCCGAGATCCTCGCCGACCTCAAGCTCGACCAGGATTCCCTGGTCGCCGCCGTGATCTACCGCGGCGTGCGCGAAGGCAAGATTCCCCTGGCTGACGTGCGTCAGCGTTTCGGCCCGGTGGTGGCCAAGCTGATCGAGGGCGTGCTGCGCATGGCGGCCATCAGCGCCAGCCTCAACCCGCGCGGCGAATCCACGGTGCTGGGCTCCCAGGCCCAGGTCGACAACCTGCGCAAGATGCTGGTGGCCATGGTCGACGACGTGCGCGTCGCGCTGATCAAGCTGGCCGAACGTACCTGCGCGATCCGCGCCGTCAAGGACACCGACGAGGAGCGCCGCCAGCGCGTGGCCCGCGAGGTCTTCGACATCTACGCACCACTGGCCCACCGCCTGGGTATCGGCCATATCAAGTGGGAGCTGGAAGACCTGTCCTTCCGCTACCTGGAGCCAGAACAGTACAAGCAGATCGCCAACCTGCTGCACGAGCGCCGCCTGGACCGCGAGCACTACATCAACGAAGTGATGGACCAGCTGCGCGACGAGCTCGAGGCCACCGGCATCAAGGCCGATATCAGCGGCCGGGCGAAACATATCTACTCGATCTGGCGCAAGATGCAGCGCAAGGGCCTGCAGTTCAGCCAGATCTACGACGTGCGCGCGGTGCGCGTGCTGGTGCCGGCGGTGCGCGATTGCTACACCGCGCTGGGCATCGTGCACACCCTGTGGCGGCATATCCCCAAGGAGTTCGACGATTACATCGCCAACCCCAAGGAGAACGGTTACCGCTCGCTGCACACGGCGGTACTGGGCCCCGAAGGCAAGGTGCTGGAGGTGCAGATCCGCACCTCCAACATGCATGAGGAAGCCGAGCTGGGCGTCTGCGCCCACTGGCGCTACAAGGGTACCGACGTCAAATCCGGCTCCAACCATTACGAAGAGAAGATTTCCTGGCTGCGCCAGGTGCTCGAATGGCACGAGGAGCTGGGCGACATCGGTGGCCTGGCCGAGCAACTGCGCGTCGATATCGAGCCGGATCGGGTCTACGTGTTCACCCCGGACGGTCACGCCATCGATTTGCCCAAGGGCGCCACGCCGCTGGACTTCGCCTACCGCGTACACACCGAGATCGGCCATAACTGCCGCGGCGCCAAGATCAACGGGCGCATCGTGCCGCTCAATTACAGCCTGCAGACCGGCGAGCAGGTGGAAATCATCACCAGCAAGCAAGGCACGCCGAGCCGTGACTGGCTGAACTCCAACCTGGGTTACGTGACCACCTCGCGGGCGCGGGCGAAGATCGTCCACTGGTTCAAACTGCAGGACCGCGACCAGAACGTCGCCGCCGGCAAGACCATGCTCGAGCGTGAACTGGCCCGCGTCGCCTTGCCGCCGGTGGACTTCGAGAAGCTTGCCGAAAAGGCCAACCTGCGCACCGCCGAGGATCTGTTCGCGTCCCTGGGCGCTGGGGATCTGCGTCTGGCGCAGCTGGTCAACCTGGCTCAGCAGCTGGTCGAGCCGGAGCGCGGCAACGAGCAGCTCGAACTGATCCCACGCAAGGCTCAGGGCTTCAAACCGGGCAAGCGCGGCGACATCCAGATCCAGGGCGTAGGCAACCTGATGACTCAGATGGCCGGCTGCTGCCAGCCGCTGCCGGGCGACCCCATCGTTGGTTACATCACCCTGGGCCGCGGCGTCAGCATTCACCGCCAGGATTGTGCGGCGGTGCTGCAGCTCGGCAGCCGCGAGCCGGAGCGGATCATCCAGGTCAGTTGGGGGCCGGTGCCGGTGCAGACCTACCCGGTGGACATCATCATTCGCGCCTACGACCGTTCCGGTCTGCTGCGCGACGTGACGCAGATGCTGCTCAACGAGAAGCTCAACGTGCTGGCGGTCAATACCCGCTCGAACAAGGAAGACAACACGGCGTCGATGTCGCTGACCGTGGAAATTCCGGGGCTGGACGCGTTGGGCAGGCTGCTGGGCCGCCTGTCGCAACTGCCCAATATCATCGAGGCGCGCCGCCATCGCGCGCCCTGAGTCGTAAACGGGCGCGAGGTGACGAACCTCGTGCCCGCATTCACTGGACCCTTTATGTACCAACTCCCTGACCTGCTCAACCTGATGGCGCGCTTGCGCGACCCGCAGCATGGCTGCCCATGGGACCTGAAGCAGTCCTACGCCAGCATCGTGCCGCACACCCTCGAGGAAGCGTACGAAGTGGCCGACGCCATCGAGCGCGGCGCTTTCGACGAACTGCCGGGCGAGCTCGGCGACCTGCTGTTCCAGGTCGTCTACTACAGCCAACTGGCAGAGGAGGAGGGGCGCTTCGATTTCGCCGCGGTGGTCGATGGCATCACCCGCAAGCTGGTGCGCCGCCACCCCCACGTATTTCCCGATGGCGATCTGTATGGTCCGCTCGATCAGCCGCGCCTCGGCGAAGCCGAGGTCAAGCAGCGCTGGGAAGCGATCAAGGCCGAGGAGCGTGCAGAGCGTGCTGCGGTGCCGCAGCAGCTTTCATTGCTCGATGACGTGCCGAACGTGCTGCCGGCCCTGAGCCGTGCCAAGAAGCTGCAGGGCCGCGCGGCCCGCGTCGGCTTCGACTGGCCGGATGCCTTGCCGGTGCTCAACAAGGTGCGCGAGGAACTTGATGAAGTGCTCGAAGCGATCAGCGAGAACGACCCTGAAGCCATCGCCGAGGAGATCGGTGATCTGCTGTTCAGCGCCACCAATCTGGCGCGCCACCTGAAAGTCGATCCCGAAGCCGCATTACGGGCGGCCAATGGCAAATTCGAGCGGCGCTTCCGCTTCATCGAACAGGCATTGCGCGAAGCCGGGCGGCCCATCGAGAATTGCACCCTGGATGAGCTCGATGCCCTGTGGGGCGAGGCCAAGAAAAGTGAACGGCAGTCAGGCTGCTGAAAGCCCCAAGTCAGATGGGCATGCCCCATCCCGTTAAATTGTCTGCGCATAGGTAGGTTATGGCGATTTCACTACGTGACCAGTTGCTCAAAGCCGGGTTGGTCAACGAGAAGCAGGTCAAGCAGGCCAGCAAGCAACAGCACAAACAGCAGCGCATGGTGAAGAAAGGCCAGGCTGAAGAGGACAAGACCAGCCAGCTCGCGGCCCAGCAGGCCAAGGCCGAGAAGGCCGCGCGTGATCAGGAACTCAATCGTCAGCAGCAGGAAAAAGCCGACCAGAAGGCCCGCGCTGCACAGATCAAGCAACTGATCGAGGCGTCGCGCCTGCCCAAGCTGACTACCGAGGATTACTACAACTTCGTCGATGACAAGAAGGTTAAGCGCCTGCCTGTCAACGCATTGATGCGCGACAAGCTCAGCCGCGGCTCGCTGGCCATCGTGCGTCATGGCGGCGGTTACGAAGTGATCCCGCGTGAGGCGGCGCTACGCATTCAGGAGCGTGATCCGCAGCGTGTGCTGCTGCTCAACACGCCAACCGAGGCGCCGGACGAGGACGATCCGTATGCGGCCTATCAGGTACCCGACGACCTGATGTGGTAAACCTCCAGACATGAAAAAGCCCGCGATCGCGGGCTTTTTCATGGGATTTCGATTTATTCCGAATGAGCTGCCTCATGGTCATGGGCTTGTAGCTCTGCCTGATACGCGACCGCTTCCTCCTCGGAGGGGAAGATGCCGACCAGCTGATCGTTCTGGTACACATCCCAGACCCGCAGGCCCTCGGCCTGGGCTTCGTGGGACATATGGTGTTCGTCACGCTCGGTCACTACTAGTACGCTCATTCTATTTCTCCAGTATTGCCGGACAAATGCTGCGCAAGGCGGTTGCGCTCGTGCTTAGCCTGCTAAGCAACGACATATTTTGTGACTGTATTAATTGGTTACAAGTTCCCGACCGCTTCGCTTTTGTGGAAATTCTCGATGGCAGCAGCTGAAGCCCAGGCATAAAAAAACCGGGGCAAGCCCCGGTTCTTCTGGTGTGTGGCGGTCAGGTCAGTCGCGGCGACCTTCCACTGTCTTGCCATCGACGGTGCCCGACTTGAGCATGATCTGATATTCCTTGCCGTCTTTCTCGACCTGATGCAGGCGAACCAGCAGGTAATCCCAGTCCTTGGCGAACCACAGGATGGTCTTGCGGCTGCTTTGCGTCGGGTCGCGTACGCGCTCGACCTTGATGGCGTCGATCAGGCCGGCAGCGGTGCGCACCACTTCTTCGCCGAGCACGCGGAAATCGTAGGTTTCGATTTCGTCGCCATCGACCACCTGATAGCTCATGCTTTTCTCGCCAGCGGCCACGTCGTGCTGCAGGGCCAGTTGGTAGGTCGACTTGTCCTGCATGCCACGGTTGAGCGGGAAGCGCACCGGATCGCCGCGATCACTGCCGATCACCTGCTTCTGCGACCAGTCGAAATCGAACTCGACGTCCTTGCTCTTGCCCAGGCCGCTGCGCTCGAACTTGTAGCTCTGCGGCAGGAAGGTATCGCCTTCGACCGAGAAGGTGCTTTGCTCGGTCAGGCCGGCGACCAGCATGGAGGCCTTGAACACCAGCTGCCAGCGCCCGTCTTCGAGCTTCTGCAGGCTGCGTTCGGCGGAGCCACTGACGGGAACCTGTTTCCAGTCGGCGGTGTAGCTGGCGGAGAAGGGCTTCGGCTCTGCGGCGAGGGCAGGCAGGCTGAACAACGCCAGGGCAAGCATTAAGGCGCGGCGCATGGAGTCTCCTTGCTATTGATGGGGTAACCGGTGGCCGGCAGAGCAACACCGTCGAGCTGGGGACCGGCCTCCGTGAGGTGCAAACGCCCCTCGGCGAACCAGCGTATGGCCAGCGGGTAGATCCGGTGTTCCTGGGCGTGAACCCGTTGCGCCAGGCTGGCGGCCGTGTCTTGCGAATGTACCGGGATTACTGCCTGTACGACCAGAGGGCCACCATCGAGTTCCTCGGTCACGAAGTGCACGCTGCAGCCGTGCTCGGTGTCGCCGGCCTCCAGCGCACACTGATGAGTGTGCAGGCCTTTGTGGCGTGGCAGCAGTGAGGGGTGAATGTTCAGCAGGCGACCATGGTAGTGGCGCACGAAGGCAGGGGTGAGAATGCGCATGAAACCGGCGAGCACGACCAGTTGCGGGTCGAAGCCGTCGATGGCCTCCATCAGGGCGGCGTCGAAGGCGTCGCGGCCCTGATAATCGCCGTGCTCGAGTACCCGGGTGGTGATGCCGGCGGCCTGCGCGCGTTGCAGGCCGTAGGCGTCGCTGCGGTTGGCGATCACCGCGGCGATGCGCACCGGGTTCTCGCTGTCAGCGGTGCTGTCGATCAGCGCCTGAAGATTGCTGCCGGTGCCCGACAGCAGCACCACCACGTTACAGGGTCGCGGCATCAGTGGCTTTTCAGGTTGTTCAGCACGACACGCTCGGCGCCTTCGGCTGCAGCGGCGATCTGGCCGATGACCCAGGGCTGCTCACCGGCGCTGCGCAGGCTCTGCAGGGCGGTGTCGACCTGATCCTGGGCGACGCAGATGACCATGCCCACGCCGCAGTTCAGCACGCGGTGCATTTCATGCTCGTCGACGTTGCCTTTGTCCTGCAGGAAGTCGAACACTGCCGGGCGCTGCCAGCTGGCCACGTCGATCACTGCCTGGGCGTTGTCCGGCAGCACGCGCGGGATGTTGTCCAGCAGGCCGCCGCCTGTGATGTGGGCCATGGCCTTGACCGCACCGGTCTTCTTGATGAGCTCCAGCAGCGGCTTGACGTAGATGCGTGTCGGCGCCATCAGCAGGTCGGCCAGGGGCTTGCCGTCGAGCTGGGTGTTTTCGATGTCGGTGCCGGACACTTCGAGGATCTTGCGGATCAGCGAGTAGCCGTTGGAGTGCCGGCCCGAGGAGGGCAGCGCGATCAGTGCATCGCCGGTAGCGACCATGGAACCGTCGATGATCTCGGTCTTCTCGACCACGCCCACGCAGAAACCGGCCAGGTCGTAGTCTTCGCCTTCGTACATGCCCGGCATCTCGGCGGTTTCACCACCGACCAGCGAGCAGCCGGCCAGTTCGCAACCGGCACCGATGCCGGTGACCACGGTGGCGGCCACATCGACATTCAGCTTGCCGGTGGCGTAGTAGTCGAGGAAGAACAGCGGCTCGGCGCCACAGACCACCAGGTCGTTGACGCACATGGCGACCAGATCCTGGCCGATGCTGTCGTGCTTGTTCAGGTTCAGCGCCAGGCGCAGCTTGGTGCCTACGCCGTCGGTGCCGGACACCAGCACCGGTTGCTTGTAGCCGGCCGGGATCTCGCACAGGGCGCCGAAGCCGCCCAGGCCACCCATGACTTCAGGACGGGCGGTGCGCTTGGCTACGCCCTTGATGCGTTCGACCAGGGCTTCGCCTGCGTCGATGTCCACACCTGCGTCCTTGTAGCTGATGGAGGGTTGCTTGCTCATAGATCCAGGCCTTTGGAAGGGGAAAGTCGGAATAGCGTCGGCCCCTCGGGGCCGTTCTGCGAAGGCGCGCGATTTTATCAGGCTTGCCCGGCAGCGGCCAGCCACCGTGCCGAGTGCGGGTCGCCAGGTGGCGTGAAACCTGGCCGGCCCTGGCGGGTCACACGCGAGCATGCTTGCATGCTGGTGGTCGCGTGGCTTGCGATGCCATGGCAACAGCCCCTAAGGTATAGCGCCACGGCCTGTTACCGCGCGCCGCCTTCTTCAGCCGAGAGTTCTCCGTTCATGCGCCTGACCTTCCGCCCCCTGCTTCTCTGTCTGTCACTCTTGAGCCTGCCGACCGTTGCAGCGACCGTCAGTGACCTCTATCAGGTGCGCGAAACGGTTGCCAGCCAGCAGCCCGAGGAGCGCGATGCCGCCCTGCAGCGCGCGGTCGAGACGCTGGTGCTGCGCCTGACCGGCAAGCCGGATGCGGCCAAGGGCTCGGCGCTGGCGGAGTTGCGCAAGGATCCACAGCAGATCATCAGCCAGTACGGTTACGAGGGCGATCACCTGGTGGTCGACTTCGATGCGGTGTCCACCGATCGCTCCCTGCGTCAGGCCGGTTTGCCGCTCTGGGGCGTCAACCGCCCGGCGATTCTCGCCTGGTGGCTGAACGAGACGGTCGACGGCGCGAACATGGTCGGTGACGGCCAGGCCGCTGCCGAGCCGCTGCGCGAGGCCGCCCAGCACCGTGGCTTGCCGTTGCGCCTGCCGTTGGCCGACCTCAGCGAGCAACTGGTGGCGACCAAGGAGGCGCTGGGCGCCAAGGATCCGGATGAGCTGCGTTCGGCATCCGAGCGCTACGGCGCCGACGCCTTGCTGGCCGTGCGCGCCAGTGAAGCGGACGGCAAGTGGCAAGCCAGTTGGCAGTTGTGGCTGGGCGACGAGCGCGAGCAGGGCAAGGCCGAGGGCGCCGATCAGGCCGCGCTGGCCGATGCGGTGTTGCTGGCGGTGAGCGAGCGTCTGGCGCCGCGATTCGTGGTCGCACCGGGTGCCAGCTCGGCGCAGACGGTGGAAATCATCGGTGCCGATCTGTCGCGCTACGCCGAGCTGCAGCGGGTGCTCGAACCCTTTGGCGCCCAGTTGCAGTCGGTGCAGGCCGACCGATTGATCTACAAGGTCAATGCCAGTGCCGAGCAGTTGCGCACCCAGTTGGGCCTGCTGCAGCTGCACGAGGTGTCGGCTGCCGAACTGGCCGCCGAGGCGCCGGCGCCTGCCGAGCCCCAGGCACCTGTCGATGCCAGCCAGGCGCCAGTTGAGCCCCCGGCTGCACCACCAGCCGCGCCAGTCAATGCACCTGGCGATGTTCTGTACTTTCGCTGGTAGACTGCCCGCCAACTGAACCGCTTCGCTTTCGACGACCTCGGCCATGGCCGAGGTCGTTTTGCGAGTGCGCACCGAACTGACTTTCGCTTCTGAGGATCAAGCATGCCCGTTTCGTCTCGCTGGCTGTGGATCGCTGCCGTGCTGGTGTTGGGCGGCTTCCTGTACGTGCTGCATCCGATTCTCTCGCCATTCCTGATGGGTATCCTGATCGCTTACCTCGGTGATCCGCTGGTCGATCGCCTGGAGCGCCTGAAGCTGTCGCGTACCTGGGGCGTGATCGTGGTGTTCGGCCTGTTCACCCTGCTGATGGCCCTGGTTTTGCTGGTATTGATTCCGATGCTCGGCAAGCAGCTGGTACGGCTCTACGAACTGCTGCCGCAGATGCTCGACTGGGCGCAGAACCAGGCTTTGCCATGGGTTCAGGTCAAGCTCGGTCTGAACGAGGGCTTCTGGCGCTTCGATGAATTGAAGAAAGCGTTGTCCGGTCACCTGGGGCAAACCACCGATATCGCCGGGCTGGTGCTGTCGCAGGTCACCGCGTCGAGCCTGGCCCTGGTGGCCTGGGTGGCCAACCTGTTACTGATTCCGGTGGTCAGCTTCTACCTGATGCGCGATTGGGACCTGCTGGTCAGCAAGCTGCGCGGCCTGGTACCGCGCGACAACGAGGGCGTGGTGGTGAAGCTGGTCGGTGAATGCCACGAGGTGCTCGGCGCGTTCCTGCGCGGTCAGCTTCTGGTAATGCTGGCGCTCGGTGCGATGTATGCGGTCGGCCTGATGGCCATCGGCCTCGAACTGGGGCTGTTGATCGGCCTGCTGGCTGGCCTGGCGAGCATCGTGCCGTACCTCGGTGTGGTGGTGGGCATCGGCAGTGCGCTGCTGGCGGGGCTGTTCCAGTTCGGCGGCGATCCTTATCCGCTGTTGATGATTGCCAGCGTGTTCGTGGTCGGCCAACTGCTCGAAGGCATGCTGCTGACGCCGCTGCTGGTCGGCGACCGAATCGGCCTGCACCCGGTAGCGGTGATCTTCGCGATCATGGCCGGCGGCCAGCTGTTCGGCTTCACCGGCATCCTGGTGGCGCTGCCGGTGGCGGCGGTGATCATGGTGCTGCTGCGCCACGTGCACGAGCTGTACAAGCAGTCCGACGCCTACGCGGGGCAGGCTCCGGTTCAGCCAAAGCCGGGCCGCAAAGCGCGTTGAGACCTGCCGCGGGCGGCTAACCTGTTGTATTGCCTTGGAAAGTGCGGCAATGACAGGCGGCCGCCAAGGGTATAAACTGCGCCACCTTTATTCAGAGCGCCAAGCGGGCTCCGACGAGCCATCCTCTCCAGCATGAAGCCGATTCAACTGCCCCTGGGTGTGCGTCTGCGCGACGACGCCACCTTCGCCAATTACTACCCGGGCGCCAATGCCGCTGCCCTTGGGTACGTGGAGCGTCTGTGCGAGGCCGAGGCGGGCTGGACGGAGAGCCTGATCTACCTGTGGGGTGGCGAGGGCGTCGGGCGCAGCCACCTGTTGCAGGCGGCCTGCCTGCGCTTCGAGCAGCTCGGCGAGCGCGCCGTCTACCTGCCGCTGGCCGAGGTGGTGCAGTACGGGCCGGCGATTCTCGATAATCTGGAGCAGTTCGAGCTGGTCTGCCTGGATGACCTGGAGGCTGCTGCCGGCCAGCGCGCCTGGGAAGAAGCGCTCTTCCACCTGTTCAATCGCCTGCGCGATAGCGGTCGCCGTCTGCTGCTCTCCGCCAACGCGTCGCCCCGGGAATTGTCGATCAAGCTGCCCGACCTCAAGTCGCGCCTGACCCTGGCCCTGGTGTTCCAGCTGCAGTCACTGTCCGACGAGGACAAGCTGCGTGCCCTGCAGCTGCGAGCGTCGCGGCGCGGCCTGCACATGAGTGACGACGTGGGGCGTTTCATCCTCACCCGCGGCGAGCGCAGCATGAACGCGCTGTTCGATTTGCTCGAACGCCTGGATCAGGCTTCGCTGCAGGAAAAGCGCAAGCTGACCATTCCCTTCCTCAAGGAAACCCTGGACTGGTAGCCCGGAGCCGTCCCGGACAACTTCTACTCTTCAGGTCTTTCGCCAACGCTGCCTATACGCTGGTACTGCGCGCACCAGCGCGTATACAGCAGCGCGCTGATGAATAGCGTCAGGCTGAGCAGGATTTCCAGCCAGCCGAACAGCCGCTTGGAGGGATCGAACGCGGCCAGCACGCCCTGGATGAAATACAGGTTCACCACGAAGCAGGCCCACGAGTGGGTGCGTGGGTTGCCGCCGATGAGGCCGGGGGCAAGCAGCAGCAACGGCAACAGCTGGAAGGCCAGTACTGCCCACAGCAGTGCATTGGGAACGGCGGCGTAGCCCAGGTTCCAGATCAGCAGCAGCGCCGCCAGCGCCAGGAAACTGGCCAGGCTCAGGTAGCGACTGATGCGCAGGCGCGGCAGCAGCCAGTCCACCTCCGGCAGCGCTCTGGCGGCTTTAGCCACGGCCGTCGCTCAGTTTAAGGGCGATGCTCGCCAGCCGCTGACCGAGAGCGCGGCACAGGGTGATCTCATGCTCATCCAGGGCACGCTTGCCATCGGCGCCGGCATGGTGACTGGCGCCATAGGGCGTGCCACCTCCGCGGGTTTCGACCAGCGCGGATTCACTGTAGGGCAGGCCGGCGACCAGCATGCCGTGGTGCAGCAGCGGCAGCAGCATCGACAGCAGCGTGCTCTCCTGGCCGCCGTGCAGGCTGGCGGTGGAGGTGAAGACGCCTGCGGGCTTGCCGACCAGGCTACCGGTCAGCCACAGGTTGCTGGTGCCGTCGAGAAAATACTTCATGGGCGCGGCCATGTTGCCGAAGCGCGTCGGGCTGCCCAGCGCCAGAGCGGCGCAGTTCTTCAGATCGTCGAGGCTGGCGTAGGGGGCGCCTTCGGAGGGAATGCTGTCGGCGACCGCTTCGCATTCGGCGGAAACCGCCGGCACGGTGCGCAGGCGCGCTTCGAGGCCCTGCATTTCCACGCCACGGGCGATATGACGGGCCATCTCGGCGGTGGCGCCGTGGCGGCTGTAGTACAGCACCAGAACATAAGGTGTGGTCATGGCAGCAGCTCCAGGATGTTTTCCGGCGGTCGACCGATCACGGCGCGATCCCCGGCGATCAGGATCGGTCGTTCGATCAGGCGTGGATGGGCGGCCATGGCTGCGATCAGTTGCTCGTCACTCAGCGCCTGGTTGGCCAGGCCGAGCTCGCGATACTCGACCTCGCCGCTGCGCAGCAGTCCGCGGGGCGGCAGGCCGAGTTTCTCCAGCACCTCACGTAATTGTGCGGCGCTGGGCGGGGTGTCGAGGTAATGCACCACCACCGGTTGCAGGTCGCGTTCTTCGAGGAGCTGCAGAGCAGCGCGGGATTTCGAGCAGCGCGGGTTGTGATAAAGCGTCAATTCAGTCATGGCGGTCGTCGCTTCTGGCGGCAGATGGCGGCTATTCTAACCGCGTCGGCGGCTCGCGCTGAACGGGGTGCGGCAATCAGGGCGAACCTAAGTGTCGAGCCAGCGTCTGTAATGCGTCGGTCACAATGGCTTGTGGCCAGTTTCTTCCGCTCGTCTGCATTGCTTGCGACCCCGGTGGCGTCGGCCTGAGGATGATGCGCACGTTTCCGACTGCCCTTGTGAGGTGGGTATGCAGCAGCGTTTGCACGATTGGCTCGAATTCTGGCGATTCCTCTGGCAGCGCTTCTTCGACAATCGCGGTGCCGATAACGCGGCGGCGCTGACCTATACCACGCTGTTCGCCGTGGTGCCGATGATGACGGTGACCTTTGCCGTGCTTTCCGCGGTACCGGCATTCCAGGGAACTGGCGAGCAGATCCAGGCGTTCATCTTTCATAATTTCGTGCCGTCTGCCGGCGAGACGCTGCAGGAGTACCTGCGCAATTTCACCACCCAGGCGCGGCAACTGACCTGGATCGGGGTGGCGGTGCTGGCGGTCACCGCCTTCTGGATGCTGGTCACCATCGAGCGCACCTTCAACACCATCTGGCGGGTGCGCCAGCCGCGTCGCGGTATCGCCACCTTCCTGTTGTACTGGGCGATTCTCAGCCTCGGGCCGATGCTGCTGGGTGCCGGCTTCGCGATCAGCACCTACGTCGCCTCGCTGTCGCTGCTCAGCGGGCCGGATGCTGTGGTCGGTGCCCAGACGTTGCTGCACTTCACGCCTCTTTTGTTCAGCGTTGCGGCGTTCACCCTGCTGTACGCGGCGGTGCCTAACGCCAGGGTACCGTTGCGCCACGCCCTGTGGGGCGGTTTGTTCACGGCGATATTGCTGGAGCTGGCCAAGGCCATCTTCGGTTTTTACGTGCGTTTCTTCCCAGGCTATCAGCTGATCTATGGGGCCTTCGCCACGGTGCCGCTGTTTCTCCTGTGGATCTTCTTGTGCTGGCTGATCGTGCTGCTGGGAGCCGAGCTGGTGTGCAATCTCGGCGTTTCCCATCAATGGCGCAAGCGGGCGATGCCCAGGGCGCTGGTGTTGCTGGGCATCCTGCGGGTGTTCCACGCGCGCCAGCGCACCGGGCTCAAGGTTCGCCACCGCGATATACAGCGCCAGGGCTGGTTGTTGCCCGAGCATGAGTGGGAGGAGGTCTTGAGCTTTCTGGAAAGCCAGCGCCTGGTGGCCAGCACCGGGGGCGATAGCTGGATGCTCAGTCGTGATCTGTCCCATTATTCGCTGCAGCAATTGTTCGAGCGCAGCCCCTGGCCATTGCCACATTTGAGCCAGCTGCCCGACGAACTGGATGAGCCCTGGTATCCGGCACTGCGTGAAGCGTTAAAGCGCCTGCACGAAGAGCAAAGCCTGTTGTTCGGTGACAGCCTGACCCACTGGCTGGAGGGGCAGGGCAGTGACAGGAAGTGACGTTTATCGTCACTCGAAGATGTAAGGTTGATAGCTAGGTGCCATCTCGGTGTGCCGGCGTGTTGGCGTCAGTAACGTGGCATGTTTCTGGCTATGCTACGAGCAGTCGGTCTCACACCATCAAGAGTACGTGCAATGTCAGAACCATCCTCCAAGGTCGTGATGCTCCATGCGCGTGATAGCGAGCGGGCGCTGGAGAACCTCAACCGGATCACCGGGCTGCGCTTTGGCAGCTGGCCCGAGTCGCTGGCAGGCACAGTGGATGATGTTCCGGTAACGGGCGAGACGGCGCACGAGCCGTGTGAGTCGCCGGCGAGAATTGGTCAGGCGTTGGCCTGATTGGCGCGCGTCTGCGCAATCGTGGGCTCGGCGGCCTGCACGAAAAGTTCTTCGACTTTCACTTCGACCTGGGACTGCGCCGAGCGCAGGCGTATCTGCATGTCTTCGATACGCTGAGTCACCGGCAGCCGCGCGACGCCGGAAAGCAGGATCCTGTCCTGTACGCCTACCTTGGCGTGATCCAGATTGATCGAGCGCAGTTGATCCCCATCGCGATAGCGAATCTGCAGGGATACCAGGCTGCCTGCCTGGCCTGGCAGGTGCAGCCAGGCGGCCACGTTGAACTCCGCGACCCGCCCGTCATAGTCGGTCAGTTGCAGGTGAGCGCTCTGGATGAGGTGTGCGGGTACTTGGCCGATCAGTGTGTCGTGGGCGTTAGGCATGCGAATTCCCTGGCTGGCGAAGAACGTCAGCGGGGAAGTATAAGAAGGATGCTCTCGAGCAAACTGTGCGCCAGACCACCCTTGCGCGTGATCGAGTTCTCAATCAGGGCAGTTCCAGGGGATGGCGGCTTACCGTGGCGCTGGCCAGGTTGCAGGCGGGCAGCTGCAGGCGGTTCTGGTTGACCGCGTTGGGCAGCTGCAGCCACAGGTTTTCGCCATCGCTGAACTGGTTATGCGGCACCCATAGGCCATGGTGCCAGCCCTCCCGTGGTTTGGGCGTGCTCTGCAGGATACCCAGGTGCGGCTGGCTGCTGGGGGCGCGTCTGAGCCAGGTCGGCTGTGCCAGACCCTTCAGATAACGCAGGCCCAGGTGAAGACCTTCGCTATTGAGGTGACGCCAGCACACCAATGCCAGTACGTCGCTGTCGGCGATCAGCAGCACCAGTTGGCCGATCGGCAAGCTGTGGGCGGCGTGCGCGGGGCACAGCAGGCGGGCACCGCCCGGGCCGATATCGAGAATCTGCGCTGGTGTGCATTGCGGCCGATGCTCCAGAAGCTGCGCGTGGATGGCCGGGATGCCGATGGCCAGCCGGCAATCGGCTTGTTGCGGAGTACGCGAGTGGCGGCGCTGGTCGGTACCCAGCCAGTGATGATGCACGCGTTCGAGCAGGTCACGCTCTCCCGCGCTGCGCAGTGGCGCGGGCTCGCCGAGTGCGACGAGCAGCGCACCCAACTCCAGGCGCCGCAGGGTTTCGCTGCCTGCCTGTGGGCGTTGCTGGTAGGTCAGACACGCCTGCGCACGTTGCAGGTCGATGAGCGGGCCTTCGGATTTGTCCTCCGTGTCCCACGGCAGCAGGCGGGCGAGGGCGGCCAGCGGCGCCAGGGCGGCGAACAGCCGCAGGCATTCATCCGGATGCAGGTGCGGGGGATTGCTCAGCGCCAGCAGCAGTGTCTGCTGATAGAGCCCGCGCAAGGTGTCGGCGGGCGTGGGGGTGAATGCTGCCGCTACCGGTTCGTCGAGGCAGCCATGACGCTCGCCCAGCCAGTACAGCAGATGGCTGTCGCGCCACAGGGCGGCATCCGGCTCACGGTATTGCTGAAAATGCCGCAGCAGAGTCTGGGCGATGAAGTGCTGAGCCATGTACAGGCACCAGGCCAGGTGCGGCTGTGAGGGCTTGTGGCCCTGCAGTATCTGCAGCAGCAGGCGCTTGTAGCCGATGGCGAGCTCGCTGCACAGCTGCGTTTGCTCGGCGGCTGCCGCAGCAGAGTGCTGCGCACTATAGTGGCGATACTCATCGCTGAAATTTTGCAGCGCCCGCTGTCTTTCGAGTAAGGTCATCGCGCTGCGATTGAGGCGTGCGAGCAGGGCGCTCAGCTCCAGCAGGCCAGCCTCTGCTGGCAGTTGGCGAGCCGCGCTCAGGCTGCTGACCAGGGTTGCCTGGTCGAGCGGGTCCGCGTCGAGAACGTCGGGTACATCGAGCTGCAGTGCATCCAGTGTCATAGCAACCTTATCGGTACGAGGACCATTTCCATGGTAAAGCGACTTCCGTCAGTCATTCGGCTCATGATGGTGCTCATCGCCGGCGCGGTGCTGGCAGGTTGCACGGATGACGTCGGTGTCGACCAGCATGGGCAGAAGGTAGCGGTTGAGCGCCTTGAAGGCCAGTGGCTGGTTATCAATTATTGGGCCGAGTGGTGCGGCCCCTGTCGCTCCGAGATCCCCGAGTTGAACGCCCTGGCGCCGGAGCTGGAGAAACAGTCGGTCGGTGTGTTCGGCGTGAACTTCGATGGCCTGCAGGGCGAGGAGCTCAGCAAGGCGGCCGAGGCGCTGGGCATCGAGTTCACGGTGCTGGCCAAGGACCCCGCGGAGCGTTACGGATTGCCGCCCAGTGATGCGCTGCCGGTCACTTACATCGTCGACGAACAGGGCAAGGTGCGTGAGCGACTGCTCGGCGAGCAGGACGCCGAAGGCCTCAAAGCGCGGCTGGCAGCGCTGCGCCAGGAGAGCTGATCCCATGGCCAGCGTTTGTCTGCACGGGTATATCGAGGGGCGCGTGCAGGGTGTCGGCTTTCGCCAGAGTACGGCCGCAGAGGCCACGCGCTTGCAGCTATCGGGCTGGGTGCGCAATCTGCCTGACGGTCGCGTGAAGGCTCTGTTCGAAGGTGAAAGCGATGCGGTCCGCTCGTTGGCCAAATGGCTAGAATGTGGGCCGCCCAGTTCCCGCGTGCTTGCGGTGACGTTGCAGGAGCGCCCGGTCGAGGACACTCAAGGGTTCGTCGTGCAGCGCTAGGTGTCTAGTCTTCGCCGGGATCGGCGGCGAGGCGACCGGCGTTCTGGGTCAGCGAACGGAGAAACTCGGCCTGCAGCTCCGGGTCGTTGCGGGTCAGTTCGATCAGGCTCTGCTCCAGCTCGCTGGCTTCTTCTTCGAGTCCCAGGTCGGACAGGCGCTTGACGCGATGCACCCATTGTTCGACTTCGGCCCCCTCGAGGTCGTCATAGATCAGGTCATGGGCTTCGCGCAGCTTGCCGCGCAGGGTGCGGCTGACCGGCAAGGTCGCTTCGGCGCTGGTGGCGTCCTGCTCGTCGGTCACGGTCAGCAGCAGGGTGCCGACGCGTGCGATGTCCTGGTCAGCGAACGGGCCATCGAGCAGGTTGAGGCGCAGCACGCCATTGCGGTCGGTGAGCAGCTCGTGGGTTTGCGCGCCAGCCTTGATGGTCACGGGGCGTTCGGCCCAGGGCAGGCTGGAGTAGTCCGTGCGGGTTTCCTGGCGCTTTTCGTCGATGCCGGCCAGGTTCTGCTGGGAGCGGCCATTGGATTCGACGTTCATGAACGGATTGATGCCCGCCACGCCATAGCTGATCCAATCCTTGGTGGCGGTGTCAGGAATGCGCCCGAGCGCGACCACGTTGAGCACGTTGGCGCCGACGCCGCCGACGATGGCTACCGCGCCCAAAGGGATTTCATAAATCTCGCGCCACGGCTGGTAAGGCGTGTAGCGGTCGTAATGGCGGGTGACTTCGAATGGCGTCACCTCGAAGACCTTCTGCTCATGCACGCGCACCCTGCGCTGGGGCAGCTCGAGCACTTCGGGCTGCCCCACGTCGATCTGCAGGCTGTGGCTCAGCAGTTTGCGTTCGACACGTTCCTCATGCTCGCTGCGCTGCGGCAGATGATTGGCGCAGCCAGCGAGAAAGAAGGCGCCACAGGTGGTGGCGCCGAGAAGGCGTAGGGTGCTTCGCTTGAACATGACGGCTCTTTGCGGGTCAGCGGCGGATACGGTTCTGGATGAACGACAGGATCTCGCCGACGGCGACTGGCTGAGCCTCGGTTTCCAGGCGGCTCTTGTACTCCAGGTTACCCTCGGCCAGGCCGCGGTCGCTGACCACGATGCGATGCGGAATGCCGATCAGTTCCATGTCTGCGAATTTGATGCCCGGACTGGTCTTTTTGTCACGGTCATCGAGCAAAACTTCGAAGCCGGCTGCGGTCAGCTCGCTGTACAGCTTGTCGGTCGCCTCGCGTACCGCGTCGGTTTCGTAGCGCAGCGGAACCAGGGCAATCTGGAAGGGCGCCAGGGCATCGTTCCAGATGATGCCGCGCTCGTCGCTATTCTGCTCGATGGCGGCGGCCACCACGCGAGATACGCCAATGCCGTAGCAGCCCATGCTCAGCACGACCGGCTTGCCGTTCTCGCCCAGCACCTGGCAGTTCATCGCTTCGCTGTACTTGGTGCCCAGCTGGAAGATGTGCCCGACTTCGATGCCGCGCTTGATTTCCAGGGTGCCTTTGCCATCCGGGCTCGGGTCGCCAGCCACCACGTTGCGCAGGTCGGCGACGGTCGGTACCGGCAGGTCGCGTTCCCAGTTGACGCCGAAGTAGTGCTTGTCGTCGATGTTGGCGCCAATCGCGAAATCGTTCATCAGTTCCACCGAGCGATCGATGATGATCGGCAGCGGCAGGTTCAGCGGGCCCAGGGAGCCTGCGCCGGCACCGATGGCTTCGCGCAGTTCGGCATCCGAGGCCATTACCAGCGGGCTGGCGACGCCAGGCTGATTGGCGGCCTTGATCTCGTTCAGCTCGTGATCGCCACGAACGATCAGCGCGATCAGCTTGCCTTCTTCTTCGGCACGCACGATCAGCGTCTTGATGGTGCGCTCGATGGGCAGGTCGTAGCCATCGACCAGTTGCTGGATGGTCTTGGCGTTCGGAGTGTCGACCAGGCGCAGCTCTTCGCTCGGCGCCTGGCGGGCGCACTCGCGAGGAATGGCTTCGGCCTTCTCGATGTTGGCGGCGTAATCGGAAGCGTTGCTGAAGACGATATCGTCTTCACCGGACTCGGCCAGCACGTGGAATTCGTGGGAACCGGCGCCGCCGATGGAGCCGTTGTCCGCCACTACCGGGCGGAAGTTCAGGCCCAGGCGGGTAAAGATATTGCAATAGGCCTGGTGCATGCGGTCGTAGGTCTGCTGCAGGGAGGCCTGGTCGGCATGGAAGGAGTAGGCGTCCTTCATGATGAACTCGCGGCCACGCATCAGGCCGAAACGCGGACGGATCTCGTCGCGGAACTTGGTCTGGATCTGGTACAGGTTCAGCGGCAGCTGCTTGTAGCTGTTCAGCTCGTTGCGGGCCAGATCGGTGATCACTTCCTCGTGGGTAGGCCCTACGCAGAATTCGCGGTCGTGGCGATCCTTGACGCGCAGCAGTTCCGGGCCGTATTGCACCCAGCGACCCGACTCCTGCCACAGCTCGGCAGGCTGGATGGCGGGCATCAGCACCTCCAGTGCACCAGCGGCATCCATCTCTTCACGCACGATTCTTTCCACCTTGCGCAGGGTACGCAGGCCCATTGGCAGCCAGGTGTACAGGCCGGAGGCGAGCTTGCGGATCATGCCGGCACGCAGCAGCAGCTGATGACTGATCACCACCGCATCGGAGGGCGTTTCTTTGAGGGTCGAAAGCAGGAACTGACTGGTACGCATGATGGGCCGTTCTGTCGGTTGCAAAGGGATTTTTATGGCTCGGCATTGTACGGCGCGTGGCTGGTGGCGTACAGGATGCGAAGTGCTGCCGGTTGAATGCGTTGATCCGCTGGCGGCTTGCGCGCGGGGCTGTCTGCGGTTTGTTGGGCAAGCCGCTGAGCGAGGGGCAAACTGGGGGTGGCATGTGCAATAAAAAACCCGGCCGAAGCCGGGTTTTTGAACTGCTATCAGGCTTGCGCGAGATTACAGAACGCTGAGCGGGTAGTTTACGTAGAAGCGGACTTCGTTGGTGTCGTCGATGTTGACATCGCTAACCTCAGAGTTGGCACGCAGTACCGAAGCGCGCAGGCGGAAGGACAGATCCTTAGCCGCGCCGCTCTGGACGGTATATTTCACCTGGTTAAAGAATTCGTGTTCTTTGCCATTGGTGTTGGTAATCACGCCGTCTTCTCGAGAGGTGATGTTGTCAGCCCAAATGTACGCAGTTTTGAAGCTCAGGCCCGGAACGCCGAAAGTGGCGAAGTCCAGCTCGTAGCTGGCCTGCCAGGAGCGCTCGTCTTCCAGGTTAAAGTCGGACAGAAAGCTGTTGGCTACGAAGATTGCGCCGCCACCATCACCGTTACCGTAGTTGAATCCTTGGCTGCCGGTGTTGCGTTGGTGGGCCAGGATGAAGGCATGAGCGCCAACACTATACTTGGCTGCCAGGCTCCAAATGGTGTTGTCGCCACCGCCAACCTGACGGTTGTAATCGCTCTTGTAGATGTTGAAATCAAAGCCCAGCGCTTGTTCTTCGGTCAGCGGCAGGTTGTAGTTCAGGTTGGCGTATTTACGCTTGTACTGATCTTCCAGGTCGCTGTAGTAAAGCGCAGCGCTGAAGTCATCAGTAATCGCGTAGGAGCCACCAATTACATCGATAGACTTCAGGCCGCCGCTGTCGCGGCCGGACTGACGCATGGTGTTGTAGGCGGTGAAACGCCCGGCATTCAGTTCAAGGCCTTCGATCTCCTTGCTGGTGATCATTGTGCCTTCGAAGGTTTCCGGCAGCAGACGGCCGTCATCATAGGCCAGAACCGGAAGGGCGGGCAGCTGCGAGCCGTAGGTCAGTGTGGTGCTGGAGAAGCGTGCTTTGACCGCGGCGTTAGCAATGGTCAGATCTTTGCCTTCGTTTTCCGGGAACATGCCTACACCACGGCGGCCGCCACCAGTGTCCAGCTGCCACAGCGCGCCAGCATAAGCGTTGACACCAAAACCTACTGTGCCTTGGGTAAAGCCGGATTCGAACAGCGCACGGGCGCTGGCGCCCCACTCCTCGGAGTAACCTTTCCCTTCGGTACCGCGGGATGCACCATTACGGGCATCGCGGTTGTAGTACATGGTGCGCGCCAGGAGCGACAGGGTGCTGTCTTCAACGAAACCCTTGGACTCGGATTGCTCCGAAGCCACTGCCATCTGAGAGGTACCCGCGGCCACAGCCAGGGCGATTACGCTCCACTTCATCACTCGCATCGTGATTTGCTCCTTTGGTTTAGAAGAGTACTTCCGCTGCTCAGTAAGGTTGTTATGGCGAGCAGCTCTATTTCTTTTTGTGTCGGATGGAACTTATAGCACGGCACTTTGTATTGGCGATAGTTTCGATCTATCCATTTCGTTGCAATCCGTGCGTCTGTCGCTAAGCGCAAGCCTCGGGTCGCAATCAGGCAAGCTCTGCCTGCTTAGTGCCATCCAACGATTTACAGCTCTACAACAGGGCCTTGAAGCGTTACCCCATGGCCCCATTCGGGAGCGTTGCGAGCTTATAAGCAAAAGCCGTGCTCAAAACCCTGAGAGGCACGTGAATAATGGCCCTTATGCACTTGGCTGGCTCGAAAAGTACAGATTATCGACTTAATCATCAGGTTTTCTGCATGCTTGTTAGTGTGCTTTTTAGTAGGTTGCTATTTATATCCGCATTTTGTTGATAATGACTTTTACTTGTCGAATTGAAGCGCTGTGTAATGTTTACTTTGGGAAACAATATGGTGCGTAAATTTGCAGTGTGGCGCGCTTTTTTGGTGCGTCTTGTCCAGGGTTAATTTTCGAGGCCTTGCGGGGTATCCTGCCGCGGCTATGGGTTGCCGATCGAATGGGCGGCCCTTTGAAATGAGGTGAGCAAATGTTCGTACTGGATTCGCGCCTGCAGCAAGACACCTTCGTGCTGGGCGATCTGCCATTGAGCCGCGTACTGCTGAGTAACGATGCCCGTTACCCCTGGTTCATTCTGGTGCCGCGACGCGAGGATGTCAGTGAAGTGTTCCAGCTGAGTGCCGAGGATCAACAGGCGTTGTGGGCGGAGACTGCCTTGATGGGCGAAGTGCTCAAGGATGCGTTCGAAGCCGACAAGATCAATATCGCCACACTGGGTAACGTCGTCAGCCAGTTGCATATGCATGTGATCGTTCGTTACCGAAGTGATGACGCTTGGCCAGCTCCGGTTTGGGGGTGTCACCCGGCCAAACCCTATGACCAGCAGCAGGTCGCCGCCCTGCGAGACAGGTTGTGTTCGGTCATGCCGGGGTATTATCGGGCGGGTGAGGTCTGAATGAGCGGGCTTGAGGAGCGTATCGTCGAGCTGGAAAGTCGCCAGGCCTTTCAGGACGACACCATCCAGGCACTCAATGATGCCTTGGTGGAGCAGCAGAAATTGATCGAGCGCCTGCAGGTGCAGATGCAGGCGCTGGCCAAGCGTCAGGAAGAAGTGAATCCGTTCAGCCCGTCGCAGGACGAGGCGCCACCGCCTCATTATTAATGGCGGCCGCTTGTCCAGTCCTGAAATAGGTTTACACCGTTTCAGCTAGATTTTGCGGTATCTACAACGCCCGATGCACTGCATCGGGCGTTTTGTATTTCAGGGCCAGATGTGGCCGCTCCGTGTTATAGACCCTGACTGCATCACTGATCATCGATCTAGCCTGCTGCAAATCATCGGGGCTGCGCAGCAGCAGTTCGTTCTTCAGAATTCCATTGACCCGCTCCGCCAGTGCGTTCTGATAGCAATCGTAGCCATCGGTCATCGAACACTGCACGCCGTGGTGTTTGTGCAGAGCCTGATAGAGCGCCGAGCAATACGGGCTCTCCGATCTGAGTGATGAACGAGTGCTTGGCTACCCTGGCGTCCTTTTAGCGCTTGCCTGAACGCGACTACCACGGACTCTGCATGCAAGCCCTCATGGACGTGATGACCGACAATTTTTCGGGAGTACGCATCCGTAACCAGGCTCAGATATAGCGGGCCGCTTCGAGCCGGCAGATAGGCGATATCCGCCACCCAGACATGCTCGGGCGCCTGCGCCTTAACCTGTTCAGCTCCCTACTTGAGCAGGTTCGGGTGCCGATAAAAACGGTGATAGCTCTGCGTGGTCTTGTGATACGCGCGCTTGGGCAGTACCAGCAGGCGGTACTCAGCCAATATCTTGAATAGCCGGTCGCGTCCGACCTTTAGGCTGTTATTGGGCTGGCAATGCAGAAGGTAATGCAACTTTCGCGTGCCGATCCTCGGCTGGCGAAGCCTTAGCCGCTGGACATAAGACGCGATCAACTTACTCTGCGTAGCGCGTTGGTCCGTCGCACGGTTGTGCTTGTAGTAAGCCTGGCGACTGATAGAAAGAAACTGACAAGCCCTGACGACGGTCAGCCCTTGGGCTTGTCCTTGCGAGACGACTTGCCGGGTCGCTTTTTTACGATTGAAACACCGTAGTCCTTCCTCAGCACATCGACTACCGACTCGAAGAACTGGGCCTTCTGGCTCATGAACTGCAGTTGCTGCTCCAGTTCCTTGATGCGTTGCTCAGGCGTCAGTTTTTTGGAATCGGTCACGGCCCGGCTCCTATCGGCTCGAATCGAGGCCCCCTGACTCCAATCCCGCCGACCATGCTTACGCAACCATACCAAAACAGTGGGCCGGCCCTGGATACCATAGCGCTCTTGAGCCTGCTTGTAGGTCAACTCGCCTTTTTCGATCTGGTCGACCACCGCCAATTTAAAAGTCAGCGAGTAATCACGCTGCGTACGCTTAACACCTTGCTCCATCGGAATCTCCGGATTCTCGGGTAGAAGGTGTAAACCTTATTCAGGACGGGATAGCTTGAATGAAAAAGCCCCGCATCGCGGGGCTTTTCGTTGGCTGACGTGTCAGCGCCGGGTTGGCAGCGCCGCGATCACGTCTTCAGCCTGCAAGCCTTTGTCGCGCTGCATCACGGAAAACTCCACGCGCTGGCCTTCCACCAGGACGCGGTGACCTTCGCCGCGGATCGCACGGAAGTGCACGAAGATGTCCTCGCCAGCATCGCGGGAAATGAAGCCGAACCCTTTCGAGGTGTTGAACCACTTCACGGTGCCGGTTTCGCGATCGCCCAGGTCTTGCTGCGGTATGGACTTCTTTCTGTCAAAGCGCAGGTTGGTGCCCAGGTGCAGGGCAACGGCCAGAGAGATGATCAGCAGGCTGAACAGCAGCGCAGGTTGCTCGGCGATGAGCGGCAAGGGAGCAAGCAGAATCAGCGCTTGCAGCAAAGTGCCGAGGATCAGCAGGGCGCACGCCAGGTTTTGCAGATGTTGACGGGCATTGCTGTGCCACAGCGGAAACTGCGTAGCCAGCAGCAGGTTGAGAAAGCCAAAGAGTGCCAGGCACAGCGCATCGGGGTGTTGCAGGAACGACTGGCCGTCGTTTAGGCCGGGGGCTATGGATAACAGCAGGGCCGACAGCCCCACCAGCAGGTGGACGATTTTAAACATGTTCAACGCACTCACTCGATAAAAGGATCGCCAAGAACAGCTGGCTCCACGCGATTTGCCGTGACGTAAGGGCGATTAAGGTTCGGGAGGGCCAGCCTATGCGCCGGCCCATGAGTCGGGATGGCGGCACGGGGCGTATTTAACAGCAAAGAGAAGGGCTACTCAAATGGGCGGCGCTATGCAGCGGTTGTGGCGGGCTGAAACGAAACAGGGCTGCCGTGGCAGCCCTGTTGGCGGAGCGATCAGGCAGCCAGCAGGCTGCGCAGCATCCACGCGGTTTTTTCGTGGACCTGCATGCGCTGAGTCAGCAGATCGGCGGTCGGCTCGTCGCTGACCTTGTCGAGCAGTGGGAAGATACCGCGCGCAGTGCGCACCACCGCTTCCTGGCCCTGCACCAGCAGCTTGATCATCTCGTCGGCGCTCGGTACGCCTTCTTCTTCCTTGATGGAGGAGAGGCGCGCGTAGGCTGCGTAGGTGCCCGGTGCCGGGAAGCCCAGGGCGCGAATGCGCTCGGCGATGGCGTCGACGGCCAGTGCCAGTTCGGTGTACTGGGTTTCGAACATCAGGTGCAGGGTGTTGAACATCGGACCGGTAACGTTCCAGTGGAAGTTGTGGGTCTTGAGGTACAGGGTGTAAGTGTCCGCGAGCAGGCGCGACAGGCCCTCGGCGATGGCTTCGCGGTCCTGTTCGGCGATACCGATATTGATTTCCATGGTTGCTCTCCTGATTGGGCCAATGGGTAAAGAATCGATGGCAAAAAGCCTATCATGACCGTTCGTCACATGCTCCGAGTTCGTCTCAATGACGGCCATGCTTTGAATCAATCGCAGCGCATCGGGTTCACCTCTTTTACTGGGGGGATGGCGCATATCACGTGCTGCGTCCTGTCGATAAAGGCTATATAATTCCGCCCTTTTCACGCGTGCGGCTCAGGCGCTTTGCCCAAATGGCAGGCGATGTCGACGAATTCAGAACCGATCAGAGAAGCGAACCCGATCATGATGCGCAGCCACTATTGCGGCCAGTTGAACGAAAGCCTGGATGGCCAGGAAATCACCCTGTGTGGATGGGTTCACCGTCGTCGTGACCACGGTGGCGTGATCTTCCTCGACATCCGCGATCGCGAAGGCCTGGCTCAGGTGGTGTTCGATCCGGATCGTGCCGACACCTTCGCCAAGGCCGACCGCGTGCGCAGCGAGTACGTGGTGAAGATCACCGGCAAGGTGCGCCTGCGTCCTGAGGGTGCGCGCAATGCCAACATGGCGTCCGGCGCCATCGAAGTACTGGGTTACGAGCTGGAAGTGCTGAACGAAGCGGAAACCCCGCCGTTCCCGCTCAACGAATACACCGATGTGGGCGAGGAGACGCGCCTGCGTTATCGCTTCATCGACCTGCGTCGCCCGGAAATGGCCGAGAAGCTCAAGCTGCGCTCGCGCATCACCTCGAGCATCCGTCGTTACCTGGATGACAACGGCTTCCTGGACGTCGAAACGCCGATCCTCACTCGCGCCACGCCGGAAGGTGCGCGCGACTATCTGGTACCAAGCCGCACCCACGCCGGCAGCTTCTTCGCCCTGCCGCAGTCGCCGCAGCTGTTCAAGCAGCTGTTGATGGTTGCCGGCTTCGACCGCTACTACCAGATCGCCAAGTGCTTCCGCGACGAAGACCTGCGTGCCGACCGTCAGCCGGAATTCACCCAGATCGACATCGAGACCAGCTTCCTGGGCGAAGCCGAGATCATGCACCTCACCGAGACCATGATCCGCAATCTGTTCAAGGAAGTGCTGGGCGTCGAGTTCGGCGAGCTGCCGCACATGACCCTGGCCGACGCCATGCGTCGTTTCGGTTCCGACAAGCCGGACCTGCGTATCCCGATGGAACTGGTCGACGTTGCCGATCAACTCAAGGACGTCGACTTCAAGGTCTTCTCCGGCCCGGCCAACGACCCGAAAGGTCGCGTTGCCGCGCTGCGCGTACCGGGCGGGGCGAGCATGCCGCGCAAGCAGATCGACGACTACACCAAGTTCGTCGGCAACTACGGCGCCAAGGGCCTGGCCTACATCAAGGTCAACGAGCGCGCCAAGGGTGTGGAAGGTCTGCAGTCGCCGATCGTCAAGAACATCGCCGAACCGAACCTCAACACCATTCTCGATCGCGTTGGTGCCGTGGACGGTGACATCGTGTTCTTTGGTGCCGACCGCGCCAAGGTGGTCAACGATGCGCTGGGCGCACTGCGCATCAAGCTCGGCCACGACCTGAATCTGCTGACTGCCGAATGGGCGCCGCTGTGGGTCGTCGACTTCCCGATGTTCGAAGAGAACGACGACGGCAGCCTGACCGCCATGCACCATCCGTTCACCTCGCCCAAGTGCTCGCCACAAGAGCTGGAGGCCAACCCGGCCGCCGCCCTGTCGCGCGCTTATGACCTGGTACTGAACGGTACCGAGCTGGGTGGCGGTTCGATCCGTATCCACGACAAGGCCATGCAGCAGACCGTGTTCCGCGTGCTCGGCATCAGCGAAGACGAGCAGCAGGAGAAGTTCGGCTTCCTGCTCGACGCCCTCAAGTACGGTGCACCGCCCCACGGTGGTCTGGCCTTTGGTCTTGACCGCCTGGTGATGCTGATGACCGGTGCCAGCTCGATTCGCGAAGTCATCGCCTTCCCGAAAACCCAGAGCGCGGCCTGCGTTATGACTCAGGCGCCGGGTGTGGTGGATGGCAAGTCGCTGCGTGAATTGCATATTCGCCTGCGCGAGCAACCCAAGGCCGAATAAGCCGACACAAGAAGCCTGGTTATCCAGGCTTCTCTGTTAATGGGGTGGAGAGACTCGAACTCTCACACCTTCGCAACCAAGCAAAAAGTTGGAGTTGAATATGGCCGGTCATTCCAAGTGGGCCAACATCAAGCACCGCAAGGGGCGTCAGGACGCCAAGCGCGGCAAGATCTTCACCAAGCTGATTCGTGAGCTGACGGTCGCCGCCAAGCACGGCGGGCCGATCCCGGCGGACAACCCGCGCCTGCGTCTGGCTGTCGACAAGGCGCTGACCAACAACATGTCGCGCGACGTGATCGACCGCGCCATCGCCCGCGGCGCCGGCAACAACGAAGCCGACAACGTCGTCGAATTCAGCTACGAGGGTTATGCACCGAGCGGAGTGGCGATCATTGTCGAAGTGATGACAGACAACCGTAACCGTACCGCTGCCGAAGTGCGTCACGCCTTCACCAAGTGCGGCGGCAACCTGGGTACCGACGGTTCGGTCGCCTACATGTTCGAGCGCAAGGGGCAGATCAGCTTTGCCTCGGTGGACGAAGATGCTCTGATGGAGGCGGCGCTCGAGGCCGGAGCCGACGATGTGGAGATGGGCGAGGAGGGCGCAGCCCTGGTGTCGACCAGCTTCACCGAGTTCCATGCCGTCAACGAAGCCCTGGCGGCGGCTGGCTTCAAGGCCGAGGAGGCGGAGATCGCCATGATCCCGTCGATCAGTGCGCCGATCACCGATCTGGAAACGGCGCAGAAAGTCTTCAAACTGATTGACATGCTCGAGGATCTGGACGACGTGCAGAACGTCTATCACAACGCCGAGGTTTCCGACGAAATCATGGAGCAGTTGGGCTGATCCATCGCTGCATCCGAGCCGGAAGTTTGCCGCTGCGCGCTTCCGGCTTTTTTATGGGCGAGTTTCAGTGGCCGGCAGTTCGGCTGGCGCGAATCCTTTGAGTGACGGCTGCTGCCTGGGGCCCCTATACTCGCGCCTGGATAAATAGACAGTGTGGCTGCCAGGCCACAGGTGGATGACGGGCATGACGCTGATTCTGGGAATCGACCCCGGTTCCCGCATTACCGGCTATGGGGTGATACGCGATACCGGGCGTACCTGCGAGTACGTGGCCTCAGGGTGCATTCGTACCGGCGCTGGGCCGTTGGCCGAGCGCTTGCAGATCGTGTTTCGTGGCGTGAGCGAGGTGATCCGCACCTTCGGGCCGGTGACCATGGGCATCGAGCAGGTATTCATGGCGCGCAATGCCGACTCCGCGCTCAAGCTCGGCCAGGCGCGTGGCGCAGCCATCGTCGCGGCGGTCGAGGCGGGCCTCGAGGTCAGCGAGTACACCGCCACCCAGGTCAAGCAGGCGGTGGTCGGCACCGGAGGCGCCGACAAGGAACAGGTGCAGATGATGGTCATGCACCTGCTCAAGCTGGTGAAGAAACCGCAGATCGATGCCTCCGATGCCCTGGGGATCGCCCTGTGCCACGCCCACCACCGGCAAAGCCTGATTCCCCATGGCCTGGCCAGCGCCAAACGGCGCGGCGGTCGGCTTCGTTTATAAGCAGTCGTTCAGTTCGCTAGCGGCTTGTTGCCGCCATGCGTGACTTCGGGCGGTATTGAATCTTCTATGTGAGGAATGCGTCGGTGATCGGACGTTTACGCGGCACCCTGGCGGAAAAACAGCCGCCGCATTTGATTCTGGATGTGAATGGTCTGGGCTATGAACTGGAAGTCCCCATGACCACGTTGTACCGTTTGCCCCCCGTAGGCGAGCCGCTGACTCTGCATACCCACCTGGTGGTGCGCGAGGATGTTCACCTGCTCTACGGCTTTTTCGAGAAGCGCGAACGCGAGCTGTTCCGCGAGTTGATCCGCCTCAATGGCGTCGGCCCCAAGTTGGCCCTGGCGCTGATGTCCGGATTGGAGATCGACGAGCTGGTGCGTAGCGTGCAGGCCCAGGATACCGCGGCGCTGGTGAAAATCCCCGGCGTCGGCAAGAAGACCGCCGAGCGTCTGCTGGTCGAGCTCAAGGATCGCTTCAAGGCGTGGGAAGCGGTGCCTGGCATGGCGCCATTGGTGGTTGAACCTCGTGCTGGAGGCGCAGTCTCAAGCGCGGAGAATGATGCGGTGAGTGCGCTTATCTCGCTGGGCTACAAGCCTCAGGAAGCCAGTCGCGCCGTTTCGGCAGTCAAAGAAGATGGATTGAGTAGTGAAGACATGATCCGCCGCGCGCTGAAAGGAATGCTCTAGATGCTCGACGCCGACAGGTTGGTGACGGCGGGCAGTCGCGACCGTGACGAGCAGGTCGACCGCGCCATTCGTCCGCTCAAGCTGGCCGAGTACATCGGTCAGCCGGTGGTGCGCGAGCAGATGGAGCTGTTCATCCAGGCGGCGCGCGGGCGCAAGGAATCACTCGATCACACACTGATCTTCGGCCCGCCCGGCCTTGGCAAGACCACCTTGGCCAACATCATCGCCCAGGAAATGCAGGTCTCCATCAAGAGCACGTCGGGCCCGGTGCTCGAGCGCCCTGGTGACCTGGCAGCGCTGCTGACCAATCTCGAGCCGGGCGATGTGCTGTTCATCGATGAAATCCATCGTCTCTCGCCCATCGTCGAGGAAGTGCTGTACCCGGCAATGGAGGACTTCCAGCTCGACATCATGATCGGCGAAGGCCCAGCGGCCCGCTCGATCAAGCTGGATCTGCCGCCGTTCACCCTGGTCGGCGCTACCACGCGGGCCGGCATGCTGACTAATCCACTGCGCGACCGTTTCGGTATCGTCCAGCGCCTGGAGTTCTACAACACCGAGGATCTGGCAACCATCGTCAGTCGTGCCGCCGGCATTCTCGGCCTGCCCATCGAAGCGCGCGGCGCCGTTGAGATCGCTCGCCGTGCGCGCGGCACGCCGCGAATCGCCAACCGCCTGCTGCGCCGCGTTCGCGATTTCGCCGAGGTGCGTGGTCAGGGTGCGATCACCCAGCAGGTCGCCGACCTGGCGCTGAACCTGCTGGATGTCGACGAGCGCGGTTTCGATCATCAGGATCGCCGCCTGCTGCTGACCATGATCGAGAAGTTCGACGGTGGCCCGGTGGGCGTCGACAGCCTGGCCGCGGCGATCAGCGAAGAGCGGCACACCATCGAGGACGTGCTCGAGCCGTATCTGATCCAGCAGGGTTACATCATGCGTACACCGAGAGGGCGCGTGGTGACCCGTCACGCCTACCTGCACTTCGGCCTCAACGCACCGAAGCGCATGGACGAGCGCCCGACGCTCGACCTGTTCAATGATGGAGACGCGCCATGAAAAAAATACTTGCGCGCCCGATTGGCAAGACACGGGGCTGGCACTAGAGTATGCGCGCGCAAGATGCCGGTCAGCCGTTCGCCCATCGCTGTCGTGTCTATTACGAGGACACCGATGCGGGCGGAGTAGTCTATTACGTCAACTACCTCAAATTCATGGAGCGGGCCCGTACCGAGCGACTGCGTGAACTGGGATTTTCCCAGTCGACGCTGGCCGGTGAGGGGCTGCTGTTCGTCGTGCATTCCAGCGAAGCGCGCTACCACGCGCCGGCGCGACTGGACGACGAGCTGGTGGTCAGCGCCGACGTGTATGAGTTGAACCGTGCCAGCCTGCGCTTTCGTCAGCAGGTCAGGCGGGCTGCGGATAACGTGCTGCTCTGCGAAGGGCAGTTTCTGGTGGCCTGTGTGCGCGCCGATAATTTCAAACCCCGGGCCATGCCCCCGTCTCTGCGAACGGCGTTCGCGGAGCAGGGTAACGGTGCCGGTACATCTACTGCAGGAGAGTAAGCGTGGAAGCCAACGCAAATGCCGTTGACCACATGTCGATGTGGAGTCTGATCAGCAACGCCAGCCTGGTGGTGCAGTTGGTGATGCTGACCCTGGTGGCCGCATCGGTCATTTCGTGGGTGATGATTTTCCAGCGCAGTAATTTCCTGCGCTCGGCCAAGCGTTCGCTCGACAGTTTCGAAGAGCGCTTCTGGTCGGGCATCGACCTGTCCAAGCTCTATCGTCAGGCGGGCAGCAACCCGGATCCGGACTCCGGCCTGGAACAGATCTTCCGCGCCGGCTTCAAGGAGTTCTCCCGTCTGCGCCAGCAGCCAGGCATGGACCCTGATGCGGTGATGGACGGCGTCGCCCGCTCCATGCGCGTGGCCATTTCCCGTGAAGAAGAAAAGCTGGAAATCAGCCTGCCGTTCCTCGCTACCGTCGGCTCCACCAGCCCGTACATCGGTCTGTTCGGTACCGTGTGGGGGATCATGAACTCCTTCCGCGGCCTGGCCCAGGTGCAGCAGGCAACCCTGGCCACCGTCGCGCCCGGCATTGCCGAAGCGCTGATCGCTACGGCCATCGGTCTGTTCGCCGCTATTCCGGCGGTCATTGCCTACAACCGTTTCTCCGCTCGCGGTGAAATGCTGATCGGTCGTTATTACACCTTCGCCGATGAATTCCAGGCGATCCTGCACCGCAAAGTACACAGCAGCGAAGAATAAGCTTCCGGCGCACTCAACACAGGTTTCAATACCATGGCCAGAGCCAGAATTCGCAACAGACGCAAGCCCGTCGCCGAGATGAACGTGGTGCCTTACATCGACGTGATGTTGGTGCTGCTGGTCATCTTCATGGTGACGGCGCCGATGCTCAATCAGGGCGTCAAGGTCGACCTGCCGCAGGTCAGCAGCGAAGTGCTGCCCCAGGACAACGACTCCCAGGTGCTGACCATCTCCATCAAGTCCGACAAGTCGTACTACTGGAACATGGGCACAGAGGTGGACACCGATACCGTTCAGGATCGTGCGCTGACGCTCGACGAGATGACCCGCGCGGTGACCGCCATCATCAACCAGACCCGCAGTCAGGGTAAGCAGGTGCAAGTGTTCGTGCGCGGCGACAAGGCCGTCGACTACGGCACCGTGATGTCCGCCATGGGCGGCCTGCAGCAGTCGGGCGTGGGTAACGTCGGCCTGATCACCGAGGCGCCCTGATGCAGCAGCGTGAACGCTCACCTTCGGAAAGCCTGTTCTGGCCGGTGGTTTGGGCCGTAGGGCTGCACGTGCTGATGTTCGGCATGTTGTTCGTCAGTTTCGCCTTCGCACCCGAGCTGCCGCCGGCAAAACCGATCGTGCAGGCTACCCTGTACCAATTGAAGTCGCAGAGCCAGGCCACCACCCAGACCAACCAGAAGATTGCCGGCGAAGCGAAAAAGACCGCTGCGCCGCAATTCGAAACCGAGCAACTCGAACAGAAAAAGGCCGAGGCTGAAAAGCAAGCCCAGGCCAAGGCCGAAGCGCAGAAACAGGCGCAAGCCAAAGCGGCGGAACAAAAGAAAGCCGAAGAGGCTCAAAAAGCCGACGCGGCCAAGAAGGCCGAGGCGGATGCAGCGGCCAAGGCTGCTGAGCAGAAGAAACTTGCCGATGTAGCCAAGGCGAAAGCTGCACTGGAGGCCGACAACAAGAAGGCCGCCGAAGCCGAGGCCAAGAAGAAAGCCGCTGAAGATGCCAAGAAAAAGGCAGCTGAAGAGGCGAAGAAAAAAGCAGCAGCCGACGCCGCTAAAAAGAAAGCAGCCGAGGATGCCAAGAAGAAAGCGGCGCAGGCTGCCGAACGCAAGGCTGTCGAGGACAAGAAAGCGGCGGCACTGGCCGAACTGCTGTCCGAGGATACCGAGCGCCAGCAGGCGTTGGCCGAGACGCAGGGCGACCAGGTGGCCGGAAGCCTCGATGATCTGATCGTCAAGCTGGTGAGCGAGCAGTGGCGTCGTCCGCCGTCAGCTCGCAACGGCATGAGCGTTGAAGTGCTGATCGAGATGCTGCCTGACGGCACCATCACCAATGCCAGCGTCAGCCGCTCCAGTGGCGATGCGCCCTTTGACAGTTCAGCAGTACAGGCGGTGCGCAACGTGGGGCGTATCGTGGAAATGCAGCAACTTGATCGCGCCACGTTCGATCGGCTCTACCGGCAGCGTCGTGCCGTCTTCAAACCGGAGGATTTAGGTCTGTGAATACCCTGATGCGAATCGTTGTACTGGGTCTGGCCATGCTGGTCGGTACCGTGCAGGCGGCTGACCCTTTGGTCATCAGTACCGGTACTGATCGAGCCACGCCCATTGCCGTGGTGCCATTCGGCTGGCAGGGCGGCAACGTCCTGCCGGAAGATATCTCCACCATCGTCGGCAACGACCTGCGTAACTCCGGGGTCTTCGAACCGATTCCGCGGCAGAACATGATCAGCCTGCCGACCCAGGGCAGCGAAGTCATCTATCGCGACTGGAAAGCGCTCGGCGCCCAGTACGTGCTAGTCGGTAACATCGTTCCCAACGGCGCGCGCCTGCAGGTGCAATTCGCACTGTTCAACGTGGCGACCGAGCAGCAGGTGCTGACCGGCACCGTGGGCGGCGGCACCGATCAACTGCGCGACATGGCTCACCATATCGCCGACCAGTCGTTCGAGAAGCTCACCGGTGTTAAAGGCGCTTTCTCTACGCGCATGCTGTACATTACCGCCGAGCGTTTCGGGGTGAACAACACCCGCTACACCCTGCAGCGTTCCGACTATGACGGCGCCCGCGCCGTGACCCTGCTGCAATCGCGTGAACCGATCCTGTCGCCTTCGTTCGCCTCCGATGGCAAACGCATCGCCTACGTGTCGTTCGAGCAGAAGCGCCCGCGCATCTTCGTTCAGCACATCGACACCGGCCGCCGTGAGCAGGTCACCAACTTCGAAGGGCTTAATGGCGCACCCGCCTGGTCGCCGGACGGCACCAAGTTGGCGTTCACCCTTTCGCGTGACGGCAACCCGGAAATCTATGTAATGGACATGGGGTCGCGAAACCTGCGCCGCGTGACCAATCATTCGGCTATCGATACCGAACCGTTCTGGGGTAAGGATGGCCAGACCATCTATTTCACCTCCGACCGCTCCGGCAAGCCGCAAATCTATAAGACCAACATCAACTCTGGTGCGGTCGAAAGAGTGACCTTCGTCGGCAACTACAATGCCAACCCTAAATTGTCCGCCGACGAAAAAACCCTGGTAATGATTCATCGCCAGGATGGTTACACCGTGTTCAAGGTAGCGGCTCAGGACCTCGAGCGTGGCAATCTGCGCATTCTATCCGACACAAGTTTGGATGAGTCGCCTACTGTTGCGCCCAATGGCACCATGCTAATCTACGCTACCCGCCAGCAGGGGCGGGGAGTCCTGATGTTAGCGTCCACCAATGGTCGCGTTAGGCTCCCTCTACCTACCGCTCAAGGCGAAGTTCGAGAGCCATCCTGGTCCCCCTTCCTGAACTGATGCGCGGTGCTTTACCTGTTTGATGCTTAACACACTGGGGTTCATTAGGAGTTACACATGGAAATGCTGAAATTTGGCAAGTTTGCTGCACTGAGCCTGGCTCTCGCCGTGGCTGTTGGCTGTTCCTCCAAAGGCGGTGACACCGCTGGCGAAGGCGCTGTAGACCCGAACGCTGGCTACGGTGCAAACACCGGCGCCGTTGACGGCAGCCTGAGTGAAGAAGCCGCTCTGCGCGCTATCACCACTTTCTACTTCGAATACGACAGCTCTGACCTGAAGCCGGAAGCCATGCGCGCTCTGGACGTTCACGCCAAGGACCTGAAAGGCAACGGCGCTCGCGTCGTTCTGGAAGGCCACGCTGACGAGCGCGGTACCCGCGAATACAACATGGCTCTGGGCGAGCGTCGTGCCAAGGCCGTACAGCGCTACCTGGTTCTGCAGGGCGTTTCCCCTGCTCAGCTGGAAGTTGTTTCCTACGGTGAAGAGCGTCCTGTTGCTACCGGCAACGACGAGCAATCCTGGGCTCAGAACCGTCGCGTCGAACTGCGTAAGTAATTCGATATGCGAACGTGCCGACGTGTAGTAACCGTTTTGGCTCTGAGCCTGCCGCTTGCGGCCTGGGCTCAGGTTCCCGTTCAGGATGGCGGTACCGGCAACGGTAGTGGTTATCCGGCAAGCGGTGGCGGCACGTCCGGCGCCTACGCTGGAGGTGGAGTGCAAACTCCATCTACAGCGCAGGGTATGCTGTTCAGTCAGCTCCAGCAGATGCAGCAAGAAATTGCACAACTGCGTGGCATGCTCGAAGAGCAGCAGAACGACATTCAGCGTTTGAAGCAGGAAGGCCTGGAGCGTTATCAGGACCTCGACAAACGACTGAGCAGTGGGGCCGCCGCTGGCGCAGCCGCCACCCAGAATTCTCCTGCCGCGGGTGCCAATACTGGCGCCGGTGGTGCTTCCGCAGGCGCAGGTGACGCAGGGGCGCAAGCCTCCGGCGAGCCGGCTGATCCTGCCAAGGAAAAGCTGTTCTACGATGCAGCTTTCGACCTGATCAAAGCCAAGGATTTCGACAAGGCCAGCCAGGCATTCGCCGCTTTCCTGCGTCGTTATCCCAATAGCCAGTACGCCGGCAATGCTCAGTACTGGCTGGGTGAAGTAAATCTTGCCAAAGGTGATCTGCAAGGCGCCGGTCAGGCATTTGCGAAGGTCAGTCAGGCCTACCCGCAACACTCCAAGGTGCCGGATTCGCTGTACAAGCTGGCCGACGTGGAAATCCGCATGGGTAACAACGACAAGGCCAAGGGCATCCTGCAGCAGGTCATCGCACAGTACCCGGGTACCTCCGCCGCACAGTTGGCGCAGCGCGACTTGCAGCGAATCCGCTGATCCGGCATCTGCCCGCGAAACCCGCGCCTGTCGCGGGTTTTTTGTGTCTGTCGAAATTACCGGGCGTCATGCCGCGTCCGGGCAATGGCTTGCGCCATACCATTTCGTTTAGAATTGCTGCCCTTTTTCGCAACGGAGGCGGATGGCCTGTTTCGCCGTCACGCCCGGTGCCCCTATGAAAGATACCCTGCGCATCACCGAGATTTTCTTCTCGCTGCAGGGGGAAGCGCGTACCGCCGGCTTGCCGACGGTATTCGTGCGCCTGACCGGCTGCCCCCTGCGCTGTCAATACTGCGACACCGCCTACGCGTTCAGTGGCGGCGAGCTGCTTACCCTGGATGCCATCCTGGAAGAGGTGGCGAGCTACCGGCCCCGCTATGTCTGCGTGACTGGCGGTGAACCGCTGGCGCAGCCGAACTGCATCCCTCTGCTCGAGAAGCTTTGCGACGCTGGTTACGACGTTTCTCTGGAAACCAGTGGCGCGTTGGACGTTTCGGCTGTCGACTCGCGGGTCAGCAAGGTCGTGGACCTGAAAACCCCTGGCTCAGCGGAGATGGGCCGCAACCGCTATGAGAACATCGTGCACCTGCAGCCGCGCGATCAGGTCAAGTTCGTGATCTGTTCGCGGGAGGACTACGACTGGTCGGTGAGCAAGGTCATTCAATACGACCTTTCCGAGCGAGTCGGCGAAGTGCTGTTCTCGCCGAGTCACGGGCAGGTCAGTGGCCGTCAGTTGGCCGAGTGGGTGATTGCCGACAATCTGCCAGTGCGCATGCAATTGCAGCTGCACAAGATTCTTTGGAACGACGAGCCGGGGCACTGATATGAGCGACAAGAAAGCGGTCATCCTGTTGTCCGGTGGCCTTGATTCGGCGACCGTCGTGGCGATGGCCAGAGAGCAGGGTTACAGCTGCTACAGCATGAGCTTCGACTATGGGCAGCGTCATCGCTCCGAGCTGCAGGCGGCCGAGCGGGTGGCGCGCCAGCTCGGCGTGGTCGAGCACAAGGTCATCGGCATCAACCTCGACGGTATCGGCGGCTCGGCGCTGACCGATGCCAGCATCGACGTGCCGCAGAGCCCGACCACGGGGATTCCGGTCACCTATGTGCCGGCTCGCAATACCGTGTTCCTGTCTCTGGCGCTGGGTTGGGCCGAGGTGCTCGGGGCGCAGGACATCTTCATCGGCGTAAACGCAGTGGACTATTCGGGTTACCCCGATTGCCGGCCGGAGTTCGTCAATGCTTTCGAGCACATGGCCAACCTGGCGACCAAGATGGGTGTGGAAGGGCAGCGCATTCGCATCCAGGCGCCGCTGCAGATGCTCAGCAAGGCCGAGATCGTGCAGGCGGGCTCGCGTCTTGGGGTGGATTACGGCCTGACCGTTTCCTGCTACCTGGCGGACGCTGATGGCCGCGCCTGCGGCAAGTGCGATAGCTGCAGACTGCGCGCCGCAGGCTTTGCCGCGGCCGGCGTGGCCGACCCGACGCGCTATCAGTAAAAAAATTTTTGGTGGGTGTTGAATTCCTGAATTAAATCAGTATCATAGCGCTCGCACCACGGGTCGTTAGCTCAGTTGGTAGAGCAGTTGGCTTTTAACCAATTGGTCGTAGGTTCGAATCCTACACGACCCAC
>CBIFVM010000024.1:0-66512 GCA_966186235.1 uncultured Pseudomonas sp.
GTGCTTAGCCGCGACCACTTGCTACCGTTCTTCGCCAGCCACGGCCTGCAGGCCGGCGAGTTCGACCTGCTGGCCACCCTGCGCCGCTCTGGCGAGCCCTATGCGCTGATGCCCACGGTGCTGTACGAAAGCGCGATGATTTCTTCCGGCGGCATGACCAGCCGCATCGACCGCCTGGAGAAAGCCGGGCTGATCGAGCGGCGCAAGCACCCCACCGATCGCCGCGGCATACTGGTAGCGCTGACGCCCGCGGGCTTTGAACTGATCGACAACATGCTCACCGCCCATGTTGCTAACCTGCAACGCGTGCTCGCAGCCCTCAGTGACGAGGAAAAACAGCAGTTGCATGCGCTCACCGGCAAGCTGCTGGCCAACCTGCAACCGGGTGAATGAAAGGAAGCGAACCCATGTCTCTAGTTGCACTGATCATTGGCGTAATCGCCCAGATCTTCTTCGCCGGCCTGCAAGGCCTGATCGTGGTCTCCTCCGGCGCCGCCATCGCCAACAACAGCGAACTGACACCCTTCCAGGATCGCCTGCTGGCGATTCTGATGCTGCTGCTCCCCGGCATCTCGCTGGCCACCGCCGGCCTGTTGGTGGTCGGCTACCTGAACTCGGCGCCATGGCTGTCCAACCTCTGGCACCTGGTGCCGGTGGTGGGGTTCGGGCTTTATCTGCTGTTCGTGCTGTGCCTGAATCGTTGAGTGGGCAGGGCATCATGGATGAGGTTGCGAACTACCTTGGCGGATTAGTCGAGCGCGGCTTTCGGCTGTTCGGATTATGGATATTGAAGCTACTGACAGGTGGTCGTTACAAGGACACCAACAGCTACCTGTATTTCCTGCCGACTTTCATCGGCTTCGTGATCTTCACTGTCCTGTCGATCACCATCATTTGCATCATTTTGCTCGCCTAGCATCCAGGGTAAACAGCGTTTAACCCATCGACCAATGCGAAACCGCAACGGTGGACAAGAAGCGCATTGTCTGCCGCACGACAGTCACCTACAGCCGGTGATGCTCGATCAGAAAATCCACGAACAGCCGCACACGCGCCGGCATGGTCGGGCCGCCGACGAACACGGCGTGGATCGGTTCCCGTTCGCCGGGGTTGAAGGTTTCGAGTAGCGGTATCAGGTCGCCGCGGCCGATGTCCTCGTTGACCGTGAAGGCGCCGATGCGGGCGATGCCGGCGCCGACCCGGGCCAGTTGTGCCAGGGCCTCACCGCTGCTGCATTCGATGTTGCCGCACACCTTCAGGGAGAACACCTCGCCGTCACGCACGAAGGGCCAGTTGGGCTCGGCGCGGCGGAAGTTGAAGCGCAGGCAGTTGTGCTGCAGTAAATCTTCCGGCACCTGGGGCGTGCCATGGCGCGACAGATATTCGGGCGAGGCTACTACCAGTTGGCCGCTGTCGCCGATCTTGCGAGCGGTCAGCGGGCTGTCCGGCAGCGGGCCGAAGCGCACCGCCACGTCGGCTTGGCCGCCGAGAATATCCACCACTTCGTCACCCAGGGTCAGGTCGACGACGATGTTCGGGTAGCGCGCGCTGAACGCCGCCACCAGCGGCACGATGGCCAGCCGGCCATGACCGAGTGCGGCGCTGACGCGAATGCGCCCCTTGGGCACGCTCTGGTCGGCGATGGCGTCCTCGACCTCCGCCAGGTCGGCGAGGATGCGCCGGGCGCCACGCAGATAAGCCTCGCCCTCGGCCGTGAAAGTGATCGCCCGGGTGGTGCGCAGCAGCAGGCGGGTGCCCAGGCGTTCTTCGGTGCGGGCGATGATGCGGCTGACCGCCGAAGGCGTCAGGCCCAGGGTGCGCGCGGCCGCCGACAGGCTGCCTTCCTGCGCCACGCGTACCAGTACTTCCATTTCACCAGATCGGCCACCTACGTCCACTTGTGCCTCCAGGGCAAAGGTGTTTGCCAGAAATGCGGTCTACCGCCCGTGAGAGCGAGATCGTAGCATCTGCGGCATAGATAAGGAGCCTCTCATGCGTATCAATCCACCCCTCGTCGCGCTCGCCATCGGTGCTTTCGGCATCGGCGTTACCGAGTTCGCCCCCATGGGCATGTTGCCCGGCATCGCCAGCGATCTTGGCGTGTCGATCCCCGCTGCCGGCCTGCTAGTCAGCGCCTACGCCATCGGCGTGCTGATCGGCGCGCCGCTGATGACCCTCACCACCGGCAAGATTCCCCGGCGCTACCTGCTGATCGGGCTGATGGCCATCTTCACCCTTGGCAACCTGATGTCCGCCCTGGCCACCGACTACACCAGCCTGCTGATCGCCCGGGTGGTCACCTCGCTCAACCACGGCGCCTTCTTCGGCGTCGGCTCGGTGGTCGCCGCCAGCCTGGTCGCGCCGGACAAACGGGCCGGCGCGGTCGCTGCGATGTTCATGGGCCTGACCCTGGCCACCATCGGCGGCGTGCCGCTGGCTGCCTGGTTTGGCGAACTGCTCGGCTGGCGCACGGCGTTCTGGGGCATTGCCGGCCTGGGCGTGGTCACCATGCTTGCGCTGTGGTTCGCCTTGCCCAACGTCGAGCTGCCGAAGAGTGATGGCGTGCTCGCCGAAATCCGCGTGCTGGGTCGTGGCCCGGTACTCGCCGCGCTGGCCCTGACCGTGGTCGGCTCCAGTGCGATGTTCACCGTGTTCACCTACATCGCGCCGATCCTCAGCACCCAGACCCATGCCTCCACCGGCTTCATCACCGCCATGCTGGTGCTCTACGGCGTGGGACTGACCCTGGGCAACATGTGGGGCGGCAAGGCGGCCGATCGCTCCATCGACCGCACCCTGATCGTCTCGCTGGGCGCGCTGATCTTGGTGCTGCTGGCCTTCACGGTGGTGATGCGCTGGCCGCTGCCAGCCGCCGTGGCCATCCTCATCTGGGGCATCGCCAGCTTCGCCATCGTGCCGCCGCTGCAGATGCGCGTAATGGAAGCCGCCAAGGACGCGCCCAACCTCGCCTCGGCCGTGAACATCGGCGCCTTCAACCTCGGCAACGCCGTCGGCGCCGCCCTGGGCGGCGCGGTGATCAGCGCAGGCCTCGGTTACCCGGCAATCTCTCTGGCCGGTGCGGCGATGGCCGCGCTCGGGCTGCTGATGGTGTTGGTGTTTGCGTGGCGTACCAAAGGCGTTGCTGCGACGGCGGGATGCAGGTAGCGGCACATCAGCTGGTGACTCGCACTACGGAAGCCACCGAGCAGGCCAGCGTGAAAGTGCGTAATGGGTAGGGCATTTGGATCCACGCCCAGGCCGCGTGTAAGACCTGATCAAGCGGTCGACCTTGGCGTAATTCTTTCCCAGCGGGCCATGCATGATTTGACGTGCTGGAAATCAAAGCGCGCAACAGGCTGTGTTGAACGACTGCATGGGATAAGCTTGCGCCGACAATCAACCACCAAGTTGTTAACTGAACGATGGGTTTTGAGCAATTAGCTGATCTACGCGACCGCCTGCGAGCTGAAAAGCAGCAGGTGAAAACCGAGCCTGCCAAGCCGCGCAAGCGCCAACCGGCTTCGCCAAAAAAGGCTCAGGAACAGGATCCTGCGCTGGAAGCGATCTGGCGTTTGCAGAAACACTTTCCGTTGGCTTTTCCGGTCAACCCGGCGCCCAAGGTTCCGCTTAAGGAAGGCATTCTCAAGGATGCTGAGCAGCACCTGGAGAAGCTCGGCATCACCCAGGAGCAGCTCAAGCTCGGCCTGGCATCCTGGTGCCGCGGTGGTCGTTACTGGGCCAGTATGATCGAAGACGCCCCGCGTCTGGATTTGAACGGCCAGGCCGCCGGTACAGTGACCGCCGCTCAGGCACTGCATGCCAAGCGACAGGCCGCGCGCCAGCGCAGCCAGATGCGCCGCGCCCAGGCCAAGCCCAAAGAGCAGGCCGCCACTGCAGGTGACGATGCCTGACGGCACGGTCGCCGCTGCCTTGTGATGGCTCCCACGCTCCGGCGTGGGAGCAAGCCCGTGACGCTCTGCGTCACAGCGCAGCACGCAACTGCCCGTGGTAGACGCTGGAGCGTCGAGGGCTGCATTGCCACGCAGAGCGTGGGAACGATCAACATCTGCCGATCGTGGATGTCAGCGTCGCCTGCGGCTTCGTCTCGCCGAGCCATTTCAGCAAGTGCTACACGGCCTATTTCGGCAACTCGCCGTCCAAGGAAATCCGCCACGGCTATGTGAAGTCCAGCCGCTAGTGGCCCTGGCTTTGCTCCGCGCGGCGTCTGAGCCGGAAACTCAGCTCCACGGCCATGCCGATCTCCTGCAGCGTACGGTGAGCAAAACCATCAGATACCGCTGCATAGGAGCGGCAAGCCGTTGCCGCACAAAAGCCTGATTGCCACCCAGGCCTTCCGCTTATCAGCCCGCGAGCCTCCATCCCGGGGAGGCCAAACCGCAATCATGCTAGCGCTTTTCGGCATGGCCAACAGTGTCGCGCGTACTTGCGTTCAGCCTGGCTGAACGCAATGGGCCTGCATCCATGGCAAACCTCGTTCTAACTGCCAGCAGTTAAAGGCGGTGGCTGTTCCATCAAGGGCGAGGCTCCCGGACTCACTTCCCAATAAGACCCAGGCGCCATAAAATCGCGATCTATTCCTATTCGCATTCCTGCTCGGGTAAAGGTCAATGTCCAGATCGGACACGGAAGTCGCTCACCATGATCATCTGCACGCCCTGTACCGTGACCACAGCGGCTGGCTGCGCGGCTGGTTACGCAAGCGCCTGAGCAATTCGGCGGACGCCGCCGACCTTGCCCAGGATACGTTCATCCGGGTCATGGTTGCGCGTACTGCCAGCTCTCTGCAGCAACCACGGCACTACCTGACAACCATCGCTCGTGGTCTGGTCATTGACCTCTATCGCCGGCGTAGCGTGGAGCAGGCCTACCTCGATGTATTGATGTCCAGGCCAGAGGTGCACGCGCCGTCTGCGGAAACCCGCGCAGTAATCCTGGAAAGTCTTCTGGCCATCGATCGCATGCTCGATGGCCTCGGCCAGCGCACCCGGCAAATTTTCCTTGCTGTGCAGCTGGATGGGCTGACTTACGAAAAAGCTGCCGAGCGTTTTGACGTGTCGGTCACCACAGTGCGCAAGCACCTGGCGAAAGGCCTGATGCATTGCCTGTTGATGGATGAAGAATGAAACAGGCACTCGCCGAGGCAGTTGAATGGTATGTACGCCTGCATGACAGCGCGGCCACCGAGGTCACTCGCGCCGAGTGGCAGGCCTGGCTTCAATCTGACCCGCTACACGCCAAAGCCTGGGATCGCGTTGAAGCGTTGCGCCAACGCTTGAGTTTGGCACCAGAAGGCTATGCCGTTGCCACCCTCGAGACGGCGCGGCAGCAAAGGCGCGCTGCGTTGAAAACGCTTGCCGTGCTACTTGGCGTCGGCGTTACAGGGTGGGGAAGCTACCGAGCTTCACCATTGAGCGCGGACTACAGCACAAGTGTCGGACAGCGGAAAAGAACCACGTTGCCCGACGGCAGCTCGTTGGTACTCGATACTGACACCCGGGTGGATGTGCAATTCGACTCGCACAAGCGACTGATCGTCCTTCGCCAAGGCGCCATCCTCGTGGAGACCGCAAAGGATGCTCGCAGATTGAGCGTGCAGACCGCCGAGGGCGAAATCGAGGCGCTGGGTACCCGCTTTACGGTGCGGCAGAACGACAGGCTTACCCAGGTATCCGTCGAAGCCCACGCAGTAGCGGTACGGCCGCGATTGGCCTCTGGCCAGAGCATCCGTGCTGAAGCGGGGCAGGCCGTGAGCTTTTCCGCCGCCAGCGTCGGCCCATTGAGGCTGGCCAACGCGCAGGGTTCAGCGTGGACGCGCGGGATGCTGGTGGCAGTGGACTGGCGGTTGGACGATCTACTGGTCGAGCTGTCCCGCTATCGTCATGGCTTCCTCGGCTGTTCGCCGGATATTGCGGGGTTACGGCTTTCGGGAACCTTCCTCCTCGATGACACTGAAGGTGCTCTAGCCAATCTGGAGGACTCGCTTCCCGTCCAGATTCGCCGTCTCACTCGCTACTGGGTAAGGGTGGAAGCTCGGGCAGCGTGATCAGAGATTTTTTTGCACAGAGGGGTAACAGATTTTCATTCCTGTTTCGGCTTTACCTGCATGTGCGCATCAGACGCACACATTGCCAACGCTGACAGGAACATCTCCATGCAAGTACGCACCACCTATTTCACCAGCAGTGCCCGGCCGACTTCTCTTGCGCTGTGCCTGGCCGGCTCGATACTCGCGGCTTCGCCGGCGTGGGCAACGCCTCTCAACTACGACATTCCTGCCGGCAGCCTGTCGGCAGCGCTCAGCGAATTTGCCGCGGCGAGCGGGGTGATGATCACCTTCAGCTCGGAAGATACCGCTGGGTTGCGCTCGCCAGGGCTGCAAGGCAGCTACGAGCTGGAGCAGGGCTTTGCCCGGGTACTCCAGGGCAGCGGCTTGCGCGTAGTACAGGCTGGCGAAAATCGCTTCGTATTGGCCAAGGTGGAAAACGCCGGGACCATGGAGCTTGGCGCCACCACTATCAATGCGGCTGGCCTGGGTACCATGACGGAAGGAACCGGCTCCTACACCACCGCTTCCACCAACAGCGCGACCAAGCTGGCGCTATCGCTACGCGAGACGCCACAAACGGTCAGCGTGATGACTCGCCAGCGCATCGACGATCAGCAGCTGAGCACGCTGAGTGATGTGCTCAAGCAGGCCCCAGGCCTCTCGGTGCAGAACATCGACAGTGAGCGGGTGAACATCTATTCGCGTGGTTACTCCATCGACAGCTACCAGCTCGATGGCATTCCCACCACCCTGATCGTGCAGACCAGTGCAAGTCCGCAGAGCATGATCGACACCTCGATCTATGACCGGGTCGAGATCGTCAGAGGCGCCACAGGGCTCATGACCGGCGCGGGCGATCCCTCTGGCAGCGTCAACCTGATCCGCAAACGGCCCACCGCGAATTTCCAAGGCTCGGTCAGCGGCGGTGCTGGTTCGTGGGAGACATATCGCACCCAGGTGGATGTGTCAGGCCCGTTGACCGACGATGCGCGCTTGCGCGGGCGCACGGTCGTGGCCTATCAACAGGGCAACAGCTTCATCGATTACTATCAGCAGGAAAAACAGACCTACTACGGCATTCTCGAGGCAGACCTTACTGACAGCACACTGCTCACCTTGGGTTTCGACTATCAGAAGAACGACCCGCGTGGCGTGTCATTTGCCAGCTTCCCGCTGTTCTACAGCGACGGAGGGCAAACCGACTTCTCGCGCTCTACCAACGCCGGCGCCCGGTGGAGCTATCGCCAGCAGAACACGCTCAATACCTTCGCGACGCTCGAGCAGGGCCTGGCCAACGACTGGTCATTGAAGGTGGCCGTCAACAACATGTACAGCACCCGGGAGTATTCCCTGGCATCGCTCAGCGGCGGCACGCCGGATCGCGAGACAGGAGAAGGCGCCTATCTGTATGGAGGCGACGGCTACGGCTCCCAGCGTCAGCTCGGTATCGATGCCATGGCTCAGGGGCCGTTTCAGCTTTTGGGGCGCGAACATGAGTTGGTAGTCGGCTTGAGCGGGTCGGAATTTCGCGACTACAGCGATCCGGACGATGATGATCTGGAAATGCGGCCGGCCAACATCCATGACTGGAACAACGATACCGACCGTCCTATCTCGGTAGGCAAGCTGATGAACGACGATACGACTATCCGTCAGAACGCAGCCTATCTGGTGGCGCGCTTCAAGCCCACGGATGACCTGTCACTGATTGTCGGTGCTCGCGTCGGCGACTACAGCTACAAGAAGAAGGCCATCTACAACCCGCCTTACACCCGATCGTCCAACTCCGCCGAGACGCGTGAAAGCGGCTTTGTCACGCCCTATGCCGGAGTCGTTTACGACCTAAACGACATCCACTCTGTCTATGCCAGCTACACCAAGATCTACAGACCACAGTCCATTCGCGACCAAGGCGGCAAAACCCTCGAGCCTCGCGAAGGTGACAACTACGAAATTGGCCTGAAAAGCGAGTTCATGGATGGTCGGGTCAACACCGCCGTAGCGCTTTACGAGATTCAGCAAGACAACCTCGGTGTGGCCACGGGTGAGACTGTCGTGGGCACGGTGCGTGAGTCGGCTTACCGCGCGGTAGCTGGTGCCAAGACACGCGGTATCGACATGGAGATCCATGGCGAGGTACTGACCGACTGGAACGTCAGTGCGAGCTACAGCCACAGCGTCACCAAGGACGCCGAGCACGAGCGAATCAGAACCGAAGCGCCGGCCAATCTGGTCAAGCTCTGGACCACCTATCGGCTACCCGGTGAGCTACAGCAGTGGACCATCGGCGGAGGGATGAACTGGCAGAGCGGGGTGAGCCTGACCACCAGCGAGGGCAAGGCTACCCAGGAGCAGTATGCGGTGTTCAATCTGATGGCGCGTTACGACATCACCAAGAACCTGAGCGCCTCTGCCAATCTGAACAACGTGTTCGACAAGAAATACTTCAGCTCCCTGGACCCGACCTTTTTCACCGGCTACTACGGTGAGCCTCGCAATGTGATGTTCAGTACGAGATACGCCTTCTAGAGCCTGTAGGAAGAGGCACACAACCTGCTCCGAACGCTCACTGCAAATACACCTTCCTGGCCCGATGGCAGGCCAGGAAGGTGATGCATGTCACCGTGGGCCGTGGCGGCCAAAAGGGCAAAACGGGTACTAACCCATGGACGGTGCGCTTTTAGCGAGACAGGGTTGCTGCCGGCGGAAGTCTAGCTTGGGAGAAGCAAGATTTGGCATGGCGGGAGGGAGCGCTCACTGCTCTGTGATGATGAGTTAGTCGGCTTGGGGCGAAGTTGCTAGCGACTAGAAGATGGGACAGATTTATTGGCTCGGCAGGCTAACCGCTTCCAATAAGAAGCCCTCGCTCGCCCTCCATCGACAGTCCACCCTGCACGCCTCCCCCCGGAATCTGCGACAATCGCCGCTTTTCCGCGACCCGCCCCGAGCCTGATGACCGACGCCCCCTTCGATATCGCCGCCCTGCAGAAGAACCTCGACCATGCCCTGATCGCCGACCGCCATCGTCTGCGCCGGCAGTTGCACGAGCTGCAGAAAAAGCCCGACGAGGCCAAGCAGGCGCAGTGGCTGGAGCGTTTTCAGGCGTCGTGCGCCAAGGTCGAGGCGCGGCGCTTGAGTGTGCCGGTGATGCGTTATGACGACGCCTTGCCGATCGCCGCCAAGCGCGACGAGATCAAGGCGGCGCTGGAAAAGCATCAGGTGCTGGTGATCGCTGGCGAAACCGGCTCGGGCAAGACCACGCAGTTGCCGAAGATCTGCCTGGAAATCGGTCGCGGCCAGCACGGCCTGATCGGTCATACCCAACCACGGCGATTGGCGGCGCGCAGCGTGGCCACGCGGGTGGCCGAGGAGATCGGCACCCCGCTCGGTGAGCTGGTCGGCTACCAGGTGCGTTTCGAGGATCAGAGCAAGGACAGCACGCTGATCAAGCTGATGACCGATGGCATCCTGCTCGCCGAAACCCAGCACGACCGCTACCTGGAAAAGTACGACACCATCATCGTCGACGAGGCCCACGAACGCAGCCTCAACATCGACTTCCTGCTCGGCTACCTGAAAACCCTGCTGCCGCGCCGCCCCGACCTCAAGGTGATCATTACCTCGGCGACCATCGACCTGGAACGTTTCGCCAAGCACTTCGGCGGCGACGGGCTGCCGGATGCGCCCATCGTCGAAGTTTCCGGGCGCACCTACCCGGTGGAAACCTGGTATCGCCCGCTGGCTGCCGAAGTGGACGAGGAGGGCGAAAGCCTGCTCGACGACCTGACCGTCGACCAGGGCATTCTCGCCGCCCTGGACGAGATCGCGGCCCATGAGAAAAGCGTCGGCCAGCGCCCCGGCGACGTGCTGATCTTCCTGCCCGGCGAGCGCGAAATTCGTGAGGCTGCCGAGGTGCTACGCAAGGCCAACCTGCGCTTTACCGAAGTGCTGCCGCTGTATGCGCGGCTCACGCCCGCCGAGCAGCAGAAGATTTTCGCGCCCATGGCCGGGCGCAAAATCGTGCTGGCCACCAACGTGGCGGAAACCTCGCTGACGGTGCCGGGCATTCGTTACGTGATCGACAGTGGCACCGCGCGCATCAGCCGCTACAGCTACCGCGCCAAGGTGCAGCGCCTGCCCATCGAGGCGATTTCCCAGGCCAGCGCCAACCAGCGCAAGGGCCGTTGTGGGCGGGTTGAGCCGGGCATCTGCGTGCGTCTGTACAGCGAGGAGGATTTCCTTGGCCGGCCGACCTTCACCGACCCGGAAATCCTGCGCACCAACCTGGCGGCGGTGATCCTGCAGATGCTCCATCTGCGCCTGGGCAGCATCGAGGATTTCCCCTTCATCGAGCCGCCGGATGGCAAGGCGATCAGCGATGGTTTCAACCTCCTGCAGGAACTCTCAGCGGTCAATCGTGAGAGCCAGTTGACGCCCCTGGGCCGCCAGCTGGCGCGCCTGCCCATCGACCCGCGCCTCGGCCGCATGGTGCTCGAAGCGGCCAAGCTCGGCAGCCTGCAGGAGCTGTTGATCGTCGCCAGTGCGCTGTCCGTGCAGGATCCGCGCGAGCGGCCGATGGATCGCCAGCAGGCTGCCGACCAGGCCCACGCGCAGTGGAAGGACGTGGACTCGGACTTCGCCGCGCTGATCAACCTGTGGCGCGGCTTCGAGGAAAAACGCCAGGAGCTGGGCAGCAATCCGCTGCGCACCTGGTGCAAGAAGAACTTCCTCAACTACATGCGCTTGCGCGAGTGGCGCGATGCTCACCGCCAACTGGTGCTGCTCGCCAAGGATCTGCAGCTGTTGCCCGCCAGGGCCGCGGCGCAAACCGCCGAGGGCGGCAAGCCCGCGGCGAAGCCGGTGCAGGCGACCACCGATACCAAGGTCAACGTGATTCTGCGCGAGCAGGCCGAGGCCAGCGAAGCGGCGCAGCGTGCCAAGAGCTATGCCGCGGTGCACAAGGCGATCCTCAGTGGTCTGCTCAGCCAGATCGGCCAGAAAACCGAGGAGGGCGATTACCAGGGGGCGCGGCAGCGGCGTTTCTGGGTGCATCCGTCGTCGGTGATCGGTCGCAAGAAACCCAACTGGATCATGGCCGCCGAACTGGTCGAGACCACCAAGCTGTTCGCCCGTCAGGTGGCGAAGATCGAGCCGGACTGGATCGAGCCGCTGGCCGCGCACCTGATCAAGAAGAACCACTTCGAGCCGCACTGGGAGAAGAAGCGCGGCCAGGTGGTGGCCTACGAGCAGGTCACCCTGTACGGCTTGATCGTGGTGGGGCGCCGCCCTGTGCATTACGGGCCCATCGACCCGCAGGCTTCGCGCGAGCTGTTCATCCGCGAAGGCCTGGTGCGCGGTGAAATCAACAGCCGTGCCAAGTGCCTGAACGCCAACCGTCAACTGCTGGAAAAGCTCGACGAGCTGGAAGCCAAGGCGCGCCGCCGCGACATTCTCGCCGACGAGGAAACCCTGTTCGCCTACTACGAGGCGCGGATTCCAGAGGACATCTATCAGGCCGCCACCTTCGAGAGCTGGTACAAGCGCGAGAGCGCCAAGAACCCGCAGCTACTGATGATGCGCGAGGAGGACGTGCTGGCCCGCGAGGCGCTGGAAGTCACCGCCGCGCAGTATCCGGACACCCTGCATATCGGCGAGCTGCAATTGCCGCTCACCTATCATTTCGAGCCCAATCATCCCCGTGACGGCGTGACCCTGCGCGTGCCGGCGCCGCTGTTGCCGCAACTGCCGGGCGAGCGCCTGGAGTGGCTGGTGCCGGGGCTGATCGAAGCCAAGGCCATCGACCTGGTGCGCGGCCTGCCCAAGGCCATTCGCAAGAACTTCGTGCCGGTGCCGGACTTCGTCGGCGCCGCCCTGAGCAAGCTCACCTTCGGCCAGGGCAGCCTGCCGGAAAGCCTGGCCCGCGAGCTGCAGCGCATGACAGGTGCGCGGATCGACGCCGACGCGTGGATCGAAGCCACCCGCCAGCTCGAGGACCACCTGAAGATGAACATCGAAGTGGTCGACACCCACGGTAAGCTACTCGGCGAAGGTCGCGACCTGGCCGAGCTGACCGCCCGCTTCGCCGAGGCCAGCCAGGCTGCATTGGCCATTCCGCAGGCCGACGAGGTGCAGAAGCCGGTGGAGGCCAAGGGCTTTGCCCAGGTTGCCGAGAAGACCCAGCAGAAGGTGGCCGGGCTGTCCATGACCGTGTTCCCGGCGCTGGTCGAGGACGCTGGCGTGGTCAAGGAAGGGCGCTTCCCGACCCAGGCTGAAGCCGAGTTCCAGCATCGTCGCGCTTTGCAACGCCTGCTGCTGCAACAGCTGGCCGAGCCCGCCAAGTTCCTGCGTGGCAAGCTGCCGGGGCTGACCGAGCTGGGCCTGCTGCACCGCGAGCTGGGCCGCGTCGAGGCGCTGGTCGAGGACATCCTTCTGGCCAGCCTGGACAGCTGCATCCTCGACGGTGAACAGCTGCTGCCGCGCGACGGCGCCGCCCTGGCCGCCCTGGCCGAGAAGAAGCGCGGCGCCTGGACCGAACACGCCGAGAAGCTGGCGCGCCTGACCCTGGAAATCCTCAAGCTGTGGCACGGCCTGCAGAAGCGCTTCAAGGGCAAGATCGACCTGGCCCAGGCCGTGGCGCTCAACGACATCAAGGCGCAGCTGGGCAACCTCGTCTATCCCGGCTTCGTACGCGAAACCCCGGCCGAATGGCTCAAGGAACTGCCGCGCTACCTCAAGGCCATCGAACAACGCTTCGATAAGATCGCCGCGCAACTGCAACGCGACCGCGTGTGGAGCGGTGAGCTGGCCGGCTACTGGGAGCAATACCAGGCACGCCTGGGCAAGCACCTGCAGGAAGGCAAGCGCGACCCCAACCTGACCCTGTACCGCTGGATGCTCGAGGAATACCGCGTCTCCCTCTGGGCCCAGCAGCTGGGCACCAGGATGGCCGTGTCGGACAAACGCCTGAGCAAGCAGTGGAGTCAGGTGGAGGGGTGATCGCCTGGCGCTCTGCTAGCCCAGGTCGAGCGTAGCGATACCCGGGAGATCGATGCCCTGGGTATCGCTGCGCTCGACCCGGGCTACAGGGTTGGCGAACCGTAGGGCGGATGTCGCTCTTTGCACCCGCCATGGTGGATCGGTGAAGCGTGATCTACCCTACGTAAAAGCCATAGGCAGGACGCGCATGCGCGATGACTCACGCCATATCACTCTGCCCAAACTCGTCCGCCAGAAAGTCGATCAGCGTGCGCACCGAGGGCAGCAGGCCGCGGCGGGAGGGGAAGATGGCGTGGACGATGCCGCATTTGGGTTCCCAGCCCGGCAGCATCTCCACCAGGGTGCCGGCATCCAGGTCCTCGCGTACCGCGACCCGTGGCACGTGGGCGATGCCGACGCCGGCCAGGGCGCCGTGGCGCAGGGCGATGAGGTCGTCGGTGACCATGCGCGGGCGGTGGGGGATGACCAGCTTGCCGTCGTCCGGGCCGAACAGTTCCCACTGGTATTCACGCTGCGAGCCGCCCCAGTGCAGGCTCGGCAGCCCGCCAAGGTCGGTGGGCTGGAAGTTCTCCGGCAACTGGTCGAGAAAGTCCCGGCGGCCGACCAGGCACTGGCGGCTGTTGCCCAGGACCTTCATCACCATGTCGGTATTTTCCAGTGGCGGAAAGCGCACGCGCAGGGCGATGTCGAAGCCTTCATGGAGCACGTCGACGCGCCGGTTGGTGCTTTCGATGAACAGCTCCACGGCCGGGTAGCGCAGCATGAAACGGGTCAGCATCGGCCCCACCCAGGAATTCAGCAGCGTGGTCGGGCAGGCCAGGCGCACCAGGCCGCGGGGCTCGCTGCGGTTGCGCTCGATCACTTCGGCAGCGCCCTCGGCTTCCACCCGCATGGCCACGCAACGCTGGTAGTACTCCTGGCCGATCTCGGTCAGTGAGCAATGCCGGCTGGTGCGTTGCAGCAGGCGCACGCCCAGGCGCTCCTCGAGCAGGGCGATGCGTCGGCTGAGCTTGGACTTGGGAATGTCCAGCGCACGACCGGCCGGGGCGAAGCCGCCGTGCTCCACCACCTGGGTGAAGTAGTAGAGCGTGTTCAGATCTTCCATGGGTTTACCGTTCTTTAAATGGAACGCTAGAGGCGATTTTTGCCGTCTGGTGCGAGATGGGTGTCGAATTTAATCTTTCCCACATGCAGCGACAACTGCAAATCACCCAAACGAATCAGCCGAATGAATCGGCAACCTATCCAAGAAAGAGGATCGCACCATGACCAACGCCATCGCCTATAACCGCCTGGACAAAGACAACGCCGCCGTTCTGCTGGTCGACCACCAGGCCGGTCTGCTCTCGCTGGTGCGTGACATCGACCCGGACAAATTCAAGAACAACGTGCTGGCCCTGGCCGACCTCGCCAAGTTCTTCAAGCTGCCGACCATCCTCACCACCAGCTTCGAAACCGGCCCCAACGGCCCGCTGGTGCCCGAGCTGAAGGAAATGTTCCCGGACGCCCCATACATCGCCCGCCCAGGCCAGATCAACGCCTGGGACAACGAAGATTTCGTCAAGGCGATCAAGGCCACCGGCAAGAAGCAACTGATCATCGCCGGCGTGGTGACCGAAGTGTGTGTGGCGTTTCCGGCCCTGGCGGCCATCGAAGAAGGCTTCGATGTGTTCGTGGTCACCGATGCTTCGGGCACCTTCAACCAGATCAGCCGCGACTCGGCCTGGCAGCGCATGACCGCCGCCGGCGCGCAACTGATGAACTGGTTCGCCGTGGCCTGCGAGCTGCACCGCGACTGGCGCAACGATGTGGAAGGGCTGGCGAAGATCTGCTCGGACCACATCCCGGACTACCGCAACCTGATGACCAGCTACGCGGCGCTGACCGCCAACAAGTAAGCCGGGTCATCCGCAAAGGCACCTCATGCAGGTGCCTTTTCGCGTTGCCAAAAAGCCCGCGACGCGCCGTTTCGCTTGCTGGCGGCATACACAGCTACTCATCAATTGCCCGCCAGACCACAGGGCCGTTAACCCGAACCTTCGCGAGACGGTTTCGTCGTACCTGAACGAGCCACGTGCAGGAGAGGGACATGCTGACTGATCCGAAGACCCGTTATCGACCCTACACAGATGCGTCCGGAGGATGGGGGTCGGCCAAATCCGTAGCGGGTATTCTGCTGCGCGAACAGGCGGTGGTGAAGATCGGCACCGCGTTGCTCAAGCAGAACAAGCCCGAAGGTTTCGCCTGCGTGAGCTGCGCCTGGGCCAAGCCCGATGACGCTCACCCGATGGAGTTCTGCGAGAACGGCGCCAAGGCCACGGCCTGGGAACTGACGGCCAAGCGCAGCAGCCCGCAGTTCTTCGCCGAGCATAGCGTCAGCGAATTGCGCGGCTGGTCGGCCCATGCCCTTGAACAGCACGGTCGCCTGACCCGTCCGATGCGCTACAACCCGGGCACCGACCGCTATGAGGAAACCAGTTGGGAGGTCGCCTACCAGGAAATCGGCGCGGGCCTGCGCGCGCTGCAACCGGACGAAGTGGTGTTCTACGCTTCCGGGCGCGCCTCGCTGGAGGCCTCGTTCATGTACCAGTTGCTGGCCCGTGCCTATGGCACCAACAACCTGCCGGACAGCTCCAACATGTGCCACGAGAGCACCTCGGTGGGCCTGCAGGAGAGCATCGGTGTGCCGGTCGGCACCGTGACCCTGAACGATTTCGAGCACACCGACTGCCTGCTGTTCTTCGGCCAGAACGTCGGCAGCAATGCCCCGCGCATGCTTCACCAATTGCAGGAGGCGCGGCAGCGTGACGTGCCGATCATTACCTTCAACCCGCTCAAGGAGCGGGGTCTGCAGGAGTTCGTCAACCCGCAGTCGCCAATCGAGATGCTCGGGCCTAATTCCACGCAGATCAGCACCCAGTATCACCAGGTCGCCATCGGCGGAGATACCGCGGCCATCGTTGGCGTCAGCAAAGCACTGCTCGATCTGCACGATGCCGCCCGTCAACGTGGCGAGCCCGACGTGCTGGACATGGCCTTCATCGCCGAGCACACCAGCGGCGCAGACGATTTCATCGCCTATGTACGCGGCCAGGAGTGGGCGCAGATCGAGGCCATCACCGGCCTCAAGCGCGCGGCCATGGAGGCGACGGCGCTGGTCTATGCGCAGTCGCAGCGGGTGATGATCGTCTATGGCATGGGCCTGACCCAGCACCGCCAGGGCGTGCAGAACGTGCAGATGCTGGTCAACCTGCTGTTGCTGCGCAGCAACATCGGCAAGCCCGGCGCCGGCATCTGCCCGGTGCGCGGGCATTCCAACGTGCAGGGCCAGCGCACCGTGGGCATCTGCGAGGATCCGGCCAAGGTGCCGGTCGACCTGATCGAGCAGCACTTCAAGTTCAAGGTGCCCGAGGGCATGGGCCTCAATACCGTCGATGCCTGCACCGCCATGCTCGAGGGCCGGGTGCGCGGCTTCGTCAGCCTGGGTGGCAACTTTCTGCGCGCGGTACCGGATACCGGGCAGATCGAGCCGGCCTGGCAGCGCCTGGCGCTCAACGTGCAGGTGGCCACCAAGCTCAACCATTCGCACCTGCTGCCCGGTGAACAGGCCTGGCTGTTGCCGTGCCTGGGGCGCATCGAGATCGACCGCCAGGATGGCATCGAGCAGAGCCACAGCACCGAGGACAGCACCGGTTGCATCCACGGCTGGCGGGGCAAGAGCGAGCCGGCCAGCGAACACCTGCGTTCGGAGCCGGCAATCATCGCCGGGCTGGCGCGCGCCACGCTTGCGGCCGAGATCGGTATCGACTGGGACGCCTGGCGCCGCGACTACGGGCTGATTCGCCAGGCCATCGCGGCGGTGTACCCGGACATATTCCACGACTTCGAGCAGCGCATGTGGGAGCCCGGTGGCTTTCACCGGCCACTGAGCGCGGCCCAGCGTGAGTGGGCGACCGAAAGTGGCAAGGCGCAGTTCGCGGTGCCGCAGCAGCTGGTCGCCGATAATGACGTGAGCGCCGCCTATGACCGGCGCGATGTGCTGCAACTGATGACGATCCGCAGTAACGACCAATTCAACACCACCATCTATGGCTACGAAGACCGTTTTCGCGGTGTGCATGGCACCCGTTCGGTGATCTTCATGAACACCGACGATATCGTTCGCCTTGGCCTGGCCGGCGGCGACTGGGTGGACGTGACCACCGCCGTGGAGCCGGAGGTCAAGCGCCAGGTCGGGCCGCTGCAGATTCTCGCCTACGACATCCCTCAGGGCTGCTGCGCGGCCTATTACCCGGAGTGCAATCCACTGGTGCCGCTCTGGCACCACGCCGAACGCAGCAAGGTGCCGGCCGCCAAATCGATTCCCGTGACGCTCAGCCCGAGTACCGCGGTGGCGCCGGGCGATGCGCGACCGGCGCTGATCGCCACCCAGCGCTGATCAGCACGCCGTTTCGCTGCAGGGCCAAGCGAAACGGCCGTGCTAGAGCGGCTAATGCCCGCTGTTCGGAAGGGTGGAACTTCAAGCGGCGGGTTTTCCTCCCAATCTGGAACGCAGGTGAATTTGCCTGCAGCGATTGCGCTTCAGACGGGGCGGCAACCGTGCATTCACCCAGACGGCAGGAGAGTCCGATGACCCGCAACACCTCCAACCAATTTGCCATGCAGAACCCGCTGACCCAGTACCCACAGCCGGAATTTCCGGCGCAGCATCAGCCCGAGCCGGGCCTGGATCTGGAAATGACCCCCGAGCCCGATCACGGCGAAGAAAGCTATATCGGTTTCGGCCGCCTGGTCGGGCGCAAGGCGCTGATCACCGGTGCCGACTCCGGGATCGGCCGTGCAGCAGCCATCGCCTATGCCCGTGAGGGCGCGGATATCGTGCTCAACTATCTGCCCGAGGAAGAGCCGGACGCCCAGGAAGTCATCAAGCTGATCGAGGCCGAGGGCCGGCGTGCGGTGGCCATTCCCGGTGACCTCAAGGATGAGGCCTTCTGCGTGTCGCTGGTGCGCGATGCGGTCGGCGCCCTCGGCGGCCTGGACATCCTGGTCAATGTGGCCGGCAAGCAGATCACCCAGAAGCATATTTCCGAGATCACCACCGAGCAGTTCGACCACACCTTCAAGACCAACGTCTACGCCATGTTCTGGCTGTGCAAGGCGGCGGTGGCGCATATGCCGCCGGGTGCGGCGATCATCAACACGGCGTCGATCCAGTCCTACGACCCATCCGCCACGTTGCTCGACTATGCGTCCACCAAGGCGGCCATCGTCGCGTTCACCAAGGCCCTGTCGAGCCAGGTGATCGGGCAGGGCATCCGTGTCAATGCGGTGGCACCGGGGCCGATCTGGACCGTGCTGCAACCCAGCGACGGCCAGCCCCAGGAGAAAATTCCCACCTTCGGCTCCCAGGTACCGATGAAGCGCCCGGGCCAGCCGGCCGAGTGCGCGCCGCTGTATGTGCTGCTGGCTTCCCAGGAATCGAGCTACATCACCGGTGAAACCTTTGGGGTAACCGGCGGCAACCCGCTGCCGTAAGGCCTGGGGCCCGCAGTACGCCCGCTGCGGGCCCGTTTCACCCATCACGTGCAAAGGTGCGCCATGACCCTCCACGTCGTTCACTTCACGGCACCGATCAATTCCCACACCTGCGGGCAGCTCATCGACAGCTGCACCAAGGCGCTGCAGCAGGGCGCCAGCGAAATCGTCCTGAAGATCGCCACCATGGGTGGCGAATGCAGCTACGGTTTTTCCCTGTACAACTTCCTGATTTCCCTGCCCGTGCCGGTGCACACCCACAACCTGGGCACCGTCGAGTCCATGGGCAACATCATCTTTCTGGCCGGGCGGCGACGTACCGCCTGCGCGTACAGCAAATTCCTGTTTCACCCCTTCCACTGGACGCTCAACGGCTCGGTCGATCATGCGCGCATGGCCGAATACGCCATGAGCCTGGACTACGACATGCACCTGTACCGGCGCATCGTCGAAGAACGTACCGAGGGTGCGAGCGAGCCGCTGGACGTGGTGGCCTGCCTGACCGCCTCACCGCGCATCGTCGATGCCCAGCAGGCCCTTGGCGCCGGGTTGATCCATGCGGTGGATTGCCTGACGGCCCAGGCAGATGCCGGGCAGTGGGTGGTGCATTCCTAGCCGATCCAGTGATCGCGCGGGCTCGTTGCCCGGACGCAAGCTGATGGTGGCCTTCTCGGGATAATGACGTTGCCTGGACCATTCGCCGCGGATCGCGACTTCTACAATGATTGCAGGCAACCGGCCCTCGACTTATTCCTTGAGCTTGCGACGTGCTTCTTCAGAGGCCTGTTTGATCTTTTCCGCTTCCTGCTCTTTGGTCTTGATAGTGGATGGGGTAATGGCCCGGTCCACTGCCTCGGTCTTTTCACCAGGACGCTGGTTTTCCTTTTTCACCACGTTGACGTTGTCGCCTTCCACATCCTTGGCTGGGGTGTTCGGCGGCGTCGGGTCGATTGGCTTCTGGCTCATGGGTGCTTCCTCCTGGCTGATGATCGAAGGGCTGGTCAGGCAGCCCCTGATAGTTACGAGGCCTCGACCGCCCCTTGAGTTCGGATAATCGACGTCTGTATCCGGATGCTTCAAACACAGGGGTTTCGCGGCTTCCGAGCGGCAGAAAACCTGAATCCCTGGGCGCCCACCGAATCGAATCCAGAGACAGTCGACAATCACGTGATGGGAGAACGACATGGGCGAATTCAGGATTTACCTCGACGATGAACTGCTATGCGCGACCACCTCGCCGGCACTGGCGCAGGCTGCCTGGAACCGTGCCTCGCGGGATGCGCGCGTCGCCGAAAAGGGTGGTTCGGTGCGCGCCTACGAAGGTGAAGTGACCGTAGCGGAAATGCATCCCGAACCGCGACTAGGGCACCCATGGCCCGATGGCCGTGACCATCAGCCTGACCTGCGTGACGTGTGGGACAGTTTGATGCGCCTGCTCGAACAGCAAGGGCTGGATGACCAGGCGATGAGTGACGCGCTGAACCGATTCGGGCTCGCTACGAAGAGTGTGCGCGCTTCAGTTCAGGATGAGCTGGGCGGGCGTACCTTACCCACGGCAGCCGAGTTGGTGGTGCTGCTCGATGCCGTTTACCAGGATCGCCAGCGCGAGCCCCAAGCCTGAGTCTCAGGGCAGACGCATCTTGTTCACGCAATGGCGTTTGAACAGCTCGGGCTTTTCGCGGCGGATGCGTTCTTCGATCTGCTCGATGATGGCGAAAACCTCCGTTGGAGTAAGCGATGTCCTGCAGGGGATATCGCGCACTTCGAGGGAGGTCGTCGAATCCATTTCCGAAAGCCGCACGACCATACTCGTCGGCGACTCCAATGACACTTGTACAACAAGTGGCTGGAAATAGTTGTACAGCAATGTAGCAGCGTCCAGGAATTTCATCTTTGCCACAATTATTGCTCTCGGTAGTGCTCCTTTTATCAAGGCAATAGTGCAGGGTGAATCGTTATTGTCAATCGAGACTACTTACTTTGCTCCGGCGAAGTGGGTGGTTTTGGCATGCCGCGTGGGCCTGCATAACCCCAGATAATCAAACCGATTACCGGCAGCAACACAATAATGAGTGCCCACATCAGCCGCGTATTGAAGCTCTTTTCACTGCGCCACAGATTCATGATGGTAACCAGGTCAACGAAAGCGATGACGACGAATGCGCCGAGCCAGAAAAGCAGGGAAGGATCGCCCATGGCGGATCTCCTTTCGTTACGGCGAAGGCCTTGAAGTCGGGCGTTCGCGGGGTTGGGACGGTACGTCGCAAGCGCCTTGCTGACATAGCTGCCATTGCTTGATGAACGTTGCGGCGTGTTACGGGGCAATAGCCCTGTTCAATTACGAAATGCCGTTAGTTGATTAAGTTCGCCTGAAAAGATGGTCGGCCGTGATGGCCTTTTGAAGGCTGCTTTAATGTGTGTAGGGCATGCATGATGCCCGTGCAATTAAACCGATTCATGCAAAGTGCAAGAGCGCGCTACAAGCGTAAGCGGCTCGATGATCAATAAAGTCGGCGAATTCCTTGGGCGATAAAGTTGGCATATGTGATGCAGCTGTCAGTAGGTGCTTATAAACAATTGCCTGCTGAACACTGAAAAGGGTCATCCAAATGAATACTGCCGTTATCGAACAACTTTGCACTGCACTGCCCGATCACGATATTTCCATCAAACCGCGTCCGGATGGCATGTACCTGCTGAGCATCAGCAAGGGAGGCGAGGATGTGTTTCTCAAGGCTGTCGACAAGCTGGCCGTGGACAGCGAGGACGGCGCCCGTGCACTCGAGCGCGAGATTTTGCGTGACCGCAAGCTGGTCAGCGGTGAGGTGAACTGGAAAGGCGCCGGAGCCCAATGGGTATCGCGCAAACTGCCCACTTTCACCGGTGCGCCGGTCAACCCGACCGCAGCCAAGATGATGTGGTCGCGGCGCAACCTGGATTCACTGCATTGAGCCCACCACGCGCCCATGAAAAAGCCCCGGTGATTCGGGGCTTTCTTTGGTCTGGGTGACGGACGATCAGCTCGCGAACATCAGGATTTGCCCAGCAGGCGTGAGGCATCGAAGCCCATGCGCATGTTGCCCCAGTGGCGGCCTTCGAAGAAGAACGGCACGTCGATCTCGGTCATGATCTCGCCGGTGTCGCGCAGGTAGGTCTGCAGCAGGAAGCGCTGGGTGTTGCTCGCTGCGCGCAGGCCCACCGGGTCGGAGAACATGCGCTTGTTGCGGCATACGGGCAGGTCGACCGCGCGGTTGCCGGTTGGCGCTTTCGATACCCAGCTGTTGTTCACCGGGCAGTAGCCCCTGTTGTCGACGATAAAGGTTACGATGCCGCCCTGCGTGCCCTTGGTCAGGCGGTCGATCTCTTCCTGGCAGATTTGCGCGAAGCGCTCGGTGTAGCCGGTCATGTACTGCTTGGGATCGGTGTTGGCGATCAGCTTGTAGTTCTGGTCGAACAGGTTCACGCCTTCGCGCTGCAGGGTTGCCAGGCGAGTTTGCAGGGCGTCGCGGCACCCGGTGGCGCGGGTGATGGCAGCATCCAGCTCACCCTCGCCAAGTACGAAGCGGCCGAGCAGCTCCTGCACCCGCTCGGCAACGGCGGACAGGTCCCGGGTGGCGGTGGCCGAGCGCTGCATACGCTGGTCGATGGCCTGGCTGTCGGCATGGATCTGGGTCACGCGATCATTGATGCCGGTATTGGCATCGGCCACCTGCTGGATGTGCTCGGCGATCTCCGCCAGCTTGCCGTTGGTGGATTCGAAGTCGCTGATCATGGTCTCGAAGTGGCCGGTGGCGCGCTCGACCACCACCTGGGTTTCCCGGGCGCTCTGGCTGATGCGCGCGGTCTGCTCGTGGGTGGTGCTGACTTCCTTGAGCATGGCGTCGATGTTCTGCGAGATGTCGCCGGTGGCCTGGCTGACGTTCTGCGCCAGGGTGCGCACCTCATCGGCAACCACCGCGAAGCCTCGGCCGCTTTCGCCGGCACGGGCCGCCTCAATGGCCGCGTTGAGGGCCAGCAGGTTGGTCTGCGAGGAGATCTGCTGGATCAGGCCGACCACCGATTTGATGTTCGACGAACGCTCGTTGAGCGCCGAGACCAGGGTGCTGAATTCGTTGAGGCTGTTGGAAATGGCGCTGATGTTGCCGGTCACTTCCAGCAGCTCTGCGTAGGAATCCTGGGCCATGCCGAGGTTGTGTGCGGTGGTGGTGGAGATGGCCTGGGTCTGCTGCGACACCTCTTCGATGCGGCCGACCGCGCTGTTGCTCTCGCTCATCACCTCGTTGGCGAAACGTGCCTGGTGGGTGGCGCTGTCGCTGGAGTCGCTGATGTTCTTCAGCGAGCGGGCCGATTCGACGGCGATCTGCACGGTCAGCGCCTGTACGTTGCTGATGATCTCGCGCTGCTTGGCCAGAAAGCGGTTGCAGGTGCTGGCCAGGGTGCGGATTTCGTCGTGGGTGAGCAGGGGCAGGTCGCGGGACAGGTCGCCTTCACCACTGGCGATTTCTTCCAGCGCGCGGGTCATGTTGTCGACGGGGCGCACGATCAGGTGGCGGAAATACCAGACCATGAAGCTGACCATGCCCAGGGTGAAAAGCGCGCTGAGCGCCAGGGCGGTGCCCAGCGTGTCGAGTTTGCCTTCGACCTGCTTGAGCAAGGCCGGGTCGAGCTGCGCGCCATGCAGCAACTGGACGATGTCGGCGCGCAGGCTGAGGGCTACCCAGACCAGCAGGCCGCTGACCAGCACCAGCAGGAAAAGACTGGAGAGCTTCTTGGTCAAGGTATCGAAAAAGTGCATTTCGATGGAATCGTACAGCGACTTTAACGACTGCATGCCGCAGCTCCTGACAGAGAAATAATCCTTGGATTTCCATTACTTCGACCAAAAGCGTGGAACCTTTAGTAAGGCCGCTCTGTTCGCCGACGTTCCACGCGATTTGCTGGATGTTCCACCGCGGGCGGCGAGTGTAGTGCTTCGCCTGTGACCATTAAAGAGTGGTCGCACAAATATTGACGTCAATTGCCAGTTTTACAAACGACACTACCGGCACAAGGCCGGTAGTGGTTTGTTGCAGGGAGGAGAGCTTAGCCGCGCTGGCCGAACTCCACCTGTTGCGCCGTCCAGCCGGCCACCCGCTCACTGAGTGACAGGCCCAGGCCTGGGCGATTCGGCACCAGCATGCGGCCGTCGCGGGTTTCCAGGCGCTCGTTGAACAGCGGCTCCAGCCACTCGAAGTGCTCCACCCATGGCTCGGTCGGGTAGGTGGCGGCCAGGTGCACGTGCAGCTCCATGGCGAAGTGCGGCGCGAGCATCAGCCCGGCCTGTTCGGCCATGGCGGCGATCTTCAGGAACGGGGTGATACCGCCGACCCGCGGCGCGTCGGGCATCAGGTAGTCGGCTCCGCGGGTTTTGATGAACTCGGCGTGCTCGGCCACGCTGGTAAGCATCTCACCGGTAGCGATTGGCGTGTCGAAGGCAGCGGCCAGGGCTGCATGGCCTTCGGCGTCGTAGCAGTCGAGCGGCTCTTCGATCCACACCAGGTTGAATTCCTCGAAGCGCCGGCACATGCGCTGGGCGGTGGGGCGGTCCCACTGCTGGTTGGCGTCGACCATCAGCGGGAAGTCGTCGCCCAGGTGTTTGCGAATGGTGCCGACTCGGTGCAGGTCGAGGGCCGAGTCGGGCTGGCCGACTTTCAGTTTGATGCCGCCGATGCCTTTCTCGCGGGACAGGTCGGTGTTGGTCATCAACTGCTCCAGCGGCGTGTGCAGGAAGCCGCCGGAGGTGTTGTAGCAGCGCACCGAGTCGCGCTGGGCGCCAAGCAGGCGGGCCAGGGACAGGTTCGCGCGCTTGGCTTTCATGTCCCACAGGGCCACGTCGAAGGCGCCGATGGCCTGGGTCGATAGGCCACTGCGACCCACCGAGGCGCCGGCCCAGCACAGCTTGGTCCACAGCTTCTGGATGTCGCTGGGGTTCTCGCCGAGCAGCGCCGGGGCGATCTCCTGGGCATGGGCGAACTGACCGGGGCCGCCAGCGCGTTTCGAGTAGCTGAAGCCCAGGCCGCGGTGGCCATCCTTGCTTTCGATCTCCACGAACAGCATGGCGATCTCGGTCATCGGCTTTTGCCGGCCGGTCAGCACCTTGGCATCGCTGATCGGGTTAGCCAGGGGCAGGAAGACCGAGGCGATGCGCACCCAGGCGATCTGATCCTGGTCTGCGCAGCCTTGGGAGAGGGGGTGTTCACTCACGCTGATTACCTCGCTTGACGTTCTTGTTGGGGGCGCCAGCAGGTCTGAATCACTGGCATGAATCCGGACGTTAAGCTGATTAGGTAATCATTCAAGCCTGTGCCGGCTCGCTTTCATTAAAGGCGTGCCCGGCCCCAGGGCGCTGGTAAGCCCTGGATGCCGGCGGTGTTCAGCCGAGGATGGCGTTGAACACGAGCAGGGTCAGCAGCGAGGTGAGCCAGCCCAGGGTGGTGGGCACCGACCAGGTCAGCAGCTGATGCTTAGCATTCTTCACGCCCAGCATGCGGTTGACCACCCAGAAGTAGCTGTCGTTGAAGTAGCCGAAGACCATCGAGCCAATGGCGGCAGCCTGTGCGGCGAAGACCATGTTCACATCGGGGATGGTCGCCAGGATCGGTGCCGAAATCGACGCGCCGGTGATCATCGCCACCGTGCCGCTGCCCTGGATGAGGCGCACCAGGGAGGCGATCACGAAGGGAATCAGCACCGCTGGCAACGGCAGCGTCGCTACCCATTCGCCCATGTACTGGCCCGCGCCGCTGTCGCGCAGCACGGCGCCGAGCGCACCGCCGGCACCGGTTACCAGGAGAATGATGCCGGCGCTTTCCACGCCTTTTTCCATCTCGGCGATGACTTCATCGCGCGGGCGACGGGGCACCAGGCCATACAGCGCGACGACCACGCCCAGGCCGACTGCGATCACCGGATTGCCGAGAAAGGCCACGGTCTGGCCGAGCAGGCTCTGCTGCAGGTTACTGCCGGCATCGAGCTTGGCGATCACGCCGACCAGGGTATTGGCGAAGATCAGCAGAATCGGCAGCAGGATTGGCAACATCGACAGCCACAGCGGTGGCAGCTCGGCTTCACGTTCCTCCGCACGCTGCAGCACTTCGCGGTAGGCCACCGCCGGATCGACGGGCGCCTGACCGCTCTGGGCAATCATCGCTTCGATGCGCGGGCCCATGAAGCGGGCGTAGGCGACCAGCACGAAAGTGGCGGGCAGGGTGAACACCACACCCCAGAACATCATCAGGCCAACGTCGATGTTGAAGATCCCGGCGATACCCAGCGGCCCCGGGGTTGGCGGCACCGCGTGGTGGGTGAGCATCAGGCCGCCGGCCAGGGCGATGCCCAGGGTCAGCATGGATTTGCCGGTGTTACGCGACAGCGCGCGCACCAGCGGATTGAGGATAACGAACGCCGAATCGCAGAAGATCGGTACCGAGACGATGTAGCCGGTGACCATCATCGCCCACTCTTCACGCTTGTTGCCCAGCCAGCGCACGAAGCTGTAAGCCATGCGCTCGGCCGCGCCGGAAACTTCCAGCAGGCGGCCCATCATCACCCCGAAGCCGATCACCAGGCCGATGGTGGAAAGCGTGGTGCCGAAGCCGGTGGTGATGGATTTGACCAGGGCGTCGGGCGCCATGCCGCCAACCAGGCCGGAGATAGAGGCAGCGATGATCAGCGCCAGCAGGGCGTGGATGCGAGTTTTCAGCACGAGCACGATCAGCACGACGATGGCCAGGACCAGGCCAACCATCAGCTGAGGCCCGGCGATGGAGGTTGCTTGCATGGTGGATTCCTCTTGTTGTTATTAGATGGAGCGAGCGCGGCGCTGGCAGCGGTTAGCGGTGCATGTCGCGCTGATGAGCCTCGATCACCGCGTCGAAATTGCTGTCGGCGGTGAACCCCAGTTGCAGCGAGCGGGTGATGTCGAAATCGCCGGGCCAGCTGCACACGATGTGCTGCACGCGCTCGTCCGGCTCGTGGCTGACGCGCTCAAGTGCTGCCTCGCCGCCAACCCGGGCGAGGCTGTCGAGCATCTCGCTGACCTTCACGCTGATGCCCGGCAGGTTTAGCGTGCGGCGCTGGCCCAGTGCCTTGCCTTCCAGGCGCGCGGCGTGCAGCAGATTGGCGATCACCGTGCTGGGGGAGGACAACCACAGCCGTGTGTCCAGCGGCACCGGGCAGTTGCTGGTCTGGCCGGCCAATGGTTCACGCACGATGCCGCTGGCGAACGATGAGGCGGCGGCATTAGGTTTGCCCGGGCGCACGGAAATCGTCGGCAGCCGGCATACGCGGCCATCGACGAAGCCCTTGCGCGAATAATCGTTGATCAGCAGTTCGGCCATGGCCTTCTGCGCCCCGTAGGACGATTGCGGCAACGGAGCCAGCGACTCGGGTACCCGGTCGGGCAACGGCCCGCCGAATACGGCAAGGGAGCTGGCGAACACGAAGCGCGGCGCCTGGCCCTGCTGACGACAGTGTTCGAGCAAGGCGCGCGTGGCGTCGAAGTTGATGCGCAGGCCCAAGTCGAAATCCGCCTCGGCCTGGCCGCTGACGATGGCGGCCAGGTGATAGATCACGCGGGTGTCGGCGTCGACCAGCGAAGCGAGAAAGGCAGGGTCGGAAATGTCGCCGGTGCGCGATTCGATGCGCGGGTCGGCGATTGGGCAGGCGGCCAGGTCCGCCGACACGATGCGCCCGCTCTCCGGCAGCAGATCACGCGCATCGGACGCCAGCAGCGCCTCGATCAGTCGGGCACCGAGAAAGCCGGCGCCACCAGTTACCAGTATCTTCATGGATCACGCTCCCTGAGGAGAATATCCGGGCATACGCATGCCCCGTATTCTTGTTATTGGACGAATCAGGTGACAGGTAGTTGTCATGTTGTATGATGAATTTAACGTTGGCGCAACCGTTGGCGTCGTTCTCCTGTGCGCGAGCCGTACGAGAACCGCCGTGAAGGTTGCCGGGAGATCACTGTGCAGATGCTGAACGAAGCCACCCCCAAGCTCGCCGAGCGGCTGGCCAAACGCCTGAGCGAGGCAGTGCACGAAGGCGAACTGGGCGCCGGTACGCGGCTGCCCACCGAGCAGGCGCTGTGCGACCAGTACGGGGTCAGCCGCACCGTGGTGCGCGAAGCTATTTCCATGCTCAAGCGCGAAGGCATGCTCATTTCTCGTCAGGGCAGTGGCACCTTTGTCGCCAGCAAACCCTCGGTGGCCCTGCGCCTGGCGCAGCCGCAAGGTGATTTCTCGGCGGTGGTGGAGATTCTCGAGCTGCGCAGCGCACTGGAGATCAAGGCAGCCGAACTGGCCGCCTCGCGCCGCGACAACGCTCACCTGCGGGCGATGCGCAACGCCCTGGCCGAACTCGACGAAGCGGTCGAGCGTGGCGAGGACGGGGTCAGGCAGGACCTGGCCTTTCACCGCAGCGTGGTGGCCGCGACCGGCAACCAGCACTTCCTGGAAACCATCGATTTTCTGCACCAGCTGCTGCAGCAGGCGATCAGCGTGACCCGTCGCAATGAGGCACGTAACGCCCACTACATGCAGCAGGTCGACCACGAACACCATGCCTTGCTGGAGGCAATTGCTGCCGGCGACAGCGAGGCCGCGCGCCAGGCGGCCTCCACCCACCTGCGCAACGCCGAAACGCGCCTGCGTGAGGCGCGCAGCGAGGCCGATGGCGACGGATAACAATCACAAGAGGAGTCACAACATGACAGCGACATCCACCATTGGCGTGATCGGGCTCGGCTCCATGGGCCTGGGCATGGCGCGCTCCCTGCTGCGCGCCGGCCTGCCGGTCTGGGGCTACGACATCCGCGACGAGGTACGCCAGGCATTCGCTGCCGAGGGCGACCTGCCGGTCGCCAGCCTGGGCGATCAGGTTGCGGACAGCGACGTGCTGTTCATCGTGGTAGTCAATGCCCGGCAAACCGAAGCGTTGCTGTTCGGCGAACAGGGCATCGCTGCACGTCTGCGCCCGGGCACCGTGGTGGTGGCCTGCGCGACCATTGCCGCGGACGCCGCGCGGCGCATCGCCAAGCGCCTGGCGGAGCAACAGGTAGCGATGCTCGATGCACCCATTTCCGGTGGCGCAATACGCGCTGCGGCCGGTGAACTGACCATCATGGCCTCGGGGCCTACGGCGGCGTTCCAGCAGTGCGAGGCGGCATTGGACGCTGTGGCGGCCAAGGTCTATCGCCTTGGCGAAGAAGCCGGGCAGGGCTCGCAGATCAAACTGGTCAACCAGTTGCTCGCCGGCGTGCATATCGCCGCCGCTGCCGAAGCCATGGCTTACGGCATCCGCCAGGGCTGCGACCCCAAGGCGCTGTACGAGGTGATCAGCCACAGCGCCGGCAATTCCTGGATGTTCGAGAACCGCGTGCCGCATCTGCTGGCTGGCGACTACCGACCGCGCTCGGCCGTCGACATCTTCGTCAAGGATCTTGGTCTGGTGCTGGATAGCGCCCAGGACGCGGTTTTCCCGTTGCCGATGACGGCCAGCGCGCACCAGATGTTCAAGCAGGCGTCGGCCGCCGGCCTGGGCCGCGAGGACGATATCGCCGTGGCGAAGATTTTCCCCGGCATCCAGTTACCCGCCGCTGCCAACGAGGAGATGTGACCATGCCCCTGATCGGATGCATTGCCGACGATTTCACCGGGGCTACCGACCTCGCCAGCATGTTCGTGCGCGGTGGCGCGCGTACCGTGCAGACCATCGGCGTGCCGCAGCGCCCGTTCGAGCTTGGTGATGTTGAGGTGCTGGTGGTCGCACTGAAATCCCGCAACCTGCCGCCCGAGGCGGCAGTAAAGCAATCGCTGCAGGCCCTCGAATGGCTGCAGGCGCAGGGCTGCCGGCAGTTCTATTTCAAGTACTGTTCGACCTTCGATTCCACCGCCGAAGGCAATATCGGCCCGGTCAGCGATGCGTTGCTGAGCGCCTTGGGCTGCGATTTCACCGTCGCCTGCCCGGCGTTCCCGGAAAATCGCCGTAGCGTGTTCAACGGTTACCTGTTCGCCAACGACGTGCTGCTCAACGAGAGTGGCATGCAGGACCATCCGCTGACGCCGATGCGCGACGCCAACCTGATGCGCGTGCTGCAACCGCAGACCCGTCACCGCGTCGGCCTGATCGACTACCGCACCCTGCGCGCTGGTGTCGAGGCGACCCGCCAGCGGATCGCCGAGCTGCGCGACGAGTCCATCGGCATCGCCATCAGCGACGCCACCGACAATGACGACTTGACCGTCTTGGGCGCCGCTTGCGCGCAATTGCCGCTGGTAACGGCAGGCTCCGGCCTGGCTCTCGGTCTGGCTCAGGACTGGAAGGCCCGTGGCTTGCTCGGCGCGGGTAGCGAAGCCGGCAAACTGGATCCAGGCTGGGGACGCCAGGCAATCCTTAGTGGCAGCTGCTCGCGGGCCACGTTGGCGCAGGTGGAGCAGGCTGCAGCGGTGTACCCGGCGTTTCGCCTCGAGGCCGGCAAGCTGATGGCCCGTGGCGACGAGTTGGTCGCCGAGGCGCTGGCCTGGTCTGCCGAGCAGCAGGGCCCGGTACTGATCTACGCCAGCAGCCCGCCCGAGGAAGTACGCCGTGTGCAGCAGCAATTCGGCACTCAGCAGGTCGGCGAGCGCATCGAGGCGGCTTTGGCGAGCATTGCCCGCCGGCTGGTGGACGAGCACGGCGTCGGGCAGTTGCTGGTCGCCGGCGGCGAAACCTCGGGGGCTGTGGTGAATGCTCTGGATATTCAGGGCCTGCGTATTGGGCCGAGCATCGACCCCGGCGTGCCCTGGACGCAAACCCTGGGGCGTGCTGGCAAACCCTTGGCGCTGGCGCTCAAGTCCGGCAATTTCGGCAGCACCGATTTCATGGTCAAGGCCTGGGAGAAACTGGCATGAGCAAAGAGAGCCTGCTGCGCGAAGAAATCGTCGAGATCGGCCGCTCCCTCTACGGGCGTGGCCTGAGCCCCGGCTCGTCGGGCAACATCAGCGTGCGCCTCGATGATGGCTGGCTGCTCACGCCCACCAACGCCTGCCTGGGTCGTCTGGACCCGGCCGATATTGCCAAGCTCGACTGGCAGGGTAATCACCTGGCCGGCAAGCCGGCTTCCAAGGAAGCCTTCCTGCACCGCGCGGTGTACGAGGGCCGGGACGACTCGGGCGCCATCGTGCATTTGCATTGCACCCATTCGGCGGCGGTGTCCTGTCTCGATTGCCTGGACGCGAGTTCCTGCCTGCCGCCGCTGACGCCGTACTTCGTCATGCGGGTCGGGCGCCTGCCGCTGATTCCTTACCATCGGCCGGGTGACCCGCAGCTGGGCGAGGCGATTCGCGGTCTGGTCGGCCAGCACAGCTCTGTGCTGCTGGCCAACCACGGGCCCGTGGTGTCGGGCAAGAATCTGGAGGCGGCGACCTACGCCATCGAAGAGCTGGAGGAAACCGCCAAGCTGTACCTGCTGCTGCGCCAGCAGCCGACGCGCCCTCTGAATGAAGAACAAATTGACGAGCTGCGCCAGACCTTCGGCGCCCAATGGTGATCGCAATGCCACGATTCGCTGCCAACCTGAGCATGATGTTCGCTGACGCGCCTTTCCTCGAGCGCTTCGGCCGCGCCGCTGCCGCCGGTTTCAACGGCGTGGAGTATCTGTTTCCCTACGATTATCCGGCTGCCGAGCTGGCTGAGCGGCTCGCCGAGAACGGCCTGAGTCAGGTGTTGTTCAATCTGCCGCCCGGCGACTTCGCCGCCGGTGAGCGGGGCATTGCCGCCTTGCCGGGGCGTGAGGGCCAGTTCCGCGAAAGCGTCGACCAGGCCATCGAATATGCCCTGGTCCTGGGCTGCCCGCAGCTACACGCTATGGCGGGGCTGATCGAAGGCGAAGCGCTGCGCCCCCGCATGCGCGAGGTGTACCTGAAAAACCTGCGCTACGCAGCGCGGCGGCTTGCCGAGCATGGCCTGATACTGCTGATCGAGCCGATCAATACCCGTTCCATTCCCGGTTACTTCATCAACCGGCAGACCGAGGGTCATGCCATCGTCGCCGAGCTGGGCGAGCCCAACCTCAAGGTGCAGATGGACTTTTTCCATGCGCAGATCATGGAGGGCGACCTGGCCGCCTGCTTCAAGCGCTTCCAGGCGGGGGTGGGACATATCCAGATCGCCGGGGTGCCGGATCGCCATGAACCGGACCTTGGCGAGGTGAACTACGCCTACCTGTTCGCGCTGCTCGACGAGCTGGGTTACGACGGCTGGATCGGCTGCGAATACAACCCACGTGGGCTTACCGAGGATGGGTTGGGATGGATGGCGGCTTGGCGTTGAGGGCGTCGTGATGTGAGTGAGGCTGCCACTGGTCTCTGGCCTGCCTGGCGATGCCTCCGGTGGGAGCCCATCATGCTCACGATTTTTCGCGGGCATGGCCCGCTCCCGCAAAAGGCTGGATCAATCCTCTATATCGGTCGGCGCAGCCATCAAACTGCAGCCAATCCACAACCGCCGAGTGCTGCGCACCTGCCTCAATGAAAATCCCGACTGCGCACATCCAAGCCCACCAGCCAGTCGGTCAGATCCACCAGCCGCCCGGCGATCACATGCCTTACCCCATTGGCTGCCTCCAGATGCCCGTCGATCCGCATCAGCCGTGATTGCAGCAACGTCTTGCGCTGGCGCTCGGCCAGCTCCAGGCGCACCAGCACGTTGATCATGCCGAACTCGTCCTCCAGGGTCACGAAGGTCACGCCGCTGGCGGTTTGCGGGCGTTGGCGGCCGATCACTAGGCCGGCCACGCTGACCATCCTGCCGGGCTCCACGCGCTCCAGTTCGCGTCGGCTGCGGCAGCGGGCGGCCCGGAGTTTGCCCCGCAGCAGCGCCAGCGGATGCGGGCCCAGGGTGGTGCCCAGGGTCGCGTAGTCGGTCAGCAGGTTCTCGCCGACGCTGGGGCGCGGCAGGCTGATGGCGGCTTCCTCTCGGGCGGGCAGGCTGGCGAACAGCGGCAATTGCGGCTCCACCCCGGCGATGGCCCAGCGCGCCTGGTGGCGATGGCCGACCAGGGCTTGCAGGGCGCCCGCGTCGGCCAGGCGCGCGCGGGCGTTGTTATCCAGACGGGCGCGCTGGCACAGATCGGCGACATCGCCGAATGCCGCCTGCTCGCGGGCGGCGGCGATGCGCAGCGCCGCATCCTCGCGAAACCCTTTGACCAGGCACAGCCCCAGGCGGATGGCCGGCTGCGGCTTGCCGATATCTTCCAGGGTGCATTCCCAGGCGCTGTAGCGCACGTCCACCGGGTGGATGCGCAGGCCATGGCGGCGGGCGTCCTGCAGCACCTGGTCGGGGTTGTAGAAACCCATCGGCCAGCTGTTGATCAGCGCGCAGGCGAAGGCCGCCGGTTCGTGGCACTTGAGCCAGCAACTGGCGTAGGTGAGCAGGGCGAAGCTGGAGGCGTGGGACTCGGGAAAGCCGTAGCTGCCGAAGCCCTTGATCTGCTCGAAGATGCGGTTGATGTATTCGATCGGGTAGTCCTTCTCGAGCATGCGCCTGGTCAGCCGCTCACGGTGCGGCTCCAGGCCGCCATGGCGCTTCCAGGCGGCCATGGCGCGGCGCAGTTCGTCCGCTTCGCCGGGTGAGTAATCGGCGGCGATGATCGCCAGTTCCATCACCTGCTCCTGGAACAACGGCACGCCCAGGGTGCGCTCGAACACCGGCTGCAGTTCCTTGGAGGGGTAGGTAACCGGCTCTTCGCCGGTGCGGCGGCGCAGATAAGGATGCACCATATCGCCCTGAATCGGCCCCGGCCGCACGATGGCGACCTGAATCACCAGGTCATAGAAGGTCTTCGGGCGCAGGCGCGGCAGCATGGCCATCTGCGCGCGGGATTCGATCTGGAACACCCCCAGGGTGTCGGCGCGGCTGATCATCTCATAGGTAGCTTTGTCCTCGGCCGGCAGGCTGGCCAGCGTCCAGCGCTTGTTGCGGTAGACGGCCAGCAGGTCGAAGCAGCGGCGCAGGGCGCTGAGCATGCCGAGAGCCAGCACGTCGACCTTGAGCAGGCCGACGGCGTCGAGATCGTCCTTGTCCCACTGGATCACGGTGCGCTCGGCCATGCTGGCGTTTTCCACCGGCACCAGGGTGTCGAGCGGCGTCTCGGAAATCACGAAGCCGCCGGGGTGCTGGGAGAGGTGGCGGGGAAAGCCGATCAGCTCGCCAGCCAGCACCAGCACCCGGTGCAGCACCTTGCTCTGCGGGTCGAAACCGGCCTCGCGCAGGCGTTCGGCATCGGGAATGCGGTCGCTCCAACGGCCGCAGCAACCGGCCAGGGCGTTGATCTGGTCGGGCGGCAAGCCCAGGGCCTTGGCCACGTCGCGAATCGCCCCGGCGCCGTGGTAGGTGCTGACCACCGCGGTCAGCGCCGCGCGCTCGCGACCGTAACGGCGGAACACGTACTGGATGACTTCCTCGCGGCGGTCGTGCTCGAAATCCACGTCGATGTCCGGCGGCTCGTTGCGCTCGCGGGACAGGAAGCGCTCGAACAGCAGGCGGCTGCCCTTGGCCATCGGGTTCAATTCGGTGATGCCCAGGGCGAAGCACACCGACGAGTTGGCCGCCGAGCCACGGCCCTGGCAGAGAATCGACTGCTCGCGGGCGAAGCGCACGATGTCGTGCACCGTGAGGAAATAGCTTTCGTACTGCAGCTCGCAGATCAGCGAGAGCTCTTTGTCTATCTGCTTGCGTACTTCCTCGGTAATGCCGTCAGGCCAACGCCAGCGGATACCGTCCTCGACCAGTTGGCGCAGCCAGGAGCTGGCGTCATGCCCGGCCGGCACCAGCTCGTGGGGATACTGGTACTCGAGCTCATCGAGATCGAACCGGCAGCGCTCGGCGATATGCAGGGTTTCGGCGAGCAATTCGGGCGGATACAGCTCGGCCAGTTCCTCACGGCGGCGCAGGTGGCGCTCACCATTGGCGAACAAATAGGCACCGGCCTCGGCCACGGGCAGATGGTGGCGGATGGCGGTCATGCAATCCTGCAGGGCGCGGCGGCCACGGGCATGCATGTGTACGTCGCCGCAGGCCACGGCAGGGATGCCCAGTTGCCGGGCCAGGCCCAGGCCATATTGCAACAGCGCCGCATCGTCGGCGCCACGGTGCAGCTCCACGCCCAGCCACAGGCGTTCGGCAAAGCGCTCGCACAACCAGGCGCCGGCCATGGCGTCGTCGTTCGCGCTTGGCAGCCAGATGGCCAGCAGCCCATCCGGCGTCTCGGGCAGGTCGTCGTCGAGCAGGATGTAGCGGCCTTTTTCCGCACGCCGCCGGGCACGGGTGATCAGCGCACACAGGCGCTGGTAACCGGCGAGGTTCTCGACCAGCACGATCAGCCGGGCACCGCTCTGCAGGCGCAGCTCGCTGCCGACGATCAGCTTCACACCATGCTCCTTGGCGGCCTGCCAGGCACGCACGATGCCGGCCTGGGTGCATTCGTCGGTGATCGCCAGGGCGCGATAGCCGAGCAGCTTGGCACGCTCGAACAGTTCGGCGGCGCTGGAGGCACCGCGCTGGAAACTGAAGTTCGACAGGCAGTGCAGCTCGGCGTAGTCGGGCAGGCTCATGCGAACCAGCCGTGCAGCCGCAGCGGGCCGTCTTCACCGACGCTGCGAAACGCCCAACCGCGCTGGCCGCTGCGCGTTTCGATCAGGTAGTAATCGCGGCGCACGTCCTCGCCATCCCACCAGCCGGATTCGATCCGCTCGGGGCCGCTGAGAATATGCAGCGGCTCACGCAGCACCTGGGGCTCCGACAGCAGCCAGCTGGGCCGGGCAGCGCTCGGGCTGGGCAATGCAACGTGGCTGGTAGCCGTACGCCAGGCCTTTTCCGGGCGGTGGTCGGCATGGGCGGCCAGGCCTTGTACGGCGTCGTCGCCCAGGCGTGCACGCAGGCGTTCACGCAGTTGCTCCCAGCCCAAGGTTTGCTGCGGCCGGTCCTCGAACAGAGCCTGGTGCTGCGGCACAAAGGTCGGCAGGTCGCGGGCCACCAGGCGTAGCGCCAGCACCGGTGACGGCAATTGCAGCTGCTCCAGGCGGCCGCGGGTGAATTCCAGCAGCATGCCCGCTTCTCGCTCGGCACTGAGCAGGCCGACGGGCAGCAAGCTGTCGTCACCGTCACGGTGCTCCAGGTGCAGCACGAAACGCTGCACGCCGCAGTCCCTGCCTGCCAGGTAGGCGGCCAGGTCTGCGGTCAGGCGCCGCAGCGGAAACAGCAGGGCCTGGGTCGATTCCACCTCGAAGTGCAGCTCCAGCCGGCTGTCGAACACATCCGGCGGGCGGTAGTAATCCAGCGCCAGTGGGCGCAGGCCCATCAGGGTATCCAGGCCGGCCAGTAGCTCAGGCGCAAAACGCCGCGCCAGGCTGTCGCGGGGCAGCGCCTGCAACTGGCGCACCTGGCGCAGGCCCATGCGCGCCAGGGTCGTGGCCAATTCTTCGGGCAGGCCGATGCGATCCAGCGGCATGGCCGCCAGCCGTTCGCGCAACGCCTGCTCGTCGGTGATCGCCAGGCCATCGTGCAGGTTGGCGAGCATGCGCGCCGCAGCAGGATGATGCGCCAGGGTGATGCGATGACGAAAGCCCAGCGCCGTGAGCTCCTCACGCAGGCGCGCCTCAAAGCGCGGCCAGGGCCCGAACAGCGACAGGCTCGATTGCACCTCGAGCAGCAGGCAGCGCGGATAGTGCAGGCTTACCTGGGAGCTGAAACCGTAGGCCCAGGCCGCCAGGAAGCTGCGCCAGCGCTCGATGTCGGCGGGGTCGTACTCGGCGCTGGCGAACGCGCAGTTCAGGGATTGCGCCGCCGTCAGGGTCAGCCCCGGGCGCAGGCCGAGCGCCCGCGCGGCCGGGTTGACCGCCTGCAACATGCGCCGCTGGGGCGTGCCGCTCAGCAGTACCAGCGGCGCGTCGGCCTGTTCACGACCACGCAGCACGCCGTCCATGGCCAGTTGCGGCAGCAGGATGCACGCCCAGCGCATATCAAGAGCCCCAGCTGTTCATGTGAAACGTGCGCGCCGGTGGTTGTCCACCTCGGCACTTGAGCACCCGCACCTGGGCGGGCTGCGCCTGGACGGTCAGGCGCAAGGCCGCCGGTGAAGGGTTGCGCGCCTCATGCAGCGGGCGGTAGGCGAAGGCCAGGGTCTGCCCGGTTTCGGCGGCGATCTGCAGGCGGCGCAGGGCACGGTCATCGGCCCGTTGCGGCCACAGCACCACCGCCCCGCAACTGCCCGAACGCAGGCACTGCTCGGCTGCCCACAAGGCATCCCGCGCGCCCGCCTGGATCAGCGTCAACTGCTTCACCTCCACCCCCGCTGCCGACCAGGCGCCGGGGTAGGGCAGGTAGGGCGGCGCGACCAACACCACCCGCTCCCCGGCAGCGCTCAAACGCGCCAATGTCGGCAGCACCACGCGCAGCTCACCGATACCCGGCGCCTCGACGAGCAACTCGCTCAACGCCGCTTCCGGCCAGCCACCGCCCGGCAACGAAGCATCCAGCGCCGCGTTGCCTGTGGGCTGGTGACCACTGGGCACGACGATGCCCTGGCCACGCCAGATACGGCGCTCATTGAGCAAATGATCGATAGCGACGACGGAAGACATGGCAGATAGAGGCAAGAAAAATACTGTTCAAATGTACAGTATTCTGCCCGGCCAGCAAGGCACTATCTGCCGAGCGGATGGCAGCCGGCTCGGCCAGCGCTTCCGTATGCAGACAGGCTCAGGGCCACAAGCCTGATGCCACGGGCTTTGGCGTGCGGCATCGGGCACGCCGATCAGCGGATGGCCACGCAGCCGTCATCGGCAAATGAGCCAAGCATTTGATAGCACGCGAAAAAAATTACGCTATGGGCTTCGCCAAAGCGAATTCTGCTGGTATCATGCGCGCCGCCTGGGAAGATGCCGGAGTGGCCGAACGGGACGGATTCGAAATCCGTTGTATCAGCGATGGTACCTAGGGTTCAAATCCCTATCTTCCCGCCATATCACAAGCCTAAGCCCCTGAAATTACTAGAATTTCGGGGGCTTTTGCTATCTGCGGCATGCAAAGTGTCGAAGAAGTGTCGAAATTACCTACTCGCCGGAGTGCGTATGAACGTAGTTATGGATAATTTTTTCCAGCCAACCATATGGACTGCCACAACGCTGATTGTGGTTTTAATAGCCATAGTCACCATAATTTTGGGTGGCGGAACAGAAGACGACACCAGAGAAGACATTTGGATTAAGCGTGGGGCAGGAGTAGAAATTTCATTAATACTCCTACCATTTGTATTCTATGCGGTAGGTAATATTTTGAATGGCTCATACGATAGATTTATGGCTAGTGCTGAGTTGCCGATGGCTGCCATGATCCTTTTTACAATGACAATATTTTCGCTGTTTAGAGGACTGGAAGCAGCATCAAAAGTTAATGCATACGTTGAGCCGTTCATGGTTCTGGCCTTGCTAGCAATCACTTTCTCATTTTGCTGTGGCGCGTACATATCTTGGTTGGCTTTCAAAGATTATGTGTCTCTTTGGTTTGGCTTTGTAAACTGCCTTTTAATACTAGTGGCCGTATTTTTCTCATATGGCGTACATAGCGCGATGATGCAGATTGTTAGGAATCCAGAAAGACTTCAAGATACGAAGCCCTCTAAGTAGCTTGCGTTAAAGAGAGTGCTGTAATTCAAAATAGGGCCCAGCTTGATGGCATCTTGCAAATGGTCTGGAGCTAGGTGTGCGTACCGCATCGTCATCGCTAGCGACTGATGGCCAAGGATCTTTTGCAAGGTCAGGATGTTGCCGCCGTTGATTACAAAGTGACTGGCGAACGTGTGGCGCAGGACGTGGGAAGCCTGGCCAGCAGGCAAAACTAGCTTTGTAGAATCCAGGGTCTTGTCGAAGCTGTTGAGGCAGTTCGAAAAGGTGCCATGCAGCTTGAAGTGCCGATGGATCTGCTGTTCAAGGAGCGGGTCGATTGGGATCGAACGAGCCCGCTTGCCCTTGGTGTTCACGAAGGTCACCAGTCCACCGCGTACCCGTTCTGGCGTCAGTGCCTGTGCCTCACCCCATCTAGCCCCCGTAGCAAGACAGATCGCGGTGATCATGGCGACATGGGGTGTCTTGCAGCGTTGATGAATCACCTCGAACAGGTGGTCGACCTGAGCATCAGTCAGGTAGGCCAATTCCTTTTCCTGCAGGCGTAGCGGCTTCACCCTGGCCAGCGGGTTGGGATAATCGATTTCCTCAAGCTGGTGCAGCACGTTGAAGACAGAGCGCAAGTAGCCGAGGCGGTTATTCAGCGTCTTGGGGTTGGCACCTTGAGTGAGCTGTTTTGCCCGGTACTCAGCGTATTGCTTGCCAGTCATCTTGATGGCTATCGGATTGCGAAGGTCTTTAGCCATAGCGTCCAGCAGACGACGGCGAGCGTCACCGTCCGAGAGCGTGTGCGCATGCAAGGTGGTCCAGCGATCAATCAGTTCCTGTAGCCGACGAGTGTCTTTCAGCCTAGGTGACCATTCAGGTGTTTCCACAACCTTGGCCCGGCAGGTTGATTCAAAACGCATAGCCTCAGCTTTAGTCTTGAAGGTCTTGCGAAAGCGCTTGCCTTTGACGGGTTCAATGTCGGCCTTCCAGCGACCGTCAGGGAGTTTTTCGATAGCCATCAGACGGCACGCCCCCATCGCACATGCCGCTCCTGCAGCAGATCCTTGATGTGTTTATAGAGATCGTCCTGGGTCATTTCCTTGGCGGCGTAGTGATCGCGGATGACCGGCCAGCAGTCCCATTGCTGCAGGGTCTTAAACGCCTTTTTTGCGCCCACCTTTTCCCTTGCCAGCAGGCTTACGAAGTTTCCCAGGAACAGCTCCACGTTCTTGCCGGAGAAGCCACGCGAGGTCTTGTAGTAACGCTTGTATTCGGTGTCATCGAGCAGGGAGTCCACCGGCAGATCGACGCGCACGTCTTCACGGATCAGCGTCCAGATGGGCTCGAAATAGCCAGGGCGAGCAAGCAGCTTGAATTGACGTAGGCCATAGCGCCACAGGCCGTCAAGATGCCCCGCGAAGGCGGCAAACGAGCTGGTGTCGATGACAGCATGAGTTTTCAGATCGAACGAGCCACTGGCGAATTGCTGGATGACGGAGTGGTGATAGCGCAGCTCTACGCGCCATACATCAGCGTCAGGGTCGTAGTTATCAGGGTCTTGCGGGTCGAAGCTGTCGCGGCGCTTCCAGACGCTTTCCCAGTAGTCGAGTTTGTCGGTTGCCCGGGCTTGTTCGGTCTTGTTGTAGATCGCCAGTTGCACGCCACTGGCCGAACCGAACATGAAGGTTTCACCACGACCGTAGGTGCTGGATTTAGTGGACCAGTTGATTTCGTTGATGCCAGAGATATCGCGCTGGGTACGTGCACGGCAGTGCATGCGGGCCACCAGATCCACGGGCGGTTTCCAGCCCTGCAGGTCTAGTGCGAGGTGAACGGCGCACTGGTTGATTTCCCGGTGGGTGAGCACTGCCGAGGCGTAGTAGTCCATGCGGTCTTGAAGGCGCTCAGGCGACAGCGCGTCGATGGCATGGGGCGAGACTTCGATTTTCAGGTGGGCGCCAATGGCGTCGATCTTGGCGTTGAAGTTCTTCACCAACAGGATGATGCCGAGGTCAGCATTCTGGAGCTTGTACTGATAGCCAGAGTCTTTGCTGACACGGCCCGAGTGCCAGATCTGGTCGGCGAACTCGACCATGGTGCCGGGCTTCTCGAACAGGCACATGATCTCAGGGCGGATCAGGCCCCGATACAACTGGCGCACGGTATCGACGCCACAGCGGAGCAGGCGAACGTTAGTCAGATCGGTGATGACGGCGGTATGGGAATCAAAAAAGACACGGCCATCCGGCGTTTCCTTGAATTCCCGGTTAACCCTGAGAAGGTCTTTAACTGCCATTGCTTGTTTGCTCCAAATTGACACGAATTGACACTGAGTAATTGCTTCTTTCTGACGTGTTACAGGGACGTCAGCGCCCGCGCGGCGGCGCACCCGCGCGCTCGTTCCTCGCACGCAACCACACCGCCGCGCGTGGCGTGGACGTGTACCCCACTCATAGCGAACCCTCATAGCCAGCCACTGACGGCCAAGCAGGATCACCAGCGGCCTTTTGCGGGGCTTGCGGGGTGGCAGGCGAGGTTGATGCGGTCTGCTGTTCTGGCGGCGGCAATAGTTCGTTGGCGGGCAGCCGGTCAGGCTTGGCCGGATCGAACGCCCCTTCGTTGACGTAGGCCATGCAGCCGTCGAAGGACACCACCGCTCGTGTGCCCTGCTGGGTGTTGCACCGGCAGCCGTAGAGCTTGCCCTCGCGGAAGCCAACGACGAACCGCTGGTGGTTGCGTTCGATCAGCTCGGTATCGGCGGTGTGCATGCAGGAGAGCTTCGGATAGGTCACCGGGCGGGTAACTTCGTCATAGATCGGCGCCGAGCTGGGCACGTCGGGTAGCCTGGGTGTTCTCAGGGCTAGATAGTCGGCCTCGCTAATGGGCGCCCGCGTTGACTGCACCGTTTGCTGAGCCGGTAGGGTGCCTTGTGACTGCTGTGTCTGTACTAAGGCTTCGGGCTCGGGCTTGTTTTGAGCGATGCGCCGCTCATAGACCCCATAGCCGAAATAGCCGATGCCCAGGACGCAGGCGATCAGCACGAACAGGGCGCGGGGCGGCCTGAACTTGAAGTGGTGTTCGGAGCCGGGGGCGATGGACTCGTAAACACCGAAGTATTTCTTGTCGATCAGAATGCGGGTCGATTGGCCCTCGGCGAAGTCGTTCTTCTTCTCCACATCCATGTTCACGCGCTCGAACTCCCAGCGCTTGATCACTTGGCCCTTGTGGCCCCGGACGTAGTAGATGTGCGAGTTGCAGAGCTTACGGAAGTGGGTGTCGATCAGCCCGGGATTCTGAGTGATGCAGTGCAGCTCGTGGCCCTTCTTGCGCATCACCTCGAGGGCGCTGGCGTATTTGGGCACGGCCGAGCCTGCAGGGCGTACGCGGAAAAACTCTTGGGCTTCGTCGATGACGATGATCGCGTTCTGCGGCAGCTCATACCATTCGTGCGGGTTGTCGAACTGCGTCCAGACAGCCTGCAGCGCCTCATGGTCAGGCTTGAAGCCGGTGATGTTGTGATAGAACACCTCGCGCCCTTCCTTGGCCGCCTTGATATCGACTTCCTTGATGGTGTTCAGGGTCTTGCCGTTACCCTGCAGGCCGGTACGCAGGACGAACATTTAGCCGCCCGCCTTGTTGAGCAGGGCGAGGCCGGTGATGGTGCCGGTGACCTTATCCATGCCGGCCAGCAGCAGCCGAGCAATCACCGCGGCCAACATGATGTTGATGGCGACATCGATCTTGGCCATGCCCAGGATCGCGGCGGCCTGGGGCGGCACCGCACCGAACAGGCCTTTGACGTAACCGTCGACCTGATCAATCAGCCGGCCAATGCCCACATAGCTGACGTAGGCGAAACCGAGCGAGGCCAGTGCCCGGAAGACGAGGCCCGAGACAATCGAGCCGAGGAAGGTGGCAAGCAGTGGCAGTAATGGCATATCAAGACCCCTTGAGTCCGCGACCAATGAAGACGGCAAAGAAGATCGACGCCAGGGCGACAACGATCGGCCCCATGGCAGTGGCGAACCGGCAAAGCGGTTCCCAGCTGATTGAGTAGGTGCGGCCCATGACGCTGACGGACTGCGGCGGTGGGCAGGACTGCGGCAGCCAACGGCCTTTGTTCAGCGCTTCGGTGAACAGGCCACTGACTGGGATGGAGGATTCTTTGAGCTGGTAGGCCTCACCGGCCATTTCATCGGCGATCTGCTTTTTGACCTTGTCGTCATAGGTCCACTGGCAGACCTGCTCTTTGTTCTTGCGCAGAATGGCGCACTGGATGGCATCGCCCTCGCATTTGAGGTCAACGTTGCAAGCCTCACCGCCCACGCTGGATTGGCCGCACTTGTTCGGATCCTTGGCAGGGTCGCACTGGCCTTCGCCGTCACCGTCCCCATTGCCGTCGCCATCACCACCGGTGCCGTTACCATCGCCGTCACCGCCGTTTCCGGAGCCGCCATCACCGCCGTCGCCACCATCGCCCCCGTTGCCGTCACCACCAGCGGAGCCACCACCGCCGCCGGAATCGCCATCACCATCGCCGTCACCTGGGCCATTGCCGCCATCGTCGGTGGGATTCTTGACGCAGGTGGTACCCGACCAGCCGTAGCCGGGCGGGCAGCCGGGATCGTTGGGATCGGACGGAGGAACGTCGGGCGTTTCCGGTGGGTTCAGCGGATCGCCAGGTGCACCGAGTGGATAGTCCGGCTCGTTGCAGTTATCGCCGGTGGCGTTGCCGATGTAGTTGCAGTAGCCCTCGGTTTTGGAACCGGGCGTAAGGAAGCACGACGAGGCGCGATCACTGGTCAGGTAGCTGCACTGGTTGTAGCAAACGGTGCCGGGTGAATTGGTGGCAACGTAGTTGGCGCCGTTGGAATTGATGACGCCTGCAGGTGGGCTTTTGAAGATGCCAGGGCTTGCAGTGCTGCAATCGGGTGGTGGCGGTTCACACTCACCGTTGACCGGGTTGTATATGTCAGTAGGAGTCTCACACGAATCACCGAAACGCATAAGGTCGGCAAAGTAAACCAATACATTATCGCCGCGGAGTGCCTGACAACGACCACTAGTTGCAGACGATAAAATTGGCGTCGAAGACTGGTAGTTAGTTTGCCCTATGCGCTTTGCATTACATGCAGATGATGCAGAAGGATACTCACCAGAGAAGCCGCTGACAGTCCAATAGTAATTTTGAGCAGATACGAGATGCCCCCACCCCATAACACCAAGAGCCACCAACAGCCGCACACCACTGATCAGGCGCATATCAAACCCGCCCGAACAGCAGCGCCCAGAACGCGGCGAGAATGATGACGGTGGTGAGCATGTTGGCGTCCATGGCTGACCTCATGTGAAAAAGCCCGATAGGTCTCTATCGGGCTTTGTATTGCTGGGGTGCGCCTTACAGAGCGCGGCGGATGAACTTGAAGGCGGCGATGGCGATGATCACGCCAAGGACGATACCGGCCACCTCGACGCCATCGGTCTTGGCCGCTTCCAGGGCTTCGGAGACACCAGACGGCAGAGCCGCGTTGGCTTGTTGAACGGTCAGCAGACCGAGGGCAGCAGTAGCGCCGAGGGAACGACGCAGGGTCTTGAAGGTTTGCATGGGTGTTTCTCCTACAGTTTGAGTGCCTTTTTCAGGACGAGAGCGCCGAAGACGATGGCGAACAGCACCAGGGCGTGTTCCCTGATCTGTGCGTGATCCTCGGCAGTTAGCCCGGATGGGCTGATTTCACTGAGGGCGATGGTCGAGAGCGTGCCGACGCAAACCGGGGTTTGGCCTGCGCTTTCCCATACGCCATCGCACACAATGAAATTCATGGCGCCTCCTGTTGCTCTGCCGAGCCGTGGCCGATGGCGGCAGGCTGGCGAGAGCAGTCGGGGCAGAAAGTGAATTCGGGCGCTGTGCGCAGATCGGGCAGCAGGTCAGGCTGTGCGGCAGGCTGGGCAAAGAGCTGGCCCATGGCACAACCACAGCCGTCACACAGCACACGATCAACGATCAGCACGGCAGCGCCCTCCGATTACGACTTGGCCGGCTCGGCGGGTTTGCCGGGAGTGCCCGCAGGCGGGTTAGTAGGCTTGGCCTGTGCCTTGGCGGACTCAACGTGCAGCACGATGAATTTGCCGGCGTTCTTGGAGCCGCGTTCGATTTCGGCGGTTACGCGGACGGTTTCGAGTACGTCGAGGCCTTTGCAGGCGGCCCATACTTCGTCGCGCACTTCCTCGGAGACCTGCATGGAGAGCAGGGAGATACCGAGGTCTTTTTCGCCGTCGGGCTCATCACCGAAATAGAGTTTGATCAGGTCGACGTTGTCGAACTTGACGCGCTCGGCGCTGATGAAAGCCAGATCCATAGTGGTACGTGCCATGTGTGTTGCCTCGCTAAGTTGCGCGTTATATGCGCTTTTCAGGTTTTTCAGGCCGAGCAGTCCCGTTAAGCCAACTTCGTGTTTTTGGCTTTGTTCGTTACTGGTGCCTGGGTCGGTTTGTTGCGGTTATCAGGTAGTGCGGTTGGTACGTTGAAGTCTGTTCACACCAAGGGCTTTGCCCTTGTCATCCCACTCTTGCCGCCGAGGGCTCAGGAGCGCGGGGCGGAGAAGCTGCCCCACACTCATGAGCGGAGGCTGATTTGTCCGGGGGGCGTTCAATAGTTCGCTCCGCCCGTGCTTCCGTTCGACGGAACGAAGAAGCGTGTTCCGACGAGCCGGGAGCGCGGCTATTGACCGATCCAGCATTGCGGAAGAAGCCCAGGCGGATAAGGCCGTACATATAGAACGGGAGGATCATCACCAGCACGATGCCGGCCAGGATGAAGCCCATCTCAATGACGGTTGGCGACTTATCGAACATTGATCACCCCATGTACGACCGGGCCTTGCAGGGCCATGACGATTTCTTGCCACTCCTGAACGTCCCAGCGTTCGGGAATGCCCTTTTGGTCGGCAGCGTCCTGTTGGATCTGTGCGCGGGCAAGCTGCTGGCTGGCCAAAGGCAGCAGCTCAGCGGCTTGGGCGACAGTCAGGACGATGCCGGGCATGGCTCAGACTCCAGCTCGAACAGATCCCAGCGCGGGACGTAGGGCGTTGGCTTGCCGATGTTTTCCACCACGTACCAGTACCGAGGTGGGCGCGGGGTTGGTAAGTACTGGGGACAGGTAAAGCCCGAGACCCAGCGGTAGGTACTGCTCACGTGCAGCCAGTGCCCGTTCACCAGCCGCATTTGGCCAACGACCGGAAAACAGCGAACGGGGCGGCATTGGACGCAGCGTGGCGACAGGCTGATAGGCCCCAGTCTTTTGACATAGCAGACAGAGCAGTCGCAGTCCGGACGGTGCGGCTGGTGGAGGTACTTGTTCATCAGCGGTTACCACCATGCGGTGCTTGCCGAGCTTGACGGTAAGAATGTCGCCACGGGCAGCCCAGGTGCGGACGTTGTGATGGTTAACGCCGATGCGGTCTGCGAAAGCTTCCAGGGTCTCGACTTTCATGCCGTCCATTCCTGCTCAAGCAGCCAGTGGCGGAGCATGGCGCTGTTGACCATGCGGCGTTTGCCGAGCTTCACGGTGGGCAGCACACCACGCATGGCCCAGGAACGGGCTGTGTCGTAGGTGATGCCGTTGCGATCCGCCCAGGTTTCGATGGTTTCAACGTCCTGTTGCGGGCCTATCAGCTTGTTGGTGTCCAGCTGTTCCAGTCCCATGTCGTTCCGTGCCTATTCGTGTCAATATTCGAAGCAGCGAACTTGCTTCAGGTAAAAAGTACATAGGTACATATTACCTGAGGATTCATGAATGTACATAGAACATGAATGGGATTTTTCAATGGCCTCCGGTATGACCGATAGGGCGCTTCAATTGCTGAATGCAACCAGCCTGAAAGAGCTGGCAGACGTGAACAGCAAGGACTACCTGAGATGGCAGAACATTAAGCGTGGAAGAGCTCGCCTGGGGGCAGATGAAGTGGAGCTACTAGGGCAGGCTTACCCGCAATACCGCTGGTGGCTGATGACCGGGGAGGTCATGCCAGATAAAGGACAAGTGAGCCCCGATTACGACGAGGCCAACCGAAACTTGCCCAATCAGAACGCGGGATAGCACTTACACAAGAAGTAACTAAGCGTTGGTATGCCCGAAAGCTGGAAAAAAACAGTTAGTCAGCTGGAAATGCACAGAAACATGGAGAGTTTAAATTGTCTTACTTCCCCCATCCGCACCATAGGCTGAGAGCCTATGCGCATCAGAAGTCACAATGGATTATCTCCATACCTGAGGAGCAAAACTGTTATCGGACAGCGACTCATTTCAATTGGTCGTGTGCCGGGTTTTACTGGGGGCTACATATAATAAATAATTGCCCCCATCCTTTAGGTGTGACGCCTGAGACAACTCCATGCAATCTTCATATCGCTAAATTTGTTGGGGATGATAACGGGACTTGGCACGGCTACCCTGTTGCTCCATGGCTATCACCGTTTGATAAGCCAAGTGAGCACCTACTGCAAAGCTGGGTCACTGAAGGGTTCATTGCAAAAGCCAAAATGGCAAAAATTCATAGGGGTAAAAAATGCATTCTGTGAATATAACCATTGTTGGTGAGTTTTGGGACTCTCAAATATACTCTGGCGAGCTGCTACTGTTCGGCGAAAATGGCAGTATCCATAGAATAGACTGGCACCAAGCTATCGATGGAATAGCAACGCTTAATAGTTCTATACAAACAGCTCTACGAGTTGCTTTTTCAGATAGTGATCTGTTCTATAATCCCAAAGTTAGAAAGATTTTGCATGATCCTCTTTTGGAAAGCCCTATAAAAGCTCAGCTCAGCACACTGGCTAGTTTGGATATGAGCGCCTCATGGAACGATTGGCGCCATTTCTGGAAAACAGAAGATACGCCATTTGATTTTTTACCAACCGACACTGATATCTATTACAACCAAATTTATGCGGGTGGTGATGAGGGCTTATTTTCCGCTCCCAGGGGAAGTTTAGGGGGGAGAGTTTGCGAAAAAAGCGTAAAGCATCATGATGCTAGAGTTTTTCAAGTAAAAGCATCTGATCACTTTACAACAGTAGCAACAGCCGCAGGGGATGACGGCCTATTTGAGTTTGCTTACTCGAATGCTGAGAATAAGCTTGCAGAGGGAAAAAAAATTGCGAGCAGGCCATGTAGTGCATGCGATTGGGCATTCCAAAGTGTAATGGGCTGGACAGCTGATAATTCTTTTTTAGCCAGCTTCCGTGAGATAAGAGATACTTCAAATAGAAAGTCAACTAGAGTTTTTGATAGGATAATCGAAGGCGGCGAGATTTTTTCACAGAGCAGCATTTCTCAGGAAGGTTTTACATGGGGGTGCAGGGAAAAAGTCTACAGATTAAGTTCGTGGGGGCTTGAGGTTAAAGACTATGAGCCTGCAAATAGCAAGAAGGGTAAGCTTAAAACCTCCGTGTCAGATGCTAGTTTTGAGTACAAAGGGCATCTCCCATTTAATTATGATATCAGTCAGGTAGTTTCTACTGGTACAGCGCCATTTGGTACCGTTATTGAATTAAATGACAAAGTGGTGGTGATAAGGAGTGATGGAGCGCTAGAGGAATTCCCAGGCGAACCTATGCATTGGAGGATATTTCCAAGGTCGGAGCACTACAGTAATCAATTGCACTTAATATACGAAGGTAGAATTCTTATTGTTTCATTTGTTCATGATTATTTTGTGAAGCAGTCAGAGAAGCTATCGGGTTTCGCTAGGGGCGCGTAAAAGAGGACAGACTCATTTTAGCCATGGAAAGGTCAACAACATGAATGCAGATAGGGACGACGCACCTTCCAGAATTCAGCGCAAAGCTGGAAACGCAATCGTATGGTGCGTATCGCTAGTATTTGGTCTGAGCATCACAGGTGGCGGGCTTTATTTAGCATCAGGGCAGATGAAGCCTAACCCGCGAGCGGAAGCGCAGCTAGCGCGCATAAATGCAGAAGCGATACGCAAGCACAACGAAGAAGTGCGGGCACGCCAGCTAGCTAGCCAACAGCGCTATAACCCAGCGCCGATGGAAGAAAAGAACTGGATCCGATCCAGTGAAGAAGCGCAGCAGAGCGCTCAGGCACAGCGAGAGCTTCAGGAATGGTCTCAGGCTCGCGCGCAAGAGCAACAAGATCGGCAAACCTCATTTACTGACGCTAATTATGTGCCTCAAGGTGCTAGGAACGTTGTTCCGTCTACTCCGATTCCACGAGAAGAATATAAGCCGAAGCCAAAGCAACAAGAGATTGTGATTGTTGGCAAGGCTGATCCTAGGCTCCGTGACTACTGTCCTTATGCAAAAGGAAGCGTAGAGCATCGTGATTGTAAAATGCGTATGGATTTGAATAGCAGGAATCAAGGTGGTATGAGGTAGACAAAGGATTTATTTGGCAGTTTCAGTATGGTGGGGTTGTAGTCTATATAGGCGCAAGTAGATACATAACTAAGGAATAACTTGTGAAAAAGGGAATGCTCGCAGCTATCTTTTTGCCAGTGCTTTTGCTGAATCTAGCACCTACTCATGCCGATGAGCTTTCAGATATCCGCAAGGCCGCCGATTTGGGAGAGTGCGTAGTACTGCACGAGGGGCGGAAGGAGCCAGCCGTCGCATTGACCGCATCGGCCTACAACATCCCAGCCTATGACAAGCAGAACACCTTGAAGCTGATATCTACATTGCTTGCGCAGGGCTGTTCTATTGAGGAACCTGATAGTGCTGGCATGTCGCCAGTCAATGTCGCTGTATTGCAAGCAGAGCCCGACCTACTGCGCTTTATGCTCAAGGCTGGTGCAAACCCCTCCGTGCGGATATCTGGATCTCGACCCTGGGCAAATGGGAAAAACAGCATCGAGTTCGCAGAGAAGCTGAATAAGATAAGCCCCAGCGAGCAACGCAAAGAAATTATTAGGGTGCTGCAGTCTAATTGAATAATTCATTAGTAGCAGAAGAAGAGGGTAGGCAGAGAGTTTTCGTGGAGAGAACGAAACAGAGCAATTAACCACTCTGGCGTCTGCCAAAACTATCGGAAAGGCTCTTTGATTTACCGAGATTGCAGGAAGGGAGCGAAGGTTGCATTCAAGGAAATGTGCGGAAGTAACGAGGCTGCTTGTTCGGCTGGTAATGGCATGATGCCTTAATGTGCTTAAGGGAGCGGGTGGTATGAAGTCGCGAAAAGAAAAATTAAAACAATTCTTAAGTGATTATTTTTTCTGGCTTGTGTTTATAGCAGTCTTGCTTGTGTTTTCGGTTGTGTTGGTGACATACGGGGCTAAGTTTCACGGCGGATTAAGTGCCAAGCAGTCAGTATGGGGGCAGTTTGGTGATTTTTTGGGTGGAACAATAAATCCCATATTAGGTTTTATGACCGTTATGATATTGGTAGCAACATTGAGAGTACAGCAAAAGGAATTGAAAGACACTCGTGAAGCGGTCAAAGAAAATGCAAACCTAATCGCTGGGCAAGTTGCTCTTCTAGAACAGCAAGGGATGGAAAATACTTTCTTCAAATTGCTAGAGGACTTAAGCAAGGACCCGGTGTTTAACGCCTGCAAAGATCAGAAAAGCGTAATGCGTATTTTTTTTGGAGTATATAGTATTAGGGATATGGAAATTGACTCTTCAGAAATGCAAGCGAGGTTTGGAGAGTTCTTTAGTGAGGTGCCATTGAGTAACTTCAGATACGTTGTAATAGAAAAGGTTGTAATGCTTTGCTCTGTTGCGTCTAAAATGACGAATAAAGCTATTCATTTTAAGTTGTTGCAGACTACAGTTGGCGTAGCGCTGCTTTCATGCATAATTCACCATGCAAAACGTCATAAAGAGAATTTTGAATTTTTCAAAAATGCCAAGGATTTGCTTCGGGGTGTAAATACTATGTTCGTCTTTGATGATGAAGTCGCTGAAGCGTTCATGAATAAAGAGAAATACGAAAAATATTTAAGTAATCGCGATGAATCAATTAAAAGGCTCGAGGCATCTATCGACACCTACTTAGGGAAGAGGAAAATTTGACGTTGTACATGAATGAATTGGTGATTGTGTCGAAAAAGTGTCGAAAACACTGCGCCGCATAGCCACGAATCGACACGCTGAGACCCAGCGAAATCACAGATTGGCACGTACTGTGACGCATCGAAATCGCTCAAAAACGGGTTCAAATCCCTATCTTCCCGCCATATTGAAACATCGCGAAGCCCCTGAATCTGTTGAAGATTTCAGGGGCTTCGTGTTTCTGGAGTAGAAGGTTTAGGGCATCTTTAGGGCTTGCTGCTCAACCCTGGAGCGGGGGCCACATTCTGGCGACATGTACCAGAGCGAGAATCCAAACCGCATCATTTTCAGCTTGATAGATGAGCCGGTAGTTTTCGTGGGGAATCAGTTCGCGGGTGCCGATGATCTGACCCAACTTGCCCTTGTCGGGAAAGCCTCTCAGGGATGCTGCTGCAGCACTGAATAGCTCATCCATGCGGATGGCTGCTGGCGGGTTATCTGCCGCGATGAATCCCATATATCCAAACGATCTTGCTCAGCTTCGGGCGTCCAGATGACCTTCATTCGTGACCCAAAGTCTTAGCGCGGCGTGCAGCGAATGCAGCTTCTACATCCTCATTGGATCGTCCACGGCCAGCCTCGACAGAAGCTCTGGCAACAGCCACTTTGCGCTGAACGAATTCATCATGCGCTTTGGCTTGCTGCTGCTGGCGAATGTAATCGCGCATAAAATCACGCATTACCTGGGAGGCGGGGAGGTGAGCAGCTTGTGCAGCAGCCATGAATCCGTCACGCAGTTCAGGCTCCAGCTTCAGGTTGAAAACAGCTTCTTTAGCCATGACAGACGACCCTTGATCGTGTGTACGACGTATATCAGTTTTCAAGCATGGTGAGCCAAGACTCAGAGGCTGTGTAAGCCAAGACTCAAAGGCTGTCAGCAGATATGGGGATCTGGCGCGATCAGGTTGATGAAGCGGCGATAATCATCAACAGGCCCGAATTTAACGGCGTCCTGCAGGTGATCCGGTGCGAGGTGCGCATAGCGCATGGTCATAGCAAGCGATTGATGGTCCAGAATTTTCTGCAGGGTCAGGATGTTTCCACCGTTCATCACGAAGCGACTGAGTTCTGCCGTTTGAAAATGTGTTTGTTTCAAGCCACCGGCCCGGCTCGCGGAAGCGAGACCGGGCCGGTGTGTGTTCAGGCGCCCGTGTTACGCCGCGTCCTGATCCTTGGCCAAGGAAGCCATGTCGATCACGAAGCGGTATTTCACGTCACTCTTGAGCATGCGCTCGTAGGCTTCGTTGATGTTCTGGATATCGATCATTTCGATGTCCGAGACGATGTTGTGCTCGGCGCAGAAGTCGAGCATTTCCTGGGTTTCGGCGATGCCACCGATCAGCGAGCCGGCCAGGCGGCGGCGCTTGAAGATCAGGCCGAAGACTTCCGGCGACGGGTGCGGCGAATCCGGTGCGCCGACCAGGGTCATGGTGGCGTCGCGCTTGAGCAGGCCTAGGAAGGCATCCAGGTTGTGCGGTGCAGCCACGGTATTGAGGATGAAGTCGAAGCTGTTGGCGTGGGCCGCCATCTCGTCGGCGTTCTTCGACACCACCACTTCGGCAGCGCCCAGGCGCAGGGCGTCTTCACGCTTGTTCGGCGAGGTGGTGAACAGCACCACGTGAGCGCCCATGGCGGCGGCGATCTTCACGCCCATGTGGCCGAGGCCACCGAGGCCGACGATACCCACCTTGTCGCCCGGCTTGACGTTCCACTGGCGCAGTGGCGAGTAGGTGGTGATACCAGCGCAGAGCAGCGGCGCAACGGCGGCCAGGTTGTCGGTGTGACGAATGCGCAGGACGAATTTCTGGTCGACGACAATAGCGTCGGAGTAGCCGCCAAAGGTGTTTTCGCCACCGAAGACCGGGCCATTGTAGGTACCGGTAAAGCCGTTCTCGCAGTATTGCTCCAGGCCTTCGGAACAGGACGGGCAGCTCTGGCAGCTGTCGACCATGCAGCCGACGCCGGCCAGGTCGCCGACTTTGAAGCCGGTCACGTCGCTACCGACGGCAGTGACCTTGCCGACGATCTCGTGGCCGGGCACCGAGGGGTACAGGGTGTTTTTCCACTCGTTGCGCGCGGTGTGCAGGTCGGAGTGGCAGACGCCGCAGTAGAGGATGTCGATCTGCACGTCGTTGGCGCCGACGGCTCGGCGCTGGAAGCGGTAAGGCGCGAGAGGTTTGCTGGAGTCCTGGGCGGCATAGCCGAGAATGGTGGTCATGGGCAATTCCTGTCGTTCGTAAATCGGCGGCTTGTGGCCGCGGGGGTGGATAAGCGTAGTGCAGCCCTGTGTCGGGTCGATTGCACAATCCTGTCGCTGTCTGTCCTGATCCTCCTTGGCTATTTAAGAAGGCAGGGATCAGCAAAGAGTTCCCGAACGCAGCATCATGGCCACGCGAATCGCTGGCAGCCTCGCGCTGCGTCGCAGGCCATCGAGAGTGGCGGGACTATCGACTGTTGAGGCGCGTGCGCAGCAGCGGCGTGAGCTCGTCGAACAGCGTCTGCACGGAGCGTAGTGCCAGGCAGTCCGGGCGGGTCAGCAGCCATAGGTCGGTGTCGCAATCGACCAGCGCCTCACTCAGGCGCTCCACGCCATCGAGGCTGCGGGCCATGAAGTCGGGCAGGGCGGCGATGCCCAGGCCGCCCTGCACCAGGGTCGCCACCGCCGACATGCTGCTGCAGCGATAACGGGGCACCAGGCTGGGGTGCGCCTGATGGCGCCAGGCCACGGTGATGTGGTCGGGCATGGAGTCGTCCGGGGCAATCCACGGCACCGAGGTCGGCAACTGCAGAAAGGCTTCACGGTGCTCCGGGCGCCCGCAGATGTAATAGGCGGTGTGCCCCAGTTGGCGGCCGACCAGATGCTCGGGCGGCGCGTTGGACAGGCGCAGGGCGATGTCCGCGTCGCGGCGGCTGAGGTTGGCGAAGGTATTGGTGGTGGCCAGTTCCAGCGACAGCGCCGGGTAGCGCGGCATCAGCTCGGCCAGGCTGGGCAGCAGCAGGTTTTGCAGCACCGCATCGGTACAGGTCAGGCGCACCGTGCCGCTGATGACTTTCTCGCCATGCTGCAGGGCGATGCGCGCCGCATCCAGGGCCTGCTCGGCCCGTTCGGCCTGCTCGGCCAGGGCCTGGGCACTCTGGGTCGGCATGTAGCCGCGGCGGCTTTTCTCGAACAGGGCGATGCCCAGATTGGCCTCCAGCTTGCGGATGGCCCGGAACACCGTCGATACATCCACCTGCAATTGCTCGGCGGCCCGTGCCAGAGAGCGTCCGCGCACCAGCGCAAGCACCAGCGCGAGGTCGACATGGCTGATCTGGTATTGCGTAGATGCAATCATCAATTGCTCTGATGCCAGTATCGGTTGCGTGTGCGCCCACTTATACTCAAGGCGTTGCCTAGAATCAAATCCGCTAGCGGATACCCAGAATAATGAGGCGCCAAGGCTCGTGTGATGTCTTCCGCGGGCGCGCCGATGCGAAAGGATGTATTTCCCATGACTTCGGTTTCCCCACGTGTCGTTCAGCTCAACGAAGCGAACACTTTCCTCAAGGATCACCCGGAGATTCAGTACGTCGACCTGCTGATCACCGACATGAACGGCATCGTGCGTGGCAAGCGCGTCGAGCGCGCCAGCCTGCACAAGGTCTACGAGAAGGGCATCAACCTGCCGGCATCGCTGTTCGCCCTGGACATCAACGGCTCCACCGTGGAGAGCACCGGCCTGGGCCTGGACATCGGCGACGCCGACCGCATCTGCTACCCGATTCCCGATACTCTGTGCAAAGAACCTTGGCAGAAGCGCCCCACTGCGCAACTGCTGATGACCATGCACGAACTGGACGGCGCACCGTTCTTCGCCGACCCCCGCGAAGTGCTGCGCCAGGTGGTGGAGAAGTTCGACGAGCTGGGCCTGACCATCTGCGCGGCGTTCGAGCTGGAGTTCTACCTGATCGACCAGGAGAACGTGAACGGCAGGCCGCAGCCGCCGCGCTCGCCAATCTCCGGCAAGCGCCCGATTTCCACCCAGGTCTACCTGATCGACGACCTCGACGAATACGTCGACTGCCTGCAGGACATGCTCGAAGCCGCCAAGGAGCAGGACCTGCCGGCTGACGCCATCGTCAAGGAAAGTGCGCCGGCGCAGTTCGAGGTCAACCTGCATCACGTCGAAGACGCCATCAAGGCCTGCGACTACGCGGTACTGCTCAAGCGCCTGATCAAGAACATCGCCTACGACCACGAGATGGATTCCACCTTCATGGCCAAGCCCTATCCGGGCCAGGCGGGCAATGGTCTGCACGTGCACATCTCGCTGCTCGACAAGAAGACCGGGCAGAACATCTTCGCCACCGATGATCCGGAACAGCACGCGCCGCTGCGCCATGCCATCGCCGGCATCCTCGACACCATGCCGGCGTCGATGGCGTTCCTGTGCCCGAACGTCAACTCCTACCGCCGTTTCGGCGCGCAGTTCTACGTGCCGAACGCGCCGAGCTGGGGCCTGGACAACCGCACAGTGGCCGTTCGGGTACCGACCGGCAGCAGCGATGCGATTCGCATCGAGCACCGCGTCGCCGGCGCCGATGCCAACCCTTACCTGATGATGGCCGCCATCCTGGCCGGCATTCACCACGGCTTGACCAACGAGCTGGATCCGGGCGAGCCCATCGAGGGCAACTCCTACGAACAGCTGGAGCAGAGCCTGCCGAACAACCTGCGCGATGCCCTGCGCCAGTTGGACGAGAGTGAAGTAATGAACAAGTACATCCGCCCGGAATACATCGACATCTTCGTCGCCTGTAAGGAAGCGGAAATGCACGAGTTCGAAACCACCATTTCCGACCTCGAATACAACTGGTACCTGCATACCGTCTGACGGAGTGACGAACATGAGCACCATGACCCGCCAGGATTGGGAGCAGCGTTACCAGGGCCTGCGTATCGAGGGCCGCGCCTTTATCGACGGCGCCTACCGCGATGCCGTGGGTGGCGCGACCTTCGACAGCATCAGCCCGGTGGATGGCCGGCAGCTGGCCAGCGTGGCCAGTTGCATGGCCGAAGACGCCGAACTCGCCGTCAAGGCCGCCCGTGCCAGTTTCGAGCGGGGCGACTGGGTAAAACTCGCGCCGGCGCAGCGCAAGCGTGTGCTGATCGCCTTCGCCGACAAGTTGCTGGCCAATGCCGAGGAGCTGGCGCTGCTGGAAACCCTCGACATGGGCAAGCCGATCAGCGACTCGCTGAGCATCGACGTGCCTGCGGCGGCCAACGCCATCCGCTGGAGCGCCGAGGCCATCGACAAGCTCTACGACGAAGTGGCGCCCACGCCCCATGACCAGCTCGGCCTGGTGACCCGCGAGGCGGTGGGCGTGGTGGCGGCCATCGTGCCGTGGAACTTCCCGCTGCTGATGTCCAGCTGGAAGCTCGGCCCGGCTTTGGCGGCTGGCAACTCGGTGATTCTCAAACCCTCCGAGAAGTCGCCGCTGACCGCCATCCGCGTCGCCCAGCTGGCGCTGGAGGCGGGCATTCCGGCCGGCGTGTTCAACGTGCTGCCCGGCTACGGTCATACCGTGGGCAAGGCCCTGGCCTTGCACATGGACGTCGACACCATCGTGTTCACCGGCTCCACCAAAATCGCCAAGCAACTGCTGATCTATTCCGGCGAGTCGAACATGAAGCGCGTGTGGCTGGAGGCCGGTGGCAAGAGCCCGAACATCGTCTTCGCCGATGCCCCTGACCTGCAGGCCGCTGCTGATGCCGCCGCTACCGCCATCGCCTTCAACCAGGGCGAAGTCTGCGTGGCGGGCTCGCGCCTGCTGGTGGAAAGCTCTATCAAGGAGCGCTTTCTGCCCATGGTGGTCGAGGCGCTGCAGCGCTGGAAGCCAGGCCATGCCCTGGATCCGCAGACCCGCGTCGGCGCGCTGGTCGACGACGGCCACCTGGCCACCGTGCTCGGCTTCATCGAGGCCGGTCGCGAGGAGGGCGCCGAGATCCTGATTGGCGGCGAACGCGCCCTGCAGGAAACCGGCGGCAGCTACGTGCAGCCGACGATCTTCGCCGGCGTGGACAACGCCATGCGCATCGCCCGCGAGGAAATCTTCGGTCCGGTGCTGTCGGTGATCACCTTCGACAGCGACGAAGAAGCCATTCGTATCGCCAACGACACGCCCTACGGCTTGGCCGCGGCCGTGTGGACCCGCGACATTTCCCGCGCCCATCGCACCGCTCGGGCGTTGCGCGCCGGCAGCGTATGGGTGAACCAGTACGACGGCGGCGACATGACCGCGCCGTTCGGCGGCTTCAAGCAATCGGGCAATGGCCGCGACAAGTCGCTGCATGCCTTCGACAAGTACACCGAACTGAAGGCCACCTGGATCAAGCTTTGAGGGTAAAAACCGACCTCGCTTGGTCTCGAATGGATTTGCCCAAAGGCGGAGCATTGGAGTTAAGGAGTTTCACATGACTCAACACGTCGACAGTTACTACGCCGCCTCGCGCAACCCGCGGGTCGATTACCCCGCGCTCACTGAAGTCGTCGAGACGGACGTGTGCGTCATCGGCGCCGGCTACACCGGTCTTTCCACCGCGCTGTTCCTGCTGGAGAACGGTTTCCGGGTGACGGTGCTGGAAGCCGCCAAGGTCGGCTTCGGCGCTTCGGGCCGTAACGGCGGGCAGATCGTCAACAGCTACAGCCGCGACATCGACGTCATCGAAAAGCAGGTCGGTGCGCGCCAGGCGCAATTGCTCGGTGAGATGGCCTTCGAAGGCGGGCGCATCATCCGCGAGCGAGTCGCCAAGTACGGCATTCAGTGCGACCTGAAGGACGGTGGCGTGTTCGCCGCCATTACCGACAAGCAGATGGGCCACCTCGAGTCCCAGAAGAAGCTGTGGGAGCGCTACGGCCATACCCAGCTGGAGCTGATGGATCAGCGCCGCATCCGCGAGGTGGTCGGCACCGACCGTTATGTCGGCGGCATGCTGGACATGAGCGGCGGCCATATCCATCCGCTCAACCTGGCCCTGGGTGAAGCCGCTGCGGTGGCATCCCTGGGTGGCGCCATCCACGAGCAGAGCCCGGCCACCCGTATCGACCGTGGCCCGCAGCCGGTGGTGCACACACCGAACGGCCAGGTGAAGGCCAAGTTCGTGGTGGTCGCCGGCAACGCCTACCTGGGCGGCCTGGTGCCCGAGCTGGCGAGCAAGTCGATGCCCTGCGGCACCCAGGTGATCGCCACCGAGCCGCTGTCCGACGAGTTGGCCCGCAGCCTGCTGCCCCAGGACTACTGCGTGGAAGACTGCAACTACCTGCTCGACTACTTCCGCCTCAGCGGCGACAAGCGCCTGATCTACGGCGGCGGTGTGGTGTATGGCGCCCGCGACCCGGCAGACATCGAAGCGATCATCCGCCCCAAGCTGCTCAAGACCTTCCCGCAGCTCAAGGACGTGAAGATCGATTACACCTGGACCGGCAACTTCCTGCTGACCCTGTCGCGCCTGCCCCAGGTCGGCCGTATCGGCGAGAACATCTACTACTCCCAGGGTTGCAGCGGCCACGGCGTGACCTACACGCACCTGGCCGGCAAGGTGCTGGCCGAGGCGCTGCGTGGCCAGGCCGAGCGCTTCGACGCCTTTGCCGGGCTGCCGCATTACCCGTTCCCGGGTGGGCAGCTGCTGCGCGTGCCATTCACCGCCCTGGGCGCCATTTACTACCAGCTGCGTGACCGCCTGGGTATCTGATGCTGCGCCTGCCGGCGTGCTCCGCCGGCAGGCTTTTCCGGAGACAAGACCATGACCCGCATGCCCTTGATCGGTGTGACTGCCTGTCGGCAGATGCTTGGTAAATACGATTCGCACACGGTCGGCGACAAATACGTCGAGGCGGCGGCCTACGCCGGCCTGCCGCTGGTGCTGCCGGCACGCAGCACGCCGAGTGACCCGCACCAGTTGCTCGAACAGCTCGACGGCATCCTCTTCACCGGCTCGCCGTCCAACGTCGAGCCTCGCCACTATCAAGGCACGCCGAGCCTGGAAGGCACCCAGCATGACCCGAACCGCGACGCCAATACCTTGCCGCTGCTGCGCCTGGCGATCGACAAGGGCGTGCCGGTGTTCTGCATCTGCCGCGGCTTCCAGGAGCTGAACGTGACCCTCGGCGGCACGTTGCACCAGCGCGTGCAGGAGCTGCCGGGTTATCTGGATCATCGCGAGCCGCAGCGCGAATCGGTCGCCGAGCAGTACGCGCCACAGCATGGGGTTGCCGTGCAGCCGGGTGGGGTGTTCGAGCGCATCGGCCTGCCGATGCAGTTTCAGGTCAACTCCCTGCACAGCCAGGGCATCGACCGCCTGGCCGAGCGCCTACGTATCGAGGCGAAGGCGCCGGATGGCCTGGTGGAGGCGGTGTCGATTGCCGACGCGCCGGGCTTCCTGATCGGCGTGCAGTGGCACCCGGAATGGCGCTTCGCAGAGAACCCCGAATCGCTGGCGCTGTTCCAGGCCTTCCGCGACGCCTGCCAGGCCTACGCCCAGGCGCGCGACGCCCGCTGAATCCGCCCTGAACCCGCCTGGGTTCGGGGTGCTCTGACCTGAACGGGTCGGGATCGGCTGCCCGCCGGCGCAGCGAGTTGCGTCAGGCAGATCCCGGCCACGTTCGGAGACAATTCCAAGACGATGGCAGAGACTTATGAGTGATTACACGAACGCGGCGGCATCGCACGTGCAGGCGACCCCCGTCGCTGGCGCCGCGGCGCTGGTTTCCGGCAAGGGCCTGGCCCAGGGCAAGGTCGGTTTGCTGGCCTGTGTGGTGCTGGGCATTTCCACCATCGCACCGGTCTATACGCTGACCGGCGCCCTCGGCCCGACCGTGCGCGAGGTCGGCGTGTACCTGCCGGCGGTGTTCATCGTCGGCTTCCTGCCGATGCTGCTGGTGGCCCTGGGTTATCGCGAACTCAACGCCGCGGAACCGGACAGCGGCACCTCGTTCACCTGGTCGGCGCGGGCCTTCGGGCCGATGATCGGCTGGATCGGCGGTTGGGGGCTGGTGACTGCTACCACCATCGTGCTCTCCAACCTGGCGGGCATCGCCGTGGATTTCTTCTACCTGTTCCTCGCCCAGCTCACCGGGCTGGACTGGCTGGCCGACCTGACCCGCAACCTGCTGGTGAACATCGTCACCTGCTGCGCCTTCATCGCCATGGCGGTATGGGTGTGCTGCCGCGGCATCGGCATGACCATGGGTGTGCAATACACCTTGGTGGCGCTGCAGCTGGTGGTGCTGATCGGTTTCTCCATCGCCGCCTTCGCGGCCGCGCCGGACAGCTCGCCAGTGGTCTTTCACCCCGAGTGGTTCAACCCGTTCAATATCGATTCGTTCTCCGCGTTCGCGGCAGGCTTGTCACTGTCGATCTTCATCTTCTGGGGCTGGGACGTGTGCCTGACGGTGAGCGAGGAGTCGGTGGGCAGCGAGAAGGTACCCGGGCGCGCGGCGACCCTCACCGTTCTGCTCATCCTCGCCCTGTACCTGTTCACCGCGGCGGCCACCCTGCAGTTCGCCGGCACCGGTGAAACCGGCCTGGGCCTGGGTAATGCGCAGATCCAGGAAAACGTCTTCGCTCACCTGGCCGGCCCGGTGATGGGCCCGCTGGCGATTCTGATGTCCATTGCCGTGCTGGCCAGCACGGCCGCATCGCTGCAGTCGACCTTCATTTCACCGGCGCGCACGCTGCTGGCGATGGGGTATTACCGGGCGGTGCCGAAACGCTTCGCCAGCGTACACCCGCACTCGCAGACGCCGCGCTACGCGACCATCGCCGCCGGCATCGCCACTGCGGTGTTCTACGTGACCATGCGTACGCTGAGCGAGAACGTGCTGGCCGACACCATCACCGCTCTGGGCATGATGATCTGCTTCTACTACGCGCTGACGGCGTTCGCCTGCGTGTGGTACTTCCGCCACAGCCTGTTCGACAGCGCGCGGCACTTCTTCATGCGCGGCCTGTGCCCGCTGGTGGGCGCGGTGATGCTGTCGATCATCTTCTGGCAGACCACCCTGGACAGCATGTCGCCGGACTTCGGCAGCGGCTCGCACATCGGCGGCCTCGGCCTGGTGTTCGTGATCGCCGTGGTGATCCTGCTGCTCGGCCTGGTACTGATGTTCATCGCCCGCTGGCAGGCGCCGGCGTTCTTCAGGGGCAACACGTTGCAGAAGCAGATGAAACCGGTAAAAGCAGAGCCGTAGCGGCCAATCCGTAGCCCGGGTCGAGCGCAGCGACACCCGGGAGCCTCCTGGGTATCGCTGCGCTCAACGCCAGGCTACCCGGTGTCAGAAACGGCAAAGGGACGCCGAAGCGTCCCTTTGCCGTTTACCGCAGGCTGCTGATCAGGCGGCCTGGGTCTTTTCCTCGGCCTGTTTGACGGCGCGGTTCAGGGCGCTGAACAGGGCACGGAAACTCGCCGTGGTGATGTTCTCGTCGATGCCGATGCCGTGCAGCGGGCGCTGGCCGTCAAGACGGATCTCGATGTAGCAGGCGGCCTTGGCATTGGCGCCGCCACCGATGGCGTGCTCGTGGTAGTCCATCACTTCCACGGCGACCGGCAGGCTGGAGGCCAGGGCTTCCAGCGCGCCTTTACCCGAACCGCTCCAGCGCTGTTCCTGGCCATCGACCTGGACCTTCACCTCGACGTGGCTTTCGCCATTCTCTTCCTGCAGGCGATGGCCCTTGAGCTCGTAAGGCGAGACGGCCTTGAGGTATTCGCTGTCGAGCAGCTTGTGGATCTGCGACGCGGTCATCTCCAGGCCGAGGCGGTCGGTTTCCTTCTGCACCACCTGGCTGAACTCGATCTGCATGCGGCGCGGCAGGTTGATGCCGTATTCCTGCTCCAGCAGGAAGGTGATGCCGCCCTTGCCGGACTGGCTGTTCACGCGGATCACCGCCTCGTAGTCGCGGCCGATGTCGGCCGGGTCGATCGGCAGGTACGGCACTTCCCACAGTGCGCCTTCCTGCTGCTGGGCGAAGCCCTTGCGGATGGCGTCCTGGTGGGAGCCGGAGAAGGCGGTGTGGACCAGGTCGCCCACGTACGGATGGCGCGGGTGTACCGGAATCTGGTTGCAGTCCTCGACCACTTTGCGCACCGCGTCGATGTCGGAGAAGTCCAGCTGCGGGTTGACGCCCTGGGTATAGAGGTTCAGCGCCAGGGTCACCAGGCAGACGTTACCGGTGCGCTCGCCGTTGCCGAACAGGCAGCCTTCGACGCGATCGGCGCCGGCCATGACGGCCAGCTCGGAAGCGGCCACGCCGGTGCCACGGTCGTTATGGGTGTGCACGCTGATCTGCACGCTGTCGCGCTTGTTCACGTGGCGGCCGAACCACTCGATCTGGTCGGCGTAGTTGTTCGGCGTGGCGCACTCGATGGTGGCCGGCAGGTTGAGGATCAGCGGGTTGGCCGGGGTCGGCTGGAACACGTCGATCACCGCGTTGCACACCTCGACGGCGAAGTCGATCTCGGTGCTGCTGAACACTTCCGGCGAGTACTCGAAGCCCCACTGGGTCTCGGGCGCTGCGTCGGCGAGGCGCTTGATGGTGGTGCCAGCGGCCACGGCGATGGCTTTCACGCCTGCCTTGTCCTGGTTGAAGACGATCTTGCGGAAGCTCGGTGCGCAGGCGTTGTAGTAGTGGACGATGGCCTTCTTGGCGCCCTTGAGGGACTCGAAGGTGCGCTCGATGAGGTCGTCGCGGGCCTGGGTCAGTACCTGGATGGTCACGTCGTCCGGGATATGGCCGCCTTCGATCAGCTCACGCACGAAGTCGAAGTCGGTTTGCGAAGCGGAGGGGAAGCCCACCTCGATTTCCTTCAGACCGACCTGCACCAGGCACTTGAAGAAACGCATCTTCTTCTCGGCATCCATCGGCTCGATCAGCGACTGGTTGCCGTCACGCAGGTCGGTGGACAGCCAGATCGGCGCCTTGTCGATGATCTTGTCCGGCCAGGTACGGTCGGGGATCTGGATCTGGGTGAACGGACGGTACTTTTGCGACGGGTCTTTGAGCATGCTCATGAATCAATCCTGAAGGCGAGGGCCAGCGTGGGCCGTGCTGAATAAACAAGAGAAAACGAAAGACGAGAAGGGGGCCGGCAGACCCTAGCGCAGTCGCTGAGCGACCAGGCAAAGATTGGCGTGTTGCCGAAGGAGGATGAGGGTCTTGGAGATAGTCATGGCCTCAACCCTAACCACTGGGGGTAAAGCTGGCAAGCCTGTCTTTGAAATTGGTGAAAACCACCAAGGCTTGAGCTTTGGTGGTTTTTTATTGCTAGTTAATAGGTTTTTTAGCCTGGAAGTTGCGCGGTGCTGTCGGCTTGCGCCACCGCGTGCAGGTTGGGGCGCAGCTCGCGCATGTCCGCCCCGCTCGGGTGTTGGAACACCCGCAGGCCGAACTCCGGAAGGATCGCCAGCAGATGGTCGAAGATGTCCGACTGATACCCCTCGTAAGCTGCCCAGGCCACGGTGTTGGTGAAACAGTACAGCTCCAGCGGCAGGCCGTCGGCGGTGGGCTGCAGCTGGCGCACCAACAGGGTCATGTTCTGGTTGATGCCGCGGTGCTGACGCAGGTACAGCTCGACGTAGGCGCGGAAGGTGCCGATGTTGGTAACGCGCCGGGTGTTGGCCGGCTCCTGCGCCGCCTCGGCCAGCTCACTGTTCCAGCTCATCAGCTCGCTCTGCTTGCTGCTCAGGTACTGGCCGAGCAGCAGGAAGCGCTGCAGGCGTGCGATCTCGTCCGGGCTCAGGAAGCGCACGCTGGTCTGATCCAGGTAGATTGCGCGCTTGATACGCCGGCCACCGGATTCCTGCATGCCGCGATAGTTCTTGAACGGATCACTGATGAAGCGCTTGGTCGGGACGGTGGTGATGGTCTTGTCGAAGTTCTGCACCTTGACCGTGTGCAAGGCGATGTCGATCACGTCGCCATCGGCATTGAGCTGCGGCATCTCAATCCAGTCACCGACGCGGATGATGTCGCTGGAGGAAATCTGCACGCTGGCCACCAGCGACAGCAGGGTGTCCTGGAAGATCAACATCAGCACCGCGGCCATGGCGCCAAGGCCGGACAGCAGGATCAGCGGCGAGCGATCGATCAGCGCGGCCACCATCAGGATCGCCGCGATGGCGTAGATGACGATGGTCACCACCTGGATGTAGCCCTTGATCGGCTTCAGGTGGGCGTTGGGGCGACGCTGGTAGAGCATGTTGACCAGGTTCAACACACCGCCGATGGCCAGAGCGATGGTGAGAATGATGAACGCGCTGCAGACGTTCTCCACCACCGTGACCACGGCCTCGGGCAGGTGCGGGATGACCTTGATGCCGCTGGTAAGAATCAGCGCCGGCACGATGTTGGCCAAACGGCGCACCACGTGGGAGTGGTTCAGTACCTTGTCCTGGCCGATGCTGGTCGAGCGCAGCGCGCGGTACAGGCCGCGTACCAGGATGCGCTTGACCACCCAGTTGGCGATCCAGGCACCGAGCAGCAGCAGGCACAGGCTGATCAGGGTATGCAGTTCGGGGTATTGCTGCAGCCACGCGAGGGTGGCCTGGTACTGTTCTTTCATCACGTCTCTCGCTCGTTTCATGACCCCCATCGCCGGCGCGCCGTGCGATGGGGCGCGTACCTTAGCAAAGCTGGCTGGCCGGCGGGCAGTTGCGTGATCAGCAATGCAATCGAATGCCGGTTTCGAGCGGAGAGGCGATAGCCTGATGGTTGCTCGGCGCGCCTTGCAGCGCGCCGATCAGGGCTTACTTGGCGTAGGCGTACTCGCCGCCTTTTTCCAGGGCGCGACGGTAGGCGGGGCGGGCGTGGATGCGTTCGAGAAAGGCCATCAGACGCGGGCGGCTGGCGTCCAGGCCGGCACGCGCGGCGGCGGCTTCGAGGGGGAAACTCATCTGGATATCGGCGGCGCTGAACTGCTCGCCGGCGAACCAGGTGCTCTTGCCCAGCTCACCTTCCAGATAATCCAGGTGCAGCTTGAGTTGCGGGGCGACTAAGGCGTTCTTGACCTTCTGCGCGATGCCGCGGGCGATGGGTTTGATGAAGAAGGGCATCGGGCTGCTTTGCACCTTGTCGAACACCAGCTTGAGCAGCATCGGCGGCATGGCCGAGCCTTCAGCGTAGTGCAGCCAGTAATTGCAGCGCAGGCGCTCGGGGCTCTCGACAGGAGGCAGCAGGTGCGGGCCATAGCGGTTGGCGAGGTAGTCGATGATGGCGCCGGATTCGGCCAGGGTCAGCTCGCCGTCGGTGACCACCGGCGACTTGCCCAGCGGGTGCACGGCGAGCAGCTCGGGCGGGGCGAGCAGGGTCTTCGGGTCACGCTCGTAGCGCTTGATCCGGTAGTCGACACCCAGCTCTTCGAGCAGCCAGAGGATGCGCTGCGAGCGCGAGTTGTTCAGGTGGTGGACGGTGATCATCGAGGCTCCTCGAGTAGGTCGGGCGGCTGCCGCTCAGATTAGACGCGAACCTGCGGCGCCGCCCGGCTTCAAGGCTTGAAGGCGCCGATGAAGATCGCCGGGTCGACCCGCGCATCGTTGAGGCTGACGTTCCAGTGCAGGTGCGGGCCGGTCGCGCGGCCGGTGGCGCCGACCTTGCCGAGCACGCCGCCACGGGGCAGCTCGTCGCCGACCTTCACGCCGATTTCGGAAAGGTGGCAGAACATGCTGATCAGGCCCTGGCCGTGGTCGACGAACACCGTCTTGCCATTGAAGAAGTAGTCGCCGACCAGGATCACCGTGCCCGCCGCCGGCGCCTTGATCGGCGTGCCGCGGTTGGCCGCGAAGTCCAGCCCGGAGTGCGGGTTGCGCTCTTCGCCGTTGAAGAAGCGGCGCAGGCCAAAAGGGCTCGACAGCGGGCCGTTGACCGGCTTGTCGAACAACAGGTTGCTTGGCTGGCGTGGGCTGAACTGCCGATAGGCGCGGGTCTGCTCGGCCAGCTCCTTCTCGATGCGCGCGAGGTTCTTGGCGTTGGGGTTGACCTGCTGCTGGTTCTTGATGGTGATGCGCTGCTCGACGTACTTCTTGCTGCCCACCTGGAAACTCAGGCGCTGGCCGTCGGATTCGATCTGCTGAGTACCGGGTTTGACGCTCAGCGGGATGCCGACGATGGCGATCCAGCGCTGCCCGTCCTCTTTAACCACCAGCACCGGCTTGCTCTGATAGGTGGCGCTTGGCGCGCTGGCGCCACTGCCCAGGTCGACCACTGCCACACCGCCGGGCACCGGCTTGTTCAGCAGGCGGCTGATGAAGCCTTCGGCGTGGGCGGGCAGGGCGATGCACAGGGTGAGCAGCAATATCAGTGAACGCATGGAGTTTCCTTATCAATCCAGCAACGACAACGTGACGGGCGCGAGGTGATTGTCTTCGACACGCACCTCCAGTTCGCCTTCACCCAGGCGCGCCTTGAGGCGTTGCCCGGGTTGGGTGGCGGCCGCACTGCGAATCGCCCGGCCGCGCTCATCGAGCAGAATGCTGTAGCCCCGGCCCAGGGTCGCCAGCGGGCTGACCACGTGCAGCGTCTGCATCTGGCTGTGCAGCGCCAGGCGGCGGGCCTTGAGGCCTTCCTTCATCGCTCGGGGCAGGCGTTCGGCCAGGCTGTCGAGGCGCTGGCGCAGCAACTTGAGGTGGCGCCCGGGATGTTGACCGGCCAGGCGGGCTTCGAGTTGCGCCAGTTTGTGGCTGCGCTGATTGAGCTGCTGGGCGAAGGCGCGGCGCAGGCGCATGTCCAGATCATCGAGGCGCTGGGCCTGCTGGCGCAGCCGTTCGCCGGGGTGGCGCAGGCGCCGGGTCAGGCCGTCGAGGCGCATGCGCTCACGGGCCAGGCGGCTGTTCATCGCCAGGGTGAGGCGATGTTGCAGTACGCTGACACGCTGGGTCAGGTCGTTGCTGGAAGGCGCCAACAGCTCGGCGGCGGCCGACGGCGTGGGGGCGCGCACGTCAGCGACGAAATCGCTGATCGATACATCGGTTTCATGGCCGACCGCGCTGACGATGGGCGTCACGCAAGCGGCCACGGCGCGAGCCACGGCCTCTTCGTTGAAGCACCAGAGATCTTCCAGGGAGCCGCCGCCGCGGGCCAGGATCAGCGCATCGAAACCCTGGGCATCGGCCAGCGTC
>CBIFVM010000025.1:0-60165 GCA_966186235.1 uncultured Pseudomonas sp.
GTCATCGAAGGCCCGCTGATGAGCGGCATGAACGTGGTCGGCGACCTGTTCGGCTCGGGCAAGATGTTCCTGCCCCAGGTGGTCAAGTCGGCCCGCGTGATGAAGCAGGCCGTGGCGCATCTGATTCCCTTCATCGAAGCCGAAAAAGGCGACAAGCCGGAAGCCAAGGGCAAGATCCTCATGGCCACCGTGAAAGGCGACGTGCACGACATCGGCAAGAACATCGTCGGCGTTGTGCTCGGCTGTAACGGCTACGACATCGTCGACCTCGGTGTGATGGTGCCGGCGGAGAAGATCCTGCAGACCGCCATCGCCGAGAAGTGCGACATCATCGGCCTGTCCGGGCTGATCACCCCATCGCTGGACGAGATGGTGCACGTGGCCAAGGAAATGCAGCGCCAGGGCTTCAAGCTACCGCTGATGATCGGCGGCGCCACCACCTCCAAGGCGCACACCGCGGTGAAGATCGACCCGCAGTACAGCAACGACGCCGTGGTCTACGTCACCGACGCCTCGCGCGCCGTGGGCGTGGCCACCCAGCTGTTGTCCAGGGAGCTCAAGCCCGACTTCGTGCAGCGCACCCGCGATGAATACGTGGTGGTGCGCGAGCGCACCTCGGCTCGGGCGACCCGCACCGAGCGCCTGAGCTACGACAACGCCGTCGCCAACAAGCTAAAGTTCGACTGGGCCGGTTATAGCGCTCCGCAACCGAGCTTTACCGGCGCCAAGGTGCTCGATGACATCGACCTCGACGTGCTGGCCGAGTACATCGACTGGACGCCGTTCTTCATCTCCTGGGACCTGGCCGGCAAGTACCCGCGCATCCTCACCGACGAAGTGGTCGGCGAAGCGGCCACCAGCCTGTTCAACGATGCCCAGGTGATCCTGCGCAAGCTGATCGACGAGAAGCTGATCAAGGCCCGCGCCGTGCTCGGCTTCTGGCCGGCCAACCAGGTGCGTGACGACGATATCGAAGTCTACGGCGATGACGGCCAGCCCCTGGCCACCCTGCACCATCTGCGCCAGCAGACCATCAAGCCCGACGGCAAACCGAACCTGTCGCTGGCCGACTTCGTCGCGCCGAAGGAAAGCGGCGTCACCGACTACGTGGGCGGTTTCATCACCACCGCCGGCATCGGCGCCGAGGAAGTGGCCAAGGCCTACGAGGCCAAGGGCGACGATTACAACGCGATCATGGTCAAGGCCCTGGCCGACCGTCTCGCCGAGGCGTGCGCGGAGTGGCTGCACGAGCAGGTGCGCAAGCAGTACTGGGGCTATCAGCCGGACGAGCAGTTGAGCAACGAGGAACTGATCAAGGAAGCCTACAAGGGCATCCGCCCTGCCCCCGGCTACCCGGCCTGTCCGGATCACACCGAGAAAGGCACGCTGTTCAAGCTGCTCGACCCGGAGACTGACTACAACAAGGCCGGCCAGAGCGGCGTGTTCCTCACCGAGCACTACGCGATGTTCCCGGCAGCGGCGGTCAGCGGCTGGTATTTCGCCCATCCCGAGGCGCAATACTTCGCCGTGGGCAAGGTCGACAAGGATCAGATCGAGCGCTACACCGAGCGCAAGGCGCAGGACCTCGCCGTCAGCGAACGCTGGCTGGCGCCCAACCTGGGGTATGACGAATGAGTGAGCAAGCCTATCTGCTCGACCAGCTGGAAACCGCCGATATGCTGGTCATCGACGACCTGCACGCCTTCGACTTCCAGCTTGACGACGCCCTGCTCGACCAGGCCGAGGCCGCGGCAGAAGCGGACCAGCCGTTCGCCAGCGAAGCGGTGGTGCTGTCCATCGAGGTTCAGGATGGTCGCGACCGCAAGCGCTGGCAGTTCAGCTACAACGCGGTAATGGAGGCTGAATACGAGGCTGGCGACGACAGCTGGTTAATCGACGGCCACCGCCTGACGTGCCTGGCGGCGGTCAGTGCTGAGGGTGAATGATCTGATCGCCGTATGCCAATGAGCCTGGACACCCATCAATCCGTCTACCGGGAAAAGCTCATCGAGCACCTGTTCATCGGCGAAATGCTCAAGCTCTCCTGGCTCAAGTACGGCGCGACGCTGGAAGTTTCCCACTCGCTGCTCGACCGTTCGGGCCACGACATCGTACTGGAAGCCAATGGCGTGGTCCGCCACATCCAGCTCAAGACATCGGGCGTCTCGGCTGCCGCCACCAGCCAGAACATTCATCTCGACCTGGCTCGCAAGCCATCAGGCTGCGTGATTTGGATCCTGTTCGACCCCATCACTATGGCGTTGGGGCCATTCCTGTTCTTTGGCGGTCTGCCAGGCGAGCCGCTTGCCGACCTGCAAGGGCTCAAAGTGGCCAGGCACACCAAGGCCAACGTCGCAGGCGTCAAGGCAGAGCGCCCCAATATTCGCGTAGTGCCGCGAGCGCGCTTCGCCCAGATCGAATCCATCGATCTGTTATACGCCAGACTATTTGGCTCGCAGCAGGGATAAGCGGCTCACCAAAGGAGCTCGCTTCAGGCAGGACTCATGACAGATTCGAAGACGAACGACGCACGATCTTGATCGAGTGCTTGAGGGTCGGCTTACGCGTCACGCTGATCGCCTTGCGGGTCACGGTATCGATGGTGATGTTCCAGAACCCGCTGCTGGGCACGGTGATCTTCGCCGGAAACTTGTCGAACGCGCCGCCGTGATAGGTATGGCGGCCGCCATTCTTGAAGCTGCGAAAGTTCGCATCGTTCATCAGGCGGATATTGCAGGTTTGCGAGCATTCGATGATGACCAGGTCATCCTCGTTGAGGTGCTCGCGCTGGTGGATGTACTTCATCAAGCGCTCCTCGGGGGTTTCAGGGCGCTAGCATGACTCACCAGCCGTCCGACAGCAAAGCCCGCGACCGATCGAGGCCCAGATAACTGGCCAGAATACGCTGCCAGCTGCCGTCGCGACGCATGTCGGCGAAGGCCGCCGTCATCTGCTGGGATAATGACTGCGCACCTTCGAGTTTGAGACTCCCGGCGATATGACTGCGGGTACCGCTCAACGGCTTGCCGAACACCAGCGGTGGCTCGGCACCCATCTCGCGCCACAGGTACAGGGCGCGCAGATCGATTTCGTACCAGGCCACCACCCGCCCATTGTGTAACAGTTGCGCGGCCTGTTGCGGGTCGGTGACTTCCACGACCCGTTGATCACCCTTGCGGATGCGTTTGATCTCCTCGGCACGCGGCGTTCCGGCCATCACGGCGACTGGGCCGGCCTGCAGAGCATCGCTGAGGGTATCGAACGGCCGGTCGAGGCTGGCGATTACGTAGGGGGTGGGCAGCACGTCGAGCAACCAGACGAACCCAGTTTCGCGCTCGGGGGTGCGCCCCAGGTTGAGCACGATGCCACGGGGGTCGCCCTCCGCTTCGCTCAATACCCGGCGCCAGGGCACGCTGCGGAACACGCACTGCTGCGCCGTGCGCGCGCACAGTTCGTGCATCAGCTCGCCGAACAAGCCGGCGCGCTTGGCGACACCATCGGCGAACGGCATCTGCCCCTGCCCGACATAGACATTCAGCGGCTCGCCCTGCGCCGCCGCAGCAGCACCCAAGACGCTCGCCAGCATGAGCATGCAGGCGGCGCGACGACCACGGGCCATGACATCATTTATGCGCACGCGCCAATCCCATTCCGATCGCTGAAGCATCAAGACGAGGCGCAGTGTGCATCAGCGCCGGGCAAATGCCTATCAGCCCAATGCCGTATCTAAGAACATCATCACAGCAAATCCGCCCATCAGCCCCAGCGTCGCCGAGGTCTGGTGCCCATTGCGGTGCGTCTCGGGAATGATCTCGTGGGACACCACGAACAGCATGGCGCCAGCCGCCAGGCCCAGGCCGATGGGATAGGCCAGCGCATAACTGCTGGACATGCCGACGCCGACCAGCGCTCCCAGCGGCTCCATCAACCCGCTGGCCGCCGCGATCAGTGCCGCACGCAACGCCGAAACGCCGATGGTGCGCAGCGCCAGGGCAATCGCCAGGCCTTCGGGAATGTCCTGTATGGCGATGGCGGTCGCCAGGGGAATGCCGACCTGCATGTCATCGGCCGCGAAGCCGACGCCGATGGCCATGCCTTCGGGCAGGTTGTGCAGGGTGATCGCGAACACGAACAACCACACGCGACTCAGCCGGCTGCTGTGCGGTCCCTGGGCACCGGCGCTTTCGTGCTCATGCGGAGTGAAATGGTCGAGCCCGAGCATCAGCAGCACGCCGAGGCCAAGGCCGAGCACCACGGTCGCCGCGCCGCCCATGCCGCTGCCGGTCAGGTTCTGGGCAGCCTCCAGTCCCGGCAAGATCAGCGAGAAGGAGCTTGCCGCGAGCATCATGCCCGCCGCGAACCCCAGCATGCTGTCTTGGGTTCTGACGCTGATGCTACCCAGCGCCAGTGCCGCGAACGCACCCAGAGTGGTGGCCGCAAACCCCGCCCCGCCACCATAGAGGGCATGACGAATGCGCTCCGGGTGCCCCTCGTCGAATACGTTGGACAGGCTGCTGACCAGCAGCCACATCACCACCAGCAGGGCAACTGCCAAACCGGCAGCGACCCAGGGCGATTGACGAACCTGGGACATCCACACCTGCAGCAAGCCATTGCGCTCGGAAAGCGTTTGCATAGAACCTCGTTTATCGACCCTGAAATGAGCGGGCGCAAGCCGGCCGCCTGTTAAGTGCGACAAGCGGACCATGGCCGGTGTTTCACCTGGCTGCCACCCGGCATCGGCATACCCGAAAAGTAGCGCCAGGCACCCCGCCAGTGCGGATGATTCTCAGTCTTTCGCGCCCGTGAACGCCGCTCGCCCTGCACTTCTACGCCGTTGCGCCGACACAGTTATGCATGCTTTGTCACTTAGTGCCAAAAGTTCTTTTCTTATATTCAAACATCACTTTTGCGCATAAACCTGAACTGGTATCGTGCCCCGGCTCCGCATAGGAGTGCGCGGCCGTGCGCGCAGATTTGCTGTAACAGGTCATCGAAGCATTGTGAGTGACGGCTTGCCAGGGCCACTCAGCGAACGAACGCGAGTTCGACCGCCGCTGAGCCAAGCCGCATTGTCGCGCCGCAATCGCCTTTTATCGATCTGGCAAGCAGCCTGATAACAGGATTCCCATGTACGTATACGACCAGTACGACCAGAAAATCGTCGAGGACCGCGTCAAGCAGTTCCGCGATCAAACCCGCCGTTACCTCAGTGGCGAACTGAGCGGCGAAGAATTCCGTCCGCTGCGGTTGCAGAACGGTCTGTACATCCAGCGTTTCGCGCCCATGCTGCGCATCGCAGTGCCTTACGGCCTGCTGAACAGCACTCAGGTGCGCAAGCTGGCGCAGATCGCCCGTGACTACGACAAGGGCTACGCGCACATCAGTACCCGCCAGAACGTCCAGTTCAACTGGCCTGAACTGGAAGACGTGCCGGAGATACTCGCCGAACTGGCCACCGTGCAGATGCACGCCATCCAGACCAGCGGCAACTGCATCCGCAACACCACCACCGACCAGTTCGCTGGCGTGGCCAAGGACGAAATCGTCGATCCGCGCCCCTGGTGCGAAATCATCCGCCAGTGGTCGACCTTCCACCCTGAATTCAGTCACCTGCCGCGCAAGTTCAAGATTGCCGTTAACGGCGCCGCCGGTGATCGCGCCGCCATCGAAGTGCACGATATCGGCCTGGAAGCGGTGAACAACGCCGCCGGCGAACTGGGCTTCCGCGTCGCCGTCGGTGGCGGCCTGGGCCGTACCCCGATCGTCGGCAGCTTCATCAACGAATTCCTACCGTGGCAGCACCTGATAAGTTATCTCGACGCCATCCTGCGCGTGTACAACCGCTATGGCCGTCGCGACAACAAATACAAGGCGCGCATCAAGATCCTGGTCAAGGCGCTGACCCCGGAAGTGTTCGCCGAGCGCGTGAACGCCGAGTGGGCGCACCTCAAGGATGGCCCGACCACCCTGACCGAAGCCGAAGTGGCCCGCGTCGCCGCGCATTTCGTCGACCCGGCCTACCAGGCGCTGCAGGATCAGGACGCGCAACTCGCCCAGCTCGACGCCGAGCACCCGGGTTTTGCCCGCTGGCGCCAGCGCAACACCTTCGCCCACAAGAAGCCGGGTTACGTGGCCGTCACCCTGTCGCTCAAGCCGACCGGCGTGGCCCCGGGCGACGTCACCGACAAGCAGCTCGACGCCATCGCCGACCTGGCCGATCGCTACAGCTTCGGCGAAGTGCGCAACAGCCATAACCAGAACATCATTCTTGCCGACGTCGAGCAGGCGCAGTTGTTCACCCTGTGGGGCGAACTGCGTGACAAAGGTTTCGCCACGCCGAACGTGGGCTTGCTGACTGACATCATCTGCTGCCCGGGCGGCGACTTCTGCTCCCTGGCCAACGCCAAGTCGATTCCGGTGGCCGAAGCCATCCAGCGCCGCTTCGACAACCTGGACTACCTGTTCGACATCGGCGACATCGACCTGAACATCTCCGGTTGCATGAACGCCTGCGGCCACCACCACGTAGGCCACATCGGCATTCTCGGCGTCGACAAGAAAGGCCAGGAGTACTACCAGGTGTCCCTCGGCGGCAGCGCCGGTCGTGACGCCAGCCTGGCGCAGATCCTCGGCCCGTCCTTCGCCCAGGACGACATGCCGGACGTGATCGACAAGATCGTCAACGTCTACGTCGAGCAACGCACCGAAGAAGAAAGTTTCATCGACACCTTCCGCCGTATCGGTGTCGCCCCGTTCAAGGAGCGCGTATATGCAGCGAATCATTAAGAACGGCCAGATTGTCGACGAAAGCTGGCACCTGCTGCCCAAGGAAACCAGCTTCGAAGAACTGTCCAACTGCGACGACCTGATCGTGCCGCTGAACCTCTGGCTCGAACACGGCCATGCCCTCAAGGCCCGCGACGGCGGCCTGGGCGTGTGGCTGGACGCCGAGGAAGAGATCGAGTCCATCGTCGACTCGCTGGACGCCTTCCAGGTCATCGCCCTGAACTTCCCGGCCTTCACCGACGGCCGTCACTCGTCGTCCGCTTACCTGCTGCGCACCCGCTACGGCTTCAAGGGCGAGCTGCGCGCCATTGGCGACGTTCTGCGCGACCAGCTGTGGCCGCTCAAACGCTGCGGCTTCGACGCTTTCGCCCTGCGCGAAGACAAGGACGCAGAAGACGCCCTGAAAGCCTTCGAGGAATACTCCGAGGTCTACCAGGCTTCCGCCGACGAGCCGCAACCGCTGTTCAGACGCCGCGCCTGAGAATAAAAAAACCCGCCTCTCGGCGGGTTTTTTATGGGCACGTTTCCGGCCTCAGTCGAGCCTGACCAGCACCCGCCCCGCCTGTTCGCCCTGCAGGATGCGCTCGATGGCTGCCGGCAATTCGCCAAGCGCGACCTCGGTGGCCAGGGTTTCCAGATTCGGCAACTTCCACTGCAGCGACAGCTTATCCCACATCGAGGCCTTGACCACCAGGGGCAGCTCGACCGAATCGACGCCCAGCAGATTCACGCCACGCAGGATGAACGGCAGCACGCTGGCCTGGAAATCGACACCCGCTGTCAGCCCGCAACACGCCACGCTGCCGCCATAGCGGGTGGCCTTGAGCACGTTGAACAGGATGTCGCCGCCCACGGTGTCCACCGCACCGCTCCATTGCTCGCGTAGCAGCGGCCGATCGGTGCCGCTCTGCAGCTCCAGCCGTGGCACCAGCTGGGACGCGCCCAGACGCGTGAGCATGTCGGCCTGCTGGGCCTTGCCCGTGGCGGCGCTCACCTGATAGCCCAGCGTGCTGAGCAGCAGCACCGCGATGCTGCCGACTCCGCCGCTGGCGCCGGTAACCAGAACCGGCCCGTTCTGCGGCTCGACGCCGGCCTGCTCCAGCTTGTCGACGCACAGCGCCGCGGTCAGGCCTGCGGTGCCGAGAATCATCGCTTCGCGCAGCGACAGCCCTTGCGGACGCTTGATCGCCCAACTGGCAGGCACCCGGATGAACTGGCCAAACCCACCGGCCGTATTCATGCCGAGGTCGTAGCCCGTGACGATCACCTCATCACCTTCGGCGAATTCGGCGGCGCTGGAATGCTCCACCACACCGGCCGCATCGATACCCGGCGTATGCGGGTAATGCTTGCTGACGCCGCGCTGCCCGGTGGCGGACAGCGCGTCCTTGAAATTCAGCGAGGAGTAGCGAACGCGGATCAGCAGCTCGCCAGCGGGCAAATCGGCCACGTCGCGCTCGACCACTTGCAGGCCGAAATGGCCATTGGTGTCGGGCGCAGCTTGCAGGGCAGTGAAATTCGTCATCCAGACCTCCTTGATCCGCTCACGCGGAGGGTGCGAGTTACCAGAAGCGCTGCTGGCTCAGACGGCCCAGCCAGGTCAGGGCAAAGCGATCCAGCGCTACGCTGGCAGCCAGGCCGACACGCTCCTGCAGGGATTTCTTCTGCACGTAGTGCAGCTGGTATAGGTCGGCCTCGCGCGCGCGCTCGGCCAGGTACTCGTCGCTGGTCTTCAGTTCATCGACCAGTTGCTTCTCCATGGCCGCCATGCCGAGCCAGACTTCACCGGTGGCGATCTCGTCGATCTCCAGCTGCGGGCGGTAGCGGGCCACGAAGTTCTTGAACAGCTCGTGGGTGGTTTCCAGGTCTTCCTGGAATTTCTCGCGGCCCTTCTCGGTGTTCTCGCCGAACACCGTCAGGGTGCGCTTGTATTCACCGGCGGTCAGCACCTCGAAGTCGATGTCGTGCTTTTTCAGCAGGCGGTTGACGTTGGGCAACTGGGCGACCACGCCGATGGAGCCGAGAATGGCGAACGGCGCGGAAATGATCTTCTCGCCGATGCAGGCCATCATGTAACCGCCACTGGCGGCGACCTTGTCGATGCACACCGTCAGCGGCACGCCAGCCTGACGAATGCGCGCCAGTTGCGACGAGGCCAGGCCATAGCTGTGCACCATGCCGCCGCCGCTTTCCAGACGCAGCACCACTTCATCCTGGGGCGTGGCAAGGCTCAGCAGTGCGGTGATCTCGTGGCGCAGGCCCTCGGTGGCCGAAGCCTTGATGTCGCCATCGAAATCGAGCACATAGACCCGCGACCTGGTTTCCGGCTGCTTCTTGGCAGCCTTGGCAGCCTTCGCCTCTTCCTTGCCCAGTGCCTTGAGCTGCTCCTTGTCGAGAATCGATTGTTCGAGACGCTGGCGCAGCGCCTTGTAGAAATCGTTGAGCTTGGTGACCTGCAACTGGCCGCCGCTGCGACGCCCCCGGCTGCGCAGCACGGCAACCGCCACCAAAACGACCAGAATGGCCACCACGAGCGTCACCGTCTTGGCCAGAAACCCTGCGTAATCAGCAAGAAACTCCACACACTTCCCCTTTATCCAATCGTCAGCCTCGCCTGGAGACCCGCATCGTTCAGCATACCGGCGCTACCGGGCAGCGACCAGCCAGCGTGCGGGGTTTCGACCCTGCAACGAGCAATTCAAACAAACGTATGAATTTTCGTTGACAGCTTCCGCCCATCCCTCCTACCCTCGCCTCACATTCAAGGTTCCCGGGTTGCAGCGCACGTGGGCAGCATCTACCTGATTCGACATGGCCAGGCCTCATTCGGTGCAGAGGATTACGATGTCCTCTCGTCGCTGGGCGAGCGCCAGTCGACTTTGCTCGGCAGCCACCTGGCCCGGACCGGCCTGCAGCTCGATCGCGCAGTCAGCGGCAGCCTGACCCGCCAGTTCCATACCGGCCGTCTGGTGCTCGAGCAGCTTGGTGACGCGCCGGCGCTGGAAACCGATGCCGCCTTCAACGAATTCGATGCCGAAGGCGTGATCCGCGCTCTGCTCCCCGCACTGTTGCCGCGCGAGCCCCAGGCGCTGGACGTGATGCGCAACGCCGCGCACAACCGTGCCGAATTCCAGCGCCTGTTCGTGAACCTTATCGATACCTGGGTCGGCGGTGACTACGACGCACCCGCGCTGCAGAGCTGGCAGGCCTTTCTGGATCAGGTCAACGGCGGCCTGCAGCGCTTGCTCGAGCAGGCCCATGGCCGCGAGCGCATCGCCGTGTTCACCTCCGGCGGCACCATCACCGCCCTGATCCACCTGCTGACCGGCATGCCGGTCGCCAGCGCGTTCGCCATGAACTGGCAAATCGTCAACACCTCGCTAAGCTGCCTGAAGTTCCAGGGCGAGCGGGTGACCCTAGCTTCCTTCAACAGCCACGCCCATTTGCAGCTGTTGAACACCCCATCGCTCATTACCTATCGCTGAGCGACGGTCAACGCGCTCGCGAGGGCGCAGAACAATCGGAAACCACAAGGAAACCACCATGAGCGTCGCAGACATCGTCCAAACCATGAAAGCCAAGTTCAACCCAAGCGCCGCCGAAGGCCTGGATCTGGTTTTCCAGTTCAACATCGAAGATGCCGACAACCACTACCTGATCGTCAAGGACGGCACCTGCGACGTGAAACAGGGCGACAGCCCGGACGCCAACGTCACCCTGATCATGGACAAGGAAACCTTCAAGGGCATCACCACCGGTGAAACCGACGGCATGCAGGCGTTCATGGCCGGCAAGCTGCGCGCTGAAGGCGACATGATGCTGGCGCTCAAGCTGAGCGAACTGTTCCCGGTCTGAGTACGGGCGAACGGCTGGAATCACGAAACCGGAATCCCAGGATTCCGGTTTTTTTTGGCCTGCCACCCGGCGCATCAGCGGGTTTGATTCGCCACCAACAGCCGTATCGATAAGCCTGCGCCGCGCTTGTGGCCCGCTGCCGGGCTGATTAGATTGGCCCCATCATCACCGCCAACGACAATTAGAAGGGATAGGGATGACACTCACCGACCGGCCCGGCACCATCCGCCAGGGCGAAGAACTCGATGCCCGCGCCATCGACGCCTACCTCAAGGCTCATATCAGCGACCTGCACGGTGAGCCGCAGATCAGCCAGTTCCCGGGCGGCGCCTCCAACCTGACCTACCTGTTGCGTTATGCCGATCACGAGCTGGTGCTGCGCCGCCCGCCTTTCGGCCGCAAGGCCAAGTCGGCCCACGACATGGGCCGTGAATTCCGGATTCTCAATCAGCTCAGAGACGCTTTTCCGTATTGCCCGCAGGCGTTCGTGCACTGCACCGACGCATCGGTGATCGGCGCCGAGTTCTACGTCATGCAGCGCATGGACGGCATCATCCTGCGCGCCGACCTGCCGGCAGAGCTGCAGCTCACGGCCGATCAGACCACCGCCCTGTGCAAGAGCTTCATCGACCGCCTGGTCGAGCTGCACCAGGTCGATTACCAACGCTGCGGCCTGGCCGACCTGGGCAAGCCCGATGGGTACGTGGCGCGGCAGATCAGCGGCTGGAGCGAGCGCTACGACAATGCGCGCACCCCCGATGCGCCCGGCTGGCAGGCGGTCCGCAGCTGGTTGCAGGAGAAGATGCCGGCCGACCACCCGCGGCCGGCTATCGTGCACAACGACTACCGCTTCGACAACGTGATCCTCGATGCCAACGACCCGCTGCGCATCATCGGCGTGCTCGACTGGGAGCTGACCACATTGGGCGACCCGCTGATGGACCTGGGCAACACCCTGGCCTACTGGATCGAAGCGGACGACCCGGCGCCGGTGCAACTGATGCGTCGCCAGCCGAGCAACGCGACCGGCATGCTGACCCGCCAGGCCTTCGTGGATTACTACGCCGAGCGCGCGGGCATCCGCGTCGACTGCTTCGATTTCTATTACATCTACGGCCTGTTCCGCCTGGCCGGCATCGTCCAGCAGATCTACTACCGCTACTACCACGGGCAAACCGCCGACAAGCGCTTCGCCTCCTTCGTGCAGATGAACGCCTTGCTCGAACAGATGGCCCTCGGGGTCATCGCGCGCTCATCGCTCTGACGCCCTTCCTTACCGAGACCCACGCCATGTCCAAGACCCAGTTGTTCGACCTCGATGGCAAGATCGCCTTCGTTTCCGGTGCCAGCCGCGGCATCGGTGAAGCCATCGCCCACCTGCTGGCCCAGCAAGGCGCCGAAGTGATTGTCGCCAGCCGCAAGCTGGACGACTGCCAGACCGTGGCCGACGCCATCGTCGCCAAGGGCGGCAAGGCCGTGGCGATGGCCTGCCATATCGGCGAGATGGAACAGATCCAGGCGGTGTTCGCCGAGATTCGCCAACGCTTCGGCCGTCTCGACATCCTGGTCAACAACGCGGCGACCAACCCGCAGTTCTGCAACGTGCTGGACACCGACCTGGGCGCCTTCCAGAAGACCGTCGACGTGAACATCCGCGGCTACTACTTCATGTCCATCGAAGGCGGCAAGCTGATGAAGGAGCACGGCGGCGGCAGCATCATCAACGTGGCGTCGATCAACGGCGTGTCGCCGGGTGAATTCCAGGGCATCTATTCGGTGACCAAGGCGGCGGTAATCAGCATGACCAAAGTGTTCGCCAAGGAATGCGCGCAGTTCGGCATCCGCTGCAATGCCCTGCTACCGGGGCTGACCGACACACGCTTCGCGTCGGCGCTGACCAAGAACGAGGCGATCCTCAACTTCGCCCTGCAGCGCATTCCGCTCAAGCGCGTCGCCGAACCGAGCGAAATGGCCGGTGCGGTGCTGTACCTGGCCAGCGAGGCGTCGAGCTACACCACCGGTGTGGCGTTGAATGTCGACGGCGGATTCCTGTCTTGAAAACTGGCTGCGAGCCTTGAGGCTATCGTGTCGCTAGATGGGCGGTAAAAGGCAGAAGCGGCCATTTGCTACGTAAGGTGGATGACGCTCTTTTCATCCACAATTGCAATCGCAGAGCGGTGGACGGGTCGGGCCGCGTAGGTGAAGCGTCGTCCACCCTACGACCGGCCGCTCCCGTCACACTCCCCTCATTGCAAATGGGCCACATTCGAGCTGCAGCAACTCATTGCCAATCCTTGAGCGCCTGATGAGCCGCCTCGTTCATCGGCTCGGCCAGCAACCCGGTAGGCGTCAGGCTTACGTTGAACACCGCCTTGTCGGCCATCGGCAGGTAGGTCAAGCGGCGTGCCTGGGCGCCGAACATAAATAGGTCGTGCTGGCCCAGGCGCAGCCAGCGCCACAGGTCCACGCCATACAGGCTGTGGGTCAGCTCGGCTTGGGTGTAACGCGCCTGGCTCTGCTGTTCAATGGACAGGAAGCGACTGTTCAGCTTTTCCAGCCGGTAGCCCGGCTCCAGGCCGATCAGCGCGGCCAGGCCCTTCCATTGCAGCAGACGCACGTCGAGCTGCCACAGATCGCCCTCCAGATTCACGCTGCGCTGCACGCCATCTTCGAGAATGTCGACCTGGTAGACGTTGGCCGTACGATGAAAGCTCAGGGTCAGCAGCGGCTTGTTGGCGGGCAACGGCTCGTAGCGGCTCAGGTCGTAGGCCACCAGCCCGACCAGCACTGCGGCGGCGAAAAATACCAGGCCGCTGGTGCCACGCAACCAGGCGAGAAACCAGCGCCCGCCGAACAGAATGCGCAGGGCGATGAACAACACCAGCAATGCCAGCAGAGCCGTTGCCCAGGCGAGCGCGTTGTACTGCATCGAATCGATTCCTTGTAAGTGAAAATGTCGGCATTATGCGCAGCGCATTCGCCTGCGAATAGCGCCGCTGCCGCACAATCGGATACAGGTCGCCTTTTATGTCCCTCCCGTTCGAAATGGCCGTCGATCCCACGACGCTGCTGTTGCTCGCCCTGGTCGCCTTCATCGCCGGGTTCATCGACGCCATCGCCGGCGGCGGCGGTCTGCTGACCATCCCCGCCCTGCTCACCACCGGCCTGCCACCGCATCTGGTGCTGGGCACCAGCAAGCTGTGCGCGACCTTCGGCTCGGGCACCGCGAGCTACACCTTTTACCGACGCAAGCTGTTCAGCCCCGGCAAATGGAAGAACGCGATGGCAGCCACCGCCATCGGCGCGATTGGCGGTGCGGTGCTGGTGCACTGGATGCCGGCCGAATGGATCAACAAGATGCTGCCGGTAGTGGTGTTCGCTTGCGGCATCTACCTGCTGTTCGGCAAGACGCCCGACGCGCCGCTGGACGCCGACCTGCCCATCGCCAGACGGCGACAATGGCCGCAGGGCATCGGCCTGGGGTTCTACGACGGCGTGGCGGGCCCGGGGACCGGTGCATTCTGGACGGTCAGCACCCTGCTCATGTACCCATTGGATCTGGTACGGGCCAGCGGCGTGGCGCGCTCGATGAACTTCATCAGCAACGCCTGCGCCCTGGCGGTGTTCATCGTTGCCGGTCAGGTGGCCTGGGTGCTGGGGCTGTGCATGGGGTTCTCGCTGATGGCCGGCGCCTTTCTCGGCGCGCGCACGGCGATTGGCGGTGGCTCGAAGTTCATCCGCCCGGTGTTCATTCTGGTGGTGCTGGGGCTGACGACGCGGCTAGCCTGGCAGCACTGGTTCAGCGCCGCCTAAGCGGCTGGCCACGTAGGAATCGATCAGGTAACGGGCGATCGAGCGCGACGCCGGCAAGGGCGGCAGCGCATGGATGGAGAACCAGCGGGCGTCCTCGATCTCCTCTTCCTGCATGACGATCTCGCCACCAGCGTAGTCGGCATGAAAGCCGAGCATCAGCGAGTGCGGAAACGGCCAATTCTGGCTGCCCTGGTAGCGGATATTGCAGACTTCGACGCCCACCTCTTCACGCACCTCGCGGGCGACGCACTGCTCTACGGACTCACCTGCTTCGACGAAACCGGCCAGGGTGCTGTACACCCCGCTGACGAAGCGCGGCGACCGCGCCAGCAGCACGTCGTCACCACGGGTGACCAGCACGATCATGCTCGGCGACAGGCGCGGATAGTGGCGCAAGCTGCACGCCGGGCACTGTATGGCGCGCTCGCCAGGCACCTGCAGCATCGCCGTGGCGCAACTGCCACAGAAGCGGTTGTCGCTGGCCCAGGTGCCGATCTGCGCGGCAAAACCGAGCATCTGGAACAGCTCGGCGTCACCGTCGAGCATCACCTGGCGCAATGATTGCCACTGGCAGCCCGGCAGCTCGGCCTTGCCCTGCAACTCGAGCAGGTAGACCGGTTCCCCGCGAAAATGGCCGAGGCCATGCTCGGCGATTACCGGCAGCTCCTGCTTCTTCAGCCACTCGCGGGGAAACAGCAGGCCATTGGCATCACCCAGAAAATGCTGGCGATGGTGGGCCAGCACCAGGCCGCCAGGCTGCTCGCGGTCGAGCAGCTCGGGTTGCCAGTGCCCAGGCATCAAGCCGCCACCTCCTGGCCCAAAGCGCGCACGCTTTCTTCAGCCAGATCCAGCACGCTCGGCTGGGCTAGGCCGGTGTCGGCTTCGAGGTAATATTCCAGGCTGCTCAGGGCATCGGCGAGCACTTCCAGGCGCGCTTCGGCGGGCATCTGGTCGGTGTCGAGCATCTGCGCCTGGATGTAATCGGCACAGGCGCCCACCAGCGTTGCCGCGCGCTCCTGACCGAGGAACCACAGGCCACCGCGCACGCCCTGAAGGCTGAAAGGCACATTGGACAGGTGCATGCGGTCGCCGGACGACTCCAGGTACGCGGTGATCGCCCGCTTGGCCAGCGCCAGGCCGGCACGGGCTTCGTCGAGCACTACGATGCGCGCTTCGAACAGCTGATGCTGGGCAAAGGTGCAGACCTCCGGCTCGACCCGCGGCGTGACCACGTGCTCGCCGCGCTCGAGGGTCGCCACCATGCCTTCGACATACAGCACGGCGTCCGCCAGGGCGATCAGTTGCTCTGACTCCACCGGCGCGCCTTCGCACCAGGCACTGACGACCGGCAATTGATTGGCCAGCGAATTGCCGGCCGAGCTCAGGCCGACCATGGCCAACGTCTTGCTCAGCTTGCCGAGCAGCGCATGCAGGCTGGTCAGGCCATCGTCCTGCAGGGTGCCGCGCTCGCTCAGGTCGAGCAGGTCCTTGACGCTGGCCAGTTCCTCGCGAATCGCCGAGCTCAGCGAACGCATCACCGCCTTGCCGGGGCCGGAGAGACGCTGGTATTCCTCTTCGAGCAGGTGATCGGTGAACGGCAGCGCGGTGATGCCGAACAGTTCGCGCACTTCACCAGCCAACGGGCCGCGGCCGGCGGACAGCGCGACCAGATACAACAATTCCTTGAGCAGGCTGCGCGGGGGCTCGTAGGAGCCGTTGACCAGCATCTGCCGCAGCTCGCGATCGATGCGCGAGAACAGCTGCTTGCGCGACTTGCGCGGCAGCAGTTGGCCATCGTTAAGCGCCTCCACGGCCGCTGCGCCGAGCCAGCACAGGCGCCCGCGGGGCTCGTTGGCGAACAGGCCATCGAGGCGGCTCATGGCCCGGCCCATCAGCTTCATGCTGGCAGCCGGATTCTGCTCGCGGATGTAACCCAGCAGGCCGACCTGGTACATCTGCCGCAAGCGGCGGCCTTCGCTTTCCTTGGCCGCGGCGTCCAGTGCTGGCGGCACCATGCGCGGGCGCGCCTGGTCGAGGCGCACACTGAAAAAGAAGCTCTCGGGCAACGGCGGCTGCTTGCACGCCTGGCGCAGGTCGTTGATCGCCGGCAGCAGCAATTCGGGCATTTCCTGGCGATGGGCATCCAGCCCTTCGAGGTAGCGACGCAGCACGTGCAGCGCATTGCTGAGCGCCGCCAGCTGCGCATCGCGCTCGTTGCCGACCCCAGCAGGGATATCGGTAGCCTGGTCGAGCACTTCCTGAGCGAGCAATTCGGCACCGGTCAGTTCGATCAGGTTGAGCGTGCCGCGCACCTGCTGCAGGTTATCGACGGCCTGTTGCAGCAGGCTGCCGTTATTGCGCTCGACGATGAACTGCTCCAGGCTCGCCTCGGCCTCTTCGATCGTGGCGAACAGTTCGTCGCGAACCAGCCCCAGTGACGATGCTCCAGAAACCATTCGCTAGTGTGCCTCCCGCACAGGTGATGAAACCGCGCTCAATCAGCGAACTCGGGATTCTGCTTGTTCATATGGGCCATCATCGCGACACGCAGGTCGGCCGACTGCAGCATGGCGGCGTTCCAGGTGGCGATGTATTCGAGGCCGTCGTCCACCCGATGATCGCGCATGTAGCGAATCATTTCCTTGGTGCCACGCACGGCAACCGGCGATTTTGCGGCGATCGCTCGGGCAATGTCCATCACACCGGCCAGCAATGTGTCGTAGGTCTCGAATACGCGGTTCACCAGGCCGATTTCCCTCGCTTCGGCAGCCTCCACGACGCGGCCCGTATAGGCCAGCTCGCGCAGCATGCCGTCGCCGATCAGGCGCGGCAGCCGCTGCAGGGTGCCAACGTCGGCGGCCATGCCGATGTCGATTTCCTTGATGGCGAACTGCACGTCCGCGCTGCAGTAACGCATGTCACAGGCGCTGATCAGGTCGATGGCGCCGCCCAGGCAGTAACCCTGGATGGCGGCCAGCACCGGCTTGCTGCAGTGATCCACGGCGTTGAACGAGGCCTGCAGCTCGAGAATCTTGCGGCGCAGCGTTTGCGCATTGCGGCCGACATCCTTGCCCAGCTGGGTGCTGACCTGAGCCAGCAGGTTGAGGTCGATACCGGAAGAAAAGTGCTTGCCGGCCCCCGAGAGCACCACGACGCGCACTTCGTCGGTCTCGTCGGCCCAGCGGAAGATATCGATGATTTCTGTCCAGAAGGCGGCATTCATCGCGTTGATCTTGTCGGGTCGGTCAATCACCACATGGGCGATCTTTTCCTGCAGCTCAACGCGAAAAGCCTGATATTGCCCCATGAAAGTCATCCTTTTTGAGGGAGGCCGAACGGCCCATGACACACGCCGCAAAACAACCGCGCCACTATAGCAAGCGGCGCTGGAAAGTCGATCATGGCCGGCGTGACGTACCCCGCGTGACGCCGACGGTGGCTTACTTCTCGACGATGCAATCGACCGTGTAGTAGCTGCCCTGCTCGCCTTCATGGCGTTGCAGGCCGTGCACGTCGGCGTCGAAACCCGGGAAGCGCTGCTCGAAGGCCTGGGCGAAACGCAGGTAATCGATGATCGAGCGCGTCGCTGCGGTAAAACGCTCGCCCGGCATAATCAGCGGAATGCCCGGCGGATACGGCACCAGCATCACCGCGGCGATGCGTCCCTCCACCTCATCGACCAGCACTTCCTCGACTTCACCGCGCACCAGCTGATCGTAGGCATCGGCTGGCTTCAGGGCGATTTCCGGCAGCACCGTGTACATGCGCTTGAGGGACTTGGCGGTGGCGTTCTCGCGGTAGCAGTCGTGCAGCGCATCGCACAAGTCGCGCAGGCCCATGCCCTGGTAACGCAACGCACCTTCGCGGGCCACCGAGGGCAGCACCGAACTCAACGGCAGGTTGGCGTCGTAGCTGCGCTTGAACTCCAGAAGTTCGGTAAGCAGCGTGCTCCACTTACCCTTGGTGATGCCCATGGAGAACAGCACCAGGAACGAATACAGGCCAGTCTTCTCGACCACCAGGCCGCGCTCCCAGAGAAACTTGCTGACCACTGCAGCGGGAATGCCGCGCTCGTCGAGACGGCCGCCGGCGGTGAGGCCGGGCATCACCAGGGTCACCTTGATCGGATCGAGCAGCACGTAGTCTTCGGCGACGTCACCGAAACCGTGCCAGTCGGCCTCCGGCTGCAGCAGCCAATCCGGCGTCGCCACATCGTCAGCGCCCTCGGTCTGCGGCGGTTGCCAGATACTGAACCACCAGTCCTCGCTGCTCAGGCTCTGCCCCAGATTGGCCAGGGCACGGCGGAAGCTCAGGGCTTCGTCGAAGGTTTCCTGGATCAGCGAGCGCCCGGCCGGGCCTTCCATCATCGCCGAGGCCACGTCCAGCGAGGCGATGATGCCGTACTGCGGCGAGGTGGAGATGTGCATCATGAAGGCTTCGTTGAAGCGGTCGCGGTCGAGCTGACGCACTCCCCCGTCCTGCACGTGGATCATCGAGGCCTGGCTGAAGGCCGCCAGCAGCTTGTGGGTCGAATGGGTGGTGAACACCATCGGGCCGCCGGCCTCGCGGCTGGTGCCCATGCCGTAGCGGCCGGCGTAGAACTCGTGGAATGCGGCGTAGGCGTACCAGGCTTCGTCGAAGTGCAGCACCTCGACCGAATCACCCAGGGTGCGCTTGATCAGCTCGGCGTTGTAGCACAGCCCGTCGTAGGTGGAGTTGGTCACCACCGCCAGCTTGACCTTGGGCTCGCGGCCGCGAGCCAGCGGGCTGGCGTCGATCTTGGCCTGGATCGACTCGCGGGTGAATTCGCTCAGCGGAATCGGGCCGATGATGCCCAGTTCGTTGCGCTCCGGCGACAGGTACAGGGGAATTGCGCCGGTCATGATGATGGCGTGGAGGATCGACTTGTGGCAGTTGCGGTCGACCAGCACCAGATCGTCACGGCCGACCATCGAATGCCAGACGATCTTGTTGGCGGTCGAAGTGCCATTGATCACGAAGTAGGTATGGTCGGCGCCGAAATTGCGCGCAGCGCGCTCCTCGGCGGCGGCCAGGGGGCCGGTGTGGTCGAGCAGCGAGCCTAGCTCCGGGACCGAGACCGACAGGTCGGAGCGCAGCGTGTTCTCGCCGAAGAACTGATGGAACGCCTGCCCGACCGGGCTCTTGCGATAGGCCACGCCACCACCATGCCCCGGCGTGTGCCAAGAGTAGTTGGATTGCGCGGTGTGCTGCACCAGCGCCTTGAAGAACGGCGGCAGCAGGCCATCGAGATAATTGCGCGCGGCGCGGGCCACCTGGCGGGCCAGGAACGGCACGGTATCTTCGAACAGGTAGAGAATGCCGCGCAGCTGATTGAGGTCGGCCATGGCCTCGGCCGGGGCGTTCTCGATGGTGACCTGCTCACCCAGGGCGAAGATCGGCAGTTGTGGCGCGCGGCGTCGGGCGATGCGGATCAACTCGACCATGTCCTGCAGCAGGTGGCGGTTTTCACCGGCGCCCTCGGCGGCGACCAGAATGCAGGCCAGCCCGTGATGGGTCGAGGCGACGATATGGCCTTCCGCAGAACTCGCGGTGGACAGAATGGTGAAACCATCCTGCTCCAGCTCGGCAGCGATGGCCCGCACCCGCTCGCCGGCCACGGTATCGGCCTTGATGTCACGGTGAACGATGAGAACCGGGAACTTGAGGTCTTTGTACATCAGCTACACCTGAGGTCATGCGGGATGAACCCGCTATGCCCTCAGGGTAGAGACTCGCCGCAGAGGACGAAACCCCTCGCGCAGAGCGCTATACGAAAAGGTCGCAATTGACCGATCAGGAGGCTGATGTGCCCTGCTCGGCTGCTTCCATCTGCACCCACAGGGCCGGCGCACCGGCGGCCTTTTCGATCACCGCCAAGCGCGCGGCATGGGCAGCCAGCTCGTCGGCGCTGGCGGCGATCACCGCGCCATGCGGGCGCTCGGCGGGCAGACGGCGAATCGGCGTGGCCTGCTGGCGACCGCTGCCATCGCCGTCGGCGCCTTCACCGGCCAGCGACAGGTTGGTCTGCCCACCGGTCATCGCCAGGTAGACGTCGGCGAGAATCTCCGAGTCGAGCAAGGCGCCGTGCAGCTCACGGCCGGAGTTGTCGACACCGTAGCGTTTGCACAGGGCATCGAGGCTGTTGCGCTGGCCAGGATGACGCTCGCGCGCCATCTGCAGGGTGTCGAGTACATCGCAATAGGCCGCGATGTCCGAACGCTCGTGCTGGCCGATCAGGGCGAATTCGTTGTTCAGGAAGCCGATGTCGAACGGCGCGTTGTGGATGATCAGCTGCGCGCCCTTGATGAACTCGTAGAACTCGTCGGCGACGTCCTTGAAGCGCGGCTTGTCCTTGAGATCCTCGTTGGTGATGCCGTGCACCGCGATGGCGCCTTCGTCGATCTCACGATCGGGTTGCAGGTAGATGTGGAAGTGCCGCCCGGTCAGGCGCCGCCCCTCGACCTCCACACAACCGATCTCGATGACCCGGTGGCCATCGTTTACCGGCATACCGGTGGTTTCAGTATCCAGTACGACTCTACGCACGCTTCATGCTCCTGATATCTTCGACGCCACGGTTGGCCAACTGGTCGGCCCGTTCGTTGCCGGGGTGGCCGATATGGCCGCGCACCCATTCCCAGGTCACGTTGTGGCGATTGACCTGTTCGTCCAGTTGCTGCCAGAGGTCGGCATTCTTCACCGGCTCCTTGGCGGCGGTCTTCCAGCCGCGCTTCTTCCAGTTGGGCATCCATTCCTTGATGCCCTTCATGACGTATTGCGAATCGGTGACCAGGCGCACGTTGCACGGACGCTTGAGCTCGGCCAGGCCGCGAATCGCGCCCATCAGCTCCATGCGGTTGTTGGTGGTCACGGCTTCGCCGCCCCACAACTCCTTCTCGACGCCCTGGAATACCAGCAATGCGCCCCAGCCACCGACCCCCGGATTGCCCTTGCAGGCACCGTCGGTGTACAGCTCAACTTGATCGGACATGCGCCGCCTTTATCTAGGGTCTGATTTCGATCTGCGGGGCCCTATCAGGCACCGTCACGGTCGCGACGACTGATCTTGGCCACCGGCATGGGCACCAGTTTGCCCATGGGCTCACGGCGGGACTGGCGCAACGGCCGCAAGCCGACCACCAGCTTGCGCGCCACCAGTACGTAAAAGCCGCCACCCGGCGATTGCCAAGCGCCGCCCCAGCGCTCCAGGGGAGCCAGCCGGGCCTGCCAGGCCGCCGAAGCAAGCGGCGGACGATAACATCCGAAACGGCGTTTCTCCAGCGCGAAGCCCAGCAGGTTGAGCCAGTCACCCAGGCGGCGGGGTGCGATGCAGCGGGCTTCGTGCAACACGTCGTGAGCGAACAGATGGCGCACGCCCCAGGCGCTCATCGGGTTGATGCCGACGATCAGCAGGTGCCCACCCGGCCGCACACTGCGCGCAGCTTCGCGCAGCAGGCCGTGGGGCGACTGACAGAAATCCAGACCGTGCTGCAGCACCACCACGTCGGCGGCGTGCTCGACCAATGGCCAGGACTGCTCCTCGCAGACGATCTCCGTACCGGCGAATGGCGCGCCCAGACGCACACTGCGCTGGATCTGCTGAGTTTCCAGCGAGGTTTCGGCGCAGGGGCCGTAATGCACCAGGTAGCCGCCGAAGAAGCGCGCCAGTTCCTCGTCTAGCAGACGCTGCTCCTGCTCGAGCAGCAGGCGGCCCAGGGGGCCGGTGAACCATTGCCGGGCTGCGCCGATCAGTTGCAACCAGTCGGCATCGGCCTGGGCGAAGGGAGTGTCGGTCATGGACGCGTGCTCATGGGATGTTCGTTCATGAAAAGTACCTGCTTGGCCATCTTTATCAATGACACCCTGAGTCTAGTGGCGTTTCACGCAGGGGGAACGCGGCTCGCGTTGAAGCGTCAATAGCCCCTAAGATGCACCTTTGTTCCCGGCTTGGCGACCACCTGATGATCAAGATCGAAGCCCTCAACGCATTCTCCGACAACTACATCTGGCTGCTGCAGGATGCGCAGCACAAGCGTGTCGCGGTAGTCGACCCTGGCGACGCCAGCCCGGTGCAGGCCTGGCTGCGTGAGCATGGCGACTGGACGCTGAGCGATATCCTGATCACCCATCACCATAACGACCACGTTGGTGGCGTCGAGCAGCTGCGCCGCGACACCGGCGCGCGGGTCTCTGGCCCGGCCAACGAGGAGATTCCGGGCCGCGACCAGGCGCTGAGCGATGGCGACCGTATAGAAGTACTGGGCCTGCCCCTGCAGGTCATCGAAGTGCCTGGCCACACCCTGGGTCATATCGCTTTCTATCAGCCCGATCACCACTGGCTGTTCTGTGGCGACACCCTGTTCGCCGCCGGCTGTGGCCGTCTGTTCGAGGGCACCCCGGCGCAGATGCACCAGTCGCTGCAGCGCCTGGCGGCCCTGCCGGACGACACGCTGATCTATTGCGCCCACGAATACACCCTCAGCAACCTGCGCTTCGCCAAGGCCGTCGAGCCGGCGAATACGGATATCGCCGAGCGTTTCGCCCAGGTCGAAACGTGGCGCCAGAACGGCCAGATCAGCCTGCCGTCGAACCTCAGGCTCGAGCGCGCCACCAACCCGTTTCTGCGTGCCGCCGAAACATCGGTTAAAGAAATGATCGCCAGCCGCGAAGGTCGCACCTTCACCAGCGAGGGCGAGGTGTTTGCCGCGCTGCGGGCCTGGAAAGACCGCTTCTGAAGCGCCGACTGGCCCGCAAAATCCTGGTCAAAACTTGACCACCCCTGGATCGGTTTCTAGAATCGCCCGACTTTCGATCTAGGATACCCCCCACAACCAATGCCTTCCTCTCGACCTAACCCATTGAATTCAAAGGCATTGGCATTGCGCTACCCTGCGCTCGCCCTGGCTGTTTGTGCCGTGCTCAGCGGCTGCCAGAGCCTCGATCAACAGCAGGTAGAGAATGGGCCAACGGTGGATTTGAGCGGCAGAACGCCGCATCAGCCGCTGTGGATCAATGGCACGACCAAGGCCGAGCAACCCAAGGACATCTGGGAACGCGTGCGCGCCGGTTATAAGTTGCAGGATGCCATCGGCGTCAATCCACGTATCGAGCAGCAGCGTCTGTGGTTCTCCAGCAACCCTTCGTTCGTCGAGAAGGCTGGCGAGCGCAGCAACCCCTACATTCATTACATCGTCGAGCGCCTCGAAGAGCGCAACATGCCGATGGAGCTGGCGCTGCTGCCGATGATCGAGAGCGCCTACAACCCGTTCGCCTATTCGCCAGCCGATGCGGTCGGGCTGTGGCAGTTCATTCCCTCCACGGGGCGCAACTTCAACCTGCGTCAGACCCGCTGGTACGACGGCCGCCGCGACGTGACGGCCTCCACCCAGGCAGCCATGGATTACCTGGCGCGCCTGCACGAGATGTTCAACGGCGACTGGCTGCTGGCCCTGGCGGCCTACAACGCCGGCGAAGGCCGGGTCAGCCGCGCCATCGAGCGCAACCAGAAGCTCGGCCTGCCGACCGACTACTGGAACCTGTCGCTGCCGCTGGAAACCCAGAACTACGTGCCCAAGCTACTGGCCCTGTCCCAGGTGATCATGGCGCCGGACGCCTACGGCGTGAGCCTGGCGCCGATCCCCAACGAGCCCTACTTCGAAGAAGTGGAGCTCAAGCAGCGCATGGACCTGGCCCGCGTCGCGGCGCTGGCCGAAGTCGATGAAGACGAGCTGTACCTGCTCAACCCGGCCTTCAAGAAGCGCGTGACAGTGGACGGCCCCCAGCATTTGCTGGTGCCGACCCAGAAGGTCGAACTGCTGACCGCCAACCTGTCTACGCTCAAGCCCGAGGATCGCGGCTTGCAGGAATACGTGGTGCGCGCCGGCGACAACCTGCACGGTATCGCCAACCGCTACGAGTTGAGCGTGGCCAGCATCAAGGAGCTCAACCAGCTCACCGGCAACACCCTCGCCGTGGGTCAGCACCTGAGCCTGCCGACCAGCCTGCAGCCGCTGCCGGAGGAAGCGCCGCAGCGCACGGTCAATACCGCCGTGGCCTCGCGCAGTTACACCATTCGCAATGGCGACAACCTCTGGCAGATCGCCAAGGCGCATAACGTCTCGGTCAACGACATCCAGCGCTGGAATGCCCTGAAGGGCAATTCGCTGCGTGTCGGCCAGACCATCAAGCTGCAGGGCGGCAACGCCAGCGCGAAAACCGTTGCCCAGCGTGATGACGTCACCTACTACAAGGTGCGCAAGGGCGACTCCCTGCACCTGATCGCCAAGCGTTTCAACGTGCAGATGCAGAAGCTGCAGAGCTGGAATCCACGTACCGGCAAGGCCCTGAAACCGGGCCAGGTACTGACCCTGCGCCTGACCAACTGACGCGCACTGCAACACACTCGCAGTTCACCGCCGGGGCCGCTCTTTTTCCTGTACAGACAAGCTGTTACTGTACGGAAACCTTGCTGCCCCGGATCGGATACTGCTCTTGAGACGCCCCCTCCTCTCGCTGTTTTTTGGCCTGGCCACCAGCTTTCCGGCCTGGGCAACGCTCAGCGAAAGCCACGGCTATGCGCAATTCGGCGCGCTCAAGTATCCCGCCAGCTTCACCCACTTCGACTGGGTCAACCCCGAAGCCCCCAAAGGCGGCACCCTACGGATCATGGCCGCCGGCAGTTTCGACACGCTCAACCCCTATACGCTCAAGGGCACCAGCCCGGTGGCCACCGCCAACTTCCTGCAATACGGCGTGACCGAGCTGAACGAACCGTTGATGGTCGGCACTGGCCTGTACGACCCCTCCGGTGACGAGCCCGCCTCCAGCTATGGGCTGATCGCCAGTTCCGTGGAATACAGCGAAGATCGCAGCTGGGTGGTCTTCAACCTGCGCCCCGAGGCGCGCTTTCACGATGGCAAGCCGATCACCGCCTATGACGTGGCGTTCTCCTACCGGCTGCTGCTCAAGGAAGGCCACCCGCAGTACCGTACCAGCCTGCAGGAAGTAAAACGGGTCGACATACTCAATCGCCACCGCGTGCGCTTCGTGCTCAAGCGTGCCAACAATCCGCTGCTGATCCTGCGCCTCGGTGAGCTGCCGGTGCTGCCGCAGCACTACTGGAAGAACCGCGACTTCAAGGCCACCACCTTCGAGCCGCCGCTGGGCAGCGGCCCGTACCGCATCACCCGGGTCAATCCGGGTCGCAGCCTGACCTTCGAGCGGGTCAAGGACTGGTGGGGCGCCTCCTTGCCGGTGAACCGCGGCAAATACAACTTCGACCGCGTCGAAGTGGACTTCTACCGCGACAGCCATGTCGCATTCGAAGCCTTCAAGGCCGGCGAATTCGATTTCTATATCGAGCAGCAGGCCAAGAACTGGGCCAACAACTACCGCTTTCCAGCGGCCACACGCGGAGACGTGGTGCGAGCGGAAATCCCCCATCAGATTCCCACCCAGACCCAGGCGCTGTTCATGAACACCCGCCGCGCCACCTTCGAAGATGCGCACGTGCGCGAAGCGCTGGGCCTGATGTTCGACTTCGAGTGGACCAACCGCACGCTGTTTAACAGTTCCTACACTCGCGCTGCCAGCTACTACCCGAACAGCGAGTTCTCCGCCAGGGGCAAACCCGAAGGCGCCGAGTGGCTGCTGCTGTCGCCGTTTCGCGGGCAGTTGCCGGCAAAGCTGTTCACCGAACCGTTCAAGATGCCGGTCACCGATGGGCGGGGCATTCCGCGCGAAACCATGCGCCGTGCACTCGGTCTACTCGCCGAGGCCGGCTGGAAACCCTCGGGCCAGCGCCTTACCAACGCCAAAGGCCAGCCGCTGAGTTTCGAGATCCTGCTGGTCAACCCCAACCTGGAGCGCATTCTCCAGCCATTCACCGAGAACCTGGCCAGCATCGGCATCCAGGCCAATCTGAGAACCGTGGATCGCGCCCAATACAAGCAACGCCTGGATCGCTTCGAGTTCGACATGATCCTGCTCACTCTGCCGCAAACCCTCAGCCCCGGCCTGGAGCAATCGCTGTACTTCCACTCCAGTCAGGCCAGCGTGAAAGGCGGTAAGAATTACGCCGGCATCAACGACCCGGTCGTCGATGCCCTGCTCGAAAAGCTGCTCTCTGCCCGCACCCGTGATCAACAAGTGGCCGCGACCCGCGCCCTGGATCGCGTGATGCTCTGGCAGTACTACACCATTCCCAACTGGTACATCGACTATCACCGCCTGGCGTACCGCAACCGCTTTGCCTTCGTCGCCACGCCGCCCTACACGCTGGGGCTGCGCAGCTGGTGGCTGAAACCCACGGAGACCGCACGATGACGCATCCACTGCGTGCATTTCTCATGCACTGCAGCGCCTTGCTGCTGCTTGGCCTCGCCAGCCTCGCCCAGGCCGCGCCGCAACACGCCCTGACGCTGTACGGCGAAGCGCCCAAATACCCGGCCAACTTCAAGCATTTCGATTACGTGAACCCCGACGCGCCCAAGGGCGGCGTGCTGCGTCTGCCAGGGCTCAACGGTTTCGACAGCTTCAACCCGTTCATCCCCAAGGGCAACCCGGCCGACCGCATCGGGCTGATCTACGACACCCTCACCTATCATTCGCCGGATGAACCCTTCACCGAATACGGCCTGCTCGCCGAAAAGGTCGAGAAAGGCTCCGACGACAGTTACGTGCGCTTTTACCTCAACCCCAAGGCGCGTTTTCACGACGGTGAACCGGTTACCGCCGAAGACGTGATCTTCACCTTCAATGCCTTGCTCGAACACGGCGACCCGCTGTACCGCCACTACTATGCCGACGTGGCCGAGGTGGTCGCCGAAAATGAGCGCACCGTGCGCTTCAACTTCAAGCATGCCGGCAACCGCGAGCTGCCGCTGATTCTCGGCCAGTTGCAGGTGCTGCCCAAGCACTGGTGGCAAGGCCGTGATTTCTCCCGCGGCAGCCTGGAACCGCCGCTGGGGAGCGGCCCGTACCGGATCGCCGACTTCTCGCCGAATAGCTCCATCCGCTTCGAACGCGTCAAGGACTGGTGGGCCAAGGATCTGCCGGTGGCACGCGGCATGTACAACTTCGACCAGATCCGCATCGAGTACTTTCGCGACATGGCCGTCGCCCTGGAGGCCTTCAAGGCTGGCCAGTTCGACGTCAACCTCGAGTACTCGGCCAAGGATTGGGCCACCGGCTACAACTCGCCGGCGCTGCGCGCCGGGCGCTTCGTCCAGGAGGCGTTCCCCAACCGTAACCCGGCCGGCATGCAGGGCTTCGTGTTCAACACCCGCAAGCCGATGTTCCAGGACCCGCGGGTACGCGAGGCGATCGCCCAGCTATTCGACTTCGAATGGGCCAACAAGCAGTTGTTCTACGGCGCCTACAAGCGCACCCACAGCTACTTCGAGAACTCGGAAATGGCCGCCAAGGGCCTGCCCAGCCCGGCCGAGCTGAAGCTGCTGGAACCGCTGCGCGGGCAGATTCCCGACCGCGTGTTCACCGAAGCCTTTGCACCGCCGGTCAGCGACGGCAGCGGCATCATCCGTGACCAGGCCCGCCGCGCGTATCAGTTGCTCACCGAGGCCGGCTACCGGATCGAGAACGACAAGATGGTCGACGCCAACGGCAATCAGCTGGCCTTCGAATTCCTCAATACCCAGGCCAATCTGGAGCGGGTGATCCTGCCGTTCAAGCGCAACCTGGCCGAGTTGGGCATCGACCTGCAGATCCGTCGCGTCGACATTTCCCAATACATGAACCGCGTGCGTTCGCGGGACTTCGACATGACCTCGTCGATCTGGCCGCAATCGAGCTCGCCCGGCAACGAACAGCGCGAATTCTGGCATTCCAGCAGCGCCGACAACCCGGGCAGCCGCAACCTCATCGGCCTGCGCGACCCCGCGATCGACAAGCTGGTCGAGGGGCTTATCCAGGCCGATTCCCGCGAATCGCTGATCACCCATACCCGGGCCCTGGATCGCGTGTTGCTGTGGGGCAATTACGTGGTGCCCAACTATTACGTGGACGCCTATCGCGTCGCCTACTGGAAACGCTTCGGCCACCCCGAGAAATCGCCGCTGTACGACTACGGCCTGATGACCTGGTGGCAGGAAAAACCGGTCGGCGAAGTGGTCAACAGCGAAGACGCATCCACCGCCGAGCAGGAAGAACGCTAGATGCTGGCCTATATCCTGCGGCGCCTGCTGCTGATCATTCCGACCGTATTCGGCATCCTGGTCATCAACTTCGCGATCATCCAGGCCGCGCCCGGCGGCCCGGTCGAACAGATGATCGCCAAGCTGGAAGGCTTCGACGCGGCGGCTGGCGGCGCCACGGGGCGCATCTCCGGCGGCGGCGGCGAAGTGGCCACGGCCGGCTCCAACTACCGTGGCGCCCAGGGCCTGGACCCGGAACTGATCGCCGAGATCGAGAAGATGTACGGCTTCGACAAGTCGGCCCCCGAGCGCTTCTGGATCATGGTCAAGAACTACGCCCAACTGGACTTCGGCGAAAGCTTCTTCCGCGATGCCAAGGTCATCGACCTGATCATGGAAAAGATGCCGGTGTCCATCTCCCTCGGGCTGTGGAGCACGCTGATCATGTACCTGGTGTCCATTCCGCTGGGGATCGCCAAGGCCACCCGACACGGCAGCGCCTTCGACGTGTGGACCAGCTCGGCGATCATCGTCGGTTACGCCATTCCCGCGTTCCTGTTCGCCATCCTGCTGATCGTGCTGTTCGCCGGCGGCAGCTATTGGGATTTCTTCCCGCTGCGCGGCCTGACGTCCAGCAACTTCGACGAGTTGAGCCTGGGCGGCAAGATTCTCGACTACTTCTGGCACCTGGCCCTGCCGGTCACCGCCCTGGTGATCGGCAACTTCGCCACCCTGACGCTGCTGACCAAGAACAGCTTTCTCGACGAGATCAACAAGCAGTACGTGACCACCGCCCGCGCCAAGGGCCTGAGCAACGCCCGCGTGCTCTACGGCCACGTGTTCCGCAACGCCATGCTGCTGATCATCGCCGGCTTCCCGGCGGCTTTCATCGGCATATTCTTCACGGGCTCCTTGCTCATCGAGGTGATCTTCTCCCTCGACGGCCTGGGCCTGTTGAGTTTCGAGGCGGCGATCAACCGCGATTACCCAGTGGTCTTCGGCACCCTGTTCATCTTCACCTTGCTGGGGCTGGTCGTGAAACTGATCGGTGACATCACCTACACCCTGGTCGATCCACGCATCGACTTCGAAAGCAGGGAGGCCTGAGCCATGGCACTTTCCCCGCTCAATCAACGCCGTTTCGAACGTTTCAAGGCTCACAAGCGTGGCTGGTGGTCGCTGTGGATCTTTCTCGCCCTGTTCTTCGTGACCCTGGGCGCCGAGCTGATCGCCAACGACAAGCCGCTGGTGGTCAGTTATGACGGCGAGCTTTACTACCCTGTGCTCAAGCGCTACCCGGAAACCACCTTTGGCGGTGAGTTTCCCCTGCAAGCCAACTACAAGAGCCCGTATATCCGCGAACTGATCGAGCAGAAGGACGGCTGGATGGTCTGGCCGCCAATCCCGTTCAGTTACTCGAGCATCAACTACGACCTGAAGGTGCCTGCCCCTGCACCGCCCTCGGCGGCCAACTGGCTGGGCACCGACGACCAGGGCCGCGACGTGCTGGCGCGGGTCATCTACGGCTTCCGGATTTCCGTGCTGTTCGCCCTCGCGCTGACCCTGGCAAGCTCGGTGATCGGCGTTGCCGCCGGCGCCCTGCAGGGTTTCTACGGTGGCTGGGTGGATCTCGCCGGGCAGCGTTTCCTGGAGATCTGGTCGGGTTTACCGGTGCTCTACCTGCTGATCATCCTGGCCAGTTTCGTGCAGCCCAACTTCTGGTGGCTGCTCGGCCTGATGCTGCTGTTTTCCTGGATGAGCCTGGTCGACGTGGTGCGCGCCGAATTCCTGCGCGGCCGTAACCTCGAATACGTGCGCGCAGCTCGCGCCCTGGGCATGCGTAACGGCGCGATCATGTTCCGCCATATCCTGCCCAACGCCATGGTCTCGACCATGACCTTTCTGCCGTTCATCGTCACGGGCGCCATCGGCACCCTCACCGCCCTCGACTTCCTGGGTTTCGGCCTGCCGGCCGGTGCACCCTCGCTCGGCGAACTGGTCGCCCAGGGCAAGTCCAACCTGCAGGCGCCATGGCTGGGTATCAGCGCCTTCGCCGTACTGGCCATCATGCTGAGCCTGCTGGTGTTCATCGGCGAAGCGGCCCGCGATGCCTTCGACCCGAGGAAGTAAGATGAGCCATCCTGATAACCTCGTCGAAATACGCGACCTCTCGGTTGCCTTCGTCAACGGCGACAGCAGCCGAAGTGTGGTCAACCACATCAGCTTCGACATTCGCCGCGGTGAAACCCTGGCCCTGGTCGGCGAAAGCGGCTCCGGCAAATCGGTGACCGCCCACTCGATCCTGCGCCTGCTGCCCTACCCGCTCGCCCAGCATCCCAGCGGCAGCATCCGCTACGCCGGCGAAGACCTGCTCGAGCTGCCCGAACGCAAGCTGCGCGGCATCCGTGGCAATCGCATCGCCATGGTGTTCCAGGAGCCGATGACCTCCCTGAACCCGCTGCACAGCATCGAAAAGCAGATCAACGAGGTGCTTGCCCTGCACAAGGGGCTGCGCGGCAAGGCAGCCACCCAGCGCACGCTCGAGTTGCTGGAGCTGGTCGGCATTCCCGAGCCGCACAAGCGCCTCAAGGCCCTGCCCCACGAATTGTCCGGCGGGCAACGCCAGCGCGTGATGATCGCCATGGCCCTGGCCAACGAGCCGGAGCTGCTGATCGCTGACGAGCCGACCACGGCGCTGGATGTGACCGTGCAGTTGAAGATCCTCGAGCTGCTCAAGGACCTGCAGGCACGCCTGGGCATGGCCATGCTGATCATCACTCACGATCTCAAGCTGGTACGCCGCATCGCCCAGCGCGTTTGCGTGATGCAGCATGGTGAGCTGGTCGAACAGGCGGATTGCGAAACGCTGTTCACCACGCCGCAGCATCCCTACACCTGTGAATTGCTGGCGGCCGAGCCGGATGGCGACCCTGTCGCCAGCGAAGACGCCGACACCTTGCTGCAGGTGGAAGGCCTGCGGGTCTGGTTCCCCATCAAGAAGGGCCTGCTTCGCCGCACCGTCGATCACGTCAAGGCCGTGGATGGCATCAACTTCAGCCTGCAGCGTGGCCAGACCCTGGGCATCGTCGGCGAGAGCGGCTCGGGTAAATCGACCCTGGGCCTGGCCATCCTGCGCCTGATCGGCAGTCAGGGTGGCATTCGCTTCGGCGAGCATCACCTCGCCGACCTGTCCCAGCGCGACGTGCGCCCGCTACGACGGGAAATGCAGGTGGTGTTCCAGGATCCGTTCGGCAGCCTCAGCCCGCGCATGACGGTAGGCATGATCATCGGCGAAGGGCTGCGCATCCATCGTATCGGCACGGCAGCCGAACAGGAGCAGGCGATCATCGATGCATTGAAGGAAGTCGGCCTGGATCCCGAAAGCCGGCACCGCTATCCCCACGAGTTTTCCGGTGGGCAACGTCAGCGCATCGCCATCGCCCGCGCCCTGGTGCTCAAGCCGGCGTTGATCCTGCTCGACGAGCCGACATCGGCGCTGGATCGCACCGTGCAGCGCCAGGTGATCGACCTGCTGCGCTCGCTGCAGGCCAAGTACAACCTGAGCTACCTGTTCATCAGCCACGACCTCGCGGTGGTACGCGCGATCAGCCATCAACTGATGGTGGTGAAACAGGGCCGGGTCGTCGAGCAAGGTGACGCCAGGCAGGTCTTTCAGGCACCTCAACATCCCTATACCCAGCAGCTTCTGGAAGCAGCGTTCCTGACCAAGGTCGAACCCGAGACGGCCTGAAGAGGCGCCTGAACCTGCGGCGCATCGTCGCTGTAGGTTCAACAGGGCACTGCCGCATCGCCGGCCAACCAGAACCTGCAGATACACAAAGGCCCCGAAATCGGGGCCTTTGTCTTTGCGGCGGTGAGCCCTTAGAAGCGCTCGATATCCGCCTTGCTTTCCAGCAGCTTGCGATACGCCGCGAAATCTTCCTGGCCACTGCGCGAAGCGAGGAAACGGCGGTACATCGCCTTCTCCTCGTCACTCAGAGCCTGTTCGGGCTCGCTGACGCCCTTCAGGCGGATCACCACGAAGTCGCCGTTGCCCAGGGCAATGCCGCTGAACTCGGACTTATCACCGCTCGGCTTGGGCATACGGAACAGCGCCTGCAGCACGGCCGGGTCGACGCCATCCTGATTGCGGGTGGCCGCCTCGACGACTTGCCACTCGGCACCTTCAGGCTTGACCTTGCCATCATGCAGATCGCTGACCATCTGCTCGCCAGCGGCCTTGGCGGCCTCACTGGCGCGGGTCTTGGTCAGCTGAGCACGAATGCTGTCGCTTACCTGATCGAGCTCCAGTTGCTGTGGCTTGCGGTGTTCCTTGACGCGAATCACCACCAGGGTGTTCGGGTCGAGTTCGATGGCGCTGCTGTTGCTGCCATCTTCCATCACTTCCTGGCTGAACGCGGCCTGCAGGACCTGACGGTTCGCGGCAATGCCTTCACCGCCCTGGCGACCGAACGGCTCGCTGGTCTGCACCTTCAGGCCCAGTTCCTGGGCAGGCTGCGCCAGGTCCGAGGATTCGAAGGCTGCGTCTTCGAGCTGCTTGGTAGCCTCGACGAAACGCTGCTCGACGCGCTGAGTCTTCAGGTCGGTCTCGAGCTTTTCCTTCAGGCTGGCGAACGTCGGCACTTCAGGTGCCTGGACGCCCAGCAGCTTGATCAGGTGCCAGCCGAACTCGGTGCGCACCGGAGCCGACACTTCATCCTGCTTCAGGGCATAGAGCGCGTCCTCGAAGGCCGGGTCGTAAACGCCCTTGCCCGCATAGCCCAGGTCACCGCCCTCGCTGGCAGAACCTGGGTCCTGGGAGAACTCCTTGGCCAGGGCGGCGAAGTCTTCGCCGGCCTGCAGACGCTTCTGAACCTCGTCGATCTTGGCCTTGGCCTGCTCGTCACTGACGTCGCCGCCAACTTCGATCAGGATGTGAGCGGCCTGACGCTGCTCGGCCAGGTTGGCGATTTCCGACTCGTAGGCGGCTTTCATTTCATCGTCGCTGACGGAAACCTGCGAGAAGAATGCATCCTTCTTCAGCTCGACGTACTCGATGACCACCTGCTCGGGGCTCATGAACTGAGACTGCTGAGCGTCGTAATAGGCTTTCACGTCGTCATCACTGACCTTCACCGCGGCGCTGTCGATCTTGATGGTGCGGGTTGCGAAATCGCGGGTCTGCTTCTCGAGGCGCGCGAAGGCGGCCACTTCTTCATCGGTGACGAAACCGCTACCGGAGAGACCTGCGCGCAGCTGGCCGATCAGCATCTCCTGCTCGAGCATCTGGCGGAATTGCATACGGGTATAGCCGAGCTGACGAATCACCTGATCGAAGCGGTCGGCATTGAAGCGCCCTTCCACCTGGAACTCGGGCGTCTGCACGATCACCTGGTCGAGAGCGGCTTGAGAAAAGGCGAAATTGGAATCCTTGGCGCCCTGCAGCAGCAGCGAGCGCTCGATCAGCCCTTTGAGAGAGGCATCGCGCAGCAGACGTTCATCGAGCATGGAAGCGTCGAAATCCTTGCCCAGTTGCTGCAGCAACTGACGGCGCTGCATCTCCACAGCCTGATTGAGCTCGTTCTGGCTGATTTTCTCGCCATTCACGTCGGCAGCGTTCTGGCTGTTGCCCGTGCCGGTAATGATCGCGTCAACGCCCGTCAACGCCATGAGAACGACGATCAGGCCGATGATGGTTTTGGCAATCCAACCCTGTGAATTGTCCCTGATATTTTGCAGCATGCTTCCCCCAGAACGGCCACATACAAAGAATGGCCGCGCAGCGTGGGTAAAATCCGGATAGAAGAAAGGCGCATCCTGGGATGCGCCTTCTCGTAACGTGCGAAGCGGATCGGGATCAGAACTTTACAATCCCCGGCGTGACAGACCGCTTGGTCTTATTGCCGCCCCACAACCGAGCCGGGATTAGCCGACCCGGCGGGCAAAGGCCCGAAGACGCTTAGTTGACGGCGTCTTTCAGCGCTTTACCAGCTTTGAAACCTGGGATCTTGGCAGCAGCGATGCTGATCGGCTTGCCAGTCTGCGGGTTGCGGCCAGTGCGAGCAGCGCGCTCTTTGACAGCGAAAGTACCGAAACCAACCAGTACAACGGAATCACCAGCCTTCAGAGCGCCAGTAACGGATTCAATCACTGCGTCCAGCGCACGGCCAGCAACAGCTTTCGGGATATCAGCAGATGCGGCGATGGCATCGATCAGTTCCGACTTGTTCACTCTAAGTCCCCTTAATTTCGGTTTAGGTTGTTTCTTGATTTTAATGGAAGCGAATCGGGTGCTGAATGGCCTACCGACACGGTAAGAGCCGCTTTATATCAAGGGCCCCAAAAAAGTGTCAAGGAAGGCATCCGGCTAATGCGTGCTGATTCGCTCCTTGGAATCAGACTCGCGTTTTTCATCCTTTGCAACCAACTCCGGAGCCGCGTCTGGCAAGGGCTCCGGCGCGTATTGCAGCGCAATTTGCAGGACCTCGTCAATCCATTTAACCGGTTTAATCTGCAGGTCCTGCTTGATGTTCTCGGGAATCTCCTTGAGATCGCGAACATTCTCCTGGGGAATGATCACGGTTTTGATTCCACCGCGATGAGCCGCCAGCAGTTTTTCCTTCAGCCCGCCAATGGCCAGCACCTGACCACGCAGGGTAATTTCCCCGGTCATGGCGACATCGGCGCGCACCGGAATCTGCGTCAGCGCCGACACCAGCGCGGTGCACATGCCCACACCTGCGCTCGGGCCATCCTTGGGCGTAGCACCCTCAGGCATATGAATGTGGATGTCGCGTTTCTCGTAGAAATCCGGGGCCACGCCAAGGCTCTGGGCACGGCTGCGGACCACGGTTTGCGCGGCCGTGATCGACTCGACCATGACATCGCCCAGCGAGCCGGTCTTGATCAGATTGCCCTTGCCAGGCACCACGGCCGCCTCGATGGTAAGCAATTCGCCACCTACCTGGGTCCAGGCCAAACCCGTCACCTGGCCGATCTGATCCTGCTGCTCGGCAAGGCCATAACGGTGCTTGCGTACGCCCAGGAAATCCTCGAGCGAGTCGGCGGTGACGACGACATGGAAGCGTTTTTCCTTGGCGTGCTTCTTCACCGCGCGCCGGCAGACCTTGGCGATTTGCCGCTCGAGGCTACGTACACCCGCCTCACGCGTGTAGTAACGAATGATGTCACGGATCGCCGCTTCCTCGAATTCCAGCTCGGTTTTCTTCAAACCGTTGGCCTGAATCTGCTTCGGCGCGAGGTATTTGGTGGCGATATTGACCTTTTCGTCCTCGGTGTAGCCCGGCAGGCGAATCACTTCCATGCGATCCAGCAGCGCGGCCGGGATATTCATGGAGTTGGCGGTGCACAGGAACATCACGTCGGACAGGTCGTAGTCGACTTCCAGGTAGTGATCGTTGAAGTTGTGGTTCTGCTCCGGGTCGAGCACCTCGAGCAGCGCCGAGGCGGGATCACCGCGCATGTCCTGGCCCATCTTGTCGATTTCATCGAGCAGGAACAGCGGGTTGCGCACACCGACCTTGGTCATCTTCTGGATCAGGCGACCCGGCATGGAACCGATGTAGGTACGGCGGTGACCGCGGATCTCCGCTTCGTCACGCACGCCGCCGAGTGCCATGCGCACGAACTTGCGATTGGTCGCGCTGGCGATCGACTCGGCCAGCGAGGTCTTGCCCACGCCAGGCGGGCCGACCAGGCACAGTACCGGGCCCTTGAGCTTCTTCACGCGCTTCTGCACGGCAAGGTACTCGAGGATGCGCTCCTTGACCTCTTCGAGGCCGTAGTGATCGGCATCGAGAATGTTCTCGGCGCGCGCCAGGTCCAGGCGTACCTTGCTCTGGGCCTTCCACGGTACGTTCACCAGCCAGTCGATGTAGGAGCGCACCACGGTGGCCTCGGCGGACATCGGCGACATCTGCTTGAGCTTGTTCAGCTCGGCCTGGGCCTTGCCGTAGGCTTCCTTGGTCAGCCCGGCGTTTTCGATGCGGCGCTTGAGCTCGTCGAGCTCGTTGTGGCCCTCCTCGCTGTCGCCAAGCTCCTTCTGAATGGCCTTCATCTGCTCATTCAGGTAGTACTCGCGCTGGCTGCGCTCCATCTGCTTCTTCACGCGGCCACGAATGCGCTTCTCGACCTGCAGCAGATCGATCTCGGCATCCAGCAGGGCGAGCACGTGCTCGACCCGGGTCGGCAGATCGACGATTTCGAGAATTTCCTGCTTCTGCTCGATCTTGAGCACCATGTGCGCGGCCATGGTATCGACCAGGCGGCTAGGCTCATCGATGCTGTTCAGCGAGGACAGCACCTCGGCCGGCACCTTCTTGCCCAGCTGCACGTACTGCTCGAACTGGCTGAGTAGGCTGCGGGTGAACACTTCGCTCTCGCGCTCGGGTGCTTCGACTTCGTCGAGCAGCTGCACTTCAGCGGCGCTGTACCCGTCAGCTTCGATGAACTGTTCGATCTCGCCACGCTGCTCGCCCTCGACCAGCACCTTGACGGTGCCATCGGGCAGTTTGAGCAACTGCAGCACCGTGGCTACGGTGCCGACTCGGTAGAGCCCTTCTTCACTCGGTTCATCGTCCGCGGGATCTTTCTGGGCGAGCAACAGGATCTGCTTTTCGCCATTCATCGCCGCTTCGAGCGCTTCGATGGATTTCTCCCTGCCCACGAAAAGCGGGATGACCATGTGCGGATAGACCACGACATCGCGCAAAGGCAGGAGAGGCAATTCGATGGTTGTCTTCATGATTTTGAGCTCTACGGCGGCCTTGCGGCCGTAAACGGTGGGATTACCCTTGGCCCTAAGATGGGGGCAGGCCCACGAAAAAACAAGCGTTGCCGGCTGTAAAAGCAAAGGGGCCCGCAGGCCCCTTGCTTACAACAGATGACAAACGCGTTACGCGTCTGGCGCCGCCTTGGCAGGCGGTTCGCTGTTTTCGTAGATCAGCAGCGGCTTGGAGCTGCCGTCGATCACGCTTTCGTCGATGACCACCTTGCTGACATCCGATTGCGACGGAATGTCGTACATGGTGTCAAGCAGTACGCCCTCGAGAATCGAACGCAGGCCGCGTGCGCCGGTTTTGCGCTCCAACGCCTTCTGGGCAACCGCCTTGAGTGCGTCGGGACGGAACTCGAGGTCCACGCCTTCCATCTCGAACAGCTTGCCGTACTGCTTGGTCAGCGCGTTCTTCGGCTCGGTGAGGATCTGCACCAGCGCAGCCTCGTCGAGCTCTTCCAGGGTCGCGATGACCGGCAGGCGGCCCACGAACTCCGGAATCAGGCCGAACTTGACCAGATCGTCCGGCTCGATTTCACGCAGCGACTCGCCGATCTTCTTCTCGACATCCTTGGTGCGTACCTCGGCGTTGAAGCCGATGCCGCCCTTGGTGGAACGCCCCTGAATCACCTTCTCGATGCCCGCGAACGCGCCACCGCAGATGAACAGGATGTTGCGCGTATCGACCTGCAGGAATTCCTGCTGCGGGTGCTTGCGACCGCCTTGAGGCGGAACGGAGGCAACGGTGCCTTCGATCAGTTTCAGCAGCGCCTGCTGCACGCCCTCGCCCGACACGTCACGGGTGATCGACGGGTTGTCGGACTTGCGGGAGATCTTGTCGATCTCGTCGATGTAGACGATGCCCATCTGGGCCTTCTCGACATCGTAATCACACTTCTGCAGCAGCTTCTGGATGATGTTCTCGACGTCTTCACCCACGTAGCCAGCCTCGGTAAGGGTGGTCGCATCGGCGATGGTGAACGGGACGTTGAGCAGGCGCGCCAGGGTTTCGGCCAGGAGCGTCTTGCCCGAACCAGTCGGCCCGAGCAGCAGGATGTTGCTCTTGCCGAGCTCGACGTCATCCTTCTTCTCGCGCTGGTTGAGGCGCTTGTAGTGGTTGTAGACCGCGACCGCCAGGATCTTCTTGGCGCGCTCCTGCCCGATCACGTACTGATCGAGGATCGCGCTGATTTCCCGGGGAGCCGGCAGCTTGTGCGCGCTGCTCTCGGCCTGGGCTTCCTGCACCTCCTCACGGATGATGTCGTTGCACAGGTCGACGCACTCGTCGCAGATAAATACCGAGGGGCCAGCAATCAATTTGCGTACTTCATGCTGGCTTTTGCCGCAGAAGGAGCAATAGAGCAGCTTGCCGTTGTCCTCGCCGTTGCGGGTGTCAGTCATTCGATCAATCCAATACCGTAGGCTTAAAACACAAGATGGAGCCAAACCGGGGCATTTTCAAGCCCGATGTGCCGCTGCCCGACTATCGTCGGCCAGCGGGCGTGATGCTTCAGGCGATTTGCTCGCGACGGCTGTGTACCTTGTCGATCAGGCCGTAGTTGACCGCTTCTTCACCGCTCATGAAACGGTCACGGTCGGTATCGCGGGCGATCACTTCGATCGGCTGGCCAGTGTGGTTGGCCAGAACCTGGTTCAGACGCTCGCGAATGAACAGGATTTCCTTGGCATGGATCTCGATGTCCGAAGCCTGACCCTGGAAACCGCCCAGCGGCTGGTGAATCATCATCCGCGAGTGCGGCAGGCAGTAGCGCTTGCCCGCAGCGCCGCCAGCCAGCAGCAACGCGCCCATGCTGCACGCCTGACCGATACAGGTGGTCGACACGTCCGGCTTGATGAACTGCATGGTGTCGTAGATCGACATACCGGCAGTTACCGAACCGCCTGGCGAGTTGATGTACAGGTGGATGTCCTTGTCCGGGTTCTCGGCTTCGAGGAACAGGAGCTGCGCGGCAACCAGGTTGGCCATGTAGTCTTCAACCGGGCCGATCAGGAAGATCACGCGCTCTTTGAGCAGACGCGAATAGATGTCGTAGGCGCGCTCGCCACGAGCGGATTGCTCGACGACCATGGGAACCAGACCGCCAGCGGCCTGGATATCGGACATTTGCTGCATGAAAGGATTGTGCGACATTTCCAGCATTCGCTCCCTAATAAAAGTCATGTCTCGAATACGCATAAGCCAGCACTGAGGCTGGCTTATGGTGTTCTCGAACGAGGCGAAGAAATCAGGCGGCTTGTGGAGCTTCTGCCGGCTTGACTGCTTCTTCGTAAGAGACCGATTTGTCAGTCACATTGGCCTTCTGCAAAACAGTATCTACAACTTGCTCTTCCAGTACAACCGAACGGACTTCGTTCAGTTGCTGGTCGTTCTTGTAGTACCACGCCACGACCTGCTCAGGCTCCTGGTAGGCCGAGGCCATTTCCTGAATCAGCTCACGCACGCGGGCGTCGTCAGGCTTGAGTTCGAACTGCTTGACCACTTCGGCGACGATCAGGCCCAAGGATACGCGACGCTTGGCCTGCTCTTCGAACAGCTCGGCCGGCAGTTGATCCGGCTTGATGTTGCCACCGAACTGCTGAACGGCCTGCACGCGCAGGTTGTTCACTTCGCTGGCGATCAGCGCCTTCGGCACTTCGACCGGGTTGGCGGCCAGCAGGCCTTCCATCACCTGGTTCTTGACCTTGGACTTGATGGCCTGACGCAGCTCGCGCTCCATGTTCTTGCGAACTTCGGCGCGGAAACCTTCCAGGCCACCTTCCTTGATACCGAAAAGGGCGAAGAACTCGTCGTTCAGCTCCGGCAGTTGCGGGGTGGAAACGCTGTTGACCTTGACGGTGAATTCAGCGGTTTTGCCAGCCAGGTCGAGGTTCTGGTAATCCTCGGGGAAGGTCGGGTTGATCACGCGCTCTTCGCCGGTCTTGGCGCCGATCAGGGCATCTTCGAAGCCCGGGATCATGCGGCCGGAGCCCAGTACCAGCTGAGTACCGGTGGCGGAACCGCCAGCGAAGGCCTCGCCGTCGATCTTGCCGACGAAATCGATGTTCAGCTGGTCGTCTTTCTCGGCAGCACGCTCTACGGCTTCGAAACGGGTGTTCTGCTTGCGCAGGATGTCCAGCATGTTGTCGACATCGGCGTCGGCCACTTCAGCCTGCTGACGCTCGATGGCGATGCCTTCGAGGCCGCTGACCTTGATTTCCGGGAACACTTCGAAGGTGGCGACGAACTCCAGGTCCTTGCCCTTCTCCAGTACTTTCGGCTCGACCGAAGGCTGACCGGCAGGTGCGAGTTTCTGTTCGGCCACTGCCTCATAGAAGGAAGACTGAATGACGTCGCCTACCGCTTCCTGGCGTGCGTCGGCTTCGAAACGCTGGCGAATCACGCTCATCGGCACCTTGCCGGGGCGGAAACCAGGGATCTTGGCTTTCTGGGCAGTCTGCTGCAGACGCTTGTTGACCTGGGTCTCGATGCGCTCGGCCGGCACAGTGATGCTCATGCGGCGCTCGAGAGCGGAAGTGCTTTCAACAGAAACTTGCATGGATATTCCTCGTTGCACAGACGTATGCCGGCCGCTTACCGGCCCCATTCAAGGGCATGCATTCTAGAGGGAGGTGTTGCAGAAGTCACCCTAGATGCAGGTGGCAAACGGGAGGGGCGTAAAGGTGGTGCGGACGGAGAGACTCGAACTCTCACGCCTTGCGGCGCTGGAACCTAAATCCAGTGTGTCTACCAATTCCACCACGTCCGCGTGGTAATACTTTTTACAAACAAAAACGCCAGGCTTTTTAGGGCCTGGCGCTTTCAGAATATGGGGTGGACGAAGGGGATCGAACCCTCGACACCAGGAGCCACAATCCTGTGCTCTACCAACTGAGCTACGCCCACCATATTGCTTTGCTGCTATTCACTTGTGCCGACACACCTAGTGGCGCACCCGGCAGGACTCGAACCTGCGACCATCCGCTTAGAAGGCGGATGCTCTATCCAGCTGAGCTACGGGCACTTATCCATCCACCAGAGCAGACTTCAAGCTTCGGCTAGAGCGGCTACTTTCGTTTCTGCCGTTGCCGCTTTACCCTGTCACTTGCTGTGCTCGCCAAGTGGTGCGCATCTTATAGAGGCGCCCCTGGGGCGTCAACACCCAAATCGAAAAAAATTCAGCTAGATAAAGGAGTTACACCAAATCTGCGTTCTGCCGCCTTTGCCCTTCCTTAATGCCATGCGAGAATGCGCGTCCTTTTTTCTCCCTTTCGATGGTTAACCAAGCGCAATGACCGCACAACTGATAGATGGCAAAGCGATTGCCGCCAATATCCGCCAGCAGATCGCCCAGCGCGTCGCCGAACGACGCGAGCAGGGGCTGCGCGCCCCCGGCCTGGCAGTGATCCTGGTCGGCAGCGACCCCGCCTCTCAGGTTTATGTCGCGCACAAGCGCAAGGATTGCGAGGAAGTCGGCTTCATCTCCCGCGCTTATGATCTGAGCGCCGAAACCAGCCAGGACGAATTGCGCGACCTGATCGACTCGCTCAACGAAGACGCCAGCATCGACGGCATCCTGCTTCAGTTGCCACTGCCGGCCCACCTGGACGCGTCGCTTCTGCTCGAGCGTATTCGCCCAGACAAGGACGTGGACGGCTTCCATCCCTACAACATCGGCCGTCTGGCCCAGCGCATGCCACTGCTGCGCCCCTGTACGCCGAAGGGCATCATGACCCTGCTGGCCAGCACCGGCCAGGATCTCTACGGCATGCACGCGGTGGTGGTAGGCGCCTCGAACATCGTCGGCCGCCCGATGGCCATGGAACTGCTGCTGGGCGGCTGCACGGTGACGGTCACCCATCGCTTCACCAAGGACCTGGCCGGCCACGTGGCCCAGGCCGATATCGTCGTGGTCGCCGCCGGTAAGCCGGGCCTGGTCAAGGGCGAGTGGATCAAGGAAGGCGCGATCGTCATCGACGTCGGCATCAATCGTCAGGCCGATGGCAAGCTGATCGGCGACGTGGTCTACGAGACCGCCCTGCCCCGCGCCGGCTGGATTACCCCGGTGCCCGGCGGCGTTGGCCCGATGACCCGCGCCTGCCTGCTGGAAAACACCCTGCACGCCGCGGAGCACCTGCACGCCTGATGCTCTGCCAGCGGCAGGAACGGCGCCGGGTCAGGCGGTGTGAAAACTACTGCGCTCGGTCATGCGGCGTTAAAAACCGGCTCAAAATGCTCATTTACAGCTCGTAAACTGCGCTTTTTCGCCGGTTTTTGCCTTGCCTGACCTTCGCTCGCTACGTTTTCACACGGCCTGAGGTAGCGCCGTTTTCGTTTCAGCCCAGCGAACGTGTGGCGCCCTGGGGTTTGCGCACGAACCACAGCACTCGACTGACGCCTCGGGTAACGGCCACATAGCCCAGGCGCAGACTTTCGTCCGCCATCGCCTGGTCGTAGCTGTTGGCGAAGAAACCACAGTAGGCATATAGCGCATTACGCAGTGGATGAGCCGTAGGCGGCAGGCAGTCGTCGACGATGATCGCCACCTCGGCCTGCAGCCCCTTGGCGCGGTGAATGGTATAGGCCTTTACCGGCAACTTGCGGTCGAGCCCGGCCTGAACGTCTTTCAGGGTGTCGTTGCGGCGCCCCAGTAGCAGCACCGCGGTGCGCTCTCTGGACCCGATGTCGCGCGCATAGGCGCATTGCGCTGCGATGGCCTGCTGCAGTTCACCCATGTCACGGGCCAGGTCGAACGGCGTCATCAATTTCACGCCATGACCGCCCTCCGGTACGGGGCGGATCGGCGTGGTCACCTTGTCCTGCTTGAAGGCCACAGAGTCGAGTATGGACTCGGCGTCGCGAATCAACGGCTCGATGGAGCGATAGTTGGCTTGCAGCATCAGCACCGCGCTCTTGCCCTTGCCTTTGCTCGGAAAGTGCCGATCAAAGGCCATGAACAGCTCCGGGGAACTGCCCCGCCAACCATAGATCGACTGCCAGTCATCACCGATGGCCATCAGGCTGACAGCCGTGGCCGTGCCGGCCAGGCGCCGGTGCAGTGCCTGCAGCCATTGCACGATCTGCGGCGAGATGTCCTGGAATTCATCGATCAGCAGATGGGAGAAGCCCTGCAGCGCCTCCGCACTCAAACGCCCATCAGCATCATCGAGCATGTGCGTCAGCTGCTGGAAGGCGCCATTGAAGGTCATCAGCCCTTGCTGGCTCAGTTGCCCGCCAAAGGCCTTCCAGAATGCCTGCAACGCCAGGAGAAAGGTTCGCTCGGCTGGCGAGCAGGCCAGCGCGGCTGCCGTCATCCGCTCGATGGGAATGCCAATGCTCTCGATGAAACCGGCCTGGGCGTAGAACACCTCGAACAGCGGCGCGGCATGCAGCTCACCCGCCAGCCGGAACGGCTCCATGGGCGCCTTCGGCAAGGCCTTTTGCGGATCGGGCAGCGGGGAGCCGAGCAGCTCGTGAACCCAGCCGCGGAAAGCCGGGTCATCGGCATAGCAGGCCTGATAAGCATCCTTGAGCAGGCGTGTTTGTGCAGCCCCCAGACGCCCTCCTCCCAATGGATTGTCCGGCTCGCTCGCCGACGCGCGCTTGTCACCCAACTGCTCGAACCAGGCGGGATTGCCCAGAACCTGGCGCGCCAGCACGCCCATCGCAGAGTGAAAGGTACGGACGCACGGGCCGACATCCGCCGAGAACTGCCAGAAGCCGAGCACGCTCGCCAGTCGTTCACGCAGCTCGGCGCAGGAGGCGTTGGTAAAGGAAATCACCGTCAATCGTTCAGGCTCGACGTTCAGGTGACAGAGCATGAACACCACGCGCAGCACCAGGGTGGTCGACTTGCCCGAACCCGCTCCGGCGAAGATGCGGGTCAGCGGTTGGCGACAGAGGATCATCGCCCACTGCTCGTCAGATGGCGCGCCGATGACGCCCGCCGCGACGGCCCGCGCCACGGTCTCGCGCATCGCCTGCTCCTGAGCTGCGGTTACCTTGATCGCCGCTGACGAGTAGATGCCGGCGCTAGCGCGCCTTACCGGCTTTTTTGTTGCCGGCTCTCCCTTGGCTTTGTCAGCGCTCACCCGCTTGGCACCGCGCTTTGTTGCTGCGCTCTTCTTCTGCGCCAGCGGTTTCTTCGCCGCGACCTTTGCGCGCTCGGCAGCAGCCTGCTTCTCGGCTTCGAGGTAGGCGGCCGTGCGCGGGAAGTAGCGAGTCAGGGCACTGGAGAGCAGTAACTTGTAGCGGGTCAGCATGGGGTTTCCGTGGCGTTTCCGATGTTGGCGTCTGGAAATGAAAAGGCCGCATTAGCGGCCTTTTGGGTGCATCGGGCAATTACTCGGCAAGGCGCCAGGTGGTGCCGCCCTTGCCATCCTCGAGCACCACGCCGAGCGCAGTGATCTGGTCACGGATGCGGTCACTCTCTGCCCAGTTCTTGTCGGCACGGGCCTGCAGGCGCGCGGCGATCAGCGCCTCGACCTCGGCAGCGTCGACCTTGCCTTCGGCGCCGGCCTTGAGGAAGGCATCCGGCTCCAGTTGCAACACACCGAGCAGACCGGCCAGCGCCTTGAGCTGAGCGGCCAAACCGGCAGCAGCTTGCAGGTCGCTTTCACGCAGGCGATTGATCTCGCGAATCATCTCGAACAGCACGGCGCAGGCTTCGGGCGAGTTGAAGTCGTCGTCCATTGCTGCGGCAAAGCGCTCGACGAACGCCTCGCCACCAGCAGCTTCGGCGCTCGGCAACCCTTTGAGGCCGTTGTAGAAACGCTCCAGAGCGCCCTTGGCTTCACGCAGGCTCTCTTCCGAATAGTTGATCGGGCTGCGGTAGTGGCTGGACACCAACAGGTAGCGCACCACTTCGGGGTGATACTTCTCCAGCACCTCGCGGATGGTGAAGAAGTTGCCCAGGCTCTTGGACATCTTCTCGCCGTCCACGCGCACCGCACCGGCGTGCATCCAGGCATTGGCGTACTGCTTGCCGGTGGCCGCCTCGCTCTGGGCGATCTCGTTCTCATGGTGCGGGAACACCAGGTCAGGGCCACCACCGTGAATGTCGAAGGTCTCGCCCAGGCAGCAGGTGGACATCACCGAGCACTCGATGTGCCAACCCGGCCGGCCCTTGCCCCACGGCGACTCCCAGCTCGGCTCGCCCGGCTTGGCGGCTTTCCATAGCACGAAGTCCAGCGGGTCTTCCTTGACTTCGTCGACCTCGATGCGCGCACCGATCTTCAGTTCGTCGATCTTGCGACGCGACAGCTTGCCGTAGGTTTCGAACTTGGTGACGCGGTAATACACGTCGCTATTGCCGGGCGCGTAGGCATAGCCCTTGTCGATCAGGGTCTGGATCATCTGGTGCATGCCGGCGATATGCCCGGTGGCGCGCGGCTCGATGTCCGGGCGCAGCACGTTCAGGCGGCTTTCGTCCTCGTGCATCGCTGCGATCATGCGCTCGACCAGCGCCTCGAACGGCTCGCCGTTCTCGTTGGCACGTTTGATGATCTTGTCGTCGATGTCGGTGATGTTGCGCACGTAGGTCACGTCATAGCCGCGATGGCGCAGCCAGCGAGTGACCACGTCGAAGGCCACCATCACCCGGGCGTGGCCGATATGGCAGAAGTCGTACACGGTCATGCCGCACACGTACATGCGCACACTGTTGCCTTCCAGCGGCTTGAACGATTCCTTGACCTTGCTGAGCGTGTTGTAGATCGACAGTGCCATTACTGACCCCACGAGTCGCGCAGCGTGACGGTCCGGTTGAACACCAGCGCATCGACGGTCGAATCCTTGTCGAGGCAGAAGTAGCCCTCACGCTCGAACTGGAAGCGGTCGTCAGCGCCGGCCTTGGCCAGCGACGGCTCGGCGCGGCAGCCGCTGAGCACCACCAGCGAATCCGGGTTGATGTTGTCGAGGAAGCTGCCGCCCTCCTCGGCCTTCTCCGGGTTGGCCGAGCGGAACAGGCGATCGTACAGACGCACTTCGCACTCGACGCTCTCGGCAGCCGGCACCCAGTGGATCACGCCCTTGACCTTGCGGCCTTCCGGGTTCTTGCCCAGGGTGTTCTCGTCGTAGGAGCAGCGAAGCTCGACGATATTGCCGGCGGCGTCCTTGATGGCTTCGTCGGCGCGAATCACGTAGCTGCCGCGCAGGCGCACTTCCCCACCGGGAATCAGGCGCTTGTAGCCATCCGGCGGAGTCTCTTCGAAATCGCTGGCGTCGATGTAGATCTCGCGGGAGAACGGCAGCACGCGGGTACCCATGTCCTGCTTGGGATGACGCGGCAGCTCCAGGTTCTCGACCTGGCCCTGCGGATAGTTGGTGATCACCACCTTGAGCGGCTTGAGCACGCACATGGCGCGCGAGGCGTTGGCATCCAGGTCTTCGCGGATGGCGAATTCCAGCATACCGATATCCACCAGGCCGCCGGCGCGGTTGACGCCGATCATGTCGCAGAAGGTGCGGATCGATGCCGGCGTATAGCCGCGACGACGGTAGCCCGAGAGCGTCGACATGCGCGGGTCGTCCCAGCCGTTGACGTGCTTCTCGTCGACCAGCTGCTTAAGCTTGCGCTTGCTGGTGATGGTGTAGTTCAGATTCAGCCGGGCGAACTCGTACTGACGCGGCTGCGCCGGCACCGGCAGGTTGGCCAGGAACCATTCGTACAGCGGGCGGTGATCCTCGAACTCCAGGGTGCAGATCGAGTGGGTCACGCCTTCGATGGCATCGGACTGGCCATGGGTGAAATCGTAGCTCGGGTAGATGCACCACTTGTCACCGGTCTGGTGATGGTGAGCATGGCGGATGCGATAGAGGATCGGATCGCGCAGGTTCATGTTGCGCGAGGCCATGTCGATCTTGGCGCGCAGCGAACGGGCGCCATCCGGGAACTCGCCGGCCTTCATGCGGGCGAACAGGTCGAGGTTCTCTTCCACGCTGCGCTCGCGGTACGGGCTGTCCTTGCCGGGGGTGTTCAAGGTGCCGCGGTATTCGCGGGCCTCGTCCGGGGTCAGGTCGTCGACATAGGCTTTGCCGGCCTTGATCAGCTCGACGGCCCAGTCGTGCAACTGGTCGAAGTAGTTGGACGCGTAACGCTCCTCACCGGCCCACTCGAAGCCCAGCCAGCGGACGTCGTCCTTGATGGCGTCGATATATTCCTGGTCTTCCTTGGCCGGGTTGGTGTCGTCGAAACGCAGGTTGCACGCGCCACCGAATTCCTGGGCCAGGCCGAAGTTCAGGCAGATCGACTTGGCGTGGCCGATGTGCAGGTAACCGTTGGGCTCCGGCGGAAAACGGGTGATGATCTTGGCGTGCTTGCCGGCGTCCAGGTCGGCCTGAACGATGGGCAGCAGGAAGTTGGCGGCTTTTTCGACGGTGGGCTTGCTCATGGTGTCCTTAGCGCGTGGATTGCGGCACAGGGTAGGCCGACTAAAACAAAGCGCTTATCATAGCCCAAGCTGTCAACCCCCTGACAGGCCTTGGTGCCTGCTCACTGACCTTCGGGCAGCTTTAAAGCCCCGGTCAGCCTGAAGCGGCCCGCGTTTTTCTCGACAGAGCGATTAAGCACATGATCAAGCTGCACACCAACCACGGCGTCATCACCCTCAAACTGTTCGAAGACAAGGCGCCGGAAACCGTCGCCAACTTCAAGGAATACGTGAAGAGCGGTCACTACGACGGCACCGTGTTCCACCGCGTGATCGGCAACTTCATGATCCAGGGCGGCGGTTTCGAGCCGGGCATGAAGCAGAAGCCGACCCGCTCGCCGATCAAGAACGAAGCCAACAACGGCCTCTCCAACAAGACCGGCACCGTGGCCATGGCCCGTACCATGGAACCGCACTCGGCCAGCGCGCAGTTCTTCATCAACGTTGCCGACAACACCTTCCTCGACCACAGCGCGCCGACCGTACAGGGCTGGGGCTACGCGGTGTTCGGTGAAGTGGTCGAAGGCCTGGACGTGGTCGAAGCCATCAAGGGCGTGTCCACCACCATGAAGTCTGGCCACCAGGACGTTCCAGCCGACGACGTGATCATCGAGAAGGCCGAGATCGTCGAGTGATCCTGCTGATCTCCGACCTGCATCTTGAAGAGGAGCGCCCGGACATCAGCCGGGCGTTCTTGCATTTTCTCGACACCCGGGCGCGCCAGGCCGAGGCGCTGTACATCCTCGGTGATTTTTTCGAAGTGTGGATCGGCGACGATGCCATGACACCGTTCCAGCGAGGCATCGCCGAGGCTCTGCGGCGCCTGAGCGACAGCGGCACGCGCATCTACCTGATGCACGGCAACCGCGATTTTCTGCTCGGCAAGGCGTTCTGCCGCGAGGCGGGCTGCACCCTGCTCGGCGATCCCCACATGGTGACCCTGAATGGCGAAAAGGTCCTGCTGATGCATGGCGACAGCCTGTGCACCCTGGATGTGGGCTACCAGAAGATGCGCCGCCTGCTGCGCAACCCGCTGAGCCTGTTCATCCTGCGCAATCTGCCGCTCAACACCCGCCACAAGCTGGCGCGAAAACTGCGTTCGGAAAGCCGCTCGCAGACACGCATGAAGGCCAGCGACATCGTCGACGTCACGCCCGAGGAAGTGCAGCAGGTGATGGCGCAATACGGCGTGCAGACACTGATCCACGGCCACACCCATCGACCTGCCGTGCATGAGCTAGAGATCGGCTCCCAGCCGGCACGGCGCATCGTGCTGGGCGACTGGGACAAACAGGGCTGGGCCTTGCAAGTCGACGACAACGGTTTCAACCAGAGCCCTTTCGCCCTGGAGTGAACTACAGGTAGCCCGGCGTTGAGCAAAGCGATACCCGGGACTTTCTGCGATGAATCCCGCTTAAGCCTGCGGCACACCGCTATGGAAGCGAAATTCTGTGTCGGGGGACTCGATCAGTTCCTGCTCCACCGCCCTCACCCGCTCGATCACCTGTTCGACGTCGGCGGCATCGCCGTACTGGTAAGCCAGTTTCAGGTAACCCTGAAAATGCCGGGCCTCGCTTTTCAGCAAGCCGTAGTAGAACTTGCCCAGCTCTTCGTCCAGGTGCGGCACGATCGCCTCGAAGCGCTCGCAACTGCGCGCCTCGATGAAAGCACCGACCACCAGGGTGTCGACCAGCTTGTAAGGCTCATGATTGCGCGTGACCTTGCGCAGGCCCGAGGCGTAGCGTGCCGCGGAGACCGGACGCAGGCCGATCTTGCGGCGTTTCATGATGCGCAGCACCTGTTCGTGGTGCACCAGTTCCTCACGGGCCAGGCGCGACATCATGTTGATCAGATCGACATGGCAGCTGTACTTGGCCATCAGGCTCAGCGCCGTACTGGCCGCCTTGAATTCGCAGTTCTTGTGGTCGATCAGCATGATGTCCTGATTGGCCAGCGCTGCTTCGACCCAGGCCTGGGGCGTGCGGCAGCCGAGGAACTCATGGATTTCCGGCAGGCTCGGCGTGGCACTACGGCGGCCGGTAGCGGGTGACTGATCTGAAACTGTGACGGGAGATGACACGTGCATGGCCCATGAGCAACGAAAGGAGAAAAGCCCGAAACGCCTGACCACCAGGAGGCGGTACAGGCGACGCCAGGCATCAAGCCGGCCATTATAAGGCCGCCGACGGCAACCACCAGCCGCCGGGTTTGATACCGATCAAGAACTTGCTGCGAAAGCACCCTCTATATTGATAACCACCGCCGCACGCAGAGGAACACGCCATGCAAGCCATCCGCAGCATTCTCGTGGTCATCGAGCCGGAACACGCCGACAGCCTGGCGCTCAAGCGCGCCAAACTGATCGCCGGGGTCACGCAATCCCACTTGCATCTGCTGATCTGCGACGAGTCGGTGGATCACAGCGGCCATCTGCGTCAGCTAGGCAACGCGCTGCAGCAGGATGGTTACAGTGTCAGCGCCCAGCAGGCCTGGCGCGGCAGCCTGCACGACACCATCGCCCATGCCCAGCAGACCGAAGGTTGTGGCCTGGTGATCAAGCAGCATCGCCCTGACAATCCCCTCAAGAAGGCGCTGCTGACGCCCGATGACTGGAAGCTGCTGCGCTATTGCCCCTGCCCGGTGCTACTGGTGAAAACCCTGACGCCCTGGAGCGGCGGCACTGTGCTGGCGGCGGTCGACGTTGGCAACATCGAAGGCGAGCACCGCGCGCTGCACACCCTGATCATCGAGCATGGCTACGACATCGCCAAGCTGGCCAAGGCCGAGCTGCACGTGCTCAGCGCCCATCCATCGCCCATGCTGACCGCCGCGGACCCGACCTTTCAGTTGCGCGATACCGTGGAGGAGCGCTATCGCCAGGAATGCCAGGCATTTCAGAACACCTACGATATCGATGACGGGCACCTGCATATCGCCGAGGGCCCGGCCGATGTGCTGATCCCACAGCTCGCCCACGAGCTGCACGCGGCCGTGACGGTGATCGGCACGGTAGCGCGCACCGGCTTCAGCGGCGCGCTGATCGGCAACACCGCCGAGGTGATTCTCGACACGCTGGAGAGTGATGTGCTGGTGCTCAAGCCCGACAGCATCGTCGAGCACCTCGAACAGCGCCTCGGCGAAAGCTGATCAGCCCCGCGGCGGCTGGCGTGGTTTGCTGCGCAGGGGGTCGAGCAGCGCCGACAGGCCGTTGTGGTCGATCTCCTGCATCAAGGCCAACAACTGGCCGATCTCGCCTTTCGGAAAGCCTTCCCGGGCGAACCAGTTGAGGTAGTGGCCCGGCAGGTCGGCAATCAGCCGCCCCTTGTACTTGCCGAAAGGCATCTCGCGGCTCACCAACAATTTCAGGTCTTCGGGTTTCATCGCATCGGCCGTGAGGATCAACTGGGCGCAACATTATGCCGCAAGCGCTTCCCGGTTGGGCCGCTGGCTCAACTCGGGTAAGCTGCGCGCCGTTCACATCTGCAGGTACTCATCATGATTATCAAGGCACTGCGCCTGGGCCTCGGCCAACTGATCGTCCTCGGCGACCTCGCCACCCGGCCGGCCAAAAAGAAACGCGCGCCCGAAGCGCAGGCGGCAGTCGAACAAGCTGCCGGCAACCTGGCGCTGTATCAGTTCAAGGCCTGCCCGTTCTGCGTGAAGATTCGCCGCAAGCTGCATGCCCTCAACGTGCCCGTAGCGCTGCGCGATGCCAAGAACGATGCCGCTGCCCGTAGCGAGCTGGAAAGCCAGGGTGGCAAGATCCAGGTACCTTGCTTGCGCATCGAAGAAAACGGCCAGAGCACCTGGCTGTACGAATCCAAGGCCATTGCAGCCTATCTGGAACAGCGCTTCGCAGCGTGACCCTGTAGCCCGGCGTAGAGCGAAGCGAAACCCGGGAGCAATTCTGCAGCCTCGCGAACGCTCCCTGCACATCGCTGCGCTCAGTGACAGGCTACCGATCGAACCCGCAAAGGCGCAGCCGCAAACCGCCGGCTGCACCTTGCTCTTACTGCGTTACCGCAACCTTGCCGACCATGCCGGCCTGGTAATGCCCGGCGATCAGGCAGGCGAAGTCGAAGGTGCCCGTCCGGTCGAACGTCCAGGTCACCTCGCCCTCCTCACCCGGCTGCACATGCAGCATGTCCATGCCGGTATGCGCCATGTTCGGCTGCTGCAACATCATGGCAGCGTGCTCGTCCAGTTGCGCCTTGTCGCCCAGCACGAACTCGTGCAGCAGTTGCCCATCGTTGTGCAGCACCAGCCGCACCGTCTCACCGGCCTTGACCTCCAGCCGATCCGGCACGAAACGCATCTGGTCGTTCATGCGGATATGCACCGTGCGCGTGGCCTTGGCAGCATCTGCAGGAACTCCCCAGGGTTTCTGTTCGGCGTCTTGGGTAGCGTGGCCGGCACCATGGCCGCCAGCATGCTCATGCTCGGCAGCGTCGAGCACTGGCGCCTGGAGCAGCGCGGCAAGCGCCAGGCTGCTGATAAGGGTTGTGGTTTTACGCATCTTGTTTGCCTCGTTGACTCGTCATCGGCGTGCACGACAGCACGCAGGTCACCTGACGGGCGTTATTGCCGCCAGGTGTCGTTTCGCGGAAATGATTCAGCCGATGAGTGCGCGAGGGGGTCGATCCGGGGTGTCGGCAATGTGCTCGAGGAAATGTTGATGCCAGGCAGCCTGCGGTCGATCCAGCGGCAACCACGTTGCCGAGAGCACGCCAGGGCTCAAGGCGACCACGCCGACGCAGAACACGCAAAGGCTGCAGGCCGCGTGCCCGGGCGCCTTCTGCTTGGCGGGCTGCTGATGATGAGCACAATCCGCCTCGCACGAATGCGTATCACCCGAGAGATGAATGGCATGACCGTGGCCGCCGATCGAAAGCGCCATGCCCGCCTGCATGCCGACCGCGGCGATGCCCTGGGCGGGCAAGGCCAGCGCCAGCAGGCAGAGCAGCAGGATGCGAAGCGGACGGCAAGGCATCGGACACCGGGCAGGCAATGACAGACAGAGCCCGATTATGCCCAACTTGCAGCCGCGCGACTAACCGGTCGTTGAAAAACGTAGGCGAGGCAAGTTCTTCAGCAGCCCGCTAGTGCCGATGCGCCCGGCCGACATGAGAAACATCCTTCTCGGCGTGCAGCGTATCGCTGGTACTGAGTTGCCGGATGATCTCGCACGGCGATGATTGCTGATCCGCCAGGCAGCTATTGCGCAGCTCGACCAGTTGTTCCTGCAGCGACTGCAGGCTGGCGATTCGTGCTTTGACGTGCTCGATATGCTCGTCGATCAGCGTGTTGATGGCTTCGCAGTTTTCTGCCGGACGGCCGCGCAGGCTGAGCAGCTCGCGAATCTCGTCGAGCGTCATGTCCAGGGTGCGGCAATTGCGGATGAAGGTCAGCCGCTCGACGTGCTCCGGCAGGTAAAGGCGGTAATTGCCTTCGCTACGCTGGGGTGCGGGCAGCAATCCTTCACGCTCGTAATAGCGGATGGTTTCCACCTGGCAGCCAGTCACCGTCGCCAATTCACCAATTTTCATGATCACCTTTCTCCCAGTGCTTGACCCTATAGTGGCTACAGGGTGTTCACTCTGCAACAGGATAGTTGGGAGAGCCCCCATGTCGAATTGCTGTGATCATGACCATGCCCCGAAACCTGCACGCCCTCAGGCGACCTGTTGCGCGAGCGAGACGACGCCGTCCTGCTGCGCGCCGGTCAGCCCGTTGGTCGCGGGAATCAGCGAGCCAGCCGGCAGCCAGGCGGATCCCGCCCCTGAAAGCAGTGCACTGCGTATCGAGCAGATGTGCTGCCCGACCGAGGAGAGCCTGATCCGCGGCAAGCTGCAGCCCATGTCCGAGGTGCACGGCCTGCAGTTCAATCTGCTCAACCGCAGCCTGGTCGTCGAACATCAGGCCGGCGCCGCGCCGCAGGTGATCGCGGCGATCGCCAGCCTGGGCATGCAGGCGCTCCCCCTGGCCGCCGAGACCCGCGTGCGTATCGAGCAGATGGACTGCCCGACCGAGGAACGCCTGATCAGCGACAAGCTGGCCCGCCAGCCCGGCATCGAGGCGCTGCAGTTCAACCTCATGCAGCGGGTGCTGACCATTCGCCACCGCCCGGACGCCCTGGAGCCCGCTCTGCTGGCGATCCGCGAGCTCGGTTTCACCCCGCAACTCGAAGGCGAAGGCCAGGCCGCACCCGCCGAGCCTGTGGCCAGCGGCTTGCCGTGGCGGCTGATAGGTGCCGGCGTGGCCGCCTTTATCGCCGAACTGGTGCACTTCACCGACAGCGCGCCGGAGTGGGTGGTCGCACTGATCGCCCTGGGCGCCATCCTCACCGCTGGGCTCGAGGTCTACAAGAAGGGCTGGATCGCCCTGAGGAATTTCAACCTGAACATCAATGCGCTGATGAGCATCGCCGTGACCGGCGCCGTGCTGATCGGGCAGTGGCCCGAGGCGGCCATGGTCATGGTGCTGTTCGCCATCGCCGAGCGGATCGAGGCGAAATCCCTGGATCGCGCGCGCAACGCGATTCGCGGCCTGATGGCACTGACCCCGGAACAGGCGACGGTGCGCCAGGCCGACGGCAGCTGGCAGGCGCTCGACGTCGCCCAGGTGGCCATCGCCAGCGTGGTACGGGTGCGCCCCGGTGAGCGCATCGGCCTGGACGGCCAGGTGCTCGACGGGCATTCGACGGTGGACCAATCGCCAATCACCGGGGAAAGCCTGCCCATCGAGAAAACCGTGGGCGATACCCTGTTCGCCGGCACCATCAACCAGGGCGGCGCACTGGAGTACCAGGTCAGCGCGGCGGCCAGCAACAGCGCCCTGTCACGCATCATCAAGGCCGTCGAGGAGGCTCAGGGCGCACGCGCACCGACGCAGCGCTTCGTCGACCGTTTCGCGCGCATCTACACGCCGCTGGTGTTCCTGCTCTCCCTGGCAGTGGCCGTGGTGCCGCCATTGTTGCTGGGTGGCAGCTGGTTCGATTGGGTATATCGCGCCCTGGTTCTGCTGGTCGTCGCCTGCCCCTGTGCACTGGTGATTTCCACGCCGGTAAGCATCGTCAGCGGCCTCGCAGCAGCGGCGCGCAAGGGCATTCTGGTCAAGGGCGGCGTGTATCTGGAAAACGGACGGCACATCACGCACCTGGCGCTGGACAAGACCGGCACCCTCACCCACGGCAAGCCGGTGCAGACCGACTACCAGGCGCTGGGTGAGGATGCGGCCGGTTACCACACGCTCGCCGCCAGCCTGGCTGCGCGCTCCGACCACCCGGTTTCCCTGGCGGTGGCCAACGCAGCCCGACAACAGGGTATCGAACTGCTCGAGGTACAGGCATTCGAAGCCCTGGCCGGGCGCGGCGTACGGGGCATTATCGATGGCCAGCGCTACCAGTTGGGCAACCATCGCCTGCTCGAGGAGCTGGGCCTGTGTTCGGCGGCGCTCGAAACCCGGCTCGACGAACTCGAGCGCCAGGGCAAGACGGTGATCGTGCTCAGCGACGAAGCCCGCCCCCTGGCCCTGTTCGCCGTTGCCGACACCTTGAAGGACAGCAGCCGCGAGGCCATCGCCAGCCTCCACGCCATGGGCATCAAGACCGTCATGCTGACCGGCGACAACCAGCACACTGCCCAGGCCATCGCCGCCCAGGTCGGCATCGACGAGGCCCGCGGCGACCTGCTGCCCACCGACAAACTGGCAACCGTGGAGGCCCTGCTCGCGCAGAAAGGCGTGGTGGCCATGGTCGGCGACGGCATCAACGACGCCCCGGCCCTGGCCCGCGCCGATGTCGGTTTCGCCATGGCCGCGATCGGCACCGACACGGCCATCGAAACCGCCGACGTGGCGATCATGGACGATGACCTGCGCAAGATCCCGGCGTTCATCCGCCTGTCTCAGCAGACGGCGGCGATCCTCAAGCAGAACATCCTGCTGGCCCTGGGCATCAAGGCAGTCTTCCTGGCCATGACCGTCACTGGCCACGCCACCATGTGGATGGCGGTGTTCGCCGATGTCGGCGTGAGCCTGCTGGTGGTGTTCAATGGGTTGCGGCTGTTGCGAAAGTAGCCATTTGCGTCTGTAGCCCGTCACTGAGCGAAGCGATGTGCGGGGAGCGGTTTCGCTATCGGCATGTGTAAGCAGCGAAAACCGATCCCTGGGTTTCGCTGCGCTCTACGCCAGGCTACAAGAGCGGACGCTGCTATCAGCCCAGCATGGTCACGTGTTTCGGGTGGCTGGCGATGCGATCCAGCCAGGCATTGATGGCCGGATAAGCGCTGAGGTCGAAGCCGCCCTCGTGAGCCACATGGGTGTAGGCGTACAGGGCGATGTCAGCGATGGTGTAGCGATCGCCAACCAGATACGGCGTCTGCTGCAGCTGTCGCTCCATCACCCGCAGCGCCTTGTGGCCGCGAACCTGGCAGACCTTGTATTCCTCTTGGCGCTCGGCGGGCATGCCCTGATACAGCTGAATGAACCGCGCCACCGCCACATAGGGCTCATGGCTGTACTGCTCGAAGAACTGCCACTGCAGCACCTGGGTACGCAGGCGTGGCTCGGTCTCGAGGAATTCGCTGCCATCGGCAAGGAAGTTGAGGATGGCGTTGGACTCCCACAGACAGGTGCCGTCTTCCAGTTCGAGCACCGGGATCTTGCCGTTGGGGTTCTTGGCCAGGAACTCGGGCCGCTGGGTATCGCCATTGAGAATATCGATAGGCACCCACTCGAACGGCTTGCCCAGTAGGCTGAGCATCAGCTTGACCTTATAGCAGTTGCCCGAACGGTAATCGCCATACACCTTGTACATGTTCATCCCCCTTTGCCGATAATCACGCCGCGTCCGCGGCCATTCCCTGACGCACCACGCCAGCCAACCGGCGTAGCCCCTCACCCAGGCGTTCCGGTGCCACATGGCTGAAGTTCAACCGCAGGTAGCCGGGCTCGCGATCCGGGTCGATGAAGAACGGCTCACCCGGCATGAACGCCACGTTCTGCGCCAGCGCCGCATCGAGCAGCAGGCGCGTGTCCTGGGGCTGCTTGAGCTTCAACCAGAAGAACAGGCCACCCTGGGGAACCTGCCACTCGGCCAGCTCACTGAAGTGTTCGACGAGCGCCGCCTGCATCGCATCACGGCGCAGGCGATAAAAATCTCGCAACTCGGCCAGGTGCTCGCGGTATTGCTCGGTGCCCAGCCATTGCAGCGCCTGCCATTGGCCGACGCGGTTGGTGTGCAGGTCTGCCGACTGCTTGAGGCGCAGCAGATGGGGAAACAGATCCGGCGTGGCGATCAGGTAACCGACACGCAACCCGGGCAGCAGTGTCTTGGACACGGTACCGGTGTAGATCCAGCTGGCCTTGCGCAGGCGGCTGACGATGGGCGTGGCGCTGCCGGCGTCGAACACCAGCTCACGATACGGCTCATCTTCGATCAGCGTGACCTGGTAGCGATCCAGCAGGGCCGCCACGGCGTCGCGCTTGGCTTCGCTGTAGCGCACCGCACTGGGGTTCTGGAAGGTTGGAATCAGGTAGGCGAACGCTGGGCGCTGGCGCTCCAGTTGCGCTTCGAGCGCTTGCAGCTGTAGGCCGTCGGCCTCCTGGGGTACGGCCACGCAGTCAGCGCCGAACAGCTGGAACGCCTGCAGGGCGGCCAGATAGGTTGGCGCTTCGAGCAGCACCTTGGTGCCCGGGTCGATGAACAGCTTGCTGGCCAGGTCCAGGGTTTGCTGCGAGCCACTAACGATCAGCACCTGGCTGGCCTCGCAGGGCACGCCCAGCAAGCGGGCTTCGGCAGCGATGGCTTCACGCAGTGCCGGCTCGCCTTCGCTCATGCCGTATTGCCCCATGCTGGTGGGCATCTGCGACCAGTCGAGCACCGGCAGCATCTCCTCGGCCGGCAGGCCACCGGCGAACGACATCACTTCCGGGCGCTGGGCGGCAGCGAGGATTTCGCGGATCAGGGAGCTTTTCAGGCGGGTGATGCGTTCGGAGAAGGCCATGGGGTCACCGGGTGATAATTCATGGAAACTAGGTCAAACTGCTTGACCGAAAGTACGACGCCCGAGACATATACGTCAACATGATTGACCTTAAAAATTCAGCCGACCAGCAAGCCGCCATGGCCGCCTTCTTCTTCGGCTACCAGGCATTCACCACCAAGGCCGACGAGATGCTCGCGCGCCGTGGCCTGTCGCGGGTGCATCAGCGCATCCTGTTCTTCATCGCCCGACATCCGGGACTCAGCGTCAGCGAGCTGCTCGGCTATCTGGGGGTGAGCAAGCAGGCACTGAGCATTCCGCTGCGCCAGCTGATGGAAATGCACCTGACCCAGAGCGTCACCGCCGAGGACGACAAGCGCAAGCGCCTGCTCGGCCTGACCACCGAGGGAGCCAAGCTGGAGCGGGCGCTGCGTCGCGAGCAGGTGAAGCTGCTGCAGCGCGCCTTCGACGAAAGCGGCAAACACGCAGTGGATGGATGGTTGGCAGTGAACAAGGCCTTGAGCGGTACAGGTCGAGTTTCTGAATGATCGGCGCGCAACTGTATGGTTGCTTATAGCCGCCGCTGTACCGCGACGGCCGCGCTGACTGCCCTTATCTTGGCAGCTCAAACTTGAGAATTCGCCATGACTCTGGAACTGCTACTCGCCTTCGTCGCCTTCGCTTTCGTCACCTCGATCACGCCAGGCCCCAACAACATGATGCTGCTCGCCTCCGGTGTGAACTTCGGCCTGCGTCGCAGCCTGCCGCACATGCTGGGCATCAGCCTGGGTTTCATGGTGCTGATCATCTGCGTGGGATTGGGCCTGGGTCAGCTGTTCGAGCAGCTTCCGGTGCTGTACACCTTGCTGCGTTACCTGGGCGCCGCCTACCTGCTCTACCTGGCCTGGAAAATTGCCCGCGCCGGCGCGCCGGACAGTACCGGTGGCAAACGCGGCAAGCCTTTCACGTTTCTGCAGGCTGCGGCGTTTCAGTGGGTCAATCCAAAGGCGTGGGTCATGGCCATCGGCGCCATCGCCACCTACACCCCGCAGGAGAATTTCCTGATCAACGTGCTGCTGATCGCCGCCCTCTTCGCCGTGGTCGGCGGGCCCTGCGTGGGCCTGTGGACGGTGGCCGGCAGCCTGCTGCGCAACTGGCTGCGCAACGCCACGGTGCTGCGCGTCTTCAATGTCGGCATGGCCGTACTGCTGGTGATCTCGCTGTACCCGATTCTCGCCGACCTCAAAGGAGTGCTGTAATGCTCGAGAGCAGCCAACCGCGCCTGCGCCCGCTGGCCGATACCTCCACCGCTGCCGTGGTGGCCGGCTTCATCGGCATGCTCACCGGCTATACCAGCTCCCTGGTGCTGATGTTCCAGGCTGGCCAGGCAGCCGGGCTGAGCAGCGGGCAAATTTCCTCGTGGATCTGGGCGCTGTCGATCGGCATGGCGGTGACCTGCATCGGCCTGTCGCTGCGCTACCGCGCCCCGGTGATGGTCGCCTGGTCGACGCCTGGAGCGGCGCTGCTGATCACCAGCCTGCCCGGCGTGCCGTACAGCGAGGCGATCGGCGCCTACATCGTTTGCTCGGCACTGATTCTGGTCTGCGGCCTGACCGGCAGTTTCGACCGAATCATGCGCCGTATCCCCGGTTCCATCGCTGCGGCGCTGCTGGCCGGCGTGCTGTTCAAGATCGCCCTGGAAATCTGCGTGGCTGCCGAGCAACAACCGCTGCTGGTGATCGCCATGCTGTTCACCTATCTGCTGGGCAAGCGCCTGCAGCCGCGTTACGCCGTGCTGGGTGCGCTGGTGGTCGGCTGCGTGCTGGCCGGCGCGCTGGGGCTGCTGAACTTCTCCCAATTCGAGCTGCAACTGGCGACACCGGAGTGGACCACGCCGAGCTTCTCCATCGCCGCGGCGATCAGCATCGGCATTCCGCTGTTCATCGTTGCCATGGCCTCGCAGAACCTGCCGGGCATGGCCGTACTGCGCGCAAACGGCTACGACGTACCGGCCTCGCCGCTGCTCAACACCACCAGCCTGGTATCGATCCTGATGGCGCCCTTCGGCTCCCACGGCATCCACATGGCGGCCATCAGCGCGGCGATCTGCGCCGGCCCGGAAGCCCACGAAGATCCGCGCAAGCGTTATACCGCCGCGGTCTGGTGCGGGATTTTCTACGGGATTGCCGGGCTGTTCGGCGCCACCCTCGCCGCTCTGTTCGCTGCCCTGCCCAAGGCGCTAATTCTTTCGGTAGCGGCGCTGGCGCTGTTCGCTTCGATCATCGGCGGCCTGACCCAGGCCATGGGCGAGCCAAGGGAACGCGAAGCGGCG
>CBIFVM010000026.1:0-55081 GCA_966186235.1 uncultured Pseudomonas sp.
TTTCCACCGGGTCCCAGAACCACCAGCCGCCCCAGCCCAGCTCGTAATAGGCCCACCAGGAACCCAGGGCGATGCCGATGCCGAGAAAGGCCCAGGCGATGATGGTCCACGGCCGCGACCAGCGCGCCCAGGCGGCGTCCAGCTTGCCGCCGAGCAGCGCGGCGATGGCGAAGGCGAAGGCCACCGAGAAGCCCACGTAGCCCATGTACAGCATCGGCGGGTGAATGATCAGGCCGAAGTCCTGTAGCAGCGGGTTGAGGTCGCGGCCATCGGCCGGCACGTTCGGCAGCAGGCGGGTAAAGGGATTGGAGGTGACGATCAGGAACAGCAGGAAGCCGACGCTGATGAAACCCATCACACCCAGCACGCGGGCGAGCATTTCCTCGGGCAGCTGCCGCGAGAAGATCGCCACGGCAAAGGTCCAGCCGCCGAGAATCAGGGCCCAGAGCAGGAGAGAGCCTTCGTGGGCGCCCCACACGGCGCTGAACTTGTAGTACCAGGGCAACGCCGTGTTGGAGTTCTGCGCCACGTAGGCCACGGAAAAGTCGTCGATCATGAAGGCGTAGGTGAGACAGGCGAAGGCGAACGCCAGAAAGGCGAACTGCCCCCAGGCCGCCGGTTGCGCCAGGCTCATCCACTGGCGGTCACCACGCCAGGCGCCGATCAGCGGCAGGGTCGCCTGCACCAGGGCCAGGCACAGGGCCAGAATCATCGCCAGGTGGCCGAGTTCGGGAATCATCGCGCGGCCTCTCCGGTTTTCTCGTAATGCTTGTTCATGCCGCTCTGCTCCAGGGCCTGTTTGACCTCCGGTGGCATGTAGTTCTCGTCGTGCTTGGCCAGCACTTCATCGGCTTGCAGCAGGCCTGCGCCATCAACCTTGCCCATGGCGACGATGCCCTGCCCCTCGCGGAACAGGTCCGGCAGGATGCCGTGGAAGCGGATGGTCACCCGCGCCGCGCCATCGGTGACCACGAAGTCGGTCTGCAACGAATCACTGGAGCGCTTTACCGAGCCCTCTTCCACCAGCCCGCCGGCGCGGATGCGGGTATCGACCGGCGCCTCGCCATTGGCGATCTGCGTGGGGGTATAGAACAGATTGATGTTCTGCTGCAGGGCGCTCAGGGCCAGCGCCACGGCGATACCGACGCCGGCGACGATCGCCAGGACGATAACCAGACGCTTCTTGCGAAAGGCGTTCAACGTGACTCCTCCCGACGCATACGGCGCGCCTCATCCTGCAGGTAACGGCGTCTGGCCCGCAGCGGCAGCAGCACGTTGAGCACCAGCACCACCAGGCAGATACCGTAGGCTGACCACACGTAGGGGCCGTGGTTGCCCATGGCGAGAAAGTCGGCGAATGACGCGAAGTTCATCGTTTGCCCTCCACCAGCGCGCGGATCTCGGTTTTCACCCAGCTGCTGCGCGCTTCCCGGCGCAGCACTTCGAGGCGCATGCGCATCAGCAGCACCGCCGCGAAGAAACAGTAGAAGCCCAGCACCATGATCAGCAGCGGCAGCCACATCTGCACTGGCATCGCCGGCTTGTCGATGACGCTGAAGGTGGCCGGCTGGTGCAGGGTGTTCCACCACTCCACCGAGTACTTGATGATCGGGATGTTGATCACCCCGACCACCGCCAGCACCGCGGTGGCCTTGGCGGCGCTGTCGCGGTTGCTGATCGCCTGGCCGAGGGCGATGACGCCGAAGTACAGGAACAGCAGGATCAGCATCGAGGTCAGGCGCGCATCCCAGATCCAGTAGGTGCCCCAGGTCGGCTTGCCCCACACGGCGCCGGTGATCAGCGCGATGGCGGTCATCCAGGCGCCCACGGGGGCAGCCTGCTGCAGGGCGACATCGGCCAGTTTCATCTTCCACACCAGGCCGACCACCCCGGCCACCGCCAGCATCACGTAGATCGACTGGGCCAGGAATGCCGCTGGCACATGGATGTAGATGATTCGGAAACTGTTGCCCTGCTGGTAGTCCGGCGGCGCGAAGGCCAATCCCCAGACGGTGCCCACGGCCAGCAGCACGGCAGCGGCAACGGCCAGCCCTGGCAGCCAGCGGCCACTGATTTCGTAGAACCATTTGGGCGAGCCCAGCTTGTGAAACCATGTCCAGTTCATCAGGTCACTCATCATTCTCCGAGGTAAGGGCCGGCGGCCATCCTCGGTAGCACGTTCAATCATTCGCTGACGCTGATAGTCAGGCCGGCGGCTATGGCGAAGGGTGTCAGGGTTACCGTCAACGCGGTGAGACTGGCCAGCCAGAGCAGATGCCCGGCTACCGGCAACCCTTGCAGACTCGCCTGCAAGGCCCCGCTGCCGAGAATCAGCACCGGGATGTACAAAGGCAAAATGAGCAGCGCCAGCAGCAGCCCGCCACGCTTGAGGCCCACCGTCAGGGCGGCGCCAATGGCGCCCAGCAGGCTGAGAATCGGCGTGCCCAGCAGCAAGGAGGCCAGCAGCACCGGCAGGCAGCGCCCCGGCAAACCGAGCATCAACGCCAGCAGCGGCGACAGCACCACCAGGGCCAGGCCGGAAAACAACCAGTGCGCCGCGACCTTGGCCAGCACCAGCATCGACAACGGATGCGAGGAAAGTAGCCACTGTTCCAGGGAGCCGTCTTCGAAGTCGCTGCGAAACAGGCCATCGAGCGAGAGCAGGACCGCCAGCAGCGCCGCGACCCACACCAACCCGGGCGAGAGGCTCTGCAGCAGTTGCGTTTGCGGCCCGACGGCCAGCGGGAACAGGGCGATGACGATAGCGAAGAACACCAGTGGGTTGGCCAACTCTGCGGGGCGGCGACATAGCAACCGCGCCTCGCGCACGACCAGCAGCATAAACAGGCTATTCATGCGGCATGCTGTCCCAGATCAAGATCGCGATAGCCATCCGGAACGCGGCTCAGGGAATGGTGCGTGGTCAGCACGACCAGGCCACCGCTGCGGCAATGCGCGGCCAGGTGGTCTTCGAGCTGGCTCACTGCCTGTTTGTCCAGCGCGGTGAAGGGCTCGTCGAGAATCCACAAAGGCGGGCCGTCCAGATACAGCCGAGCCAGGGCTACGCGGCGTTGCTGGCCGGCAGACAGCGTGTGGCAAGGCACATCTTCGAAACCGCGCAGCCCCACGGCCTGCAGAGCCTGCCAGATCCGTTCGCGACTCGCCGGGCGATGCAGGGCGCACAGCCAGGCGAGGTTTTCTTCGGCGCTGAGCAGCCCCTTGATTCCTGCGGCATGGCCGATCCACAGCAGATCACCGCTGCGGCTGGCGAGAGGCTGGCCATTGAGGCGGACGGTACCGCTGGTGGGCGGCCTGAGACCGGCGAGCACGCGCAGCAGGCTGGTCTTGCCGCTGCCGTTAGGGCCTGAGACTTGCAGCATCTGCCCGGCGTCCAGGCTGATGTCGAGGTTCTCGAACAGCAGGCGCCAGTCACGCTCGCAGGACAGCGCAATGGCTTCGAGAAAGGGACTGCTCACAACGCGGGCACCTGGTTCAAGTCGAGACGATTGCGGCCGCTATACTCTTGCGGACGTTCGGATTGGCCGCGAGTATACATGCCCGCCCTGCCCACCCGCAGCGTGCGTTGGGCCCAGAGTATGAGACTTAATGACCGAGATCAGTGGATCGCGTCCTATTGCACCGCCTCCTGCCGCCAGTAGACCGGCGGTAAGCGCCGCCGACCTGGCTGTGAAGCTGCTAAAGCCGCTCGACGGCCTCATGATGGCCGGAGAAAGCGCCAAGGCCGAGGTGGTTGGTAGCAAGGAAGTGGCGCAGAACTTCCAGCTCATGCTGCGCCTGAACCTGGATGGCGGCCGCCAGGCGACGGTACAGGCTACCAGCCCACAGCCGCTCGCCCAAGGCACGGCGCTGGCGGTCACGGCGCTCTCCGACACCCGCCTGGCATTGGCCGTATTGGCCGGCGGCAACAAACCGCTGACCAGCATCGACCTCGAACAATTGCCCGTTGGCACCCTGCTGCAAGGCAAAGTGATCACCCGCGAGGCGATGCCCGTACAGGTTGCCCAGGCGACCGTTTTCAAAGTGCTGGTCAATCTGCTTAACACCGGGCTGGCCGGCAACACCCTGAGCCTGGAAACCACCCTAGAGCTGCCGCCGGGCAGCCTGCTAAGCGCCCGAGTGCAGGGCGACCAGTCTCTGGCCTTCCTGCCGCTTAGCGGTCGCCTCGATCAACTGGCGCTGCTGCAGCAACTCGGCAACCAACAAAGCCGCCAGGGCTCTTTAGAAGGCCTGATGGCCGCGCTCAAAGGGATGGGTGGCCAAGGTGGGCTGCCCGATGGTTTGAAAGGCAGCATCGACAAGTTGTTCGCCGGCCTGCCGACCGGCGAGCAGATGAGCAACGGCAAGGGCCTGATGCAGGCGCTGGAAAACAGCGGGCTGTTTCTGGAGAGCAAGCTATTGGCCGGCCAGACGGGCGGCCTGGGCACCGACATGAAAGCCAACCTGCTGCGTTTGGTCAGTCAGCTGCTGCCCCTGCTACCTGGCGCCGCGCCACTGGCAGCGGCAACTACCTCGGCCACGGCCATGACCCAGGCACTGCCAGCCTTCGCCCGCAACGTGCTGGGCAATATCGGCCAGAGCAGCGGCCGTCAGCAGGCGATGAGCTTTCCCTTGCCCAGCCGCCTGCTGCAATCGATGGATGAAGAGGCAGACCTGGAAGCGCTGCTCAAGCTCGCAGCGGCCGCCATTTCGCGCCTGCAGACGCACCAGCTGTCGAGCCTTTCGCAAAGCCAGGTCGGCCCCGAGGGCCAGCTGTTGACCACCTGGCAGATGGAAGTGCCGATGCGCAACCAGCACGAACTGGTGCCATTGCAGGTGAAGATTCAGCACGAGGAGCCGGCGCCCTCGGCCAAGCAGGATCCCAAGGAAGCGCTATGGCGAATCGATCTGGCGTTCGATCTCGATCCGCTGGGGCCGCTGCAGGTGCAGGCGCAACTGGCCCACGGCAGCCTGTCCAGCCAGCTATGGGCAGAACGCGCCAGCACTGCCGGGCTGATCGACCGTGAACTGGGCAACCTGCGCGAGCGCCTGGTGGCCGCCGGTCTGACCGTTGGCGAGCTCGCCTGCAGCCAGGGCACACCGCCACAAGGGCCGAAAACCTCCCTGGAACAACGCTGGGTCGATGAAACCGCATGAGCAGTAAAGCCCCCCGCCAGGCCATCGCCCTCACCTACGACGGCCAGAATGCCCCCAACCTCAGCGCCAAGGGCGACGACGAGCTGGCCGAGGCCATACTCGCCATTGCCCGCGCCCATGATGTACCGATCTACGAGAATGCCGAGCTGGTGCGCCTCCTCGCGCGCCTGGAACTGGGCGAAGCGATCCCCGAGCAGCTGTACCGCTGCATCGCGGAAATCATCGCATTCGCCTGGTACCTGAAGGGCAAGTTCCCGGCGGGCTTCGACCCACGGGGCAAGCCGAAGGATGGGCCGTTGATGCTTGAAGGGCCGCAGCAAAAGAGAACCGAGCGTTGAACCCGACGCGCCCTCTAGATTATGGATAAACCACGCAGGAGCGCCGACACGACGCGAAAACGACGATGGCCTTGCTTTCAAGAACGGCGTCGTACGCACTATTCGCCGCGAGGGCTCTCCTACAGGCGTTAAACCGTCATTCGGCGGCGATCCCGTAATCGCTTAGCCTGGCGATAAACGTCTGCTCATCAAGCACCGGAATGTTCAGCTCGGTGGCCTTGGCCAGTTTCGAGCCGGCGCCGGGGCCGGCGACCACGCAGGTGGTTTTCGCCGATACCGAGCCGGCCACCTTGGCACCCAGGCTTTCCAGCTTTTCCTTGGCGACATCGCGGCTCATCACTTCCAGGCTGCCGGTCAGCACCCAGGTCTGGCCAGCCAGCGGCAGGCCTTCGACGACCTTCTTCTCGCTCTCCCAGTGCATGCCGAAATCACGCAATTGCGCCTCGATGGCCCGCGCGCGATCGGCATTCTCGGCGCTGGCGAAGAACTCGCGCACCGACTGCTTGGCTTTTTCGTTGAGGCCCTTCATGGCGCTGAGGTCGAGCCAGTCGGCGGTGATCACCGCCTGCAGCGTCTTGAAGCGCTCGGCCAGGTTCTTCGCACCAGTAGCCGCCACGAATGGAATGTTCAACTTGCCCAGCAACCCGCCGAGCGTGGTGCTGGCAGCGAATTCGGCTGCCAGCTCGCCCTGGTCCTGCAGCTCGAGGCCGCGCTCGAGCAGGTGCCTGATCACCGTCTGGTTGTGCGCATCCTCGAAGAAGCTGTGGATCTCGTGGGCCACTTCCAGGCCGATATCCGGCAGGTAGGTCAGCACTTCCGGCAATGCCTGGGTGACGCGCTCCAGCGAACCGAGGGAGCGCGCCAGCACTTTGGCGGTCTCTTCACCGACATCGGGAATGCCGAGGGCGTAGATGAAGCGCGCCAGGCTCGGGCGCTTGCTGTCGGCGATAGCGTCGAGCAGCTTGCGGCTGGATACTTCGGCAAAGCCTTCGAGGCCGACGATCTGCTCGAACTCCAAGGTGTAGAGATCGGCCGGCGAGCTGACCAGGCCCTCGTCCACCAACTGCTCGACGCTCTTCTCGCCGAGGCCCTCGATGTCCATGGCGCGTCGCGACACGAAATGGATGATCGCCTGCTTGAGTTGGGCGGCGCAGGCCAGGCGGCCGACACAACGATACACGGCGCCTTCGCTGACGGTTTCGCGGCCCTTGCTGCGTTTGATCAGCTGGGTACGCTCCACCGCCGAGCCGCACACCGGGCACCGCTCCGGCACCGCCACCGGGCGCGCGTTCTCGGGGCGGCGCTCGGTGACCACCTGCATCACCTGGGGAATCACATCACCGGCGCGGCGGATGATCACCGTGTCGCCGATCATCACCCCGAGGCGCGCCACCTCGTCCATGTTGTGCAACGTGGCGTTGGACACCGTCACACCCGCCACTTTCACCGGTTTGAGCCGTGCCACCGGCGTCACGGCGCCGGTACGGCCGACCTGGAACTCCACGTCGAGCAGCTCGGTGAGCTCTTCCATGGCGGGAAACTTATGGGCGACGGCCCAGTGCGGCGTACGGGCGCGAAAGCCGAGCTGCTGCTGGTCTTCGATGTTGTTGACCTTGAACACCACGCCGTCAATGTCATAGGGCAGGCCCATGCGTCGCTCGCCGATGTCGCGATAATAGGCCAGGCAGTCTTCCACGCCCTTGGCCAGCTTCAGTTCGGCGCTGATGGGTATGCCCCAGATCTTCAGGCGCTGCAGCATGCCGACCTGGGTCGGCGCCGGCTCGGCGCTGTGCTGGCCGAGGCCGTAGCAGCAGAATTCCAGCGGGCGGCTGGCGGTGATCTTCGAGTCCAGCTGGCGCAGGCTGCCAGCCGCGGCGTTGCGCGGGTTGGCGAAGGTCTTGCCGCCGATCTCGGCCTGGGCAGCGTTGAGACGTTCGAAACCGGCGCGGGACATGAACACCTCACCGCGCACTTCCAGCACATCCGGCCAGCCACTGCCCTGCAGCTTGAGCGGCACGTTGCGAATGGTGCGCACGTTGACGCTGATGTCTTCACCGGTGGTGCCATCACCGCGGGTGGCGCCGCGTACCAGCTTGCCGTCACGGTACAGCAGGCTCACTGCCAGGCCGTCGAGCTTGGGCTCGCAGCTGTACTCGACTTCGGCACCGCCGCCGAACAGATCGCCGCCCTGCACGCCTAGGCCGTTCTGCACGCTGCGATCGAAGGCCCGCAGATCGTCTTCTTCGAAGGCGTTGCCAAGGCTGAGCATGGGCACTTCGTGGCGTACTTCACCAAAGGCGCTGAGCGCTTCACCGCCGACGCGCTGGGTCGGCGAATCGGGCGTCACCAGTTCCGGGTGCTCGGCTTCGAGGGCCTGCAGTTCGCGGAACAGGCGATCGTACTCGGCGTCGGGCACGCTCGGCTCGTCGAGCACGTAATAGCGGTAGTTGTGCGCGTCCAGTTCGTTACGCAGTTCGAGGATACGTTGGGCGGAATCTTTCATGCGGGTCATTCTCGGCGGGCCACGGCCAGGGCACAGAAACGAAAAACCTCAAGCCAAGCGCTGGGCTTGTAGCTTGAGGCTTGTCGGTGCCGCTTTCTTTCAGCGTTTTTGCGTCAACAGGCGACGTTCGTATTCGACGATGCGCTGACGGTAATGTTCGATGGTTTGCGCAGTCAGCACGCTGCGCTGATCGTCCTTGAGCTCACCATTGAGTTCATGGGCCAGCTTGCGCGCTGCAGCGACCATCACGTCGAAGGCCTGCTTGGGATGGCGCGGGCCTGGCAGGCCGAGGAAGAAACTCACCGCACGGGTGCTGAAGCCTTCGATATCGTCCAGGTCGAAAGTGCCGGGTTTCAGGGCGTTGGCCATGGAGAACAGCACCTCGCCGTTGCCGGCCATGCTCTCGTGGCGATGGAAGATGTCCATCTCACCGAAACGCAGGCCGCTTTCCAGGATGTTCTGCAGCAGCGCCGGGCCCTTGAAGCCTTGCTCGTCGCGGGCGATGACGTTGATCACCAGCACTTCCTCGACCGGCGGCAGATCCTTGTCGCTCTGCTTGGCGGAGACGCTGGTGCGCGCGTCATCTTCTTCGTCGTCCACCGGGTTGAGCAGCGTCGGCACCGGCTCGGCGGCGGTCAGGTCCAGGTCGCCCTGGCGCGGCTCACCACGTCGACGGCTGTTGACGTCACGGGCGCTCATCGACGGCAGGTCGTCTTCGTCCAGCGAGGGTTCATGGTTGCGCTCTATCACCCGGGGCGGGCTGAGCACGTCGGGATCGCTGTCGTCATCGGGAAGGTTGGACAGGTTGCGGTCGAGCCGGAACTTGAGCTTGCCCTTGCCACCGCGCATCCGCCGCCAGCCATCGAAGAGGATGCCGGCGATGACGATGATACCGATGATGATCAGCCACTCGCGTAGACCGAATTCCATGAAATGTCCTGACCCCTAAAGCAAAAATTGATAAAAAGGCGTCCTGGCCCGTAATGATGACCTTGAAACGTGGCGCCAACTCCATGTTCTGAATGGCGTTTTCCCACGTGCAACAAAAGTGGGCGTTAAGCTAGCACGACGAAAGGCAACTTTACACCGGCAAAACGCTGTAAAACCGCCACTGCGGCCGGTTTTTACGCGACAAAAACCTTGTTTGTCCCTTTCAACTGTCCACCATTGCCAAAGCCTCTTCGACATCCACCGCCACCAGACGTGAACAACCGGGTTCGTGCATCGTCACGCCCATCAACTGGTCGGCCATTTCCATGGCGATCTTGTTGTGGGTGATGTAGATGAACTGCACGGTTTCCGACATCTCCTTGACCAGTCGCGCGTAACGCCCGACATTGGCATCGTCCAACGGTGCGTCCACCTCGTCGAGCATGCAGAACGGGGCCGGATTGAGCTGGAAGATCGAAAAAACCAGCGCCAGCGCCGTCAATGCCTTCTCGCCGCCGGACAGCAAATGGATGGTGCTGTTCTTCTTGCCTGGTGGGCGCGCCATGATGGTCACCCCGGTATCGAGTAAATCTTCGCCGGTGAGTTCCAAATATGCGCTGCCACCGCCGAAAACTTTCGGGAAAAGCGCCTGCAAACCGGCGTTGATCTGGTCGAAGGTTTCCTTGAAACGGTTGCGGGTTTCCCGGTCGATCTTGCGGATGACGTTTTCCAGGGTGTCCAGCGCCTCGACCAGGTCGGCGTTCTGGGCATCCAGGTAGCGTTTGCGCTCGGATTGTTGCTGGTATTCCTCGATGGCCGCCAGGTTGATCGCGCCAAGCCGCTGAATGCGCCCGGCCATCTGCTCCAGGGCCTGCTCCCAGGCTGCCTCGCTGGCGTCCTCGGGCAAGGTGGCGAGCACGCCGTGCAGGTCATAGCCCTCTTCCAGTAATTGATCCTGCAGGGCCTTGCGGCGCACGTTCAGCGATTGCCATTCCAGGCGCTGCTGCTCCAGCTGGCCACGCAGCAACTGCGATTGCTGCTCGGCCTGGGTGCGGCGCTTCTCGGCGTCACGCAGTTCGCGATCGGCATCTTCCAGCGCGAGGCGCGCCAGGCGCAGCTCCTCTTCGACGCCCATGCGCCGCTCCAACAGCTCTTCGAGTTTCAGGCGCAACTCTTCCAGCGGTGCAGCGCCCTCTTCCAGGTTCAGGTCGAGCTGCTCGCGTTTTTCCGTGAGGCGCTCGGATTGCAGCTCCAGGCGCTCCAGGGCCTGGCGGGTAGAGTCGTGCTGGGCGCGCAGCGAACCCAGGCGCACGGCCAACTGGTGGGCGTGGTCCTTGTGCTGGCGCGCCTCCTGGCGGACACGATCAAGCCGCTCGCGCAAAGCATCGCGGCTGGCCAGCAGGCTTTCGCGCTGCTCGGTATCCAGGGCCATGCTGTCGAGGGCGTCCTGCAGGTACAGGCGTGCCTCACCCAACTGTTCGGTTTCCATGGCCCGCTGCTCGGCCAGCTCCTGCTGCTCGGCCTCGATGCGCCGACGCCTGAGCAACAACTGCTCGGCCTTGGCCTGGCCGGCCGACAGCCGCGCCTTCAGCTCGCCCAGGCGGCGCGCCTGATCCTGCAACTGGCGGCGCTGCTGCTCGCGCAATTCTTCTTCCTGGCGCTGGCGCTCGCGCAGGGCCTGCAGGCTTTCTTCGAGCAGCGCCAGCGCGGCCTCGCGCTCGTCCCGCTCCAGGCCAAGGCTTTCCAGCTCCTGCGCCCGGGCCAGCACGCCGCTCTGCGCCTCGTTGGCACGGCGTACACGCAGGAAATGCCGGCCCACCCAGTAGCCATCGCGGCTGACCAGGCTTTCCCCGGATGCCAGCGTGGCGCGTTCGGCCAGGGCCTGATCGAGGTTTTCGACCGGGCGCACGCGGCCCAGCCAGGGCGCCAGGTCCACGGGTGACTCGACCTTGTCCAGCAGGCTGCCGGGGATGCGCTGGCCGTCACCGGCCGCCGACACCAGGCGCAACTCGCCCTGTTCGAGGGCGGCGAAATCCAGCCCGCTGAAATCGTCCTGCAGCACAGCCTGCAGGTCGGCGCCGAGCACGGTTTCCACCGCCAGCTCCCAGCCGGCTTCCACCCGCAGGCCTTCGGCCAGGCGCGGGCGCTGCTCGAGGCCGTTGTCGCGCAACCATTGTGCCGTGCCCTTGCCAGGGTCCAGCGCGGCCTGCTGCAAGGCTTCCAGAGACGCGAGGCGACCATCGAGGCGTTGCAGCTCGCCCTGGGCCTGCTGCTGGGCCTGGCCGGTGTTTTGCAATTCGTCACGCAATTGCCGCAGGCGCTCGGCCTGCTCGGCTTCCTGCTCCTGCAATTGCTCCAGATCCAGCTCGCCGACGGCAATCTTCTCGCCCAGCTCGATGATCGCCGCATCTTCCGGGTCGGCCGCCAACTGCTGCAGCTCATCGCCCAGGCGCCGTTGGCGTTCACTGAGGCGCTCCAGGCTCTGCTCCAGTTGCTGGATACGTGACTGCTGCACTTCCGCCTGACGACGCGGCTCGGCGCTGCGCTGGTTGAAGGCGTCCCATTGTTCCTGCCAGCCGTGCATGCCGGCCTCGGCTTCCTCCAGCGCAGCGGCGGATTCCTCGGCAGCCGCCGCGGTGATTTCCTGCTCCGGTTCGAGCATGGCCAGTTCTTCGCCCAGGGTGGCCAGCAGGGTGCGGTCATGGCCCAGGTGCGATTCGGTTTCCAGGCGCGCGCGCTCGGCTTCGCGCAGGTCGTCCTGCAACTGGCGCAGGCGCTGCTGGCCGTGCTGGATGCTCTGTTCGACCCGGGCGATATCGCCGCCCACCGAATAGAAGCGCCCCTGCACCAGATTGAAACGCTCGGACAGCTCATGGTGGCCGTCGCGCAGCCGTTCGATGCTGGCGTCGGCGTTGCGCTGCTCGGCCACCAGCGCCTCGAAGGAAACTTCCTGATTGCCGATCACCGCCTCGCGCTGGCCGACCTGCTCGTTCAGCGTCTGCCAGCGCAGCGCGGTCAGCTGCGCCTTGAGCTGACGTTCCTCGGCCTTGTATTCCTGATACTTCTCGGCCGCCTGGGCCTGGCGGTGCAGGCGCTCGAGCTGGCGTTCCAGCTCTTCACGCAGGTCGGTCAGGCGCGCCAGGTTCTCCTGGGTACGGCGGATGCGGCTCTCGGTCTCGCGGCGGCGCTCCTTGTACTTGGAGATGCCCGCCGCCTCTTCGATGAAGTTGCGCAGCTCCTCGGGCTTGGCCTCGATCAGCTTGCTGATCATGCCCTGCTCGATGATCGAGTAGCTGCGCGGGCCCAGGCCGGTGCCTAGGAAGATGTCGGTGATGTCGCGACGACGGCATTTCACGCCGTTGAGGAAATAGGTGTTCTGGCTGTCGCGGGTCACCCGGCGGCGGATGGAGATTTCCGCGAAGGCCGCGTACTCGCCGGTCAGGGTGTTGTCGCTGTTGTCGAAGATCAGCTCGATGCTGGCCTGGGTCACCGGCTTACGGGTGTTGGAGCCGTTGAAGATGACGTCGGTCATCGACTCGCCGCGCAGGTTCTTCGCCGAGCTCTCGCCCATCACCCAGCGCACCGCATCGATGATGTTGGACTTGCCGCAACCGTTGGGCCCGACCACCGCCGCCATGTTGCTGGGGAAGTTCACCGTGGTGGGGTCGACGAAGGACTTGAAGCCCGCCAGCTTGATGGATTTCAGACGCATGCGCAGACACTCGCCGAGACGGCAACCAGGTTGGCAGGGAGGTCAGCGGCGCACAGCGTCATAAATGTCCTTGAGGCGCGATGCTTGGGGAGCGTGAGGCCTAGCCAATGGCCAGAAGGGCCGGGAGTTTAGCACAGCCAAGGCGCCAGCAAGCCCCGTGCATATGTACAGGGAACGCCGCCGCTTCGCCGACATCCAATCGCCAGGCCAGCGCAATCGCCTGGCGCGTTTTCTTCGCCCGAGGTTCTCCATGCAGACGTACGCATGCGCAGCGAAACTGGATCGCCTGAATTTCTTTCTGGCCGACGTTCGCGACGGCCTGGGGCCTTACCTGGCGATCTATCTGCTCTCGGTACACAAATGGCAGGCCGGCGACATCGGCCTGGTCATGGCCCTCGGTGGGCTGGCCGGCCTGGCCGCGCAGATTCCCGCCGGCGCGCTGGTCGACTGGGTACGCGACAAGCGCCTGCTGGTCGCAGCCGCCTCCATTCTGGTCACCCTCGCCTGCCTGGTCACCCTGTGGCAGGCGCAATTCGCTTGGGTGGCGGTCAGCCAGATCGCCGCTGGCATGGCCTCCTCGGTGTTCGCCCCGGCGCTGGCCGGCATCACCCTGGGCATCGTCGGGCCAAAGGCGTTCACCCGGCGCATCGCTCGCAACGAATCCTTCAATCATGCCGGCAACGCCACCGCCGCGCTGCTCGCCGGTCTGTTCGCCTATTTGTGGGGGCCGGTCGCGGTGTTCTACCTGATGACCGCCATGGCCGTGCTCAGCCTGCTGTCGGCATTGAGCATTCCAGCCCGCGCCATCGACGCCGACCAGGCCCGGGGCCGTGAAAGCGGCTCGGCGATGACACCGCTGCGCCAGTTGCTCACCCAGCCGCCCCTGGTGCTGCTGGCACTGTGCTGCGCACTGTTTCACCTTGCCAACGCCGCGATGTTGCCGCTGGTGGGGCAGAAACTCGCGCTGGCCAATCCGGAGCTGGCGACCACGCTGATCTCGGCCTGTATCGTCGCCGCCCAACTGGTGATGATTCCGGCGGCCATGCTGGTCGGTGCCCGCGCCGATCGCTGGGGGCGCAAGCCGCTGCTGCTCGCCGGCTTTCTGATTCTGCCGATCCGCGGCGTGCTGTACACGCTGAGCGACGATCCGGTTTGGCTGGTATCGGTGCAATTGCTCGACGGCATCGGCGCCGGCCTGTTCGGCGCCTTGATCCCGCTGATGGTTCGCGACCTGACCCACGGCAGCGGCCATTTCAACGTCAGCCTGGCCACCGTGAGCCTGGTGTTCGGCATCGGCGCAGCGCTGAGCAACGGCCTGGCCGGTTATGTCGCCGAGGCCAACGGCTACGACAGCGCCTTCCTGGTGCTGGCGGCAGTGGCCGGCTGCGCCATACTCCTGCTGCTGAGCATGCCGGAAACCCTCAAGACCGATACCACACAGCCCGAACTCGACGACGCAGCGCCGCGCCCCACCACCTGACCATCTGGTCAACATTCATCTAGGACGAGGTTGTCGCCACCGCCCTTGTCCCGCAAAATCTCCGCGAATCGCGGTGCGCACGTCTCATCGATGCGCGACCGCCCTGCACCGCTCTATCGAATCTGTATCGAGGCCCCATGTCCACTACGCTCCACGCCTACCGCGGCGCCATCCTGCACAGCCTGGCCGATCCGGCCGAGGTCGGTATCGAGGCGTCCTACGCCTATTTCGAGGACGGCATCCTGCTGGTCGAGGGTGGCAAGGTTCGCGACGTGGGCCCGGCGGAGGACCTGCTGCCGCGCCTGGACGGCGTCGCCCTGAGCCATTACGAGAACGCGCTGATCACCCCGGGCTTCATCGACACCCATATCCATTTCCCGCAAACCGGCATGATTGGCGCCTACGGCGAGCAACTGCTCGACTGGCTGAATACCTACACCTTTCCGACCGAGATGCGTTTCGCTGACCAGGCGCACGCCCGCGAAGTGGCCGAGGTGTTCGTCAAGGAACTGCTGCGCAACGGCACCACCACCGCGCTGGTGTTCGGCAGCGTGCACAAGCAGTCGGTGGATGCCCTCTTCGAGGTGGCCAGCGCACTGGACCTGCGCATGATCGCCGGCAAGGTGCTGATGGACCGCAACGCCCCCGCGGCGCTGACCGACACGGTGGAATCCGGCTACGCCGACAGCCGTGAACTGATCGAGCGCTGGCACGGCAAGGGCCGCCTGCACTATGCAGTGACGCCGCGTTTCGCGCCGACCAGCACGCCGGAGCAACTGGCCATGGCCGGGCGCCTGCTGCGCGAATACCCGGACCTGTACCTGCACACGCACCTGTCGGAAAACCGCCAGGAGATCGAGTGGGTCAAGGAGCTGTTCCCGGACAACAGCGGCTACCTGGACGTCTACGACAAGCACCAGCTCACCGGCCCGCGCTCGGTGTTCGCCCACGCCGTGCACCTGTGCGACGCCGAATGCCAGCGCCTGGCCGAGACCGGGTCGGCGGTGGCCTTCTGCCCGACCTCCAACCTGTTTCTCGGCAGCGGCCTGTTCGACCTCAAGCGCATGGAGCAGCACAAGGTGCGCGTCGGCCTGGGCACAGACATCGGCGCCGGCACCAGCTTCTCGCAGCTGCGCTCGCTCAGCGAGGCCTACAAGATCATGCAGTTGCAGGGTCAGAAGCTCGACCCGTTCAAGTCGCTGTACCTGGCGACCCTGGGCAGCGCCCGGGCACTGTATCTGGACGAGCGCATCGGCAACTTCGAGGCGGGCAAGGACGCGGACTTCGTGGTGCTCGACTACCAGGCCACGCCGCTGATCGACTATCGCCTCAAGCAGAGCGGCAACCTGGCCGAACGGTTGTTCGCGTTGATTACCCTGGGAGATGACCGGGTGATCAGGGAGACCTTTGCGGCAGGAAACAGCGTGCATCGCCGCGATGGCTGATTGCGGGAGCCCCGGTTTGAAGGCGAAAAGCATCGCCAGCGAGCCGGCTCCTACGTGGCTGCATGGAGCTGTAACCTGATCCAGTCTGGGAAACTTCCTGGGTATCGCTCTGCTCAACCCAGGCGACACACCTAAACGTAGCCCAGGTTGAGCGCAGCGATACCCGGGAGCGCTACGCGCCGATCACCGACACCGGATAGATCGCGGTATAGGCGCCCTCGTCCACGCTCAGCGTTCGGCAATCCACGCCATACACCTGCGCCAGGTGCTCGGGGGTGAGCATCTCGTCGGTAGTGCCGCAGCCGTGCACACGGCCCTGGCTGATCATCAGCGCATCGTCGGCATAACGACTGGCCAGGTTCATGTCGTGGAAGATCGCCAAGGTGACGATCTTTTCACGGCGCGTGTAGGCGCTGACCGCCTCGAGCATGTGCAACTGGTTGGCCAGGTCCAGCGCCGAGGTCGGCTCGTCGAGCAGCAGCAGGCGTGGGCTGCGCACCAGCGCCAGGGCGAGGGAAATCATCTGTCGCTCACCGCCGGACAGCTGCCCCGGCTGCTTTTCGGCGAAGCGCTGCAGGCCCAGCAGGTCGAGCACTTCGCTGGCGCGCCGCTGGCTGTCGCGCTGAGTCGACCAGCCCCGCGCGCCACCGTGCTGCGCCAGCAACAGCAGCTCGTAGGTCGACAGGCGCACGTCGAGGTGGGCCATGTCCTGGGCCACGTAACCGATCAGCCGCGCCCGCAGCGCCGGCTCCAGGCCGAGCAGTTGGGTGCCGTCGATGGTTGCCGAGCCCTCTGCGCGCAACAGGCCGCACAGCCCTTTCATGAAGGTCGACTTGCCCGCGCCGTTGGCACCGAGCAACGCCAGGGTGCGCCCTGCTTCGGCGCGCACGGCGAAGTCGCGGATGATCGGCCGGCCATTGATGGAAACGCTGTAATTCTGGCTGACGAAACTCATCGGGAAGTCAGCCTCCGGTCGCGCAGGATCAGGACGATGAAGAATGGCAGGCCGATCAGCGAAGTGACCATGCCGATAGGCAGCACGGCGCCAGGCACGATCAGCTTGCTGGCCAGCGACGCCAGGGTGACGAAGATGACGCCACAGGCCAGGGTCACACCAATGGTGAAACGCTGATCCTCGCCAACCAGCAGGCGCGCCACATGGGGCGCCACCAGGCCGACGAAGCCGATGATGCCGACCACCGAGGTCACTGCCCCCGCGAGCAGCGCGGCCAGTACCAGCATGCTGGTGCGCACGCGCTTGACGCGAATGCCGAACACCACCGCCTGGTCGCCGAAGCTGCGCAGCGCGGTCAGCGCCCAGGCCTGCATCAGAACCAGCGGCACCGCCACCAGGGCGATGACCGTGCACAGGGCGACCTTGGTCCAGGTCACGTGCAGCAGCGAGCCCATCAGCCAGAACACGATGCTCTGCAGCTGATCGACGCTGGACACGTACTGCACCAGACCGAGCAACGAGCTGAACACGAAGTGCACGGCGATGCCCAGCAGGGTGATGGCCTGCAGACCGATCTGCCCGCGGGTCAGTAGCAGGATCACGCCGACGGTCAGCAGCGAGAACACGAAGGCGTTGGCGGTGACCACCATCTCGGCGCCGAAGCCCGGCAGCCACTGCGCCAGGGACAGGTTGAAGGTCAACGCCAGGGCCGCGCCGAAGCCCGCTGCCGAGGAAATGCCGAGGGTGAAGGGTTCGGCTAGCGGATTGTCGAGCACCGTTTGCATGATCAAACCGGCGAGCGCCAGACAGGTGCCGGCCAGCACCGCCATCAGCGACATCGGCATGCGCAGTTCCCAGAGGATCACCCGCGTCGACTCATCCACCTGGTCGGGCGTGAACAGACCCTGCACGGCATCGGCGAAGCTCAGGGTGCCGGAGCCCACCACCAGATCGGCAATGAACGCCAGCAGTGCCACCACCAGCAGGCCGACCAGCAGCATGCTGCGCTGCCAGACCGCCCGGGCGTAGCGCTGCTGATAGTCGTCGGCGCCAGGCGCGGCGCCCACAGCCGACTCACTCACCGCGCGGCGCCTGACTGAACAGGATGGCCGGCACGTTGCCCAGGCCGGTCATGCCCAGCAAGGTGCGGGTGCTGGCGGCGGGGTCGAGCCCGGCAGCGGCCTGCGGATAGAACGCCTGGGCCAGGTACTCGACCGCCAGGATATTCCAGGCGCTGGCATAGAAGTGGTGATACACACCGTACACGCGGTTCTGTCGGGTCGCCTGCAGCTGCGCCATGCCGGGACGCTTGAGCAGTTGCGCCATGGCCTTGTCGATGGCCGGCTGCTGCACGGTCGGGCCGAAGCCGAACGGCGGCGAGATCGAGGTGCTGTCCTTGAACTGGGTGCCGCTCATCACGTAGACGTCCGGCTTCTTGCTGATCACCGTCTCCAGGGTCACGTCACCGGTGACACCCGGCAGAATCTGGCTGCCGAGGTTGTCGCCGCCGGCGGCCTGCACCAGCTTGCCCCAGTACACCTCGCCATGGGTGAAGCAGCAGGTGCTGGAACCGCCCTGCCCAGCCTTGGCCTCGACGAACACCAGCGGGCGCTTGCCCTGCTCGGCCACCAGCTTGTCGACCTTGGCCAAACGCGCCTTATAGAAGTCCAGGTATTGGGTGGCGCACGCTTCGCGGTTCAGCACCTTGCCCAGCAACTCGACGCTTTTCTGGCTGTGGGGCACGGGGTCCAGATCGGTGTCGACGTAGATCGCCGGAATCTTCAGGGCCGCCAGTTTGCGCTCGACACCGGCACCTTCCAACCCCTTGCGCGCGCGCAGCTGGAACACCAGCAGATCGGGCTTGCCGGCCACCACCGCTTCCAGGTTCATGTCGCCGTCGTCACCGAACTGCATGTCGGTGGCCTTGTTGGCGCTCTTCGGCCACTGCTTCTCGAACAGCGCCCAGGTGTTGGGATCCGAGCGCTTGATGATGTTGTTCCACACCGAAATGCGCGCGAACGGGTCTTCGCGGTCGAGCAGCGCCAGGCTGAACAGGTCGCGGCCGTCCTGCAGGACGATGCGCTTGGGCTCGTGCTCGATGGTCACCTGGCGGCCCGCAAGGTCGGTGACGGTGAGCGGATAATCGGCGGCGTGCGCGGCGGCGCTGCACACCAGGCACACGAAGGCCGTGAGACGTAAAACGAACGCAGGGATAGTCATCGAGGGAGCAAACCTTTTACTGCGGAGTAGAACGGAGGCGGAGAGTCGCGGGAAAGATTGAAACACAAGATAACAAACTTGCGCGGCAACGTCATTAAGAACCATTATCGATGCAAATTTTGCTGCTGATGATCGTTTTCTTGAAACCTATTTAAGATTTTTTAGGAGCACCGTCAGACAAGCTAGGTGAATGAGTTGCAGGTCAGTATTGAGCTTACGCTCGCGGTTTTTCCGTAGCCGTCTGTTCTATTTCCAACCAAGCAAAACTACAAAGCTTGTAGCGCGCCTTTTCGGTCGGCTGTTGCAACGGTCACAGCATGCGACAGCCCAACTGATTCAACAGTGATATGACGCTTAGTACCTGATACCTTCTTAGCCTGTGTCATTACCCCTATGTATTGCAGTGTCCGTGTTCTTTGCGCTCTGTGCATCCACGATCAAGACCGTGCTACAGGCGCTACGCTCCTGTTTCGCGCGGGCCTCGCCAAGCTGATGTAAAGACCTCTATCAGGCTCGCTCCTTTATCGCTTTATCGTCTGGCTTGCTCCAGATCTGAAAATACGAATGCATCGTACGCCATTCGAGAAAATTCTTGGGAGGCACTCGCCGCTGGCAGCCGCTACGCAGAAGATACAAAATCGTACAGAAGACATCGTATAAATCTACTCGGTGCGGCGCTGTTTTCTTTCGTGCGCTTTCAAATAATGGATTCACACATTCAAACTGCTCTCGGCTGATGTAACTGGGATACTTCGTTCTTAGGCCCGTAGCATCTGATAAAAACCGCAGGCTTTAACCATGTTCTCAGTCCAGAACGCCGGACAACACCTCGTAAATGACGCCAGTAGCCACCGCCACCAGAATCAGGTCCACCCCGGCCTGCATCCATTCGTAGCCGTCATAGCGCGGCAACTGGCCCAGCAGCCGGCCGTCCAGTTTTTTGGCGATGCCTGGCGGTAGCGGCTTGCCACGCGCGAGGTTCTTGGCAATGCCCGGAGGCAGGTTGGGCCCTGGCGACCAGTAGGCTCGGTTGCCCTGCAGGATGCTCAGTATGCTGCCGCGATCAACCGACGGGCCGCCCCGATGACCACCCTGATTGCCCTGCCCCTGATGCTGCTGGGCCTGTCCCCTGCCCTGGCCATGCCCCTTACCATTACCCGGATCGGCTGATGCCAGGCATGGCGCCAGAACCATCGCAACCGATGCCACCGCAGTGACCCACGCGCGCGTGCTGTTCATGTGCTTGTTCCTTCTGAAACCGTTGATCCCTGCACTGTAGACGCTGGCGCTGCGATAAGTTCTGCATCTGGGAAAGGCTTTTCAAACGGTTGGCCGCATCTCGCGCCATGAACCAGCAAACGCTCAGATCGTCTGCGACAGGTTGAGCTGGCTCAGCGCGACCAACGACTTGGCCGCCTCGCTGCTGATCACTGGCGTATCATCCGGGCTTTCCTCGCGCTGCAACTGCAGGAAGGCGCGGAAATCATTGGCAGGTACTGGAGCAGCGATGCCCTGAAACCAGCCGCCCTCGACCCGATACAGGCCACAAGTGCGGCAGTCACATGCCGCATAGGTGCCCGTTTTGGAAATCAACCAAGCGTCGTCGCCACAGATAAAGCATCTCACTACTGTCACCTCATCGACATGCGTGGGAAATACCGCGTCTGTGATTAATGACAGAGCCTCTGTGACGGGGATTCAGGAAACTTTGCAGCTTTCAGCCGAACGGCGTTGCGTGCCGATGCCTCGGCAAGGTGCCTGCCGGCGGGCAACCGTCATACAACTGCCGGCACAGCTATGCGACAATAGCGGCAATATCAGGCTTGTAACCCCGCCTTTATTGCCCGGCAGCTCGGCCGCACCGACTGAACGCTGCCCTCAACCTGCTCGCAAATGGCCCAACTCGCTCCTTTACCAGGGCGAGTCGGATCAGCTCGAAATCGCTGTCGGCCTCGCAAAGCGCTCATAACTTATTGATAGGTAACACCTTTGATCTCCACCGCTAACATCACCATGCAGTTCGGCGCCAAGCCGCTGTTCGAGAACGTTTCCGTCAAGTTCAACAACGGCAACCGCTACGGCCTGATCGGCGCCAACGGCTGCGGCAAGTCGACCTTCATGAAAATTCTTGGCGGCGACCTCGAGCCCTCCGGCGGCCAGGTGATGCTCGAGCCGAACGTACGCCTGGGCAAGCTGCGCCAGGATCAGTTCGCGTACGAAGAATTCAACGTGATCGACACGGTCATCATGGGCCACGAGGAGCTGTGGAAGGTCAAGGCCGAGCGCGACCGCATCTACTCGCTGCCGGAAATGAGCGAAGAAGACGGCATGAAGGTCGGCGAGCTCGAGGGCGAGTTCGCCGAGATGGACGGCTACACCGCCGAATCCCGCGCCGGCGAACTGCTGCTGGGCCTTGGCATCCCGCTGGAACAGCATTTCGGCCCGATGAGCGAAGTCGCGCCCGGCTGGAAGCTGCGGGTGCTGCTGGCCCAGGCGCTGTTCTCCGATCCGGACGTGTTGCTGCTCGACGAGCCGACCAACCACCTGGACATCAACACCATCCGTTGGCTGGAAACGATCCTCACGGCGCGCAACAGCACCATGATCATCATTTCCCACGACCGTCACTTCCTGAATTCGGTCTGCACCCATATGGCTGACCTGGATTACGGCGAACTGCGCCTGTTCCCGGGCAACTACGACGAGTACATGACCGCCGCGACCCAGTCGCGCGAGCAACTTTTGGCCGACAACGCCAAGAAGAAGGCGCAGATTTCCGAGCTTCAGAGCTTCGTCAGCCGCTTCTCGGCAAACGCCTCGAAAGCCAAGCAGGCCACCAGCCGCGCCAAGCAGATCGACAAGATCCAGCTGGCCGAGGTCAAGCCGTCGAGCCGCGTCAGCCCGTTCATCCGCTTCGAGCAGACCAAGAAGCTGCATCGCCAGGCCGTGACCATCGAGAAACTCAGCAAGGCGTTCGACGACAAGGTGCTGTTCAAGAACTTCAGCTTCACCGTCGAAGCTGGCGAGCGCGTGGCGATCATCGGCCCCAACGGGATCGGTAAGACCACCCTGCTACGCACCCTGGTTGGCGAGCTGCAGCCGGACGCCGGCGCAGTGAAATGGACGGAGAGTGCCGAGGTCGGCTACTACGCCCAGGATCACGCCCACGACTTCGAAGACGACGTGACCTTGTTCGACTGGATGGGCCAGTGGACCACCGGCGAGCAAGTGATTCGCGGCACCCTGGGCCGTATGCTGTTCTCCAACGACGAGATCCTCAAGTCGGTGAAAGTCATCTCCGGTGGTGAGCAAGGCCGCATGCTGTTCGGCAAGCTGATCCTGCAAAAGCCTAACGTGCTGGTGATGGACGAACCGACCAACCACCTGGACATGGAATCCATCGAAGCGCTCAACCTGGCGCTGGAAAACTACCCGGGCACGCTGATCTTCGTCAGCCACGACCGCGAGTTCGTCGGCTCCCTGGCCACGCGCATCATCGAACTGTCGGGCAATGGTGTGACCGACTTCAGCGGCACCTACGACGACTACCTGCGCAGCCAGGGCATCATCGTCTGATCGGTTGAGCCGGCGTGACCAGAAGCCCCGTCATCCGCTGGATGATGGGGCTTTTTTGTGCGCGCGGACGCCAGCGTCGTAGCCTGCTTTTAACCTTGCGATACCCAGGGATTTCCCGGGTGTCGCTGCGCTCGACCCAGGCTACCGAATCGAAACAACCAAACTGCAGATACAAGAACGCCGCTCAATCGAGCGGCGTTTTGTGTTGCGGCTAACGGATCAGGCAGAAAGCTCGACCAGCAGCTTGTTCAAGCGCTGCACGTAAGCAGCCGGGTCTTTCAGGCTGTCGCCTGCCGCCAGGGCCGCCTGGTCGAAGAGGATGTGCGACAGGTCGCCGAAACGGTCCTCGTCCGGCTCGGCGTCCAGCTTCTCGATCAGCGGGTGGCTGGGGTTGAATTCGAAGATCGGTTTCGAATCCGGCACCTTCTGCCCGCTGGCTTCGAGGATCTGGCGCATCTGCAGACCCAGGTCCTGTTCGCCGATGGCCAGGATGGCCGGCGAGTCGGTCAGACGATGGGAAACGCGAACTTCGGCGACCTGCTCGCCCAGGGCGGTTTTCAAGCGCTCGACCAGGCCTTCCTTGCTCTTGGCGACTTCTTCCTGGGCCTTCTTGTCCTCTTCCGAGTCCAGCGAACCCAGGTCCAGATCACCACGCGCCACGTCGATGAACGACTTGCCGTCGAACTCGGTGAGGTAGCTCATCAGCCACTCGTCGATGCGGTCGGTGAGCAGCAGCACTTCGATGCCTTTCTTGCGGAAGACTTCCAGGTGCGGGCTGTTCTTGACCTGCGCGTAGGATTCGCCGGTGAGGAAGTAGATCTTGTCCTGGCCTTCTTTCAGGCGGCTGACGTAATCGCCCAGGGAAACCACCTGTTCGCCCTCGCCTTCGGCGGTCGAGGCAAAACGCAGCAGCCCGGCGATCTTTTCCTTGTTGGCGAAGTCTTCCGCCGGGCCTTCCTTGAGGACCTGGCCGAAGTTCTTCCAGAAGGTCTTGTACTGCTCGGGCTCGTTCTTGGCGAGTTTCTCCAGCATATCGAGCACGCGCTTGGTCAGCGCCGACTTCATGGAGTCGATCACCGGATCCTTTTGCAGGATTTCGCGCGAAACGTTCAGCGACAGGTCGTTGGAGTCGACCACGCCCTTGATGAAGCGCAGATACAGCGGCAGGAACTCGTCGGCCTGGTCCATGATGAACACGCGCTGCACGTACAGCTTCAGGCCGCGTGGCGCTTCACGCTGGTACAGGTCGAACGGTGCACGGCCCGGCACGTACAGCAGCGAGGTGTACTCCAGCTTGCCTTCGACCTTGTTGTGGCTCCAGCTCAGCGGGTTGTCGTAGTCGTGAGAGACGTGCTTGTAGAACTCCTGGTATTGCTCGTCGGTGACCTCGGTGCGCGGACGCGTCCACAGCGCGCTTGCGCGGTTGACCACTTCCCACTCCGGCTCGGCGGGCTTGTCCTTCTCTTCGCCGTGGAATTCCTTTGGCAGCTCGATCGGCAGACCGATATGGTCGGAGTACTTCTTGATGACGTTGCGCAGGCGCCAGCCATCGGCGAACTCTTCTTCGCCGCTCTTCAGGTGCAGGACGATGCGGGTGCCGCGCTCGGCTTTCTCGACGGTAGCGATCTCGAATTCGCCTTCGCCCTTCGAGGCCCAGTGCACACCCTCGCCGGCGGCCAGGCCTGCGCGACGGGTGAACACCTCGACCTTGTCGGCGACGATGAAGGCCGAATAGAAGCCCACGCCGAACTGGCCGATCAGGCTCGAATCCTTCTTCTGATCACCGGAGAGGTTCTTCAGGAAATCGGCGGTGCCCGACTTGGCGATGGTGCCCAGGTGCGCGATGGTCTCTTCGCGGCTCATGCCGATGCCGTTGTCTTCGAGGGTGACGGTCTTGGCGTCCTTGTCGAAGCTCACACGGATCTTCAGCTCCGAACCGCCCTCGAGCAGCTCTGGCTTGGCCAGCGCTTCGAAACGCAGCTTGTCGACGGCGTCCGATGCGTTGGAGATCAACTCGCGCAGGAAGATTTCCTTGTTGGAATACAGCGAGTGAATCATGAGGTGCAGCAGTTGCTTCACCTCTGTCTGGAAGCCCAGGGTTTCTTTTTGAGTTTCCACACTCATGGTCATCTAACTCCACATTGATGGCTAAGCCGCGGTACGGCGGATGACCATCAGGTGGGGGCGGCGTGGAAAAATTCAAGTCACTCGTCGACGCGCTCCACGTGCACGACATCGGCCGGCGCCATGGAGAAGCGTGCTTCGCCCGAACCATTCAGGCGTTGACGCAGCACCAGCTGGCCCTGTTCGTCGATGCCGGCGAACTGGCCCTGAACCGCCGTGCCCTTCTCGCTGAACAGGCGCATGGGCTGGTTGACGAAGTGCTGTGGCTCGGCGAGCAGCCGCGCCAGGGTCAGCTCCTGACGTGCATCCGGTTGCGCCGATGGTGTGTTTACCGCAGCCTTGGGCACGGCGGCGATCGGCGCAGCCTCGGATGCCAAGGGCAATTCCGGGAAACGGTCATCGTCGATTCGCCAGCCAAGCTGCGGATGCTTGCTCAAGCGCACCGGAACGCGCTGTTCCTGGCCGCCCACGCGTGCCTGGACGTCGAGCGCCAGATTGCCAGTGGTCACGTCGTGCAGCGGCAACGGCGCGAGCTGGACGTCACGGGTGGCGAAGCGCCGCTGCAGGTAATCGGTGATCAGATAAGCCAGGGTGTCGCGTGAATCCACAGTACGGTCGACCTTGCCCTGCTGGTAGCGCAAGCCGTTGCGAAACAGCTCGACCTTGCCGGTCAGGGTGGTCTGGAACTGCGCCGGCAGCACCAGGTGAAATTCACCTGCCAGGCGGTTCTGTTCCACATGCTGCAGGTCCAGATGCAGCGTATAGCCGCCCTTGAGCTGGCGCGCCTCGGGCAGATCCTGATCGGGCAACAACCAGCTCAATTCGATCTCCGGCAGTTGCCCGGGATCATCGGGCAGCACATCCAGGCGTAAACCATCGACGCCGACTGGCAGGCCGCGAATGCTGAGTTCGCGACGCGCGAAGAAATCCTGCCCCTCACGCAAGCTGAGCACACCATCGACCAATTCGCCTTCCTGGGGCGTGAAGGGCTCGCCGTTGAGCTGACCGTGTAGCTGGATGTTCAGTTCGCCGGCTGCCGGCTGCTCGGGCTTGAGCCACTGCAGGCCGATGATGGCTTCCAGACGTTGCGGATCCTGCCCGGCCATCACCGCCAGCCCGACGATCAGCGGGATCATGCCCAAAGCGCAGCAACCCAGCGCGTGCCTGGCACGACGCCAGTGCCGCACGATGAACAGCAGCGTCAACGGCGGCAACAGGCAGGCCCAGCCCCACAGCAGACTGGTGGCGAAACCGCGCATCACCAACAACACCAGGCCGACGAGGATCAGCAGCAGGCCGCCCAGGATCAACAACGCATCCATTCGATTTCCTTAGATCAGTGACTGGCGTCGATCAACCGCGCAAAGAGCGCAACGATAAAGATCGCCGCACCTGGGTTCCATCGACGCGTCGAGACTTTTGGCTTTTCATGGCAGGCCCTGGATTGGTGCTTTCGCCTGCCTGGGCGAAGCAAAAAAGCGCATCGACGCAAAGTCAGTGAACTTATCGCGCCCTCGACGCCTCGAAAAACGGTAATGGTCTTTACCCAAAGGAGAAACACCACCATGCAAAAATCAGTCGCTTACGCCTTCATGCTGGCTGCCACGCTGGGCCTTGCGGCCTGTGACAAGCCGTCCGAAAACAAAGCTCAAGATGCTCAGGAAGCCCGTTCTGAAGCACAAGAGTCGATGAACGACGCTGCTAAAGAAAGCAACGAAGCTGCACAGAAAGAAGCAGAAGCCGCTCAGGAAGCCGCTAAAGAGCAACAGGAAGAAGCTCAGACTCCACCAGCCACTGCCCCGGCCGAGCCTGCAGCCCCTGCAGATCCAGCCGCGACTGACGCACCCAAGCAGCAGTAAGCTGACAGATTCACGTTACCCGCAGTCCGCTGCGGGTAACGCCCTTCTCCTTCCCCTCTACTCCCTTCTGGTTCAACGCATCGCTGGTGTCAGCATCAGCAACAGCGTACATCCCATCCCTATCGCCCACACCAGGCTGCGCTGCCAATGCAGGTCGGCCCAGTAGAAGATCAGATACAGCACCCGCGCGATTACGAAGATCACCGCCAGCCAGTCGACCAGCCAGCCACTGCTCTGGGTGACGTGCGCCATCAGCACGCCCACCGCGAACAGCGGGAAGGCTTCGAAGCTGTTCTGATGCGCCGCCAATGCCCGTGCACCGAAACCGGTCAAGCGCGCCTGCTGGGCCCGCGGATGGTGATTGTCGTACGTGCCACCTTCCTGCTTCATCGCCCTGGCTACCGGCGCTTTGGCGATGAAAATCAGCAAGGCGCTGATGAAGATGCACCAGAATGGAATGCTCACTCGCTCTTCTCCTTGGCCGGCTCGAAGGTCGGCGTTTGTGTGTACACCATGACTTCCAGTACATCCGAATGAAATTCGCGGCGGTACAGCACCACCACGACCCCCGCAGTCACCATCATGAAGAACCAGGGGTTGATGAACCACGCCAGGGTGGCCATGCCGAAATAATAGGCGCGCAAACCATAGTTGAACTGGTTGGCCGCCATCGAGATGACGCGCGCAGTGCGCTCGGCGAACGCCTTGCGTTCCTGCTCGGTAACGTGTCGCTCACCGATCATCGGTGCCGACCCCACCAGCACGGCGGCGAAGTTGTACTGGCGCATGCACCAGCTGAACGTGAAGAAGGCGTAGACGAACACCACGCCCAGGCACAGCAGCTTGACCTCGGACATGCCACGGCTGGCCGACTGCACGAATGGCAGGTCAGCGAGCAGTGAAACCGCGCGATCCGAGGCGCCAAGTACGGTGAGGATACCGGCGAGAATGATCAGCGTACTGGATGCGAAGAACGAGGCGTTGCGCTCCAGGTTGCCGATTACGTTGGCATCGGCGATGCGGTTCTCGCGCAGCAACATGCGGCGCATCCAGTCTTCACGATACAGGTGAAGCACACTGGCCAGGCACGGCGTGGTGCGGCCCTTGACGTGGGCGTATCGGGTATAGCCCGCCCAGCACAGGACGAACCAGAAAGCGGCGATCAGGTGGTGCAGATAGTCTTCGCTGATGGACATGCAGGCTCCTCGTAAGCTGGAGCGATTATAGCCACGGCAGACATTAAAAAGCCGCTCCAGGGAGCGGCTCTTGTACGGCTGAAACGTTGCTCAAGCGCTGACCTGACGCTTGGCCCCGAATGCGCGGTCGGCCACGCAACTGATCACCAGGGTGATCAGTGCCGGCACCAGCCAGCCCAGACTCTGGGCAGCCAGCGGCAGCTTGGTCAGCGCGTGCGGGACATAGTCGCCCAGGCCCGCTGCTGCCATACCGTCAGCCACGCCGAAAATCAGCGTCACCCCCATGACCGGCATGAATACCCGCTGCTGCGATACCCACAAACGGTTCATCAGGCTCAACGCTACCAGCACGATCGCCAGCGGATACAGTCCGACCAGCACAGGCACCGACACACTGATCAGCTGGGTAAGACCCTGATTGGAAACCGCCAGACTGAACACCGCCAGTACGACGACCACCGAGCGGTAGGAAACACTCAACAGGTCGCTGAAGAACTCGCCACAGGCGGTCAGCAGGCCAACACCGGTGGTCAGGCAGGCGAGGATGATTACCACCGCCAGCAGCAGGGAACCGGCAGAACCGAAGGTCTGATTCACGTAGCTGGTAAGTATCTGCCCACCGTTCTGAGCGCCGGCCGCCAGCTCGTGACTGGTGGCGCCAAGGTAGAACAGCGACAGGTAGACGAGCGACAGCGCCACGGCAGCGATGATGCCGGCAATCACGCAATAACGGGTGATCAGCCCGCTGTCGGTGATGCCGCGCGCGCGCACGGCATTGGCGATCACGATACCGAACACCAAAGCGCCAAGAGCATCCATTGTCAGGTAGCCCTGCAAGAAGCCCTGCACCAGTGGTTCGTTGCGGTAGGCGCCAGTCGCTTGGCCCACCTCACCTGCCGGTGCGAAAACCGCCACGCCACCCAGGATCACCAGCGCGACGATCAGTACCGGCGTGATGAATTTGCCGACCCGATCGACCAGACGGCCGGGCGTCAGCGAGAGGAACAGCACCACCGCAAAATACGCCAGCGTATAGATGAACAGTGCCATTGCACTGTTGCCGACGAAGGGCTGCACACCGATTTCGAACGAAGCCACCGCAGTACGCGGCGTGGCGAACAGCGGGCCAATCGCCAGGTACACCGCTACCGCTAGAACAATGCCCGCCCAGCGGCCCAGCGGTGTGGTCAGGGTAGGCAGGCCACCACCGACGCGCGCCAGGGCGACTACGGTGAGCAGCGGCAAGCCAACGCCGGTGAGCAGAAAGCCCGCGGCGGCCGCAGCGATGTTTTCGCCGGCGGACAAGCCAGCACTGGGTGGGAAGATGATGTTGCCCGCACCCAGAAAAAGCGCGAACGTCATGAAACCGAGAGCCAGGATATCCAGGCTTTTCAAGCGAGTCATAGAGGGAAATACCACAGGCAGAAGATCAGAATGTTCCGGAGGGTTTCCAGCGAGGGTCAGGGAAACGTTGCCCGGGCTCGTGGGCCGGGCCAATGGAGGTACAGGCATCTGCTCGTGGCAGCGCATGCGCCGGGGCGGCAATGGTAACGAAAAAGCGCCGCCATCTCGAAATTGCCGGCCATAGTGTCGGTTGGCTGAACGTTGACGTCGCCTCAATGAAAAAGGCCACCCGAAGGTGGCCTTTTTCGCAGCTCAGAATGGCTTACGCCTTCTTCACTTCCCAACCGGTCAGCTCGGCCAGGGCCTTGCCGATGTCAGCCAGGGAACGCACGGTTTTCACACCAGCGTCCTGCAGCGCAGCGAATTTCTCGTCTGCAGTGCCTTTGCCGCCGGAGATGATGGCGCCAGCATGGCCCATGCGCTTGCCGGGTGGAGCGGTCACACCAGCGATGTAGGAAACTACAGGCTTGGTGACGTTGGCCTTGATGTAGGCAGCCGCTTCTTCTTCAGCCGAACCGCCGATCTCGCCGATCATGACGATCGCTTCGGTCTTCGGGTCTTCCTGGAACAGCTTCAGGATGTCGATGAAGTTGGAGCCCGGGATGGGGTCGCCACCGATGCCCACGCAGGTGGACTGGCCGAAACCGGCGTCGGTGGTCTGCTTGACGGCTTCATAGGTCAGGGTGCCGGAACGCGACACGATGCCTACCTTGCCTGGCAGGTGGATGTGACCCGGCATGATGCCGATCTTGCACTCGCCGGGAGTGATCACGCCCGGGCAGTTCGGGCCGATCAGGCGAACGCCCAGCTCGTCACACTTGACCTTGGCGTCGAGCATGTCGAGGGTCGGGATGCCTTCGGTGATGCAGACGATCAGCTTGATGCCGCCGAAAGCCGCTTCCAGGATCGAGTCCTTGCAGAACGGAGCCGGAACGTAGATGACCGAAGCGTCGGCGCCAGTGGCTTCAACGGCTTCTTTCACGGTGTTGAACACCGGCAGGCCCAGGTGAGTGGTGCCGCCCTTGCCCGGAGTCACGCCGCCAACCATCTGGGTGCCGTAGGCGATGGCTTGTTCGGAGTGGAAGGTACCTTGCGAACCAGTGAAACCCTGGCAGATAACCTTGGTGTCTTTATTGATCAGGACGCTCATTACTTGCCCTCCGCAGCTTTGACGACTTGCTGAGCAGCGTCGGTCAGGCTGGTTGCCGCGATGATGTTCAGGCCGCTGTCGGCCAGTACCTTGGCACCCAGTTCAGCGTTGTTGCCTTCCAGACGGACGACAACCGGAACCTTCACGCCAACTTCTTTCACTGCACCGATGATGCCTTCGGCAATCATGTCGCAACGAACGATACCGCCGAAGATGTTCACCAGAACGGCAGCGACGTTGCTGTCGGACAGGATGATCTTGAATGCTTCGGTCACGCGCTCTTTGGTCGCGCCGCCGCCAACGTCCAGGAAGTTGGCCGGCTTGCCGCCGTGCAGGTTGACGATGTCCATGGTGCCCATGGCCAGGCCAGCACCGTTGACCATGCAGCCGATGTTGCCTTCCAGCGCGACGTAGTTCAGTTCGAACTTGGCAGCGTGGGCTTCACGGGCGTCGTCTTGCGACGGGTCGTGGAAAGTCTTCAGCTTGGGCTGACGGTACATGGCGTTGGCGTCGATGTTGATCTTCGCGTCCAGGCAGTGCAGATCGCCGTCGGCCTTGATGACCAGCGGGTTGACTTCCAGCAGAGCCAGGTCGTGATCTTTGAACAGCTTGGCCAGACCTACGAAGATCTTGGCGAACTGAGCGACTTGCTTGCCTTCCAGGCCCAGCTGGAAAGCCAGCTCGCGGCCCTGGAACGGCTGAGCGCCGACCAGCGGATCGATGGTTGCCTTGAGGATCTTCTCGGGGGTTTCGTGAGCGATCTTCTCGATGTCCACGCCACCTTCGGTGGAAGCCATGAACACGATACGGCGGCTGGAGCGGTCAACGACTGCGCCCAGGTACAGCTCCTTGGCGATGTCGGTGCAGGACTCGACCAGGATCTTGGTGACAGGCTGGCCATTGGCGTCAGTCTGATAGGTCACCAGGCGCTTGCCCAGCCAGTTGGCAGCGAAAGCCTTGGCGTCTTCCTTGCTCTTGACCAGTTTCACACCGCCCGCTTTACCGCGGCCACCGGCGTGTACCTGAGCCTTGACGACCCACTCGGTACCGCCGATTTTTTCGCAGGCCTCAGCGGCCTCTTCCGGGGTGTCTACGGCGAAGCCCTTGGATACGGGCAGGCCGTATTCAGCGAACAGCTGCTTACCCTGATACTCGTGAAGATTCATGCTTGTCTACCGTCTTCGTTTAGGTATTGCGCATCGGCGCCGCACTCACGTGCCGCACCACCTGTGACCGCCATTAGGCAGTCCGGCGCACATTCCGTGTCGAGCTGAGCCCGACCCAGGCAACGCGCCGTGGTTCTATGCCAGAGAACGCCTGAAAAACGCCGACCCGAAGGCCGGCATGCGACGTCTTAGCGCTTCTTGCGGTTGGCGATGTGAATCGCGCCACCGTTGACTGCCAGCGCGGCTTCGTGCAGCGCCTCGGACAGGGTCGGGTGCGAGAACACCATCATGCCTAGGTCTTCGGCACTGGTGCCGAATTCCATGCCGATGGCGCCCTGCTGTACCAGCTCGGCCGCGCTTGGGCCGATGACGTGAACGCCCAGCACGCGGTCGGTGTTGGCGTCAGCGATGACCTTGACGAAACCGCCGGTATCGTTGGCAGCCATGGCGCGGCCGCTGGCGGCGAACGGGAAGGTACCGACGTTGACGGCAACGCCTTCGCTCTTGAGCTGCTGCTCGGTTTTGCCGACCCACGCGATTTCCGGGTGGGTGTAGATGACCGACGGGATCAGGTCGTAGTTCATCTGGGCCTTGTGACCAGCGATGCGCTCGGCGACCATCACGCCCTCTTCCGAGGCCTTGTGGGCGAGCATCATGCCGCGTACCACGTCACCGATGGCGTAAACGCCCGGAACGCTGGTGGCGCACTGGTCGTCGACGAAGATGTAGCCACGCTCGTCCAGGTCCACGCCGCTGTCCGAAGCCAGCAGGTCGGTGGTAACCGGGCGACGGCCAACAGCAACGATCAGCTTGTCGAAGACGATTTTCTGTTCGCCAGCCGAGTCGGTGTAGTTGACGGTGACTTGCTTCTTCTTGACTTCGGAGCCGGTGACGCGCGCGCCCAGCTTGATGTCCAGGCCCTGCTTGGTGAGGGTCTTGAAGGCTTCCTTGGCAACGGCTTCGTCAGCGGCCGGCAGGAACTTGTCCAGCGCTTCGAGAACGGTCACTTCTGCGCCCAGACGAGCCCACACGGAGCCCAGCTCCAGACCGATGACGCCAGCGCCGATGACGCCCAGCTTCTTCGGCACGGCCTGGAATTCCAGGGCACCGGTGGAATCGACGATGACGTCCTGGTCGACCGGAGCCGGCGGAATGTCGATCGGACGCGAGCCGGAGGCCAGAATCACGTTCTCGGCTTCGACGACGGAAGTCTTGCCATCCTTGTCGGTGACTTCGACCTTCTTGCCGGCCAGCAGTTTGCCGTGGCCTTCGAGCAGAGTCACGCCGTTGGCCTTGAACAGGCCGGCAACACCGCCGGTCAGGTTCTTGATGATGGTGTTCTTGCGACCGACCATGGCCGGTACGTCGATGCTCACGCCCTTGGCGCTGATGCCGTGAACGGCGAAACCGTCCTGGGCTTCATGGAATTTCCAGGAGCTGTCCAGCAGCGCCTTGGAGGGAATGCAACCGACGTTCAGGCAGGTGCCGCCCAGTGCGGTCTTACCGTCCTTGTCCTGGTACTTCTCGATGCACGCGGTCTTGAGACCGAGTTGAGCGGCCTTGATGGCGGCAACATAGCCGCCAGGGCCGGCACCGATGACTACCACGTCGAATTTCTGGCTCATAAAAGATTCCTTTTAGCGTAAAGCTTCGAGCTCGAGCCGTGGACGAAGGCCCTGTAGGGCGCAGCGTCCACGACCCGCAGCTGCGTTTAGATGTCCAGCAGCAGACGCGCTGGGTCTTCCAGCAGGTTCTTGATGGTCACCAGGAAGGTCACGGCTTCTTTACCATCGATCAGGCGGTGATCGTAGGACAGTGCCAGGTACATCATCGGGCGAATGACCACTTGGCCGTTCACGGCAACCGGGCGCTGGATGATGTTGTGCATGCCCAGGATCGCGGCCTGCGGCGGGTTGACGATCGGCGTCGACATCATCGAACCGAAGGTACCACCGTTGGTGATGGTGAAGGTACCACCGGTCATTTCCTCGATGGACAGCTTGCCGTCGCGGGCTTTCTTGCCATAGGCAGCGATGCCGGCTTCGATGTCGGCCAGGCCCATCAGTTCGGCGTTACGCAGAACCGGAACCACCAGGCCACGGTCGCTGGAAACGGCTACGCCGATGTCCTGGTAACCGTGGTAGACGATGTCGTTGCCATCGATCGAGGCGTTGACCGCCGGCAGACGCTTCAGCGCCTCGGTAGCCGCCTTGACGAAGAAGGACATGAAACCCAGGCGAGTGCCGTTGTGGGCCTTCTCGAACTGATCCTTGTACTTCGAACGCAGCGCCATGATCTCGGACATGTCGACTTCGTTGAAGGTGGTCAGCATCGCCATGTTCGACTGGGCTTCGACCAAACGACGGGCAACGGTGGCGCGAACGCGAGTCATCGGCACGCGCTTCTCGGTACGGTCACCAGCACCGGTTACTACCGGGGCTGCGGCAGCGGCGGCTGCAGCAGGCTTGGCAGCTGGGGCGTTCTTCTTGGCTTCGACGGCGGCGACCACGTCTTCTTTGGTCACACGGCCGCCTTTGCCCGAACCGCTGATGCTGTTCGGGTCGATGCCGTTCTCTTCAGCCAGCTTGCGAGCGGCTGGCGAGAGGATCTGGTCGTCACCGCCAGCAGCGGCCGGTGCAGCGGCAGCCTGGGCCGGTGCAGCAGCGGCTTGAGCAGGTGCTGCGGCCGGAGCGGCAGCGCCACCTTCGGTCAGCTTGCCCAGCACTTCGTTGGAGAGGACGGTGTCACCTTCGTTCTTGACGATCTCGGCAACCACGCCATCGGCCTCGGCCAGCACTTCGATCACGACCTTGTCGGTCTCGATGTCGACGATCAGCTCATCGCGCTTGACCGCTTCGCCCGGCTTCTTGTGCCAGGTGGCCACGGTGCCGTCGGCGACCGATTCGGGGAATGTAGGGGCTTTGATCTCGATAGCCATTGTGTTCTTTTCCTTAAATTCGGTTATTCGAGGAGGCGGCCTCTAGGCCGCCTCCTTCGCGATGGCGTTAAACGGTAAAGGCATCCTGCAGCAGTTTTTCCTGCTGCTCGGCGTGCATGGACGCGTAACCACAAGCCGGGGCCGCCGAAGCGTCACGGCCGGCATACTCGAGCACCAGCGATTTCTTGTGCGCCGAAGCGGCACGACGCATGTGGTGCTGGCTGCAGTACCAGGCGCCCTGGTTCATTGGTTCTTCCTGACACCAGACGATGTGCTTCAGATTCTTATACGGAGCGAGAATCTCGGCCAGGTCGTCTTCCGGGAACGGATACAGCTGTTCAAGACGCACGATTGCGATGTCTTCGCGGCCTTCGGCGCGGCGCTTCTCCAGCAGGTCGTAGTAGACCTTACCGCTGCACAGCACCAGACGCTCGACCTTCTTCGGATCGATCGAATCGATTTCCGGAATGACGGTCTGGAACGAGCCTTCGGCCAGATCTTCCAGGGTCGATACGGCCAGCTTGTGGCGCAGCAGCGACTTGGGCGTCAGCACGACCAGCGGCTTGCGCAGCGGGCGAATGACCTGACGACGCAGCAGGTGGTAGATCTGCGCAGGCGTGGTCGGTACCGCTACCTGAATGTTGTGCTCGGCGCACAGCTGCAGGTAACGCTCCAGACGTGCCGACGAATGCTCCGGGCCCTGTCCTTCATAACCGTGCGGCAGCAACATGGTCAGGCCGCACAGACGGCCCCACTTGGTCTCGCCGCTGGAGATGAACTGGTCGAACACCACCTGGGCGCCGTTGGCGAAGTCGCCGAACTGGGCTTCCCAGATCACCAGCGCGTTCGGCGTGGTGGTGGCGTAGCCGTATTCGAAGGCCAGCACCGCTTCTTCCGAGAGGAAGGAGTCATACAGGTCGAAACGCGGCTGACCTTCGTACAGGTGCTGCAGCGGCAGGTAGGACGAGCCGTCCTTCTGGTTGTGCAGTTGCGCGTGGCGGTGCGAGAAGGTACCTCGGCCAACGTCCTGACCGGTGATACGGATCGGATGACCTTCGACCAGCAAGGTCGCATAGGCCATGGTCTCGGCGTAGCCCCAGTTCAGCGGCAGGCCGCCGGCGCCCATCTTGGCGCGGTCTTCGTAGATCTTGGTGACCTGACGCTGAACGACGAAACCGTCCGGCGTTTCCAGCAGCTTGTTGGACAGCTCCTGCAGGGTCTTGAGATCGAAACGCGTGTCGTGACGCGCGGTCCAGGCGTGGCCCAGGTACGGACGCCAGTCGACGAACAGTTCCTTGTTAGGCTCCTTGACCAGGCTCTTGACCACGTGCTGACCGTTGTCCAGTGCGGTGCGGTAGTCATCGACCTGAGCCTGAATGGCATCAACGTTGAGGCTACCGGAGTTGCTCAGGGCTTCGGCGTACAGCTCACGGGTGGTGCGCTGCTTGGCGATCTGCTGGTACATCAGCGGCTGGGTGCCGCTCGGCTCGTCGGCCTCGTTGTGGCCGCGACGACGGTAGCAGACCAGGTCGATGACCACGTCACGCTTGTATTGCATACGGTAATCGACAGCCAGCTGGGTGACGAACAGCACGGCTTCCGGATCATCGCCATTCACATGGAAGATCGGCGCCTGGATCATCTTGGCGACATCGGTGGCGTACTCGGTGGAGCGCGCGTCGTCGGCCCGGTTGGTGGTGAAACCAACCTGATTGTTGATCACGATGTGGATGGTGCCGCCCGTCTTGTAGGCACGGGTCTGCGACATCTGGAAGGTTTCCATGACCACGCCCTGACCGGCGAATGCCGCATCACCGTGGATGGAGATCGGCACGACCTTGTCGCCGATCACGTCACTGCGGCGATCCTGACGAGCACGGACCGAACCTTCGACCACCGGAGAAACGATCTCCAGGTGCGACGGGTTGAACGCCAGCGCCAGGTGCACTTCGCCACCCGAGGTCATCACGTTCGAGGAGAAACCCTGGTGGTACTTCACGTCACCAGAGCTCAGGCCTTCGACCTTCTTGCCTTCGAACTCGTCGAACAGGTCGCGCGGGTTCTTGCCGAAAGTGTTGACCAGCACGTTCAGACGGCCACGGTGAGCCATGCCGATGACGATTTCTTTGGTGCCGTATGAGCCGGAACGCTGAATGATCTCGTCCAGCATCGGAATCAGGCTCTCGCCACCTTCCAGACCGAAGCGTTTAGTGCCCGGGTACTTGGTGCCTAGGTACTTTTCCAGGCCTTCTGCAGCGGTCAGGCGCTCGAGCAGGTGGCTCTGCACCTCGGCGGAGATCTGCGGGCGACCACGAACGCCTTCCAGACGCTGCTGGAACCAGCTGCGCTGATCGGAATCGACGATGTGGGTGAACTCGGAGCCGATGGTGCGACAATATGTCTGATGCAAAGCGTCGCGGATTTCCCGCAAAGTTGCTTCTTCTTTGCCGATTGCCAGACCACCCGTGCGGAAGGTGGTATCCAGATCCGCGTCGGTAAGGCTGTAATGGCTGATCGACAGATCAGCAGGAACAGGACGCTGCCACAGCCCAAGCGGATCGAGCTGAGCCGCCTGGTGGCCACGCATGCGGAATGCCTGAATCAACCGCAACACTTCGACCTGCTTCTTCTCGTGTTCGCTGCTCACGGTCCCGGCGGAAGCCGGCTGAGCGCGACGCTGGTTCTTGGCCAGCAACACGAAATGATCACGAATCGTCGAGTGCGATACGTCATTGGCGGTGCTGCCTTCGGACGGCAACTTATCGAAATAAGTGCGCCACTCTTCCGGCACGGCGTTGGGATCGTGCAGGTAGAGCTCATAGAGCTCCTCCACGTAGGCAGCGTTACCACCGGATAGGTGGGCACTGTCCCACATGCGCTGCATCACGCTTTCTTGCATGCTTGGTCACCCTCGGTAAGGGGACACCACCGGCGAGGACACCGACTGGCTTTCGAAGTCATGTTGCAGCGACTTCAACAAGCCACCAAGAATCCCGCAGATAGTCCGGGCACCAGCCCGAATGCCCCTGCTGGTCGTCATATTTTTCGTATGAGGGCGTCGGCGGCTAGGCCGACGCCCTGGCGATACTGCAACACCGACATTACGTCGGTGCGGCAGGTGTTACGGGTACAGCTAAAGAACGGTGAATCAGGTGCCGCTTTGCAGCAGCATGTTGCGTACGTGACCGATGGCCTTGGTCGGGTTCAGACCCTTGGGGCACACGTTCACGCAGTTCATGATCCCGCGGCAGCGGAACACACTGAATGGATCATCGAGCGACGCCAATCGTTCCGCGGTCTTGGTATCACGGCTGTCGGCCAGGAAGCGATAGGCCTGCAGCAGTGCAGCGGGGCCCAGGAACTTGTCCGGGTTCCACCAGAACGACGGGCAGCTGGTCGAGCAGCACGCACACAGGATGCACTCGTACAGGCCGTCGAGCTTCTCGCGCTCTTCCGGCGACTGCAGACGCTCGATGGCCGGAGCCGGCGTGTCGTTCTGCAGGAACGGCTGCACTTTCTCGTACTGCTTGTAGAAGATGCTCATATCGACGACCAGGTCACGAATGACCGGCAGGCCAGGCAGCGGGCGGATCACCAGCTTGTTGCCCTTGACCACGCTGGAGATCGGCGTGATGCAGGCCAGGCCGTTCTTGCCGCTGATATTCATGCCGTCGGAGCCGCAAACGCCTTCACGGCAGGAGCGACGATAGGAGAAGCCTTCGTCCTGCTCTTTGATGAGTGCCAGAATGTCCAGCACCATCAGGTCTTTGCCGTCGATGGTGATGTCGAAGTCCTGCATGAACGGCGCTTTGTCCGCTTCCGGGTTGTAGCGATAAACGCTGACTTTCAAGCTTTTGCCAAGAGACATGGTAGCCACCCTTAATAAGTACGAACTTTGGGTTCAAACGCCGGTACGGTCTTCGGCGAGAAGTTGACATCGCGCTTGGCGACACGTTTCTCACCTGGGAAGTACAGGCTGTGGCACAACCAGTTGGTGTCGTCACGGTCTTCGAAGTCTTCACGGGCGTGAGCGCCGCGGGACTCGGTGCGGGTGTCGGCTGCGATGGCAGTGGCTTCCGCGACTTCCAGCAGGTTCTGCAGCTCCAGCGCTTCGATACGCGCGGTGTTGAAGGCCTGGCTCTTGTCGTTGATCTTGACCTTGGCGATGCGCTCGCGCAGGTCGGACAGCTGAGCGATGCCCTTCTTCATGTATTCGCCGGTGCGGAATACGCCGAAGTAGTTCTGCATGCACGACTGCAGTTCGCGCTTGAGCGTGGCAACGTCTTCGCCACTGCTGCGCTCGTTGACGCCAGCCAGACGGCTCAGCGACAGCTCGATGTCGGTTTCGCTGGCACCACGGACTTCCACGCCTTCTTTCAGCGCTTTTTCCAGGTGCAGGCCAGCGGCGCGGCCGAATACCACCAGGTCGAGCAGCGAGTTACCGCCCAGACGGTTGGCACCGTGAACCGATACGCAAGCCACTTCGCCCACGGCGAACAGACCTTCGATGATCTTGTCGTTGCCGTTGGCATCCTGGGTGATGGCCTGGCCATGAATGTTGGTGGCAACGCCGCCCATCATGTAGTGGCAGGTCGGAATGACCGGAACGGGCGCGACGACCGGGTCGACATGGGCGAACGTCTTCGACAGTTCGCAGATGCCCGGCAGGCGGCTGTGCAGCACTTCCTCTCCGAGGTGGTCGAGCTTGAGCAGTACGTGGTCCTTGTTAGGGCCACAGCCGTTGCCGGCGATGACTTCCTTGACCATGGAACGGGCCACCACGTCACGACCGGCGAGATCCTTGGCGTTGGGCGCATAACGCTCCATGAAGCGCTCGCCATGGGCGTTGATCAGGTAACCACCCTCACCACGGCAGCCTTCGGTAACCAGTACACCGGCGCCGGCGATGCCGGTCGGGTGGAACTGCCACATTTCGATGTCCTGCACCGGCACGCCGGCACGCAGGGCCATGCCCACGCCGTCACCGGTGTTGATCAGGGCATTGGTGGTGGAGGCGTAGATACGGCCAGCACCGCCGGTGGCCAGAACCACGGCCTTGGAACGGATGTAGACGGTTTCACCGGTTTCGATGCAGATGGCGATGACACCGACGATGGCGCCGTCCTGGTTCTTCACCAGATCGACCGCGTACCACTCGTTGAGGAACGAGGTGCCGGCCTTCAGGTTGGCCTGGTACAGGGTGTGCAGCAGCGCGTGACCGGTACGGTCGGCAGCGGCGCAGGTACGAGCGGCCTGAGTCGGATTGTCCGGACCCTTGGACTGACCACCGAACGGACGCTGATAGATGCGGCCCTGCTCGGTACGGGAGAACGGCAGACCCATGTGCTCGAGTTCGAACACCGCTTCCGGGCCGACGGAACACATGTATTCGATCGCGTCCTGGTCACCGATGTAGTCGGAACCCTTGACGGTGTCGTACATGTGCCAGCGCCAGTCATCGTTCGGATCGTTCGAAGCGATGGCGCAGGTGATGCCGCCCTGGGCCGAAACGGTGTGAGAACGGGTCGGGAAGACCTTGGTGACCACTGCTGTCTTGTGACCGCCTTGCGCCAACTGCAGAGCAGCGCGCATACCGGCACCGCCACCACCGACGATGATGGCGTCATAGGAAAGAGTACGAATGCTAGTCATGAATCAGAAACCCCAAAGAATCTGCACGCCCCAGACGAAGAACACGAACATGGCGATGCCACACGCGGCCTGGAACAGAAAACGCACAACGGTTGCCCACTTGCCCAGCGCGGTCGGCGTCAGGTAGTCGGTGGAGATGGTCCACATGCCGACCCAGGCGTGAACGCCGAGCGCCACGAGAGTCAGCAGGCTGAAGATGCGCATTGCATTATTGGAGAACAGGCCATGCCATTCGGCGTAGCCCATGCCTGGATTCAGGACGATGTAGCCCAGCAGAAACAGGACATAAGCCGCGAGCACGACCGCAGAAACGCGCTGAGCCATCCAGTCATAGAGACCCGAACGCGAGAAATTCGTGACATTAGTTACCATATCCATACCCCCAGCAGCACGATCAGGATCGCCGATACGACGAGAACGATTTTGGAACCCAGCTTGCCGCCTTCCAGCGTCTCACCGACTCCAGCATCCATGATCAGGTGGCGCACACCGGCCACCAGGTGGTACAGCAGAGCGGACAACAGTCCCCAGATCACGAACTTGGCCAGCGGGCTGGTCAAGCATTCTTTCACCTGCGCGAAGCCCTCTTCCGAAGACAGCGACTTGTCGAGCCCGAACAGCAGCACGGCAATGCCGAGGAAAAGGATCACGCCAGATATACGGTGAAGAATGGACGTGTAAGCAGTGACTGGGAGTTTTATCGTCCGAAGGTCTAAGTTTACAGGTCGTTGGCTATTCACGGCTTTATTATCACACTGAGAGCCCCAGCTATCAGGGCTGAGTTGTCGGGAAGCGCACTGGTCAGGCACCCATCACCCAAGAAGTGACAACCACCAGAAACCGGGCTCAAGGCCCTTGGCGGTCGGGCGCAGAGTATAGACAGTTAGGTCGCTAATGACAACGCGGATACCTCGACCTAATAGCGATTGCGTCAAGCCTGAAAATGGCGTAATAGGGCGCGCCTTTTTGTCGCAGGCAGGGCACTCAAACCCTTCTATTGCCTGGGTTTTCGCAAATTGACTTTCAGATTCATAACACTATAGTGATGCGGGCCCTGCGTGGGGGGCCGACTGATGATTCCAAGCATAACTAGGAGGCCACACATGGCTGACAAAAAAGCGCAGTTGATCATCGAGGGCGCAGCCCCCGTCGAGCTGCCCGTTTTATCCGGCACCGTTGGCCCAGATGTGATCGACGTGCGGAGCCTGACTGCCACGGGCAACTTCACCTTCGACCCCGGCTTCATGTCGACCGCATCGTGCGAGTCGAAGATCACCTACATTGATGGTGACAAGGGCGTACTGCTGCACCGCGGCTACCCCATCGAGCAACTGGCCGAGAAAGCCGACTACCTGGAAACCTGCTACCTGCTGCTCAACGGCGAACTGCCGAACGAAGAGCAGAAGGCCCAGTTCGTCAGCACCATCAAGAACCACACCATGGTTCACGAACAACTGAAGACCTTCTTCAACGGTTTCCGTCGTGACGCCCACCCGATGGCCGTCATGTGTGGTGTGGTCGGCGCCCTCTCCGCCTTCTACCACGACTCCCTGGACATCAAGAACCCGCAGCACCGCGACATTTCCGCGATGCGCCTGGTCGCCAAGATGCCGACCATCGCCGCCATGGTGTACAAGTACTCCAAGGGCGAGCCGATGATGTACCCGCGTAACGACCTGAACTACGCGGAAAACTTCCTGCACATGATGTTCAACACCCCGTGCGAGACCAAGCCGATCAGCCCCGTGCTGGCCAAGGCCATGGACCGCATCTTCATCCTGCACGCCGACCACGAGCAGAACGCTTCCACCTCCACCGTGCGCCTGGCGGGCTCCTCGGGTGCCAACCCGTTCGCCTGTATCGCTGCCGGTATCGCCGCGCTCTGGGGCCCGGCCCACGGCGGTGCGAACGAAGCCGTACTGGCCATGCTGGACGAAATCGGCGACGTGTCGAACATCGACAAGTTCATCGCCAAGGCCAAGGACAAGGACGATCCGTTCAAGCTCATGGGCTTCGGTCACCGTGTCTACAAGAACTTCGACCCACGCGCCCAAGTCATGAAGCAGACCTGCGACGAGGTTCTGGCCGAACTGGGCATCAACGACCCGCAACTGGAACTGGCCATGAAGCTCGACGAGATCGCCCGTAACGATCCGTACTTCAAGGAGCGCAACCTGTACCCGAACGTCGACTTCTACTCGGGGATCATCCTCAAGGCGATCGGCATTCCGACCAGCATGTTCACCGTGATCTTCGCCCTGGCGCGTACCGTCGGCTGGATCTCGCACTGGAAGGAAATGCTCTCCGGCCCCTACAAGATCGGCCGCCCACGCCAGCTGTACACCGGCCCGACCCAGCGCGACATCAAGAAGTAAGCTTCTTGCGCTGAGCCCGCTGTGACAGGAAAGCCCATATCCACGGATATGGGCTTTTTCGTTTCTGTCCCCGCCGCTCAGGCTTTATCATGGCGCCCTGTTTCCACGCCGGGCCATTCATGAAATTCGCCATTGCCCTGTTTTCCCCGCCTTCGGCACCCTCCTCCCGCCGCGCCCTGCGCTTTGCAGAAGCGGCGCTGAACGGCGGCCATGAGATCGTGCGCCTGTTCTTCTACGCCGATGGCGTGCACAGCGCCTCGGGGACTGTCGTCAGCCCTCAGGATGAAACCGACGTCGCGCGCCAGTGGCGCGAATTCGTCGCCAGTAACGGGCTCGACGGCGTGGTGTGCATCGCCGCCGCCTTGCGTCGTGGCGTGCTCGACGAACAGGAAGCGCGCCGCTACGAGCGCGAGGCGGCCAACCTGCCCGCACCCTGGGTGCTGTCCGGTTTGGGCCAGCTGCACGAAGCGGCGCAAGAAGCTGACCGGCTGATCTGCTTCGGAGGTGACTGAGATGAGCCAATCCCTGCTGATCATCAGCCGCCAGGCGCCCTGGAACGGCACCGGCGCCCGCGAAGCCCTGGATATCGCCCTGGCGGGTGGCGCCTTCGACCTGCCCATCGGCCTGCTGTTTCTCGATGACGGCGTGCTGCAGCTGGCCATCGGGCAAGCGCCCCAGGCCGTGCAGCAGAAAGACCTCACCGCCAACCTGCAGGCCCTGCCGATGTTTGGCGTCGAAGCGCTCTATGCCTGCGCCCACAGCCTGGCGCAGCGCGGCCTGAGCGATACCTCGCTGGCCGTCGAGCGCCTGGATACCGACGGCCTGCGCGCCCTTATCGACCGCTACGACCAGGTGATCACGCTGTGACGAAGACCCTGCACGTTATCTCCAGCTCCCCGTTCAGCGACGACCGCCTGAGCAGTTGCCTGCGCCTGCTGGGCAATGGTGACGGTCTGCTGCTGTGCGGCGACGCCACTTACACCGCACGGCCCGGCACCCAACACGGCGAAGCGCTGGCAGCGCTCCAAGGCGTCGCGCTGTATGCCCTGGCCGAAGATATCCAGGCCCGCGGCCTGCAGCCTGATGTCGGCATCGAACAGATCGACTATCCGGGCTTCGTCGCCCTCGCCTGCCGATTCAGCAAGGTGAACACCTGGTTATGAGCACCCTGATCGTCAACGACCGCCCCATCGCGCTGGACAAGGACGGCTATCTGCTCGATCTGCAGGACTGGTCCGCCGAGGTCGCCGCCGCGCTGGCCGCACGCGAAGGCCTGGAGTTGAGCGCCGAACACTGGGAAATCCTCGAATTGCTGCGCGCCTTCCATGACGAATTCCAGCTGTCGCCAGCCAACCGCCCGCTGATCAAGTACGTCGCCCTCAAACTGGGGCCGGACAAGGGCAACAGCCTGCACCTCAATCGCCTGTTCAACGGCGCCCCCGCCAAACTCGCCGCCAAACTGGCGGGCCTGCCCAAGCCGACCAATTGCCTATGAACCTGATCACCCCCGAAGAACACCCGTTCGCCACCTTCGTGCGCATTCTCGGCAAGGGCAAGCGCGGCGCGCGCAACCTGACCCGCGAAGAAGCCAAAGATGCCATGGGCATGATCCTCGACGGCAAGGTCGAGGACGCCCAGCTGGGCGCCTTTCTGATGCTGCTGCGCCACAAGGAAGAAAGCGCCGAGGAAATGGCCGGGTTCACCGAAGCGGTGCGTGCCCGCCTGGCAGCACCCGCCATCCAGGTCGACTTCGACTGGCCGACCTACGCCGGCAAGAAGCGCCACCTGCCCTGGTTCCTGCTCGCTGCGAAAGCGCTTGCAGGCAGCGGTCTGCGCATCTTCATGCACGGCGGCGGCGCGCATACCGCCGGGCGCCTGTACAGCGAGCAATTGCTCGGCGAACTGGATATTGCGCTGTGCCGCAATTGGGACGAGGTTTCGCGCAATCTGGAGCACCGCAACCTGGCCTTCATGCCGCTGGGCGACTGGATGCCCGCCCTGCAGCGCATGATAGACCTGCGCAACGTACTGGGCCTGCGCTCACCAATCCACTCGCTGGCCCGCATTCTCAACCCGTTGGCGGCGCGTTGCGGCCTGCAGAGCATCTTCCACCCCGGTTATCAGTCCGTGCACCGCGAGGCCAGCCAGTTGCTCGGCGATCACGCCATCGTGGTCAAGGGTGACGGCGGCGAGATCGAGCTGAACCCGGATGCCGTCTGCCATCTGTATGGCACCGAGAACGGCGAGAACTGGGACGAAGACTGGCCGATGCTCTCCGAGCGCCGCCACGTCAAACCCGAGCGTCTCGACCCGGCTCACCTGCAAGCCGTGTGGCGCGGCGAAGCCGAAGATGCCTATGGCCAGCTGGCGATCATCGCCACCATGGCGCTGGCCCTGCGCGGGCTGGGCCTGCAGCGCGAAGCGGCTTTCGCCGAGGCGGAAAAACGCTGGCAGGCGCGCCACCTATCGAGCCAGCCGATTCGTTGAACCCGGTTTTTACGGCCTGGGTCGATAGCTGACTGGGTAGACTCCAGGCATCGATTGAAACGGGAGTAAACGACATGGGCTTGCTGATCGAAGGCCAATGGCACGACCAGTGGTACGACACCGGCGCAGGCGGACGCTTCAAGCGCGAAAACGCCCAGCGCCGCAACTGGGTCACCGCCGACGGCGCGGCCGGACCATCCGGTGAAAGTGGCTTTGCCGCCGAAGCCGGCCGCTATCACCTCTATGTATCGCTGGCCTGCCCCTGGGCCCACCGCACCCTGATTCTGCGCGCCCTCAAGGGCCTCGAGCCGCTGATCGACGTCTCGGTGGTCAGTTGGCTGATGCGCGAGAACGGCTGGACCTTCGACGCAGAGCACGGCTCCAGCGGCGACGCCCTGGACGGCTTCGCCTTCCTGCACCAGCGCTACACCGAGGACGACCCGGACTACACCGGCCGGGTCACCGTGCCGCTGCTGTGGGACAAGCAGCAACGACGCATCGTCAGCAACGAGTCGGCGGAGATCATCCGCATGTTCAACTCGGCGTTCGACGGCATCACCGGCAACCGCCTGGACTTCTACCCCGAGCCCCTGCGCGGTGAAATCGATGCACTCAATGGGCGCATCTACCCGGCAGTGAACAATGGCGTTTATCGCGCCGGCTTCGCCACCACTCAGGCGGCTTACGAAGAAGCGTTCGACGAGCTGTTCGCGGAGCTGTCGGTACTGGAGACCCGCCTGGGGCAATCACGCTACCTGGCTGGCGAGTACCTGACCGAAGCCGACTGGCGACTGTTCACCACCCTGGTGCGTTTCGACGCCGTGTACCACGGCCACTTCAAGTGCAACCTGCGGCGCATCGCCGATTACCCGAACCTCAGCAACTGGCTGCGCGAGCTCTACCAGTGGCCCGGCGTGGCGGCGACCGTGGACATGTGGCACATCCAGCACCACTACTACGCCAGCCATCAGACCATCAACCCGACCGGCATCGTGCCCAAGGGCCCGGCGCTGCACTTCGACGCGGCCCACGACCGCGAGCGCCTGCCGGGCAAAGGCGTGTATCGCCACACTTGACCAAAGACGTAGCCCGGGTCGAGCGAAGCGACACCCAGGAGCGGTGGACCAAAAAACTTTGGCTACGCGCCCCGCTCCACCCTACGAGTTATGCACCAAAGATCCCGGGTTACGCCTGCGGCTAACCCGGGCTACGGATCACTCTGATTTATCGCCTTCCTCAAGCTGCTGCACATCCCAGCCACCGCCCAGGGCGGCGATCAGCTGCACGCTGGCGGTCAGGCGACTGCCGAGCAGCGTCAGGGTGCTACGCTCGTTGCTCAGGGCGGTGGCCTGCACGTTGACCACGCTGTTGTAGTCCACGGTGCCAGCACGGTACTGGTTCTCGATCAAACGCAGCGACTCGCGCGCCGCCTCCAGCGCCTGATCCTGCACCTCGGCTTCGCGGCCCAGCACACGCTGCTGAACCAGGTAATCCTCGACTTCGCGGAAGCTGTCCAGCACCGCCTGACGATACTGGGCGACGGTCTGGTCGTAGGCGGCCTCGACGCGCTCGCTTTCGGCGCTGCGCCGGCCACCGTCGAACAGGGTCAGGGCCAGCTGCGGGCCTACCGACCAGAAGCGATTGGGCAGGTTGATCCAGTCGGCGAAGCTGCTGCCGCGATAACCGCCGGTGGCAGACAGGGTCAGGTCGGGAAACCAGGCAGCCTTGGCCACGCCGATTTCGGCGTTGGCAGCGATCACCCGGCGCTCGGCAGCCGCCACGTCAGGGCGCCGCTCGAGCAATTGCGAAGGCACGCTGGCCGGCACGTCAGGCAGACCTGGCAGGGTTTCGCGGCGAGCGATGCTGACCTCGCTCGGTGGTACGCCGATCAGTACGGCAATGGCATGTTCAAGCTGCGCGCGCTGCCACTGCAGGTCGATGGCCTGGGCTTCGGTGCTGCGCAGCTGGGTCAGCGCCTGGGCCACGTCGGAGCGCGGCACGATGCCGGCGCGGTACTGGTTCTCGGTCAGGCGCAGGGAGCGCTGGTAGGCCGTCACGGTGGCGTCGAGCAGGCGTTGCTGCTCGTCCAGCACACGCAATTGCAGATAGCTCTGCACCAGCTCGGACTGCAGGCTCAGGCGTACTGCGGCCAGGTCGGCGGCGCTGGCTTCGAACGCCGCGCGATTGGACTCCAGGCCGCGGCGCAGCTTGCCCCACACATCCAGCTCCCAGCTGGCGTTGAGGCTCAGGTCGTAACTTTTGCTGATGCTCGACGAACTGCCGCCGCCAATGGCGATGCCGTCGGAGGTGCGCAGCGTGCTGTCGCCACCGCCCTGCCCGGCTCGAGTCACGCCAGCGCTGCTCGACAGGGTCGGGAAGAATGCCGCACGGCCGCTGCGCAACAACGCGCGGGCCTGGCGGTACTGGGCTTCCGAAGCAGCCAGGTTCTGGTTGGAGACGTTGAGGCGACCGACCAGGGCGTTGAGTTCGCCGTCGCCGTACAGCTCCCACCAAGCGCCCCGTGCCAGGGCGTCGGCCGGCACGGCGGCCTTCCAGCCATCGGCCTGCTTGAAGGCCGCCGGTGTGCTGATCTCCGGGCGCTGGTAATCAGGGCCGATGGCACAGCCAGCCAGGGCAACGCTGAGCGCCAGCAGACAGAGGGTTCGACGGGAAGCAAAAGTCATAGGGGCGTTTCCAAAGCGGCATCGGTGCGCACGCCACGCCAGCGGTTGACCCGATGGCGCAGGCGGTCGAGATAGAGGTAGACCACAGGCGTGGTGTAAAGCGTGAGGATCTGGCTGAGAATCAGCCCGCCGACGATGGTGATGCCCAGCGGCTGGCGCATTTCCGAGCCTTCGGCGCTGCCGAGCATCAGCGGCAAGGCGCCGAGCAGCGCCGCCAGGGTGGTCATCATGATCGGCCGGAAGCGCAGCAGGCAGGCACGGCGGATCGATTCGGCCGGGCTCAGGTGCTCGTGACGCTCGAGCTGCAGGGCCAGGTCGATCATCAGAATGGCGTTCTTCTTCACCACGCCGATCAGCAGGAACAGCCCCAGCAGCGAGATCAGGCTGAACTCGGTGTTGAGCAGCTGCAGCGCCAGGAGCGCACCGACACCCGCCGAGGGCAGCGTGGAGAGGATGGTCAGTGGGTGCACGTAGCTCTCGTAGAGCACGCCGAGCACGATGTACACCACCACCAGCGACATCAGGATCATCCACGGCTGGTTGTCCTGGGTCTTCTGGAACGCCGCGCCGGTGCCGCCGAGGGTGCCCTGCACCTCGGTGGGCAGCGCGATGCGCGCCACGGCCCGGTCGATGGCGCGGGTCGCCTGATCAAGGCTGACGCCTTCGGCCAGGGAAAAGCCGATGTTCTCCACGGCGAACTGGCCCTGGTGGCTGATGCGGTCATCTTCCAGGCTGTTTTCCCAGTGGGCGATGGCCGACAGCGGCACCCGCGCGCCGTCCGCGGTGATCAGCTGGATCTGCCTCAGGGCTTCGGGGCTCTGGGCGTAGCGCGGGTTGATTTCCATCACCACGCTGTACTGGTTGAGGCTGTCGTAGATGGTGGAGATCTGCCGCTGGCTGAAGGCGTTGTTGAGCACACCGGTCACCAGGCTCATGTCCACGCCCAGGCGCTTGGCCTCGTCGCGGTCGACCACCAGGCGAATCTGCGGCGCGCCGCCGTCTTCGGTGGCGTCGATGTCGGCCAACTCGGGCAACGCGCGCAGCGCTTCGCGCACCTTGGGCAGCCATTCGCGCAGGGCGTCCAGATCACCGGACATCAGCATATATTCGTTTTCCGAGCTGCGCCCCTGGCGCCCGCCGACCTGCAGGTCCTGGTCGGGCATCAGGAACATCCGCCCACCGGGAATCTTCGGCACCTCCTTGCGCAGACGGTCGATCACCTGCTGGGCCGACAGATCACGTTCGGCGATCGGTTTGAGGCGCACGATGATGATCGCGTTGTTGATGCCACTGCTGCCGCCGATGAAGCCCGCCACGCTTTCCACCGCCGGGTCGGCGAGGATCGCCCGGCGGTAGGCTTCCATCTTCGGCTGCATGACCTGGAACGACAGGCCGTTGTCGCCGCGAATGAAGCCCATCAGCTGGCCGGTGTCCTGCTGGGGCATGAAGGTCTTGGGCACGCTGACGAACAGGAACACGTTGAGGGCGATGGTGGCGAACAGGCTGATCAGCATCAGCAGCGAGTGACGCAGCGCCCAGTCCAGGCTGCGTTCGTAGCCGCGCACGATGCCCGCGCCGATACGTTCCAGCCGCCCCGGCTCGCGGGCTTCCTCTTTGGGCTCGGGCTTGAGCCAGCGGGCGCAGAGCATCGGCGTCAGCGTCAGCGATACCAGCAGGGAAATGACGATGGCCACCGCCAGGGTGATGGAGAACTCGCGGAACAGGCGCTCCACCAGCCCGCCCATGAACAGGATGGACAGGAACACCGCCACCAGCGAGACGTTCATCGACAGCAGCGTGAACCCCACTTCGCGGGCGCCCTTGAAGGCAGCGGCCATCGGCGTCTCGCCCGCCTCGATATGCCGGGAAATGTTCTCCAGCACGACGATGGCATCGTCCACCACCAGCCCGGTGGCGATGATCAGCGCCATCAGCGACAGGTTGTTCAGCGAAAAGCCCAACAGGTACATGGCGGCGAACGAGCCGACCAGCGACACAGGCACCGCCAGGGCGGGAATCAGCGCCGCGCGCCAGCGGCGCAGGAAGGCGAACACCACCAGAATCACCAGCACCACGGCGATCAGCAGGGTGTGTTCGGCCTCCTTGAGGGTGGCGCGGATCACTGGCGAGCGGTCCATGGCCACTTCCAGATTGGCGCTGGCCGGAATCACGCTGCGCAGCTCCGGCAGCAAGGCGCGGATACCGGCCACGGTCTCGATGATGTTCGCCCCGCTCTGCCGGTTCACCACCACCAGCACGGCCTGCTTGTCGTTGTAGAAGCCGCTGTTGTAGCGGTCCTGCACACCGTCGCTGACCTGGGCGACATCGCCCAGGCGGATTGCCGCGCCGTCCTGGTAGCGGATGATCATCGGCACGTAATCGGCGGCCCGCTCCAGCTGGTCGCTGGCCTGCACCTGCCAGTGGCGCTCGGCGTCCTCCACCGCGCCTTTGGGGCGCTTGGCGTTGGCGGCGGCGATGGTCGCACGCACGTCGTCCAGGGCCACGCCATACTGGTCGAGCAGGCGCGGCTCCAGGGCCACGCGCACGGCCGGCAGCGAACTGCCGCCGATCTGCACCTCACCGACGCCGGTGACCTGGGACAGCTTCTGGCCGACGATGGTCGAGGCCACGTCGTACAGCTGGCCCTTGTCGAGCACACTGGAGGTCAGCGACAACACCATGATCGGCGCCTGGGACGGGTTGATCTTGCGGTACGTGGGCATGCTGCGCATGCCGCTGGGCAGCAGCTCCCGGGAGGCGTTGATGGCCGCCTGCACCTCGCGGGCCGCGGCGTTGATGTCACGGTCCAGATCGAACTCGATCATGATCCGCGTGTTGCCCTGGCTGCTGTTGCTGTTCATCTGGCTGACGCCGGCGATGGCGCCCAGGGAACGCTCCAACGGCGTGGCCACGGTAGCGGCCATCACCTGGGGGCTGGCACCGGGCAGGCTGGCCTGTACGGTGATCACCGGGAAATCCATGTTAGGCAGCGGCGCCACCGGCAGCAGGCCGAAGCTGACGCCGCCGAGCAGCATGATCGCCAGGCTCAGCAGCAGCGTGGCCACCGGGCGGCGGATAAAGGGTGCCGAAAGATTCATGCGCTCGGCACACCCGCCGCACTGCGGCCGCTGAAGCGCCGCGCCAGGCGGTCGAAGTACAGGTAGATCACCGGGGTGGTGAACAGCGTGAGGATCTGGCTGAGCAGCAGCCCGCCGACCATCACCAGGCCCAGGGGCTGGCGCAGCTCGGCGCCGGAGCCCGAGGCGAGCATCAGCGGGATGGCGCCGAACAGCGCCGCCAGAGTGGTCATCAGGATCGGCCGGAAGCGCAGCAGCGCCGCCTGGTAGATCGCGTCATGGGGCGTCATGCCCTGGTGGCGCTCGGCGTCGAGGGCGAAGTCGATCATCATGATGGCGTTCTTCTTGACGATGCCGATCAGCAGGATGATGCCGATGATCGCGATCAGCCCCAGGTCGTTGCCGGTCAGCAACAGCGCCAGCAAGGCGCCGACACCCGCCGACGGCAAGGTCGAGAGGATGGTGATCGGGTGGATGTAACTCTCGTAGAGCACGCCGAGCACGATGTACATGGTCACGACGGCGGCGAGGATCAGCAGCAGGGTCGAGGACAGCGAGGCGCGGAAGGCCTCGGCGGCGCCCTGGAAATTGATCTGCACGCTGACCGGCATGTCGATTTCCTGCTGCACCCGTTCGATCACCGCCACGGCGTCGCCCAGGGCCACGTCGGGGCTGAGGTTGAACGACAGCGTGGCCGCCGGGAACTGGCCGATATGGTTGATCAGCAGGCTCGCCGCGCGCTCCTCAACCTGGGCCAGGGACGACAGCGGCACCTGGTCACCGTCGGCGGTGGCCACGTGGATCTGGCGCAGCGCGGCCGGGCCGATGCTGCCGCCATTGGCGCTCTCCAGCACCACGCGGTACTGGCTGGCCTGGGTGTAGATGGTGGAGATCTGCCGCTGGCCGAAGGCGTCGTACAGCGCATCATCGATATTGGCGACGCTCACCCCCAGGCGCCCGGCCATGTCGCGGTCGATGTTCAGGTACACCTGCAGGCCGCGGCTCTGCAGATCGCTGGTCACGTCACTGAGTTCGGGCTGCTGACGCAACGCCTCGACCAGCTTGGCCGACCAGGTTTCCAGCAGGGCCGGGTCCGGCGACTCCAGGCTGAACTGGAACTGGGTACGGCTGACCCGGTCCTCGATGGAGAGGTCCTGCACCGGCTGCATGAACAGTTCGATACCGGCGAGCTTGCCCAGCTCCGGGCGCAACCGCTCGATCACCTGGGCGGCGCTGACGTCACGCTCGGCATGGGGCTTGAGGTTGATCAGCATGCGCCCGCTGTTCAGGGTCGGGTTGTCGCCGTCGACGCCAATGTAGGACGACAGGCTGGCCACCGCCGGATCCCTGAGGATCACGTCGGCCAGGCGCTGCTGGCGCTCGCTCATGGCGCTGAAGGAAATCGACTGCGGCGCCTCGGAAATGCCCTGGATCACCCCGGTGTCCTGCACCGGAAAGAAGCCCTTGGGCACCGCCAGGTACAGCACCACGGTCAGGGCCATGGTACCGATGGCCACCAGCAGGGTCAGTGGCTGATGGCGCAGCACCCAGCGCAGGCCCACCGCATAGCGCTCGATCATGCCGTCGATAAAGGCGCCGGCGCTGCGGTAGAAACGCCCCTGCTCGGCTTCCGGCTCGTGCCTGAGCAGGCGTGCGCACATCATCGGCGTGAGGGTCAGGGAGATCACCAGGGAAATCAGGATGGCCACCGCCAGGGTGATGGCGAACTCGCGGAACAGCCGCCCGACCACATCGGCCATGAACAGCAGCGGGATCAGCACGGCGATCAGCGACAGGGTCAGCGACACCAGGGTGAAGCCGATCTGCCTGGCGCCCTTGAGCGCGGCGTTGAGCGGCGTCTCGCCGTCTTCCAGGTGGCGGGCGATGTTCTCCAGCATGACGATGGCATCGTCGACCACGAAGCCGGTGGCGATGGTCAGTGCCATCAGCGTCAGGTTGTTGACCGTGAAGCCGGCCAGGTACATGACGCCAAAGGTGCCGATCAGCGACAGCGGCACCACCACCGACGGGATCAGGGTGGCCGACACCTTGCGCAGGAACAGGAAGGTCACCATCACCACCAGGGCGATGGCCAGCATCAGCTCGTGCTGCACGTCGCGCACCGCCGCGCGGATGGTCTGGGTGCGGTCGGTGAGCACCGTCACCTCGACGCTGGCCGGCAGGCCCTGGGTCAGGTTGGGCAGCAGGGCCTGGATGCGGTCGACCACGTCGATCACGTTGGCGCCCGGTTGGCGCTGCACGTTGACCAGCACCGCGCTGTTCCGGTTGGCCCAGGCGGCCAGGCGCTGGTTCTCGGCACCGTCGACGATGTCCGCCACGTCGCGCAGGCGCAGGGCCGCGCCATTGGCATAGGTGAGGATCAGGTCGCGGTATTCGTCGGCCGAACGCAGCTGGTCGTTGGCGTCGAGCTGGGCCACCCGCGTCGGGCCGTCGAAATTGCCCTTGGGCTGGTTGACGTTGCTGGCGTTGATCAGCGTGCGCACGTCGGCGAGGTTCAGGCCGTAGGCCGCCAGGGCCTCGGGGTTGACGCGGATGCGCACCGCCGGGCGCTGGCCGCCGGCCAGGGATACCAGGCCGACCCCGGTGGTCTGCGCCAGCTTCTGGGCCAGGCGGGTGTCGACCAGGTCATTGACCTGGGGCAGCGGCAATTCCCTGGAGGTCACCGCCAAGGTCAGCACCGGGGTGTCCGCCGGGTTGACCTTGCTGTACACCGGCGGTGCCGGCAGGTCATTGGGCAACAGGTTGGTGGCGCCATTGATGGCGGCCTGCACCTCCTGCTCGGCGACATCCAGCTGCACCTCGAGGTTGAAGCGCAAGGTGATCACCGAGGCGCCACCGGAGCTGGTCGACGACATCTGCTGCAGGCCGGCCATCTGCCCGAACTGGCGCTCCAGCGGCGCGGTCACCGCGCTGGTCATCACGTCGGGGCTGGCGCCCGGATAGAGGGTCATCACCCGGATGGTCGGGTAATCCACCTCGGGCAGCGCCGACACCGGCAACAACCGGTAGGCGATCACGCCACTGAGGAAGATCGCCAGCATGATCAGCGTGGTGGCGACCGGTCGCAGGATGAACAGGCGCGAGACGTTCATGAAGCGCTACGCACCCGCGGGGCGGCTTCCCCGGTAGCGGGCGGCTCGCTGGTGCCCTCGCCGATCACTTCCACCTTGTTGCCTTTGCGCAGGCGGTCGGTGCCTTCGACCACGACCCGCTCGTCCGCCGCGACACCCTCCTCGATCACCGTGAACTCGCCATCACTGGGGCCGACCTTGATCTGGCGTACCTGAACCTTGTCTTCGCCATCGATCACGTAGGCGAAGGTGCCGCTGGCGCCGAATTGCACGGCGGCCACCGGCACCACCAGGGCGTCGTTGCGCACCGAGACCTGTAGCCGGGCATTGACGAACTGGTTGGGGAACAGCATCTCGTCGGCATTCTCGAAGCGCGCCTTGAGCTTGACCGTGCCGGTGGCGGTATCGATCTGGTTGTCCAGGCTCTCCAGCACACCCTCGGCCAACTGCTGCTTCTCGCTGCGATCCCAGGCCTGCACCACCAGCTTGCGGTCGCTGCGAACCTGCTTCAGCACGGCGGACAGCTCGCCTTCGGGCAGGGTGAACACCACTGAGATCGGCAGCGTCTGGGTGATGACCACGATGGGGTCCGTATCGCCGGAGGCGACCAGGTTGCCCAGGTCGACCTGGCGAATGCCCAGGCGGCCATCGATGGGCGCGCGCACCCTGGTGAAGTCCAGGTTCAGCTTGGCTTCGGCGACGGCAGCCTGGTTGTTCTGCAGCGTGCCGCGGTACTGGTTGACCAGCGCTTCCTGGGTGTCCAGGGTCTGGCGGGCGATGGAGTCCTCCTTGAACAGGCCGCGATACAGCGCCAGGTCCTTTTCGGCGGCGCGCAGCTGGGCCTGGTTTTCGGCCAGGGTGCCCTGGGCCTGCTGCAGGGCGATCTGGTAGGGCCGCGGGTCGATCTGCACCAGCACGTCGCCGGCCTTGACCGGCTGGCCGTCCTTGAACAGCACCTCCGTCAGCTGACCATCGACGCGGGCGCGAACATTGGCGGTGTTGTAGGCGGTGACCGTACCCAGGGCCTTGAGCACGATGGGGAAGTCGCGGGATTCGACCTGGGCGATGCGCACCGGCACGTTGTCGAAACCCCAGCCGGATTCGCCCCGGGGCTCGGCCTTGCTGGGCCAGAACCACCAGATCAGCACGATGATCAACGCCAGCAAGAGCAGACCGATGAACCACTGACGTTTCGAGGATGGGGTGCTGGGCGTTGTGTTTACTTCGGACATGAGCCAGATCGCTTCCTGTGAGGAGCGTGAACGATAAGCACTCCTCGGCATGAAGCAAAGCCTCTTTACCGGCTATTTACCTCCACAACCGGTTTAAAGCGAAAAAACATCACGACGTACGCAATCCGCATCTCTATTTCGGGCATGCCAGGCCGCTGCGCATGTAGTGCCTGGTAATAATTGGGGCTTAGAACCTGTTCACGATCTTGATGCGCCTGAAGCGGCAACTACATGGCAGAAGCAGCCGTCACTGATCCATTGTGGTAACGGCCGCTTTCGCCGGCGGATTCAATTGGTCAACGCAACACCATAATTCCTGTGTAAACAGGAGG